>NZ_JAIXUB010000020.1 GCF_027484205.1 Flavobacterium sp.
ATAAACACCTTGAGAAAGTTCAGATGTGTTTATTTGTGTTTGATTTGAATTTACTTCATCAATCATTTTGATTGTTTTTCCTAAAACATCATGAATTAGAATTGATTTAATACTTTCTGAATTATTTTGTAAATAAATATGAACAAAATCAGAAGCAGGATTTGGGACTAATACGAAATTTCCCGAATCAAATGTTGAGTTACCCAAAGCGGCAACAAATTCTGTGTTGAAAGTATTGGTGACAATGGCAGGATTATAATCAAAATAAATGTTTGCAGTATTTGGAATGACATCTCCAATAGCATATCCAGAATTTGGTTTAATTCTGTAAGTAACAAACCCATGACTTTCTATCGGATTTAATGACGTTGGAGGTAAATCTATATTATAAAAATACCAAGTCAGTTGATTATTTTCGCGTTTCAAATCATAATCATGACTTGACCCAACCATTTCTATTGAATTTGGATTCAATTTACTATCTAATAGATTTTCAATTCTAATAAATTCAGCATTGGCAGTTCCTGTATTTTCAAAAGTTATGGTGTAATATAAATAATCGTTTGTTGTAAAATTGCTATGAACAATTTCAGGACCACGAGATTCATAAATTTCATTTGGATCATACGAACCAATTACAGCTTTTGTTAAGGAATAATTGTTGTTTGTAGCATTAATATCTCCAGAAACACCTGATATACTTGAAGAAATGGTCAATAAATCACCAAGATTTACTGTTGGAATTGTGGGTGTTTGCAAATCAATACCTATAGATCTAGTTTCGTTTGGGGCTAAATTGGTGAAGTTGTAGGTAAAACCTGTAGCCGTTGAAACAGTTCCACTTTGATTTATGCTTGTTATGGTTTCTAAATTATTTTTAGTAAATGTTACTGTTCCACTCGCAATTGTTGAAGTAGAATTATTTCTATAGTATAGACCACAACCTCTTGAAAATCCAGGACGTGGATTTGAAGCATATAAATAGGTAGAAACGTCTATATAAGGCGTGATTTCTGTTACAGGAAAATAATAATAGTTTGCTCCAGAACCAGTAACAATTGTTATGTTATTGTAGCTTGTAGAACAAGAATAGTAGGAATTCAAATAAGTTGGAATTAAAAAATTTAAATCATAACTATTTGTTGGGATTATAGAAGGAATGTGCAAATCACCATTATTTGAGGAATAATAAGTTGGGGTTCCATCGTTTACAGTTTTACTAAATGTTCCATGATAGAAATTATTTTCTGTTGCATCTTTAATCCCATTTCCATTACTGTCAATGAAAGCTATAGCTGTTATATAATCACTACAAGTTCCAAATTGTGTACAATCACAAATAGAAGCAGGTGTACTCCAATTTGAAGTTTGATTTTCAGTAAAATTACAAATACTTCTAACATATACTTTATAACAATTTGGAGCTAAGTCAGTAATAACGAATGGATTTGTTGAAGCTGTTATCCAACCTGTTGTTAAACTTGTTGGAACTGGTGCATCATAGGGTAATACTAAAATATCCCATGATGTTGAGGTATTGTAATAATCATTCCAACTTATAGTTGCTGACGTACTTGTAATATTACTAACTACAGGTTGACTAGTTGGATAACAAATAGAATCAGATGGACCACAACTAACATTAGAACTCCAGCCAGAGTTAGTAACACTATTATTACTTCTAAATCTAAAAGTTAAACAACCACTTGGGCTTGATGAAGTAAATGGACCAGGAATTGTCGTTCCCCAATATCCACCAGCCAAACCTCCAGGAACATTTCCTGCACCATTTGGACTTGCTATTTGTAGATCTGTAATAGAACTTCCATTAAAAACATACAAAGCATCATTGTTAGTTTCAACATCAAAAGAAGTAAAAGTAACGGTTACAACTTCTCCAGCAATAGTTGGGCAAATTGTTACAGTATTATTAGAATTATTAAAATAATTTGAAGTTGCTCCTCCATTATCAACAAAATTTCCACCACAAACAGGAGGAGCAAATGTTGTAGTGAAATTTTGTGGTCCAGCCCAATCCGTGACTATTCCACTACTACAAATCGCTCTTACATAATATTTGTAAGCTGTTTCTGGTGTTAAACCAGTAGCTATATAAGGCAACGGTCCACTATATATTATTCCTGTTCCTGTTGGAGTATCTGCTATCGGTACAATTTCTATTTCCCATGATGTTGATCCACTTGGATTTACCCAACTTAGTGAAGCACTATTTGACAAAATTCCAGTAACGGTTAAAGTTGTTGGTGTGTCACAAGAAGCTGATTCTATATTTACATCATCAAGTAGCCATCTATCACCTTCAAGTGATGCAGTATTTTGCGTATGTTTTCTAACAAAAGCTATATATACTTGTGTTCCAACTAATGAAGAAGGAAGAGATAAAAATTTTTCTTCATATATATTAAAAGTACTAGAAAGTTGGTTTTCTGTATATTCTGCAAGTAGCGTAGTATAATTTGCAGGAATTGATGGATTTAATGTGCCTGGACATAATTTTATTTGATAAATAGTTCCATTATTTCCTAGTGAAAATGTTCTACTTGAAAATCTTAGAACAGGATTTGGTGGAATTGAAACTAGTGGAGTAGCTAAATAATCTTCGGAGGTATTTCCAATGCCAATATTTTCTCTATTGATGTAGGCAGCATTTAAACCTGATTTAACTAATGGAGGTGTTGCAACTTGATTCTTGATTTCCCAACGCTGACCTAAACCAACACCGTTATCAAAAACCGTCCATTGATTTCCTGATATTCCTGTTCCAAGCGTCCATGGAGTTGGTGTTGTAGGTGATGGTAGGTTAGGTCCAGTTGTATTCTCAAA
>NZ_JAIXUB010000016.1 GCF_027484205.1 Flavobacterium sp.
ATAGAATGGTTGCCATACATTATTAAATCTAACTCCAATCTCAACTTGATATTGTGTGTTGTATGTTACTCCAGGAATAGCTGAAAATGCCAAGTTATTAACCGGACGATCAAATATTTGAACCGCCATTGTTGACATATTAGTAACTTTAAAACGATATCCTTGTGCGCCTGAAATATTTGTAGCATACATAGAAGTTGATAATCCTGAAACTGTTGTTCCACATTGTGCCGCTGGCAAAGTAGAAACTATAGGTGTACATCCTCCAGGTAAACCAACATTGTCTATGATTCCATTACAGTCATTATCGATTCCATCGTAACAAACATCAACTGCGCCTGGATTGGTAGAAGCTACGTTGTCGTTGCAATCTCCTGCAACTGTAACATAACCTGCAACAGGTGTACATGACATTAATACAACTGCCTCATTTCCATAACCATCACCATCAATATCTGCATAGTAGGTTGTTGGTGTTAAAACAGTAACTGTAGTCGAGCTAGTTGAAGAACAACCTGTTGCAAAAGCAGCAGTTACAGTATATACTGTAGTAGCAGTAGGTTTTGCATAAACATTTGCTCTAGCATCACCAGAGTAAGCACTAGTTCCAGCAGCATCATTAAATAATCCTGAAATTGGAGACCAAGTATATGTAACATTTAATGGTTCACATATTATAGAACGAGTTCTATTTGTAGAATTAACACCACAAGAACTACCACTATGTGTCCAAAATCTAACCTGACCAGCAACATTTGAAGAAGTCCAAACTACTGGAGAAGCTCCTGCAGCTAGAACAACAGTTCCTGCACCATCAGTTATTGTTACATAATCGTTTAAACCATTAGATGTAAAGGTATACTTAGTAGATGCATTAACATTAACTAATGTATATTCTCCAGCATAACAATTTGTTGCAATTGTGTTCACTGTTGAACCATTACATGTAGTAGGCGAATAAGCAGCAGATGGATATTGACCATACTCATCAACTAAACATCCTCCAGTTGCACTAGATGCAGCTCCAACTGAAGCAGAAACTAATACTGGTAATACAGCATTTGCACAAATTTGTGTTGCTGAAGGCGAAATAATTATAGGAGTCGGAATTGGGTTTACTGTAACATTAAATGTAGTAGTATTAGCACATCCCGCAGCATTTGTAGCTGTTAATGTATAAGCAGTTGTTGCTGTTGGGTTAAAAGTATAACCTGAAGTAGCATCTCCACTAACTCCTAATGAAGGAGACCATGTGTAGGAATCATAATCACCAACTGTTGACGTAACCGTAACTGTAGAACTTGAACTACCTGAACAAATAGCTGCACTTGAAGAACTTAAAGTAAGTACTGGTGGAGTGTTTACTGTAGCTGTAACAAGAACTCTAGGTGTTTGACAAGCAGGTGTGAATCCAAAAATCATTCTTGGACGAACAGTTGTTGTTGTATTACTACTTAAAGTACCTAAACCAGTTGATGAAGTAGCCGCAAGCACAGCAGTAGCTGTAGCATTGTCAGCATAGATACCTAAAGTTGAAGTGTAAGCAACTGTATCCGTTTTCACAGTTGAACTTGAACCTCCAGTATTGTTATTACTATAAGAAACCTCAATAACTAAATTTGAAGAGCCATCCCAATTAAAAGGACTAGAGAAATTATAAGTATTAACACCAGAAGTCAAAGTTTGAGCAGCATTTGAATAAACAGTTGTTAATCCTGTAATAGCAGTATTCGAAACCGCAGCTGTTTGAGCTGTAGTACCAACTTTCAAATTGAAACCATTTAATGTAGTTGTTCCAAGTGAAGTAATTTCGAAAGCAACTGAATTCAATTTACCAGAACTAAAACCAGCAGCAGTCAGATCAGAAGCTCTAATAATAAACTGAGATTTTTGTCCTCCATAACCATGATAATATGGAGATGATCCTGGAGAAGATGATGTACTTGCACCGGCACCAAGATTTAATGTTGTAGCCGAACCTAAAATTTCTGCACTAACATAATAAGGAGTAGTTGTCGAAATAACTGGTGTATTAAAAGGTGAACCAGTTCCAACTAAACTTCCTCCTGTAGCAGCTGTGTACCAATTTAAAACTGTTCCAGCTGAGCCAGTAGCATTTAAAACGACTGAACCTGTTCCACAACGCTCACCAGCTAAAGTAGAGTCAACAGAAGGAGAACTAACTCCAATGGTTAAAATATTAGTATCAGCAAATAATCCTGAATTATCACATGTAACTCTCAAGAAATAAGTTTCTGTAGCAGTTAAAACAGGTGTAGTGTATGTAGCACTATTAGCACCTGCAATTGGTCCAGCAGAATTATGCCATTGCATAGAAACATTAGTCACACCTGTAGTGAATCCAGAAGCCGATAAATTTGCAGTTCCAGAAAAACAAACATTTGCCACAGAAGAAGTAGCAGTACCTGCAACTGGAGTTCCCTCACATGTTGGAGCTGGAAGAACATTGATTAAGTAATCTTCTGTCTCTCCATAAGAGAATGTTCCACAACCATTTGCAGTAGTTGTTGCTGTACCAAATTCATCTAAAATAATTCTCATTCGAGTTAATCCTAGAGAAGCTGTTAAAGGAACTGTTATATTAGAACTGTAAACTACACCATTTGCAGGTGCAGTAGCAGGTCCATCGACACCGCCTGTACCGTTATAAGTTTCACCAGCATCAGCAAAATCTCCATCTTTATTCCAATCAATAAATACTTTAGTCCAACATTGGTAATAAGTAGCTGCTCCATTGAATTGCTTTACTACAATTGGATAAGTAGATAATTGAGTGAAATTTTGTGCTGGAAGAGCAGTAAAATCTGTATATGTTTTATTTGCAGCTGCATTACTTAATAATGGTGTTGGTGCAGTAGTTGGATTAACTAAAGAACCAAAGGTAACTTGTGCAATATCGTCATCAGCTGTATTTGTTGCATTTGAGACACAATAATTTGTTACAGTTAATAATGCTCCTGAAGATGTTGTAGAACAGCCATTTGAAGTAATAACAACTCTATAATAATTATTTGTACTTGCAGGAGTTGAAGGTGAAGTAGTAACAGATAAAGTACCTGTTGTAGCACCACTATATGTAACTGTCGCAGGTGTTCCATCAACAACATTAACATAAGTTCCTGCTAAAGTAGCAGAACGTTGCCATTGATACGTTACACCTGGAGCAGATGAAGTTGCTGTAAAAGTTGCTGTATTTCCTCCAAAAACAGAAGTAGCAACTGGAGCAGTATCAATAACAGGATTATTAATTAATAATTGAGCACTTGACGAAGCTACAGCAACACATGGAGCATTTGCTCCAACCAAAGCTCTGTAATAATATGTTCCTGCTGCAGGAGTTGCAGAAGTTGTAGCAACAGTTAAAGCATTTGTAGATGCGTTAGTATATGTTGCACCAGCAGGAGTTCCATTAACAACATTATTAAATGAAATGTTATCAGATGAATATTGCCATTGTACAGTTGTAAATGAACCTGAAGGCGTTACAGTGAATACTGAAGAACCTCCACTAGCACAATTAGTTTGATTACTTGGAGCAGAAACAGTAACTCCTGTTGCAATATTTAAAGTAGCTGAAGTTGTTGTAACAGTATTAGCTGGACCAATAATATCAGCATAATAAACATAACCATTTCTTGTATTATCAGCATTAGAAACTGTTAAAACAGCAGTATCTGCACCAGAATAATCACCGGTATTTGTTAATGTTGTAACATTTGTTCCATCATATTCATACCATTGGTAACCAGTAACAGTACCTGTACCTGCAACCGTGAAAACTGCATTACCTGAATCACATAAACTTACGTTTGAAGGATTCAAACCAATTCCTGTATTTCCTACTGTCAATAAAGCACTGCTTGAAGTCTCAGGTGCACATGGTGAAGTTCCAGTAATTACACATCTATACTCATAAGTATTCATTGTATCAGTTACAGCAGTTAATGTTAAAGTAGATGTAGTAACACCGCTATAAACACCAGCATTTGAAAGCGGGTTAAAAGTTGCACCATTATCCGTTGATTCTTCCCATTGATAAGTTAAACCTGTTCCTGTTGCAGCAACTGTAAATGTTGCGTTATTCCCAGTAACAATAACTTGAGGCGAAGGTTGAGTTCCAATAACTACTTGAGATCTAACATCTATATTGTGAGTAACTGTAGTAACACATCCCTGAGCGCTGGTTACAGAATAAGATATAACAGTTGAACCTGCTGTTAAAGCAGTAACCGCACCTGTTGCTGCATCAATTGTAGCAACACTTGGGTTAGAAGAACTCCAAGCAATTGTACCTCCTGTTGCATTAGTTAAAGTTGTTGTTGGAGATGATAAGCATATTTCTGTAACTCCCACAATTGGACTAACAGTTGGACTTACATTAATTGGTAATGCAGTAGCATTTGTTCCAGAAGTTACTGCATTATAAACTACAAATGTACCTGATGTACTTGTAGCAGACAAAGCAACTGTAATTGTAGTATCATTAACTACTGTGAACGACTGAGAAACACCATTTAGTTTAACATCAGTAGCTCCTGTAAAATTAGAACCTGTTAAAGTAATAACAGTTGAAGCTAATTCATTTGTACAAGCAAAAGCTGGCGCATAACTAGTAACCACAATTGGTGGAGGAGTTAAAGCCCATGCTAGAGTGAAAGTACCAAAATTTGTACTATCAGAAAATCCATCTTGAACCCAATATGCTCTTTGAGTAACTCCAGTTGTATTTGTCCATGTAGAATTTTGAACATCTGGATCATCATAACAAGCAATTTGAGTTGTACCTGGACATGCACCGCCATAATTCAAAGTATTTTCTGAATCATATCCGTTTGCAGTTTGACCAATTACTAATGTGTAACCTGCAGGAACATCAATATAATACACTAAGTCTGGTGAAGTATTTCCACTTGCACAAGTATTAGTAAAATCATTTGTAGCACCAACAGTTGTACCATTATATGGACTTGTTAAAGTTGCTAAATTAATTGCACTTGAACATGTATCTCCAGGAATATATTGGAATGGAGCTGATGTAGCCCAACTACTATAATCAGAACCTGCTACACACTCTGAACGAACATGTAAATAATAGGTTGTCAAAGGAGTAATAGTAACACCTGTAACAGAATTACTAACACTAACAGTACCTGAAGTTGGTGGAGTTGCAGAAGTTGTAACAGCGTATTCATACTGTAATGGAGTTGTTCCAGAAGTTGGAGCTGTCCAAGTCACATCAGTCGTAGTAGGAGTTAAATTTGAAGCTGACAATCCTGTTGGAACATAACATGTTGGTGTCAATGTTATTGAGATATCATCAACAAACAATCCATTTTGATTAGCTATTGAATAAGCATTGAAACCAAAGAAATAAACACCTGACGTTGGTGGTGTAAAAATGACACTATTAGTAGTTGGAGTTGCTGTATTTATTGTTGGATGATCTGCAATAGCATTAGTCATTGCGGTAGCAACAGGAGAAGTCCCATATGCTACTTTTAACTTTTCAACATAAAAAGTACTATCATTACCATATTTATAACTAATTGTATAAGAAGTTCCTGCAGTTAAATTCATTGCAGAAGTATAAAACCATGCATTTGCTGCATTAAGCGAGTTATAGGTATATTTTAGTGTTTTATTTGTAAATCCAGTTCCAGGATTATTTATTGTTGCCCAATTATTTCCTGAACCTGCATTTTGTATTGAAGTACAAGTCGGAATTGCTGGTACCACAGCAGACTCAAAATTTTGAGTAAAAGGAATACTAAGCGCAGGACAAGTTGTTCCTGAAGCGGTATTTGTACCTGTAGTTGTGTTATAATAATAATCATAAGGACCAGAACCACATCGAGCATATTCATATACTTTAAAATAGTAAGTTGTTCCTAAAGACAAACCAGTAACAGAAACTGTAGCTGCAGTTCCATCAAGAACAATTTGTTGACCTGAACCTGCATAAACAGTATTTGCAACTAAAGCAGCAGCATTACCATTTACTGGATCAGTAAAAGTAGGAGAATTATTGATATAAACCACTCTTCTAGCTCCATTACCATTAGTCCAAGATGCTGTCATTCCAAAACTTGAAGCGTTAGAAGTTGTTGCAGCAGAAGCTTGAGTTGTTGGTGCAACAGGCTGTGTTACAGACACAGGTGCTGTATCCGCAAACAATCCACTTCCTGTACATGCCACTCTACATACATAGTATATAGTTGTACCAAGAAAAGGTGGTGGAGTATAAGTTGCCGTTGCTGCTCCAGTTCCTGTACCTGTTACAGGACCAAATGGACCTGTTGGACTTGAAGACTCTAACCATTGAAAAGTTATCCCTGTTACACCTGTTGTAAACCCAGAAACAGTAAATGACCCAGGAACAACAGCCGTACAAACAGCTCTTGTTAAAGGTGCAACTGTACCTGCTGTAGGTGTACCAGAACATGCAGGCGGTAAAGTTGTAAAAGTACCTGTAGAGGTATAACCATTACCTCCACCAGCTGTATTTGGTATATGAGAATAATCAGATTGTACTGCACCATTAATAGCCTGAACACGAACTTGATAAGATGTATTGGCTGTTAAGCCTGTTAAAGTAACAGAAGGTGTTGCAACCGGATTTCCACTCCAATTGGTCCAAGTACAAGAACCTGGCACTCTATATTGAACATTATAGGTAGTTGCACCTGTTGGTGCTGTCCACGAAACAGTTGCAGCAGAAGTAGTGATACCTGTAGTAGCGGCAAAAGTTCTTACAGGCAACTGTGTTCCTGGCGTCCATGTATATCTTAAACCCGTAGGAATATTTACACTAGCATTAGTTGTGCCTGAATACAACATTGTACTTGAATTTGCATTACCAGCTACAGCATTTGACCAATTACATGTAGTAGCTGCTGGCACATTACCAATTTGAAGAAGATTTACGTTTGTGGCAAAGGCAACAGTATTTCCTCTAATACCAACTTGTGGTGTAGTACCACTTGTTGAAACTGAACCAGGTCCTACTTGAGTTCCATAAACTATATTAACAACTCCAGTAGCGTAAGTAAGACGAATTTGAAAATTTAATCTTTCGGTACTCCTATTGAAATAGTTTGCATGATCTTTGTACTGAACAACAAACTCTGTTCCTGTATTCAAATAGCTAATTTCAGGAGCGGCTCCTGAAACTTCAGAACCTCCTGCGTCTTGACCAAAAGCAGAGATTGCTCCTGTAGTAGAACCTAATGTAGATAATGGTGTATAATTTGTACCCGCAGGTGCAGCACCAAAAGTTATGTATCCGTTAGCACTGATAAAACAAGTAGTAAAATTACTACCCCCAAAAGGAAAAGTTCCTCCCATCGTAATTGCTGTTGATACATTATTGTCGTACAGACCTGAAAACAATACAGTACCTCCAGTAATTGGGGTATAAGTCGCACCAGTTGTCGAAGAAAAGGTATAATTTGCGATATTAGTTTGTGCTAAAGCACTATTGCTTACCATAAAAAGGGAAACAAAAACAAAACACAAACTCATAAGCCACGACGTTCGCATTTTGCCTGTCGAATTGGGAGAATTCCCAACTACATCGGGCTCTTGCGAGCTGAGTTTCGATAATTTTCGATAACTCAGAGAATTGTAGTTATTCATCATAATTTAAAAAATTGGGTTAATTAATGTGTTAATATAAATATAAAGTTAAATACATGTTAATATATTATTCGCAAAAACGATAAAAGTGTTAAAAAAATCGATAAAATACATTAATAAAAAAGACTAAAGCCACAAAAATGCCATGCAGATTTTACCTTCATGACATTTTGTAATTTGTTTTATATCTAATTAAAAAATAACTTTCTTGTTAACAACTTTACCTTCTAATGAGGTGACTCTAACAATTAAAACTTGTTGAGAAGCATCTAAATTAGTTATAGTAAACTCATCTGAATTAATATCATTTTTACTAAATAATTGTCTTCCTCTAATATCAAAAACCTCAACTTTATCAATTGAAACCGAAGAAGCCGAAACAACAATATTTTGATTTTGTTTGAAAATTATAACTGATTCATCATTAAATACAGGATCATTTACTCCAAGCGTATTTGTAAATCTTAATTGAAAACGATTTTCAAAAGTTCCAATTGCACTTGTAAATGTGTAATTACTATCTTTTAAATTGTGAACTATGTTTAACAATTTATCTTCTAAATAAACAGACTGCTCATTGAACAAACCATCAAAATTAGAAAGTGAAATAGTATAAGTACTTTCAATAGATGACATGAATCCTAATGGAATTATATCACTAGAATCAAATGGTAGTGCTAAAGCTTGAATTCCAAGTTTAGTAGTATCAACCATTGTATATAATGATACTTGATTTCCTGCATTAACAATTTCTCCATCAAAACCTCTATCTAAACCATCAGTAGCATTTTGTACATAACCTACAAGGGTTTGTTTGAATAATCCATCAGCGTTTGAAACGTCTAACCATAATCGGTTTCTTTCTAAATTTACAATAGAGCTTACCTCATCAGAAATTGGCGAAGTAGTTTGAGCATCACTGTTTGATGTAGTGCTTCTAAAAAACTGTGAATTGGAATAACCTAATCCAGCTCTCATAGAATTTTTGAAAGTTACTGTTTTCACTGAAGCTCCTGTTGGATAAGGTGCAATTGGATTAATTCCTTTAATCATAAAAGATTGTCCTGCACCAACATAACCATTAGGTGTAATTGAACCTGTTCCAGGAGAAGTTGCTGTAGAACCTGAATAATTAAATACCGCATAATCTGCAGCAGTATAATTATTTGCAGTAATTGGAGTTGTATGTGTCCAGAAATACATTGTTCCTTCAACATTGTTTACATTAGCTGCATCTGATAAAAATGCTATTGCATTAATGGCACTTGGATAAGGATTTCCTATTAAATTAGTTTCTCTATAAACAGGCGTTGCAGTTGTTGGCCCTATAACAATTGGAGTTGTAATGGTTCCACTATTTGGTGTTCCAATAAAAGTAGAAGCATATCCAGCAGTTCCATTAGCATAGTATGGCGCTCTAATGATATACCCTTTACCAACATCCATTAAATTTATTGATGGCACATTATACCAGTTTGCAACAGCAGGATCAAAAGTAAAGAAATAATCATTTGGTGAATCAGGTGAAACATTCGACAAAGCTTGATTTGCAACAGGTGATGACCAATAAGTATAATCATATTCGCTAACTACTGTTGTAGATCTAGTGTAATTAATACTGCCTAAATTTCCACCAGTTGTTACACCCACTCCATTAGTTACATCATTATCTTGAATTAAACTTGCACCTTCTAAGAAATTCATAGTTCCTCCTAACGTATTTACCGTATTTTCAACATTCAATATATAATTTGGACTAAAAGTTACAATAGCGCCACCTGTAACAGTAACTGAACATGCATTTAAAACCATCGGTGTTCCAGAAGCTGCTAACAAAGCATCAGAACTTGAAACATAATTTCCTGAAAAAGTTGCTCTTTTTGATGCTGACGGCAATCCATTACTCCATGCTGTACCATTCCAGTTAGTCGTATTAAATGTTACACTTACAACATTTGAATATGATGTACAACCAGCATTTGTTATTACTGCTCTAAAATATCTATCCGCTGTGAAGATTCCCATTTGTGCAGATGTTAAAGTTGCAAAAGCACTTGAAGAAATTGAAACAGGTGTTGTAAATGCTAAATCATTAGCATATTGCCACTCTACTATAGTACCATTTTGTCCTGATAATGTTATGTCAGATGGAGAACCTCCACAAATTATTTGATTTGAAGAAGCATTTCCTCCTAAAATTGGATTTACAGAAACTGCAATTGTATTAGATGCTGTACAAACTGGAGCCGAAGTGCTAACACTAGCTATATAAGTTGTAGCACTTGATGGTAATGTATAAACTGATGCGACTGCCGTACCAGCAATATATGGGCTATTTACTGTTGAACTTGTATATGAAGAATACAATCCTGGAACAGCAACTCCATTAGCAACTGGAGTTGAATTATTATTCCAAACAACAGCACTTGCAGAACTTCCTGAAACCACTACATTATCAACAGCCCAAACAAATCCCCAATTTGAATTGTATCTAAATCTAATTTTCAAATCGGTTTGACCAATGTAACTATTCAAATTATAAATAAACTGGGTAAAGTTTGTTGGCGCTCCTTGAGTTGCAGTAGTCCATGATTGAAGAGTAACCCATGTTGGAGTTGCATTAGAAGCATTTGTTGTTATCTCTAAATAAGCTCCACCATTATATGGCTTATAATAGTGATAAAAACTTAAAGAGGCATCTGTATAAGTTGCTAAACTAAAAGTTGGAGATGTTAAAGTTACGTGAGTAGTTGAACCAGAACCCTGAGCATCAGAATTAGAAATGAAAAATGGTGAACTATCATTACTTACAACTGAGGTTATTCCAGAACTTCCAGCTGGATTATATCCTGTGTTTTGTATAGTCCAATATGAAGCAGCTATAACTCCATTTATATGAGCAGGCGCAATTGTTGCTGTTGCCGAAACCCAACCTCCATTTCCACTATTAAAGTTTTGAGAAACTGGAGTAACTACAATATTTGGTACAATTCCTCCAGTTGCCATCAATTGAACTGCTGGTCCAGAAGGACAAACTGTAGTTGATGCTGGAGTAATTGTTATTGGTGAAGGTGTAGGACTTGCATTATATGTATAAGTCAAAGTTCTAACACTAAAAGGCGAACTTGTCATCGTAGCAGTCAAAGTATAAACTGTAGTCGAACTAGTATTGAATGTATATCCTAAAGCAGGCGTTCCTATAACTCCGACATTTGGAAACCAAGAGTAAGATTGATAATTAGCCAACTCAGCAGGTGTAATTTGTACTAATGGCGAATTAGTATTAGCACATTGAGTACTTGATGTAATATTTAGTGATAGTGGTAATGGTGGAACTACCACATTTAAAGAATAATCTTCAAATGTTGCCCAAGATCCATTATAACATGGTCCTTGACCTGCTCCAGTTCCTGTTAAAGCATCAATATCTGCTCCTCCAATTCGCATTCTTACTTGACCTATAGGTTGTCCAGCAGGCACAGTAAATATTGCATTTAAAGTATTTGGACTAGAAGCAGCCGATAATCCTGTGTAAACATTTTCTCCAGCATCTAAAAAACTTCCATTATTATTCCAGTCAACCCATACTTTAGTATTATAATCATAAGTACCTGTATTGAAAGTTATAGCAACATTAACAGTACCACTTGGACTAACATTAGTTGACAAGGCTGAAAAATTACCATAATTATTAGCTTCTGTTGTTGTTGTATTATTAATACTTCCACAGGTTACATTAACAATTCCTAAATTATCAACACTTGTTGGAGCGGGATTACAATATGTAGGAACAAATAAAGTTGTAAAAAATGGACTACCAGAGTTGTTTAATGCTACCCATTCTCCTAATTCTGTTCCGCAAATACTTCTTACCCAGAAATAATAGTTTGTACTACTAGTCAATCCAGACAACACAATTGTTGTTGCTCCAGTACCAACTGTTCCTGAAGCAGGAGTTGAATTAGTAGGAGCTGTTGCTGAATTTGAATAATAATATGCATAACCATTACTTGGAGCTGGACTTGGCTCTGACCAAGTCAATAAAGCAGATGATTGTGTAATATTTGCCACTGATACTGCAGTTGGTTTCAAACAATTTGCAAGCTCAATAACTAAATCATCAACAAATAAACGTTCTTGGTTTGCAATAGAATATGCATTCAAACCAAAGTAATACACATTAGTTGTTGGCGCAGTAAAATAAATCACATTTGTAGTTGGTGACGATTTAATATTAGGTAAATCATCCAAATTTAACAACATACTAGTATCATTTGGCGCTAATCCATAGCTTACTTTTAATCTATTTGTAGTAGTTGTTCCTCCTCCATATTTGAATGACATTTTATATTGTTGACCAACGGTTAAATTAATTCCTTGTGTGTAAAACCAAGCATTTGCCGCAACACCAGCAGCAGGATATTGACCATCATACATTAAAATATTACCCGTCATTCCTGAAGTAGTATAATATGTAGCAGAAGCTGTTGACCACGGATGTGATGTTCCAATAGTTTGATTAGTTGTACAAGTTGGTAAACTATTTGTAAGATAAGGTGATACAGCTGGAACAACTGGACCATCAAAATTTTGTGTATACGTTACATTTGTAGGTGAACATAATGTTGAAAATAATATAGGAACCCATGAACTATAATCTGAAGCCGAACAACGCGATCGAACATAAACATATTGTTGTGATGCAGGCGTTAAACTTGTTAAAGAAGCTGTTATAATTCCTACCCCAACTGAACCTGTAGGAGTTGAAGAAGCATTTGGAACATCTAAAGCATTGACACCAACATAATATTGATAACCTTGAGCTGGAGCGGGAGTTGGCGCAATCCAATTTAATGTAGCCGATGTACTAGTTATACTTGTAACACTGAGACTTGTTGGAGCAAAACATGTTACTGGTCTAAATCTAAAAACTCTATTTGAAGCTGCGACTATTTGAGCATTTGTAGTTCCAGCTCCTCCTCTTGTAACAACACTTGCGGTATTACTAGACGCACCACCAATTAACTGACTACCTAAAGTCATTTGTGATGTTTGTGCTGGCCAATTTGCAGTGCTATTGGTATGACTTAAATTTAAATAATCTGTATTATCCGATCCTCTTAAACCGACTTGTCCAGTCAAGGCTACACCATATGTAGAACCCAATGAGAAAGAAGCACTATTATAATGAAATTCGATCAAACTTGATGTTTCATACAACCACAGCTGAAAAGCAACATTACTAGTACCTTCTGATGCACCAGGAGCAGCGCCGTCAATTCTCCTTCTCAAAATCCATTGAATTTTAAAAATTCTATTTGGAGCTACGTTTACACCTGTGTTTTCAATAAATGTAGAAATATTTGCAGCTGTAGTTGTTGGACTAACAACAGACATTCTTCTTCCATACAATGAAATTACTCCATCACCACCATTAGTAGAAATAGGAAACCAGTTAGTAGCAGATGGAGAAGTAGTTCCAAAACTAACAAATCCATTTGAAGAAACATAAATAGTCGTCCCTGAAGCATACGTTGTTCCATTAAAATTAAAGGCAAAAGGTAAGGTTGTTGTATAAATTTTATCAACAATAGTTGTTGTTCCTGTCTCAAGGTTAGTCCTAGCTGGTACTGCTGGCGAAACAGGTAGTGGAGCATAATTTGCAGGTGGCGCAATCGTTGAATAAGTTAGCCCACTTCCGTAAGGCAATTGCTCAACTTGATAGTTTGCTACCTGAGCTTCTACTCCATTCATTCCAAGAATAGAAAGCACAAAAATTAATGAACAATTAAAAAAAGTATTGTTTTGTGAGGTAAACGTTAAACTTTTAAGTAATTTTTTAAACATAGCGTTATATTTTGGGTATAAATTTTTCTAACATTAATTAATTGTTAAAAATATATTATTATTTTTTAAAAAACCATACCTATTAATGCAATAAAACAACAAATCGATGAAGTGAAAAATTAAATCGGTAAACTACATTAATTTGTAGAATATTTTTTTTTACAATGTAAGATTAATGTGGTTAAAAAATAATGTTTTCTGTAAAACAATTTGAAATAAAAACATTGATTTTTAATTAATAATACAAAAAAAAACCTCCTTAAAAAAGGAGGTTTAATGGTAACTTAACTAACTGAATTATATAGTAACTAATTATACAATTGCACTGTCTTGACTACTCACTTTTTTCATAAAAGTTCTATATAAAACTTTATTTGGAGTAATTCCTGATGATAAAATTTGCTTTCTTGTAATTCCTTTTGAAGAATTGTTCTTCACTTCATTCAAATCACTTTTTAATTGTGGTTGTTTAGAACCCATAAACCAGTTAACAAAATCTATTTGAGATTCAACAGAAACAATATTAATTTCACTTTGAAGAACAACAGAAGTAGTATTGATTTCTTCTACTACAACATTTTCTTTTGATTGACCAAACATTCCAAAACTTGACAACAAAAACAAAAGAAAGAAAAACAACAATCTGTTTTTGTTCTCTGTTAAAAAATTGTTAGTATTTGTGTTTTGTAATTTCATTTTAATTTTGTTGTTATTTCTGTGCCAAAACTACATCCATTGTGAGGTATCATGAAATTTATTCGATAAAATGCCCTAAAAATCGTTTAAACCCATTTAGAAAGTAGTTTGTCTAAAAAATCAGCAGTTAATCTATAGCCAAAAAATGCAAACCCTTAATTATCAACAATAAAAAAGGCACGATTTCTATAGAAATCGTGCCTTTTATTAACACACAAATGTAATTAATTGGTGTATTTTTTTGTAACAACAATTAAATCATCTGTAGTTATTTGAATTAATAAAACCTGATTTGTTTTACCTAAATCTAAAGTTGTTTCTGAAGAAAAAATATTTTCTTTAGTAGCTATCAATCGTCCTCGCATATCAAAAACTTTTAACTCTTTCATAGTCTTATTACCTGAATTAATATGTAATAATTCATCTGGTTTATAAAGTATTACAGAGTTGGCATCAAATTCATCTGTATGTAAAGCGTTATTTTGATATATAATTTCAAAACGATCATTGAATGTTCCCTGAAGTGTATTGAAAATATAGTTATCTAATTTTAAATTGTGTACCACATTCAATACTTTATCTCTCAAATAGATATCTTGATTAATAAATAATCCATCATAATTTGATAATTGAATTTGGAATATTCCATTTAAAGTTGTTGAATATCCTAAAGGAACAACATCTGCAATTTCAAATGGTAAAGCTCGTCCTTGAATTCCTACGATAGTAGTAGGATTAATCAATGAATAAAAATTTATAACATTTCCAGAATTGAAAGTCAATCCATCAAAACCTCTATCTAAATCATTAGTGGCTTGTTCTATATAACCAACCATAGTTTGCTTGAACGCACCTTCATTATTAAAAATATCTAGCCAAAAGCGATTCCTTTCTAAATCGACGATTTCATTTTCTATACTTGGACTTATTTCTTCTGAAGAACGAAAAAATTGCGAATTAGAATAACCACTACCTCGCATATTATTTTGAAAAGTTACATTTCCGCCTGAATTTATTCCTTTAATAAAGAAACTTTGTCCTGAAGCTACAAAACCATTTGGAGTAGCATTATTTACTCCAACACCTAGAGAAGGACTTGCAGAAACACTTCCAGAATAATTAAACATAGCATAATCATCTGCTGTATAATTATTAGCTGTTATTGGTGTGTTATGAGTCCAAAAATACATTGTTGCATCCACAACATTTGTATTTAACGGATTGGATAAAAACGATATTGCTCTCAAAGAACTTGGGTAAGGATTTCCAATTAAATTCATCTCTCCAAAACCTGGTGTACCAACAACGATTGGCGTCGTTATTGTTCCACTGTTTGGAACACCAATAAAAGAAGAAGTATATCCCGAAGTATTGTTTGCATAATAAGGCGCTCTTACAATATAACCTTTTCCCGCTTCCATTAAATTATTAGAATTGATATTAACCCAATTAGCAATTGCTGGACTAAAATAATAATAGTAATCATTTGGCGAATCAGGAGACATATTAGTTAAGGTTTGCGGAGAAACTGGTGAAGACCAATAGGTATAATCATATTCACCAACAATTGTTGTACTTCTTTGATAAGTAATATTTCCAACATTACCTCCGTTTGTTAATCCAGGAAGATTGACCACATCATTACTCTGAACCAAACTTGCACCATTTTGAAACGTTAAATTTCCTGCAACAACATTCACAGTATTTTGAACATTTAAAACATAATTATTAGGAAAAGTAACAGTTCCGCTTTGAACTAAAACCGAACAAGCATTTAAAATAAAAGGTGTTCCAGATGCTGTTAATAATGCATCTGAACTTGGATTGTAAGTCCCATTAAAAACCAATCGTTTTCCATTATCGGGCAATCCATTGCTCCATGAAGTTCCATTCCATGTTGTAGAAGGATAGGAAACAAAAACTATATTAGAACTTGCTTCATTACAAACACCATTTTTTACAATAGCTCTAAAATATCGAATAGAACTAAAAACACCCATTTGAGCAGGAGTTAGTGTTGTGGTTGTATTGGCAATTGAAGTAACATTTACTGTAAAAGCAGCATCATCAGCATATTCCCATCGAACAACATTACCAACATTGCCTGACAATGTGATATTAGAAGCGGTACTTCCATTACAAATAGTTTGACTTGAAGAAATAGTTCCTGAAACAGTTAATGGTGTAACTGTTATTGAAGCTGTACTGGTTCTAAAACAACTATTTGAAGCTGTTATTGTGGCTGTATAAGTTGTTGAAGAAAGTGGTTTTGCATATACTACACTTAAAGGTGTTCCTGCTACATAAGGAATGGTTGCAGCTACATCTGTATACAAACCTGTTGTTGGCGTCCAAGATAGTGCAGCAGCTAAGGTTCCAGAAATAGTAACATTATCAACAGCCCAAACATAAGCCCAAGGTGATATAAAATTAAATCTAACCTTTACATTAGTTTGTCCAAGATAACTATTTAAGTTCAAAGTTGCATTTACAAAACTAGCAGGAGCACCTTGTGTACTTAAATAGGATTGAATTGTTGTCCATGTTGCACCATTATCAGTTGAAACTTGAACATAAAAATTGTCGTTATCAGTATATCGTAAATAATGCCAATAATTAAGGTTTGCACTTGTATATCCTGCTAAATTGAATGAAGGCGATGTTAAAGTAGTTCTTGTTATTACACCACTAGAAGAACTTTGAGCATCAGAATTTGCTAAATAATATTGTGATAAATCATTACTTGAAAAAACAACATTCCAAAAAGGACTAATGTAATTATAATTACTTGGTTGTAATGTCCATTGCGATGCCAAAACATTTCCACCTACAGAAGTATTCGCAACAATCCAGTCGTTTGTAGCACCATTAAAATTTTGAGTCAATATCAAACTAGGTGTTGCACTACTAGTACTTCCATTAAGTGGTTGAACAGAATTGTAACAAATGGTAGATGTAGGCGGAAGTATTGAAATTGATGGTGGCGCAGCATTAACAACAACTGTTATTGTAGCAATATTTCCACATAAACTTCCGCTTGATTGATTTCCAACCAATGTATAGGTAGTCGTTGTTGTTGGATTAAATGTAAATCCAGAAGCAAAACTTCCTGAGATATTAGTATTTGGCGTCCAAACTAAACTTGAGTAGGAAGCATATCCAGAAACTGTAATCAAAGGTGTTGCATAATCTTCGCAAATAGTCGCTGTATTTTGACTTAAAGTCAAAGCCGGAGGTGCTGTTACAGTAGCTATTACTGGCACTCTTGAAGAAAGACATTCAGTAGTGAATTTCCAATTATAAAATCCTAAATAATAATTACCATCAACCAAATTTCCTGTTAAATTTGCAACACTTGAACTGTAAGGATATATTGCATTTGAAGTATTCATTCGAACACCCGAAGTTGGAACAATTTCAAAATATAAATTGTAGTTTCCGGGTTCAAACTCATAATTTATTGGAACTATTTGTGGTGTATTTCCTCCAGAAACGGTTGTAGTAAAATTGATTTGAGCAACGGTAGTATTAGATGAATTTCTTACTGCAATTCTTCCTGTTTGACCTGAAACTATAGGAAAAATATCAATACTTTGTAATATCGTATTTGAAATTACATCAAAAGTTACTGCCGATTGATAATTTTGTACTCCCAAAATCCCTAATTGAGTGGCTGGCGAAACTGGACCAACCTTTGCGATGGCACCAAATGATTTTGCTTCAACATAATAAGTAGTAGTTGAACTGATAAATGGTGTTGTATAAGAAGTACCTGTCGCAAGTAAATTATTACCTGTTGGAGTATCAAACCATCTTAAAAAAGAACCGACACTAGAAGTTGCTGATAAGGTTGTTGTTCCATATCCACATCGAGTTGTTGGTGTCGTAGATGTAATTGTTGGTGTTGAACATTCTGTATTAAACGATTCCTCTAGAGTCCAAACACTTTTATCCGAGGCACTACAATTCGATCGAACCCATACATAATAATAAGTACTAGAATTCAAACCTGAAAGTGTTGCCGTTGTTATTCCTGCACCCACACTACCTGTTGGAACGGTTGCCAAAGTTGGTGCTGTACTACTTGTTGAAAGATAATATTGATAACCTAACGATGGTAACGGACTTGCCGCTGTCCAAGATATTGTTGCAGATGAAGGAGTGATGGCACTAACTTCAACATTTGTTGGTTCAATACAAGTTGGCGACACTGTTACTCTTATATCATCAATTACAATATAAGATTGATTAGCAAGACTAATTCCTTGGAAACCTATGTAATAAACACCAGAAGTAGACGGTGTAAAATCCACTTGAGCAATGGAATAAAATGAATTATCAAATGAGGACAATGTAACTAAAGAGCTACTCATACCTAAAGGAGTTTGACTTGTACCATAAGAAACTTGCAAACTTTCCGAAGTACTAGAAGTGTTACCTGTATTATATCTAAAAAATAATCTATAGGAAGTACCTCCAGTTAAATTTAACCCTGGAACAAAAAACCAATCATTCATATCCTGAGAAGGATTAGAATTAATCTGTATTGATCGAGATGCAGAGGCAAAATTCAAATTATTGACATTCCATTGATTTGCATCACCGTTAACATTATTTACAACATAACAACTTGGAAGTGATCCAACTGCAGTTCCGTCAAAATTTTGACTGTAAGGAATATTGTAATAACCACAAGTAGTTGTAGCTGATACTGTATTACTATTAACTAAACAACCTGTACCAATAGCTTTTACCCTGCAATAATAAGTAGTCAAAGGAGATAATCCAGAAACAACTAATGAGGTAGTTGCATTACCCAACGAAAGACTTGAATAACCTGGTACTAAAGCCGTAAATGCAGCATTAGTAGAAACATCTATTTGATAATCAGTTACACCAGCAATTGCAGTCCATGTTGCAGTAAATTCATTTCCACCAATACTTGACAAAGGACTAACAACAGTTGGTGTAGAACAAGTTGTCGCTGATGCTGTTAAAATATTAGTTAAATTATAAAACGGCGCACCAAAACAAGAATCATTATAAGGAATAACCCAAAAATAATAGGTTTGATTTGGCAACAAAGTAGTAGCTGTAAAAGTAACTAATGCAGAAGCACTTAAAACTCTGTAACCGCTGTAAGTAGTACCAACAGCATAATAACTTCTGTTTGTAATAATTGCAGCTGTTGGAGGCGTATTAACAGTACTTAATAATACTAAATATTTTGAAGCTGCAGGCGAAGCTGCAACAAAAGAGTTACCATTGATAGAGTTATGAAGAATACTTGTAGCGCCAACAACTAAACTCGTAGGTTGAGCTGAAGGTGTAGTACAAGGAACTGGAGGTGTAAAAGTGTACAATAAATTAGAATTTGGATAAGCACCAACATTTGTATTTACTGTAGAATTTGCAACACCTACATTTGTAAAACTTAACCATTGAGAGGTTGTTCCTTGCGCTCTACTAAAAGTATTTCCTTGTGCAGTCAAATTGTTTAAACCTCTCAAACCCACTTGAACAGCAACATTGGTTGTCGTTAATGGCTGACACAATCCATAAGATAAGGAAATAACATTAGTAGTTTCAGAGAGACGAATTTGAAAATTAAACGTTCCAGCAACTGTTTTTCTTACAGCGTCTTTCCATTCCACAACAAAAGTTCTGTTTGGTGCAGTTCCAATAGTTTGATAAACAATATCAAAACCTCCTGAAATCAAATCTGTTCCTAAAGCACTAATTGCTCCTCCAGAAGTAGTTTCATATATAGTGTTAGTATTAATAGGTGTGTAATTTGTTGGAACTGGTTGTGCTAAACTTCCAAAAGTTATAAATCCATTTGGACTTATGTAACAATTTGTAAAAGATACACCATCATATAAAAAACTAAAACCTAAATTAGCTTGATGAGCACTTCCTGCCACATGATTATCCCAAGCACCACTGTAGGCAACAGTACCACCAGTTAAAGGTGTATATGCAAATGAGGTTGCAGATTGTGTAAATGCATAAGAACCAACTTGAGCATTAGTTTGATTTACTTGAAAAAGAAAAAATAAAACAAAAACAAACAACTTATAAAGTGCTCTATTCTTTATGAATCCAAATAAAAACTTATAATAATTTAAACGCATTACGTCTTTTCTTTCTTAAAATTTAATAATACAATATATTGATTATGAATACAAATAAACAAATTTTAACATTTAAAATTACTAATATTCCATTATGATATTGTAAAATAGTCTTTTTTTCGACAAGAAGTATATTTTATCGATAAAATACAAAAAACCTGCTCAAAAAGCAGGTTTTTAAAATTTAAATTAATTGAGGCTTTTAAATTATAAAGATATTTTTTTAATAACAATCTGATTATCAGAGGTAACAACATAAACTATCAACAATTGATTTTTAACATTACATGGGATTCTTACTTCGTTGGAACCTGTAGATTCAACTAATTTTATCAAACGCCCATTAACATCAAAAACTTTAATTTTAGAAATGGATAAATCATTTGAACTAACAATAAATCCATCTAGATTTTTATAAACTATAATATCATTAGATACTGTAAAATCATCGTTTGCCAAAGTACTATCATAAACGATTTCAAAACGGTTTTCAAATACGCCTACATTGGAAAAAAAGGTGTAAGGAGTATTTTTAATACTAACCACCGTATTTAGTAAATTATCTTTCAATAAAATATCTTGTTCGCTACTGAACAATCCATCAGTTTCTGAAACAGAAATGCTAAAATTATCAGCTACATTGGTTCTGAACAACAATGGAACTACATCAGTCGCAACGAAACTTGGCTTAGCTTGAATGATTAATTCTTTTCCGTCTATTACTGATAATAATGCTGTAGAAGAATTATTGATATCTAAACCATCTATAGCATCATCAAAAGAGGTTGTAGCTTCAGGTAAATAGGCAATCAACTTTTTACCAAAACTCAAATTACTACTGTTCTTAATATCCAACCAAAAACGGTCTTTTTCAACCGAAGCTGTACTTCTATAAAACTGATTTACATTAGTCGAAGTACGCATAGCATTGGTAAAATTAACAGCAGTAGCACCTGATTTTGCTTGAACTATAAAACCTTGACCTGCTGAAATTAAATTTGAATCAGTATAACTGTGTCCATTATTTATGGTGCATCCAGCTGTAGTACAAGAAGAATAGGATATTGGATTATCATCATTATTTGTTTTTCTCCAAAACCAAATTGTACCCTCAATGTTGCTACTATTTACCGATAAAAAATTATCAATATTGATAGCTGATGGATATGGATTTCCAACAGAGTTGTAGCGTGTTGTTGCACTTCCTCCATCAATCAAAGATTTTGAAATTGGACCATTATTTGGAACTCCAACAAAACTTCCATTCCAAGTTTGTGCCCATGTTGGATGATTATTAGGCATTCTTATTAAATAACCTTTGGCATTTTCAAATGGTATTGAAGGTGAAACCGTACCATAAAAATTGCCCGTAGTGTTAAAAGTATAAAAACGATTAGTCAATGTTAATGGTGAGAAATTCAATAATGTTTGACTACCAGTAACTGGTGATGACCACAAGGTATAATCCAATCGTTTTAATGCAGAAGATGTTCTTTTGTATGTAATATTTCCTGAGTTAGACACATTCTTAACTTGAAATAAATTGGCATTATTTTCAAAAGTCAAAGAACCTCCACTAACCGTAACACTTCCATCAAGCAACATATCATGCGATGAATTAATTACAACATTTCCGCTTGAAACAGTACAAGAGCATCCGGGAACATCTGCTGTTGAACTAAAATTTCCTTGAAACACAATATCAGTTGTTGATGTTGGTGTTATATTCCATGAAGTTCCATTCCAAGTAGCTGTAACTCCTGTAGCAATAGTAGCAACTGTTGAATAAGCAGCCGTACAACTTCCTGTTTGAACAACAGCTCTAAAATAAGTTGTTGATGAGATAGTTCCCATGGAAGTACTTGTCAAAACAGGTGTAGTCACACTAATATCTATTGGTGCTGTAAAAGCAATATCATTCGATTTTTGCCATTTTATAATAGTTCCAACATAACCTGACAAAGTTAAATTACTAGGAGTGGTATTACTGCAAATAGTTTGATTTCCAGAAACTGTTCCTGCCACAGAACCCGGAGTAACCGTAACAGTTATTGGATAATTGACGCTAGTACAACTTGGATAATATTTAATAACTCTAAAAACAGCATTGTAAGTTCCTGGCGCGATTCCATAAGGTACATTAATAGTCACCGAATTTGGCGCCGCAGCTAAACCTCCATTTTGATCACTAAACCCTGCAGTATTTGCAGTTGTATCAAAATCTAAAACCCAACCTTCGGGCGAACCTGTAGTAGCAGAATAATTCAATTGCGTAGTAGTAGTGGTAACACAAACTATTGGATCTGCTCCTAAAGAAACTGAAAGTTCTGGGTTGACTGTTACTACGAATGGAGTTGAATTTACTGAAGGACATGTTCCATTTCCTACCACTGCTCTATATTCCCATGTTCCACTTACGGTTGGTGATTCCGAATAAGATATTGCAGTTGTGGCTATTGGATTCCAAGTTCCTGAATTTAATCTTTTTTCCCAATTTAATACCGTACCTACATAACCACCACCAAGAGTCATAGTTCCTGTGGAAGAATTTATACAAATTACTGCATTTCCTCCAAAGACGCCACCACCTACTGGAGCTTGAATTACTGTAACTGCTAAATTCCTAACAGCACTCGTTGCACAACCGTTTGAAGCAGTAACGCTAATATTTCCATTTTGTCCTGTTGTTCCTGTAGTAACCGTTATTGAAGTTGAACCTTGTCCAGCTGTTATAGTCCAACCAGTAGGAACTGTCCAAGTATAATTTAATGCATTTGGTACAGCCGCAATACTATATACTTGTCCCGTTGTTGAAGGACATTGAGCAGCAACTCCAGAAATAGAACCTGCAATAGTTAAAGTTGTAGCAGCACTTGTATTTACCTGAATTACATTAGTAAAAAACTCACAACCTCCAGCATTAGAAGCTGCAGCTCTTAAAACTCTTCTATAATATCGTACAATATTAGTTGTAGTTGTAATTGCTGGTGGTGCATAATCTTCCGCAGTTGCTCCTGTGATATTAGTAAAGTTTACATTATCTGTTGAAACTTGCCACTGAAAAGAAATTGTTGGATTTGTTGCACCACCACAATAGGAAAATGCAGTAGCATCTAATGTTCCTGGAGCAACTCCTGAACATCTATTGATAACACTTGGACCAACAATTGAATTTGTTGTTGGAACAAAAGGTGTTAAACTGAAATTAGCAACGTTATCACCTTGATATTCATAAAAATCAAAAACAATATCACTATTACCATTCAGGTAAATCAAATTATTACAGTAACTCGTTGGCGATTGTTGTTTCCATTCATTAAAAACTAAAACACCATCAACATATACTCTAATTCCATCATCACCTGTTACATTTAAAAAATAACATCCCGTTTTTGTAGAACGCATTCTATAACGAACAGCAAATAATTCAGTATAAATATTCGTTCTTGCAACACCATTAGATAAAACTGGCATACAAGCATATTGTCCTCCAAAGTTTTCAGTAATAGTTTCTGTTGGAATATTATAATAACCAACATAGTTAGCCGCAGTGAATGGACTCACTGTTGATGATGGTGACGTTGGAGAAGTACCTCCTGGAGGTGGACCACCAGTGTAATTATAAACATGACCAATCCATTGATCAATACCAAAAGCAGTCTGAGAATCTTGGGTATTACCAACACTATTCAATGTCAAAGTTAATACTCCTCCGGCTGTATTATCATTTATACAAGTAGCTCTTGAAAGCAATATTTTTATTTGACCTGTAAGTGGAGAAGTCCAATTAGAAATTGTTGCTCCAGACAAACCACTTGCAAAAGTAGCTGGACTAACATTAGCATTTGTTGATGCATCTAAAATGGTTAAATTCTCATTTTGCAAAAGAAAAACATTACCCACAGAAAAAGTATAATTAAATCCTCTGACAACATTTACCACAACAAATTGACCAGCTCTAACTGAAGCAGTCGTTATTGTATTTCCATTGTCAACACAAAAAGTATTTACTGAACCTACTTGTGTTAAAGGAGTTCCTGTGTAGCTACATTGACTGTGCACACCTAGTATATTAAAAAAAACTACAAATAAAAACAGTACTTTCTTCATAATCAATTTTTTGCAAAAATTTTTTGCAAAAATATGACTACAAATTTATTTAAGCAAATAAACAGATACTAAAAAGTTGTTAAGCAAAAATTATAAGTAATTGAATTTCAATTGTTTAAATAAAAAGTAGAATTGATTCTACAATAAAAAAGTCCTTTAATTACTTAAAGGACTTCATTTTTTATTAAAATAAGATGTTAATTAACCACTTTCTTAGTAACTACAATTCCATCATTAGAAGTAACTTGTACTAATAGAATTTGATTTGTTTCTGAAACATTTAATGTAGTTTGTGTTGCGTTGATATTTGTTTTTTCTGTCAATAATCGACCTCTAATATCAAACACTTTAACTGATGCCATATCAAAAATTCCTGTATTGATAGTTAAAACGTTATTATTATTGTAAACTATCACATTGTTAGAAGTTAATGTTGGAGTATCAACATTTAAAGTATTTTGATAAATCACTTCAAATCTATTATTGAATGTTCCAATTGTAGAAGTAAAAGTATAAGCTCCACTATTCAAATCATGAACTGCTCCTGTTTGATTGTCTCTTAAATAAATTCCTTGACTAGTACTAGCAAACAATCCATCCTTATTGTATAATGATATTGAGAAGTTTCCTTCTGTTTCTGTTTTAAATCCTAAAGGAACAATATCAGTAGCATCAAAAGGTAATGTTTTTCCTTGAATAGCAAACTCTTGTCCTGTAATTATAGAAGTTAAAGCAGTTTGACTATCATTGATATATTTACCATCGATTTGAGCGTCAATACCATTAGTTGCACCTGTCATGTAAGAAACCATAGTTTGTCCAATAGTAGCTGTAGCATTTGATAAATTCAACCAAATTCTATTTCTCTCTACAGTTGCTGTTGACGATGCACTTGAAGCGCTTCTAAAAGTTTGGTTAGCATTATTAGCAATTCTCATTTGATTATTAAACTCAAAAGAAGTAGATGTTGCTTTTGCTAAAAACCCTTGCCCAACTTGAATAGTTCCGTTTGGAACTGCACTTGTTGGTGAAGCTCCTGTTCCTGGCGATGGAGTTGCTCCTCCTGCTAAAGTATAAGTAGCATAAGCAGAACCTGTTGCTCCATTTGTTTTTCTCCAAAAATACAAAGCATCATTCAGATTATTTGTTGCAATAAAATCGTCAGCATCAATTGTTGAAGGATAAGGATTTCCTGTTGCATAGTATAAGCCACTTGTCAAAGAACCTAAACTTATTGGACCATTATTTGGTTGTCCTACGAATGAACCATTCCAAACCGCTGGAGCAGTTGGATGATTAAATGGCAAACGAATTAAATATCCTGTAGCATTTTGAAATTCTGTAGTAGAAGGCGAAGCCACTGATACATATTGATCGTTTGAGCTGTTATAAGTATAAAAACGAACTGTTGGACTAACTGAGGTCAAAGGTGAAAAATTCAACAATGATTGTGTTCCATCAACCGGAGATGACCACATTACATAATCAAAACGCATTAAAGGATTTGTTGTTCTTCTAACTGTTATATTACCTGAATTTGCTACATCTGTAGTTTGAACTAAATTAGCATTATTATTTAAAGTAAACGAACTTCCACTTGCAACTGTCAGGGCACCACTTAAAGTAACATTATTTCCCGATGGAATAGTTACTACCGCATTATTATTTACTGTCAAAGTACACGCATCGATATCTGCAACCTCTGAATAATTTGCAGCAATAATAGCTGTCATCGTACTTGTTGGAACTCCATTATCCCATGCTGGTAATGTAGCAGGTGATGTGATTGTCCATGTTGTGGTTGTGCCAACAACAATTGTCATTGTGACAATCGACGCACATTGACCTGAATCTGGAGTAAATGTATAAGTTGTGGTTGCTGTATTGTTAATTGCTGGCGACCAAGTTCCAATTACTCCATTATTTGAAGTTGTAGGTAAACTTGACAAAGCACCTCCATTACAAATTGGTGCTACTTGCGTAAAAGCAGGTGTTACTTGTGGAGTTACTGTTAAAGTTGCATTATTAGATGAAATTAAATTTAAACAATCATCAAAAACATCAACAGAATAAACTGCAGCATCGGCAATAGCAGTTGAAGCGATAGTATATGAAGCTAAATCTGGAGCTCCAGAAATAGCAACACCATCTTTTTTCCATTCATAACTATAACTTGTAGAACCTGTTAATGCAACTGTAAATACTGTTGCACTTCCTTCACAAACAGTTTGAGATTGAGGTTGAGTGGTAATTGTAGCTGGATTTATAACTGAAATAATTGCACTTCCTGTCATTGCAAGTAGCAAATTACATGTTCCATTATTATTGGTAGCTTCTACTGTATAAGTTCCAGCTGTTGATAGATTTGTAAATGAAATAGCAGAGCCTGTACCAGCAACCACACTTCCAACATTATTACCATCTCTTTTCAACTGATAATTTATTCCTAATTGAGAACCTGAAAGCGAAACGCTTGTTGTTGAAGTTGAACAAATTGCGCCTCCACCAGTTACATTGTATGCTATTGGCTCAACACACAAAACATTACCATTAAAAGCTAACCCATTTGTTCCCGAAGTAGCAGAACTAAATCCCCAACCACCTGTTGTAGTTTGTCCTGAAGCGTAAAATCTAAAATATACAGTAGTTCCAGAAGGAATATTTTGTAAAGCAGTAACTCCTGTCAAATTTATTGATGGCATAGTAGCAGGTGTCGTACCTGAAACAATTACAGGGCTATTTATTAGAGTAAAGTTTGTACCATCTAAACTATATGCAAATTGATTAGAAACTCCAGGAGAAGCAGAGAAAGTGGCTGTTCCTACTAAGTTTGCAGTTATCAATGATAAATTTAATGAATAACCTATATCTGTTTTAAGAGTAGTTTGAAAATAATCAGTATTTGATGTTGAAATACCATTATTTTGAAAACCAGTTGTTCTAAAAGAATTACTTCCATTACTCGGAGAAGCTCCTGCACCTCTTGTTATGTCTGTCAATGAACCCGTATTATCTAAATTTGAATTAAAAGTTGTAGCTGCATAAGTAGTTGGATTTGATGTTGCAGAACCTGCACCAAAAAAATCCCAAGCCGCTAAAACTACTGGCGCTAAAGTCACCACAATATTACTACTTGTAGCTTGAGTTAAACTTCCTGAATTTGCATTTAAAGTATATGTTGACGCCGCATCAAACTGTGCTGCAGCAAATGTAGCAATTCCTGCGACTGCAGTTGCGCTTAGCGTTCCTGTTAAATTTCCAGTTCCTGTTGCTTTTGATATTGTTATTGTACCAGTAAAGGTATTATCTACACTATTATCTGGTCTTCTGGCTTCAACAGTAAAAGTTGTTAAGTTAACACCAACATTTCCAGTTGCTGGAACACCAACAAATGCTAATTGAGTAGCCGCCGCTAAAACATTAAATGAACTGCTGGTTGCAGCACTAAGAACTACTCCTGATGAATTAGTAGCAGTCAATGTAACACCAGTTCCAGCATTTGGCAAAATAATACCTGTTACTACAACCGAACTTGATCCTGAATTAATTGTTCCTGTTGTTGTTCCTGCAATAGTTCCTGCATTTCCATTAGAAGTTAATGTAAAAGAGGAGTTTGCAGACAAAGTCGTTGAAGCACCATAGGCATCTTGAGCAGATACAGTAGCACTAAATCCTACTCCTGCTGTTGGTGATGCTGGCGTTATAGCCGTTAGAACATATCTACTTGGTACAGATAAAAAGGCATTATCTCTACCTATAGCAAAATACTGCGTTCCTGTTGTCATGTCAACAGGAGAAAGATTTGTATTTGATGAAACTGTAAATGGATTTGATCCTGCATGAGTTGCTGAAACTTGAGACCAAGTTGTACCATTGTAATGACCAATAAAATTATCGGTTGCTGCAGCAAAACCTGCACCTGTTTCACCTGTATTATATTGTGCAACAACGGCTAAGTTACTTCCACCAGCTACTGCTTCGGTTGTAATCCATTGTCTTGTAATTGTTTTTGTTGAATTGATTCCTGCAGGAACTGTATTTGCAACACTAACTCCATAAATATCTGAAGTACCTGAATTAGTAAATGTAATTGGATTATAAACAGTGTTTCCAGTTGCAAACAACACTGCAGTTGCAGAAACAGGTCGTCTTAATTGACCCGTTGAGTTAGTCACTACATAGTTAGTAGAATTAGCACCTGTTAGTGCACCACTAACGGTTAAGTTATTTGCTCCAATTGTTAATTTACCATTTGTAAGTGCTAATGTTTGATTAACAGTTACTGCACTTGAAGCTTGCAAAGTAAGTCCTGTTGTGTTATTTAAAGTTAAAAATTCAAAAGTCGTTGCACCTGTTAATGTTTGTGCCGCGGTACCATTGAAAGTTACTAATCTTGAATTTGGTGAGAAAACACCTGTTCTTGTCCAGTTTCCAGCTACATTCATATCACCACCAACTGCATCTCCTAATGAAAGATTACCAGAAATAACAACATTTCCGCCAACGGTTAAAGAACCACTAGCAGCACCAGCACCATAATCCATATATAATGACGAACCTGAATCTATTGTTAAATTTCTAGACAAAGCTAAATTTGTAGAAAATGCACCTGCTGTATTTGGCACATCAAGAGTTGTGTTGTTTGAAACTTGTATATCTGAAGGATATCCTGCTCCTGATGTTGTACTCCATTCTACTCCTCTACCATAAGATGTTCCTCCACTATTGTACTTCAGTAATGATCCAACTCCATAAATTGGAGGATTTGTATTGACAAAACAACTTGTAGTACTGTTTATAGATAAAGTTCCATTTAAAGTTGTAATGAATACTGCTCCCGATTTACCAAAATCTAAATTACCATTAGCATTTAAATTGACAATAACATTAGCAGCCAAAGTCAAGCTTCCAGTTCCTGCATTATTTGCTACCACTTTATAATTAGTAATATCTAATTTTCCTCCAGCCACAGCAGAAGTAATAGTTCTAGAACCATTTACATAAATTGAACCTCCAGAGTTGTTCATTGTTAATGTTCTTCCATTTAAATCAAGACTTCCTGCGTTTATTAATTGTAGAACGTTACCCGATGTTGCATTGACTGTAATATCTGTTGCTGGCGAAGAACTTATTACTACATTTCCAGCTGCTTTATTAACTACTAAATAATCAAAAGCAACTATTCCTGTCCCAGTTTTTGTTATCGTTTGATTGCCTGTTGCTCCATTAAAATTAACAGCTCTTCCATTTGTAGAAAAATTAGCTGTAGCACCAACTGTTAAACTACCTCCAAGTGTTAAATCTCCAGAAGAAGTTCCAAGTGTTATGTTTCCATTAACTATTACATTTGAACCTACCGTTAACCCTGCATTTCCTCCACTAAAATTTTGATATAATGAAGAACCTGAATCTATTGTTACTATGCCGTTTGCTAAAAATGTTGAAGCACTTCCGTTAGCAAAGTTTAAAGTAGTTGAATTGCTTATTTGAACATTATTAGGATAACCAGCAGTTGTTCCTACTGTTCCTGATGTTGCATTCCATTCGGATGCTCTCCCAAAAGTTCCTCCAGTATTGTATATTAAAGTAGAAGCATTACCATAGACAGGAGAAGTTGAAAAAGCACCACCAGAGTTAATTCTGATAGTTCCATTTAAATTTAAAACTGTACCTTGAACATTTCCAGCGGTTTGAAAAACACCCGTAACTGTTCTAGAAACACCTAAATTAATTCCTGCAGCACTTGAATTTGCGACCGTTACATTTACTGGTCCGCTTGAAGATGGCCAGTAGGTATGAGTAGAATCTATTGGCCCATAAGTACCACCAGTATGATTAAAAACCAAAGTAGAAGAAGCTCCATAGGTCCATGTTCCAGCACCTCCACCAAAACCTCCTTGATTTATTTGAAAAGTACCATTTATAGTGGTTGTTCCAGAATTAGTATAAGTTACACTTGTTGCTAAAGTACCTCCAGCATCAACCGTAGTTGTAGTTCCTGAATTTCTAGTATTAATTCCTCCAGTGGTAGTGTCCATAGTTACAACATGTCCAGAAGCTATAATTACATTGTCAGCCGATGTTGGAACAGTATTTCCAACCCATGTAGCAGGATTAGACCAATTTCCTGATTGTGTAGAGGTAATAGAAGTTGCAAAAAAAGTAGGCGTAATACTCAAATCATCAACAGCCAATAAATGACTACTTGAACCTGCTTTAGTCCATCTCAACATAATTTCAGAACCAGCCGGAATTGATAAAGATATTGTTGCGCTTTTCGCAGTTCTGTTAGCAGTTAAATTTCCATCTAGAGCACCTGCCGTTCCTATATTTGGAGAAACAAAATCTAATGCTGTAACTGGTACCCATGTCCCAGCAGTAATAGAAGTAACTGTCGTTCCAATTTGATATTCAAAAACCAATGTTTGATTACCTGCATTTTGTCTCCATTGCTCACCGTTATAAGAAACTAAAAGTGAAGTAATAGCATTAGCATTATTATTTTTAAGTCGAATTCCAAAATTATGAGTAGTTGCAGTTGATAAAGCTCCTAAAGCTCTATCTGTTGCACTAGTAGAACCACAATTGTAAACGCCATTTGTATTAGTAGATCCTGTATTAGGATTTAATGTTGTAACAGTAGAGTACCAGCCAGCCAGCGGAGTTGTATTATCAGTCCAAGTTACTGGTGCTGTAGAACTCAATCCGTTAAAATTTTGAGTTATTGGTGTAGTTGTTGTGACACTGACTTGCCCATAAGAAAAAGAGGTAAGCAAAAGCAACGCAAGCAAAACAAATGTTGGATTAATTCCATTTAAAATTTTTTTGCTAAATACAAAAACGTTTTGAGTAAAGTTATTCATAAAATTAAAATATATTTAATGATAAAAGGAAAAGGTATTCAATTGAAAATGAACACAATTTTCCAGCCAACAAAGATATTAATTAAAACCAAATTACAAAATATTGAATGTGTAGATTTTAGGCTACATCGTTGTAATGTTAAAAACAACTCTTTATGTAGGATTTAACAGTAAAATCTCCTCAAATTTAAAGAGAGTTTTAGTTATTTTCATCGTTTAAAAACAACTTGAAATCCAAAACTCCAAATCCAACTTCTACATCACGCATCCACATTTCACTTTTTCCTTCTCCGATGCATTTCCCAACAAAAAGCAATGCTACTAAGAAACCTTTAGTTATCGGCATATCAATTTTGAAATCCATAGTTTGATGCAACACATCACAATACTGTTTACCGCTACTATGGACTTGGTATTCATAAGTATCTAAATCAAGTTGCAACAATAATACTTCTGCACCCAATTGCATCGAGGGTTTAAGTTTATATTGATGCGGACAAACACTAACAGTGCCTGTTTCAAAATCAAAAAAACTAGTAATTTCAACACCAGCACTCAAAGAACGCTTTGGATTCAATTGAAATTTTTTAAATTGATAAACACCTTCTGGAGTAGCAATTCCTTTAGCAAAAGTTTTAGTACCTTTTTCAGATGAAACATCACAATTTTTTATACCCATAACCATCGATTGGATATGATTATAAATCATATTTTCAGGAACAAATTGCAACCACAAAGAAAGAGCTCGCTTAATACTTGATGCTAATTTAGCACATTTACCAAACTCACTTTGACGCTTCCTTACAGACTCATAACGTTCTTCTGTTTTTAAACGTTCACCTTTAAAACCTCCTTTGCGTTGTATAATCAAACTACCATTGCGTTGGTAAGCTACCAAATCACCTATAGAACCTTCAAACTGAATCAATCCAATATTTTTTGCCATAATTACCCAAATAAACAAAATAAAATTAGTACATTAGCTCATGATTTTTAAATCATTAAGCTTTTTTTTTAAACTACAGAAAAAGCAAACAAAATCCTAATACTTTCCAATATACTACAACGCTACCATTACGTAGCCATGACGCTACTATAACGCTATCATTACGTATTTAGTACTTATTATGTTCTTAATTCACTCTTATTATACCCATTACTAAAGCTATCGAACAAAATAGGAACAAAGTACAAACAAAACCTTTGCTATTCTTTAAGAGAAATTTTCAATTTACAGGATAGCAAAACCTCTTTTTCATCTTTGATACACAGAAATAAAAACAAAAAAAACCTCCTCAATTACTTGAGGAGGTTTCTGTTTATTTATAGTTTATCAAACTATCTTTTGATAACTCGTAAGGTTTGTATGTTTTCTCCTTGAGTTACAATTACATTGTAAACTCCTGATGGATAATTATTTCCAACCTCAAACGATGCAACATCTGAAACATTGATTTGTCTTTGTTCCACTTGTTTACCTATCATGTCATAAACACTCACTTTGATTACTTCTTCACTTGATGTGTTGACATCTAATTTGAAGTTCTCTGCAAATGGATTTG
>NZ_JAIXUB010000026.1 GCF_027484205.1 Flavobacterium sp.
GACGACTTTGAAGATGGCATCATTGGTTGGCCTTTCTTTGAAAACAAAGTGGTAAACATTAATTATGGAATCAAGAAAATAATTATTCATGATCAACTTCCTGAAATTCCAAAGGAATACATAAAATTGAAATGCAAGAAGATCAATAATCTCTTCTATATCCCATTAACATTGGTCGTTGATGGAAAAAAAATTACCGACTGGTATGAACTGGATACAGGTTGTGATGGTTCTATAATTGTAAGCAATTTACTAGCTGCGAAGCGTAATCTAATAGGCAAAATGACCAAAATAGGTAGTTCCGTTACTACAGGTTCAGATAATCATGAAATTGAAAATGACATGGTTTTACTAGATGAAGTGCGAATGAAAAAATACCGTTTTTTTAGAATTCCCATAGATGTGGCGATTACAAAAAATACTGAAGAAAACAATGATCTTTTAGGAAATAACTTTTTAAAACGATTTCATATTTTTCTGGATTTTAAACAAAATACGATTTACTTAAAAGTCAACAACTTAGTTCATACCCCATACAAAGAGTCATTGGTTAAATAATCATCAATCAAATTTTATAATATAATCGTACGCACATCTAAACCAAATTATAAATAAATTATCACAATGAAAAAAATAGTGTTAATCATAAGTCTAAATCTGACCTCTTTTTTAATTAATGCGCAAGTTGATGCAAGTTCAGATCTTTCTAAAACCATCCTTGAAAAAGATAGCTTACTTTTTAACGTAGGGTTTAATACTTGCGATATTTCACAATTTGAAAAGCTATTAAGTAATAATTTAAAATTTTACCACGATAAAGATGGTATTTCAGACAAAGCAAAATTCTTGACAGATTTAAAAAATGGTATTTGCAATCAAGAAGTCAATCGAAAAGTAAAACGTTTTTTAATCAAAGAAAACACTGAAATTTTTCCACTCTACAAGAATGGCATCTTGTATGGAGCGGTTCAAAATGGTGCACACCAATTTTCTGAAAAAAGAGAAACCCAAGCTGGAATTGCAAAATTTACAAATGTTTGGCAATTAGAAAACGGCGAATGGAAACTTACAACCTCATTTAGTTTTGATCATAAACCTTATGAAAACAACAACTTAGAAAAGAATATTTTTGATAACGAAACTGAAATTGAAAAATGGTTGAAAGAAAATAAAGTTCCTACTTTAGGAATTGGCGTTATTAAAGAGGGTAAACTTCATCAAGTAAAAGTGTTTGGAGAAATCTCAAAAGGAATTACTGCACCCTACAATACCATTTTTAATGTAGCCTCGTTAACAAAGCCAGTAACCGCTATAGTTGCATTAAAATTGGTGAGTTTAGGCAAATGGAATTTAGACGAACCTCTTTACAAATACTGGACTGATCCTGACGTTGCAAACGATGCAAGAAATAAAAAACTGACCACACGGATTATTCTTAGCCATCAAACAGGTTTTCCTAATTGGCGAACTATGAATGAAAACGGAAAACTTAACTTTCAATTTGAACCAGGCACAAAATATCAATATTCGGGTGAAGGAATGGAATATTTGAGAAAAGCATTGGAAAAGAAGTTTCGTAAATCATTACAACAATTAGCTCATGAACTTATTTTTAGACCATTAAAAATGACCGATACAAAATATATTTGGGACAAAAATGTGGACACAACAAGATTGGCAATTGGCTATGATAAAGATGAAAAAGCATACGAAACTGTAAAGAATAAAATACCCAATGCAGCAGACGATTTATTGACAACCGTTGAAGATTACAGCAAATTTTTGGTAAGTGTTATTAATGGCGGTGATTTATCTAAAAATGTTTTTGAAGAAATGACCAAAAACCAAGTAGCAACCACGAAAGGGAAACACTTTGGTTTGGGCTTTGAAATTTATGATTTAGGCAACGGAGAAATTGCTTTATCTCATGGTGGTTCTGATAAAGGTGTGCAAACCCTCTTTTTTATTTTTCCACAAACGCAAGATGGTCTGCTAATCTTTACAAATTCTGACAACGGTGTGAACGTTTACGAAAAGATACTGAAAGAATACTTAGGAGAAAAAGGTCAAAAAATAGTTGACATTGAAATGAAATAAAAACAACTGCAAACAAGATGTTGCAAAAGATCGGGATGAATAGCTTCAATTAAACTTTTGTGCTGAAAATCCGCCACATCGCTAATCCGAGAACCGTTAGTTACGATTATAAAACAAAACATAAAAAAATGAAACAATTTTTGACATTCATATTGTTTTTGCCGACAATAACTATCTATGCACAAAATGTGCCTTACGAAAAACAGAATATTTATAAAACTAAATTTGACGATGCAATTCCTGTTTTAAATGTTGCAACATTTCATATGGGCGAAACTTCTGATGCAATGCGGACAGAATTTGACGAAAATGATAAAAATAACTTAAAAGAAATTAAGAAAGTTGCCAAACTTTTATCAGAATTTAAACCAACAATTATTATAATTGAAGCATTGCCCGAAAAAGATAGTGTTAGGCAAGCCGACTACTTAGACTATATAAAAAATCCAAACAAAAAATTTGCAAATCCTGATGAAAGAGAGTTATTAGCCTACGAAGTTGGAAGACTTAGTGGAGCTACTAAAATTTACGGAGTAGATTATAAAGAAAGTTATAGTATACAAGGAGACACAATAAATCCTATTGATAAAACCACAAACAGTAAATATTGGAAAATGGTGGATGAAAACGACAAGAAAAATCCAGAAGACGGCATTCCTTTTTATGAGTTATTTAAACTTAACAACCATCCACAATATTTAGAAAGCCTTATTAATATAAATGCTGATTTATTGCTTTATATTTCTAATAAAGGAAAATCGGAAGGTGCGGACGCAGCTTCTAAATTTTATCATCGAAATTTAGTAATGTTTTCTAATCTCAATCAAATTCCGATGACCAAAGACGATAGGGTTTTTATTTTAATGGGAGGAACTCACACAGCATTTTTTATGGATTTTTTAAAAAGAAGTCCAAAATTTATACTTGAAAACACATTTGATTACCTAAAATAACCGCAGCTATCAACGTTTTGGTAATATGATGGCTGAAGGAATTCTAACAAACGTTGTTACAATTTTTACCCAAACTCAAATAAAACAAAGAACAATATGATAAATAAAAGTATATCACTCGCTTTTTTATTGATTTTATTAAATTCTTGTACTGTTTCAAAAAATATAACTGCCAATCAAACACAAGATACCTGGAAAGCAAGCTTTGAACGTTTCAGTGGCAATGAAAAAATTGAAATTAGCAGTAAACCAAACCATCTAGCGTATCTAAGCTCAAAGTGGAAAACAACTGAAGGCAAATTAGATATTGTAATCAATGGGACAGCATTACCCAAGCAAAATACAATCAACCACACTAAGATCGATTTGAATAAAAAGGCAACTATTAAAATGGTTGGAGAAAACGCTAACGGATTCTATTCACTTCATTATCCCATTTATGAACAAAAAAAAATCAACATTAATTATAACAGCAATTTTGAGTTACTGGCTTTAGCGAGCTTTCTAATTAATTACGAAGACTTTGCCTCTATTCCTGATGAGCAATCATTCAACATCAACGGAAAAGACATCAGAATAAAAGATTTATATGCTATCAATTTCAAAATTGCAAATGAGTTTAAATCCTACTTAAACAGTAAAAACCTTCAAGTTATTAAAACTTTTTTTGATAAAAAATTCTATCTACAATATTCAAATCTACTTTTGAGTATTGATAATTTTCCGAATGCTAAAGTAAATAAAGAAAATAAATTCTTAAGTGAATTTAATTCATTACAAGAAGCTGAAAACTTTGTAAATGCTTTTAACAATTTTAGTACAGAAATAAAATTTAATGCGTTTTTGGAAAAATACAAACCCTATTATGATAAGATGATTTTGGAAGTTTCTCAAAATATTCCAAAGCAAAATTTCATTACTGAGATGGAACATCTCTACAGTAAACAAGTCAAAAATTACAATCTTTACCCTAGTCTAACATTAGGATTTGGCCAAGCTTTTGGAGTTGGACGTGAAAATATGATAGGAAACATTTTTGCATGTTTCAATAAACCTGAAAAAATTGACAATCCCAAAGATTTAGAATTAGGCTTTAATAACGAAACTTCGCTTCGAACCATTTGCATCCACGAGTTTGGTCATTCGTTTATAAATCCTGCAATTGATACAATAAATCCAACAATACTCGAAGAAAAAAAGGCACTCTTCGATACTATAAAAAATAAAATGTCTGAACAAGGTTATACAGAATGGAAAATATGTTTGTATGAACACTTTGTAAGAGCTAATGAAGTGATGGTTACTCGACTTTTAAATAAAAACCAAAAAGCCGATGAAATCCTAAATGATAATTATAAAAATCGGTCATTTATTTATCTTCCACAAATTATCGAAAAATTAGAATTTTGGTATTACAACGAATATTTTGATAAAACTTATGAAGAAAAAATAAGAGAGATAATTCAAGAACTGAAATAAAAAACTGACACCTACCCTTTTGCTTGGTTATTCTTGTTTCCTTTCATTTTCAAAGCAAGAATGACCTAGTAATTTTATTTAGTCTAGATTCTGTATTAGTTCTTTTTTATAGGATTATGAATTCTTCTAAAATTACTTTATGAATATTTTTGGAGTAGTTAAATTACCTATTTTTATTTTGGTTTTTACTTTGTTTTAGTTTCCTTCGCAAATGGGTTTATTTTTTTTAAATAGGATAAAATTCACATCAAAAAACGGGTAAAATAACCACAAAATAATCCCGAACCAATCCCGAACGAAACCCGAACAAAACCCGAACAAAACCTAGCACGAATTTTACACTTAAATTGTACATCAAATTACAAATGAAAATCAAATTTTCAATGCAATATTTTGTGGCAAAGTTTTATCAAAATTCATTTTTGCCACACTTTTTGTGGCAATTTATTTAAAAACAAAAATTTTGCCACAGAATGTGTGGCAAAACAATTAAAAAAAATAAAATTGCCACAACATTTTCCAACTTTAAATATATTTTTTTGTGACAATGTTGAATCAAAATTCATTCTTGTCACACTTTTTGTGACAATTTAATTGAAATCAAAAATTTTGTCACAGAAAGTGTGACAAAAAGATAAAATAAAAATAAATTGTCACAACTTTTAAAAAATACCAATAGCACAGATTAAAGTCCGCGCTATCGTTACGTTAACATATCGGCTACAATGTTTTAAATGTAGTTAAGATGTGTTAAACCTCTTCTTAGTATTCAAAAATCAAATTTTAAAAATAATTTTAACTATAAAAAATAGGTAAAACCCTAATTTAATGACAATTATATTTTGATACCTTTGATGACTAACCATTAACACTTTAAAAATGAAAAAGAATATTCTATTTTTAGTTTTACTAGCATTTCTTAGTTCCTGCTCTGTTGAAAAATTGATTGAGCAAAACAATCAAATTAGTAAAACAATCAGTCAACAAAATGATACTATTATTTATCGTTTGAAAAAAGTAGTTGAAAATGATAATAATATTTATTACAAGGAAGGCACTCCTAATTTAAAAAATCTGAAAAGAATATCGTTTAAGGAATTTTATTATGGCGATATTATCAATGAAAAAATTACAGACAAAAAAGGTGAATGGATAAAAGTAGATTTGACAGAACGAGTTTATACAAGTGAAAATGTTTTTTTTGTTCGAGGTAGAAGTGGTTGGCTTTCTTTTAAAAATCCTGAAAATGTTTATTTAACAAATAATGAAGCGAGCACTAAAAGCATTGATAGTAATGAGAATTTTGAGTTCAAGGTACAAAAAATGGCAGCAAATGATTTTACTGCTCAAGATAAAAATACAACAAAACCTGACTTGATGGATCAAAAACTTGTTGATGAACTATTAGCACACAATGCTTTGAATTTTGATGGATTAAAATTTGATAACAAACGATTTGATTATGCCAATTTTTCTTCTGGCTCCTTTAGAGGTACATATTTTTTGAACTCTAATTTATCAAATATTACAGCAACTAGCGGAGGATTAACCAATTCGTTTGATTTTACCAATACTAAAATTGAAGGAGGAACCAACACTTTTTGGAATTTAAACAAGTGGAAATTAAAGAATTTTATTATTTTAAATACCTTATTAGAAAATTGTAACTTCACTAATTGCACTTTCTTTTCAGATGCTAGTGGTATGGTAAATTTAAATAACGTTACTATCAAAAATTCAAATTTTGATTTTACCGCAGATGGTTATTTTAAATTAAATGGTATAAGAAAAACAACCTTTGAAGGATGTACATTTACAGAATCTAAGACTTATGGCTCTGTAGGTTTTGAAGTAAAATATATTGCTTGCAACTTCAATAAAGGTTTTTGGAATGGGGTTTCTTTTAATAACACTCAAGCACCAACAAGTAAAATTATAGGAGGCAGTTTTAGTGATTTTAAAATTATTGGTGGTGATTGGTCTTACATTAAAATTGAGCCTTATGGTATTAAAACTAATTTTTCAAAAACAGAGTTTGTTAGCGTTTTATTGAATAATGCTACTATTGAAGGTTGGTTTAAAGAGAACTTTAAAATGTATGGATTTGGCAACTATTCTTCGATAAACTTTACGACATCAATTTTTGAAAATGGAACTTTTGGTAGTGCCACCCAAACTAACAAAACAAACTTTAAAAATTGCAATTTTACGGGTTGTGAATTTAGAGAAAATGTAAAATTTATTAACTGTGATTTAACAGGATCAACTTTTCCTCCTAACCTTCCAAGCTCTATGTTTGATAATTGTATTGGAGTAAATCTATAATACTACCGTTTTAAAACTTATTCTATAGTAACTTATGGATTTCATTATCCATTCAATCTAATCTAAATCTCAAGTGCTTTGACACTTGAGATTTTTTTATTTACTTTTTTTTGCCAAAATGAGGAAAACCGTAAAATAGTGTGAAAATGGTATTTTATTTTTACAAAAATTAAGTATTTGTACGTAGTTTTTTATTAAAATAAATATTTATTTTTGGTAGGTTTGGAAAGAATGAAAAAGCAAAAATTGTGGTTTAAATTAAGAAGAGATAAAGATTGTTGAAAATAATTAAACATAAAAAATAAATATTATGAAAAAAGTGAAAAACCACGAAGCTGATATTAAAAATAAAAACATAGGTACAACAGGAGTTAATGAAACTTTTAAGAAAGCAAATGATCATAAATCGGATACTTTAAATCCTAACAATGAAAAGTTTAAAGAAAAGAAAAGTTAAAGATGAATTAACAACAAAAATGCACTCTGAATTTACAATTAGTAAAGAAAAAGAAGTAGCAATAAAAGTTTTATTAGCCAAACAAGATATGAAAGAGTTTAATTATTCTGTTGCTCAGGTTTGTGAATTGTATGGATTGAGTGATGAAGAAATTGGGATTGTTGAAAATAGTTAATTAGTTTATGTATGGATATTAAAGATTTTAGAAAATTAGTTGAAACTTCTGCTTTTAAAGGTGAATTAAATAGTTTTCAGGTAACCATTGATTATTCGCATTTAAATTCAGAAATCGAATTAAAAGGAATACAATCGGTTTACAAATTTGTTTACGATCAAGTTATTGGTTGGAATAAACTTAAAAATATTCCTACTGAATTTTTAGTATCCAAAATACATTTTGAAAATTTAAAATCTAGTTTAGTTGCTGTCGCAAGTTATACTGACGTTAATTTACAAAATAGATTTAATACTGATTTTGCTCAATTCCAAAATAATTTAATAAAAAAGAAAAGTAATAACACTGATTTTATATTTATTTATGATGCTCCTGAAACTGATTTTTTAATTTCTGTAAATAAAAAATCAAGAGAAAATTTTCTCGGTGCATTAAACTTTATTACAAACTCTGGTGTTAGTCAAAATAGAGACAGAAACTATTTTACTGGCTTACTATTAGCTTATGAATTTAAACATCAAGGTAATTCTGAAATTTCAAGAAGAAGTAGTAGTGAAAAATTAAGTTTAAATCAAATAAAAACAAAGTATAATGAATATATAGTTGAAGCTGAACAGCAATTAAATAGCAATCTTTCAGATGCAAAAGAAAATCTAACGAATCATTTTGAAACTGTAGATAAATTAAAATCAGAAAAAGACAAAAAATTTGAAGAATGGTTTACTAGTGTTCAAACAGGTTTTGAAACTTTCTTTACAAATTCCAATGATTCCATAAAAAACAATGAAGATTTATATAGAGAAAAACTTCGTTTAGAAGCACCAGCAAAATATTGGAAAGATAGAGCAGATAAATTAAAAGCAGAAAGTGATAAACATTTAGATTTGTTAGTGCGAATTTCTTTATTTGGTAGTTCAGCACTGTTTATAATTCTCCTAGCAATTGGTAATAATTATTATTCAAATATTTTTAGCGATACTTTAAAAGGAATTAAATGGTCTTTAATTTTAATTACAATTGTATCATTACTTGTGTTTATTATTAGAATACTTGCTAAATTATATTTAAGTTCCTTACATCTATCAAGAGATGCAGAAGAACGCGAGCAGCTAACACATTTCTATTTAGCCCTTAAAAAAGATACAACTATTGAACCTGAAGAAAGACAATTAATACTTCAATCTTTATTTAGTAGAGCGGAAACAGGTTTGTTAAAAGAGGATTCCTCTCCCACAATGCCAATGAGTTTTATTGAGAAGTTTTCAGGAAAATAAAATTATGAAAATAATATAGATTTATGAAAAAATACTACTTACACAACGGTTCAGAAAATATTGGACCATTTGATATTGATGAATTAAAAGAAAAGAAAATATCTCGGGATACGCCAGTTTGGTGTGAAGGTATGGTTGATTGGAAAAATGCAAGCGAGGTTGATGAACTAAAAGGCATTCTTGCAGCAATTCCACCGCCATTAAAAAAAGAAACTGCTATTCCTACTCAACAAAAAATAAACAAACAGACAGAGGAATCCAATGGAAATAACTTTTGGGCATCTTTGAGAAAATTAGTGATTATTCTTTTAGTAGTTGTTGGTATTATTGCCGTTATTGGAAGTATTGGATCCAATAATGACTCCTCATCTAAAAGCTTTTATGGACAAGATTTAACACCTGAAGAATTAGAAGCAATGAATCCAACAGATTACTTAAAAGCCGATGGAAAATATCATACCAATCTTCTTGGGACAAAATTAGTGATTGAAGGTTTTGTAGATAATAGTGCTACAATAACTGCATATAAAGACGTTACTATTGATGTTATTTTCTATGACGATTCAAAAATGGAACTTAATAGAGAAAGTTTTACAATAAATGATTTTTTTCCTGCAAATAGTAGAAAAAATTTCAAACACAAAGTTACTAATTATTCAAACGTGAAAAGTATTGGTTGGGAAGTTAGTAATGCTGTTCCAAATAGGTAGTTAAATAGTTATTATAGTTAAGTTATTTCAAATATAAATAAGTTTACTCTTATAATCAACAATTTATGAAAGGATTTACCTATATTTCCCTAACAAATCAACAACAACCGATATTCACCATCGTTTTCAATTGGTGCTCTGTGAATGCAAGGTGGTACTTGTTGCGTTGGATGATCTACTGCTAAACGCCACAGATGTCCAATGCCTAAATTAGTGGGTTGCGCATTGGGTTGCGCTTGGTAATGCAAATCGAAATAATTTTCTTTGAGAAAATCTTCAAATTCAATTTCTGGACCGTTATGGAGTGCTTTTAATTGTGCCCTAATTTCGGGAATTTGTGCTTTTGGAACGGCTTGGTCATTCGCAATAATGTCACTTGCCGCACCGTGATAAGTACATAAAAAAGTATCTGTAGTTATAGGCGAACGATCGACATGAAAGGAATACACATCAGTAGTAATAAAATCGAATTCGTCATCACGTTCGTAGCATTTTAGTAAATTAAGTACTGGAGCAGCACCAAAATTGGTTAATAATTGTAAATCATTTAAGATAATATCTCTGGCAATAATACCTTCTGCGGACAGTGCGAGCGCCAAAAGATCATTAGGAGTAACTTCGGTGATGTTTTCTTTTAATTGGAGTTGGCTAACAATTTCGGCAAAATCGCCTTCCAAATTTCGGTACCAACACAACGCATTCGTTTCTCCTTTAAAATCGGTATCAATAAGTTCAGAAAAAGTGGTTACGATTTCTATTTGTTTTTGGTGAGAAAATGTTGGGTTCATTGTAATTTAGTAGCTATTGCATTGCAAAATTAAGAAATTGAAAAGTGTTTTATATCATAATTAGTTGAGACTTATATTTTTAATAAATACTTATAATTAATGTTAGTTCATTTATTGGCAAAAATTATTTGAGTTGCAATATACTGAAACTTACAACGCTTACTACAAAACAAAAAAACCAACTAGTTTCCTAATTGGTTTTTAAACATACAAAGTTCTTTGACTATTTCACTTTAGTAAGTTTTAAAGTGATTACATCATGAGAAGCTAATTCTGATTTAAAGATTGTATTTGTTGTTCCTACAGCTTTGTTTTTCCATAAATCGTTTATTTTGAAAACGATTGCAGTGGTATTGAACTCTAAATTAAAATCTGTATCTTTAATTATATGTTTCGACCAATCGAATACTACTTTCTTTAAAGCTTCACTCCTATTCAGGAATGTTATTGCCCAATTTCCATCGGACAAAGGTTTTACCCATACTTCGAGTTGGTCATCATCAAGATATTTGAAACCTTGTATGCCTAATTTATCTTGGTTTACTGCAATTAATTCTTTGTTGGTTAAAATAGACAAGGTTTCTTTAGACATTTTTCTAAAATCATTTCCTGCTATTAATGGTGATGCCATCATGGACCACATGGCAAAATGTGCTTTATCTTCCTCAAAGGTCATTCCGTTTCCTACTTCCATCATGTCAAAATCATTCCAATGATCAGGTCCAGAAAATTTGCGGATGTCTTTTCGCATTTCGATAATTTTCATAAAACCCCATGAAGACCAAGTGCCATGGTTATTTTCGCAATCAAAACACGGATTGATATCACCTGAAATTCTCCATAGATTTCCAATGGGTTTTCCCCAATTCCATGGTTGATTGTCACCCCATTCGCATAAGCTAAAAACTATTGGTTTACCCGCTTTTTTTAATGCATTACTCATTGTTGCATAAGCTTCTTTTGCATTAATTCCTTCTGTGTTACACCAATCATATTTTAAAAAATCGATATTTAAATTGGCATAAAATCGCGCATCTTGATATTCATAACCACGCGTTCCAGGATAACCTGCACAGGTTTTTGTTCCGGCACAATTGTATAATCCAAACTTTAAACCTTTAGAATGAACATACTCAACAAGCGCTTTCATACCCGATGGGAATTTAACAGGATCAGGAACTAAATCGCCGTTGCTATCACGCTCTTTAGTCATCCAACCGTCATCTAAAACAATATAAGTATAACCAGCACTTTTCATACCTGAGGCAACCATAATATCGGCTGTTTCTTTTACTAATTTTTCGTCAATGTTGGTTTCAAATGTATTCCATGAATTCCAACCCATTGGTGGTGTATTAGCCAATCCTTCAAACTTGCTCACTTCTTGTTTAACGGTATTTCCTTGACAAAATGCAAGTAGTGAAAAGGTAAACGTTGTCAATAATAGGATTGTTTTTTTCATATATTTAAATTTTATTTTTATTGGTAACAAATTTGGTAGGCTACGTTAGTTTAACTTCGCCAAGTTTTTTAAAATCATTGTCGCTGTTTTAAGAAACTAATTATTGGTAGCAATTTCAAAAAAAAACCTTGAATTAAATAACTCAAGGTTTAATGCAAAAATTAAAACTAACTCAATATTTTAGTTTAAAACAAACCCTACATCATCAATGTATAATTTATCGCCACCATCATTATTAAATTCTTGAAAAACAATTTCGTTTATTGAAGCTGGAGCACCGCCAAGTTCAGAAAACGGAATAACGAAAGTAGTCCATTGATTAGTGAAAGAAACTACTTTTCCAGCACCATAATTATTATTGATCACCACTTTAAATTTTCCTGTTTCTTTAGTACTTTTAAATGAAACACGAATTCCACTATAACCAGTAGTTGATGGTGATGCTCCGTACATTGGAAATTTGAATCCAGTATAACCTGAATAATTTGCTTCAATAGAACTTTCGCCTTGTGTTTTGAATTCTGTATTTGAAACAAAACCACTTCCATCCCATGGTCCTAAATAATTTTCTACAAATGTTGCTGCAGCATCATCATATATAGCAGTTCCAATTGCTTGAGTACTTGTACTTGAACCTGATATAGTTGTTACCGTAACATATTTATGAAAAGAACCCGATGGAACAACTACTTGAATTTCAGTTAACGTATTAGAAACTACCGTTGCAGGTGTTGTTCCAAAAGTTACTGTTGGATCTAAAAAGAACGAACCGTAAATAGTTATAGTGTCACCATCATTAGCGTTTATAGAATTAAAGCTAGTTACTAATGGTGCTGGTGGCGCTACCACAAAATCAAATGTGGCAGTTCCGTTTAAAGTTTCAACACGCAACTCATCAGAAGCATCAGCATAAGGAGTATCTCTATCAATCGTTACAATAATAACTTTATCTGTAACTAAGGTTGGGTTAAAATAAGTATCCGTATCGTTAAAGAACACTTTTTGAACTGTTGTAAATCCTGAACCTTGAATGATGTATACATTATCGGCATAACCAACAGTCGTTGGAGTAAGTTCTATTGGATTTCCATCAATATCTACGGCAGCACTAACGCTTTCAATTACGGGTGCACCACTTTGAGATGAATTATCATCATCTGAACAAGAAATAAAACTAGTAACTAAAGAAGTTAATAGTAAAAAATGAAACAAATATTTAATTTTAAAATTTTTCATATGTATATCTTTTTAATTAAAATCATAAGGAACTGGTGGCTCCAATAATTTTGGATTTTTAGCAACATCATTATCAGGATAAGGCAACAAGAAATCACCTTCTTCAGGAGTATAATATTCAGCTGTAAATCTATTTCCTCTGTTTTGTGCAGCCATAATAGAAATAGCTTGTGCTCTAGGTAATCTTCCTAAATCGAACCAATAATCACCTTCAAATGCTAATTCCAATCTTCTTTCTCTGAAAATGTCGTTAAAAGTTATTGATGAAAGTGACGATAATCCTGCTCTATTTCTAACAGCGTTAAATGAAGCCAATGCGCCTGAATCTGAAGTACTTGTTCCACCTGCAAGTGTAGCTTCTGCATGAATTAATAATAATTCTGCATAACGCATAATGTAAGTTACATTTTCCATCATTCCCCATTGATCTACTTGACCTGTATTAGAACCATTAACAATTCCGATACAATACTTTTTAATAGCTGAACCTGCATTTTGACCACCAATTTGATCTGCAGCTGGAACAGTTAACGTACCTGCAACACCACCAGAAAGTAAAACTTTTACCTCAGGATACGCATCACCTGGAAGCATTATTGTTGCTTTTCTTCTCAAATCACCTGGCTCATAAGCAGCCATTAAATCTTGAGATGGCGCAAAAACACCACCATAAGAAGCGTTAGATGTAGTTACTTGTGGTGTACTAATCCCAAATTGTGTATTACAATTGTTACCTGAACCATAGTTTCCATCTGTTTTCCATTGAAAAGCAAAAATAGACTCCTCATTATTATTATTACCATAAGTGAAGATGTCAGCATAAGTTTTAGAAGGCAATGATGGTCCGCCATAAAGTTTAAATTCTCCACTACTTATTACCTCTTCTGCCATTTGTTTCGCTTCAGCATATTTTTTTTCATATAAATATACTTTTGCTAACATCGCTTTTGCAGAACCTTTAGAAATTCTTGCATTATCAGCATAATTTGTTCCTCTGTTTTTTTCATACAAACGATCAATTGCTTCAAGGTAATCTCTTTCAATTAAGGTATAAATATCTTCAACTCTATTAGTATTAATAACTGGAGATGACGTGTAATTAAGATTATTTTCTATTATTGGAACTGGACCCCAAAGTCTCACTAAATAAAAATAAGCTGTAGCTCGCATAAAGTAAGCTTGACCAATAGTATTTTGTAAAACGTCTTCATCAACTTGAGGTCCAACTCTTGAAGATAGAAAATTGATGATGGCATTAGCCTGAGCTACATTAGCCCACATTGCACTCCATCCATTAACCAATTCAGTATCACTTCCGTTGATAGCAAATGTTCTCATGGCATTTACATCTGATGAACCTGTGTACATATTTCCTGAACCTACTTCAGAAACTGCCCACATAAATTTATTCTCAAATTGAAACCATGTTCTGCTGTACATACCATTAGTTGCACTGGCAACTTGTTCATTTGAACTATAATAAGCATCTAAACTTATTCCATCTTCTGGTGGTCTGTTTGTAAATTCATCTTGACACGAACCCAGTGTAAAGAAAAGAGTCGTTAGTAAAAACAACTTGTACGTGTTAATAATTTTTTTCATTTTCATATATTTTTTAAAATTCTACATTAACTCCAAAAGAAAAAGTTCTCGGTGATGGATATCTTCCATTATCAATTCCTGATAAAAGTGGACTTTGATTAAAAGAACCAATTTCTGGATCATATCCTGAATACTTCGTGAATGTGTATAGATTTTGTACACTAGCATATAATCTCACGCGAGACATTTTAATAACTGAAACTAAATCTTGAGGTAAGTTATAACCAAAAGTTAGATTTTGAACTCTCAAGTATGAACCATCCTCAACATATCTATCAGAAATGTTATAGTTAGTATTATTTTCAATATTAATAGGTCTTGGAATATCTGTATTAGTATTTGTTGGTGTCCAATAATTTGCCGATTCAACAAATAAATTTTGACCTAATATTGAATTAGCAGTACCACTTCTTCTTGTTAAATTTAAAATGTCATTTCCATAAGAACCTTGAAGGAATATTGACAAATCAAAGTTTTTATATTTGAAGTTGTTGGTGAACCCGAAAGTGAAATCAGGATGTGGATTTCCAATAAAAGTTCTGTCGTTTGTATCAACTACACCATCATTGTTAACATCTTTATATTGGTAGTCTCCTAAATATGTTTGTCCTGGAGCAGTACCAACCGTTTGTCCAAATTGAAGTGGTGCAGCATTCAAATCATCTATACTATTAAAAATACCTTCTGTTTGGTAACCATAGAAAAGACCAATTGGACTTCCAACTACAGTATTTGTAGCAACTACTGGCAAATAACCATTAGTATTAATTTCTGCTGTTAATGGTAAACCACTTATAAGTTCTGTTAATTCATTTTTATAATGTGAAAATACTAATGTTGAATTCCAAGAAAAGTTTTTACCTCCTTTAGTAGCATATCCAACTGTGATATCATAACCTTTGTTTTCCATTTCTCCTAAATTTGAAAATGGAGCAGAAATACCACCATATTGTCCACCACCACCAGTTAAGTATAGAGGTAATGGCACTTGGAATAAAAATCCTTCAGATACTTTTTTGTATAAATCTATATTAAATGATAGTCTTGAATCTAGTAAAGTAAAATCAATTCCAAGGTTAGTTTGATTTAAAGATTCCCATGTTAAACCTGGATTTGGGAAATTTGAAGGTAAGAAACCAGCTCCAAGACCTGAGTTTTGTTGACCAAGTAAAGCACTATAAGCATTATTAGGAATTTGTTGATTTCCTGTTTCTCCATAACCTAGTCTAAACTTAATGTTGTCTATGTATTTACGAGTATTTTCCATAAATTTTTCACTAGACAATTTCCAAGATGCAGCAACACCACCAAACACTCCTTTTTGATTATCAGTTGTAGGATCGAATTTAGAAGAAATATCCTGTCTGATAGAAGCTGAGATGTTGTATTTATTATCAAAATCATAAATTAAACGACCAAAAAGAGAAGAAATGGATTGGCTTCCTTTATAGCTTGATACAATTCTGTTATCAGGATCAGATAAATTTAATCCATAAATATCATTGGTTTGAAAACCTTGCGCACTAGCTATAATTCCTTCCCAGTGACTATCGTTTGCTTCTTGTCCTGCTAACAAAGTGAATTTATTTTTTTCTCCTAAACTAAAATCATACGTTAGTAAGTTTTTTAAGTTGGTTGAGTACCAATTTTGTCTTCTTTCATCTAAATCCGCAACAGCGTTACGCAATGAAACTGATGATGGTCTAAACTCTGTATTTTCAGAAAACTCTGTATTAGCTCCAAGTTCTACTCTATATTTTAATCCTTTTGCTAAACTCATTTCAGCATAAACATTACCTAAAAAGTTTTTTCTAATTAACTTACTGTCTTTTGTTAGTGCTTCAGCCACAGGATTGAAATAAGTAGTAAAGTTGGCATTTTCTGGAGCTGTAGCATAAGTTCCATCAATATTTTTTACAGGAATATCTGGAGCTTGTAGTAAAGTATTTGTAATTAAACCCGTAAAACTTTGATTGATTGTGATATTCTCATTGGTTATACCTGTGTTTAAATTGGCTCCTACTTTTAACCAATCTTTAACCTTAGAGTCAAGATTCAAACGCATGGTATATCTTTTTAAACCTGAACCTAAAAGAATTCCTTCTTGATTTAAAAAACCTCCTGATAAATAATAATTAGTACCTTCTTTAGCAGCAGAGAACGAAATTTGATGGCTTTGAGTTGAAGCTGTTCTATATACAGCATCTTGCCAATCTGTACCTTTTCCTAACAATTCAGGATGTGCAAATTCTGGTCTCAATTCAGATCCAAATAACGTAGCTAAATTATTTTGATGAGTAGCATACTCTCTTAAATTCATTACATCCAAATCTTTATAGATCGTTTGAACCGATGTAAAACCCTCGTAAGAAATTTTACCAGTACCTTTTTTTCCTGATTTTGTAGTAATAATGATAACACCATTTGCTCCTCTTGAACCATAAATTGCAGTTGCAGAGGCATCTTTTAAGATATCTATAGATTCAACGTCATTAGGATTTATTGTTGACAATGGACTAACAGCATTGTTACCACTTCCTCCATTTGCAGAAAAATCATTTCCTGCAATTGGTCTTCCGCTGGTTGCTCTACCAGTAGCATCTCCAGAAACAGGAACACCATCAATTATATACAATGGCTCGTTAGTTCCGCTGATAGAAGTTGTACCTCTAACTCTAATAGAAACAGCACTTCCTGGCTGTCCATTATTGCTTGTAACACTAACTCCAGCAGCTTTTCCTTGAATCATTTGGTCGATGTTAACTTGTTTCAAATCTTGTAAATCTTTAGCTTTTACTGATGATATTGAACCATTGACATCATTTCGTTTTTGAGTACCATAACCAATTACTACAACCTCATTGATGGTTTCAATAGCTTCTTGAAGTTTAACATTGATTGTGTTTTTTCCTTTAACTGCAATTTCTTGCGGTATGAAACCTATAAAATTAAATACTAACACAGCATCATTTGGTACCGTAATTTGGTATTTACCATCAAAATCGGTTGATACACCAGTTTTAGTGTCTTTAATTGTAACATTTGCACCCGGAAGTGTGGTTCCTTTGGAATCTGAAACGGTACCCGAAACCTTAATTTGGGCATTCATTAATGAAATTGCACCGAAAATAAAAAGCAAAGTAATTTTGTTTCTACTTTTAGCACAACGAGTGAAATAAAAAAGCAAGTCCCTCATAATTTTGTTTTGTTTGGTTATAATTAATAATTTCTAAATAAATAAAGAACAAATTTTAATATTATGTAATTTTATCATCTATTTATTATGAATAACAAATTTATAGGACTTGTTAACTAAAAGTTAATATTATTTTATCATTTCATTCTATTATTTCCGCTAACGTTTTCGTAAATTTTTATTATAAAATTGACAATATTGTATTACAGCTAATTTTGTTTGATGATATTAAAATTATAAACAAGTCACAGATTTTCTCAAACCACTATAAAAAACGTTTCATTCCGTAAAATTCTTCTCTATATTGACTTGGTGTTGTCTTTTTAATACTTTTAAAAATTCTATTAAAATTTGCAATGTTATTAAAACCAGATTTGAATGCTATCTCTGAAATACTCAAATCTTTTTCAACTAACCAACGTGCAGCATAACCAATTCTGATGTCATTCAAATAATTTACAAATGTTTTACCTGTTCGCTTTTTTATAAATCGATTAAAAGAAACTGGGCTCATCAGTGCAACCTCAGAAGCATCATCTAAAGTTATTTTTTCAGCAAAATTTTTCTGAACATACTCATATATAAGTTTCATTTTATCATCATCTTCAAACTTATCATAGTCAATTGTGTAAGTTGATAAAAGTCTCTGATTACGAGAGTTAGCCATATCTTGTAATATAGATACTATTTCTAAAAAATAATCCATACCATCAAGTCGTGACAATTTTGAAATACGTTCATGCAAGTCATTCGCAGTCTTTTTTGAAAACAAGATACCATGAATTGACCTATTAAACATTTCCTTAATCGAACTCATTATACGTCGGTTCAATAATGCTTCTTCAAATAAATCATTGTGAAATTGAATCGTAATTTCATGTATTTTTTTATTTTTACAATTATTTAATTCCCAACCATGGTAAAGATTTGGGCCAACTAAAACTAACTCAACATCATCAATTTCTTCAATATGATCGCCAACAATTCGTCTAACTCCTTTACCATTTTTAATGAAATTGATTTCAAATTCAGGATGATAATGAATAGGAAAATCAAAATTATCCTTAACCCTATCAAAAACTAAAAAGCTATCTCCTTTACTTAATGGAGTAATTTCGCGATGAAATTTTGTAATATTCTTCATTTCATAAAATTTAAAATGCAATTATATGATATAAAAATGATAAAATAATACTATTGATGATGAATTATCAAAACTATCTTTGAACTTTAGTAAAAAAAGATGCTTGTTTTTTTTTAATAATAAAATAAAAACCAATCAAAATTGATAAATTCACAACTAATCTTTAAAAATTTAAAGTATCTTGTGATTGCGCTTTCAACTTTTGATTTAAAGAATAAATGAAAATAAATGAAAATTAAGATTATACTATTACTATTTACACAACTTGTAGTTAGTTCTTGCAGTGCTCAAAAAATTACTTCTACTAAACTTGTAGATGAAAATGCAACACAAGAAACTAAAAACCTATATAAAAACCTCACCTTACTAAAAGAAAAAGGGTTTATGTTTGGTCATCAAGATGCCTTAGCTTATGGCGTTAATTGGAAATACCAAGAAGGAAGAAGTGATATTAAAGATGTAACAGGCGATTATCCTGCTATATATGGTTGGGATTTAGGAGGAACTGAACACAAATCAGACAACGATATTGATGGTGTTCCTTTTGTAAAAATGAAGCAATGGATTAAAGAAATCTATGATAGAAGTGGCGTAAATACAATTAGTTGGCACATGGATAACCCATTAACAGGTAAAAATGCTTGGGATACTACTCCAAATTCATTTGCGTCAATCCTTCCAAATGGTTCAAAACATGAGTTGTATAAAACTTGGTTAGATAATTCTGTGAAATTCTTCTTGTCTTTAAAAGGTAGCGATGGAAAAGCAATTCCAATATTATATCGACCTTTTCATGAACTTACTGGAAACTGGTTTTGGTGGTGCAAAAACAATGCTACACCAGAACAATTCAAAGAAGTTTGGAAATTCACAGTTGATTATTACAAATCAAAAGGAGTGCATAATCTTATATATGTTTACAACACTTCAATGGTGAAATCGCGTGAGGAATTTTTAGAATACTATCCTGGTGAATCTTATGTAGATATACTTAGCTTCGATAATTATGAATATAATGATCCTACAAAAGATAATTCGTTTGTTGAAAATAACCTGAAATTATTCGGGATAATGGATACCATTGCTAAGGAACAAAACAAAATAATCGCTTTTGCAGAAACGGGTTATGAGCAAATTCCTTATGATAAATTTTGGACGAAAACCCTTTTAGAATCTATTGGAAATTATAAAATATCTTTCGTTTTAGCATGGAGAAATCATGGTTGGCAAGAAAACGAAAAAAAAATGCACTATTATGTTCCGTTTAAAGGGCATCCTAATGAAAAAGATTTTATAGATTTTTTTAATTTAGAAGAAACTCTTTTTCAAAAAGATGTTACATCAAAAAAACTTTACAAATAAACCATAACTAACCAAATAAATACCCTTAATGAAACTATCCACTATCGATTTAATTATAATCGCCTCTTACTTTATCATGATGATTGTCATTGGTTTAGTAATGAAAAATAAAGCAAAAAAAAGTAAAGACAATTACTTAATGGGTGGAAAAAAACTACCTTGGTACATGCTTGGATTAAGCGATGCTAGTGATATGTTTGATATTTCGGGAACAATGCTTTTAGTTAGTATGGCTTTTCTTTATGGCTTTAAAAGTATATGGATTCCATGGATGTGGCCTGTTTTTAATCAGGTCTTTTTAATGGTTTTCTTAAGCAAATGGCTGCGAAGAAGTAATGCAACAACTGGAGCTGAATGGCTTGGTACACGTTTTGGACTGACAGATAAAGGTGTCAAACAAAGTCATGCTATTGTGGTAGTATTTGCTTTAATGCTTTGCATCGGATATATGGCATATGCATTTGTTGGCGTAGGTGAATTTCTTGAAATTTTTATTCCTTATGAAACAGTAAAAGAGGTTGTACCATTTTTAGATGTCCACATGGAAAATTATACTCTTGGAACACCAGAATACAATTCTATTTTAATTGATGCTAAAAATACAACGGCTCAATTTTATGGAGTTTCTATCTGTATTGTAGCAACTTTCTACAGTATCGTTGGTGGAATGCATGGAATCGTTCTAGCGGATTTTATTAAATACATGATTATGATTGTTTGTTCCATTTTTGTTGGAACTATCGCAATGCAACATTTAGCAAGTTCTGGAATTATAATTACAGACAAAATGCCTTTAGGTTGGGACAATCCTATTTTTGGTGTAGAATTGGGCTTGGATTGGAGTTCTATATTACCAGAAGCAACAAAAAAATTACAATCGGATGGATATAAATTATTCTCTGCAATTGTAAGTATGATGTTCTTTTCTGGTGTTTTAAAATCGTTAGCTGGTCCAGCACCTAACTACGATTGCCAAAAAATATTAAGTACAAAATCACCTGAAGAAGCAAGTAAAATGAGTGGATTTATTTCTATTATTCTACTTCCTATTCGCTATTTCATGGTTATGGGACTTTGCATCTTAGGGATTTTATATTTTAAAGACTTAACACTTTCGCAAAATGCTGACGGTATAAATTTTGAAAGTATTATGCCTGCAGTAATCAACAAATATCTTCCTGTTGGTTTAGTAGGATTAGTTCTTGCTGGTTTTTTAGGTGCATTTATGAGTAATTTTTCAGGAACTTTAAATGCAGGACAAGCTTATATTGTAAACGATATTTATTTAAAATATTTTAATCCAACTGCCGATAGAAAACAAGTAATCAATATGGGGTATTTGTCAGGTATAGTAATGGTGCTTCTGGGAATTGGTTTAGGTCTTCTAATAAAAGACGTTAATATGATTTTCAACATTATTACCGCAGGTTTGTACGGAGGATTTGTATGTGCTAATGTTTTAAAATGGTATTGGTGGCGTTTCAATGCCAATGGCTATTTCTATGGAATGCTATTCGGAATAATTGCAAGTGCTATTCCGCCAGCATTATCTGTAACAGGAATTACTACCTATTTTGACGGTACTAGAATGCTATACTTCTTCCCAGTATTTATTGTAATTCAATTGATTGCCTGTGTTTTAGGTTCATATGCAGCTCCACCTACAGAAAAAGCTGTATTGCAAAACTTCTATAAAAATGTACGACCATGGGGATTTTGGAAACCCATTCATGATGAATTAGCACTAGAAGATCCAACTTTAGAAAAAAATAAAAATTTTAAATTGAATATGTTGAATGTGTTACTCGGAATTACAGGACAAATTCTATTGACATTATTGCCAATGTACTTCATATTATCTAAATGGTTTGAACTAGGAATAGTCATCGGATTGTTTGCGATAATTGCATTTACGATGAGGCAAACTTGGTGGAAAAGATTAACCGATTATTAAAAATATTTATATACCATAATACGCATTTGTATGATAACTGAAAACATAACAAAAATTCACAATTTCGACGCTTTAATAGCAAGTCATTTGGAATTAATAAAACAACCTAATTCTCCTGTTAAAGAGCATAACGGAATTTATTTAAGATATAAAAATCCTGTAGTAACAGCAAAACATGTTCCTTTAAACTGGAGGTATGATTTTAATGCTGAAACAAATCCTCATGGATTGGAACGCATCGGTTTCAATGCAGCTTTCAATGCTGGAGCAATAAAATTTAACGATAAATATGTTCTTTGTCTTCGTGTGGAAGGTAATGACAGAAAATCGTTTTTTGCCATGGCTGAAAGTCCAAATGGAATAGATAATTTTCAGTTTTGGGACAAACCATGTGTTATTCCGCAAATTGAAGGAAATCCAGATACAAATGCATACGATATGCGACTTGTTCAACACGAAGATGGTTGGATTTATGGCATTTTCTGTACTGAAAGAAAAGATCCTACAGCACCAAAATCAGATACTAGTACTGCCATTGCTAATGCTGGTCTCGTTCGTACGAAAGATTTAATTCATTTTGAAAGACTGCCTGATTTGATTTCTAATACAGGTCAACAAAGAAACGTAGTATTACATCCCGAATTTGTAAACGGTAAATATGCCATTTACACACGTCCGCAAGATGGATTTATTGATGTTGGAAATGGTGGAGGAATTGGTCTAGGTTACATCGACAATATGGAAAATCCGATTGTAAAAGACGAAAAAATTATTTTCGGAAAAGTGTATCATACCATTTATGAACTTAAAAATGGTCTTGGTCCTGCTCCAATAAAAACGGATAAAGGTTGGTTACATTTAGCACATGGTGTAAGAAATACTGCTGCTGGTTTACGTTACACGTTGTATGTTTTTATGACCGATTTAAATGATATTTCTAAAGTTATTCATACACCTGCAGGACATTTTATGGCACCAGAAAAAGATGAACGCCTTGGTGATGTTTCTAATGTTTTGTTTTCAAATGGATGGATTGCTGACGATAATGGTAATGTATTTATCTATTATGCGTCATCTGATACTAGAATGCATGTAGCTACTTCAACTGTTGAAAAACTTCTTGATTATGCAATAAATTCTCCTGAAGATACTTTCACATCAGCTGGTTCTGTAAATACAATCATTCAATTAATTGATAAAAATAAATCAATTTAAAAATATGAAAAGGCTACTACTACTTTTACTACTTACTACTGCTTTTGCAAACGCTCAAGTAGTAAAAAACAATGGTAACCTTCAAGTTATCGGAACCCAATTATGTAACCAAAAAGGCAATCCAATTGTACTTCACGGTATGAGTTATGGTTGGAGCTGTTTTCATCCTTCTTTTTATAACAAACAAACAGTAAAATGGTTAAAGAAAGATTGGAATTGCACGGTAGTTCGAGCAGCTTTAGGAATTGAACCTGATAACGGATATCTACAAAATCCAGAAGTTTCAGAAAAATTAATTACCAATGTTGTTGATGCTGCCATTGCAAACGACGTTTATGTAATCATCGATTGGCACAGTCACAATTTGAACTTAAAAGAAGCCAAAGATTTTTTTGATAGATTGTCTAAAAAATATGGAAAGTTTCCTAATGTGATTTATGAAATTGTAAACGAACCTGATCAAGAAAGTTGGGAAGAAGTAAAAGCGTATTCTGAAGAAGTGATTGCTACAATTCGTAAAAATGATGCAGACAATATCATTTTAGTAGGTTCGCCACATTGGGATCAAGATGTACACTTACCAGCAGAAAATCCAATAAAAATTACTACTAATTTAATGTACACGATGCATTTCTATGCGGGAACACACAAGCAATGGTTGCGTGACCGCACGGATGATGCCATCAAAAAAGGTTTGCCAATTTTCGTTTCAGAATGCGCCGGAATGGAAGCAACAGGTGATGCAGCAATGGATTATGAAGAATGGCAAAAATTCATCGATTGGATGGATTTAAATAAAATAAGTTGGGTAACTTGGTCTGTTTCTGATAAAGATGAAACTTGTTCTGTTTTAAAAAAAGGTGCTTCTGCAACAGGCAAATGGAAAATATCTGATTTAAAAGTATCGGGAACAAAAACTAGAGAATATTTAAAAGCTTATAATGAAGATGGTTCTCTAAAATAAAATTAAAAAATTGATGTAATGATATATGAAAAGGAAACTTTAAATTTCAATTCTTTTTTAGATAAAATCCATGTAGAATTACATTCGATTTTAGACTATTGGGAAAAAAATTCCATCGATGAAAAATTTGGCGGATTTACAGGCGAAATTGATTTTAATGATGTAAAAAATGAATTCGCAGACAAAGGTTCTGTTTTAAATGCTAGAATTCTGTGGTCTTTCTCAGCGGCTTATCCAGTAACTAAAAATCCGAATCATTTGGCTATTGCCGAAAGAGCTTTCCGTTATATTGATAAATACTTTTATGACAGCGAATTCGTTGGAATTTTCTGGTCACTAAACCATGACGGAACTCCAAAAGATACTAAAAACCAAATTTATGCGCTAGCATTTACCATTTACGGATTATCAGAATTTTATAAAATTTCTAAAAATCAAGAAGCACTTCAACTTGCCATAAATCTATACAATTCAATAGAAAAATACAGTTATGATGAGGAAAATGAAGGCTATTTTGAAGCTTTTACGCGTGATTGGCAACCCATAGAAGATTTGCGTTTAAGTGATAAAGATGCCAACGAAAAGAAAACGATGAACACGCATTTGCACATTGTGGAAGCTTATGCAAATTTATTTCAAGTTTGGCCCGATTTAGAACTGAAAGACAAAATCAAAAAACTACTTTACGTAATTAGTATTTATTTTATTGATAAAAATACGTGGCATTTAAAACTATTTTTTGATGAAAATTGGATAGAAAAACCCGATGTAATCTCCTATGGACACGACATCGAAGCGGCTTGGTTATTACAATGGTGTGCAGAAGTAATAGAGAATAAAGATTTGATAGAAAAGTATCAAAAATATGCTGTCGAAATGGCAAAAGTCACCAAAGAAGGAATTGATATTGATGGCGGATTGTGGTATGAATTTGAACCTGAAGAAAATAAATTAATTTCTGAAAAACATTGGTGGCCACAAGCCGAATTATGGATTGGAATGATCAATGCTTGGCAATTAACCAAAGATGACGAATACCTAAAAATCACAGAAAAGAACTTTGAATTTGTACAAAAATATATTTTAGACATACAAAAAGGCGAATGGATATGGGGAATAAATCAAGACTATTCTAAAATTGAAAAAGACAAAGCTAGTTTTTGGAAATGTCCTTATCATAATTCTCGCGCTTGTTTAGAATTAATTAAACGTTTATCTATTTAATAATGGCAAGAAATATAATTATACTGTTCGTATTCATAATAAGCTTAAATACATTAGCTCAAAAAAATCTAGTTCTCAATGGCGGATTTGAAATGGAGTTAAATAATTGGCGTGGTGATGTTGCCAAAATTTCACCATTCGATAAAAAAGCAGGAAAAGGAAGTGCCATAATTACTCAATATACTGGCGCTGAATGGCAAGCTATTGATCAAATCATTAGCATTCCAAAAAACACAGCTGCTATTGAATTTAGTGGTTGGATAAAATCAGATGCTGTTGAAAAAGGAAAAAACGATTGGAACACTGGTAAATTTGACATCGAGTTTTTAAATTCAGGAGAAAAAGGAATTCAAAACGAAAATGTGGCCTCGGTAATAGGAACAACAACTTGGACTTTTTACAAAAAAACAATTACTATTCCAGTTTCAGCTTCAAAATTTCGAATCATGTTAGCCTTAGGACAAACCAATGGAACGATATTATTTGACGAAATAAAAGCCATTCCAATATCTCAAGAAGAATTAAATAAAATTCAAGAAGCAGAAAATGCTAAACGAATGCCAACAGTAATTTCAGGAAATTTTGAAAATAAACCTATAGAATTATCCAACGGAAATTTCGAAAACGGTATTAATTCATGGCGCGGAAATGCAATTACTTCAACTACAATTTTTAAAGAAGGAAAAGCATCATTGATATTAAATTCTACAACTTTCGATTGGACAGGAATTGACCAAATTGCAGATGTTCCAGATAATGCAACTTCAATAACTATATCGGGTTGGTTAAAATCAGATAACATAAAACAAGGAAAAGAAACTTGGAACAACGGATTATTAAATGTAGAATTTACAGGAAATGATAATCAAAAAACAAGTGATGATCAAAGTATAACTTTTGTTAATGGTTCAACCGATTGGACCTATTATTCTAAAACTTTTCCACTACCAAAAGGAACAAAAAGATATAGAATTATGCTTGCTTTAGGTTTTGCTTCGGGTACTTTGTATGCTGATGATGTAACTGTGAGTTTCAAATAAATGTCTAACAAATAATAAAAATGCTATGAAAAAAATTTTTATTTCTATTCTTATGTCAGCTATTTTGACTCTGAATTCATGTTCTAAAGACGATTCTACAAACGACGAACCAGATGTTGTTGATCCTCCAGTGACTGTTGTCGATCCAGTAACACCTCAAAATGTTAGAACCTTTATGGTTGACCAAAATGCAACCGATGAAACTGTTGCACTATTCTATAATTTAAGAAAACTATCACAGACTAAATTTGCTGTTGGACATCAAGATGCATTCAATGCCTTTTATGGTGCTGGAGGCAATTCTGATATTAAAAAAACTACTGGTCATGATCCTGCACTTTTAGGTTCTGATTTTATGTTTATTACCGACAAAAGTAATGATGGTCAGGCAAGTAATTGGTTTTTCCAACAAGAAAATAAAATTATTCAAGACACAAAAGAAGCCTATTCAAAAGGAATGATAAATATTTTTTGCTGGCATTTACGCGAACCTAACAATGAAGATAGTTTTTACGCATCCGATATGACATCTGAACAAAAAAACACAGCTTTTAGAAGCATTATGCCTGGTGGAGCAAATCATGATTGGTATAAATTAAAATTAGATAAAGTAGCTTCAGTTCTTTCAAATTTAAAAGATGCTAATAATAAATTAATTCCTGTAATTTTTAGACCTTTTCACGAATTTGACGGAAGTTGGTTTTGGTGGGGCGCAAATTATTGTTCACCAAACGAATACAAAACAGTTTTTCAGTTCACGGTTGACTATTTGAAAAATACTAAAAATGTACATAATATATTGTACTCATTCGCTCCAGACAACACCTACTCTACTTCGTCAAGTTATTTAAGTCGTTATCCTGGTGATGGTTATGTAGATGTTTTAGGTATGGATAATTATGGAGATTTTAATAACCAAGGTACAAATGGTTCTAATTTGGCAAATAATAAATTGAAATATTTATCAGATTTAGCTATTGAAAAGAAAAAAATTGCCGCATTAACTGAAACTGGTTATCGTGTAACTAATACAACTCCACCAATAACAAATTGGTTTTCAACCTATTTATATGATGCGATGACTAAAAACAATGTTCAATTAGCTTTTGTAATGTTTTGGAATAATGGTAATGGAGGTTATTATGTTCCAACTCCATCAGCTACAAACGCTTCTGATTTTAATAGTTTTGTTATCAAACCAAAAGTTGTTTTACAAAACACATTGCCTAATATGTACGTTTTACCTAATTAATTTTCAATAATGAAAAAAACAATTCTTTTAGTATTTCTAATCGTTTTAACAACTTCTTGTTCGTCTCAAAAATACATTTCTGTAAAAGATAATCAATTTATAAAAGACGGAAAGCAATACAATTTTATTGGGACAAATTATTGGTATGGCGCAATGATTGGTGCTAAAAACGGAGATAGAACGCGACTTTTAAAAGAATTAGATGAATTAAAAGCTAACGGAATTACTAATCTTAGAATTCTAGTTGGCGCTGAAGGTGGCGATCAAGATTTTACAGTTACACCAGCATTGCAAACGGAAAAAGGAAAATACAATCAAGAACTACTTGATGGTTTAGATTTTGTTCTTGCCGAAATGGGCAAACGTGATTTAAACGCCATTTTATATTTAAATAACAACTGGGAATGGTCTGGCGGAATGGCAAAATACCTGGAATGGAACGGTTACGGAAAAGTTCCAAATCCGAATATTACTCCAAATACGTGGCCTCAATTTATGAATTTTACTTCGCAATTTCATTCGTGTGAACCTTGTAAAGACGATTTCAAAAAGCACATGCAATTTATTATCGGAAGAACCAATTCGTATACCAAAAAGAAATATACCGAAGACAAAGCAATCATGGCTTGGGAAGTTGCCAATGAACCTCGTGTTTTTACTAAAGAAAATGAAGCGGCTTTCACCAAATGGTTAAACGAAACGGTTGACGAAATTAATCGTTTGGATAAAAACCATTTAATAACAACTGGTTCTGAAGGTAAAGCAGGTTCGAACGACGATTTGGCTACTTTTGAACGCACACATACCAATAAAAATATCGATTATGTAACGATGCATATTTGGCCAAAAAATTGGGGTTGGTATAAAATGGAAGACGAAAAAGGCTCAACACCTATTGCCATTGAAAAAACAATTGCTTACATCGACGAACATATTGAAGTTGCCAAACGATTAGAAAAACCAATTATTTTGGAAGAATTTGGATATCCAAGAAGTCAAGAAAGTTTGGATAGAAATGCTTCAGTAGAATTTAGAAATCAATTTTACAAGGCCGTTTTTGAACGATTAGAAAAAGCAATAAAAGATAACGAACCATTTGTTGCCTTAAACTTTTGGGGTTACGCCGGAATTGCAAAAAACAATCCAAAAGACGGAAAATGGAAAGTTGGAGTAGATTTCACAACTGATCCACCGCAAGAACCACAAGGTTTGAATTCGGTTTTTTCAGAAGAAATTTCTACTATGAATTTGATTAAAGAATATAATTTGAAAATTCAAAAATAAAAAAGAGAATTAGAAACTAGCCCAACTCTCTTTTCACTTAAACAAAATATTTATTTATAAATTTCTTTTTTATTTTAATTCAAAAATACTTTCTAAACCAATATCAGAATTACCACCAACCATTACTTTAAAAGTTCCTGGTTCAACAAGATAATTTCCATCATTGTCATAAAAACCTAATTCATCGTTAGAGAGTGTAAAAGTTACCAATTTGGTTTCTCCTTTTTTTAGTTCAACCAATTCAAATCCTTTTAACTCTTTTACCGGACGAGATAAACTTGCAGCAACATCTCTAATATATAATTGAACAACTTCTTTACCATCAAAATCACCTGAATTAGTAAGTTCAACTGAAACTTTTACTTTTTCTTCTTTTTTATAACTTGACTTATCTAAACTTAGGTTTTTGTATTCAAACGAAGTATAACTCAAACCAAAACCAAAAGGAAACTGTGGTGTTTTTTCAACATCCGTATAATGCGACCAAAAAACATTTTTATCAGCATTAGTAGGTCTTCCTGTATTATGAAAATTATAATAAATTGGACATTGACCAATATTTCTTGGAAAACTCATTGGTAATTTTCCACTCGGATTGTAATCGCCATAAAGAACTTGTGCAATTGCATTACCAGATTGCGTTCCAAGATGCCAAGCTTCAACAATAGCAGGGATTTTTTCTGAAGCCCAAGGCAAAGCTAACGGACGACCATTATTTAAAACCAAAACAATATTAGGATTTACTTTATAAATTTCCTCTAATAATTCTTGTTGCACACCAGGCAAATCAAGACTTGTTCTACTTCGTCCTTCACCCGATTGAAAACCATGTTCACCCAAAACCATCACAACAACATCTGCAGTTTTAGCTATATTTTTTGCTGCTTCAAATCCGCTTTTATCTGTGGTGTTGAAAACCAATTCATCAACGAAAGTAGTTTTTCCAACTGTTAAATCAGCTCCTTTTTCAAAAACCAATTGATTTCCTTTATACTGTTGCATTCCTTCTAAAACAGAAACTGCTGTATTATCATCAGAGGCAATTCTCCAACTTCCAAGCGGACTCGTTTTGTCATTTGCTAATGAACCAATCAATGCTATTTTTTGACCAGATTTTTTTAAAGGAAGTAATTTTCTTTCGTTTTTTAATAAAACTATAGATTTTCTTGCCATATCTAAAACTGCATCATTGTTAGCTTTACTTCCAATAACTTCTTTCTCCCTTTTTTTATCGCAATATTTAAAAGGATCATCAAAAAGTCCCAATTCAAATTTTACTCTAAGAATTCTGCGAACAGCATCATCAACTTTCTTGATGTCAACTTTTCCTTCATTTACTAAACTCACCAGTTCATTTACATAAAGGTACGATTCCATATCCATATCTGAACCCGCATCTACAGCTTTTTGAGAAGCCTCTTTTCCATCTTGGGCAAAACCATGATTGATCATTTCTCTAATTGAAGCCCAATCAGAAATTACAAAACCGTCAAAATTCCATTTTCCTTTCAAAATATCACGTTGCAAAAATGAATTACCTGTTGCAGGAATTCCATTTAAAATATTAAAAGAATTCATAAAAGTTCGAACTCCAGCATCTTTTGCAGCTTTAAATGGAGGTAAAACAGTATTATATAATGTAGCATTTCCAATATCAACTGTATTGTATTCTTTTCCTGATTCGGCAAATCCATAAGCTGCAAAATGTTTGGCACAAGCTGCAATCGTATTATCTTTTAATAAATCTTCTCTTTTGTCGCCTTGAAATCCTTTCACTCTAGCTTCTGCAATTTTACTTCCTAAAAATGGATCTTCGCCTGCACCTTCCATAACTCTTCCCCAACGTGCATCGCGAGAAATATCAACCATTGGTCCAAAAGTCCAATTTATTCCTGATGCGGATGCTTCACTTGCTGCTACTTGAGCTGATTTTTTTATAGCTTCTAAATCCCAGCTTGCAGCTTCAGCTAACGGAATTGGACTTAACGTTTTATAACCGTGAATTACATCAAAACCTATTATTAATGGAATTCCCAAACGTGTTTGCTCAACTGCTATTTTTTGAACAGCGCGAACTTGTTCAACACCACGAACGGTTAGCATTGAACCAACCCAACCTTTTTTTAAATGTTCATATTTTAGTTCTGCCGTTCCGCCTTTTGGTGCAGGACCAGTTACTTCCCAAAAACCGTTGTATTGATTCATTTGACCTACTTTTTCTTCTAGTGTCATTTGTTTCATTAATAAATCAATGCGCTCTTCAGTAGTTTTTGTTTTATCTAAATGAGATTTTGTTTGTGCGTTCATAGTTGTGATTGCAAAAAGCATAAATAGAGTAATAGATTTTATTTTCATAGTTATTTATTCAGAAATAAAGGTTGATGCAGGTAAATTTGCTTTATTAAACAATTGCGATTGTGCTGTATTTGTCCATGCAAAACGTGCTTTAATTGGTTTTTTTACCTTATCGGAAGTTAGGATTACTTCATTGTTTTTGATTTCTGCTTTCGCCAAATAATACACATTATCTGTACCCGCAATTTCAAATTGATTGGATTTCTTATCTTTAAAATACAATCCATCGGAATAGTCAAAACTTACTATGATTTTACTTTTACTTATTTTAAGATCCTTAAAAAGTGGTCCGTTTACTAAATTTGAATTGGTTTTGTAAGTATTCACTAAAGCTAAATTTGCCAATCGAATTCCTACTGATTTTTTATTTTTAGGATGAATATCATCAATTGGTGAAATATCACTTGTTACAACCATTCCTGTTTTAGAAAGTTTTAAAGTGCGTCTTTGAAAATCTCTAACTTCTGCACCTCCAAAATGATTTTCGCCATATTGATAAGGAGCAATTTGTACGTAATAAAACGGAAACTCATCGTTCCAAAGTTCTCTCCATGAAGAAATTAAGGTTGCAAAAGTTTTATCATAAATAGTTGAACCTACATTACTTTCTCCTTGATACCAAATTGTTCCCGCAATTTTAAAACCAACAATTGGATGAATCATAGCATTGTAAGTGAGCGTTGGTTTGACTGGACAATATTCATTTGGTTCATAATTTGCAGTTGCTTTAAGCAATTCAGGTTCTTTTTTGAATACTGATTCTGGCATCCATACTTCCGCAGAAGTTCCACCCCAATTGGACGAAATTAATCCTATGGGCACATCTTTTAAATCTTCTTGCAAGCGTTTGGCAAAAAAATAACCCACAGCACTAAAATTTTTCATTGTTTCTGGTGTGCATTCTACCCAATTTCCTGTTAGATTATTTTGCGGATATGAAGCACTTTTTTTTGGCACTGTAAAAAAACGAATGTTAGAAAAATTAGCCTTCTTTACTTCTTCATCATCATTTTCAATTCCCCAACTTGCAGACATTTCCATATTAGATTGTCCAGAACACAACCACACCTCGCCTATCAAAATATTATTTAATATTACTTCATTATATCCTTTAAATAGAATAGAAAATGGTCCGCCTTCTTTTGGTGTTGGAATCGTGATTTGCCAATTTGCATGACTATCAGCGATAACTTTATATTCTTGATTGTTCCAAGATGGTGTGATTTTAATTTCTTCTTTTGGATTAGCCCAACCCCAAATTTTAATTTCAGAATTACGTTGCAAAACCATATTATCAGAAAAAATAGTTGGCAATGAAATATTTGCCATAATCGAATTAGAAATTATAAATAGCAATAGGAATAATTTATTTCTCATTTAAAAGTTTTTTAAAAAATGATTCTAATTGTTGAGCCATTAGTTTATGATCTTCAATATCTGGATGATACCCACAACCTTTAGGTTCCATAGGAGCATATTCAAATAGTGCGATTTTTTTATGTTTTTTATCCTTTTTAAAAGCTGCAATAACCCTTTTCAAACACTTTACTAAAATAGTGTTTTTTTCTCCTGAAACCATTGGACTGTTTAGCAAAACGATTCTTGTTTTTGGGGAATGTTTATAAACTGTTTTAATAAAATTAATATAGTTAGCTACATATTTTTCCTCATTGAATGGAAGTCGTTTTTTTACTCCATCGCCATCAGACAAATCGTTTGTACCCAAACAAATACTAACTAAATCAGGTTGAAAATTAAAATCATAAGGTTTTGAATTGTCTTTATTTAGATATAAATTTTCATAAACATCGGGCATAATTGCTTCTTCAATATGCTCATCATTCCAATTGCGGTACATTCCAATTCCTGAAACTGAACTCAATAAAAAATCAGTATTCAAAGCTCTTGATAAAATTGGTCCATAAGCCCAATAAGCATTGTGTTGGTCAAACCATTCGCCAGTTCCACAAGGAATTTCTTTGGTATCGTTACCCATTCCACAGGTTATTGAATTACCTATGAATTCTATCTTTTTTTTCGTCTGATGATTTATTTCTGTAACTGTCGCTGTAGTTCCGTCAAAAAGTACGCCTCCATTTGATGCCTCTGTTGCTTTGTAAATAGTTAATTGATGTACTTTGTTATTTGTAGTAATTGCAATAGGATAAGTTTTTGCTAAACCTTTTTCAATTTTTAATCTGCCTATGTATTCACCGTCTAATTCTATAGAAACATAATTATGGTGTTCCCAAGTATCAATACTTTGAAGTTTAACGTCACATTTGTCACCAATAAAATTAAATGAAACTGACGACGCAGATGAAATTAAAATGACACTGTTATTATTTGTTTTTTCAACTCTTCCTTGATAAATAAAGTTATCTCCTTGATTATTAGCAGATGTTTTCTTATCTCCATGAAATAAAACTGAACCAATAATCAAAGAAAATAGTGCAATGAAATTTGTATTCATAAAAACATATTAAAATTAGCAATTGAATGTAAAAATATCTTTTAATCAATAAACAATTTGATACAAAAATGTCAAAAACTAATGCAAAATAAGTTTTTTACGATTAAAAATTGATGAAAAATAAATCGGTTCTTTTCTTAATCTACAGATAAATAATTACTTATCCTATACTTTTAGTAAAAATAGAAGCTTAATTGGATATTTTAGCATAAAAAAAAGTGCTCGAAAACTCGAACACTCTTTATAAATATATTAAATCTGAATATTATTTAGCTTCTTCCGCTTTTTTGTGTGCACAACATCCACCTTTTTTCTCTCCTGCTTCACATGACTTTTTCTCTTCAGTTGAAGACGCTTTTTCAGTTTTAGCTTTTCTCTTTTTTTGTTTTGGCTCTTGAGCGTTAACGTTCATTGAAAATAAAAACGCTACTACAGCTAACATTGATGCTACTTTTTTCATTTTTTATATTTTTTTTAAATTAATGTTTCTTTACTTATTTATAACAAATAGTGTTCCAAATATACTATTTAATTTATTAAACAAAAATAAATTAACTTTTATTTTTGTTGCTTATTCAACCTATTTTAAAGTTGATGGACAAACATAATTTGTCGTTTTAATTCCTGTATTTCTTATTGCGGCAAAACCTCCTAAAACATTAATTACGTTATGATATCCACGAGCTTTTAATATTGAAGCAGCAATCATAGAACGATAACCTCCAGCACAATGCAAGTAAAAGTTTTCTTCTTTAGGAAACTCAGCTAAATGTTCGTTTAAAAAATCTAAAGGTGTTGAAGGAACATCTAAAATATGTTCGGAAGTATATTCACCTGGCTTTCTTACATCAAAAACTGGAACTTTTTTATTGTCATTCTGAACTTGATTCAGAATCTCATCCAATTTTTCTGCTGTAACAGAAGTAACTGTATCATATTCTAAACCAGCATTTTTCCAACTTTCAAATCCTCCTTTCAAATAACCTAAAGTATTGTCATATCCTACTCTCGCTAATCTTTTAATAGTTTCTTCTTCTCTACCTTCTGGAGTAACTAAAAGAATTTCTTGCTTACTATCTAAAATCAGAGCACCAACCCAAGGAGCAAATTGTCCGTCAATTCCAATAAAAATTGATTTTGGAATATGTCCTTTTTCAAAATCGTCTTGGTTACGAACATCTAAAATCAAAGCCTCCGTTTCGTTAGCAACTAATTCAAATGTTTTTACATCAAATGCTTTCGCTTCTTTAATAATATCTTCCACATTTGCATAACCTTCTTTATTCAACTTCACATTCATAGGGAAATAAGCTGGCGGTGGCAATAAACCATCGGTAACTTCTGAAATAAATTCATCACGCGTCATGTCGGCACGAAGCGCATAATTTGTTGCTTTTTGATCACCAATACTTCCTATCGTTTCTTTACTTAAATTTTTTCCGCAAGCACTTCCAGCACCATGCGCAGGATAAACAATTACATCATCTGCTAAAGTCATCACTTTATTACGCAAACTATCAAAAAGAATTCCAGCTAATTGTTCTTGTGTCATTTCGGCTGCTTTTTGTGCCAAATCAGGTCGACCAACATCTCCTAAAAATAAGGTGTCTCCACTAAAAAGAGCATAATCTTTTCCATCTTTATCTTTCAATAAATAACATGAACTTTCCATGGTATGACCTGGCGTATGAAGACATGTAATAGTTATTTCTCCCAATTGAAAAACTTCACCATCTTTAGCAATATGCGCATCAAAAGTTGGATTAGCACTTGGACCATAAACAATTGGAGCTCCTGTTTTTTGAGCTAATGTTACATGTCCGCTGACAAAATCGGCATGAAAATGTGTTTCAAAAATGTATTTTATTTTGCCTCCATTGGCAGTAGCTTTATCAACATACGGTTGCACCTCACGAAGTGGATCAATAATGGCAACCTCACCATTGCTTTCTATATAATAAGCACCTTGTGCTAAACAACCTGTATAAATTTGTTCTATTTTCATTTTCTGAATATTATTGGTACAAAATTAAATAATATGATTCTTTAAAATTGTATCAATTGTTACAATTAGCATTTTATTATGATAAAATTATTTCTTTTATAATGATGTAAATTCCCATAGCGAGTACAAACCATCCAAAACATGTTTTGAGTTTTTCGCCTTCAATTTTTTTAGAGAGATAACTTCCAATAAAAACTCCAATTATAGAACAAACTGTAAAGGTTAGAATCAAATTCCAATTTAAATTTTGTTCAGGACGAATATCACCAATAAAACCTATTAATGATTGTGCAGAAACAATAAACAGAGAAGTTCCAACAGCCATTTTCATGGGAGTTTTGGCAAGAAATAATAATGCTGGAATAATTAAAAATCCACCACCTGCACCAACGAATCCTGCAACTAAACCAATAAAAAGTCCTTGAGTGAAAATTGATGTATAGTTTAGTTTGGTATCATCATTAACTATTTTTTCTCTCAAAGGTTGTATCATTCTCACTGAAGCAAAAATCATTACGATGGCAAAAACAACCATTATCAAAACCGATTTATGCAATACAAATGAAGTTGTAGAAAAAATAACATCTGGTAAATTAGGTACAATGAATTTTCGAGTTAAGAAAACGGCAAGAATTGTAGGAATACCAAACAAAACCACTTTTTTAAAATCAACTAACTTTTGTTTTGCCTTTTGAACACCTCCAAAAAGAGCTGTTGTTCCTACAACAAATAAAGAGTATGCAGTTGCAAGAATAGGCTCAACACCCATAATATAAACTAAAATTGGAACCGATAAAATTGAACCGCCACTACCTATTAACCCTAAAGTTATTCCAACAAAAACGGCTAAAATGTATCCTATGACTTGAGAAATTTCCATTTACTAAATTTTGTGGAACAAAGGTTCGTCTTTATACTTTTAAATTAGGTAACTATTGTTACAATTATATAACAATTTCAATTGAAGCTCTATGCAATTTTATTCTTCCTTGGTTCTCTAAAGCTTTTAATAATCTGGAAACAACAACTCGGGATGAATGCAAATCATATGCTATTTCTTGATGTGTATTTTTAATGTGATTTGTTTTATTGATTTTTGCTTTGTCAAAAAGATAGTTCAATAAACGCTCTTCCATATTCATAAATGCCAAATTATCAATTGCAGATAGCATTTCTTTCAGTCGATTGTTATAGCTATTGAAAACAAAATTTCGCCACGATTTATATTTACCTAACCATTCTTCCATTTTATTTATTGGAATCATAATTAGTTTCACATCGGTTTCTGCAACAGCTTTAATTTCGCTTTTAGTATCTCCAAGACAACAAGCCATTGTCATGGCACAAGTATCTCCTTTTTCTATAAAATATAACACTAGTTCTCCTTCGTCAAAATCTTCTCTTAAAATTTTGATTGCTCCTTTCAATAATAATGGCATATTTTTGATATAATCACCAAAATCAATCAGCACATCTCCTTCTTTAAAATCATAGATTTTTGATACTTGAGCTATTTCTTCAAGAAGTTTTTCTTCAAAAATGAGACAGTAATTTTCTTTTATTATATCTAACATTATTACTTTTTTAGCACTTTTTCATATTCAGAAATCCATTGCTCGACAGTAATTTTTGAAAGTAATTCACCTATTAGCTCAAAAGGAATATCATCAATTTTCTTGAAACGAATGCAACTTTTTCCCATATCCAATTTAGATTTACAATATTTTGGATATTCTGAAGAGAACCAATCATGAAGATTTTTATCAGAATAAACCATCATATGATAAATGTTTATGGAATTCTTTTGAGAAGCTATTGCAAAAAAAGGCAAAGGATCTTTTGTATTACAATGATAACCATTTGGATAAATTGAATGAGGCACAACATATCCTAGCATACCATAACTCATTTGCTCTTCAAAACCTTTAGGAAGATTTTTCAAAGTTACGTCACGAAGTTTTTGCATTACTTCTTTTCTATCTTCAGGAAGTTCTGAAATGTATTGGTCTGGTGTTTTAGCTGATGATTGCATTTTTCTAAATGTATTTGTAACAAAAATAAAATTTTATAACTAATTGAGCGTATCAAAAGTAAAACTAATTTTTTTTATATAGATTTACAACATAAAATATTGTTTAGTCTATGTCGCACAAAAGTCCTTTAAGAGAAGATAAAACTTGTTTGAATTGCAATCATGTTGTTGCAAGTCGTTTCTGTCCTAATTGTGGTCAAGAAAACACCGATACACGTAAAACATTTTATCATCTGTTTGTGCATTTTTTTGAAGATTTAACGCACTATGAAAATGCTTTTTGGAAAACCATAAAAAATCTTTTACTTAAACCTGCATCTTTAAGTAAAGAATATCTATCTGGGAAACGTTTGTCATACCTTGCTCCTGTACGATTGTATATTTTTATAAGTTTTGTAACTTTCTTTTTGATTGCGGTGATTCCTAATAATGAAGATAGCTTTGGTAAAGGATTTCAGGATGGGTTAAAAAAAACAGAATCAAAAAGTTCAAAAAATTCAAAAGTAGAAATTGACACGATTTATACAGAGCAACAAAAAATTATCGATTTAGAAAAAAAAGGTATTATATCAAAAAAAGATTCTGATTCAATTCAGAAATTTATTAAGGATTCAAAAGAAAAAGAATTATTAGATGATAAATCTGAATTTACAATTTTAGGTAAAAAATATAAATCTGTTGAGGAATTAGATTCTATTCAAAAATATTCTCCTGAATCCGAAAAACTTGGAGATTTTGAATATTGGTTTACTAGAAAAGCACAACTAGTTCAGGATAAATACACTGGAAAGGAAATTAAAGAAAAATTTATTGAATCGTTTGTACATAATTTACCTAAAGCATTGTTTATCTATATGCCTTTGTTTGCCTTTGTTTTATGGTTATTTCAAAACAAAAAACGTTGGTATTACTTTGATCATGGTATATTTACATTGCATTATTTTTCATTTTTACTTTTATCATTATTGATATTAAAAATTGAAAGTTTTATTTTAGGACATCTAAGCGAATATCTTTTTTTTAGAGTCATCGATTATATATTTAAAAGTGTGGCTGTTATCTATATGTTTTACTATTTCTTTCCTGCACATCACCGTTTTTATAGTGAAAAAAGAATTGTTTCAATCATAAAAGGAATTGTAATGTTTTTTATAAATTTATTTTCAGTTATTTTTATCTTGATGTTCTTAGCAATATATACATTTATAAATATCCATTAAATATGAAAAAAATACTATTAACAAGCATAATTTCAATAACTCTTTTATCTTGTTCCACATCAAAAATTACAGAGAAAGAGAAAAAGCCACTTGATGTTCCTAGTTACATTAGTTCTATCACAGCAGGAGAACTAAAAACACATTTAACCATTATTGCATCTGATGAAATGCAAGGAAGAAACACTGGAAGTGAAGGCCAAAAAGCAGCAGGAAAATATATCATTGAACAGCATCAAAAAAATGGTCTTTCTTTTCCAAAAGGTGCCAGTGATTTTTATCAAAAAGTACCTTCTGAATTTATGAAAAAAGGATTTAGTCCAAAACTTCCTGATTCAGAAAATATTTGGGTTTTTATTGAAGGAAGTGAAAAACCTGAAGAAATTGTTGTGGTTTCTGCTCATTATGATCACGTAGGTGTTAAAAATGGTGTTATTTATAATGGTGCAGATGATGATGGATCGGGAACTGTTGGTTTGATTGAAATTGCAGCGGCTTTTCAAAAAGCAAAAGATGAAGGAAATGGACCGAAACGTTCTGTTTTAATCCTTCATGTAACTGGAGAAGAACATGGTTTACATGGTTCAAGATATTATGCTGAACATCCATTATTTCCTCTAAAAAATACAGTTGCTGATGTCAACATCGATATGATTGGTCGTCGTGATGATTTACATCCAAATACAAATAATTATATATATGTAATTGGTTCCGATTATCTTTCAACAGATTTATTCAACGTTTGTGAGGAAATGAATAAAAAATACATCGGTATGGAACTGGATTATAAATACAATGATAAAGCCGATAAAAATAGATATTACTATCGTTCAGACCATTATAATTTTGCTAAAAACGGAATTCCATCTGTATTTTATTTTAATGGAAGTCATGCAGATTATCATCAACCAACTGATGATGTAGAAAAAATTGAATTTGATGCTTTGGCAAAAAGAACTCAATTGGCTTTTGCAACCGCTTGGGAAATTGCAAATAGAGAAAATCGATTAGTGGTTGACAAATCAGATAAATAATTAAGTAATAAAAAAACTCCTGAAAATTCAGGAGTTTTTTGTTGTTAAAATCGTTCAATATATTCTTTTAATAAATTTTCAGAAAAAAATAATGACGAATAAGAATCATTAGCTTGAGGGTTATTTTTTTCAAATTCAGCTAATTGATTAAAGTATTTTTTTAGTTGATCTTGGGTTAGTAATTTTCTGTAATCTTGCTCTTGTCTAATTAATGTTTTTATAAATAAATTAGTATCTTTTTCATCTTCAGAAACTACCATTTTCTTATAAATTGGAAGAATTTCTCTGTATTGATTAATAAATAACTCCTTGAAAATTGGGTTTTGCTCTTCGGTATAATTCACTATACCAAAAGTAATTTTACCTTTAGTTTGCCAATAGGCAGTTTCACCTTCTTCACCTTTTTGAACAAAATTTTGAATTACCGCAACCTTCAACTTAATTGATTTTTCAAATTGTCCTAAAGCTACAATAGGCAATAAAAATAAAAGGAAAATGTATTTCATAATTTTATCAAATAAAAAAACAAATTTATAATTTTTTAAATAATCTAAATGGTTTTATCTAAATATTAGTGAATGTAAAAACAATTCACTTAATTTGGAATCTCAAACCAAACTAAACCTAAATGAAAAACCTTACTATTCAAGAGATTAACACTGTTTTAAATGGTGAAATCATAGGAAAAACAACCCATTCAATAACCGCACCTGAACAACTTGATTTAGCAAAAGAAACAGAAATTTCTTTCATAGGCAGTAAAAAATATGAAAAATATTGGGTAAATTCTAATGCGAGTGCTGCTATTGTAAATGAGGATATTTCTATTGAACCTGGTGAAAACAAAGTTTTTATCAAAGTAAAAAATGCTGATTTAGCAATGTCTCAAGTGCTTGAAATGTTTGCACCTGATGCTCCACAATTTGATGAAATGATTCATCCAACGGCAGTTGTTCATCCAACAGCAAAAATTGGAAACGGAACAAAAATTGGTGCTGGATGTTATATTGGTCCTAATGTTGAAATTGGAGATAATGCTATACTTTATCCAAATGTTACTATTTTAGACCATTCAATAATTGGTCAAAATACCATAATCTGGTCTGGTGCTGTTGTAAGAGAACGATGCCATGTTGGAGCATTTTGTATTTTACATCCAAATTGTACTATTGGAGCAGATGGTTTTGGCTTTAGACCTTGTCCTGAAAAAGGATTGGTAAAAATTCCTCAAATTGGAAATGTGATCATTGGAAATGGCGTTGAAATTGGTGCAAACTCTTGTGTTGATAGAGGAAAATTCAGTTCTACTGTTGTGGGTGATGGATGCAAGATTGATAATTTAGTTCAAATTGGTCATAATAGTAAGTTAGGAAAATGCTGTATTATGGCTGGAAATAGTGGATTAGCAGGTTCAGTAACCTTAGGAAACGGAGTAATCATTGGCGGTAGTGCTTCTATTAAAGATCACACTACAATTGGAGATCGAGCAATAATTGGAGCAGGTTCAGGTGTTGCAGCCGATGTTGAAGCAGGAAAAACAATGTTGGGTTATCCAGCTGTTGAAGCTCGTACGGCTTTAAAACAATGGGCAATTTTGAAAAGAATGGCAGAATAATTTATAAAAAGTTATAAAAACAAAAAAAGCCTTGAATTTCTTCAAGGCTTTTTAATTATGGGTGGCTGACCGGGTTCGAACCGGCGACCCGCGGCACCACAAACCGCTACTCTAACCAACTGAGCTACAACCACCATTTTTAACGAGTGCAAATGTATTGCAAAAGTTTCTTTTTACAAAGAAAAATTTAAAAAAATTATTTCAAATCGCTTAAGCTATTGACTGTCAAATATCTTTCTACAGTAAATCCTTCAGCATAATCCACTCCTACTATTCTTCCTAAATCTTGCGCACGATATTTAACACTATCTAGGAAATTTTTCGAACTTATTGGCGATTCAGGTTCGTTAGTATTTGGATTATAAAATTGTGAACTGTAGGCTAAAATAGATTGCATTTTAACTTCTATAAAATCAGATATATCTACAACAAAATCTGGCTCAAGGTTTTTCCATTGCATGTAATGATATACTAACTTTGGTCGCCATGCACTTTGCTTTTCACCATTACTTTCGGTTTCAATCATTCGCAAACCTGATAAAAAACAAGCATCAGAAACTAATTTACTTCCTTTACCATGATCGATATGTCGGTCATCAATGGCGTTACAAAGTACAATTTCAGGTTGATACTTTCTAATCATTTCTATAATTTTCAACTGATGAGCTTCATCGTTTACAAAGAATCCATCGCGCATATCAAGATTTTCTCTTACAGAAACTCCTAAAATTTGAGAAGCTTTGGCCGATTCAGAATTACGAATTTCTACCGAGCCACGTGTTCCTAATTCACCACGTGTTAAATCGATAATTCCAACTTTCTTTCCGAGCGAAATTTCTTTTGCAATAGTTCCACTACAACCCAATTCTACATCATCAGGATGAGCTCCGAATGCTAATATATCTAGTTTCATTTTTTATAATTATATTGTTGTATAACGTATTTTTACAAATTATATACTGCCTATTTACAAAACCTTTTTTATCGTCATTGATTTATTTACGGTTTCAATAAACTCTTTTTCAGGATTACTGTCTTTAGTTATTCCGCAACCAATGTATAAATTTACTTCTTTATTTTCAATTTTCATACAACGTAAATTCACAAATAAATCTGAACGATTTTCTTTATATGTTTGGAAATCTTTATTCCATTCGCCTAAAAATCCTGCGTAAAATTCTCTATTATAACCTTCATTTTCTACTATAAACTGTTTCGCTTTATCTTTTGGAAAACCACAAACAGCAGGAGTTGGATGTAACAATTCAATTATTTTTGGAATACTATTTCTGCCATTAATTTTTGCTTGAATATCTGTTTTAATATGAACTAAACTTCCTGCTTGTTGATTATATGGTTTTGAAAAAGTAACATCGTCAGAAAATAACTTTAAATTATTTACAATATAATCGGTTACAATTTGTTGCTCTTTAATTTCTTTATTTTGCCAAATTGTTTCAACATTTTTATCAAAAGTTTGCGTTCCAGCAAGAGAAACTGTTTTAACAAAATCGTCATCAACTTTTAGAAATTGTTCTGGCGTTGCTCCTATCCAAAATCCAATTTCAGGATGAAAGAAAAAATATTTAAAAGCAGTTTTATAATTGAAAACTAATTTTTTGAATACCAATTCCAAATCAAAATTATCAACTTCAATAGTTTCTTTTCTTGATAAAACAACTTTTTCAAAAGTCCCATTTTGAATAGCTTCTACACCACTTTGAACTAAATTTTCAAAATTATTTTTATCTGAAAAATTAATTTCTGATGCAAAATTATTTTCAAAAATAAAATCGGAAGTTGAAACCGTTTCAAAGTAAATATCCGAATTATTTTCAGGAATTAAATACCGTTTTTCGTTATCAAAAGAAACAAAAGCAAAACCACAATCCTCGTTTCTTAATTCAAATAATGAAGTGTCTTTCTGAAGAAGGGCAATTATTTTATCAGAATTAGGTTTGCAATAACAAACAAACGGAAGTTTATTATTGAACTGTTCTTTTACTTTTTGAAATAAGTAACTCATCGTCCTTTGCTCGGTAAAATCATATTGGTCAATTTACAAAGCGAAATTAACTTATCATTTTCATCTACAATTCGGATTTCCCAAAGATGAATACTTGCACCTTTATGAAGAATTTTTGCCGTTGCTGTAACCAATCCTTCTCGTTTACTTCTAACATGATTTGCAGAAATTTCAATTCCTCTAACTTCTTGTTTTTCAGGATTTACAAACATAATTGATGCAGCACTTCCAACACTTTCAGCTAAAGCTACACTTGCTCCGCCATGAAGTAATCCCATAGGTTGATGCACTCTCGAATTGACTGGCATTGTTGCTTTTAGAAAATCTTCACCTGCATCAACATATTCAATTTCAAGAGTTTCCATTAAAGTATTTTTTGACCATTCTTTGCACAATTGAAGCATCTTATCTTTATCAAATGACATAGCTAATAATTTTTATGTAAAGATAATCGGAGAAAAGAGAATAGAAAAAGAAAAAAGATAGTTTTTTAGTACTATTTTCACAAAACAAACGTTTAAACTAATATTTTTAACGCGTCATTTCAATTTTTAAATTAAATAACTACTTTTACCAAAATTACAATCATTTATGAGAAATTCTCTATTTATTTTCCTTGTTGGACTATTAATTTCACTAAGTTCTTGTCGCAATGACTTTGAATTTGAATCAAGTAAAGGTGGATTGACATTTTCAAAAGATACAGTCTATTTGGATACAGTTTTTACAAATATTGGCTCAAGTACTTATAGATTAAAAGTTTATAATAAAAGTGATGCTGATATTTCAATTCCAAATATACAATTAGGTAAAGGTGTAAACTCAAAATATCGAATGATGATTGATGGTTTGACCGGTGAAGATGGAACTGATGATGGAACCATTGGCGATGGAAAAATATTCAATGATGTCGAACTTCTTGCTAAAGACAGTATGTTCATTTTTATAGAAGTAACATCAGATGTTGCAAGTGCAAATCCAACTGATTTTTTATATACTGACCAAATTAATTTCATTCATGGTAATGGAGAAATTCAAAAAGTTGAATTGGTTACTTTAATTCAGGATGCCTATTTTATTTATCCACAAAGAAGTGGTGTCGATGATGATTTTATATATGAAACTGTAAATTTTGGTGTCAATGATGATGCAGAAAATGTAATTGCTGTTGGAAGTAATTTAGATCATGCCGATCCAACGAATGGTGATGAATATACTTGGGGAAACACTAAACCTTATGTCGTCTATGGATATGCTTTTGTTCCTGATGGAGAAACTTTAACTGTAAATCCTGGTGCGCGAGTTCATTTTCATGCAAATTCTGGATTAGTAATTGGTAAAAATGCTGTGTTAAAAATCAATGGTGGTTTATCGACTACAGAAGCTTTGGAAAATGAAGTTATTTTTGAAGGAGACAGATTGGAACCCGAATTTTCAAATGTTCCGGGACAATGGGGTGCAATTATCAACTATTCTACTTCTACAGAAAACTATATCAATCATTTAACTATAAAAAATGCAACTATCGGTATATTATCGCAAAATTTAGCGACAATTACAGATACTGCTACACCATATCTAAAAATACAGAACTCTCAAATTTATGATTGTTCTAATTTTGGATTATTAGCAAGAAAATCAAATGTTGAAGGCACAAATTTAGTAATAAATAATGCTGGTCAAGCTACTTTAGCGTGTACTTATGGTGGTACATATAATTTCACTCATTGTACTTTCAATAACAATTGGTCAAGTTCAAATCAAGTTGCCGTATTAGTTAATAATAATCTGGAAACCAATGACGCTATTTATGTGAAAGATTTAGTTGCTGCAAATTTCAATAATTGTATTATTTACGGTGGAAATCAAGTAGAAATGATTCTTGACAATGTTCAATCAGATACTGTTACAACACTTTTTAATTACAAATTTAATCATTGCTTAATCCGATTCAATAATATTAATAATCAATTTACAAGTAATCCTTTATACCAATTTACAACAGATTCAATACATTATATTAATTGTTCTATTGCTACAAATTCTTCAACTTTCAATCCGAAATTTGAAGATGAATCATTAAATCAGTTGTGGCTATCAGAAGATTTGAATTTACCCAATGATTCAAGTTTTGCAACTTTATATCCTTTTGATATAAATAATAATGACAGAACTACATCAACGGATTTAGGTGCTTATCAATTTGTGCCTTAATTGTGTTAATGTAAATTTTACAAAAGGTTTCCGTTTTATAAATTGAAACCTTTTTTTCTTTAAACTAAATTGTCAAAAACTCGTTAAAAACTATTTACTTCTTTTTTGGCACTACACACTATTTGACTTAAATTTGCAACACAACTAAAATTGAACTTTATCAGATGAGTATCTGAAACAAGTTCAGATTAAACAACAACACAATGATTCACTTTTTCGGAAACGAAACCGCTACTGTATTTGCTGTCCAAACAAAAAAAACATTGAGCGCAGTCGAAATGTCAGCAGAAACTATCTCAAAATTAAATTGGTTATTTGGCAACGCTCATAAAATAGATAAATCCGTTCTTGCGGATTTTTTTGTTGGTCCACGTGCCGCAATGGTTACGCCTTGGAGTACAAATGCTGTCGAAATTACCCAAAACATGGGAATTGATGGTATTATCAGAATTGAAGAATTTGAAAAAGTCACTGCTGATTTTACCAATTTTGATCCGATGCTTTCGCAAAAATATACTGAGTTAAATCAAGATATTTTTTCTATCAATATCCAACCCGAAGCTATTTTAGAGATTGAAGATATTGCCACATATAACAAACAAGAAGGTTTAGCCTTAAGTGATGAAGAAGTGGTTTATCTTGAAAATTTATCAAAAAAATTAAACAGAAAACTTACCGATTCCGAAGTTTTTGCCTTTTCACAAGCCAATTCTGAACACTGTCGTCATAAAATTTTCAACGGTACATTTGTTATTGATGGCGTTGAAAAAGAAACTTCTCTTTTTAAATTAATCAAAAAAACATCCTCTGAAAATCCGAATGATATTGTTTCGGCATATAAAGATAATGTGGCTTTTGTAAAAGGTCCAAAAGTGACTCAATTTGCTCCAAAAAGCGCTGATAAACCTGATTTCTACGAAGAAAAAGAATTTGAATCTGTACTTTCATTAAAAGCAGAAACGCATAATTTCCCAACAACAGTTGAACCTTTTAATGGTGCAGCTACGGGTTCTGGTGGAGAAATTAGAGATAGATTAGCTGGCGGACAAGGTTCATTACCATTAGCTGGAACTGCGGTTTACATGACATCGTATTCTCGATTGACTAATAATCGTTCGTTTGAAAATAACGGAATGCATGAACGTCCTTGGTTGTATCAAACGCCAATGGATATTTTGATAAAAGCATCTAATGGAGCTTCCGATTTTGGAAATAAATTTGGACAACCTTTAATTACGGGTTCAATTCTAACGTTTGAACATAGCGAGCACTTCGATGCTTCGACAAGCTCAGCACAGGCAAGAAAATTAGGTTACGATAAAGTAATCATGCAGGCTGGTGGAATTGGGTATGGAAAATTAGACCAAGCCATAAAAAAGAAACCACAAGAAGGCGATAAAATTGTAATTCTTGGTGGTGAAAATTATAGAATCGGAATGGGTGGCGCTGCAGTTTCATCTGCTGATACTGGAGCTTTTGGTTCTGGAATTGAACTAAACGCAATACAACGTTCGAATCCTGAAATGCAAAAACGTGCTGCCAATGCCATTCGTGGATTGGTAGAAAGTGATAACAATCCAATCGTTTCTATTCACGATCATGGTGCTGGTGGACATTTAAATTGTCTATCTGAATTAGTAGAGGAAACTGGCGGATTAATCGATTTAGACAAACTTCCTGTTGGCGATCCAACGCTTTCTGCAAAGGAAATTATCGGTAACGAATCGCAAGAAAGAATGGGATTAGTTATTGGTGAAAAAGATATCGATATTCTTCAAAAAATTGCCGATAGAGAACGTTCTCCAATGTATCAAGTAGGTGATGTAACTAACGACCACAGATTTACTTTTGAGTCGAAAACTACTGGTGCAAAACCAATGGATTATGCCTTGGAAGACTTTTTTGGAAGTTCGCCAAAAACGATTATGACAGACAAAACTATAGTTAGAAATTATAGTGATTTAGCATATTCTGAAGAAAATATTCCTGCATATTTAGAAGAAGTTTTAAAACTTGAAGCTGTTGCTTGTAAAGATTGGTTGACTAATAAAGTTGACCGTTGCGTTGGTGGAAAAGTAGCCAAACAACAATGCGTTGGACCATTACAATTGCCATTGAATAATGTTGGTGTCATGGCATTGGATTATAACGGAAAAGAAGGAATAGCAACTTCTATTGGACACTCTCCTATTTCGGCATTAATTGACCCAAAAGCTGGAAGTAGAAATGCCATTGCAGAAGCCTTATCAAATATTGTTTTTGCTCCGTTAAAAGAAAATTTAAAATCGGTTTCACTTTCTGCCAATTGGATGTGGGCTTGTAAAAATGAAGGTGAAGATGCTCGTTTATATGAAGCAGTGGAAGCTTGTTCGGAATTTGCTATCGAATTGGGAATCAATATTCCAACAGGAAAAGATTCGCTTTCTATGAAACAAAAATATCCAAACGATGAAGTAATTGCGCCAGGAACAGTAATTATTTCTGCAGCTGGAAATTGTTCAAATATTACTAAAGTGGTTGAACCAGTTTTACAAAAAAACAAAGGTTCGATTTACTACATCAATTTATCGCAAGATGATTTTAAATTAGGTGGAAGTTCGTTTGCTCAAACCTTAAATAAAATTGGAACAGAAACGCCAACAATCAAAGATTCTCAATTTTTTAAGAAAGCATTTAATACCATTCAAGATTTAATAAAAGATAGACAAATCGTTGCAGGACACGATATTGGAAGCGGTGGATTGATCACAACTTTATTAGAAATGTGTTTTGCTGATGTGAATTTGGGTGCTAAAATTTCTTTTGATTCTTTTGTAGAAAAAGATTTAGTCAAAATTTTATTTGCGGAAAATATTGGAATTGTGCTTCAAGCGAAAGACGATACTGTTTTTGAAAAAGCGTTTGAAGGTTTAGAATATTACAAACTTGGTTCTGTTGAAAGTTCTAATGTATTAGAAATTGATAGTTTCAAGTTTCAAGTTTCAAGTTATAGAAAAATGTGGTTTGAAACCTCGTTCCTACTCGATCAAAAACAAACCAAAAATAACAAAGCTAAAGAACGATTTGATAATTTAGGACAACAAGCTTTACAGTATCAATTCCCAAGTCATTTTGATGGAACACTTCAATTGAAAAGCACTTCGTCCATCGACTGCGCTCAGGATGACACGCTCAGTGTGACAAAACCGAAAGCAGCTATAATTCGTGAAAAAGGAAGTAATTCTGAGCGTGAAATGGCAAATGCAATGTACTTGGCTGGATTTGATGTAAAAGACGTTCACATGACCGATTTGATTTCAGGAAGAGAAACTTTGGAAGATATTCAGTTTATTGGAGCTGTTGGTGGATTTTCGAATTCAGATGTTTTGGGTTCGGCAAAAGGTTGGGCTGGAGCTTTTAAATACAACGAAAAAGCGAACAATGCGTTGAAAAAATTCTTTGAACGTGAAGACACACTTTCTGTTGGAATTTGCAACGGTTGTCAGTTGTTTATGGAATTAGAATTAATCAATCCGGAACATGAAGTTCATGGTAAAATGCATCATAATGATTCGCACAAACACGAAAGCGGATTTACATCGGTAACGATTCAAGAGAATCATTCGGTGATGTTGAATACTTTGGCTGGAACTACACTTGGTGTTTGGATTTCTCATGGTGAAGGAAAATTCAAATTGCCTTATGCTGAAGAAAAATATAATATCGTTGCGAAATATGCCTACGAAGGTTATCCTGCCAATCCTAATGGTTCTGATTATAACACCGCGATGATGTGCGATACAACTGGAAGACATTTGGTCATGATGCCACACATTGAGCGTTCGACTTTCCCATGGAATTGGGCATATTACCCAAAGGATAAAAAAGATGACGTTTCGCCTTGGATTGAAGCGTTTGTCAATGCTCGACTTTGGATTGAGAAACAATAACTCGTTTTATAAAATAGTTGAAATCCTTAATTGTGTCAAAGCAATTAAGGATTTTTTTATATATTTACGATTAGTTACAAACAGTTATGATTATTTGTAAATGTTTGTTTGTGGCGACTATATACAAGTTGGCAGTAATTTTAGAAGAAAATTGTTAATCAAAAAATAATAACTAAATTTGTTTATAATTTATATTGAAATAAAATGAAAATAAATAAATTCTCTTTTAATGATAAATCACTAGAATGGAGCTTAGAAAGTATTTCCTTTGACAAATTAACTTTACTGGTTGGAGCTTCAGGTGTTGGTAAAACTCAAATATTAAAAGCAATTCTTTCTTTAAAAAACATTGCTAATGGAGAATCTATTAGTGGAATTTTCTGGGATGTAGAATTTGAAACAATAACTGGTGAAGTGTATAAATGGAATGGTGAATTTGAAAACAAAGGTTATCAATTTATAGATGATGATGATGAATCAGATAAAAACAAACCAAAAATATTAAACGAAACCGTCACTCTTAATGGAAAAGAAATAATTAAAAGAAGTATTTCTGAAACTTATTTTAATGACCAAAAAACTTTAAAATTTTCATCTCAAGAAAGTGTAATAAATATTTTAAAAGAAGAAGATCAAATAAAACCAGCATTTGAAGGTTTTAAAAAACTTATATTCAGTGATCAAGCGGACTCGCAAAAAGAACCTTTTAGATTGAGTATATTCAACGCTAGTAAATTAACCAAAAAATATACCACATTAAAAAGTATTCAAGAGTCTGATGAAGATGTTAGAGTTAAATTATATTTAGTGTACAAAAATGATAAAAAAACATTTAACAACATTAAAGAAAGATTTACTGAAATATTCCCTCAAGTTGAAGGTCTTAAAATTGAGCCACTAGATTTTAAAAATGAAGAAATGCCAAGTTTTCTGATTGATTATCCTTTTATTCAAATAAAAGAAACTGGAGTTGAAAAATGGATACAACAAGGCAAAATCTCATCTGGTATGTTTAGAACATTAATACACATTAGTGAAATGTATCTATGCCCAGAAGGAACTGTTTTTTTAATTGATGAGTTTGAAAACTCATTGGGTATAAATTGTATAGATGAATTAACTAATGACATAATTAATTCAAATAGAGAAATTCAATTTATTATAACAAGTCATCATCCTTATATTATAAATAATATTCATTACTCAAAATGGAAATTAGTTACAAGAAAATCTGGTGTAGTCAAAACACATGATTTAGAAAAGTATAATTTTGGAAAGTCAAAACACGATTCATTTATGCAATTAATGCAACTTGAAGAATATCAAACTGGATTAGAATAATTATGAATATATATTTTCTTGTTGAAGGAAGAAGAACGGAAAAAAAAGTCTATCCAAAATGGCTTTCAATATTAATTCCTGCTTTGAAAGAAATCAAAAATCCTTTTGAAGTTGAAAAGAATAATTATTATTTATTTAATGGAAATGGATTTCCATCATTATTAGATAATCATCTTAAAAACGCATTTGAAGATGTTAATCTAATTTTAAAATTTAATTATTTTGTAATCTGTTTAGATTCTGACGATGATTCTGTTGAAGAAAGAAAACAACAAGTTGTTGATTTTATAGCAAATAATAAATTAACTTTAAATAATTGTGAAATAATAATAATTGTTCAAAATAAATGCATTGAAACTTGGTTTCTTGGCAACAGAAATGTTTATTCAAGACAACCTCACAGTCAAAAATTGTTATCTTTCAATAATTTTTATAATGTACGCACAAATGACCCTGAATTAATGGGTAATTTCACTGGATATGATACAAAAGCACAATTTCATCAAATCTATTTATCTGAAATGTTATTAGAAAGAAATATTCGCTACACTAAGAAAAACCCTAATGAAGTAGTTGAAGAATATTACTTAAATGAACTTATAAATAGAGCATCAAGTACAAATCATTTATCCTCGTTTAAGACATTTATTGATTTTTGTAATGGCATAAATTCCAATATAAAATAAAAACTACTTCCAACAGCCATTAGGCAAGATTCCGAATTTTGTAGTAAACACAATTATACATTTACAAAAAATTTTATCTTTGATAGAAAATAATTGGTTAAAAATCCGCAACTAAGCGAGACTAAAACCTTTAAAAAGATAAAGTTTCGCCTTGGATAAAAGAGTTTGTGAATGCAAGACTTTAGATTGAAAAGCAATAACTAAAAAAATCAAAAAGCACTAATTGAATTTGGTGCTTTTTTTTGTATAATTGTGAAACCAAATACTAATTATGAGCCATTCCAATAATTGCTTAAATTGTGATGAACCCGTTTCAAAAAAATTCTGTCCCAACTGCGGTCAAAAGACTGACAATCACAGAATTACTTTCAAACATTTCATATTTCACGATATTCTTCATGGAGTTTGGCATATTGAGAAAGGAATACTATTTACTTTAAAAGAAGCCTTGCTTCGACCAGGAAAAGCTGCATTAGATTATATATCTGGAAAAAGAATTCGCTACTATAATGTTTTTTATCTTACATTAATTATAATAGGACTTTTGATTTTTATAAATCATGTTCAGAATGAATTATCTCATTACTATTTTAACACAAGACTAAATCCTGAAACTGACAATGCAGGAAAAAAAATTGATACTTTTTTAAGCAGTTATTCGAAACTAATAATTTTTGCATTCATTCCGCTGTTTGCTATTAATAGTTTCATTGTATATGGTAGAAAAAAATTAAACTTGAGCGAGCATTTCATAATAGCAGGAATGATATACTTGGGAGTAATTATAATTAATTTAATATCAATGTTGCTGTTTTTCATTGAATATATTGATCCAACGTACTTGTTTTTCGATTTTTTAAATTATGCTACTCCTTCAATAATTTTGTTGTTTATTATTTTTAATTACTACAAGACTTTCAGTGAAAACTATTCGAAACTTCAAAATATTCTTCGGGTGTTTTTATTCATCTTACTTCTTTTTATAGAACTAATTATACTCGTTATATTGATTTTTGGGTATTTTACAAATTGGGAATTTAAATTAAAAATGGTTTATTAAAACAAAAAAACTGCCCGAGAGCAGTTTTCCTTAACCAACTTTTATTTAAACTAAAACTAAAACTTATTACTAAAGATTATCTGTTTCCAATACAATCATATAACTAGGATATTGGACACTTGCATCGTCTTCTGCGGTGATGAAAATCTTTTTTGGTTTTGATGAAGAAACCGTTTCAAATTTTACATGTAGCTTTGAAGAACCTACAATTTGACCAAGATTGATAGCATTATAATCATCTGATTTCATCCAAACTACATACGTTTTTCTTGGTGGATTTAATCGCTCTGGTTCGGCTAAATACGATATTTGCAATTCAATTTTGTAATTGTTATTCTTATCCTCTTTCACTTTTACTTCGCCTCTAGCCGCAGGAATTATGGAAGAGGTATTAAAAACCGTTTTCTTTGAACAGGAAGCTAAACTTATTGCCAAGAACAAAACAGAGAGAATTAAAATAACTTGCTTACAACTGATTGAAAATTTAATTGTTTTCATTATTTCTATTTTTTCATGTTACGAGCTGCCATATTTGAAATAGATTTACCTAAATCATCCATGTCATTATTAAAAGCTACTTTAAACAATTCCCATTTTTCTGATGAACCTTGTTGGTCATAGTCTTGAAGTCTTGTTTTTAACTCTCCATTTTTTTCTTCCAACTTAGCTAATTGTTTAATATACATAGCTTTATTAGAGTCTTTCGATGCATTTATTGTGATCACCATTTCATCGATTTGTCTTTGATTTTCATCAATTTTCAATTCAATACTTTCTTTAAAAGCAACATAATCACTTACTGAATCTAATTTTGATTGTTGTAAAGCTACTTGAGCGTCAACAACATCTTCCATTTCATTTTCTAATTTAGTTTCTTTTGCCTTTGGAGAATTATTACAACTTACTATAAATAAGCATACTAAACTCAATACAAAAGTTAACTTTAAAATATAATTTTTCATTTGATTTGATTTAAAGATTAAGCAACAGTCCTACTATTATTCAAAATAGCAAAACTGTTGCAAAAAATTATTATTTAATTTCGTGGTCTGAATTCATGTGCAAAAGTGCGTTTGCTTTTTCTTTTATGTTTGCAGATACACTTTCAAACTTTCCTTCTACTAATTCCTCTAATTTAGAAGCCTTTTCTTTTAACAATTTAGCATCTTTTGATACCATTTTTTTAAAATCTTTAGCTTCACGACTCATTTTTTTCTTGAAATCTTTAGTCATATCTTCAGCTCCACTAGCTATCATACTTCGAGTTCTTGTTCCTTTATGTGGTGCGAATAAAACCCCTAATGTTGCACCAACTAGTGCGCCAACTACTAAAGAACCAACTATTTTTCCTGTATTATTTGAATTGTCCATTGTAAACTATTTTAGTGTTATTTATTAAAATTTGTAACCTACTGTGGCTTGATACCACATGTTTTTGTAACGAGGCGTTGTTGAATTTCCATCACCATCATTATCTTTAATATCCCAACCTGCTCTAACGCCTATTACAAGATGATCAATATTAATATCTGCTCCACCTGTAAGTGCTAAAATATTTTTACGAAGATTACTATTATCAAATTCCTCTTCTTGAGTTGAAGTTAATGTTCCGCCTGTAAAATCATCGGTTTGTTTCATCAAGTAAGAAAATTGTGGTCCAAAAAGTATAGAAACATATTCTACTGGTTTGATAGAAAGTAGAACTGGAACATCAATAAAATGAGTAGTTCTAGTCATTTCATAACTTTGTCCTAAAAAAGTTCCAGTCGATTTAAAACCTTTTTGAGAATATAAAATTTCAGGTTGTATTCCAAATATTTTACCCAATGGAATTACAACAAATGCTCCAGCTGCTAATCCGAATTTTCCGTCTGCTACAAAATCTTCTCCTTCAGAATCGTAAACGTTAGAAAAATTACTTCCTACTTTTAAACCAAAAGTCAAATTATCACGATTGTCAGAATTTGTTGTTTGTGCTTTTAAACTTGTTGTTGCAAATGCAACTAGTGCGATCATTATGATTGCGTTTTTCATTTTTTTGTATTTAAGTTATATGCGTATTATTCATTATATTATAAAACCTTTTTCCCTGTAATAATTCTTATTAAAATAGCTAGTATTGCTAAAACAAGAAGAAAATGGATTAGACTTCCTGTGTTGTAAACAAAAAATCCCAAAGCCCATGAAATGATTAAAACTACTGCTATTAGATAAAGTAAATTGTTCATGATATTTGTTTTTAGTTATTGTATTGCTAATTTTATTATACATCAAAGGTACTATTGAACTAAAAGCTTTGTGTTACACTAACAGGAATTGATATTACATATTTACCACATTAATTATGCTTATTCTTTGTGGGAATAATAAGTAACGGAATAGTAGTTTGATTTAAAACATTCTCTGTTGTACTTCCAATTAAAATTTGCTCTAACCATTTTTGACTGTGCGAACCCATAACAATCATATCAACTTTTAAATGCTTCGCCGTTTTAAGAATTACCTCGGCAAACTCACCATTTTCAACTAAGGTTTTAATTTTAGAATCGCCTAGATGTTTTTTTATTTTTTCAAGATAATAATTTGCAGCATCACTCATTCCATCAGCATTCATGTATTGATAAAAAGTAGCACTATCAAAATCGCCAATACCTGTAAAAGGAGAAGTTAAAAAAGAAGTATAATACACTTCATTTTCAACAACATGGAGTAAAGTAACCTCAGCATGCATTGCTTTCGCAAATGAAAAACCAATTTCTGCCATTCTTGTTGCTGTTGGATTATAATCTAATGCCATTAATACTTTTTTCATTGTGTCCATTTTTAGTTTTTTATAAGTGTGAACGAAGAATCCAAGCCATTTTTTCGTGCTCTTCCATCAGTCCTGTAATAAAATCACTTGATCCTGAATCGTGAAACTCAAAAGCGAAATTTGAAATATTCTCTCTCAATTTCATGATGATACTTTCATGATCTATTAGCAATTCTTTTATAAATCCATAACTGTCATTTTGCTCTCGAGTGACTTCTGTAAGTTGCGTTAAACTTAAAAAAGAAGATAAACTTGCAGGTGCATAAAATCCTAATTTACGAATACGTTCCGCTACTTCATCAATAAATCCTTCTAATTGTCGGTATTGTGATTCGAAGAATTTGTGTTTTTCAAAAAAATCTGCGCCTTCTAAATTCCAATGAGCATTTCTAGTTTTAGTATATAAAACATATTCGTCTGCTAAAATTTTTGATAATTCATTAACAACCGATTGACCATTTTTTTCTGTAATTCCAATATTTGCTTTCATTTGCTTAATTTTCAAAACCTACTTCTAAATTATTTTCAACAAACCATACACCAGGAGTACTCCATACAATCTTTTCTGCCTGATGTTTTTGATATAAAGAATGAACAATTCCTGATAGTGTGACTTTTTTGTCTAAAACTGTAATTGTAATTTCATCACTATTTATTGCCCAATTTGAAGCAATTGCTTCTTCAATCGCTTTTTTTTCAATTTCGTCGTGTAATTCCGTTTTAATCGAAATTTTGTTAGTTAAACCATGAACTCCTAAAAGACTACCAGCTATTTTATTTGCCGTTTCTCTTTGATAATTCCATTCTAAATTTCCTTCTAAAGTTACCCAACCGTTTTCAACTTTCACTTTTATAGCATCATTTGGAATTTCCCAATTCCATTGAAATGCATTGACCACTTCATGAGCAATTTGGGTATCAGAAATGGCATTGTTCATTCCGAATTTGACTTCCATTTTTTCAACAATGGCTTTAACTCCCAATATATTTTTAGTTGTTTCTTCAGCTTTCACCTTTTTAGCATAACTATCTGTAAAACCTGTTAAAGTAACAATGCCATCGTCAACCGAAACACCTATTTCTTCTTTATTTAATAAAGGTTCCCATTGAAGTGCATTTTGAACTCTATTTTGTAAATCTGCGTTTGTTTTCATCAAAATAATTTTAAATGTAATGTCATTATTACGTAATAAAATTAGTTCCACATTGAGCAAAAAACATTACAATAGAACTTTATTAAATTACATAAATATCACATCAACAATTTATACCTCTTGAAAAGTCTCATTGTATAATTGTACTTCTATTTTTGAATTGAGTATTTCTTCAAAAATTAGTCGTGCCATTAAATAACTTACAGTTGATTCAGCACCTTGATTCAAATTGACATGATGTTCTTCTAATCCATCATAACATCCACCAGTTATTGGATTATAAACTATTTGATGTAAATGATTTTTTCCTAAAAACCAATTAAATGCGGTTTCCATTTTTTCGAAATATCCTTCTTCTTGAAAAGAATTATAAAAACTATTTAAAGCTAAAATGGTATAAGTAACATCTATGGGTTGTTCGCCAAAATCATTAGCGCTTTTATCCTTGTGATGCCAACCTTGATTAGAAATGACTTTAATTTGATTGTCTCTAAAAATGATAGAAAGTAAAAAATCAAATGACGTTTTTGCAATTTTTCGATACAATAAACTTCCTGTACTCATAGATGCAAAAAGCATAGCTTCAGGTAAAAGACTGTTAGCATAAGTTAAATAATTTTCAAACCATTTCCAGTTTTTATCGGAAACACCTCTGAATTTTGAAACTAAATTGTCTGCTAATTGTGTTATTATAACTTTAATAATTACGTTATTTATTTCTAAATTATAAAAATAAAGTCCTTTGATAGCAAAGGCAATGGCTCTTGGAGAGCGAAATGTGGCTATATTTTTAAGAGATTTTTTTAAAGCAATTTTTGCAACCTCAATCAATTTTTCGCTAAATAAGTTCTGATACGAACTAAATTCTCCTAATGCCCAAATAGCTCTTCCGTTAGAATCCTCGAGATTTTCATCTTTATTTTTCAAGAAAAAATTTCCTTTTTGGTCAACATAGTTTAAAAAACTTCCGTCATCTTGTTGGCAAAAAATAATAAAATCAAGATAGATTGTAATCAATTCTAAATCAGCTACATCATTTGTTATTTCATAATGTTTCGTCATTGCAATTAATGCACGAGCATTGTCATCTAAAGTGTAACCTGATTCTAAATCGGGTGATGAAATTTGAGAAAACTGAATCATTCCATCTTTAGTTGTCAATCTTTTTATATGATCTAAAGAAATTTTAGGTAATTCATATTTTAATTCAACTTTGTGTTTTGCTAAACTGCTTTTGGTTAATTCAATGTGAGCAATAGCTGCATTTTGCCATGATGTTGGACTGATTTTATGCAAAGCATTAAGACGCATTTCTTTTAACAATTTAGGATCGTATAGCAATTTTATAGTTGCTTCTGCTAATTGTTCTGAATTTTGAAAATCAAAGTTTATTCCTGCACCATCTAACAACTCTTTAGCATGAGGAATTGGCGTTGAAATTACAGGACAACCACAAGCTAAAGCATAAGCTAATGTTCCACTAACAGCTTGATTTGGGTCTTTTGATGTGAAGAAATATATCTTTGTTCGTTGTAAATAATCCATCAACTCCTGAAGAGATAAATATCGATTAATAAAACGAACATTATTTTGCAATCCTAATTCATAAACTTTTTCATAAAGAAAGTTTCTATACTTTTCTCCATCGCGTTTTAAAACTTCTGGATGCGTTTTTCCAATTACTAAATAGATAACATTTGGAAATTTTTCAATGATTTTTGGCAAAGCTTCAATTGCGGTTTCTATACTTTTTCCTTCACTTAATAATCCGAATGTTGACAGCACTACTCTATCTGCCAAATGAATTTTTGATTTATTTTCTGAAACTTCACTTGATGTAACTAAATGTGTACCATGCGCAATTACTGTTATTTTTTGAACTGCAATTCCATAATCACTTCTTAAAATTATTGCCGATGCATTCGTCATTACAATAACCGAGTCAGAGCAATCAACAATCTTTCGTACAATTTTTTTTAATTTAGAATTTGGATCGGGTAAAACGGTATGAAATGTTGTCGTTATTGGTCTTTTTAAATGTGCCATTAATTTTAGTAAATAGCTGCCATTTTCACCGCCAAATAATCCAAACTCGTGTTGCAGGAAAATCATAGCTATATTTTTATCAGCATTTATTCTATTTGCTAATTGTATAAACTGTTCTTCTTCATCAGTTTGAATAGTATATTTTACCTCGTCTGCATAGTTGTACTCGGTTTCTTTCGCATTTAAAGCACAAACTTTTAATGAAAAACTATGTCCAAACTTTTCTTGAATTGCATTTCTTAAATCTTGTGTATATGTTGCAATGCCACATTCTCTTGGTGGATAAGTTGTTATAAATAAAATTTCGGGCAATTCTTTATGCTTTGAAAAAATTGAATTTGTCTTTTCAACAGTTGGCATTTTAAAAAAGTTGATTCCATTTAAATTGTTTAATGATTCTTTATAAACAATTAAACTGTTGTTATATATTGGAAAAATATTAGCTCTCATGATCAATTTTATTTAGTAATAATTCTTTTAATAATTCTTTCAAACTCACCGATGCACAAGCAATACACTTATCAGCAGCACCATAATAAATGTATAATTCATCATCAAATAAAGCAGTTCCTGTTGGAAAAACCACATTGTTCACAACACCATTTAGTTCATAATCAAACTCAGGAATAAAAAGTGGATTGATTAATCGAGCAATGACTTTTGTGGGATTGTTTATATCAAGTAAAGCTGCAGCTGCCGAATAAATATAACCTTCGGAAGTGTCATAAACTCCATGATAAATAATCAACCAACCAAATTCTGTTTCAATTGGTGGTGCACCAGCTCCAATATATCCCGACTCATGATTAACGCCTACTGGATCAAGTATAATATGCTCGTTAAAATGAAGAAAATAATGATCCCAATAATCTTTTGTTAATTCTTTCAAATCATTGACCATAACCAACTGAATTCCTGGACGAATGCGATGCAAAAAAGCCAACTTTCCATCAATCCTTCTTGGAAAAAAAACCACATCTTTGTCCCATAAATAAATTTGTTCATTAGGTTCAAAATGCCGAACGTGTCTAAAATATTTTACATTAACTAAATTGTTACATTCTGCTAATCGTTTGAATTCATCAAAAGTATATTTAGGTACAATAATTCCTTGTCTTTCAAACGTTTTTAAATCGGTTGATGTAACTAATGCTCCAAGCGCATTTATTCCGTTGTAAGCAGTATAAGTAATATAATAGATACCGTCAATTTTTACAATTCTTGGATCTTCAATACCTTTTGAAGCATCATCAGTAAGCGGAATTAACAATGGTGTATTACTTCGTTCGATAATTTTTAATGGTCCATCTAATTTGCAATATCCAATTGTTGAATAATTTCCATTTCTAACCGCTCTATACAGCATATGTAAAGTAGTTCCTTCTTGCATTACGGCAGGATTTAGAACACTATCATTCTCAAATGCTAAGTCTGTTTTTTTTAAAAGAATTCCGTGTTTTTTTATTTCCATGATGGTGCTTTTTTTAGATAAAAAAAGTGCAGCGTTTGTAGTGCTGCACTTTTTATTGACTTTTACATGTATTCGTAGTATCTCGTAAACTCTACGTTGCCCACATAATCAAGTCAAATTATACTGTTGCAGGTTGCACTTTTCTGATAATGTTGATTACTTCTTCTCTTTTTTTGTGAAGACGTAACTCTAATCTTTTTACTAAATCTTCCTCTCTACCTCTTTCAAATTTTAAGTCAGCATCTGTTAGTTGTGGAAATTTTTCTTTCAAATCGTCTGCTTGTTGACTCCAATCTCCTGAAATTTTTAACGCTTCTGTACTTTTGTTGTGTTTTGCTTCCATGATTTATAATAAATTAAAATGTTTCTTTTTGATAGTACAAAGTTGCAATGATTGTGTTCAAAGTCTATTACACAATGATTACCAATTATTACATAATTCACTTATTAACAATAACTTAACCGTATTAAACAAAAAAAACACCCTATAAATGGATGTTTTCAATTTTAATTTATAAAACAATTATATACTTTCTAAATTCTCTCTTAAATGTGATTGCCTTCTCTTTTTTAATTGCTGAAAATAAGAAGGAGAAAGTCCTGTTATTTTTTTAAATTGATTAGATAAATGTGCCACACTACTATAATTTAAAAGATAAGCAATTTCGGTTAAATTCAATTCATCATATAAAAGCAACTCTTTAACTCGTTCTATTTTATGATTGATAATGTATTGTTGTATGGTTATTCCTTTTACCTCTGAAAAAATATTAGACAAATAGGTATAATCATGATGCAATTTTTCACTGATATAATCAGAATAATTCACTTTTGGAAGTTCATCTGTATAATGAACCATCTCAACAATTACATTTTTAATACGTTCAATTAAAATAGCTTTTTTGTCGTCTAATAATTCTAATCCCGACTTAGCTAGATTTACTTTTAATTCTAAAAATTTTTCAGGTTTAATATCTTCTAAAATTTCAACCATTCCTAAATCTACAATCACATAGTGCAAACCTAATTTTCTCAATTCTTCTTTAACCATCATTTTGCAACGAAGACTAACCATATATTTTATATATAGAATCATAACTGTTTGATTTTTATCAACAAATTAAGTTTTGCTAAGTATTCTCATTTAATCTTCATAACCACTTTTAATTACGGTTGAAATCATTTTAAATTGCTCGTTAGCATTAAAATGATGCTTTGAATTAGCAGGTATGATAATACCATCACCTAATTTTAATTTTATTTTTTTGTCGTTTAGTGTTAGTTCTGCAACACCATCTATGATTTGAATATACGTATCAAAAGGTGAAATTTTTTCATCCAACTCTTCACCAGCATCAAAAGATGAAACCGTAACATTGCCTGTTATTTTTTTAATAATAGTTTTACTGACAATTGCATTTGACATATACTCGATTATTTCTACTACTATATGAGTCTTTCCTTTTTCTAACTCTAAATTGTCATTTGGTTTTTTCATCTTTTATTGAATAATTATTTTGTTGCTTTATTTCGAAATTAAAATTATTATCCTAAGCAAAGTTGATACTAAATAATTGAAAAAATATTACAACTAAACAGCAACAATTTACATAAATCACACTAGCATATTTTCATAGAACTTTATGATATAAAAATCACTTAATCAATAATTTATATAAAGGTAACCTAAAATATATGGAATATTAGACTATTTAAGGATTTAATGATGAAACTTTTTAGTAATAAAAAAGCGACTCTTCCGAATCGCTCTAGTAATTTATTTTTTATTTATTCAATCGTTTGTCAATAATTCTATCCATATAATCTTGTAGAAAAGCTTTGCATCGCAATTCTAACAAATCCATCTCTTTATTTCGCTTAGATATTAAGTTGGTATTCATTGCTTTGTCATTTTTATCATAAAAACCAATAGCTTTTTTACCATCAAAAGTGCAAATATAATTGCCACTCATAAACAGGTAATTTTTTGAAGAATGTTTGATAACAAAAGGTGCAATTTGTTTATCATTTAACAAACTTCTACCCCAACTTCTGAATGGTTTTTCATAACCAATCATATCTAATAATGTTGGATAAATATCAATTTGTTGTGCCCAATCGTTATTAACTCCAACATATTTTTCATTTGGTGTAAAAAATAAAATGGGAACAGTGTGCTTCATTGCTTCTTTTTTATATTCATCATAGGCAATAGTATTTCCATGATCAGCAACAAGCACAAAAATAGTGTTGTCATACCATTTTTCTTTTTTCGCCGCAGCAAAAAACTTCTTCAAAGCCATATCAGTATATCCAATAGTTTGATGAATGTTTACTGTTCCTTTATCAAATTTTCCATCATATTTTTCTGGAACTACATAAGGTTCGTGCGATGAAACCGAGAACAATGTTGCCATAAAAGGGCTTTTCTTTTGGCTTAAAGTTTTATTGAAATATTGAAAAAATGGTTCGTCCCAAATTCCCCAAACACCATCAAAATCGGCATCATTATTATATTCGTTTTTCCCATAGTAATGGTCATAACCAAGGATATTTCCAAATCCTAAAAATCCCATCGAACCATTTGGCGCACCATGAAAAAAAGAAGTATCATAACCATCGCCTTTTAAAGTTGAAACTAAAGATTCTATATCCTGTTTAGAATAAGCTGAAGAGGTAAAAGCATCTTTAAACGAAGGAATTCCTGCAATAATAGACGACATTCCATGAATAGATTTCCATCCGTTAGCGTAGGCATTAGTATAAATCATACTGTGTTGTGCTAACGAATCTACAAAAGGCGAATAACTTTTATAATTAGGTAATTTTTGTTCTTTGTTGAACGCACCAATGTATTCTCTTCCATAACTTTCTAATATAAAAATAACAATATTAGGTTTTGTTTTTGGATTATTTTTATACTGCTTTACAGGAATTAAAATGGAATCAACAACTTGTTTATCAACTAAATTTACTTTCTTAAAAGTATTCGTATTCCAAGTTCTAATGATGGCAAATGGTGTGTTTAAAACAAAATCTGCTTGAGTTGAATTAGTAACATACCTACTTGCATCCAACAAATTAATTGGTCGTGTGCTCTTTCTAAAATCACCACGAATTCCACCCACACAAAGAACAGTAATTAATAAAAAACCAGCTATTGAAGTTAAGAAATATTTGAATGATGGCTTGTGAACTTCTGTTGTAATCTTTACTTTTTTATACAGATAAATCCATAAAAAAGCACATAAAAAAAACAACAAAAATACATGCCAATAATTTATCAAAAAGTTTAGAAACAGACCACTTTTATCCTCATTTTCCAAAGTATCTAATGAAGCGCGTGTACTTCTATTAAACGAATATCTGTAATAAATAAAATCAACAAAATTGAAAGAATACACTATTAAATTAGTAGTGAAGTAAAGATAGAAAAGTATTTTCTGATAGATCTTTTTATTGTTGATTACCAATGGGAAAACCGAAAAAATAATGAACAACGAATTGATGTATAAAATAGTTGTAGTGTCAAAAGCAATACCATGATAACTCAACGACAGAAACTCTGAAACAGAATTTATTTCGATTAAATTTACGTTATAAACATAGAAAAGAATTCGAGCAATAAAATAAAAAATATAGGCTAACAAAATTCTGTATGCTAGAACTTTATACTCATCAAATCTTGGAAACTTCTTCATTATAAAATAACTAATTTTAAGGTTGCAAAACTACATATTTCACAATTATTATTTTAATTTTTTAATTTAATATTGTGAATGATTAGATTATTAATTAATTTGCATCAAAATTAACTCCAATGACTTCAATTACGCGTCTTTTTGACTTTCCATACTATCAATTAGAAAAAAACAATGTTCCAGATTGTTTAGTAACCAAATACAATGGTGTTTGGATAAAAACCTCAACCCAAGAATACATCGATAAATCGAATGCTATTTCTCGTGCTTTGTTGCGTTTAGGAATTCAAAAAAACGATAAAATTGCCATCATTTCTTCTTCTAATAGAACAGAATGGAACATTATGGATATTGGTGTTTTGCAAACAGGAGCGCAAACCGTTCCTATCTATCCAACGATTGCTGCAGAAGATTATGAATACATATTAAATCATTCAGAATCAATTTATTGTTTTGTTTCAGATGAAGTTGTACTTCAAAAATTAAAATCCATTCAAAGAAACGTTCCTCTCTTGAAAGAAGTGTATTCTTTTGATGAAATTAGTGATTGTAAAAATTGGAAAGAGGTTTTAAATCTTGGTGAGGATACCTCAAATCAAGATGTTGTTGAAGACCGAAAAAACAACGTAAAACCAGAAGAGCTTGCTACCATAATTTACACATCAGGAACCACAGGAAAACCTAAAGGTGTAATGCTTTCACACAATAATATTGTTTCTAATGTTTTAGATAGTTCACCTCGAATTCCATTTGAAGAAGGAACAAGTCGTGCGTTGAGCTTCTTGCCTATTTGTCACATTTTTGAACGCGTAATTTTATACATATATCAATATTATTCAGTAGCGATTTATTTTGCGGAATCAATCGACAAACTTTCGGATAATATTAAAGAAGTAAAACCAACCGTTTTCTCAGTTGTTCCAAGACTTCTTGAAAAAGTATATGACAAAATTTATGCAAAAGGCACAGAATTATCTGGAATCAAGAAGAAATTATTCTTTTGGGCAATTGACTTAGGTTTAAAATATGAACCTTATGGTGCTAACGGATTTTGGTATGAAACCCAACTTAAAATTGCTAGAAAATTAATTTTCAGTAAATGGCAAGAAGGTTTAGGTGGCAATCTAACCGTAATGGTTTCAGGAAGTGCAGCGTTACAACCACGTTTAACTAGAGTTTTTGCCGCTGCAGGAATGCCTGTTATGGAAGGTTACGGATTAACAGAAACATCTCCTGTAATTTCTGTTAATGATATGAGAAATGGCGGTTTTAAAGTGGGTTGCGTTGGTAAAGTAATCAACAATGTAGAAGTGAAAATTGCTGAAGATGGCGAAATTCTATGCAAAGGACCAAACGTAATGTTGGGTTATTACAAAGACCAACAATTGACCGATGAAGTTATTATAAACGGCTATTTCCATACAGGTGATATTGGCGAAATCGACAAACAAGGTTTCTTGAAAATTACCGATAGAAAGAAAGAGATGTTCAAGACTTCAGGAGGAAAATATATTGCACCGCAATTGATTGAAAATGCAATGAAACAATCCTTGTTTATTGAGCAAATTATGGTAATTGGTGATGGCGAAAAAATGCCTGCCGCTTTCATACAACCAAGTTTTGATTTTGTTAGAGAATGGGCAAAACGTCATCATGAAGACATTGGTGATTTAAATGAAGAAATTGCTTCAAACCCAAAAGTAGTTGCCCGAATTCAGGAAGAAGTTGATGAAATCAATAAAAAATTTGGGAATTGGGAAATGATCAAACGCTTTGAATTGACACCTAATATTTGGAGCATCGATGGTGGCGAACTTACTCCTACCCTAAAATTAAAACGTAAAGTAGTACGAGAAAAATACAAAGATTTATACGATAAAATTTATAAACCTGAATAGTTTGTAACCTTATAAACTTAATATAAAAGTAGTGCCTTGATTAATTTGGCTTTCCACTTTTATTTCACAATCAATTGCTTTAGCTAAATCACGGATTAAGTGCAAACCTAAACCTGACTTTATTCCAACTACTTCTTTGTCATCATACAAAGCTTTAAACTGGTCTTTGCTTGCGCCTGGACCATTATCTGTAATTGATAGAAATGAAACGTCATTTTCTTTCCATGCTTTCCAAGTTATAGTTGGATTTGGTGTTGTAGAAAAAACATTTATAGCATTACTAGTCAAATTTCTAACAATGGTTTTTAGGTAATTTTCATCGGTAAAAATGGAAATATTATCAGGGTTTTGATATTCAAATTCGATTTTATGATAGCCAGAAAAGACCTTTTTTGTATCTTCAAACAATTGATTTACTGAAACTTCTTTGGGTTGAGGTTTAAAGTTTTCCATCTGACCTTTACTCCACAGTAAAATATCTTCCATGGAGGAAAGTAAATCTTCTGCTCCAGAAATAGTTTTAGATTGCATTCGGTTTTTAGTTTCTTCATCTAACAATTCAGGACTGTCTTTTTGCAAATGAAGAAAATGAATCAAATTTGCAACCGGACTTCTTAAATCATGATTTAAAATGCTGAAAAATCGGGTTTTGGTTTTGTTCGCTTGATCTAATTCGGTATTTAATTGTTGTAATTTTTCATTGGTTTTTTTACGATTACGACTTTGATAAAATAACAAACCTCCAATGATTGCTAACAACCCAATTCCGAAAAGGTAGAACCATTTTTGTTTTTCTTTTGCTTGAAGTTCGAGCTGGTTAATTTTTAGTTGCTTCTCCTTTACTTCTATTGTTCTTTTATCTTCAAGATTTTTGATAGTTTCTTTATTGTCTTGATTAAATACTGAATCATTGTAGGCTTTTGATAGTTCGATAGCAGATAATGCCTCTTTAAAATTATTTTGTTTTTTTTCTAATTCATAAATTGAACCGTAGTCATTACTCAAATTTTGTAAATCATTATTTTCTTTATTTAACGCAATGGATTTTGTATAATATTCAAGAGCTTTTGAGTAAAACGCTTTTCTTTTGTTTAAATCATGATTAGTTATTGCTTTTATTTTATATACATCACCAATTCTACTGTATGTTCCTGATATGTTGTGTGGATCTCCAAATTCGTTGTTTAACTCCAATTGTTTTGTAAATATTGATAATGCTTTGTCATACTCTTTTCTTTCAAAATAAACACGACCTCTAACACCAAAACAAGATATCTTGTTCATTAAATTACCTAATTTATCATCAAGTAATTCAGCTTTTTGGATGAATTCCAAACATTTATCATATTTTTTTAATTCAAAATAACACAATCCTATGTTGTGTAACCTCAAATTATCATCCTCTTTATATCCATTTTTACCAGGAATTGCTAAAGCTTTTTTCTGGTATAGTATTGATTTATTAAATTCGTTAGTATCGTAATATACAGAGCCAATATTGGAAAGTATTTTAGCTTGAATGATTTTATCATTACTTTTTTCGGCAAACTTTAACCCTTTGAAATATAATTCTAAAGCTTCTGGATAATTAGATTGTTTAGCTTCTATAATTCCAAGTCCAGAAAAAGAAAGTCCTATCTTCGCATTGTCTTTAGAGTTTTTTATTATGAAATTAAAATTATCTTTTGCTTGCTTATAATCAGAGGTAATTAAATAAAAATAACCTAAGTTTCTTTTGGCATTAATTATTCCATCTAGGTAATCTATTTTTTTTGCAAATTCTAAAGCTTTTAGAGCGTTATCAAAATTCTTTTTTGGATCGATAAATTTATATTCGTACGCAATCTGGTTAAGAATATCAATTCTTTCTTTCTCGGTTTTAATTTTTGGTAATTTTTTTTCTAATGAATCAATTACAAATTCACTATTTACTTGACTATGTGAGAAAAAAGAAATAAATAGTACTATAAAAACAACATTTCTCATAAACTCAAATTCTCTTTATAACTTCTACCAATAGGAATAAGCATTCCATTGTTAAGTAAAAGTTCGTTAGGCATTCTTTTATCAATGTATTGTTTTTGAACTGCAAAGCTTCTGTGAATTCTAATAAATGATTTAAAATGAGGTTCTTTTAATAAATTCCCAATACTTGTCAATACACAATGTCTTTTGGTCGAAGTAACAATTTTAGTATAATCCTTCAACGCTTCGAGATACAAAATATCATGAAGTTTTACTTTTGTTTCTGAATGTCCTTCTTTAATATAAATAACATCGCCACCAATAGTTGATTCAAATAATTGTGCTTTAAGTTTCAACTCCATATAATCCTCAATCTTACTCATCGTTTGAGTAAATCGATCGATTTTAATTGGTTTTACTATAAAATCTAATGTATCTAATTCAAAACTTTCTACGGCGTGTTCTGGATGTGCCGTTATGTAAATACAAACCGGAACTTCCATCGCTTTTTTACGAAAATCCAATCCGTTGAGTGACGGCATATCGATGTCTAAAAAAAGAATGTCTATCTTCTCTTTTTCTAATAATGGCAAAGCATCTTCTGCATTTTCAAAAACACCAATAATCTTCAAATTCGAAAACCTTTTGGCATAAGAGACAACCGTCAGTCGGTCAATTTCGTCATCATCGATAATTATACAGTTGAAAGGATTCATTTGGCTCAAAAGTTTCTCAAATATAGAAATATTTTAATAAAAATGTTGTCTGTCTATTTAAAATGTTGTTGGTCTATTAGTGGTTTTGGCACTCTAATTTTTAAATGAGTTTTGCTTTAAAATAGAAATCATGAAAAAAACAATTTTAATCATCACAATTACTTTAATGAGCATAACAACTAATGCTCAAAAAAAATGGTTCACCGTTTATCAAGATTCAGTCGCGCTGTTGAATAATGCTAACAAAATCACAGAAAAATTTAAAAAAGAAGTTTACAAATTCAAAAAAGACGACAAATTTACCACTACAACTATTTTAAACACAACGCCTTATTTAATCTTTTTTGATGGAGAAAACAAAGTAAACATTCCTTTATGGAGTCAAGTTTTGCCCGAATTAAAAGCGTTTACAAAAGAAGTTACTGGTAGCGAAGAAGAAGGCAAAAGAATGTTTGGTTTATTCTTTAACGGATTTTATTTAATTCACGAATATGGTCACGCTTATCAAGAAACTTATGATCATGAAAACAGCAAAGCAAGTTACCAAAACGAACATTTAGCAAATACAATTGCAATGCTTTATTGGAGAAAAATTGGCAAGAAGAAAGAACTAAAACAATGTTATAAATTGGCTAAAAAGATGTTTGCCAAATTGCCTAATCCTGTTCCAGAAGGAATCTCGAAAGAGGAATATTTTACTAAAAACTATGAAGAAGCAACTCAAAATCCTTTTGTGTATGCCTACATGCAATTTGGTCAGTTTATCGAAATTTATGAAGATCAATCATTGCCTCGTTTCGATGAATATATGAAATCAAAATTTAAATAATTTCAAAAATGAAAACCAACAATCCCTTCATTATTGGGCTAACATTACTAATTTCTGGCATTGGAATTCTTATTTTTTGGGGTAGCGCTTTATACAAAATAATAGATTATTCATTAACTGAAACTACGACAGAAGCCAAAATTATTGGATATAAAGTTAGTTCAAACGGCGCAAGAATGGTTAAAAGCAATAAGACATTATCTGGTAGAAGTCCGTTTTTTGAATTTAAAACTACAACTAATCAAACTATAAAAAGTTATAGCAAATCGCCGCAAATATTTATGCTGTTTAATTATGAATTAAATGAAGAAGTTGCAGTTGCCTATCCGATTAACAATCCTCAAAAAGCAATTTTAATTTCATGGAAGGAAATTCCCGGTTTGATTTTAATGATGGCCTTCGGATTAATTATAATGATAGTCAGTAAAAGTTATTTAATTAAAAAATAAGTTGTCTTTCTATTCTAAATGTAGCTGGTCTATTAAGTGTTTTTATAAAAAGATACTACTCAAATATTTATAATCATAAATCAATAAAACATGCAAAAACTAATAATTATAAGCGTTTTAAGCTTAACTGGAGTTCAAGCCCAACAATCCGTAAATTCATCAGGTGGAAATGGTTCAGGAATTGGTGGAAGTTTTAGTTATACCGTTGGACAAATAGATTATGTAGCGGCAACAGGAACAAATGGTTCACTATCCCAAGGTGTGCAACAACCTTTTGAAATTTTCACATTAGGAAACAACGATTATCCAACCATTCAATTGCAAGCCATTGTTTATCCAAATCCAACTACTGAAAATGTAAATTTATCGATATCCAATCACTCTTTAGAAAATTTAGAATACGACCTGTATGATGTAACGGGAAAATTGATATCTCATCAAAAAATAACAGCTAATGAAACCCAAATTTCAATAGAAAATCTTTCTGTTGGAAATTACTTTATTGCTGTTAATGAGAATAATAAAAAATTAAAAACATTTAAAATTATTAAAAACTAGTTTAGGAATTTAATTCTAAACTCTTAAACTCTTAAACTCTTAAACTTTTAAACTCTTAAACTCTTAAACTCTTAAACTTTTATCAAAATGAAAACAAATACACAAAACATTGCAACAAAAATATTTTTTCTATTTTCTTTCTTGTATACTCTATCTGCAAACGCACAAGCTCCAAATAAATTTAGCTTTCAAGCAGTCGTTAGAAACGCAAGCAATCAGCTTATTACGAACCAACAAGTAGGTGTAAAAATATCACTAATATCAGTTGTTATGGGAACTGAAAACACCGAATTTGAAGAAACTCATACGATTTTAACCAACGCCAACGGACTTTTATCGCTAAAAGTTGGTGAAGGAACTTTAGTTTCAGGTGATTTTACTTCCGCAATGAATTCTAATGCTAGCAGCAAAAAAATAAAATGCGAAATTGACCCAATTGGCGGAACTAATTACACCATTATTTCTAACGAACAATTACTAAGTGTGCCTTATGCACTTATATCAAATACTGCAAGTTTTGCTGAAAATGTGGATAGTGTTCCTGTGAAATATTACATATTAATTTGCGGAGTTTATCCTTCTCCTAATTACATAGGAGCCGATACACTAGGAACTATTGTTGCCCATGTTGGAAATTTTCCAACGGCTAATGGTTGCTATTTACCATGCGACGGTAGAACAATGCAAATTAGTTTAAACGAAGCCTTATTTACTATAATTGGAACTACTTATGGTGGCAATGGTGTAACAACGTTTAACCTTCCTAATTTAAACGGAAAAATACTAAAAGGCAATTAATTTTACTATATAATGTAGCAAAATCTGTTATCTGTCTATTCAAAATGCCGTTCATCTATTAGTGGTTTTTTGGATTCTTTACTATAAATACTTTTGAATATAATTTTAAAAAAACATAAAATGAAAACAACAAAAAAATTAGCAATTTTTATAGCTTTTATAGCTTTAACATTGACCTCATGTTCTAAAGACGATGATGCATCTATAACTTTTCAAGAAGAGAATCCACTTATTGGCTATCTCACAAATGGAGGAATTAATGGTGCTGTTATCGATGTTGTAGATGGAACAACGTCTGAAGTAGGTAACGAATTTACTCCTTTAGTAAAAGGGAAAATAAAGGCATTTGTAGTAGCGCTACCACAATCAAACTCCAATTTAAGAGTTACTTTATGGGATGCAACTACTAATACTGTAATTAGAACAGAATTATTAAATGTAACTACTGCCGCAACTATAACCACAAAAAACATCGAACCTATTGAATTACAAAAAGATAAAAAATATGCTATAACTATGAACTCTGATGATTGGTATTATCGTGATAAATCTGATGGTTCACCAATAACATATCCTATAACTTCTGGAAATATTCGTTTTGATTCGTTCGGTTTTACCCCAACGCCTGGTCTTATATATCCTACTGATTTTTCAAACGACTATTATAACGGCAATCTATCATTTATTTTTCAACAAACAGAATAATCATGAAAAAAATAATTGCAATTTTTACGCTATTATGTTCTGTGTTTTCTATGGCACAAACTGGTGATGCAAAAGTCGACAAAATGCTCAAAGAACTTCAAGAGCAGCAAAACAGCAACACATCAATAACGTTTACTTTTAATAAAAAAACCTACAAAGACAAAGCCTCTTTTACAGAAACCGACAAAAAAACTTTTTCTATTGGAACAAGTCTTTTAAGTGAAAAATTGATGACAACACAAATTAACTTGATTGTCGACAAAAAGAAATCTGGAACTTATACCATAACGAGTGGAAACAAAAATGGCTCAGTAGTTTTAATCAACAAAAAATACTACCAATTTTCAGGCACAGTGAAAGTAAATATAAAAAACAAAAAAGTATCGGGAACTTTTGATGGTGAACTCTATGAAATTACCAAAAACAACCCAAAACCATCAAAAAAATCATCAGGAAAAATAACAGGAACGTTTAATAGTTAATACTAGTATCATGAAATCGCCATTAACAACAAGTTTGCGCAAGCAAACACTAATAAATAAAAAGGCGATACCATATATGACCACTAACAAATCAAATTCTACATATATGAAAAACAAAATAAAATTTAGTGTTGTATTAATGATTTTAATACACGTAATAAGTAGTGCACAAATTCGTGGAGGAATCAATAGAGTTCCCACAAATAGCGGTTCACAAAATCCTATTGAACAACAAATTATAGCAAAAGCAAAAGAGCAAAACCTTGGTAACATCCATTCTGAAAGTGCAACAATGCGTCCAACAGCTGGCGCAGGAGGTTATTTTTTACGATTTGAAAATGGATGGGTTTATTACAATCCAAATACAAAAAAAGTGCATGCCATTTATGGAGACATTATGAAAAAATGGGGTGAAATTGGTTATGAAACAAGTGAATTAGGTTTTCCTACATCCGATGAAATGGACAGTAACAAACCTAATTTCAAACGAATGAACACCTTTGATAAAGGAACCATTTATTGGAAAGATGGAATTACCGAAGTTGTAAAATCAAATAGAATTTCAAATATTGTTGACAAAGCACAACAAGAAACTCCTATTTTAAAAACTATTGATTTATCTAAATTAATGAATAAAGAAATTTCTATTGAAAGAGCTAATGGAATTGCAAAATATGATAAAGTGTACAAACCCAATAATAAAAAGCCAAAAGTAGAACAATCTGAAGATGAAAATTGTACCACAACCTACAAAAGTCTCTCTGTGACAGATATAAAACAAGATATACTTTCAAAAGCTGCAACGTCAAATGTTATTCTTGGTGGCGCATACAATTTATCTGATTTTTCACAAACAGGAAAAATGAATATTTATGAAGGAAATATCGTAAACCCAATTTCAATAATGCTAAAATCGGCGCGATTAAAAGAAGGTACGAACAATATCGAGGTTAAAAATGTTTCTGCATTAAATCTATCGGTGCAACTTGAAAATCTTCTTGAAAGAGATGCTAATGGTCAACCAACACAAAATTTTGTAAAAACCTCTTCTGAAGTTTTCTCGTCTAAAGATTTAAAGATGAACATTGGATTGAATTTAACAGGATTAGGAGTTGATGTTGATGATAAATTCAAATACGACTACAACAGAAAAACTAGAAAATATCTAATCGATTATAAATGCGAAACTTTCACCGCAGAAGCTTTTCCATCGCAAAAATATTTTAAAAATGAAAGTTTGAACTCGAATAGAGACATCGTTTATGTAGATAAAATCACCTACGGACAAAGAATATTAATATCTTACGAATTAGAAGATAAATCTACAGAAATTGACAACCAGTTAAAAGTAAAATATTCAGGACAAAGTGTTAGTTTTGATACTAATTTAAAAAACAAATACAAAAATGTTGTTTTCAAAATGCTTGCTTATGGTACAAATGGTGATGCCGTTCCGTTTGAAGTTAAAGGTCTTGAAGAACTACAAAATCAAATGAACGAATTCTTTAAAAATGCGGTTGCTAAAGAAAACAGACCTGCTGCTTTTGGAGCACCAATTAGCTTTTCTTTAAAATTTCTTGATGGCACAGTTGCAGTAACAAATGCAAAAATTGAGTCCATACCATTTAGAGAATGTACCGCTAACGAAAAAACCAACTATCAAGTGACATTAAAAATGGACCGAATTATTGGTAAAGGCGATGCACAAATGTATGGTTGGGTTGGCGTTCAAGCATTTTCATCAGAAAATGAAACCATCCGTGAAAAAAACAACAAAGACGAACTGATTTGGAACGTAAGCGATAAAAATGCCAATCAAAATTTTGAATATGGCGATGATCTAACCATGTCCCGAAATTACACTTTCTCCACAAATGATATTGAAAATGGAGCGTACTTAAAACTAATTTATAGCCCACGTGAAGAAGACACTCATGGTGACGATTTTTTCCACCTTGAAAATTATGATGAAGAAATTCAATACAAAGGCGGCAATTATAAAGTTAAAAAAATAATGATAAAAGATTTTTTCAATCAAGACAATAACTTAAAACAAGAAGGTTTTGATTTTAATAATCGATGCAGTGAAACAGGCGATTCAGGAACGTTTTATTATAAAATAATATTCAAATAAACCCTATTCTATTCTTTGAAAACCACGAGTTTCGGCTTGTGGTTTTTTTTTATGAAATTCATTCAAAACTTATAAATTCTTACACATAATTGTATATTTGTTCATCATTAAAATACTACAACCATCATGAGCAACAAATTTCTAATCATACTTTTAAGCTTACTTATTACAGCTTGCAACAATCAAGCACAACAACAAGATCCAATTCCTACCCACGATACTTTTAAAATCAATTCAAAAGCCATTGGAGAAACTAGGACTATCAACGTTTGGTTGCCCGAAGATTATGCCAAATCCAAAGATTCACTTCCAGTAATGTACATGCCAGATGGCGGAACAGCAGAAGATTTTCCTCATATTGCTAACACAATGAATGGTTTAATTAAGGAAAACAAAATTCCACCTTTTATTCTTGTCGGTATAGAAAATACAGTTCGCAGACGCGATTTATCAGGAAGTACCGAAGTTGAAAAAGATAAAGAAATTGCGCCAGTAATTGGTGGTGCGCCAAAATTTAGAGCCTTCATCAAAGACGAATTATTTCCTGAAATCAACAAACGCTATCGTACGAAAAACACAAAAGGAATTATTGGCGAATCGCTTGCAGGACTTTTCATCATGGAAACCTTCATGACACAACCAGAAATGTTTGACTACTACATTGCCATGGATCCATCACTATGGTGGAACAACCACTATTTAGTTAGAACTGCAAAAGAACATCTTGCAAAATTCCCCGAAGGCAAAAAACGACTATGGTTTACAGGATCAAGTGCTTCTGATATTGCTAAACACACTAAAAATTTAGCAAAAATTTTAACCACGGAAAACAATAAAAACGTAATCTTTCAATATTCAAACGAACCAAAAGAAGAACACGCAACCATTTATCGCGCTACTAAAGAGAAAGCTTTAATTTGGACTTTGAATCCTTAACCAACTACTTTAACCTAAAAGAATTAAAAATGAGTACCAAAAAAATAGTCTGTGTTTGGATTGGAAAAAATGCTTCTGAAAAAGAATTCTATCAAGAATATTTACAATTTGATTACGAAAACGATGAGGTATCAAATTTTGGTAAAGAAGCAGCACTTGACTATTACGACGAGGATTTTATAGAAAGTTGGTGGTTTAAAAAACTAGAAGTTGCAAAACTCATTGAATATAAAGAAGAATTGTTAGATTCCGAATTCTTTTTTGATGATTTACTCCGTGAATTAGAACACAAAAATTTAGAAGATAAAAATTTCATCACGTTTCTTTTCGGCGAAATCAGCAACAATTCAGCAAACGAGTTTCTATTTAACTATAAAGTATTAAGTTCACCATCAAATACATTAGAATTTGTATTTAAAAAAGAATATGAATTATAAAATATAGTTTCTTTGCAATTTGCTTTAAAATTGTTTTTTACACTTTTTAATTAAAATAATTAAGTAATCCATTTTAATAAACAAACACAAAAAATTATGAAAACAACTCTTTACCTTTTTATTTCACTATTTGGATTACTAAGTTTCAGTCAATCAAAAATTGATAAAAAAGCGGCATCAATTGTTCAAGAAGGAAAAATGCTTTACAAATCAGAAATGGCTTCATGGTATGGAAGTGACATTTTCATGGAAAAATATAACTATAAATCAAAAATTGGTGGTTACTTTTCCTATTCCGATAATGAAATTACAAAGTGCATCTTCTACTCTAGCGATCCAACGCCAAAAGTTCTAGGTACAATAAGTTTTGATGCAACATTTAAAGTTGAAAATGCAACAACAAATTTAGAAGAACGAGAACTAACCACTAATGAGTACGACTATTACAAAATAAGAACTGAAGCTTTAAAAATCATTAATTCAGATACATTATATAAGCATTATAAAAATGCTAACCTAAATTTAATTCCTATTGTTACTAAAAAAGAAAAAAGAGTTTTTGTTTTAACCGGACCAAAATTAAATAACGTTATACTTTTTGGCAATGACTATTTATTAACTTTTGACAATAAGTTTAAGTTAGTCGAACAAAAACAATTACACAAAAGTTTAATTCCTATACAATATGGAGGAGAAGAAGAAATTGAATCTTCCGTACACAGCCATATTTTAGATGATTTGATAACTTCAACAGATATTTGTACACTATTGCTATATGGCAAATTTTCAAACATGAAATCGCACTATGTAATGTCTCAAAAATACGTCTCCATTTGGGATTGTATAAAAGAAGATTTAGTTATCATGACAAAAGAAGCATTCGATAAAATCAAAGAGTAACTACATTAAAATTATTTTTTAACAATAGAATTCAAAATTTATTGAACCAAAAACAAACCCGAGAATGAATAAAATAATTTACCTCAAGGAAATACCTCTTTTTAAAAAAATACTTGGATTTGGTATTACAATTCTAGGATTATTATCCTTAACCACAAACATCATTTTTGGTGGAATTTTTCTTGTCATTGGCATCAATTTTTTAATAACCGAAGGTTCCGAAATTGATTTAGATACAACAACTTATAGAAGTATAAAATCACTCTTCGGTTATCATTTTGGAACTTGGAAACCTTGCCCAAATTTTGAATACGTTTCTGTATTTAAAACCACCGAAAACCAAACCATACGAGTAATAACAGCCGAAACCACACTTCAAAATAGCATCATTTTACTCAATTTATTTTACAACGGTAACAAACACATTACGTTTTACAAAACACGTGATAAAAACGATGCTTTTAAAGTAGCCGAACGATTTAAAACAATATTCAACATCGACATTCTTGATGCTACTGAAAGTGAAAAGAAATGGTTGTAATTTCTTTCACCACTTTACGGTTTCCCGTAAAACACCTCCTAAACCCTTTTTTACCTTCGTGAAAATTAAGTATTTATACGTAGTTTTTTGTAGCAAATATTTGTTAGATTAGCAGGATAAAATATAATATTTATCATCCTAATACACCTAGTATTTGATGTATTAGGATGATAACGTTAGACTTATATGTAAGTTGGCAGTAATTTTGCAAAAAAATGGGAGAATTCAATAACTTAATGCTACCAAAAATGAAATTTATCGTATTTCTTGCTTTTACTATTTTAATTTCTTGCACAAAAAAACAAATCACTGAAAATACAGATAATATAACTCAAAAGAGTAAAACATCAAAAATTGAAAAATCTATAATTAAAACCGCACATATAGATTCTTTAGATACCGAAATATTAGAAACTTTTGTTGACAGCTTGAATATTGGAGATAAAGGAAAATGTAAAGTTGAACTTATAAAATATAGAGTTTATAAAGACAACTATGTAATAATTAAATTTTATACCAAAGGGAAAAATTCAATTAAGGATCCTGAAACTTGGATGATTCAAAATAATTATTCCTATGAAACTAATTCAATAATGAGATTTGAAACAAATATTTCAGATTTCAACAATGACAGATTTAATGATATCACATTCATTTCTGGAACAGCGGCAAGAGGTTCGAATGAAGTTAGAAGACTTTTTATATATGATAGTGAAAAACAAAAACTTGTTTCAATTATGAATTCAGAAGAATATCCTAATATGCTTTATAATAGTGAACTTGACTGCATAGATGCTTTTTTAGTTCATGGAGGCTGTTCAACAGTATTCTTAAATATTGAAGGAGATAGCTTAAGAATGTTTGCAAGAGTTGAATTAGACGAGGCATTGACAGTTTCAACTTATAATAAAAAAGGATTAGAAAAGATTATTTTTAAAGATACAAAAAGTCAAGAGAGTTACGCTAGGTATAAAAACTTTAAACCTTTAAAAAAATATGATGAATATTAAAAAAAACTACTGCTAACAGCTGTTACACGAAATGGCGAGGCATGGGATTTATCAGAAATTGGAAAGGTCTTTAATTAAAAGTCTTTGTTATATTTGTGCAGGCTTGGTCTTGGTTTATCGCCACTTCTTGAAGCCGCATTACGTCATTCACCAGTGTGGCTGAACCGAAAATAAAAACAAATTTAAAAATGAAATCAACATTTAAACTTTTCATCCTATTAAGCTTATTAATTTTTCAAAAAAATCAATCTCAAACATTAGACACTTTAGTAAATGTTGGAAATCATAAACTACATTTTAACATTATAAAAGGTAAAGGAACTCCTATCCTATTTGAATCAAGTGGTGGAGCAGATTGTAAAATATGGGATTCAATATTAGAACCGCTTTCTAAAATTACTGGCTCAACATTAATAACATACGATCGAGCTGGACACGGTAAAAGCACTATAGATACATCTGAAACCGATATCAATAAACACGGAATAATCAACCTTGTTGAAGACTTGGAAACAGGTCTCAAAAAATTAGGCTACAACAAAGAAATTATTTTGGTAGCACATTCCTACGGAGGTTATTTGGCAACTTTGTATGCAACAAGACATCCAAAACTTGTTAAGTCTGTTGTGCTAATTGATGTTAATCATAATTATATGGATAAATATGGTGAAGAAGATGTAAAGTCTCTCGAACAATATTTACCTGAAATGAAAGAAAAATTTATAGGATTGTATTATCAAGTATCTAATGAAAGAGAAACCACGAAAATAATGAGCGCTTTATCAATACCACTAAATATACCCGTTGTCGATTTTGTAGCTGGAATTCCACTAGTCAAAGAAACAGAAAAAATAGAGCATTGGAATGAATGTCATAAAAAATTTATTCTAAGTCATCCCAAAAGTATCGGTATCACTGCGTATGAATGCGGACATTCCATTTGGAATCAAAATCCAAGTTTAGTAATAAATACAATTGCAAAAAGTTTCGCAGAAACACAAAGCGACAAGCAAAAAAGCATCATATATGAACGTGCATTGACTTATGCCATTAATTCCTCAAACAACGTTAAGAAAGAAAACAAAGCTTCTTTAGAAAATACCTTGAATGATTTGGGCTATGAGTTAATTTACAAAAATGAGAATGAAAAAGCCTTAGAAACTTTCAAGTTAAATACCGTTTTATTTCCTTTAAGTAGTAACGCTTTTGGAAGTTATGCTGAAATGCTAGCAAAATTAAATAAGAAAGAAGAATCAATAAAAATGTATCAGAAATCCATTCAACTAGATTCAGAAAATGAAGATAGCAAAGAAGCACTAGCCAATCTTTTGAGCGGTAAATAATAAACCCAAACCGCCAAAAGTGGTTTAAACCAATTTCTTAGCTTGCGCATGGTATTTTGTCTTCGTAGAGAATAATCAGGTGGAAGCAATTTTATCTTTCTAAGAAAATACGTAGTTTTGTTTTGGTCAGTAATTGCAGCAGCAATGGTACAAACTACAAAAGTAGTGGCAATTTATCGTAAACTGCATGAAAAACTACTCTACAAAAGAAAATTAAATGAATAATTACAAATTAATCTACATAGTTTTTTTATTTCCAATTTGTTTGGTTGCTCAAATCAAACCAACAAAATCCTCAATTCAGAAAATAGTCAAAACCAGTATTGTGGAAATGAAAAAAGGTAAGTTTAGTTTGCCTTCAAACAAATCTTGGGAATTTAATAATATTGATAGTTTATACTTCAAAAAAGACACTTTAAATGCCTATGTTTATAAAGAAGGAACTAAACATAAAAGATTATGTGAAGTAATTGATTGGACATTTTACCGAAAAAATGCGTTCGTTTTAGGACAAGGTTCGAACTGTAAAGAACCAACAACAAGAAAAGTTACACGAACCCCTAAAGACTACTATAAAATTGCAATTTATAATGTTGAAAATGAATCTGTGATAGATATTTTACGATATGACAAAATGATTGTAGAATCATTTATTGTAACAGAATTGTATGAAGCAGAAGATTTTACTGAAATAAAATTAGTGAGAAGATTTAATGGAAATTAGCGAACCACTAAAATAGGCAGCTGACGTTCGACCTCGATAAAAAATAAAAAATCTACACTATAAATAAAAACAACCCAAGCTACGCAAAAACTTCTAATAAAAACTATGCAAACGTCAGCGATATAATTACGAGAAATGAAGAAAATACTACTTTTATTAATAATCATTCCTCTTTTTTCTTGTAACCGAGAAAAAGCTGATATAAAAACAGAAACAAAAAAGACTATTGAGAAGAAAACAAAAGTCTTATCAGAATTATCATATCAAGAACAAATTAATATTATTAAAAATTCAACTTCTAAAGATTCTGTTTTATCAAATGATATTAACTTTATAAATGATACACTACTTAAAGGAAAATTCAAATTGAGTATTTCAAAATATGAAGTAGATAACGAAAAAAATAATTGCTATCCAATAAGAATCTCAAAAAAAGTAATTAATGAATTTTATAATGAAGAATTAGAAAATTTGGGAGATTTAAACAATGACAAAAAAGATGATTTTGCATTTTATCTGCATTCCTTAAATTACTGTGAGCAAGGCGACTCTTATTATTTTACTGACAATAATATTCCAAGAATTGAAACTGAATCCACTTGTTGTCATTCAAAAAGTTTATTCAGCATTGGTGACATTGACGAAGATGGCGGAAATGAAATTGGACAATTTTATTCATCCTGTACAAGCCAATATAAAAGCATTTTTATTTGGACTTTAAAAAAAGGAAAATGGGTTAATGTTGCTAGATTTTCACATGTGCTGAACGATGAATACAAAATACCTGACAATTTTAACAAGCTTTACAAAAAAATATCAAAAGGTAAATTCAAATTTTTAGAAATATCTGATATTAACGCAAAAGGTGAATTACAAAAAGAGTGGAAAACTATTGTTATAAAATAGATTAATCAAGCTCCGCTAAAACTTCCCATGAAAAACAAACGCAAACGTCTCCTGACTTTGCGTTTTTTTATTCATAAATCACAACACATTAAATCATTATGTTTTGAAAAGCTTTAAATTCAATGACCAATTTTGAATGATTGATGACAATTTTACAAAGGTTTTGTTCGGAGATGGTTCGGGATTGCTTTGCAAAATGGCAAGTTTACCGAACAAACCCCGAACAAAGGCAAAACAAAATCTTTAAAAAAAATTAAAAAACACCACTTTACGGTTTCCCGTAAAACACTTCCAAAACCCTTTTTTATCTTTGTAAAAATTAAGTATTTGTACGTAGTTTTTGGTAGAAAATATTTGTTAGATTAGCAAAATAAAATTTAACATTTATCATCTTAATACACCTAGTATTTGGTGTATTAGGATGATAATGTCAGACTTATATACAAGTTGGCAGTAATACTCAGGAAAATCGTAGTAAGAACAACTCTACGTTATTAAAAATGGAAAAAAAAGATAAGGAGTTTAGAAAAATTTCGATTGATGCTTTCTTTAATTTTGAAGCGGACGGATTAGATATTGCTCATAAACAGGTAAAATTAATTCATCATACCGGAGATTTTCCTGCATCTGGAGACCAATTTGAAATAGCTGTTAGAAACTTTTTTAGAAAAAAATTACCTGAAAAATATTACATTAGTAATGGTCATATTATTGATACGGCATTATCATCAAGTCCACAATTAGATTTCATAATTGCTGACAATTTTAGAACACCAATTCTCTACAAAACTTATAATGATACTGAATATTTAACATATGAATCTATCTATAGTTATGCTGAAATAAAATCAAGTTGGGACAAAAAATATATAACTGAATTTATTACTACGAGTCAGAGATTAGATAGTTTTATGCATAGAAGCAAAATTGAGCCAAACTTTATAGAAGCTGGTGGAAAAGGAATTTTTGTTGATAAACCAACAACGAAAAATCCATTTAAAAATCCATTGTTAACATTTATGTTTGTTGGAAACAGTGATGCTTTTTCATTTGAACACATTAAAGAATTATATAATACAACAGATTGGAAATTTTTACCAAATGTTATATGTTTATTTGACAAAGGACTTATCGTAAATATTAGTAAAAAATCTTTAGAAGATAAAGTATTCAAAATAAATCTATATCCAGAATTCATTGAGGAAAAAGATGAAAACGAATGGATTTTACTAAATTTTGATAAAAAAAGAAGTACACTGGGAACAATGTATTATATTGTGTTAGAACATCTAAACACTTGTGTTTTAGGATACCCAAATATGTTGGATTATATGCAAAAAATATTTGACATCAATCAAAATAATATTGACTTTATAAACGATTACTAAATGATAGACATAGAAGAATTAGAGCTTTCAAGAATTACTATTCATAAAGTTCAAAAGAAAAAAGATAATGAAGATTTTGGAGTAGCTGAATATTCTGAAAACTTGTTTCAATTCGGCGATGCCGAAATAGAAACTCTAAGAGACAGAATTTCAACTGCTTTTTCAAAGAATAAAAGATTCTTTAAACTACAAATTTCACATAGTGAAGCTGACAGTTTTTATAGATACTCAACATCATTGAAAAACTCAACAAATGACTTCTTTCTAAATAAATCTAAAAGTATTGCAGATTTATTAGCAATAAGCCATAACAAAAGAACAATTCCAGCTGGAATACTTTTAGTGATTGACGGCAATTTAAATAATAAACATTTTACACTGGTTATTAAGGCTGAATTACAAGAAGCCTTTACAATAAAAGAAGTAGACAATCAGAAACTAATTGAATTAATCAATGACCTATTTCTTTCTCCAGCAAAAGACTTTTATAAAATAGGATTTATTATTGAGGAAGATATTACAGCACAAGAAATTAATGACAAGTATTCTTGCTATATGTATGATGACAATTTCAGCAATGGTAAGAGAGATTTAGCGGAATATTTTTATTCAGGTTTTTTAGGTTTTACAACAAGTTCAAACGACAAGTTAGTAACAAAAAACTTCTATGAGGATGTTTCAAAATTTATTGAAAAAAATGTAGTCTCATTTGACGATAAGAAAGGCTTACGTAATGCAATTAATGTACTTTATAGAGAGAACACTTTTGGGGTTATAAATCCTCAAGAATTTGCAGAACAAAACTTTACTGATGAACTTTTAAGACGTTTCGGAACAGATGTTGGTTCTAATTATCCACATTCATTTAATAAAGATTTATCTCTTGTTGACAGAAGATTACATCGAGGTCAACTTGCATTACTTGACGACTTAAGAATTGAAGGTCCACAAGATTCATTGAATAATGTAAATATTATTAGTGGAAGCAATATAAATTACGAGCAATTGAGATTACAAATAGAAAGTGGAGAAATAAAACAAATCGTAACAATAAAAACAGACAATTAATAAAGTACTACTGCCAACAGCCGTTTGGCGCAATGGCTAGTTTAGTTTTTATTAGCCGGAAATTACTAAGTTGAAATTTTGCTTGTCTTTAGAACAAATTATTAAAAAAGTCGCCACTGACGCCAAGCGGAATTACGTTAGCGATAATTGTAAAAAATCGTATAAAAAATGGAAGATACAAGTTTAAAGAGCACTCACAAATCTAGCATATCCGAATTCAACGAAGAAGAAATTAGAGGTTGGACAATAGACAGACTTTATCAAGTTGAAACGAAAATAGACTTAATAATTTCGTCATATTTTAATCCTGAAAAGAAGTATGAATTCGAAAATATTGTTTTAAATTCATCAATTATTAGCATTGGAGGTAAACTTAAAATACTTAGAAATATAAAGGCCTTTGATAAAAAAATTATTGATAAAATTCAAAAAATTTCATCAATTAGAAATGCCTTTGCACATTTACCAACCAGAGATTGTATTGAAATTTCTGTTACAAAAGATGAAAAAGGAAATTTTACTAACTCTAATATTAGCAAAATTACTAGTCAAATGGTATTGATGAATTCTAGTGGCGAATTAAAAACTAAAACTACAAATGATTTAATTGATGAGTTTTATAATTTGAATAAAGAAATTTCAGATTATTTAAACAACTATCGCTAACCACCGTTTTGCGCTATTTCTGGGCTTGCGCTTGCTATTTTGTCTTCGTGGAAAATAATCTGGTTACTACAATTCTGTCTTTCAAAGAAATTCAGTAGATTTGTTTTGGTCAGTGTTTGCAGCAGCGACAGACGCAAAGAGATGTAACGTTGTGGATAAGCGAAAAACCTAGATACATAAAACGTTATGGAGGAAAATCCTGAAAACCTCTCCGAATTTGGGAAAAGAGTAAGGCGGAAATAAGCCGAAAACAGAATTGATTAGGCATAAACAAAATGGGATGTAGAAGTTGTGGAAAAATGATGCCAGGTTGGATGGGACATAATGCCATTTGCAATGATTGTGATCAAAAGTTAAATGGTGATTATTATAAACAAGAAGCAGAAAGAAAGTCTGAAGAAGAAAGACGCAGATGGAGTTGTCACATACATCCCAATGGTAGTTATACTAGAGAGGAAGGATGTTGGGACTGTATGAGAGAAGCAGATCAAAAACGAAAAAAATAAAAAAGGTTGTTTTATTACAACTGCAAACATACTAAGCAAAATACTCCCATAAAAACTAACGCAAATGTCTCCTGACTTTGCGTTTTTCTTTTTAATTAATAATTATACAACACATTAAATTACCATAAAGGTTTATATTTATGCCATGCAGGTTTTTATTTATGCCATACTGATTTAAATTTATCCTATGCATGCTTGTATTTATTCTATGCAAGTTTATATTTATGCCATACATGTTTGTATTTATCCTATGCATGTTTATATTTACGCCATGCAGGTTCATATTTATGCTACACAAGTTTGTATTTATCCTATGCATGCTTGTATTTATTCTATGCAGGTTTATATTTTTGCCATGCTGATTTATATTTTTGCCATACATGTTTGTATTTATGCTACACTAATTCATAGTTATGACAGCAAAGCAAACATCTCCTGACTTTGCGTTTTTCTTTTCAATTAATAGTTGTACCACACATTAAAATCAACCAAGCTAAGTCTAAATCGAACAAAGCTTTGGCACAATCGAACAAACCTATGGCGCAACAAAACAAAGCAACGGCGTAATCGAAATAAACACAGTCCAAAACATACAAAGCCTTGGCACAATCGAACAAACCTTTGGCACAATCGAACAAAGCCTTGGCACAATAAAACAAGACAATGGCGCAACTAAAAGAAACAGAAGCCAAACTAAGCAAAGACTTCACTTAAAAAACGAAACAAACATCTCCTCACTTTGCGTTTTTCATTTTAATTGATAAATTTACATCTTATTAAAAACCAACCAATGCAAGTAATCGCACACCAACCACACTTTTGGTTTTTTCTGCAACATGAAAATAAGTACTATCTTGATGTTTATTGCAGTTATTCGATCATGAGTTTCGGTAGGTTAATCCAACTTACAGAAGCTGAAACTAAAGAATATTTAGCGAAAGGCAACACATACATTAATGCTCTTGCTGAAGGTATTCAATATGAACCAAAATCAACTTATGCTGATAGACATATCACTGGAGAAATTGGTGATATAGTTCACAAAACCATCATGGAATACAACGCTAAAAATACTATCTAACTTCCTTTATAAAATACTCTGAGCTATGCAAGTAATCGCACACGAACCACAATTCTGGTTTTTTCTACAACACGAAAACCACTATTATATTGATGTCAATTGCAGTAATTCGTTTGTGGGTTTCAGTAGGTTAATCCAACTTACAGAAGCAGAAACCAAAGCATACTTAGAAAAAGGCAACGCGTTTCTTAATGAATTTGCAAACGATATTCAATATTACGCACTATCTACTTACGCAGACAGACACATCATGGGTGAAATTGACAATCTAGTTAGTGAAGCCATCATGGAATACAAAGCTAAAAAAGAGTAAATAAATTTCCGTTCTCATCACGCCAATTCTACAAAAAATACTATTTTAGCAGTTCAAACATACAAACTAAAATAGGTAATGAAAAATACAGCTTTAACGCACATTCACGAAGGATTAGGAGCAAAAATGGTTCCGTTTGCAGGTTACAATATGCCTGTTTCATACGAAGGAGTCAACGCAGAACACGAAACCGTTAGAAACGGCGTTGGTGTTTTTGATGTGTCACACATGGGCGAATTTCTAATTTCGGGTGAAAATGCTTTGGCTTTAATCCAAAAAGTTACGTCAAACGATGCGTCAACACTTGAAATTGGTAAAGCACAATATTCGTGTTTGCCAAACAATGATGGCGGAATAGTGGATGATTTAATTGTGTACAAAATCAAAGACGAACAATATTTATTAGTAGTAAACGCATCAAACATCGATAAAGACTGGGATTGGATTTCGGCGCACAATACGTTTGGAGCAGAAATGAAAAACCTTTCAGACAATTATTCTTTGCTTGCTATTCAAGGTCCAAAAGCGGTAGAAGCGATGCAAAGTTTAACCTCAGTTGATTTATCTGCCATAAAATATTATCATTTTGAAGTAGCTGATTTTGCAGGAATTGAACACGTAATCATTTCAGCAACAGGTTACACAGGTTCAGGTGGTTTTGAAATTTATTGTAAAAATTCCGAAGTAGAACAAGTGTGGAACAAAGTTTTTGAAGCAGGTGCCGCTTTCGGAATCAAGCCAATTGGTTTAGCAGCACGAGATACATTGCGTCTAGAAATGGGTTTCTGCTTGTACGGAAACGACATCAACGATACCACTTCACCATTAGAAGCAGGTTTAGGTTGGATTACAAAATTCACAAAAGAATTCACCAACTCAGAAAACCTAAAAGCTCAAAAAGAAGCAGGTGTTTCTAGAAAATTAGTAGGATTTGAATTAATCGACAGAGGAATTCCGAGACACGATTACGAAATTGTGGACGCAGAAGGAAACAACATCGGAATTGTAACGTCAGGAACACAAGCACCAAGTTTAGGAAAAGCCATCGGAATGGGTTACGTAAAAACCGAATTCGCAGCCGCAGATTCTGAAATTTACATCCTAATTAGAGATAAAAAAATTGCAGCTAAAGTGGTGAAAATGCCATTTTATAAAAAATAAATTCAAAAATTAAATTCAAAAATCAATAGCAAAAATCAACTTCAAAAGTCAATTAAAACTTAACTGTCAGTCTGTCCCGAAACTTCGGGAGTTCGAAGAACTTTCAAAAATAAGCTTTCAAAAAAATACAAACAACGATTAAATTAATATTTATTTGAGTCTGTGTTGAAAAATTGGTATTAAAATTGACTTTTGAAATTAAAATTGATTTTTGAAATTGTAATTGATATTGCCATTGACATTGATATTGACATTGATATTGACTTTTGTAATCGAAATTGCCATTGAAATTGAAATTGCTATAAAATTTGAAAAAAATATACCTTCTACTTCTACCCTTTCTAGGTTTTGCGCAAAGCGAAAAGAATCCGTGTGAAACGTTGACAAAAATCAACACCATCATTCAAAGTCAACATTACAAACCTAAAGTAGTTGACGACAGTTTATCGGTTTATGTATTCAAAACTTTTCTAGAAGAATTAGATGAGGACAACCGTTTGTTTACCGAAATTGAAGTTAATAATTTAAAGAAACACCAACTAAAAATTGATAATTATCTAGTTGAAAACAACTGCGATTTTTTAAAAGAAATTTATACGGTATACAACACAGCCATTGAACGTTACAAAACTTCTATTGAAACCATCAGAAAAGAACCTTTTGCGTTTAGTAGTACAGAAACTATTGAGTTTTCTGTAAAATCATTTCCGTATGCAAAGGATGAAAAAGACTTGAAACGATTGTTCAAAAAACGAATTTTGTTCCATGTTTTAAGAGATATTTCCGAAGTAAGTAAAAATAAAGATTCGCTTTTAGCAAATTTTGACGCTATTTCAAAAACATCAAAAGACAAAATCTTCGAATCTTATTCGTGTAAATATTCAGGTTTACAATTGACCAAAAATGATTTTAACTCCAAATTTTTTAATGCCTTTTGCTCCTATTTTGATCCGCATACGATGTATTTATCCAAAAGCGATAAATCGAGTTTCCTTTCAAATGTAAGTGCCGATAATTTATCTTTTGGATTGAATATTTCCATGAATGAAAAAGACGAAATTACTGTTGATGAGGTTGTTCCGGGAAGTTCAGCGTATTTTTCAGATAAAATTGATAGTGGCGACCAAATCATAAAAGTAAAATACCTCGATAACGAATATACCATTGCATGTTCGTCCATGCAAAAAATTGAAGAAATTTTTACTTCAAGTGAGTACCGTAATGTAGATTTTACTTTCCGTAAAAAAACCGGCGAAGTGTACACCGTTTCATTGACTAAAAAAGTAATGAAAGATTATGACAATAATGTGTACAGCTACATTTTAGAAAAGGACAATAAAAAAACAGGTTACATAAGAATTCCAAGTTTTTACGCCAAATTTGAAAACGGAAAAAGTAATGTTAGTGATGATGTTGCCAAAGAAATTTACAAACTTCAAAAAGATAATATCGACGGATTAATCATTGATTTAGAAAACAATGGTGGTGGTTCGATGGACGAAGCTGTACAATTGACTGGTTCGCTAATTGATATTGGTCCAATTGCTATAATGAACACCAAATCAGAGAAAAAGCAAACCATCAAAGATCCCAATCGTGGAAGTATTTACAATGGACCATTAGTAGTTTTAATTAACGGATTTTCGGCGTCAGCAAGTGAGTTTTTTGCCAATACAATGCAAGACTATAAACGTGCTATTGTTATTGGAAATCAATCGCATGGAAAAGCATCGATGCAACGAATTTTACCTTTAGCTTTAGAGACAAATCAAGAAGAGTTTATAAAATTAACTATTGAAGAATTCTACAGAGTTACGGGAAAAACAAATCAAACTATAGGAATTACACCTGACGTTTTTGTGCCGACACTTTTTGACAAGCAAATGCCAAGAGAAAGCAAAAACAAAACGGCTTTGAAAAATGATACTATTGAAGGTGTTTTGCGCTTCACAGAATTTCCAAATCCAAAAAGAAACGAAGCTATTGAGAAAAGTAAAATCAGAGTTAATGCAAATCAGAATTTGAAAACTATTGCAACTTTAAATGAAAAACTCAACAAGATTTATGACGAAGACTTACCTCCTATTTTATTGAATTTCAATTCCGTATTTGAATCGGTTATCAAAATGAATGCGCTTTGGAAAGAAGTCAAAGATCTTTCAGAAAAAGAATACGATTTGAAAGTAGAACGCAACTCGGTTGATGTTGAATACCAACAATTTGATGAATACTTAAAAAGTTCCAATACAGAAAAAATTAAAGCCATAAAAAGCAACTTACATATTATTGAAGCGGTACATATTATTAATGATTTAAAAAACTAATTTCATGAAAAAATTTCTTCTGATGGCATTGTTAACCATCACTCTTTCTTCTTTTGCTCAAGAATTCAAAACGCCTGTTGAGTATTTAACGTATATCAACAAAGAGCAAGGATTAATTTCAAAAAGTACTTGGAAATATACTTCGGCTGTAGCACATTCTAAAAGCGCAAGAAGAATTGACAATACTCGTAAACAATTGCTTAAAAGCATTCAAACAGCTAAAAAGAAAATTGGAGATATCAAAAATGGATACAAAGGCGATGTTGAATATCAAAATCAAGTAATTCAATATTTTGATTTCTGCGAGAAGAATTTGAATGAAGAATATGATAAAATCATCAACATGCAAGAAGTAGCGGAACAATCTTATGATGCTATGGAAGCTTATCTTTTAGCACGAGATTTAGTCAATGAAAAATTAGATTTAGAAAACGAAAAAGCAAAAAATGCATTCCATGCTTTTGCCTTAAAATACAACATCACCATTTCAGATGAAGAATCAGAATTAGGTAAAAAAATCAAAATTTCAAACGAAGTTTTTGATTATCATACTGTTTTATATTTGGTTTTCTTTAAAGTAAATTTTACCGATGCAACGCTATCAAAAGCCATTGAAAGCAAAGATTTAGCTACGATTCAACAAAATGCAAATACGTTAAAACAATATGCTGAAGAAGGTTTAGAAAAAATAAAAACAATCCAACCTTACAAAAGCGATTCTTCTTTAATACTTGCAACTAAAAAAGCATTAGAATTTTATAAAAAAGAAGCGGAATTATATGTTCCAAAAATTACTGAATTTTTAATGTTCAACGACAAGTTTGAAAATGCTAAAAAAACACTTGAATCTAAGTCACAAAAAGACAGAACCAAAGAAGAAATTGACAATTACAATGTCATGGTAAAACAAGTGAACAAAGAAATTGAAAACTACAACAAAGCCAATAACTTGAATTTTCAAGACAAACAAAATGCAGTAAATAATTGGAATGTCGTGGCAGAAAATTTCATTTCAAAACATGTGCCTGTAGATTAATTGGATTTGCAAAATAGATTTGTAAAAATAGAATTTTAGGTTAATTTTGCATCAGAATTAAAACATAACAAATAATTAAAACCTGAAACAAATTTAGGTTAAATCATAGCAATGGGAAGAGCGTTCGAATTTAGAAAAGGTAGAAAAATGAAACGTTGGGCTGCAATGGCTAAAGCGTTTACAAGAATTGGAAAAGATATTGTAATGGCGGTAAAAGAAGGAGGACCAAATCCTGAAGCCAATGCAAGATTGAGAGCCGTTATTCAAAATGCCAAAGCGGCAAACATGCCAAAAGACAATGTGGAACGCGCTATCAAAAAAGCTACTGATAAAGACACGGCTAACTATAAAGAAGTTTTATTTGAAGGTTATGCTCCACACGGAATTGCACTTTTAATTGAAACCGCTACCGATAATAACAACAGAACAGTTGCAAACATTAGAAGTTACTTCAACAAATGCAATGGAACTATGGGAACTCAAGGTTCTGTTGAATTTATGTTTGACCATACTTGTAATTTCAGAATTGCAAATAACAATATCGATATTGAAGAAATGGAATTAGAATTTATCGATTTTGGAGCAGAAGAAATCTTTGCTGACGAAGACGGAATTTTAATCTATGCACCATTTGGAAGTTTTGGAGCCATTCAAAAAGAATTAGAAAACAGAGGAATTGAAATTTTATCTTCTGGATTTGAAAGAATTCCGCAAGTAACAAAAAAATTAACCGAAGCTCAAGTTGCTGACGTTGAAAAATTAATTGAGAAAATTGAGGAAGACGATGATGTGATGAACGTTTATCACACAATGGACGAATCAGAATAGATTTTAGATATTAGGTTTTAGATATAAACTTCAAGGAAACTTGAAGTTTTTTTTATTAATAAAATATTGATAATTAATTTATTGCACTTTATATAAAAATAATTGTATCAAAAATTTGTAACTTTTTAACAAGTACATCGTATAATTAGAGATTTAAAAATAGAACTAATATGACACAATAAAGTGTTGTAATTCAAAAACTAAATTCAAAACCTACTAGTACTTTGAATTTGTGGTAAGCAAACTACCTGATTTACTATTTATTTCTTAATAAGTTCTATCCAAAAATCAAAAACCTTTTTTATTTATTAATTTATAATAACATGACAACATTTTTTACTTTGTGGTGGTTAATACCTATTGTATTATCTATTCTTTTTTACAAATTTGTTTTAAGAGTTTTCTTTGGAATGGTTATCGTTCCTGAAGACAAAATTGGTTTAGTAACCAAAAAATTCGTGCTTTTTGGAACAGACAAATCATTACCTGATGGAAGGATTATTGCAACTAAAGGCGAAGCTGGTTTTCAAGCACAAACACTTGCTCCTGGTTTATATTGGGGAATGTGGATTTGGCAATACTCTGTTGATATGACTTCATTTACCATCATTCCAGAAGGGAAAATTGGTTTAGTTTTGAGTAAAGATGGAAAAGAAATCCCAACAGGACGCATTCTTGCTCGTAAAGTTGATAGTGATAATTTTCAAGATGCAACAGCTTTCTTAAATAATGGTGGACAAAAAGGACGTCAATCAGCATTTATTACAACAGGATCGTATCGTATCAATACTTTTTTATTCGAAATAGTAATTGCTGACCAAATCAAAATTTTTGAAAACATGGTCGGAATTGTAACGGCACTTGATGGCGATCCAATTCCGCAAGGACAAATTGCCGGAAAATATGTTGATGGTCACAATAACTTTCAAGACTTTGATTATTTCCTAGAAAAAGGCGGAAACCGTGGTTTGCAACCTCAAGTTATGTTAGCTGGTTCGTATTACATCAACTCTTGGGCAATTCAAATCGAGCAAAACCCAATGACTGATGTGCCAATTGGATATGTTGGAGTAGTTATTTCTTACATTGGTGAAGACGGAAAAGACGTAACAGGAGAAACTTTCAAACACGGAAATATTGTTTCTAAAGGACAACGTGGTGTGTGGATGGAACCTTTTGGTCCTGGAAAATATGCGTTGAATAAATACACAACAAAATTAGAACCAGTTCCAACAACGAACTTAGTTTTAAATTGGGCAAACGCTAGAAGCGAATCACATGATTTGGATAAAAATTTATCAACCATTACTGTACGTTCAAAAGATGGTTTCCCATTCAACTTGGACGTAGCACAAATCATTCACGTTCCTGCAAACGAAGCTCCAAAAGTTATTGCACGTTTTGGAAGTATGACCAACTTAGTTTCACAAGTTTTGGAACCAACAATTGGTAACTATTTTAGAAACTCTGCACAAGATAGCGATGTGATTTCGTTCTTAAGTACACGTAAAGAAAGACAAGAATCGGCAAAAAATCATATCAAAGCTGTTTTAGATGAATACAATGTGAATGCAGTTGATACCTTAATTGGTGACATTGTTCCACCAGATTCATTAATGAAAACTTTGACTGATAGAAAAATTGCTGAAGAAGAGCAAAAAACCTATCAAACACAAAAAATGGCGCAAGAACAACGTCAAGGTGTAGAAAAAGAAACTGCAATTGCGGATATGCAAAAAGAAATTGTTCGTGCTTCGCAAAGTGTTGAAATTGCTCAAAGAACTGCCGATGCAACCGTTAAAAAAGCTGAAGGTGATGCAACGAGTTTAAAATTAAATGTAAATGCAGAAGCGGAAGCTACAAAAATGCGTGCAAATGCAGAAGCCGAAGCTACAAAAGCAAGAGCTGGAGCACAAGCGGAAGCAACAAAATTGAATGCAAGTGCAGAAGCTGAGAAAATCTCTAAAACAGGTTTAGCAGAAGCAGAGAAAATTATGGCAATTGGTAAATCAACAGCAGAAGCTTATCAGTTACAAGTTTCAGCAATGGGTGGCGATAATTTTACTAAATATAAAATTACAGAAGAAATTGGTAAAGGAAACATCAAAGTAATTCCAGATGTTTTAATTTCAGGTGCAAATGGTTCCGAAGGCGGAATTAGTGGTTTACTTGGAATAAAATTAATGGAAATGATGGATACCAAAAATGACAAAGAAGATTTAAAGAAAAAATAATTTTCTCGTTAACTACTTCAAAATCCGTTTTGTGAAAGCAAAGCGGATTTTTTTTTTTTACCCAATTCCAACCTTTATTAAAAAATAGACATCTATATAAGAAACCAAAAATTATAAAAGATGAAAAAAATTAACATTCAAATCGACAAACCATGCTCTGAAAATTTTAATAGTTTTAATAAAACTGAAAAAGGAGGTTTCTGTAATTCATGTCAAAAAACTGTAATTGATTTTACTAAAATGAGTGATCAAGAAATCATTAAATATTTTGATAATGAACAAAGTAAAACTTGTGGGCTATTTTTAGAGACACAATTAAAAAGTTATTCAAATCCAACGATTCCTTCAAGTAATAAGAATTCAAATCCTTTTATTACCAGTGTTTTTGGACTTTCATTATTATCAACATTAACATTTGCTAATAGTTATTCTCAAGAGAAAACTATAAACAATGAAACCATCAATAAAGAAAATGTTACTATAAAACAGGATAATGAATCGACAGATTTAAATGAAAAAATTACTGTGAGTGGTGTGATTTCTGATGAATCTGGACCATTACCAGGCGCAAATATTTATTTAAAAAAATATAATATTGGCGTACAAACCGATATCGATGGCAAATTTACTTTTCCGAAACAACTACAAATAGGAGACATATTAATTGTATCTTATGTTGGTTATAAAACTAAAGAAGTTAAGGTTAAAAGTAATAACCACTCAATAACAATGAGTTATGATATTAAACTTGAAAATGCACAAGTTATCATGATGGGAGAAGTTTCAACAAATAAAGTTTATAAATCAAAAAGAACATTAATTCAAAAAATAAAATCATTATTTACAAATGAATAAATGGGTATTATTAATCATTATCTTAATAAATCAATTTACAATTGAGGCACAAATTTCAGATTTTAAAAATATCAATTTTGAAAATGCTGATAAAATTGCTTATGCTTATAAAGGTAGTGATTTAAGCAACCTGCCACAACTTGCTTACAATTTAACCAATAATCAAACTTCTGATGTTGAAAAATTTAGAGCAATTTACACTTGGGTTAGTACCAATATTGAGTATGATTATAAAAGTTTTAAAAAGAATGCTTCTAAAAGAAATGAATTTAAAAATGATAGTTTGGAACAATCTAAATGGAATAAATCATTTAGCAAACAAGTTTTTAAAAAATTAGTAAAAGAGAAAAAAACATTATGCACAGGTTATGCTTATTTAGTTAAAGAATTAGCTAATTTATCAAATATCAATTGTGAAATTATTGATGGATATGGTAGAAGTGAAAATTTAGAAACATCTGAATTAAAATTTCCTAATCATTCATGGAATGCTGTTCAACTCAATAATAAATGGTATTTGTGTGATGCAACTTGGTCGAGCGGAATTTATAATATGAATAACTACACTTTTGAATTTAAATATAATGATGGTTATTTTTTAACTGACCCAGAACTGTTTGCAAAAGATCATTTCCCTCATGAAAGTGTTTGGTCTTTATTAAATGAAAAAACAATATTTTCTGATTTTTTAAAAGCTCCTATCTTATATGGTAATGCCTATATTTATGGTGTTTTCCCAATTGAACCATCAATAATGCATTTAGAAATTGAAAAAAATAAGGAAGCCAAATTTATTTTGAAGGATTTAAAAAATATCGATATAAATACTATTTTTCTACAAATTGACTCTGGAAATAATAATCAATTTATCAAACCAAAAGTAGAACGCTTAAAAAATGGTTCAATAGAAATTAAATATACTTTTAGCAAACTCGGTTTGTATGATATTCATGTTAAAATAAATAATTATCCAATTTGTACTTATGTCATAAAAGTAAAAAAAGAACTTAAATAGTTCTTCAAACATAGATTCAAAAAAAAACTCCAATTTTATTCGGAGTTTTATGTTTGGTATAAAGTAGTTTTCTTATTTTATAAATTCAATTTTTTGAGTTTCTTCAACATTGATACTGTCAAAAAAACCTTGCTCATTCATCCAGTCATCACTAAATACTTTACTCATGTATCTAGAACCATGATCAGGGAAAATTACAACAACATTACTTTCTGAAGTAAACTCGCCTTCTTCGGCAAATTGTTTTACTGCTTGTAAAGCTGCTCCAGAAGTATATCCTACAAATAAACCTTCTGTTTTAGCAATTTCTCTTGTTGTATGAGCACTTTCCTCATCAGTAACTTTCATGAATTTATCAATAGATTCAAAATCTGTTGCTGTTGGGATTAGATTTTTTCCTAAACCTTCAATTCTATATGGATAAATTTCGTCGTTGTCAAACTCTTTAGTTTCATGATATTTTTTCAAAACTGAACCAAAGGCATCAACACCTAAAATTCTAACATTTGGATTTTTCTCTTTCAAAAACTTGGCAATCCCAGAAATTGTTCCTCCTGTTCCACTACAAGCAACAAGATGTGTAATTTTTCCCGAAGTTTGTTCCCAAATTTCTGGACCAGTAGTCATATAATGTGCATCAATATTTAATTGGTTAAAATATTGATTAATGTATACAGAACCTTTAGTTTCTTCGTGTAAACGTTTAGCTACATTGTAATAAGAACGTTCGTCATCTGCAGAAACGTGAGCAGGGCAAACATAAACCTTTGCTCCTAAACTACGAAGCATATCAATTTTATCCTTAGAAGATTTAGAACTTACAGCTAAAATACAGCTATATCCTTTGATAATACTTACCATTGCCAAACTAAAACCTGTATTTCCAGAAGTAGTTTCAATAATAGTATCACCTGGAGTTAAAATTCCTTGTCTTTCTGCTTCTTCAATAATGTATAATGCAATTCTGTCTTTTGAAGAATGTCCTGGATTGAATGCTTCAACCTTTGCATAGAAGTTTCCTTCTAAATTTTCGGTTACTTTATTCAGCTTAATAAGAGGTGTATTTCCTATTAATTCCAAAACATTATTGTAGGCTTTTATTTCTTCTTTCATAAATAAAATATTAGTGTCGGGGCAAATTTTTAAAATTAGCTTGCCACAAAACCTTGCAAATTTAATAAATTAATTTTTAATTTTTTCTAAATCTAACAAAAAACTGAATTCCTTGGCAACTTCTTTAAGCGCTTCAAACCTTCCCGACGCTCCACCATGTCCAGCATCCATATTTATATCAAAATATAATTGCTTAGAATTTGTTTTTAAAGACCTTAGCTTTGCAACCCATTTAGCTGGTTCCCAATACTGTACCTGAGAATCATGTAATCCTGTTGCAATATATAAATTTGGATAATCTTGCTTTTTTACATTATCATAAGGCGAATAGGATAACATATAATCGTAATACTTTTTAACATTTGGATTACCCCATTCATCATATTCTCCAGTTGTTAGAGGAATTGTATCGTCTAACATCGTAGTTACAACATCCACAAATGGAACTTGAGCAATAACTCCATTATATAACTCTGGATTCATATTGATTATTGCACCAATTAATAATCCTCCAGCAGAACCACCTTCGGCATATAAATGTTCGGCAGAAGTATATTTTTCAGCAATTACATATTTGGAACAATCTATAAAATCAGTAAAAGTATTTTTCTTTTTTAATAATTTTCCGTTTTCATACCACATTCTTCCCATATCCTCACCTCCACGAATGTGAGCAATTGCATAGATAAATCCTCTGTCTAATAAACTTAATCGTGTTGTTGAGAAATAAGGTTCCATTGTCATTCCATACGAGCCATAAGCATACATTAAAAACGGATTTTTGCCGTTCAGCTCCACTCCTTTTCTATAAACCATCGACATTGGAATTTTTGTTCCGTCTTGAGCTGTTGCCCAAATACGTTCTTCTATATAATTATTTTTATCAAATTTTCCTCCAAGAACTTCTTGCTCTTTTAAGATAGTTTTTTCTTTGGTACGCATATTAAAATCAATCACTGATGACGGAATTGCCATAGATTGATAACCATAACGCAGAATTTCAGTATCGAAATCAATATTCGTTGTAGTGTAAGCGGTGTAAGTTTCAAGTTCGAAAGGCAAGTAGTATTCTCCTACTCCATTCCAAGGCATAATTCGGATTTTATTCAAACCATCAAAACGTTCAGAAACTACTAAATAATCTTTAAAAATGTCTATACCTTCTAATAAAACTTCTTCTCTATGCGGAATTAAATCAACCCAATTTTCCTTTGAAGTTTTATCTTCAGGAGTTTTCATCACTTTAAAATTGGTAGCATCATCTTTGTTGGTAAGAATATAAAAACTATCTTCATAATGCGAAATCGAATATTCTAACTCACGAGTACGTTTTTGAAAAATTTTAAATTCTTCATCTGGTGTTTCCGATAAAAGAATTTGAAATTCTGAGGTCAAAGTACTTTCAGAAGAAATAATCAAATATTTTTTTGACTTCGATTTATAAATTGAAACATTAAAAGTATCGTCTTTTTCGAAATAAACAACAACATCTTCCGATGGATTTGTGCCTAATTTATGTTTGTAAATTCTATCTGGTCTTAGAGTTACTTCATCTTTTCTTGAGTAAAATAGAGTCTTATTATCACTTGCCCATGTTGCACCACCAGTAGTGTTTTCAATTTTTAGAGGTAAGATTTCGTTGGTTTCTAAATTTTTAATTTGAATAGTATATTGACGTCTAGAAACCGTATCAACTCCAAAAGAAACCCATTGATTATCCTCACTTATACTAATTCCGTTCAAGTTAAAATAAGAATGTCCTTTTGCCATTTCGTTGCAATCAAACATTATTTCTTCATTGGCTTCTAACGAACCTTTTTTACGAGAATGAATTGGATAATCTTTACCTTTTTCAAATCTGGTAATGTAGTAATAACCATTGTAAAAATAAGGAACAGAAGCATCATCTTCCTTAATCCTTGCTTTCATTTCTTCGAATAAATCTTTTTGAAAGTCTTTAGTATGAGCCGTTGATTGATTGTAATAATCGTTTTCTTTATTCAAATAATCAATTACTTCAGGATTTTCTCTATCGTTTAACCAATAATAATTATCAATTCTAACATGTCCGTGTTTTTCAAGTTCATGTGGAATAATTTTAGCAATTGGCGGTTGTAATTCTTTACTCATAATAATTTTAAAATTCAAAGCAAATGTATTGCAAACTAATCTTTAATAAATGTTAACTGCTTAGATTGATATTAACATTCTTATTGACATTTTTTAACTTAATTATTTTATAATGCATAAAGTGTTATTGTATAATGAAATTGATTTTTGAAATTGATATTGAATATGCTAATTTTGCGAAACTAAATACTTAAAATTATGTTTGGAGATATCATGGGAATGATGGGTAAACTAAAAGAAACCCAACAAAAAATTGAAGAAACTAAGAAAAGATTAGATACTGTTTTAGTGGACGAACAAAGTAATGATGGCTTGTTAAAAGTAACGTTAAACGCCAACAGAAAAATCAAATCTATAGAAATTGACGAAAGTTTATTACAAGATAAAGAACAACTTGAAGATTATTTGATTCTTACTTTAAATAAAGCTATCGAAAAAGCAACAAACGTTAACGAAGCCGAATTAGGAGCCGTTGCCAAAGATGGAATGCCAAATATTCCCGGAATGGATATGTTTAAATAAAAATTATAAATTTCAAAAAACAAATCCCAGATAAGTTCCACTTTATAATATTTCAATTTTCAAAACAGTGAAGATTTGAATTTTAGAATTTGAATTTTGATATTTATTTAAAATTTGTTTTTTGAAATTTGTTTTTTAAAACTGCATTTTACTTAAAGCTTCCATAACATAGCTATGCATCACTTCTTTATAATCTAAATGGGTTACTATACGAAGTTTTCCCTGTCCCATAGAACTAATGTGGATATTTTTTTGTTTTAATTTTTCAATAACCCATTTGTCTTCTAACGATGGTCTTACTGAAAATATTAAGATATTAGTTTCAATAGGCTCTACTTTTTCAACCCAAGGAAGTGAACTCAATAATTCGCCTAATTCTTTAGCTCGTCGATGATCGTCTTCTAATCGAAGCATGTTGTGTTGCAAAGCATACATTCCTGCTGCAGCCAAATATCCTGATTGACGCATGCCGCCACCAAATATTTTTCTGATTCGGAGCGCGCGTTTCATATCGGCTTTTGTTCCTAATAATAAGGAGCCAATTGGAGCACCAAGTCCTTTAGATAAACAAACCGAAATAGTATCAAATAATTCTCCGAATTGCTTTGGATGTTGTTTTTTGGCAACCATCGCATTCCACAATCGAGCACCATCTAAATGATATTTTAAATTATTTTCAACACAAACTTGTTTTATTTTTCTTAATTCTGCTAAATCATAACAAGCACCACCACCTTTATTCGTGGTATTTTCAATACTTACTAAACTAGTCAAAGGTGCATGATAAAATTCGGGATCATTAATAGCGTTTTTAACTAAATCTGCGGTTATCATTCCACGTTTTCCATCGACTAAACAACAAGAAACACCACTATTGAAAGAAGCTCCACCACCTTCATAATGATAAATATGAGAATATTTATCGCAAATTACTTGTTCACCAGGTTGTGTATGGAGTTTAATTGCCGTTTGATTAGCCATAGTTCCACTCGGAAAAAACAATGCCGCTTCCATTCCAAATAATTGTGCAACAGCAGATTCCAACTCATTCACTGTTGGATCTTGCTTGTAAACATCATCACCTACTTTGGCGTTAAACATAAACTGCAACATTTCGTTGCTTGGTTTGGTTACAGTGTCACTAACTAAATTTATTTCCATATCAATTTCGGATGCATTACATTTGCGATTACAAAATTACATTATTTATGACAAATACCGAACAAATTAAAGGTATTGTAGAACGTCTTGGTGCGTTGAGGAGGTATCTTTGACATCGATGCTAAACTTATCGAAATAACCAACGAAGAGGAAAAGACCTTTGCGCCAGACTTTTGGAACAATGCCAAAGAAGCAGAACTGATTGTTAGAAACCTTCGTTCTAAGAAAAAATGGGTAGAAGATTTTGAAAAAGCAAATGAACTTGCTGAAGAACTTCAAATGACCTATGATTTTTACAAGGAAGGCGATGCAACTGAAGAGGAATTAGATTCTCAATACGAACTAACAAACAATCATTTAGAGGATATCGAATTCAGAAATATGCTTTCTGATGAAGGTGACAATTTAAGTGCTGTATTGCAAATTACTGCTGGTGCTGGAGGAACTGAAAGTTGCGATTGGGCTTCTATGTTGATGCGAATGTATTTAATGTGGGCAGAAAAACAGAAGTATAAAATAAAAGAATTAAACTTTCAAGAAGGAGATGTTGCTGGAATTAAAACGGTTACATTAGAAATTGAAGGTGATTTTGCTTTTGGATATTTAAAAGGTGAAAATGGAGTGCATCGATTGGTACGAATTTCACCATTTGATAGTAATGCAAAACGTCACACTTCTTTTGCATCGGTTTATGTTTATCCTTTGGTTGATGATACTATAGAAATTGAAATCAATCCTGCTGATATTGAAATTACAACCGCACGATCAAGTGGCGCTGGTGGACAAAATGTAAATAAGGTAGAAACTAAAGTACAACTAGTACACAAGCCAACAGGAATACAAATTCAATGTTCAGAAACGCGCTCGCAACATGATAATAGACAACGTGCTATGCAAATGCTACGCTCACAACTATATGAAATTGAGTTAAAAAAACAATTAGCACAAAGAGCAGATATAGAAGCTGGAAAAATGAAAATTGAATGGGGTTCACAAATTAGAAATTATGTAATGCAGCCTTATAAATTGGTCAAAGACGTTCGAACTGGAAAAGAAACTAGTGATGTTGACGGTGTAATGAACGGAGAAATTGACGGATTTTTAAAAGCTTATTTAATGATGATGGGGCAAAAAGAGGAATAAAAAAAAATAATCAAATAAATACAAAAATGAGAAAAAAACTATTACTATTAATGCTTTTATGCCTTGGATCGATTAATGCACAGATACATTTTGAAAAAGGATATTTTATTTTAAACAACGGCACAAAAACAGAATGCTTAATAAAAAATAGTGAATGGGATAATTCGCCTAGCAAAATATTTTATAAATTAAATGAAAGTTCAGAAGTTGTCAAATTAGATGTAACAGAAATTCTAGAGTTCAGTGTTTCAAATTCTATTAAATATGGACGTTTTGATGTAGAAATTGATGAATCATCTGAAAACTTAAATAAAATTGGAATTGAGAGAGAACCAACTTATGTAAAAAAAAATGTTCTATTGAAGTATTTAGTTGAAGGTAGTGCGAATTTATACTTATATTCTGTATCGAATACAGTGAAATACTTTTATTCAATAAACAACTCAAAACCAATACAATTAGTTTATAAAAAGTTCTTTTTAGCTGATAAACCTGATAAAATTAGAATTAACGATTCTTACAAACAACAACTTTTCAATAATATAAATTGCAAAAATGTTGATTTTAAAGAAATAGAAAAAATTGAATTTGAACAAAAACCATTAGAAAAATACTTTAATAAATTTAACGAATGTAAGGGTGATACTCTTCAAGTTGAAAAAAAATCAATTGTAAAGAATGTAGAAAGAAAGGGAAAATTAAAATTTGGACCCACATTTGGAATAAATCAAACATCATTAACAATTACAAATATTGATTTCAATGAACAAGAATTAGATTTTAAAAGTAGTACTGGATTGTGTATTGGATTAGAATTTGAATATATATTTTCTTTTTATAAAAACAAATGGAGCCTTTTATTAAATCCAAATTACAGTAAAAATAGCTCAACTGCAAATTACAATTTTTCCACTTTATCAGTTAATCTGAATGAAGATGTAGAATATGAAATTAAAACATTTGAAATACCTATTGGAATTAGACACTATATGTTTTTAAACGACAATTCTAAAATATTTTTAAATTTTGGAACCATTCTATCATTCAATAATGTTTCATCAATACAATCAAAAAACAACCCTAGTTTTGTACTTGATAAGTTCAAAAAAAATCAGCAAAATATTTTTCTTGGAATTGGTTATAGCCAAAATAAAATAAGTGGAGAATTTAGATATAATACAAAAATAGATCTTGATGAATATTTATTGAGAGAAAGTAATTTTAATAAATTTTCATTAATCTTTAAATATAACATTTTTTAACCCTATATTTGCATCGAGGATTCCGAAAGGAAGTTACACCTCACCACAATAGCCGATCGCTCCAGGTCGGCTTTTGTATTTTATAGACCTAACAAAAACAAAAAAGCCACCTTAAAAAGATGGCTTGCTTTATTTTATAATTTAGTATTAGTTTCCTGCTACAAAATTTGGTTTCAAATTAGTAACTGAAACAATAGTATTATTTGAATATGAAACTTCTTTAGTCGCAATAGAGTTGTCAAAATATTTCCATACTCCAGATTTTACTCCGTTTGTATATTCAGCAATTGTCTGAATTGTTCCGTTTTCTGCATAAGAAGTCCATTTACCATCAAGTTTACCATCTTTAAAGAATCCAACTTGTTGTACATTCCCATTATCATAGTAATATGTTGCTTTTACTGATTGTCCAACAACTTCTAATTGAGGCTCGCCTTTCGCAAAAGTTACTACTGAAACCAACATTAACGCAATTAAAATTATCTTTTTCATAAGTAGTTTGGGTTTTTAATTAATATTTCGATAACAAATATACATTTTATTTTACGATAAAAAAACTTTTACTTAACAATTTGATAACATTAGAGAAAAATTAACACTTTAGAAAAAGTAATGCCTATGAATTTCATCGGCATTACTATACAATTATTTCTTTTTTGCTTTAGCTTTCTTTTTAGATTTAGCTTTTTTCTTAGCTTGTTCTTTCTTTTTTGCTTTAGCCTTGTCTTTAGCTTTTTGCTTTTTAGCTTTCTCTTTCTTTTTAGCTTTCTTCTTTTTCTCTTTATCCTTCTCTTTTTGCTTGTCTTTCTTAGCTTTAGCTTTCTTCTTAGCTTTTTCTTTTTTCTCTTTTTCTTTAGCTTTTGATTTTTTTTCTTTTTCTGAGTCTTTCATAATTTCTGTGTTTTCGCTATTAACAGAAATCGTTTCTTCTTGAACTTCTTCTGCTTTTGCCTCTGTTACTGTTGCTTCTTTAACAACTTTTGATCTTGTTCGAGTTGGAGTAGCTTTTACTGTAGAAGTACTTGTAGCTCTTGTTCTAGTTCTAGTTCTTGTTTTTGGTTTTTCAGAAACTACTTCTTCATTTTTAGAATCAGTAATAATAGTCGCTGATTCTTGCAAATTTTCATTCGTTTCCAAATTGTTGTTTTCTTTGATTTCGTTTTTATTTATCATTGTGAAGTTATTTAATATTTACAAAATGTAAAATCAATGTAAATTTTACGTTAACAAAAATACAACATAAAACAATTGCCCAATGTTAAGTTTTCGATTTTGGTGAAAACTTAACATTGGGCAATAAAATTTTAAGTACTTAATTTTTAAATACCTATCTCAACTTGAAATCGTAAGTACCAATTATTTTTTGATGTTCCGTCATAGAAATCTAAAATATCATAATTGATTTCTCCTTGAACTTTAAAAGAATGTTCCCAAATATATCTTGTAAGACCTAAACTAAATTGTTTTGTATTTGGTGAAAGCATTTTAATATCTTCACCTACCTTTTGAATTGAATATCTACCGATAAACTCATAGTTGGTTTTTGTGTTATAACTCAATTGATAATCAAATCCATTTCCCACGAAGGCATAATTTGATTCAGATATATCTAATGGATTTACTGTTATAGCATTATCATTAGTAGTTCGTGACATATAACTTGTCATTGCAGCCCAACCATTATATTTAAACATTGCATCTAATAAAACGGATTTCATAGTGCGTTGTTCAAACAAATCATTACCTAATTGACCTTGTGTTCTACGAGCATGATTATTTTGCTGAAAAGCTCCAGAAATCATTAATTTGGGTTTCTTTTCTCTAATAACATCACCTTCAAAATAAGTTCCATCTTTTGAAAAAGCTCCGAATGGAAACAATTCAACTTTGCCTGTAACAGCAACTCCATCATCAGGATTATCTGTACTATTTCTGCCTTCTCCAGAAGAAATTGCCGTTTTAAAATTATAGGAAAATTTATCCTTAAACTCATTCATATTATGAACTTGGAATCCAAAATCTCTATCAATAGTAAACTTTGCATTATTTATAGTTCTATCTGTCAACTGCAAACCTCCAGAAGAATTCACACGTTGTCTGTTTCCCGGTAATTTTGTTTGTCCAAAACTAATATTCCAATGATTATTTGGACGATAGAAAACAACAGCATCACGAATTATATTTAGATTTTCACCTTCTTGAATTTCTCCAACATCACCAGGAGCAAAAGATAATTGAATTGCATAAAGAAACTTTGGATTTCCTACATAACCATCAAAACGCAACCTCAAACGACGAATTTGTCCATCATAAGCACCATTTTCTCCATCATTTTCAATGTAAGTAACTCTATTTTGCATTCTAAAACGAATATTCAATTGAAATAAACTATCAGGTGAAGTTAGTCCTAAACCTTTACCAAAACTATAATAAGGTAATGCAGATAGTTTTAAATCATTATCATTTTTAGATTGATTTATAGTTATTTGAGCATTTGAAAAACTAATAAAAAAAAGACAAATGGATAAAAAAAGTAATCTCATTTTTTGTGTGATTTGATAAAGGCAAATATAAAAAAACTCCCAAAGAAATAACTTCATTTGGGAGTTTATATAAGAAAGTATTATTTAAAATAAATGAATAAAATAATAAACCAAAGCCGCCAAAACTGCCGAAACTGGAATGGTTAAAACCCAAGCCCAAAGTAATTTAACAGTTACACCCCAACGAACAGCAGAAACTCTTTTAGTAACTCCTACTCCAATGATTGAACCTGTAATAGTATGTGTAGTTGAAACTGGAATTTTAAAATGTTCTGTTGTAAATAAAGTCAAAGCACCAGCTGATTCAGCAACAACACCTTCAAAAGCGGTAACTTTTGTAATTTTAGAACCCATGGTTTTAACAATTTTCCATCCACCACTTAAAGTTCCTAATGCAATTACTGTATAACAAGTTAGCGGAATCCATTCTGGCATCAAACCATCAACATGAACACCATTAACATCTGAAGGAAGTTTAACATTTAAGTCAAGCCAAAATCCTGATAAATTAAAATTAGGATTGTCTTTTATAAACACCGCAACAGCAGCAGCAATAATTCCCATCACTTTTTGTGAATCATTACCACCATGACCTAAACTAAATGCGGCTGATGATAAAAGTTGCATTTTCTTTAAAACTTTTTCAGCCGTAGCTGTAGAAAAACTACTAAAAAACAGGTTGAAAATTGCTAGACTATAAAAAATGAAGGCTACTAAAAACCATTTTATATTATGTGGTTCAGTAATAACACTCCAAAAATGACTTTCAAATCTTGGTTTCTCGATATCTTCATAGTTAACCATGACAGAAACTAAAAACCAGCCAACTAGTAACATTAAAACAACAGTTACAATTTTTGGATAAATATTTTTCTTTGAAGAATACATTAACCAAATAGACATGAAATAGGATATAATCATTCCCAACAAAGGAGCAAATACAATAAATAAGATAACAATTACAATACCTGAAGGCAATAATTCACCTTCTTTTGCCGCTTTAAACCAGTTGACAATTTTAAAACCAGCATGTTCAGGATCAGTTACACTGGATAATCCGTGCGCAATTGCTGCTCCAGCAAAACCACCAATCAAGGTATGTGATGATGATGAAGGAATTCCTTTTAACCAAGTAATAATATTCCAAATAATAGCCGCAATAACACCAGCTAAAATTACTGTTAAATCAATGCTACTTGTGTGAGCCGTTTTTGCAACTGTATCGGCAACACCAAATCCGAAAACCCAGTAGGCTAAAAAGTTAAAAAAAGCTGCCCAAAGAACCGCTTGAAAAGGAGTTAATACTTTAGTAGCAACGATAGTCGCAATTGAGTTTGCTGCATCGTGAAAACCGTTGATATAATCAAATACTAAAGCTAGAAAAATAATTACTATAAGTAAAGTAAAATCCATTTTTTTAAATAAAAATTAAGGATTAAAAATTAAAAAAAATGAGAACCTAATTTTTAAATCAATACAAATTAATTTTAATTCTCAATTTTAATTTTTAATTGATTTACGAGTGTTTAACTGAAATTTGCTCCATTACATTAGAAACACTCTTACATTTATCAGATGCCATTTCAAGAGCCGATAGAACTTCCTTATATTTAATGATGTTTTTAGCATCAGTTTCATTTTCAAAAATATCAGCTACAGCTTTATCAAAAACAACATCAGCTTTACTTTCAAGTTTATTGATTTTTTTGCATGTTTCCTTGATCATTTTGATATTATTCATATCTTTCAATTGCTTGATACCTTCACCTATTAACTGACAAGCTTCTAAGTTTATCTCTGTCAATTTTCTGATTGATTTAGTAATTTTATCAACTTGATATAATCTTATTCTACTTGCTGCACCGTGCATATTATCAGCAACATTATCAATAGATTTTATAAGAGCATGAATATCTTCTCTATCAAATGGAGTAATGAAGTTTTTACTCAATTCTAAGTGTGTTTTATGTGTAATTTCTTCAATTGTAGCTTCAAGTTCTTCTATTTTTTTAAAATACTCTTCACGTTCAGCTTTAGGTGCATTTACAGCTTCATGTAAAGTGTTTGCTAGAATAATTAAATTTGCTGCTGCTTGTTCAAATAATGGAAAGAACTTTTTATCTTTCGGAACAAAAAATTGAAAAATACTGTTTAGTGTCATTAGGTATAAAATTTTATGCAAATGTATTCAACTAATATTAAGAGAATGTTAAGTTACACGAAAACTAGGTAAATAAATTTATTTGTGATTTTTATAGAACTTTTCTGTTTTTTCAAACGTTTTCGTACTTTAGCAAAAATAAAATTAAGCTAACATTTTATGGATTTAAACTTCAACAAAAACGAAGATCATAACAAACTTTTATTATCTGATTTAAAGCAAAAATTTGCCAAAGTTAAACTTGGTGGTGGCGAAAAACGTATCGAAAAACTTCATGCGGAAGGCAAAATGACCGCACGTGAACGCATCGATTATTTACTTGATAATAAATCAAATAGCATTGAAATTGGAGCCTTTGTTGGAGACGGAATGTATGCGGAACATGGTGGTTGTCCTTCTGGTGGCGTTGTCGTAAAAATAGGATATATTTCAGGAAAACAATGTATAGTTGTTGCCAATGACGCTACTGTAAAAGCTGGTGCTTGGTTTCCAATTACAGGAAAGAAAAACCTTCGTGCGCAAGAAATTGCAATGGAAAATCGCCTTCCAATTATCTATTTAGTCGATTCTGCTGGAGTTTATTTGCCAATGCAAGACGAAATTTTCCCTGACAAAGAACATTTTGGTAGAATTTTTAGAAATAATGCGATAATGTCTAGCATGGGAATTACACAAATTGCCGCTGTTATGGGAAGTTGTGTTGCAGGTGGAGCTTATCTTCCAATTATGAGTGACGAAGCTATGATTGTTGATAAAACTGGAAGTATTTTTCTAGCCGGAAGTTATTTAGTAAAAGCAGCCATTGGCGAAAATATTGATAATGAAACACTTGGAGGAGCAACAACGCATTGCGAAATTTCAGGTGTTACTGATTATAAAGCTAAAGATGATAAAGATGCTTTAGACCGAATTAAAAGTATTGTTGGAAAAATTGGAGATTATGAAAAAGCCGGTTTCAACAGAGAAAAACCTCAAAAACCTGCCTTAAAAGAAGAGGATATTTATGGTATTATTCCTAAATCCCGTTCTGATCAATATGATATGATGGAAGTTATCAAACGATTGGTTGATAATTCTGAAATGGATATGTATAAAGAAGATTACGGAAAATCAATCATTACTTGTTATGCTAGAATCGATGGTTGGGCAGTTGGAATTGTAGCTAATCAACGTACAGTTTCTAAAACTAAAAAAGGTGAAATCCAATTTGGAGGTGTTATTTATTCCGATTCTGCCGATAAAGCCACTCGTTTTATTGCCAATTGTAACCAAAAGAAAATTCCACTAGTATTCTTGCAAGATGTAACTGGTTTTATGGTTGGTTCCAAATCAGAACATGGCGGAATTATTAAAGACGGAGCCAAAATGGTAAATGCAGTTTCAAATTCTGTAGTTCCAAAATTTACTGTTGTTATTGGAAATTCTTATGGCGCAGGAAATTACGCTATGTGCGGAAAAGCTTATGATCCAAGATTAATTTTTGCTTGGCCGAGTGCCGAATTAGCCGTTATGGGCGGAACTCAAGCCGCTAAAGTATTAGCTCAAATTGAAGCTTCATCACTAAAAGCAAAAGGAGAAACAGTTGATGAAACGGTTGAAAAAGAATTATTTGATAAAATCAAAGCAAGATACGATGCTCAAGTTTCTCCATATTATGCAGCATCAAGACTTTGGACAGACGCAATAATTGATCCATTAGAAACAAGAACTTGGATTTCTATGGGAATTGAAGCTGCTAACCACTCGCCTATTGAAAAGAAGTTTAATTTGGGAGTCATTCAGGTTTAATATTAGATATCAAATTTTAGATATTAGATTTATACAAACTTATTATTCCTATAAATAGTCATAACGTTTGAATTAATGAAGTTAGCAAAGAAAAGAGATAGAATTTTATCCTTTATAATTGATTTTTTAATTTACAGTGTTATCATTTTAATCTTCGGATATTTCTTCGGAGAAAAAAATGAAAACGGATACCACATAACAGGTTTTCCTGCTTTCATTGTGTTTCTAATTGGATTAGGTTTGTGGCCATTAAATGAAGCTTTTACTGGTCAAACCTTTGGAAAAATGATTGTTGGACTGAAAGTAATAAACAAAACCAACACTAAAGATATTAGCGGAACACAAGCTTTTGTAAGATTTGGAATGGGTTTCTTTGATTGTTTTTTTATTATTGGATTAATTGTAGCGTCATCTAATAAAAACAAGCAACGAATAGGAGATTTAGTTGCAGATTCAATCGTAATTGATATTAATAAATAGTTCGAAGGCAATCTAATAAATTTAACCTCTTTATGAAACATATGAAAGTATTTATTCTTTTAATTTTTTTTCTGCTTCTTTCTTGCAACAATTATAAATCAGAAAATCAAATAGAAATTAATACTGAAAAAGAGATTTCTAAAAATGAACTACTATTTAAAAATTGGTTAATTAAAAAACAAAAAACAATTTTAAAAAAACTTAATTTAAATGATATTTCTAAATTAAACTCAAAAACATTACGTATTTGGAGATTTCCAGGCGGAGGTGCAGTTTTTCAAGAAATTTACGAATTGAATATTGATAAAGAAGAACTAAAATTATACTCTTCTTTAATAGAAAATGTAAATTCAATTGAAACAAAAGAATTATCCAAATTAGAATACCAAAAAGTTATAAAAAATAAAGAATTAACTGAAAACCTAATCAAATTTTCAAAAGAAAAATCAATACTAAAATTTAAAAATATTGAAGAATATTGTAAAAATCATTTAGGTTGTGGAGATTCATTTTTGATTGAATATAAAGATAATTTGGAACGAAATACATTCAGTATTGATGAAGGAATAAAGAAATGTCAAAATAAAAATACTGAAAGCCCTAAACAATTATTAGAATTAATTGAAAAAATGGTTTTTGAGTATGGTAACTAATATAAAATCAAGTAACAAATCCCAAAAACCAACTACTAATCAATTTTAAATCACATCATCATGAAAAAAATCTTTATTATTGGTTTAACTTTTATTGGTTTTCAATCTGTATTTTCACAAAACTTTACCCGTAGAGATTCACTTCAAGGTGGTTTGCGTCCTGAAAGAACGTGTTGTGATGTGCAACGTTATGATTTGAATATCAAAATAAATCCTGACGAAAAAACAATCGTAGGTTACAATGAAATTGCTTTCAAAGTAGTTGAAAAAACTTCTAAAATTCAAGTAGATTTATTTGAGAACATGCAAATTGACAGTATCGTTCACAACAATAAAAAACTAGAATACAAACGTGATTTCGATGCCGTTTTTATTGATTTTCCAATTGGTTTAACTGCAAATTCATCTGAAAAAATCCGCTTTTATTATTCAGGGAAACCTAAAGTTGCCAAAAATGCGCCTTGGGATGGTGGTTTTGTTTTCAAAAAAGACAAACAAGGAAAACATTGGATAGGTGTTGCTGTTCAAGGAACTGGAGCAAGTTTATGGTATCCAGTAAAAGATTCGCAAACCGATGAACCTGATTTAGGCGCAACAATAAAAGTGGCTGTTCCTAATGGTTTGATGAATGTTTCTAATGGAAGATTTATCGGAAGTGAAGATTTGAAAAATGGTTATACGCGTTGGGATTGGGAAGTTAAAAATCCGATAAACAATTATGACATTACAATAAATATTGCTGATTATGCTCATATTCATGACAATCACAATGGTTTAGATTTAGATTATTATGTATTGCGCGACAATGAAGAAACGGCTAAAAAACATTTTGAAGAAGTAAAACCAATGATGGATTGTTTCCAATCTAAATTTGGAAAATATCCTTTTGCTGAAGATGGGTATAAATTGGTGGAAACTCCTTATTTAGGTATGGAACACCAAAGTGCTGTAGCTTATGGAAATAAGTACAAAAAAGGTTATATGGGAAGTGATTTATCCATGTCTGGAGTAGGTTTACTTTTTGATTATATTACGATTCACGAAAGTGGTCACGAATGGTTTGGAAACAGCATTACGTCGTCTGATATTGCTGATATGTGGATTCATGAAGGATTTACACAATATTCTGAATTAGTGTATATTGAATGTCAGTTTGGCTATGAAAAAGCAATGAAATATGCCAAAGGTTTAAAAACGAATGTGAGAAACGATAGACCAATTATTGGCACTTGTTGTGTAAACAATGAAGGTTCGGGCGATATGTATCCAAAAGGTGCTTTACTATTGAATACCTTACGTCATGTGATTAATAACGATGAATTATGGTGGAAAATCATTCTGAAATATTCTGAAACCTATCGTCATAAAATTATTGATACACCAACAGTAATTGCGTTTTTCAATCAAGAAAGTAGCATGAACCTTACTCCTATTTTCAATCAATATTTGAGTTACAAAAAAATTCCTGCTTTGGAATTAAAATTCAATAAAAAGAAATTAGAATTTCAATGGAAAACAGATGTTACTGATTTCAATATGCCAATTGACATCAAACTTAACGGAAAAGAAATTAGAATTGAACCAACAAACAAATGGAAAAAGTCAAAATTCAAAATCAAATCATTAGATGAAGTTGAAGTTTTAAACAATGAGTTTTTTGTTCATGTATGGAAATAGTTTAAAACTTACCATAAAAACTAGTAATATCAAAATAAACTATTTTTTCTTCTCCATTAGATGTCATGATTTTCATAGTATCGTAATGTTTTCCGTTTCTAGAACCTGAACCTTGACTTATCAATTTAAATCCAGGATACATTTCATTTAACTTAGAATAAACTTTACTAACACCACTCATTTCATCTTTAGCTTTAATAATTACAGCTTTTTCATAAGAAGAACCATCATTAGCCATCTTCACAACAGAAGTACCTTTTGAATCAGCAACTGCATCTGTATTTTTTGTGGAAGAACAAGAAATAAAAAATACAGTAACTAAAACAAACATAATTTTTTTCATAATATTTAAATTTAATTTAAACCAAACTCTCTTTTCTCAAAACCTTTCCGTTTTCTGTTTCTTTGAAATTATTTACAAATACAATTTCTTTTGGACGTTCATATTTATCTAATTCTTCAAAAATAACTTTATCAATATCAAACGAAGTTCCTTCAACTACTAAAACTACTTTTTCACCAAGTTCAGTATCTTCTTTTGAAGCGATAAAAAATCTTCGGTCAATTTTTCCATCTAACTTTTTCTCCACTTGTTCGGGCATAATCTTAACGCCGCCACTATTAATAATATTGTCAATTCTACCTAAAAACAAAAATTGATTTTCATTTACTAGTTCAACTAAATCATTAGTTACAACAGTATCTTCAGCAATAATATTTGGCGCATGAATGACTAAACAGTTTCTTTCATCATAGCTAATAGTAACTTTTGGTAAAACGGTAAATACCTTCTCACCTACTTTTTTTGCTGCAATATGCGTAATGGTTTCAGTCATTCCATAGGTTTCATAAACATCTGTTGGAAGCTTCATCAAATCTTTTTCTAATCCTTTGCTAATTCTTGCGCCACCAACAATAAGTTTTTTTACATTTTTTAGTTCTTTCAATGAATTTTGAGCTTGCATTGGAACCATTGCGGCAAAATCGTAGCTTTCCTCTAAATTTTCCATTGGATGTGAACTTGGCGCAACATAATCTAAATCTAAACCAAGAATAATAGAACGTATCAACATCATTTTTCCAGCAACATATTTAACTGGAAGACATTGTAAGGCTTTATTTCCTGAATTTAAACCAAAGAAATCACCAGTTGCTAGTGCTGAATTTACCATGGCTTGTTTTTCAACGCGAATGGTTTTTGGTGTTCCTGTTGATCCTGAAGTTTTCATTTCGATATAAGTTTTTCCATCAAACCAATCTAAAAGAAAATCACCTACAGGTTTTTCCCAATCTTCTCCTTCTTTTATAAAACTATATGCCACACGACACAAATCCTCTTTATTCAAATGGAAACCATTTAATTTAAAAGAATTGTGAACATTTTCGTAAGTTGGGTTATTCATTTTTTTGAGTTTTTAGAGTTAAATCATTCTTTATTTCGCCAGTAAGTTTTTCTTTCCAATTGTGCCAATTGTATTTTTTACCAAAAACTAACAATAATATTGGAAAAACAATTAAAACAGGAACCAAAACATCAAAACCTGCTGAAGGTTGAGATACATCTTTAAAAACAGAATGAGTTTGCAAAGCAGACCAATCGGAAGTTACTAACAATGCACCAACAAGATTATTAGCGGCATGAAAACCTAAAGCCAATTCCATTCCGTCGTCCATTAGTGTTATTATTCCTAAAAACAAACCTGTTCCGATGTAATAAATCATTATAACATTACCCATTTTTTCAACTTCTGGATTAAAATAATGCATTCCACCAAAAATCAGAGAAGTTATCAGCAATGGAGTAAGTTTACTTTTACTTCTTTCATAAAGTCTATTATAAAAAAATGATTCAAAAAAATTTAATTTTGTTAAAGCTAAGTCTATAAAAAAGATAACCAATATTGTCAAAATAGTTACAAAAATTTGAAGTAAAAAAAATAATTGAATAGCAAATAACTTTTCAATTAAAAATTCAAATAATAAATATATTGGAACAAATAATAAAGAGTAAAAAATTCCAATTATAAATTTTTTCTGCAAAGAACCATTAGCAAATCCTTGCATCAAATATCCTCTAAAAATATATTCCTCAGTACTTGTTTGAATTGGAATCAGAACAACTCCAATAATGAATAAAATCAAGAAAGGAACTGGTTTAAAATTCCAAACTAATTCATTTGGTTCTAAATAAACAGCTAAAACAGTGGAAGCAATTGTAAACAAAGTCCAAATTCCAAAGGCAAAGAAAACCCTACTCCAATCAACTTTTGAACGCGACGTTGTAACCGACAAAAAAGATTGCTTATGAAAATATTTTACCCAAAAATACAACGCACCTAAAGCAAAGGCAAACGAAATGAGCATTAAAAATAAGAATACATTTGGTTCTAAAAGTTGTAAAATTTCTTGCGTTGTTTTTGGCATTTTACCATCATCAAGACCTTTAATAAGTAAGGCAATTCCAAGAGGTATTTGACCTATAAATGAGGCGAAAATCACCACAATTGAACCAACAATATATTTCCAAAACTCGTTTTCTTTTTTAATTCCTTGTTGTATAAACATAGCTTTTAATATTTCGACTAAGTTAAAATATTTATTGCAAATTTCTTTACTTTGTAATAAAAAATAATGATAACAATTTACCATAATCCACGATGTGGAAAATCTAGAGAATGTATAGCATTTGTTGAAAATTCTAAACAAGAATTTGAAGTTGTAAAATATCTTGAAAATCCATTAACATTCAAAGAATTAGAAACTATAATTAAAAAATTGAATATCAAACCAATTGAACTCATCAGAACAAAAGAATCAATTTGGGTAGAACGTTTTAAAGGTAAAACACTAACCGACAAAGAAATCGTCCAATCTATGGTTGATTTTCCAATTTTAATGGAACGACCTATTGCTGTAAAAGGAAATAAAGCAGTAATTGCAAGACCATTTGAGCGAGTAAACGAAATTATTTAGATTAATTCAATTTTACTTTTAACAAACCTTTGTGATTTGAAGGTTAAACGAAAGTTTATTTTTGCAGTCAAATGTTTTATAATAAAAAACAAAAGATTGTATGAAAATCATTAAATTATTTTTTACTGTTGCGCTTATTTTTACCACTTTTTTAAATTATTCGCAAGAAAAACAACAAGGTCCAAAAGTTAAAGTCAGCGGAAAAGTAGTTGACAAAATTTCAAATCAACCCTTAGAATATACTTCGGTTTCTTTGACAAACACACTAACTAATAAAGTCTCTGCAGGCGGAATTACAGATGATAAAGGTAATTTTAGTTTTGATGCTTCACCTGGAACTTACGATATTAAAGTAGATTTTATTTCGTTCAAACCTTTAGAAATTAAAGGCAAAGTGATTACTGGAACGACAAATCTTGGCACAATTACTCTTCAAGAAGATTCTAAACAAATTGAAGAAGTTGTAATTCGTTCTGAGAAAACTACTGTTGAAATTAAACTTGACAAAAAAGTATATAATGTTGGGCAAGATTTAATGGTAAAAGGTGGAACAGTGAGCGACGTTTTAGACAATATTCCGTCGGTAACTGTTGACGCAGAAGGAACTGTAAGCTTAAGAGGAAACGAAAATGTTAGAATTTTAATTGACGGAAAACCTTCAAATGCTATCAATGTTACAGATGCTTTAAAATTAATTCCAGCTGATGCCATAGATAAAGTTGAAGTTGTAACCAATCCATCAGCTAGATATGATGCTGAAGGTGGCGGTGGAATTTTAAATATTGTACTTAAAAAAGGAAAAACAAATGGTTTAAATGGAACTATAATTGCAACAACTGGTTATCCAGACAATCATGGTTTGAGTGGAACTATAAACTATAAAACAGAACAATTTAATTTGTTTACTACGCAAGGTTACAATTACAGAGACAATCCTGGAAATGGTATTTTTGAAACAGAATATCTTAACGACGATAATACAACAAGTGGTTATATAGACGAAAGTAGAACTAACACACGTTTAGGAAAAGGATACAACGGTAACTTTGGTTTTGATTGGTATTTAGATGATTCTACAACATGGTCTAATGCTTTAAACTACAGAAAAAATAGCGGTGATAATCGTGATAATGTTTTTCAAGATTATTTTGATGCTTCAAAAACGTATCTTTCAACTACAAACAGAATCAATCAAGAGGACAGCAATAGTGAAAACGTTGAGTTTACTACAGGTTTAGTTAAAAAGTTTAAAAGAGATGGTCATAAATTAACTATCGATGGTTCGTTTTCACAAAATATGGATTTGAATACTTCATTTATTACTGACAAAAACAACTTAAATTCAGATGTAATAATCGATGAATCTTTGAATGACCAAAAACAAAACAGAAATTTAATTCAAACGGATTATGTTTTACCCTTTGGAAAAGGAAGTCAATTTGAAGCAGGTTATCGTGGTGATTTTAGTGAATTGACAACAAAATATGCTGTTTTTAATGATGGTATTGCAAATGATGATTTAACAGATGTCGTTGGATATAAAGAACATGTAAATGCACTTTATACGCAATATGGAACAAAAGTAAACAAGTTTTCATTCTTGTTTGGACTACGTTGGGAAGATTCAAATATTACTATTTCATCGGAAAATGCAGGTTTATCGAACAATAAAAAATACAATAATTTTTTTCCGAGTGCTTTTACCACTTATGAACTAAACAAAGAATCTAGCATTTCATTAAGTTACAGCAAGAGAATTCAACGTCCAAGAGGAAGACAAATCATTCCTTTCAATAACCTTTCTAGTAACATCAATACATTTATTGGAAATCCTGATTTGAATCCTTCCATGACTGATGCGCTAGATTTTGGATATTTAACTAAAATTGGAAAAGTAACTTTGAGTACATCGCTTTATGTAAATAAAACAAATGATGTTATCCAAATGGTACGAAAAGAATCTGGTTTGACAACAACAACCGGAATACCATTAATTGTCTCAACTCCAGTCAATCTGGCAACTGAATACAGAACAGGATTTGAATTTACTTTGAATTATTCTCCTTACAAATGGTGGAAATTAAATAGTAATTTCAATTTCTTCAATATCAAAACAGAAGGTGATTACACTTACACAAATTTTGCTGATGTTGTTGTTACACAAAATTTTGATAATACGACAAGCTCATGGTTTACACGTTTAAATTCTAAAATTTCATTGCCTTATAAAATCGATTGGCAAACAAACTTAACTTACAATGGTCCACAAGATACAAGACAAGGAAGAGTATATGGAATTTTTGCAGCTAATCTAGCGTTCAGTAAAGATGTTTTAAAAGATAAGGCAACTGTTGCATTAAGTGTTAATGATTTATTAAACTCTAGAAAAAGAATATTTGATAGTTATAGCGCAGGTGAATTTGATTCTCATACGGAAATGCAGTGGAGAGAAAGACAAATTACACTTTCATTTACTTACAGATTTAATAAATCTAAAAACGATAGAGAAAAACCTAAAAAGTCAATGCAAGAGAACGGCGATGGCGGTGGTGATTTCTAAAAATCAAAGCATAAAAAAAGTCCCAATTTCTGGGACTTTTTTATTTTAAAACAAAACGATTAAGCTTGTTCTAATTCTCTGTTAGCTTTTCTTTCTCTCAACAACTCTCTAGTTGCACCAAATATCCAATAGAACACAAAGTGAATTAAGAAAATCATTAACCAAAAACCAATAGTTAAAATGGTTAAGAAAAGTAAGAAACCTAAATACTGTTGTAAAGTAAACATGTTTTTACAGAATTTTATGTATATACTCGTCAAAGGTAATTGATAATTTTCTTTTGAGCAATAAATCTCAAATAATTATTAACTACTTTTTGAACAATCAATACCATTTACGTTTTTTGAAATAAATAATCATTCCTAGAAGCAGCAAAAACATAAAACTCAGAATGATAAAATAGCCATATTCCCAATGCAATTCAGGCATATTATCGAAATTCATTCCATAAACTCCAACAATGAACGTTAAAGGCATAAAAAACACCGAAACTACAGTTAAGGTTTTCATCACTTCATTCATTTTGTGGTTTTGCATCGAAAAATAAAAATTGGACGCACTGTCTAAAGTAGAAGAATCATAATCTATTTGTTCTAAAAGTTCTAGACTCTTTTGATGTAATCGATCAAAAAAACTATAATTTTCTTTTTCTATCGAATTGAAAACATTATCATCTTTCATACTTTTAATTGAATACAATGAATCGCGCAAAGGAATGATAGAACGTTTTAAATAATTAAAATTATCGCGGTGTTTTTCAATTTGCTCCAATGTTGATGGACTTGAACTTGTTTTCGATATATTAATCAACTCCTCTACTCTATCTTCTTCATTTTCAAGTGTTATGTAGAAGTTTTCCATTATTGCATCTAATAATAAATACAATAAATAATCTGCTTTTTTTTCTCGTACAATTCCTGAATGTGTTCGAATGCGTTCGCGCAAATGCGTAAAGAAATCACTTCTTTTTTCTTGAAATGAAACTAAAATTCCATTTTTCAAAAGAAAACTTATTTGCTCAACCGAAATATTATCTGAATTTTCAACAGGCAACAACGATTTTATATTGAAAAACAAAACATCATGATATTCATCAAGTTTGGTGCGTTTTGTAGTATTTAAAATATCACCAAGCATAAAATTATCAACTTTCAAATAATCACCAATGGATTTAATGAAATTGACATCATTCAATCCGTGAATGTTTAACCAATTGACTTTTGTTAAATCAACATTTTGATCTAATTCATTTACATTTAAATCCTTACACTCAACTAACTCATTCGTATCATAAACAAAGAGTTGCATTTCTGTTTCTACAGATTTATGTAAACCTGTGTAGTCTAAAAAACTTGGTTGGACTTTTCTGCCTTTCTTGTATTTGATTTTTCGCACTAAATTAAATTTTGTCTAAATTTATAAATAATTATTTTTTAAAAAGTATTTTTACGAAAATTTAGTTTCATGACAACCTTAATCACCAACATACAAGAACTACTACAAATTAGAGATTCCACTGTTTCAAAAGTTTCAGGAGCAGAAATGGCCATTTTGCCTTCCATAAAAAATGCCTATTTATTAATAGAAAACAATCTCATTTCCGATTTTGGTTTAATGGAAAATTGCCCAAAAATCAACGCAGATATAACTATCGATGCTACAGGAAAAGTGGTACTTCCTACTTGGTGCGACAGTCATACTCATATTGTTTATGCAGGAAATCGTGTGCAGGAATTTGTAGATAGAATCAACGGTTTGAGCTATGAAGAAATTGCAAATCGTGGTGGCGGAATTCTAAATTCTGCTAAAAAACTAAATGAAACTTCCGAAGAGGAAATTTATGAACAATCGAAGTTGCGTCTTGAAGAAGTGATGAAACAAGGAACTGGCGCAGTCGAAATCAAATCGGGTTATGGATTAACGGTTGATGGCGAGTTGAAAATGCTTCGCGTAATTAGAAAATTGGCCCAAAATTATCCTATAAAAATCAAAGCAACCTTTCTTGGTGCACATGCTTTTCCTATTGAATTTAAAGAAAATCATTCTGCTTATATTGATTTGATTGTTAATGAAATGTTACCCAAAATTGCTCAAGAAAATCTTGCTGATTATATTGATGCTTTTTGCGAAACAGGTTATTTTTCAGTGGATGAAACCGAACGCATTATGGAAGCCGGAAAAAAGTATGGTTTGCAAGCAAAAATTCACGTGAACCAATTCAACGCCATTGACGGAATTGCAGCTTGTGTAAAACACGACGCACTTTCAGTAGATCATTTAGAAATTGTAAACGATGACGATATTGAAGCTCTAAAAAACTCGAATACCATGCCTGTTGCGTTGCCTTCATGTTCTTATTTTATAAGTATTCCATACACGCCAGCACGAAAAATGTTAAACGCAGGTTTACCTCTAGCATTAGCAACCGATTTCAATCCAGGAACAACTCCATCAGGAAACATGAATTTTGTAGTTGCAACGGCTTGCATCAAAATGAAAATGACACCCGAAGAAGCCATAAATGCAGCCACAATAAATGGAGCTTATGCCATGGGAATTGAAAAAACCCACGGAAGCATCACTATAGGAAAAAAAGCAAACCTTATTATTACAAAACCAATTACTTCGTTTTACCAATTGCCTTACTGCTTTGGAACCTATTTAATTGACAACGTGATTATTGAAGGAAGAATTGTGGAATAATTTTATACATTTACAATTATAAATACTTACAACCGATTATAAATATTTGTATGATGAACACGCGGCTATTAATAAGTTAGCAGATATTTTAAAAACGCAAAATGAAAGAACAACTTGAGGAAATAATAAAACAAGTTTATAATAAAAAAAATAGAAATTTATTCACTTTTTTAACTGGTGCAGGAATCTCTTCAGACAGTGGAATTCCTACATACAGAGGAATTGATGGTATATGGATAAAAGGAACTAAATTTCATAAACCAGAAGAGTTTGGAACATTTAAATATTTTAAAGAAAATCCTGAAGAAGTATGGCAATATTCACTTTTTAGAAAAAAAATGTTTGAGAATGCATCGCCAAATGAAAGTCATAAGCAAATTGTAGAGATTGAAAATCAATTAAATGACAAATTCCACTTAATCACTCAAAATATAGATAATCTTCATAGAAGAACTGGATCAAAAAGAATTTATGAAATTCACGGAAATAATAGAGAAATTAAATGTTCTAATGGTTGTAAAGGCATACAATTTCTACCTGATGAAATTAAAGGAAAAGAAATTGATGAAGATTTAACAGAAAAAGAAATTGAACTATTAAAATGCAAAGAATGTGGAGCTTGGATGAGACCTAACATTTTATGGTTTGACGAATACTATGACGAAAAAACAAATAAAAAATTTAGCTCGTTAAAAATTGCCAAAAATTCAGGCGTTCTTTTTATTGTCGGAACATCTGGCGCAACAAATTTGCCTATGGCAATTGCTGAAACAACATTAAAATATGGAGGAACAATAGTTGACATAAACACAGAAGACAACTTATTTACAGAACTCATAAAAGACAAAAAAAATAAAATTATCATCCGAGAAACTTCAACAAATACTCTAAAAACAATAAACGAAATAATAAGAAACATTTGCTAACAAGCGCTTGGCAAGATTGCGAATTTTCTGCAAAATTCACGTTTACATTCCACAAGAAATTTTATCTTTAATAAAATAATCGGTTCAGAATTTAGCAACCTTTCCAAGCGACGGAACATTAGCGGTAAGTATAAAAAAAAAACAGTACATTAAAACCTAGAATTCCTTATGAAAAACTTTTATGCCTTTATAATTGTACTATTTATTATTTCTTGTCAAAAAGAAACTAAACATATAGGAAAATTAAAAACTCATAATCCTCAAAATGAAATTTCTCAAATCATTATAAATCCTGAAGCTGAAAGACTTTTTGAAAAAGCTTCAGAGAAAAACAAAATTTCAGAACATGACTCTGCAAAAATATTTTTAGAAAAATCTCTCATTCTTGAAGAAAACCCAATAATTTATAATGAAATTGGAATAACATTAATGGCTCAAAAAAAATTTGATGAAGCAATTAAATACTATCAAAAATCTATTGTTTTAGACTCAACTTATTATCCAACTTTCATAAATATTTCACGGTGCTATTTAAAAACAGAAAAATATGAAAAAGGGAAAAAAATATTAAAAAAAATGATTTCCAATTCTGATTCTGAATATTGGAAAGCTTATGGAAATATGTATTTGGCTTTATTTTATTTTAACGTTGATAAAGATTGACAAAAAGCTAGAGAAACTTTAGAAAAGGCAAGTATTTTACAATCTGATCCAAACTTAGTTGGACAATACACGGAATTTATGAATAACATAAAGAAAATCTGTCACTAAAAGCCGTTTAAATAATCGGAATACGTTTTTAGAAATACTATAAAATCAAAACGAAAATTAAACAATAAAAAAATATGGTTGAAAATTTTAAAGACCTTGAGGATAAATTAAACACAAACTATATTTCTGAAGAAAATATTTTTACCAAAATTTGGACTTCACCAAGAGAAGTTTTTAAATTTATAAATACATACAAATATAATAAGTATGTAACGGTTTTATTAATTTTAGCAGGAATTTCAAGAACTTTTGATAGAGCATCGATGAAAAATATGGGTGATTATTTTTCGATTTGGGGAATAATTGCATTTAGTATCTTAATTGGCGTAATATTCGGTTGGATTACTTACTATTTGTATTCAGCATTAATAAGTTGGACTGGAAAATGGATAAATGGAAAAGGAAATACTGATTCAATTTTAAGAGTTTTATCATACGCTTTAATACCTTCAATAGTTTCTTTGCTCTTTCTCATACCTCAAATTATAATATATGGCAACGAAATATTTAAATCAGATGGAGACATTGTAAGCGGTGGAATTGTTTCGAATGTAATTGTTTACGGTTCAATGATTATAGAATTTGCCCTTGGAATATGGAGTATAGTATTATGTGTAATTGCGATATCCGAAGTTCAAAAATTATCAATTGGAAAATCGATTTTGAATTTAATACTACCAGCAATCGTAATAATGACTCCTATTTTGATTATTGCATTAGTAATAAATGTAATTAACTAAATGCACTATCTTTAATCACCTTTTACAAGAAATTACTAGACTTGAGATTTATAAAAAATGGAAAGGTTTTTTAATTTAAAGTTTTATCTATTTTTGTAAAGGCTTGGTTTCAGCTCATCGCCACTTCATGAATCCACGAAACATTATTTACTATTTTAGTTTAACCAAAACTAAAAGTAAAAAATCGTAACAAATCTAAAATAAATCGACCTATTACTTTGATGATAAACTATTTTATTTTTTAAAATTAAAATTATGAATAATCGAAGAAATTGGTTGAAGCAAACAAGTTTAGGGATTGTAGGTTTAGGGATTATTCCGTTTGAGAGTTTTTCAAATCCAACAAAAGAAAACATCTTTGAAGAGAAAAATACAAGCCTAATTCGATTAAAGTCTAACGAAAATCCATATGGACCATCTTCATTGGCAAAAAATGCAATGAGTAATAGTATAAATGCCAGCAATCGCTATGATTGGGAGTTGTTAGACGAATTGATTGGGAAAATTGCTCAAAAACATAATCTCACGGATCAAAACATACTATTGGGTGCAGGTTCATCTGAAATTTTAAATACAGTTGCTTTATATTGTTCAAAAAAATCTGGAAATTTAATTATTGCGGAAACTACGTTTGATTATTGGACAGTAACCGCAGAAAATGCAGGTCTTAAAAAAATTGCAATTCCATTAACGAAAGATAAAAAACATGATTTATCTGCAATGTTAAGTGCCATTGACACTGACACAAAAATGGTTTATATATGCAATCCTAATAACCCAACGGGAACAATTTGTACGAATGAAGCACTTATAAATTTCATAAATGAAGCTACAAAAAAAACAAAAGTTTTAGTCGATGAAGCTTACCTTGATTATACTGACCAACCATCACTTGCAAATTTAGTATCGGAAAATAAAAACCTAATTATTGCCAAAACCTTTTCAAAAATATATGGTTTAGCAGGTTCACGAGTTGGATATGCAATTGCACATTCCGAAACCATACAAGAAATAGGTCAATTACAATTTTCTACAAATGCTAGTGTAAGTGTAGTGTCTGCTTCTGGAGCTTTAGCATCATTAAAGGACTACAAATTTGTAAAAGAAACTATTTTGCTTAATGCAGAAGCCCGAAAATATACTATTGAACAATTAGAGAATTTAAAAATACCATGTATTGCTTCGCATACAAACTTTGTCTATTTTTCATTAGAAAATTATAGCAAAGACTTTTTTGAGCAGTTAAAAAAGAATAATATTCTGGGAACTAAGCTTTATGAAGAAAAGGGAAAATGGTCAAGAATCACAATTGGCACAATGAAAGAAATGAACCAATTTATTAAAGCATTAGAATAAATAAAAATATAATAACCGTTTATCAAATGCAACAACCAATCACAGATTTTGAAAAACACTTTGAAATTTACACTCAATGTATCGATATTACTATTGATTGGAACGAAAAGATTAAAGAATATGAAGCGTTCAAAATTGAAACTCCTCAAAACATAAAAGATAGTATAAAAAGACTAAATATAAATTCTAACTTTTTAATTATCACCTCAGAATTAGCAACAATAGGAATGTCGTTTAATAATTCTGATAGCTTTTTGTATAAAATGTTTTATATAAAATCCATTTATAGAATTGTGTATGAAACCTTTAATTTTATTGATGATAATGGCAAGTTTATTTTTTCAGAAGAAAATGAAAAAACTATTGAAATTAAAGAAAAATTAAAACAGTTTAGAAGAAAATACAATATTGAAAAAATTGGTAAAATTAGAAACAAAATTGCGGCTCATTATAAAGAGGATTTTAGTGTACAAATGAGTATAATGTTAGAAATTGATTTTGAAAATACCATGCAAATGTATTTTGACTTTTTTCAATTGAAATTTGAAATTTCCAATTTTGTTATCCTTGATTTTTATACGGGAAAAGTAAGTAATGAATTCAAAGAATATTTTAAATTTGTTGAAGAAGAATTGATAAAAATTGGAAATAACAAATCTTCATAACGCATCAAATTCAATAAACTTTGGACAAAAAAGACTTACATTATTTTAAAAACACTCAAGAATGGCGCGATTGGTTGCACGAAAATCATCATTCGTCAGATGGAATTTGTTTATTGTTTTATAATGTAAATAGTGCTGAAGAAAGTATGCGTTGGGAAGAAGCCGTTCAAGTTGCTATTTGCTATGGTTGGATTGATTCTACAGTTAAAAAAATAGATGACCAACGACGCAAGCAGATGTTTACACCAAGAAAAGACAAAAGTGTGTGGAGTAAACTCAATAAAACTTACATTGAAAAACTCCTTGCAGAAAATTTGATTCATGAAAGCGGTTTGAGAAAAATTGAAATTGCAAAACAAAACGGTTCATGGGAATCACTAGATGCAGTTGAAAATTTAGAACTACCAAAAGACTTAGAATCTGCTTTTCAGCAAAATAAAACTGCCTTTGATAATTACCAAAACTTTAGTCCTTCCTACAGAAAAAGTTATTTGTATTGGTTGAATCAAGCCAAACGTGAAGAAACACGTAACCTTCGAATTGCAGAAATCATTCGCCTTTGTGAAGAAAACATTAAATCAAGACCATAAATTCTTAACATTTATACATCTGAACTTTCTTAAAAATACCTAGCTTTGTAGCTCAAAATAAAGCTATGATAAACCCTTCAGCACACGGTTGGATTGATAAATATTTTGTAGAGCAAAAATTATTGTTCGACACAAGTATCGATGCTTTACCATTTTATAAAACCATCCGTGAGACAGGTTTTATTTATGGACATATTATTGCAATAAATTCCAATCCTGCTATAGACATATCTCAATGGAAATCGGATGAAATTTCTAAAGTAGCTTTATTGACAACACTTCATGATGTTTATCTGTTTTCAAATAAAAAAGAAAACACGGATGATTTTATCAAAAAAACAGTTGCATTTTATAAAGAAATGACGCCAAAAGGTTTTGTACTTTTTGATAAGTTAATAACTTCTAATCCTAGTTCAAAATTAGAGAGTTTGATAAATGAACGTGTTCAAACGAATAAAGATATCATCAGTAAAAACTTCTCTCATATTGTAACTAATGCCTTATTATTTGTTGATGTTTTAGCATTTTACCACTATTTACAAGAAGGAAAAATTCCAGAAAAATACTTGAAACGCATGGAAGAAACGATTATGAGTATTGTTTCTTTAGCACTAAAAGTAAAGACTATTAAATCGCAACACGATGATTTATTGATTAAATTATTTGAAGCATCAGTTCGATATACCAAATTTTCAAAAGTAAGTATTCAAAATTTAGAAGAGTTACCATTAGATTACTTTACAAATGATTTAGAAAAGTATTATTTGTTAGATTTAGCTGGAATTACACTATGGAATGATGGCAAAGTTGAAAATGATGAAGTTTACTTTCTTCATAAATTGGCCGAAGCTATGTCAATTTCAAGTGAATTTGTAAACGAAAGTGTGGTTAAAACCAATGATTTCATAACACTTCATAAAAAGGATATTCAATATTTTAATTATTCCAATCCGGTAAAACATTTTTACGATCAAACTACCACAGGCGTTCAAGTTTTGATTAAAAGAAATCAAAAACGATTGACTAAAGAAATTTCTGAAAGTAAAGAATTGATGAAACTTTTAGCCAAATCCACTCAAAAAGATTTGAGCACAGAGGAAAAAAAGAAAGTAAAAAAACAATTACTCGACATTTGCAAAAGCATTCCGTCTTTAACTATTTTTTTACTTCCTGGTGGCGGATTGTTATTACCAATTTTGATAAAATTTATTCCGCAATTATTGCCTTCTGCTTTTAATGAAAATTTAGAAGATTAATAATTTTTTATCCATTCAAAATGTTTGTTTTTAATTTCTTCATTAAATTTAGAAACAAAATCAAGATATGCTTTAGCAACTGGGCTTAACTTTTTACCTTTCAACCAAATCAATCTCCAACTTGAAACTATTGGAAGTTTGTCAACAGGTAAAATTTTAATATCACCTTTTTCCAATTCATTTTTTAATCCGATAAGAGGCATGATAGAAAGCCCTAAACCAGCAATAACTGACTGTTTAACAGCTTCGTTAGATGTTAATTGTATTTTCATATTGGGAACTATTCCTTTTTTATCAAGAAAATTTTCCATTGAAAATCTCGTTGCTGAACCAAGTTCTCTATAAATTAGCGGCTGACTTGAAACATAGTTTGATAAACTAGAATCTTGATTTATTTCAGAAAACTTATTCCCTACCAAAAATAATTTATTATCCATTAGTGGTAATGATTCAACAATTATGTCATTTGGAAGTATTGACACTAATGCAAAATCTATTTCATTATTTTTTAGTGATTTTATAACTTTACTTTTATTAGTTACATCCATTTCAAGTTCTACCTCAGAATTATTTTTCATAAATTCAGATAAATAGTAAGGCATAACATATTTTCCTGTTGAAACAACAGATAACTTTAACCTACCAGATAATTGTCCTTTAAAGGCTTGAGTCTTATAATTTATTGCATAAACTTCATTTATTATATTTTCGGCTGCTAAAGCAATTTCCTTACCAAAATCAGTTATATACAATTTTCTTCCAATAACTTCTGTAAGAGGAATTTCAAATTGATCTTGAAAATTTCTTAATTGAATTGAAACTGCGGGTTGTGTTAGATGCAACTCCTCTGAAGCCTTGGTAATACTTTTAGTTTGTGTTATTTTCAAAAAAACTTGAAGTTGATGCAAGGTATAATTCATAAAAATATTTTATATATATCATTACAAATATAAATAAAAATATATGATTTATAATTAAGAGTTTTGTACAATCAATTTTAACTAAATAAAGTATGAATAGAAATAATAATGAAATTATTAAATCAAACTTAGACAATCTAAAATTAGACAAAGACAATAAAACAATAACAAAAAACTTAATTTATTCAAAAACAAGTCACAATCTACTAATGCTATTTTCAATGATTATTATACTAACAGGACTTTACCAAGCGACAATTAGTGAAACTTTTACAAATGATATAATCATTGGAATAGGAATTATAACAAGCGGATACGGATTTATGAAACTATCAAATAAATAAAAATGGAAAACAATCAAGAATTTAAACTTATCGATGGAACATTTTCTTTAGAAGATGCAGACAGTGTACTTACAACATTACTAAACTACAAAATTGATTATCACAAGAGAGAAGATTTTAGTAATCATATTCGTTTTAATAAAGACATTGAACATTCCAAAAAACGTATTCAAGAACTTAAAGAAACGAAAGAACAAATAAAAAATCTTATCCAAAATTCAAAATCAAAAGATATGAAGTTTGTGATAAAAAGTAATATTTCAATTGAGTTAGAAAAATAAAATGTTTGAAGAAAGAAAGCTTCTTATTGCAACAAAACATCAGAAGGAATCAGTAATTGCTCCTTTATTCTGGAAAGAATTTAGAAATTACTGTTTCACTTCTGATGCATTTGACACCGATTCTCTTGGTACTTTTTCTGGCGAAATAGATCGAAAAAAAGATGCACTATCAACGTTAAGAGAAAAATGTATTCTAGCACACAAAGCTACAAATTGTGATTTAGTCGTTGCAAGCGAAGGTTCTTTTGGAGCACATCCTACACTATTTTTTGCACAAGCAAATGAAGAGTTGATGATGCTTAAAGATTTTAAAAATGATATTGAAATTGTTGCAAGAGAAATTAGCATGGAAACCAATTTCAATGGAAAACTAATAACTAATGAAGCCGATTTATTGGCATTTGCAGAACAAATAAATTTTCCAAGTCATGCCATAATTCTGAAACCAGAAGAAAAAAATTTTTCAAAAATCATTAAAGGAATAACTGACAAAGATGTTTTAATAGAAAATTATAACGAATTAAAACAAGAATTCAACAGTGTTTACGCCGAAACTGATATGAGAGCTATGTTCAATCCAACTCGAATGCAAGTAATTGAAAAAGTGACTCAAAAATTAATTGAAAAAATTAAAAGCTTATGTCCGAAATGTGCCTTACCTGGTTTTGACATTATCCATGCAAATCCGGGTTTACTTTGCGAAAATTGTTTATTACCTACTCGATCTACATTAAGTTATTTATACAAATGTAAAAAATGTTGCTATGAAAAAGAATTACATTATCCGAGAGGAATAAAATTTGAAGACCCAACTTATTGTGACAATTGCAATCCTTAAAAATAATTATGATACAAATATCTAGAGACATATTTAAAGCCAAACAAATTCTCGAAAATGAAAATTTAGTTGCTATACCTACTGAAACAGTTTATGGTTTGGCTGGAAATATTTATAGTGAAAAAGCAATAAATAAAATTTTTAAAACAAAAAATAGACCCTTCAATAATCCATTAATTGTTCATCTACATTCTAAAGAATTATTAGAGAATATAGCACAAGAAATTCCTGAAAAAGCAAAAAAATTAGCAGATGCTTTTTGGCCAGGTTCGCTAACTTTAGTTTTAAAGAAAAAAGAAAGTATACCCTATTCTGTTACAGCAGGAAAAGAAACTGTTGCGGTGAGAATTCCCAATCATTCATTAACTTTAGAATTGTTAAAACAACTTGATTTTCCATTAGCTGCTCCAAGTGCAAATCCTTTTGGTTCCATAAGTCCAACCACTTCTCAACACGTCGCCGATTATTTTACAGATAGTTTAGAGTTGGTTCTTGATGGTGGTAATTGTGAAAATGGAATAGAATCAACGATTGTTGGTTTTGAAAATGAGAAGGCCATTCTTTATCGTTTAGGATCAATTTCTGTTGAAGACATAGAATCTATAATTGGACCTATTGAAATTATAAATAAAAATGATAATTCTCCAAATGCACCTGGAATGCTTTCAAGACATTACGCACCAAAGACTAAAACGATATTATCAGAAAATATTGAGGATGAAATAAAAAATTATCCAACATCCAAAGTTGGTATTTTATCATTTAAAGAATTGAATTTAAATAATGTAAATATTGAAACAGAAATACTTTCAAGCAACGGTACTTTAAAAGAAGCTACTGCTAACTTATATGCTGCGATGCATCGATTAGATAAAAAAGGTTTAGACTTAATTATAGCCGAGAAATTTCCTGAAAACGACTTAGGAAAATCAATAAACGATCGTTTAGAACGTGCAACAAAAAAATAAATTCAATGAACTTAAATTTACTCTTAGATAATTTAACCAATCCAGCTTTACTGTTTTTTTTACTTGGAATAATTGCAGTAAAACTAAAAAGTGATTTGGAAATACCACCAAATTCTTCCAAATTTATTTCACTCTATTTGTTGTTTTCAATTGGATTTAAAGGCGGACAAGAATTAGCGCATAGCCACTTTAACCTCGAAATAGTTTGGTCTGTATTATTTGGTGTATTTATTGCATTAGTTATACCAATTTATTCTTATTTCATTTTAAGAAAAAAATTTAGTATTTATGATTCTGGAGCAATTGCAGCTGCATACGGTTCTGTGAGTGCAGTAACTTTTGTAACAGCAGCATCTTTTCTAGAAATTCAACACATGAGTTTTAGCGGACACATGGTAGCAGTAATGGCTTTAATGGAAGCACCAGCTATAGTCGTTGGAGTAATTTTAATTAGATTATTTGACACCAAAAAAGAAATAAATACCTCTATTTTGTCAATTGTTAGACATTCGTTTACCAATGGTAGTGTACTTTTAATATTAGGAAGTTTAATTATTGGTTTACTTGCTAGTGACGAACAGGCAATGGGAATAAAACCATTTACAAATGATTTATTCAAAGGTTTCCTTGCAATTTTTCTTTTAGACATGGGAATCGTAAGCGGAAAAAAATTAAGTGATTTTCTTAAAAGTGGATGGTTTGCTGTAATTTTTGCAATAGCAATACCATTAATTAACGGATGCTTGGTTGCAGTTCTAAGCCATCTAGTAACAAATGATATCGGTAATAGATTTATGCTATCTGTTTTAGCAGCAAGTGCTTCTTATATAGCTGTTCCAGCAGCTATGAAAATAGCAGTACCAAAAGCAAATCCTGGTCTATTTCTTCCTATGGCACTAGCTGTTACATTTCCTTTCAACATAACTTTAGGAATGCCTATCTATTTAACAATAATTCAGATAAGTAATTAACAGTTAAATTTTGTTTCATTCATGTTTTGGTTTGAAAGACTACATTCAAAAGTAATGTAGTCTTTCTATTTAAAACTAATTTGAAAATTTTAATTGATAAACTTCATCTAACTCATCATTAGAACTCATATTTACACCTAAATCTGTTACATAACCAGAATTTAAACCATAAGTCCAACCATGAAGGGTTAATTCTTGACCATTTCGCCATGCATTTTGAACAATTGAAGTTTTAGCTAAATCAAATACTTGTTCTTGAGCATTTACTTCAACAAATTTATTAAAACGTTCCTCTTCATCTTCGATAGTATTTAGATAGTGCTCATGTAGTCTATAAACATCTTTTATATGTCTAATCCAGTTATCGATTAAACCAATAGATTGATTTCCCATTGCTGCTTTAACTCCACCACAACCGTAATGACCACAAACAATGACATGCTTTACTTTCAAAACATTTACTGCATAATCTAATACACTTAACATGTTCATATCACTATGAATTACCATATTGGCAATGTTTCTATGTACAAAAACTTCACCTGGTTTTGCACCAATTATTTCGTTTGCAGGAACTCTACTATCAGAACAGCCAATCCACAACAAAGGTGGTTGTTGTCCTTTTGCTAAATCTTTAAAATATTCTGCATCAAGAGCTAATTGACTTTCAACCCATTTTTTGTTGTTATCTAGAATCTTTTTATAAAAATCGTTACTCATCTTTTTTACTATTTAAATATTATGTTTTTATTTTCAATGGTTTCTAATTTTCTTTTAAGTACGTTATACTTGTGCTCAATGGTTACAGTATTTTGATATCCATCACTATTTTCAAGATTATAAGCCTCTTTGAAGCCAACTAATTTAACGTTAATATTCAACTCTTTGGCTTTTATTTTTTTGAACTCTCTTATTAAATCTAAAACATCATGAGCAATATACACTGTAGCATTGGCATTTATAACTACTTTTGAATTTTCGGGAATCTTATTTAAGGTATCTTTAATTGCCGATTTATTTAGAAAAGAAACCTCTTGGGCTAAATCGATATGAATGATATCACCTTCATGATAATCTTCAATTTTAAAATTATAGGCACGTTTTGAATTACCTATCAAAATAAAAATAATATTGATAACCATACCAAGTGCAACTCCTTTCAAAAGGTCTGTAGCAACTACAGCTCCAAAAGTAAATATGAAAGGAATAAACTGATAAATTTTATCTTTATCCCAGAAATGCTTAATTGTTTTTGGGTTAGCCAACTTATAACCTACCAACAATAAAACCGCTGCTAAAGTTGCTAATGGAATTTTATTTAAAATTGATGGTATTGCTAAAACGCTCACTAACAAAAGTACTCCATGAATTATCGCCGACATTTTTGATTTTGCACCAGCAGTATTATTTGCTGTAGTTCTAACAACAACAGAAGTCATCGGCAAACCACCTAAAAGCGAACTAATAATATTTCCAATTCCTTGTGCTTTTAGTTCAACATTGGTATTAGTATATCTTTTTTGAGCATCCATTCTATCAGCAGCTTCGATACAAAGCAGTGTTTCAATAGATGCTACAACAGCAATAGTAACGGCAACAATCCAAACTTTAGAATTTGTTATGGAAGCAAAATCTGGATATACTATGATGTTTTTAAATTCTTCAAAGGTTGTTGGAACAGGCAAACTTACTAAATGCTCTTTTGCGATAGCTAAATTACTTCCCGATTGAATAAAAAATTCATTGAGTAAAATACTAACAATCACAGCTACTAATGCTGGCGGAACTAACTTTATTTTCTTTAAAAAATCTACTTTATTCCATAATATTAAAATTGCCAATGAAATTAATGCAATTACAATGGAACCCATTTGCACATGATTAAATATATGAAATATTTCAGAAAATGTATTTTCTCCATCGGGTTGAAAAAAAGATTCATCACCTTCAAAATCTGGATCATAACCAAAAGCATGTGGAATTTGCTTTAGAATAATGATTACACCAATTCCGGCAAGCATACCTTCAATAACATTATTTGGAAAATAATTAGAAATCGTTCCTGCTTTGAGGAATCCTAATATCAATTGGATAATTCCCGCAATTAAAACGGCTAATAAAAATGCAGTAAACGAACCTAAGTCGGTTATTGCAGTTAAAACTATTGCTGTTAATCCTGCTGCTGGACCAGAAACACTTAAATGAGATTGGCTTAAATAACCAACAACAATTCCTCCAATAATACCTGATATAATTCCTGAAAATAATGGTGCTCCACTTGCTAATGCAATTCCGAGACACAATGGCAATGCCACTAAAAAAACTACTAAACCTGAAGCAAAATCAGATTTTAGATTAGCAAAAAGATTGATTTTTTTTGTCATACCGATAAATTAATTAAATACATAAAAGTCGAACCAAACAATTTAGTCCGAATAAACGAAATGTATTAAACTAATTCTGGTGGAGGAGAAAAAATTGATGAAGTAACATTATCATGGTGAGATAAGTTTTCTGAAATGATTTTTGAATTTAACTTGATTTTTAAATCCATAAAAGGATAATCAAATTGTTGCTTTAATTCTGCTTTAATCTCTTTTAAATCTTTGTGAATTTCTTCTTCTGAAAAGCTATAAAATATTGATACATCAGTATTCTTTTCAATCAACGAGACAACAGTTGGCGTTGAAAGAAAAGCTATAAAAAGAACTACTAATATTCTTGCTACCGACTTCATATTGCAAAAATAGCTTTTCAGTTAGATAAATGAAAAGCTATTGTATATTTTTTAACAAATAAATTCATCATATTTCTTGTTCTAACCAAGCACTCATCATCCAAATGGTTTTTTCCTGTTCAGAAATAAAATCACTCATCATAGCATTCGTTCCTTCGTCATTAATTTCGCTCGCTTGATTAAGAATAACTCTTTCAATTTTTAAAAGATGAGATAACGAATTTACTATTAAAGAAATAGCTTCTTCATCATTATGAATATTTTTACCTATTGGCAATTTACTATTCTTAACATAATCTTCAAAAGTATGCAAAGGTGTTCCTCCAAGTGTTAGAACTCGTTCAGCAATTAAATCAATTTTTAACTGACTATCATTATACAATTCTTCAAATTTAATATGTAGATCAAAAAAACGTTTTCCGCGAATATTCCAATGTAATCCTCGTAGATTTTGATAATATACTTGAAAGTTAGCAAGCAAAATATTTAATTCTGCTACTAAAACTTCTGTCTCTTTTACTGGCAATCCTAAGGTATTTAATTTCATGATATCTATATTTTAAACAAATTTACGCTTTAATCAAATTCGATAGTATAAATTAAATTGATAGTTTTTATATTTGCATCAAATTTTATTATATCATGACAATTACACAACTTCAATATGTTTTAGCAGTTGCTGAACACAAGAATTTTACCCTTGCAGCCGAAAAATGCTTCGTTACGCAACCTACTTTAAGTATGCAAATTCAAAAAGTAGAAGATGAACTTGATATCCAAATATTTGACAGAAGTAAGAAACCAATTCAATTAACCGAAATTGGCCAAAAAATTGTAAATCAAGCTAAAAACATTGTAAATGAAGCCGATAGAATTCAAGACATTGTTCATCAACAAAAAGGGTTTATTGGTGGTGAATTTAGATTAGGGATAATTCCAACTATTATGCCAACACTTTTACCAATGTTTTTGAAAAATTTTATAAAGAAACATCCTAAAGTTAAATTGATTATTGAAGAATTAAATACTGAAGATATTATTTTCAAATTAAACAATGGACATTTAGACGCAGCTATTGCAGCAACACCATTAAACGAAGAAAAAATTAAAGAAGTCGTACTTTACTTTGAACCTTTTGTAGCCTACATACCAGAAAATCATGAGAGTTTTTCTAAAAAAGAGATTGAAATTTCAGATTTAAATTTGGATGAAATTTTACTTCTTCAAGACGGACACTGTTTTAGAGATAGCGTTTTAAATTTATGCAAAAACAATAACAATTCTGAAAACAATCATTTTCAAATTGAAAGTGGAAGTTTTGAAACCTTAATAAAATTAGCTGATGAAGGACTAGGAACAACCTTACTTCCTTATTTACACACTTTAGATTTAAAAGAAAAAGATCAGTTAAAACTTAGGCAGTTTAAAGAACCAAAACCTGCTCGTGAAGTAAGTTTAATTTATCCAAAAAACGAATTAAAAATTCACATCATCGATGCTCTAAGAACTTCAATTAGTGGAGTTGTAAAAGGCGCAATCGCTTTTCAAAATGTGGAAATCATAAGTCCGAAAGCTACTAAATAAAAAAAGGAACCGTTTAAGTTCCTTTTAGTTTTATTTGTTGATAATCAGTAAACATTGCCTTAATTCTGGCTTTTCTTTAGTGAAATTGAGCAACCATTCTGTTAGTTGTTCAATTTCATAAGGTAAAAGCACTCTGACTGCTTTATCTAATTCTTTGCAGAAAAGTCTTGTATCAAAACTTACCCTTTCCAACACCGATTTAGTGTAGTCATAAATCAATCTTGACATAATTAATAGTTAAATTGGTTAGACTTTTAAATCTTCGATTTAATAAGAACGTAGCTATTGGGTTTTTATTATATCCAAAGTTAACTATTTTTAAAATATGATTTTTGAAATAAAAAGTTAAAGTTTTGATCCTCGTAACATTTTAGAAAAAAATCTCGAATATTACTTTGTTCCACGTAACATTTCTCTTTTTCCAGGTGCGCCTGGCAATTTTTCAACTTTAAATCCACATTCAATCATAGCATTTTTAATGGATGAACGACAAGCATAAGTAACCAAAATACCATTTATTTTAAGCGCTTCATACATTTTTTTAAAAATATCAAACGACCATAATTCGGGCTGAACTCGAAATCCAAAAGCGTCAAAATATATCAAATCAAAAGAATCTACATCTGATATGTCTTGAAAGAATTGCTTCCTTTTTGTTAGCGAAAAATTATTGGAAATTGCCTGTTTTTCTTCCCAAGAAATTTGATGCATTTTATCAAAAACATCCTTTTCATTAGAAGCATTCAATTCAGAAACGTAATTCATTTGCAAAGCTTCCACAATATCAACAGGATAGGCTTCTACTCCAACATAATCAATTATTTGATTTGTTTTTTGAGCTTCTAAATAAGTTATAAAAGCATTCAATCCAGTTCCGAAACCGATTTCTAAAATTGAAACCGACTTTCCATCAAATAAAGAAAATCCACTTTTTATAAATACATGATAAGCTTCTTGAATAGCACCGTGTTTAGAATGATAACTTTCATTCCATTCTGTTAAATGAATGGTTGTTGAGCCATCATTTGTAGTAAGGATTTCTCTTTTCAAGATTACTTGATGTATAATTTCTTAATTCTAGGAATTGGTCCACCACATTTACCTTGATGACAAGTTACACAAGCATCAACACCTTTATTGAAGTTATCTTTTACATTTTCTGTATCCGAATAAATCAATTTTTGAGCAGCAATGTATTTATCTGCATTTTCTTTAAAAAAAGCATCGTTGTCACTTGGAGTTGTGAATTTTGCTGTATAAATTTTATTAAAAAATTCTGGAAATTTCCCAATGGTATCACCTTTTATAATTCGCAATCGCAATTGTTGATTATGCGCATACATTTGTTCCATAAGCGAAGCCATTTCAGACATTTCATACATCTCAAATTTCTTTTCTTTTACAGAATCAGTGGCACAAGCTTCTTTATCTTCCGATTTTTTAACTTCCTTATTTTGGCAAGAAATAATACCAACAGAAAGAAGTAACAATACTAACTTTTTCATTATTTTTTTATTAAAACACCGTCAGCCATAAATGAATAAGTAACTTCAGGTTTTTTTATTTTATTAATTTCAGCTTGCGATTTTCCAGCGTCTTTTGCATAATGCTTTAACTCAGCAACACTAACAACATCAACAAAAGCATAACCGCTAACTATTGCATCACTTCCATCAGCATTTAATGGTACAAAAAAACCATAATCTTTAAATTTAACGAAGGCTTTATTTCCATCGGTTAAGTCTAAATTCATCCAACATCCTTTTTTCTTGCAAACCGATTTAATATTCGATTGAAAAACAACTTTTACAGAATCACCTTTTTTAAGCGATTTGTATTTTTTTAGCATTTGTTTTTCTGTCAAGACTTTTTTAGGTTGAAATTTATCTCCAAAAGAAACATAATCATTTGTGTTAAATGCAGATTTTGTTTGCGCATTTAAACTTGTTACACTAACGATAAACAATAATAAAAGTAATCTTCTCATAATATTTAAAATTTAATTAGAACAAAATTAAGTAGTTTATTACGATTTTTCACACTATTTTTAAGATAAAATTCATTAGTTAATAATATCAATAAATAGTGAATAAATAAATTTTGAAGGCAACAATTTGAAACTATTTTTTTATTAGTTTAGCAAAAACTAAATAATATTTAATTATTTTATATAACTATTTAACTAATAGCTGTTTATAAAATTAATTAAGAAATAAACTCACATTAAATGACTTTAAACAACACTATCGAAATCGATATAGTTAAAGCTTCATCATCAAAAATTGCTTCAGTAGATTTTGAAAACTTAACCTTTGGAAATATTTTCTCTGACCACATGTTAATTTGTGATTTCAAAGATGACGCATGGCAAAAGCCAATTATCAAACCTTACGAACCCTTTTTAATTGATCCATCTGCAAAAGTTTTTCATTATGGACAAGCCATATTTGAAGGAATGAAAGCTTATAAAGATGATAATGAGGACGTTTGGTTATTTCGTCCTGATGAAAATTTTAAGCGATTTAATAAATCAGCAAAAAGAATGGCAATGCCCGAAGTTCCTGAAAATGTTTTCATGGAAGGTTTAAAAATGGTTGTTGATTTAGATAGAGAATGGGTTAAAAAAGGACTTGGAAATACCTTATACTTACGTCCTTTTATGATTGCAACTGGACATGGAGTTATTGCTCAACCATCAAATGAATATCGTTTTATGATTATTCTTTCGCCAGCAAAATCGTATTACTCTGGTGAAGTGAAAGTAATTATTGCTGAACATTACAGTAGAGCCGCAAATGGAGGAATTGGAGCTGCAAAAGCGGCTGGAAATTATTCAGCACAATTCTACCCAACGAAATTAGCTAATGAAAAAGGATACCAACAAATCATTTGGACTGATGATGCAACACATACCAAGCTTGAAGAAGCTGGAACAATGAATGTTTTTATTAGAATTAATGATACCTTATACACTGCGCCAACGAGTGAAAGAATTTTAGATGGTGTTACAAGAAAAAGTTTAATTGAATTAGCGCAACGCGATGGATTGAGTGTGGAAGTACGTTCTGTTTTAGTAGAAGAATTAGTTAATGCCGCTAAAGATGGAAGTTTGAAAGAAATATTTGGTGCAGGAACAGCCGCAGTTGTTAGTCCAATTGTAGCTTTTGCTTATCAAGGAACAGAATATCAATTACCAAAAATTGAAAATTCATTTGCACTTAAATTAAAAGAAGATTTAACTAAAATTCAATACAAATTAGCTGAAGATACTTTTGGTTGGACAGTTAAAGTGTAGTGTTCAGTGTTCAGTGTTCAGTGTTCAGTGTTCAGTGTTCAGTGTTCAGTGTTCAAAATTAAAATATCTACTATAAAAAAAAGCGATTTTCAAATGAAAATCGCTTTTTGATTTAATAAAACTTGAAATCCGAAATTACTTCAAAATCTCTTCAAAATTAGGTTTGAAATAATTTGGTCCTTTCATAACTTTTCCGTCTTCTCTGTAAATTGGTTTTCCATCTTCACCTAATTTACTCATATTACTTCTTTGAATTTCGTTAAACACCGCTTCAATCTTATCTTGTAATCCGTGTTCAATAATGGTTCCACACAAAATATAAAGCATATCACCAAGAGCATCAGCAATTTCAACAATATCTTTATTTTGAACGGCTTCAAGATATTCTTCGTTTTCTTCTTTCATTAAATTATAACGAAGAAGGTTTTTTTGTTCACCTAAATCGGCGCGCATTGTTTCACTATAACCAAGTCCAAATGCGGTATGGAATTCTTTAACAGCGTTTAGTTTATTTTGCATACGATTAATAATTTTAATTTTTAAAAATAGAAAGAATCCTAACAACTTTGACAACAACAAATCAAAAACAATTAACTATTTTTGTTGAAAAATAAATTGAATTATGTTTTCTAAAGGACAATGGATTTTTGCAGCTTTTTTTGTTGTAGCTTTTGTAATAGCAATGGTTTATGCCTATAAAGGTGATAAAGATTTGCATAAAAAGTTTTACAAAGGAAGTTATTGGGTTTTGATTGGTTTTATACTCTTCATATTGTTGTTATTTCTAATCAAAATATTCTTTAAGCATTAATTTCTTTTGTAAAGTAATTTCTACATTAAGAATTGTTCAACGGATTAATAATTTTATTATTTTTACGCCACCAAACTACTTAAATTGTAATGAGAATTCTCAAATACCTGCTACTTTTAATTCTACTCCTATTTATCGGGCTTTCGGTTTTTGTATCTACTCAAAAGGCAAATTTTGATGTTGTTAGAAGTAAAGTAATTAAAACTCCTAAAGCAACCCTTTACAATTATGTAAATGATTTAAGAAATTGGGAAACTTTTGGTTCTTGGATTTCAGAAGATAAAGGAATTGAATTCTATTATCCTTTAAAAACAGTTGGGAAAGGTGCTTACTGTTCTTGGGAAGGAAATAATAGTGATGGGAATTTGACTACACTTTTTGTAAAAGAAAACGATAGCATTTCTCAAAAAATGATTTCTAACGGAGAAGAATCATCTGTTTCATGGAAATTTAAAGATACTATTGGCGGTACAAAAGTGACTTGGACAAGCAAAGGAAAATTGGATTTTAAATCAAAAATTTTAGCATTTTTTAATGGAGGAATTAATTCAACTGTAGGTGATACTTACGAAAAAAGTTTAGCAAATCTTGACAAAACATTAGATTACGAAATCAATACACATACTATAAAAGTTAACGGAATTGTGGCTCGTCCTGGTGGATTTTACTTAAAGCAATCCATCGTTTGTAGAGAAAAAAGTGTGGCTAAGAATTTAAAAATATTAGTTCCAAGAATGAAAAATTTCTTCGAAAAAAATAATATTGTTATGAATGGGAAACCATTTATTATCTACAATAAATATGACCGAACTAATGATTTAATTGGACTTTCTGTATGTATTCCGGTGAAAGATTCATTGCATTTTTCATCAGGAAGTGATATTGAATGGGCTGACATGAAACCCTATACAGCAGTAAAATCTACCTTAACAGGAGATTACTGTCACACTCAAAAAACTTGGAATGCCACTTATAATTATATGGCAAAAAACAAGTTGGTTAGAAATACATCGCAACAAATTATTGAGGTTTATGTAAAAGGAATGGAAGATGTTAAACAACCATCAAAATGGATTACAGAAATTTATATTCCTGTTTATCCAAAAGTAGTTCCAAAAAAACCAGTTTACAGAAAAAGAAGTGATTCAACTTCGGTTAGTGTAACTCCTACTCCAACGGAAGTTCAAACTCCTTAGATTTGACGCCTATTAAAAGTCAAATATGATCATAAAAATAACAATTCTATTAATATTCTTGATTCCAAATTTGATAGTCTTAAAGCAGATTATAAAAAATGAAAACAGATTACTTAGACTTGCCCTAGTTATTTTATATTGCTTGTCATTATTAATGCTCCAAAAATATATTGACTTAGAAAAACTAGAAATCAAAAAAAATGATATAATAAATATTCTTGGGTTGAGTTTATTACTTCCTTTTCTCTTAATTATAGAAAAAAATATATTTGAACCATACAATACCAATAAAATTAGTCAATCTTTTTCGGGAATATTGCCATTTCTTTATTTCATCATAATTACATTATGTCAAATATTTATTTTAATCAGAATGTAGAAAAAAAATAATTTGAAAAAGTTCAGATTAAACCTTTTCAATTATCTTTATTCTAACAGATAAATTTTCACTTTGCTAGAAGAAAAGGATTTCATTCAAGAGTTATTGAACCCAAAAACGCAAAACACAGCGTTTCAAAAACTTATGCGTGAATATCAACGACCATTATACAGTCACATAAGAAATATCGTTCTCAATCATGATGATGCTGACGATGTCTTACAAAACACATTTATCAAAGTTTTTCAATATTTGAATGGTTTTAAAGGTGATAGTAAATTATTCTCATGGATGTATCGCATTGCCACAAATGAAGCCATCACTTTTATTAATGCTAAAGCCAAAAGAAATGGAACTACAAGCGAAGCAATGCAAAGTAAAATTGTAGAAAATTTGAAAGCCGATGACTATTTTGACGGAAATGAAATTCAAATAAAACTTCAAAAAGCCATACATTTATTACCCGAAAAACAACAATTAATCTTTAAAATGAAATATTTTGAAGAATTAAAATATGAAGAAATATCTGAAATTCTTGGCACAAGTGTTGGTGGATTAAAAGCATCCTATCATCATGCTGTGAAAAAAATTGAAGAATACATGAATAGAAATTAAACCTTTTAAAACTATTATTGTCTTAACTATATGAAAGATTTTAAACTAGATAACGAACCCAAAATAAAAACAGGATTTCAAATTCCTGAGAATTATTTTGAGCAATTTTCTGAAAAAGTAATGACTAAATTACCAAATCAGGAGCCAAAAGTTATTTCCCTTTGGAATAGAAACAAAAAATGGATTTATGGTGCTGCAGCTGTTATTGTACTTTCATTAGCAATTCCATTAGCAAATCAGCTTCAAAATACTACTCAAGAAGAAACTTCTGAAATTGAAAACTACTTGGCTTATCATTCTTCGTTGACTAGTGATGACATTATTGAATTATTAGATGAAGAAGATATTGCAAAAATTGAAGTAAATAATTCAATCGATAATCAAACGATGGAAGACGAACTTACAGAAAACATTGATATTGAAAACTACATAACAAACTAAACATAAAATCATGAAAAAATATAAAATTATTACGCTACTTATTTTCTTGATTTCCACTACAACATTTGCACAAGGCGGAAAGTTAAGAGAACGATTTCAACAAAAGAAAGAGCAAGTTAAATCGCTTAAAGTTGCTTATATTACTGAAGAACTAAAATTAACTTCAAGTGAAGCAGAAAAATTTTGGCCATTATACAATGCTTTTGAAGAAAAGCAAATGACACTACGAAAAGATAAATTAAAAAATTATCTTGATAGAGCCGAAAATGCTGATGATTTGAGCGAAAAAGAAGCAACAACTTTAATTAGTCAAATGGAAAGTGCTGAAGAAGAATTGCACCAATTGAGAAAAAAATTTGTTGCAAGTTTAAAAGGAGTTTTACCTTCTGTAAAAATTTTAAAACTCAAAAAAGCAGAAGACGAATTTAATAGAAAACTGTTACAACAATATAGAGATAAAAAAGTAGGAAGATAATTAGTGTTCAGTGTTCAGTGTTCAGTGTTCAGTGTTCAGTGTTCAGTGTTCAGTGTTCAGTGTTCAGTGTTCAGTGTTCAGTGTTCAGTGTTCAGTGTTCAAAATTAAAATATCTACTATAAAAAAAGCGATTTTCAAATGAAAATCGCTTTTTTTATGCAAACTGAAATCTGCTATCTGAAAACTATTTTCACGATCTTATCTTTTCCAGCAGCGATTGCAGTAGTATTGTTAACAAATCTAATAGTATAAAGTGATGCATCTGTACTGAATTGTTTCCATGAATTTCCTCTATCATAGGAATAAAATAAACCACTTGCGCCAACAGAAACCAGTTGATTTCCATTACTATTTGGTACAAATTGTACACATGAAGCATATCCAAAACCTGTGTTCTCTCCTACTAGTTTCCAAGTTTTTCCGCCATCAATAGTCAATGCTTTATTCTGAAAATTCTGATTTGGTTTTTCATAATTTCCTCCAGCAATAAAACCTATTTTATTGTTGTAAAAATCAGATGTGAAAATCCCAGTCATGGCTTCTCCTTGAACTATTGGTGTTTCATAAACTTTCCAAGAATTTCCTTTATCTGACGAATAAAAAACTCTTGATTTTTTTCCTCCTGAAACTATCCAAGTATCATTTCCTTTGATAACAATATTTGAATTACTTGCCGCAAAAGCAGCTTCTCCATCTTCCATTTTTGGTAATTTTTCACATGGAATTTTAGTCCATGTTTCGCCACCATCACGAGTAATAATAATACAAAAACAATTTTCTATTGGATCACCAATGGCAATTCCTTCTTGGTCATTCCAAAATTGCATACAATCATAAAACACTTTTTCATGTTTTTCCTCATAAACTAACTTTTTCTGAGTCAAATCTTTAGAAAATTTATACAACAATGCCGGATTTCCAACATTCAAAACAAAAATGGAGTTCGATGTTTGAGCAATACTTCTGAATTCCATTTTTATAGAATCCTTTTTTAAAGCACGTTCCATTTTATTTCCATCATTTATACTTTTATAACCTACCCTGTTTTTATCGGCAGCATACCAAACTTTATCATTAGAGACCGTTATTGGTCTGATGCTAATTTTATCTTTTAAAATAGTATCAATTTTAACACTCGTAAATATTTTTTCATTTGAAACTTGTGTCGATTTACAAGAAATCAATAAAATGCAAACAATAACTACTATTCCTATTCTTCTCATATATGTAAAAGTTAATTTTTATTTGGTCATATATGTTATCGCCTTTTATTCATAGATGTTTGTTTGCACAAACGGGTTTTTAGTGGCGATTTCATAAAATTATTTTAAATTCTTTGCTAAAGTACAAATTGTATTTGTTAATGATTTGCAAATGCAACATTCTTGGCACAAAAATTGGATTATCAGAATCAAATGCTATTATAAACTATTAAAATATATTATTATGAGAACTAAAATTATACTTTCGACCTTACTGAGTTTATTCATTTCAAACTCATTTGCACAAGACAGAACTACGGTTAATGCTACAAGTTCAGAAATTAGTGACAACCTCGATTTAAGAGCAGTTGCTTCCATTTTTGGTGATTCAAGAGATTTAGAAGATTTTGAAAGACGTTTAAATGATCCTAAAAATCAAATATCTAACCTTGATTTAAACTATGACAATCAAGTTGATTATTTAAGAGTAATCGAATCTGTTGAAGGTAGAACACATTTAATTGTTTTACAATCTGTTTTAGGAAAAGACAATTATCAAGATGTTGCTACTGTTGAAGTTGAAAAAGATTCAAACAATAGAATTCAAGTTCAAGTTGTAGGTGATGTTTATATGTATGGAAATAATTACATCTATGAACCAATATATGTTTCAACACCAATAATCTATGATTACTTTTGGACTCCTTATTACAGACCATATTGTTCTTCTTGGTATTGGGGTTATTATCCAAGTTATTACACATATTGGTCACCATTTCCAGTTTTCAGATATAGAAGTAACATAGGTTTGTTTATCAACTTCAATCATCACTATAATTATGTAAATACTAGAAGATGTCAAGTTGCTTACAATAACTATTACAACAGAAGAGGAAACTATTATGAAAGACAATATCCAAATCGTTCTTTTGAAAGAAGAAATTCAGGTTTTACTAATAGATATGAATTAGATAGAACAAGAGATGTTAGAACTGTTGGAAGTACTAGAAATGATGCATCAAATAATGGTATTAGAAATACATCAATAAGAAATAACGACGTTAGACCTACAAGAGGAAATGACGAAATCAGAGAGAATACTATTAGAAATAACGACGTTAGACCTACTAGAGGAAATGATGAAATCAAAGTAAACACTACTAGAAATAATGACGTTAGACCTTCAAGAGGAAATGACGAAATTAAAGTTAATTCTCCAACTAGAAATAACGACGTTAGACCTTCAAGAGGAAATGATGAAATTAAAGTTAATTCTCCAACTAGAAATAATGACGTTCGTCCAACAAGAAATTCATCTCAAAGAAGTGAAAACAGCAATGTAAATTCTTCACCAAGAAGAACAGAAAGCACTTCTCAAAGAAGTTCTTCTTCAAGAGGTAATTCATCTTCAAGAAGCACAGAATCAAGCAACAGAGGAGGAAATTCAGGAAGAAGATAAAATTTAATCAGTACAAATTAAGAAGCATCGAAAATATTCGGTGCTTTTTTTATTTCAAATTAGTAAAATGAATAACTTTGCATTCTTTTTTAATAACAAATTATGAGCTCACACAGCCATCAAAACATTCATAGCAAATTATCTACTGCTGGATTATTAGTTACTTTAGGAATTATTTTTGGAGATATCGGTACATCACCATTGTATGTAATGAAAGCCATACTTGGAGATTATACCATCACATCTGATATTGTTTTAGGAGGAATTTCATGTATTTTTTGGACGTTAACTCTACAAACAACACTTAAATATGTAATTATTACTTTAAGTGCAGACAATCATGGTGAAGGAGGAATTTTTGCGCTTTTTGCCTTAGTAAAAAAAACCAAAATAAAATGGCTTATTGTTCCTGCAATTATTGGAGGAAGTACACTTTTAGCCGATGGAATTATTACACCACCAATTTCTGTTTCTTCAGCAGTTGAAGGTTTAAAAATATTCAAACCAGAATTGAATACCATTCCAATTGTAATAGTAATTTTAATAATATTATTTATAATCCAACAATATGGAACTAAATTAGTTGGGAAGTTTTTTGCCCCAATGATGCTAGTTTGGTTTGCCATGTTAGGAATTTTAGGAAGTCTTCAAGTAGTTCAAAATTTTGCAGTTTTCAAAGCTTTAAATCCTTACTACGCATATCATTTGTTATCAGCACATCCAGAAGGTTTCTTCGTTCTTGGAGCTGTTTTCTTGTGTACAACAGGAGCTGAAGCATTATATTCTGACATGGGACATTGTGGTCGAAAAAACATCAGAGTGAGTTGGATTTTTGTAAAAATAATGCTGCTTTTAAACTACTTTGGTCAAGGTGCTTATTTAATCTCTCATGAAGGAAAAACACTAGCCGAACTTGGTGGAAAAAACGGAAATCCATTTTATTTAATAATGGAAACTTGGTTTCAACCTATTGGAGTTGTAATTGCAACATTAGCAGCTGTAATTGCATCTCAAGCATTAATTAGTGGATCGTTTACATTGATTAATGAAGCAATGCGATTGAATTTTTGGCCAAAAGCTAAAATTAAGTATCCAACAGAAGAAAAAGGTCAATTATATATTCCATCCATAAATTGGTTATTATTAATCGGTTGCATTGGAATTGTTTTGTATTTCAAAGAATCAAGTAATATGGAACATGCTTATGGTTTAGCAATTGTTCTAACAATGATTATGACTACAATTTTACTTAATTTTTATTTGATAATGAAAAGAGTAAAAATGTATTACATAGTTCCACTAATAGCACTTTATCTAGTAATTGAATTCAGTTTCTTGTATGCTAATGTTACTAAATTTTTACATGGAGGTTTTGTAACATTAATTATTGCAATTGTCTTAATTTCAATAATGACAACTTGGTATTTAGCAAAACAAATTAGTAAAACTTACACTAAAATTGTAAAAATTGACACTTACAAAAAAGTATTAGCAGAATTAAGTGTTGATTTATCAATACCAAAATACGCAACTCACTTAGTTTACATGACGAACTCTATGAGAAGTGATGAAATTGAAGAAAAAGTAATGTACTCTATTTTACAAAAAAGACCAAAAAGAGCTGATATATATTGGTTTGTACACGTCAATATTTTAAGTGAACCATACAAAAAAGAATACAAAGTAATTGAACTCGTAAAAGATGATATCTATAGAATTGATTTTTATTTAGGTTTTAGAGAAGCTACAAAAATCAATCTAATGTTCAAACAAGTACTTAAAGATATGGTTCAACGTGGCGAAGTTGACATCACAAGCCGTTATGAATCTTTGAATAAAAATAATATTATTGGAGATTTTAAATTTGTACTTTCAGAAAAATTCTTATCAAACGATAGTGATTTAACTTTCTTCGAGAATACCGTTATGAGTGCTTATTTCTTCTTAAAAAAATTCAGTTTATCAGAAGAAAAAGGATTTGGATTAGACAGTAGCTCTGTAAAAGTTGAACAATTCCCGTTAGTTCTTCATGCTCCAGAAAAAATTGAAATGAAAAGAATTGAATGTAGAGAAAATTAAATAGTAATAAAATAAATAAAGGAAGTATTCTTTAACACACAACGTTTTAAAGAATACTTTTTTCTTTCTATTAAAAAGCAATACCTTTGCAGACTGATTAAAAAATAATGAGATTACATAGAAACTTAGTTTACACAACAATTGACGCATTGAATGCTATTTTCAATGAAGGAGAATATGCTGATAAAGTTGTCGCTCGCTCTTTAAAAAAAGACAAACGTTGGGGAAGTTCCGACAGAAAGTTTGTTGCTGAAACCATATACGAAGTTGTTCGTTGGAAAAGATTATATTCTGAAATTGCTGACGTTAAAGAACCATACAATCGTGATGATTTATGGAGAATGTTTGCCGTTTGGGCCGTTTTAAGAGGTTACCCAATTCCAGATTGGAGACAATTAGAAGGAACTCCGGAAAGAAAAATAAAAGGGAAATTTGACGAATTATCAAAAATCCGAAAAATGAGAGAATCCATTCCAGATTGGATGGATGAACTTGGCGTTAAAGAACTTGGTGAAGAACTTTGGACTAAAGAAATCGCAGCGCAAAATCAACAAGCAAAAGTTATACTAAGAGTAAATACACTTAAAACTACTAAAGAAAAACTTCGTGCTATTTTAATGGATTTGAATATCGAAACCGAATTCTTAAAAGAACAACCTGATGCTTTAGTTTTAACAGAAAGAGCTAATGTATTTCTTACTGACGCTTTTAAAGAAGGAATGTTTGAAGTTCAAGACGCCTCATCACAACTTGTAGCCCATTTTCTAGATGTAAAACCAGGAATGAGAGTTGTAGATACTTGTGCTGGCGCAGGTGGAAAAACACTTCACATGGCATCTTTGATGGAAAATAAAGGTCAATTAATTGCAATGGATTTGTATGAAAGTAAACTAAAGCAATTAAAATTGAGAGCTAAAAGAAACGGAGCTTTCAATATAGAATACAGAATAATTGACACTACTAAAGTGATTAAAAAACTTCACGAAAAAGCCGATAGAGTTCTAATTGATGCACCTTGTAGTGGATTGGGTGTATTAAAAAGAAACCCAGATGCAAAGTGGAAATTACAACCAGAGTTCATCGATAATATTAGAAAAGTACAATCTGAGGTTTTAGAAAATTACTCTAAAATTGTAAAACCTGGCGGAAAATTAGTTTATGCAACTTGCTCAGTTTTGCCTTCTGAAAATCAGGATCAAATTAAGCGTTTCTTAACTACAGATATTGGTAAAAGTTTTACCTTTGTAAAAGATTCTAAAATACTTGCCTCACAATCAGGTTTTGACGGATTCTATATGGCGCTTTTAGAACGAAAACAATAAATTTATGAAAAAATATATTCAAATAATATCGCTTTTAATTGTAACCATTTCCTTTGGACAAATTCCTGCTGGATATTACAATACTGCAACAGGAACAGGTTACACATTAAAAACACAATTATATAACATTATAAATGGTCATACAGATCAAGGTTATGGTGGTTTATATACAACATATCAAACTTCTGACAAAGATTTTTTCTATGAAAACAATGGATCGTTGTTAGATATGTATACCGAAAATCCTACAGGTTCAGAATGTGAATTCACCTATGGTGTAAACCAAGATGATGGAACTCTTGGTACTGCTGAATGTCAACGATATAACAGAGAGCATCTTGTACCACAATCTGTTTTTGGTTCAGCAACTCCAATGTATTCTGATGCACATTTTGTTGTTCCTTCAGATAAATATGTAAACGCTCAACGTGGCGATTTTCCTTTTGGAAGAGTTAATGTTGCCAATAACACTTATACAAACGGATCTAAAAGAGGTTCAAACTTAAATTCAGGTTATTCAGCTGGATATTCAGGAACTGTTTTTGAACCAATCGACGAATTTAAAGGTGACATTGCAAGAATGTTATTATATTTTGCTGTTCGTTATGAAAATCAAGTAGCGTCATGGTCATATCCAATGTTTAATGGAACTTCAAATCAAGTTTTTACCTCAAACGCAATTAATGTGTTGTTAACATGGCACAATAATGATCCTGTGAGTGTTAGAGAAGTATCTAGAAACAATGCTATTTACAACAGACAAAATAATAGAAATCCATTTATTGACCATCCTGAATATGCCATGTCAATATGGGGAAGTTTATTGCAAAATGACACTTTTGAAAGTATTGATAATGCTATCACAATTTATCCAAATCCTTCAAATGATAACAAAGTAACTATTGAAAGTACTATTGAAATAAATGACATTCAGTTATTCTCTATCAATGGGCAATTGATTATGGAAATGAATAAACCTACAATTAACAATAATTCTTACACCTTAGATAACTTACCTAAAGGATTTTATTTCATGAAATTATCTTCTGAAAATCAGTCAACTATTAAAAAAATTATAGTTAACTAAAATATTACAATTTAAAAAACAAAAAGCTTCTCAATGAGAAGCTTTTTGTTTAATATAACATTTGTATTTGTTTTAACTCATAAAACTTAAAACTATCGTCTTCAAGAAGAAGCTTTAGTTTTCCATCGACAGATACTTCTTGAATAATTCCCATAAATTGATTTTTATTCACATCTTCAAATGCCATTGGCAAACCTTTTTTAAACAAATTATCATGATAATTTTTCCATAAATGAGCATTTTGATTTGAAGAAATTAAAGCGCAATTTCTTTTAATTTGAAATAGAATCTTATCTAAAATAATGTCTAAATCGAATTCAGAATCGGTAATAACCGAAAGTGAAGAAGCCTTAGGTAAACTTGAAAACTCTTTTTGATTTACATTTAATCCAATTCCAACAATAGAATCAATAGTGTTGTCAGATTTAAAGCTGTTTTCAATTAAAATTCCTGCAATTTTTTTATTGTCTGACATTATGTCGTTAGGCCATTTTATACTAACTTTAGGTATTTTCAACTCCTCTAAAACCTGAATAACAGCTAAAGAAACGGCTATATTCAAATGGAAAATTTTATCTATCTCATTTAATATTTCTTTAACTAAAATACTCATTATTAAATTCTTACCAATCTCTGAATTCCAAGTTGAACCCATTTGCCCTTTACCTTTTGTTTGATTTTGAGTAACAACAACTGTAAAATTTTCTACAACTTCATTTCTCGTCATATTCTTTAAAAAATCATTAGTAGAATCTATGGCATTGAGTTTGATTATCTTCATTGAATTTATTTTTGATAAAACATAATTTAAACTTATGTTAAGCATCAAAAATAATGACAAATTTTGATACCTTTGCAAATTATATAAAAAATTAAATGGCAAAAAATACCGTAAGTACAGATGTTTTATTGACAAACATCATTAAAGGAATAGAAGAAGTAAAAGGAAATGATATTGATATCTTGGATTTAAGAGCAATTGACACAGCTGTTTGTGATTATTTTGTAATTTGTAATGGATCATCAAATACACAAGTTAACGCAATTGTAAACTCTGTTCAAAAAATAGTTTCAAAAGAGTTAAAAGATAAACCATGGCATGTTGAAGGAACTGACAATGCAGAATGGGTTTTAATGGATTATGTGAGTATTGTTGTTCATGTATTTCAAAAAGAAATCCGTGATTACTATAACATCGAAGGACTTTGGGGTGATGCAAAAATTACCTCATTAGAAAATAAAAACTAAAAGCACTAAAAAATAATGTCAGAAAACAAAAAACCAAGCGGATTAAAATTTAGTCCATGGTGGATTACAGGAGGAATTATTCTAATGTTTATCGTTTTAAACATGTTTAATAATTCTAGTATTGAAAATCCAACTAAAATAACTTCTTCAAAATTTGATGAATTAATTAACAGTGGAAAAATTGAAAAAGTAATTGTTTACAACAAACAAACTGTTGAAGCATACTTAACAGAAGCCGCATTAAAAGAAAAAGAAAATAAAAAAATAGCAAAAGACGTTTTTGGAAATCCAAATAAAGGTCCACATTTTGTTTTTGATTTATTAGATGCACAAAATTTTGAAAAAAGTGTAGTACAATACAAAAAACAAGGGAAATTAAAAAGCTACGATTTTAAAATAGAAGGAGAATGGACTAGTATTTTAATGAACTTCCTTCCTTTTATATTAATCATAGGTGTTTGGATTTTCATTATGAGAAGAATGTCTGGTGGTTCTGGTGGCGGAGCTGGAGGACAAATATTCAATATTGGAAAATCAAGAGCTAAACTTTTTGACGAAAATTCTCAAGTAAAAACAACTTTTAAAGATGTCGCTGGTTTAGAAGGCGCAAAAGAAGAAGTACAAGAAATTGTAGAATTCTTGAAAAACCCAGAAAAATATACCGTTCTTGGAGGAAAAATTCCAAAAGGAGCATTATTAGTTGGTCCTCCAGGAACAGGAAAAACTTTATTAGCAAAAGCCGTTGCTGGTGAAGCTAAAGTTCCTTTCTTTTCTCTTTCTGGTTCAGATTTTGTTGAAATGTTTGTTGGTGTTGGAGCTTCTAGAGTTAGAGATTTATTCAAGCAAGCTAAAGAAAAATCACCTGCTATTATTTTTATCGATGAAATTGATGCCGTTGGTAGAGCACGTGGAAAAAATAATATGTCAGGCGGAAATGATGAAAGAGAAAACACATTAAATCAGTTACTTACTGAGATGGATGGTTTTGGAACAAATACGCACGTAATTGTTCTTGCTGCAACAAATAGAGCTGATGTTTTAGATAAAGCCTTAATGCGTGCAGGACGTTTTGATAGACAAATTTATGTTGATTTACCAGACATTCGTGAGAGAAAAGAAATTTTTGAAGTACACTTAGCTCCACTTAAAAAAGTAGAAGGTTTAGATACTGATTTTCTTGCAAAACAAACTCCAGGATTTTCAGGTGCTGATATTGCTAATGTTTGTAATGAAGCCGCTTTAATTGCAGCTCGTAATAATAAATCTGCCGTTGACAAACAAGATTTCCTTGATGCAGTTGATAGAATTGTTGGAGGTTTAGAAAAGAAAAATAAAATTGTTACTCCTGCAGAAAAAAGAGCAATTGCAGTTCACGAAGCAGGACACGCAACAGTAAGTTGGATGTTAGAACATGCTGCTCCACTAATAAAAGTAACCATTGTTCCTAGAGGTCAAAGTCTTGGTGCGGCTTGGTATTTACCCGAAGAAAGACTTATAGTTCGTCCAGACCAAATGCTAGACGAAATGTGTGCTACAATGGGTGGACGTGCTGCCGAGAAAGTAGTTTTTGATACTATATCAACAGGTGCTTTATCAGATTTAGAAAAAGTTACAAAACAAGCTCGTGCCATGGTTACAATCTATGGTTTAAACGAAAAACTTGGAAATATAACCTACTATGATTCATCAGGTCAAAGTGAATACAATTTTAGTAAACCTTATTCTGAAGATACAGCTATTACAATTGATAAAGAAATTTCAATATTAATAGAAGGTCAATATCAAAGGGCTATTCAGATTTTAAAGGATAATCAAGACAAATTGATGCAACTTGCAGATATTTTAATTGAAAAAGAGGTAATATTCAAAGATGACCTAGAAACAATTTTTGGAAAAAGACCTTTTGGAGAAACCATAGAAGAACAAAAAGAAATCTTGTAAAAAAGAATCCTTTTTTTAAAAAAAATAAAAATCTTAATTCAAAAAATGCTTTTGAATTAAGATTTTTTTATCTTTGAGGGTTTTCAAGATAATAATTAAGAATTCTATTATATATATGAGTCTTTTTAGAAAAATATTTGGTTCAAGTAATGACGCTTCTGACGAAGAAAAACAAAGCGAATATTACACTCCAAAAACTACACAACTTCCTGTTGATGAATTATTTATGTCCAATTTTAAAAAAAATGGAGGTAAATTTATTTATTGCGAAAATCTCAATGAGGTAAGAGAGCAATTTGAGAATATTTTAGAAGAAAACGATTGGTTTGAAAATGATGTTTTATGCTATGACGAAAAACTTTTCAGTTTACTTGATGAAAATAAGTTAAATTATACTAATCCATCTGAACCTAAATTCTTTCTTGCAAGTTGTGAAAATCTTATCGCTGATGAAGGTTCAATTTTATTTTCATCCAATCAAATTAAACAAAAAAAACCTAACGAACTTCCAGATAATATTGTACTTCTTGCAACAACAAGTCAAATTTTAGAAAATAAAAGTGACGGATTGAGAGTTATTAAGAAAAAATACGATAGAGATTATCCTACAAATATTACAACTATAAAATATTTTGAAAAAGTTCAAGAAGAAGATTTCTTAACTTATGGAAGTTGTGCAAAAAATCTTTACCTACTTCTTTTAGAAGATTTATAAAATGAATGAAACACTCACGAGATTAATCTCAGGTGTAGTCTATGTAACTTTGTTAATTGTAGCTACATCCTACTCTACTAATAGTTTTTTTCTACTATTTGGAGTTTTCTTGTTGATTGCAATTTATGAATTTTGTGAATTGGTTCAATTGCAAAAAATCCTTCCAATACTTCTTGGCGGAACTGCTTTCTATCTCGGTACACAATTCAAAACCAATAAAACTAATGATATTTTAGTTTTGATTGCTTCGCTTTTTGTTAGTATTAAAGCACTTTTATTACTTTTTAATACTAAGAAGGAAAAAGTAGATGTTTTATCAAAATACATTTATCTAGTTGGTTACATTATCATTCCTTTTATTTTGATTACAAAAATTCCTTTTGGAATCAGAGGATTCAATCCTAAAATCATTATTAGTATTTTTATTCTAATTTGGACCAATGATACGTTTGCCTATATTGTTGGAAAATCAATTGGAAAACACAAACTTTTAGAAAAAATATCTCCTAAAAAAACCATTGAAGGCTTTATTGGTGGTTTAGTGTTTTGTGTTATTGCAAGTGTTTTAATTTCAAAATATTACATTGGAGCTTCAGCAACATTTATTTGGATAATAATTGCACTTATTGTCAGTATCTTTGGCACTTTAGGTGATTTAATAGAATCTAAATTTAAAAGAATGGCTGGCGTAAAAGACAGTGGAAAAATAATGCCTGGTCATGGTGGTATTTTAGATCGATTAGATAGTGTTATATTTGTAGCACCTTTTGTATTTTTGTTTTATCAAATTTTATATTATGTTTCATAAAGAAGGCGGAAAAATTATCTTAATTTCAACTACATTATTTGTTGCTTTGTTATTGCTGAGCTCAACATTAATTTCAAATTTTTGGGTTTTAAAAACAGTTCAAATAATTTTATTATTACTTTTAATTACTGTTTTACAATTTTTTAGAAATCCAGACAGACGTTTAGAAGTTAATGATTACAATATTGTTGCACCAGTTGATGGTAAAGTTGTTGTAATTGAAGAAGTTTTTGAACCTGAATATTTCAAAGATAAAAGATTACAGGTTTCTATTTTTATGTCGCCAATAAACGTACACGTTACACGATATGCTTGTAGCGGACGAATTAAATATAGTAAATATCATCCTGGAAAATACTTAGTTGCTTGGCATCCAAAAGCAAGTACAGAAAACGAAAGAACTACTGTCGTTATTGACAATAGAATTTATGGTGAAATTCTTTACAGACAAATTGCTGGAGCATTAGCAAAAAGAATTGTAAATTATGCCGAAGAAGGAATGCAAGTTCGTCAAGGAGATGATGCAGGTTTTATAAAATTTGGTTCAAGAGTTGATATTTATTTTCCTTTAGGAACAAATATTAATGTTAAATTGAACGAAAAAGCTGTTGGAAATCGTACCATTATTGCAACAAAATAAATGTCAGAAAAAGATTTAGATACACGTTTTGAAGAAGCTGTTGAACTAGCTAACACAATGACTCAAGCCTCATTGCCACAAGATGTTCAATTGCGTCTTTATGCTTTGTATAAACAATCTACAATGGGAACTATTGACGTTAGAGTTTCTCCGGTTTATGATTTGAGAAATGCATTTAAAATGAATGCTTGGTTACAAATCAGTCACTTATCTGTTGAAGAAGCTAAAGAAGAATATATTTTAAACATCAACGCATTAATAAATAAGAAGTAGTTTTTCATTTTATAAAAATTTTACAATCATGACAATTTCAGTGAAAAAAGCTTTTTTAGTACTACTTAGTATTTCTTTTGCAATTACTACAACATCTTGTAAAAAAAAGAAACTAACAGAAGTTGTTGAAGTGCCACTTCCTACAAAAGAGGAAAAAATGACTTTAGGCTCACCCGAAGATGTAATTGCAAATGAAGGTGCATTTTCATTAGTTAAAATTCCTTATAAATATGATGCTTTAAGTCCTAATATTGATGCAATGACAATGCAAGTACATTATTCAAGACATTATCTTACCTACACCAACAATTTGAATAAAGCTCTAGCAGGAACAGATTTAGAAAGCTTACCAATAGAAGAATTACATAAAAAATTAGACATGAGTAATGCCGACTTAAGAAACAATCTTGGTGGTTATTACAATCATTCCTTATATTTTGAAATTATTACTCCAAAAGGTCAAGGCAAACCAAAAGACAGTTTAGCAAGCGCAATTGACAGAGACTTTGGTTCGTTTGAAAATTTTAAAACGCAATTTTCAGATGCTGCTAACAAACAATTTGGTTCAGGTTGGGCTTGGTTAGTTGTGGACAAAACAGGAAAATTACAAGTAACAAGTACGCCAAACCAAGACAACCCATTGATGCCAAAACAAGTAATTTCTGGAACTCCAATTTTAGCAATTGATGTTTGGGAACATGCCTATTACCTAAGTTATCAAAACAAAAGAAAAAATTACATCGATAACTTCTATAAAATTATTGATTGGAAAAAAGTAAGCGAAAAATTTGACGCAGCCATCAAAAAATAATACTTTTCCGAATACTAATTTTCCTCTTCTTCCGAAGCTACATTTTTAGAATAATTTCTCCATTTTTCAATGACATCTTTCATGTCTTGAGGCAATTCAGTGTCAAATCGCATGAATTCTTTAGTCGTTGGATGTGTAAATCCAAGTGTTTTTGCATGTAACGCTTGACGTGGTAATACTTTAAAACAATTATCTACAAACTGTTTGTACTTTGTAAATGTTGTTCCTTTCAAAATTAAATTCCCACCATAACGTTCATCATTAAACAACGTATGACCAATATGTTTCATGTGAACACGAATTTGGTGTGTTCTGCCAGTTTCTAATTTACAAGAAATCAAAGTTACATAACCTAAGCGTTCTATAACCTTATAATGAGTTATGGCTGGTTTTCCAATTTCAGGATCGGCAAAAACAGCCATTTGCATTCTATCTTTTACGTGTCGGGCAATGTTTCCTTCAATCGTTCCTTCATCTTCTTTTACATTTCCCCAAACAAGCGCAATATATTCTCTTTCTGATGTTTTATCTTCAAATTGCTTTGCTAAATGCGTCATTGCCGCTTCTGTTTTTGCAATAACCAAAAGTCCAGAAGTATCTTTATCAATTCGGTGAACCAATCCTGGACGTTCCGAACTATTCATGGGTAAATTTTGAAAATGAAACGCCAAAGCATTCACTAAAGTTCCGGTATAATTACCATGACCTGGATGAACAACAAAATTTGGCGGTTTGTTAATCAATAACAAAGCATCATCTTCATAAACAATATCTAACGGAATATCTTCTGGATCAACTCGATTTTCAAACGGCGGATGCGATAACATAATACGAATAACATCGCCAGGTTTTACTTTATAATTCGATTTAACTGTGACATCATTTACATAAATGTCACCATTAGAAGCTGCATTTTGAATTTTGTTTCTAGTCGCATTCGGAACCATCAACATCAAATACTTGTCTATTCTTAAAAGTGCTTGACCTTTTGGTACATCAAATCTGTAATGTTCAAAAAGTTCTTCTTCTGGCTCTTGAAAATCAATATTATTGCTCATTATTAAGAATGGAATCGCGTTCTAATTTACTTTCAATTTTTTTAGCTTCATTTACAATACTATCAACTTCAGTATCATCAAAAACTACTTCACCATCACCAAGAACTAAATCAATTTTAGTCGCTTTCAATACTTTAGTTCCAGGTTTTACTTCCTTGCCATTAATCATCATTTTCAATACCATATCTTTACCTAAATAAGGAACATAAGTAATTGATCCTTCTGCTAAACCTATAGCTTTCAATGTTGGAACTGCTTGACGATACGTTTTCTCAATTAAATCTGGAATAGCAACTTTTTTATAAGTTTCTGCATTGATTTTGACATAAACCACTCTTCCACTTTTAACTCTTGAATTAGCAATAGGTTCTTGTTGAACAATTCCTAATTTAGGAAAACTTGGGTTATAATCAAGTGTATCAATTACTTGATAATCTAAACCTAAATCATCAAGTTTTTCTTCGGCTTGTTCTTCATTTAATTTTATCAGATTAGGAACTACAATCTCATCACCATGATTCGTTATAAACGTAATCCAATAGAAAAACAAAAAGGTAATCAATGCAACTATAGCAATAGCTGCCAATATTTGCGCAAAAAAGACACGACTTGTTAAATATTTTCCGAAACTCATAAAATTAGTATTTAACGCAAAGATATAATTTTTAGTTTCAACAATTGTGCTAAATTTGTATTGTATTAAAAATAAAATCAAATGAACGTAGCCGTTGTTATGGGTGGATATTCTGATGAATCTGTAATATCTTTAAGAAGTGGTCAATTAATCTTAAACAATTTAGATAAATCAAAATACCAAGTATTTGAAGTTCACATCCTTTTGAACGATTGGTATTGCCTAATTGACGGTACAAAATACCCCATAAACAAAGCAGATTTTTCATTCACAAAAGACAACCAAACCATCAAATTTGATGTCATTTCCAATACCATTCACGGAACTCCAGGCGAAGATGGACACATGCAAGCCTACTGGGAATTACTAGAAATTCCATACACAGGTTGCGGATTTTATCAATCGAGTTTGACTTTTAACAAACGTGATACACTTTCAGTTTTATCAAAATTTAATATCCCAAAAGCCAATTCTATTTATCTGTCAAAAGGTGATGCAATTGATGGTAAAGACGTTGTGCAAGAATTAGGTTTACCGTTTTTTGTGAAACCAAATCAATCCGGAAGTTCATTAGGCGTTTCTAAAGTAAATTCGCTAGAAGATTTTGATAAAGCGTTAGCCTTTGCTTTTGCAGAAGACAATGACATTTTAATTGAATCGTATCTAAAAGGACGTGAAGTTTCTGTTGGTGTTATTAAATATAAAGGTGAAACCAAAGTGATGGGAATCACCGAAATTTTATCTGAAAATGATTTCTTCGATTATGAAGCCAAATATTTAGGAAAATCAGAAGAAGTTACTCCTGCTAATTTATCAGACGAAATTAAAAATCGTGTCGAAGAAACAGCTAAAAAAGTCTATGAAGCACTTGGAATGTCGGGTTTTTCAAGAACCGATTTTATCATCATGAATGATATTCCTCATTTTATCGAAATCAATACCAATCCGGGTTTATCGCCACAAAGTATTTTTCCGCAACAAGCTGCCTACTCAAATATGCCTATGAGTGATTTGCTAGATAACGAAATTAGTTTAGCTTTACAAAGAAAACTGATTTGGAAAAAGTAGAACAGTTGTCAGTTTTCAGTTAACCGACAACAGACAACCGACAACCGAAAACTAAAAAACTAAAAAACTATGGAAACCAAAAGTAAAAAATTAAAACCCATTTGGATTGTTACCATTACAATAGTATCAATCGCTCTTTTAATGGCGTTTGGAGCATTGTATTTCAACTACAGAAAAGGCAAAGAAAAAACATACGTTGACGATCCTAAAGCTGGTGATGTTTATGAAATGATTGATGCTGATGGTTATTACAGTACAGCCAAAGTGCTTTATGTGAGAAATGATAGCGTTTTTGTTACGGTTAACAATATGAAAACCGACCAAGCGAAAGGAATAAGCGAAATTGACATTGACCGAAATTATGGTATTTTAAAAGATGCCTATTCTAAGAAAAAACTAGAAAGTTTATTTGCTCAAGATTCTATTTTTGCAATTAATAGAGATTAATTATAATCTTGCGAAATCTTTTTATATTCATACAAATACAGAATTAAACCAATAAAAACTAACCAAAACCAAAACTATGATTTTTTACGGAACAAAAGCAAGCAACATCAAAAACGGACAAATAATCAATGTAGATTGTCCACATTGTCAAACCAATACCTCAATGATTTATAGCGTTTTTGGTAGATATGCACATGTTTATTGGATTCCGTTTTTCCCAATTGGAAGAGTTACTGTTACCGAATGTAATAGTTGTAAAAAAACTTTTGAATTCAGTGAATTACCACAACCTATTCAAGAAAAATTACTTAGAGAAAAAGAAAAAGGTGGTGCAAAAACTCCCATTTGGATGTTTTCGGGATTAGGAATTATTGCGGTTTTAGTTGCTATTGGAATTTACAGTTCTGGTGAAACAGAAAAAAAGAAGCCGAATATTTAAAAGCTCCAAAAAAGGGCGACGTTTATAAACTTGAATCAAATCCGGGATTTTATTCTACAATGAAAGTAGAAAGCGTTCTAAAAGATAGCGTTCATGTTTTTGTAAATGATATGGAAACTAACAAAAAATCAGGAATCAGTGACATTGACAAACCTGAAAATTACAAAGAACTTTATGGTTTTTCTAAAGAACAAATTAGAAAAATGTATAAAGACAATGAGATTTACGAAATTGAAAGAAACTAATGAAAAAAGCTATATTTCCAGGTTCTTTTGATCCTATTACAAATGGTCATTACGACATTATTAAAAGAGGCATTTCGCTGTTTGATGAAGTCATTGTAGCCATTGGAATCAATGCCGAAAAAAAATACATGTTTTCACTTGAAGACCGAAAACGCTTTATCGAGGAAGCTTTTAAAGACGAACCTAAAGTAAAAGTAATCACTTACGAAGGTTTGACGATTGATTTATGCCGAAAAGAAAAAGCCGAATTCATCTTACGTGGCTTGCGAAATCCTGCCGATTTTGAATTTGAAAAAGCCATTGCCCACACCAACAGAAAATTATCTAAAATTGAAACCGTGTTCCTATTAACCGCATCCAAAACCTCTTACATTTCCTCAAGTATTGTGCGCGATGTATTACGAAATGGTGGCGATTATACGGTTTTGGTGCCAGATTCTGTGAGGATTTAGAGAACTTAGCTTATGAAAAAGAAACTTTTATTAATATTTTTAGTTGTTTTTTTAATTTCTTGTAATAAAAAAATCTATGGAGTATACAACACAAAACATTCAACTGATAAAAGTTCGTTTTTTGAAATAAAATTAAATTCCGATAATTCTTTTGAAAGAAAAGAAATTCACACAATTACAATAAATTCTAAAGGAAGTTGGGTTAAAATAAATAATGAAATAATTTGTTATGAACACCAAAATGAACAAGGTTTTCCTGCTGATACTTTAATATTTAAAATTGTTGGAAAAAAATTATTTATAGTTAGAGAAGGCATTATTAATAAATCAAATTATTTAATAAAAAATTAATTCTAAATCAATCTGCGTTGCCAAAATTTCTATTGGTTACTTTTTTAAATAGTTAGAAATACATTTTCATATACTATAAAAGCTAAAAGTTATAACTAATTTTTAGCTTTTTTTATTGAATGAGGAAAACCGTAATTGTTGTTGTTGGGATTTTTATATATTTACGATTGATAAGAAATGCTTATGAGTTTTTGTGAATTAAACATCCATAATGTATAAGTAGAAATCTTTTAAAACATTAATACCAAACAGAAATAAAACACTAAAAATGACAAAAAAATTAATCTTATTAATTACTTTATTAATCTCAGTTTCAATTAATGCTCAAAACATTTTTCCAAAAAAATTAGAGAATTGTAAAACAGATAGATTCTGTTTGGATTGTGGAGATGTAAAAACCAATGTTGACCAAACAAAATTCAATATCTTAATTGAAAAACTTAATTCCAGTAATAATTTATATGGTATTAAAGGAAAAGTAAAATTTCAAGTTTTAGTTGATTCTTTAGGTCAAGCATGTGTTCTTAGCCATACTGATGTTTCAGAAAATATTATCACCAAAAATATTGTAGTAGCATTAAATAACTTCGATGGTTATATAGTAGCAAAAACAAAAGATAAAAATGAACAAAAAACTTCATTCAATCTATCATTTGAAATTGATAATGGTAAAATGAATGGAAAAGTTGAAAGAGTTGACATAGAAAGTTTTGAAAAATCATTCGATAAACCAACAAAACCTGAAGTTTATAATAAAGACTACACATATAAAAACAAAAACTTAAAAAAGTATAAATTTTCAATATGGAATTCTGAAAATTCAAGTTTATCAGATAATTCAATAGATAATTTTAGTTTTGATAATGACAATAATCTTTGGATAATCGCTAACAAAGATGTTCAAAAATTTAATGGTCAAAATTTCGAAAAAATTGAGAAGAATGAAACTGACGATAAAAACTTTTCTTCCTATTTTGCTATTTGTACCGATAACAATAATGTAAAATGGTTTGATGGACTAAAAAGTATTTATAATTACAGTGATAAATGGTCGAAACTTGACCAAAGTGAAATTGGAATTGATGGAGCATATGATATAATTAATAACAAAAAAAATAATGAACTATTCTTTTGTTCCGACAAAGGATTAACTATATATAAAAATGGAGAATGGAATACATTAAATAAAGAAAAATTACCTGAATTGCCTTCTAATAGGGTTTATTTTGCTAAAAGAGATTCAAAAAACAGAATTTGGATTGGAACTTTTAGTGGAACATTAATGATTGATGAAAACGGAAAAGCTACAAATTTTGAAAACACTGAAACTATATTAAAAGGTCAATGTATTACTTCTATGGATGAAGATGAAAAAGGCAATTTATATTTTAGTTTATTTGAATTTGATTTAAAGAAAAATCCTGGTAAAATTAACAAAAATGAAGGTATCGGAATTTTGAACTCAGATGGTAAATGGCAACAACTTACAACATCAAACTCAGGATTACCTTATAATCATACAAACTGCGTTCTTTATGACAAGAAAGAAAAAGTATTATGGATTTCAACAGACAGAGCAGGTTTAGTTAGATATGATTTAAAAGATAGTTGGGAAAACTATCATAATGAAAATTCAAAAATTCCAACATCTTACATATCTACTATGGCATTTGATAAAGATGGAAATTTATTTTTAGCAACAAGACAAGGAATTGTAAAAATTGAAAAAAAATAAGTTTTTATAACTTAATCGAAAGTTTCAGACTTAAACCTCCACCATCTCAAAGCCACTAAAAGCTAAAACTAATTTTTGGCTTTTTTTTTTATGGAATGAGGAAAACCGTAATTGTTGTTGAAACTTATTTTATACATTTACGATTGATAATAAATGTTTGCCAATTGTCAATTTTTTTTTGAAAATATAAACAAGTTAGTAGAAATTTTAAGGAAAATGAAAAAAATAATATTTTATTTAATTGTAGGATTAACTATATTTAGTTGTAAATCTGATGATTCAAATTCAAATAAGAATTATCTTAAATCGTATTATAATGATGCTATAGATACTGAAATATTATATGAATATGACAACGATTTCTTAACCAAAGTATCTTATTCTAATTATGGAACAACCACTTTCAAATATGATAATAGAGGAAGATTGCATCTAAAGACTTATGGAAGCCAAACATACTCTTATGAATATGACAATCAAAACAGATTGATTAAAGAAATTAAAAATGGTACAAGCGATTATATAACTTTAAGCTATTCAACAGGTAAAGTTATTGTTACTGAACATTCATCTAATAATAGCACAAATTTAGTCTCTGAAATTTTTATCGATAATTTGGGTAGAGTAATTAAAACTGTTCAAATGACTCCTACTTACACATCTCAATATCTAATAGAAGAGTTAACATATGATATTAATGGAAATATGATAAACTGCTTGTTTTCAGGTAATGTTAACAATGAGCCAGATTTATCTATAAATTTTCAGTTTGACAACAAAATAAATCCTATTTATATTTCATATAAAAAATTATACAATAGCATTTATTATCTTGAATTTAGAAATAGTTTTTTCTCTGATTCAATAAATCCAAATAATATTATTAGCCATGGGACAACTTCATCCACTTCAACAAGAAATATTACATACAATGTTGACAATTTACCAACTAAAATAATCAATTCTACAATTCAAAATGGCTCATCTCAACAAACTACGGCAACAGCTTTTTATGAATATTATTAAAAAACTTCTTTAAAGACCGGTTTCAAAAAATTGGTGTTTCCATGATTTAATTTAAAGTTTTCAATTGCAAAAAAATATTTAAAAAGCTAAAAATTAAAACTAATTTTTAGCTTTTTTTTTATGGAATGAGGAAAACCGTAATTTTTGTAGAAACAAATTTTATATATTTACGATTAATAACAAACGCTTACAAATAATTGTAAATGTTTGTTTGTGGCGACTACATACAAGTTAGCAACAATGATGACTAAAAACGAAAACATCAACATATGAAACAATTCAATAATCTATTAAACTACTTTTCTGCTATAATTTTGTTTATGGCTGTATTAGGTTTTATGTTTTTAAGTTACAATCATCTAAAAAAAGAAGATCCACCAAAAAAAATAATAATTTCTTATTCTACAAATAAAGATTCTTTAAATAAATATTCGGAATTTAATAAAATCGATTCATTAGTCAAAGAGTTAAAGAATATTTCCAATAGTATTCACGAGAGACAGATAAAAGAAATAAAAGAAGATGAAGAAAAAGATTTTTTTAATAAGTTCTATTCAATTGTAGTTGCCGTAATTTTAGTAATTGCAGGTTTTTTTGGATATAAAAACATATCAGAAATTAAACAAAAAGCTATTGAAGATGCGAAAGAAGCAGCAGAAATTAAAGCTAGTGCCGTAGCAGAAACAAAAGCTATTGAAGTGTCCGAAAGAGAATTTAATTTAATTTTCACTCAACAATATAGAGCAGAAGTTATGGCTCAAGCAACACAGGCTTTTTCAGAAACTTTTGAAACAGAATATGCGAGGATTCATTCTCTATACATTGAATTGGATAGAAGAATTCAAGCTCTTGAACCTCCTATCGACCCAAATTTAGACAATGAAAATGATTTGCCAAACGATGACGAAAATTTACCTGATAATGATGCTGATACTAATGAACCATTAAACCCATTTGGAAATGAATAAGATAATTGAAATAAAAGGGTTTACAGTTAATCAATTGACCCACAAACCAATAGCTACAACTTCAATTAAATTTGAAGACTTAATAAAAATTGTAAAATTTACAGCAAGAGAATCGAGTGATTTCGATCCCTTTAAACCTATGCAAAATATTGAACATTTGGCTAACAAAGCTAATGATCAATACTTTCAACGATTGACAAATGATGACAGAGTAAAAGGAATTTATTTATATTTAATTGATGAAATAAATAACAAATTTGAGAGAAAAAAAAATGCACTAGGTTCATTCCCTACTTCAATAATATTAGCGATAGATTTAAATGATCAATTTGAATCTAAAGATGATTACATAAAAAATGTTATTAGTTTAGATAAAAATGATCTTATTGGCGCACATTTTGAAATTAATGATAGAATAATAACGATAAGCATTCTAAATAGAAATAACACATTAATAGTTGATGGTCAACATAGATTAGCAGCTATGTTAAAGTTATTTAATGATGCCAAAGAAAAAAACATAAAATTTGGTAGAAAATCATTAATTGAAAAGTATCCAAATTTGAATTATGATACAATTTTAGAGTATTTGAATGGATTTGAATTAAATTGTACGCTTTTACTTGGCTTTGACATTTGGGAACAAGGAAAGGTTTTTGCTGATGTAAACTTTAATCAAAAACCAGTTAATAAATCCCTTTATTATGACATTTTTGGATCATTTCCTGATCCAGATAAAAACGATATTTTTTTAGCCCATATGCTTGTTCTTCATTTAAATAATAATAAAGATTCCGTAATTAAAGGTTATATTAAATTACTTGGTACTGGTAGCGGATATTTTTCGCAAGCATTTTTTGTTGAGGCAATATTAGAACATTTAAAACCAAAAGGTATATGGGCAGATATTCCTATGGACTATTTAAATGAAGGGAAAAAATTTGAGATTCTACCTAAATTTTTGAAATCATACTTGAAATCAATTAAAGAAAATTTTAAAGATTTTTGGCCAAAAGAGACATATGAAAAAGGACAAAAGTATGATAGCATTTTAGTAAAAACGACTGGAATGGGTGCTTTAATAAAATTAATGAGTCCAATATACAGAGATTTAATTAGAAAGAAAATAGATTTTAATACTATCGAAGAAACTGAATTAAAGAAAGAATTTGATAAAATATTGAGTCCAATTTCTGATAAAGGAATTCATTATTTTTCAAAAACTTCAAACTTTTCTGGAGCTGGAAGTTTAGGATTACAAAATAAATTATATCAAAAATTAGGAGAAGATATTGGGTATTTTAAATTTTAATAAATAATCACTGTTGCTAACACAGGTTTTACGCTATTGCTAGGCTTGGAATTTATTTGGAAGCAATAGTGATTATTTTTTTCTTTTATTCACGTTTTTTCTTTCTAACTTTCGGTATATTTGTTATCACCAGTCTTTAAAATACGCAACAGGCGTAAAGCCTGGGAACGTTATAGGTCATTTCTTAAAACAGCATAATGATGATTGATTCATATTTAAACTTGTCAGCTCAAATAGTTGCAATAATTGCTTCGATTGTACCAGTAATTCTTCTATTTAAAAATCGTGAAGCTAACACTCGTAAAATTCTTAAATCTGATCTTGAAATTTTAAAGATGCTGAATCCAAATGATAAATCTTATCAATTAGTAAAAAATCAGATTGATCAAACAATTGAAAATAATTACGGTGGAGAAAAGTATAAGTTAGCAATATATCATTGGACTGAATTTATTTTAGGAATTTTGATGGTAGCTTTTTCCTATTTTACCTATACAATATTTTTAAAAGTTTCAGCAAATGAGATGTCATTTATGCTATTTCTAATTAAGTGGTTTGGACTACTAGTATTTCCTATAAACGGTATAATCTTTATAATCTCTTCGTTACGCAAAACAAGTTTAATATACTTGTACAAATATCAGAGGTAATTGAAACGACCTATAACAGCGGCTATCAGCTATTGCTGGTTTTTCTTGAGTTGTACTTCTTTCTTTACTAAAATATTTTATCTTAGTAGAAAGTACGCAGTTCGCTAGCATCGCAACAGTCGCAAAGCCGTGGTACGTTTTTTTTATACCTACTCCTCTTTCTTAACAACCTTCCTAGCAACCTCAATTTTAAACTTTTTGCCTTTCATTTTTTCATCACGAATGTTAGCCAGAAATTGTTTTACTTTATTAGATTTTACGGCTGCAAACGAAATGAAATCTTTTACTTCAATCAAACCTAAATCGCCTTTTTCTAGTTTTCCTTTTTGAGAAAAGAAACCTACAATGTCAATTTTATTCAATTTGTTTTTCTTTCCGCCACTTACATAAATCGTTTGAAATTCGGGTGGTTTTGGTAAAGTGGTCGCGTTTTCTACATTTAAAACAGGCATTTTATAATCTAAATACTCCATTTTTTTCTCACTTTCGTGCGCAATAATGTACGCCGTTCCTGAAGCTAACATTCTAGCCGTACGACCATTTCTGTGGGTAAATTCGTCTTCTTTTAACGGCAAATGATAATGAATAACATGTTTCATTTCGGGAATGTCCAATCCACGTGCTGCTAAATCGGTCGTGATTAAATAACTCACACTTCCGTTTCTAAACTGAATCAAAGCGCGTTCGCGTTCGTCTTGATTCATTCCACCGTGATAATACGTCGAATAAATTCCTTTTTCGTTCAAAGTGTCGCTAATGCGTTCGGCAGCATCACGATGGTTGCAAAAAATAATCGCCGCTTCCGATTTTAAAGAACAAATCAAATTGAAAAGCGAATTGATTTTGTCTTTTTCCTTAGAAACGACCATTTTCAAACTCAAATTGCTACTCGAATCTTCCGCTGGAATAAAATCCAAAACCGTCGGATTCAAAACGCGTGTATATTTCGGAATTTCAATATCGGAAGTCGCCGAAACCAAAACGCGTTTGTTCAACTTGTTCAATCTCGAAATGATAAAACTCATTTGCTCGTGAAATCCCAATTGCAACGACTTATCAAATTCATCCAAAACCAACGTCTGAATGGCATCCACATTAAAAGTTCCTCTGTCCAAATGATCAGCAATTCGACCAGGCGTTCCAATTAAAATCGCCGGCGGATTTGACAAATTCTTAATTTCCGTTTCAATAGAATGTCCACCATAACAAACATTTACTTTGTAATCGGTGCCCATTTTCTTCCAAACTTGTTCGATTTGCAAACCCAATTCACGCGATGGAACTAAAATTAAACATTGAACGTCTTTACAAGTATCGTCCACCATTTGAAAAATTGGCAATAAAAAAGCTAGCGTTTTTCCAGAACCTGTTGGTGAAAGTAGTAAAACATTGGCATCGTTCAAGATAGTTTCTTGCGCTGCAACTTGCATTTCGTTGAGTTCCTCAATACCTAAATTAAGAAGAACATTGTTGGAATGTGGATTTTTATTCATTTGGCAAAGGTAACTAAAAAAGTTGCGAGTTTCGGGTTACGAGTTTCGAGTTGCGTGTTGAAGGTTTCGAGTTTTGAAATTGATATTTGATATTGAAGTTGCTATTGATATTGAAATTGAAATTGACATTGAAATTGATTTTTTAATTACATTTGAACTCCTAAAAAAAATTACGATGCGTTTTATAAAAGTTGCTTTCCTCCTATTTACAACAATTATTTTGGCTCAAAATGATTCGAAATACACTACTTATTTTGAAAAAGGAAACGGAAATCAAAGTGCTGATTATCAAGAAATCCTTCGTTATTATGAGCAATTGGATTTGGATTTTGAAAGCATTCAAGTTTTAAATATGGGTGAAACTGATAGTGGCGAAGACTTGCAAGTTGTGATTTTCAATCCTGAAAAAGTATTTGATTTGAATTTTGCGTCTTCCGAAAAAAGCATCTTACTAATCAATAACGGAATTCACGCCGGCGAACCTGACGGAATTGATGCGACCATGCAATTGTACCGCGATTTCGCTTTAGGAAAAATCAAAGTTCCAAAAAATGTGATTGTGGTTGCTATTCCGGTGTATAATATTGGTGGTTGTTTGAATAGAAATTCGACGACGCGCGTCAATCAAGATGGTCCAGAGGAATATGGTTTTCGTGGAAATGCCAGAAACTTTGATTTGAACAGAGATTTCATAAAATCAGACACTAAAAACACACATAGTTTTTATAAAATATTTCAAGAATTCAATCCCGATATTTTCATAGACAATCACGTGAGTAATGGCGCAGATTATCAATATACGTTGACGTACATCATGACCGAACCTAAGAAATTAGGAACTGCTTTAGGCGATTATATGAAAAACGAATTGACGCCTTCGATTTTAAAAGATTTACAACAAAAAAAGATAGAAACCACGCCTTATGTAAATGTTTGGCACGGCACACCAGACGAAGGTTTTCAGCAGTTTTTTGAAAGTCCGAGGTATGCCACAGGTTACACTTCGTTGTTCAATACGATTGGTTTTGTTGTTGAAACGCACATGTTGAAAAATTACGCCAGTCGTGTGAAAGCTACTTATGAGTTTATGGTTTCCACAATAAATTTTGCTGATAAAAATTATAAAATCATAAAATCCAAACGATTAGAAAACAGAAACCAATTTCAACCGAAAAGTGATTACACAATCAAATGGGAAATTGACACGACCAAAATTACTAAAATTCCGTTTCTTGGTTACGAAGGAAAATACAAAAAAAGTGATGTAACAACAGGCAAACGATTGTATTACGATAGAAAACTTCCGTTTACAAAATACATTCCTTTCTTGGCAGATTATAAATCGGTTCAAACGGTGAAAATTCCGAATGCTTATGTCATTCCGCAAGGATTTTGGCCTGTAATTGATCGTTTGAAAGAAAACAAATTAGAATTCAGAAGATTGAAAACGGATACAATAATTGAAGTAGAAAGTTATAGAATTGCTGATTATAAAACAGCGAAAAATGCTTACGAAGGACATTATCCACACAACAGTACAAAAATTGTAAGCTCTAAAATAAAAATGAATTTTAGAAAAGGTGATTATTTGTTCAAAACCGACCAAATGGGTGTGAAATTTCTAGTAGAAACCTTAGAACCAGAGGCGATGGACAGTTTTTTTAATTGGAACTTTTTTGACACTTTGTTGCAACAAAAAGAAGGCTATTCCGATTATGTTTTTGAAGATTTAGCCAATGAGTATTTGAACAAAAATCCAGAATTGCGCGCCAAATTAGAACAAAAGAAATTGGAAGACAAAGCCTTTGCAGATAACCCAGAAGCACAATTGGATTGGGTTCATAAAAATTCTATTTATTACGAAAAAGCACACTTGCAATATCCAGTTTATAGAATAAATTGAGTTTCTAAACCACATAGAAACATAGTTTTAGAAAACTGAATTAGACGTTTCACTTTTGAGAGATTTCATAGAGCTATGTGAACCAATTCATTGGCTATGAATAACTATTTTCTATGTATCTATGTGGTTTAAAATTTATTTTGAAATAATTTTAACAGCCGAAATTTTATCGGTTTCAATTCGAATTCGTTCACAAAGTGAAAAACCATTTTTAAGATAAAAGTTCAACGGAGAAACATAAGCTGTTCCGTCCGATTTTAGGTCATTAATATGATCAATAACCCAACCTGATAGCTTACTTTCAATAGATTTCAAATGATTTAATAATTGTGTTCCGAAACCTTGATTTTTAATTTTAGAATTGATGATTATGGCAAACCATTTTTCGTTTTCTCTTGTAAATGTTATCGCCCAACCTATAATTTCATTGGAATCGTTATAAAGAAAATAATGATTTACATGATTTAAATTATTTAAATAAGTTTCTAAATCTTCAATAGAATTATACGAAATTTTCTCAGGATATTCGTCATTCCAAAGTTGGAAGATGATTTCCTTTTCTTCAAATGATACATCAGATTTTGATACTATTCTCATTTTCTTCTTCAAACAACAATTTTATATTTTCGTACGAGTTTTTCAAAGCATCTTGAACTTCTTCTGGTTTTAAAACACATAGAAACATAGTTTTAGAAAACTTAATTAGACGTTTCACTTTTTTGAAGGTTTTCATAGCTATGTAAACCAATTCATTGGCTATGAAAAACTATTTACTATGAAACTATGTGGTTTAAATTAATTTTGAAATAATTTTAAGCTCAAATTTTTTTTCAAATCTCTTTTTAATTAAAATTTTAAATATTTCTGTTAACACATATGAAACAGTAATAAAAATCAAGAAAAAACAATTTGGAAATATCTCAAAAGTTTCACTTTGTTTATACAATTCAAAATTAAGTACAATAAAAAAAAGAATAATTATTATCAACGAAACAATTTTTGTTCTTTTCAATAAATCAACTTCATAAGTAATTAAATAAGTTTCTGACTTTTTAATAAATGTTCCATTAATTCTAATCAACTTTTGCGAAGCACTATGTGTATTGCTACTTAAATCAAATTTTGCTTTGCCAAATTTTCCGTTAAAGGGTTTTCCATCGAAAACTTTTGGTGTGAAAAACCAAAAACTTGGTTCCACTCCAACGAGATTTTTCAATTTTTCCTCAAAATTTTGACATTCAGCTGTAAATTTCATCGAAGTTCAAATTAAGAATAACTATTTTCTTCTTCAAACAACAATTTTATATTTTCATACGAGTTTTTCAAAGCATCTTGAACTTCTTCAGGTTTTAACCAAACCGCTTTTTTAATTCCTTCTTCTTTTTGAGGCGTTAATTTTTCTTCAAAGTCAGTTTTCATTTCAAACCAATGCGTAATTTTTAATCGGTAAACACCATTACGTTTAAAAACATGATATGTTTTTTGGAGTTTTTTAGTGATTTTCAAACCTTTTACACCTGTTTCTTCTTCCACTTCTCTTACAGAGCAAGCTTCAATTTCTTCACCTTTATCGCAACCGCCTTTTGGCAAATCCCATTTTCCGCCTCTAAAAATGAATAAAACTTCTCCATTTTTGTTGTAAACCAAACCGCCACCAGCTTTTTTTACAGGGATTTTTTCCTTTACTTTTTTCAGAATTTCCTTTTCGTCAGGATAATACAAATAAGCTTTATTAATCTTATTGTTGAACATCTTTACAATAAGCTGTTCAATGTCAACACTTTCAAGCAAAAACAATTGAAAGTCGGTTTCCTTTGCGACTTCATTTGTCAAAAAAAGTGGTTTATCGTTCACAAAAACTTTATACATTTGCAGTATGATTTTTAATAAAGAAACAGCCGAAAAAACAGCCGAATTGCTTTTACAAATAAATGCAATTAAATTGAATCCGTCAAATCCTTTTAAGTGGGCTTCGGGTTGGAACTCACCTATTTATTGCGATAATCGTCTAACGCTTTCATTTCCAGCGATTAGAAATTACATTCGCGATGAATTTTCTAAACAAATTGAAGATATTTATGGCAAACCAGATGTCATTGCAGGTGTTGCAACTGGCGCAATTGGCATTGGCATACTTGTTGCAGAAGAGTTAGGACTGCCATTTGTGTACGTTAGACCAGAGCCAAAAAAGCATGGAAGACAAAATCAAGTGGAAGGTTTTTTACAAAAAGGTCAGAATGTTGTTGTCGTTGAAGATTTGATTTCGACAGGAAATAGTAGTTTGCTTGCCGTTGAAGCTTTGAAAGAAGCTGGTGCCAATGTAAAAGGAATGTTAGCTATTTTTTCTTACGGATTTGATGTTGCTGAAGAAAATTTCAAAAATGCGAATGTAACTTTGAATACATTAAGCAATTACGAACATCTTTTAGAACTTGCTGTAGAAAAACAATACATTACAGAAGAAGAACAAAAAACATTACAAGAATGGCGTAAAAGTCCATCGACTTGGAGTGTGTAAACAGTTTTCGAGTTGCGAGTTGAAAGTTGCGAGTTGAAACCGAAAGAAAAATAATTTAAAATTCACTTTGTGCCTTTGTGCCTTTGTGGTAAAGAAAAAAATATGAACTTAGAAAGTCCAAAGGTTACTGTAGAAAAATCGGCTGAGTATTTGTATACTCAATTGTCAGATGTGAAAAATTTTGAGAAATTAATGCCTGAGAATATTGCTAAATTTGAAGTTCTTGGTGATGACATTTTCAACTTTGGTTTAAAAGGTATGCCAGAAATCAAATTACGATTAAAAGAAGGCGTTCCTTTTTCTAAAGTGAATCTTGCAGCCGCAAGTGACAAACTTCCATTTACATTAGTAGCGAGTATTGATGCTATTTCTGAAAATTCTAGTGAAGTAAAATTAGATTTTGAAGGCGATTTCAATCCAATGATGGCAATGATGATCAAAGGTCCGATTTCAAAATTCATTGAAACTTTGGCTGAAAATATGCATAAGTTATAATCTTAAACAAAATAATAGTATCAAACCTTCTTCTAAAACGAGAAGGTTTTTTTATGAAATTAAACCACAAAAAAGAAATGCTTACCTTTGCGCCAAATTATAAGTAAAATGAACACTTTCGAGCAATTTAATCTTCCTAAATCATTACAAAAAGCAATTGATGAATTAGGATTGACCACACCAACACCAATTCAAGAAAAATCTTTTTCCGTAATTATGTCTGGAAGAGATGTGATGGGAATTGCACAAACCGGAACAGGAAAAACGCTTGCCTATTTATTACCACTTTTAAAACAATGGAAATTTATAGCTACTGATTCTCCTAGAATTGTGGTTTTGGTTCCAACACGTGAATTGGTTGTTCAAATTGTAGATGTAATTGAAAGTTTGACCAAATACATGTCCGTAAGAACACTCGGAATTTATGGTGGCGTTAATATAAATACACAGAAAAAAGCCGTTTATCAAGGAATTGATATTTTGGTAGGAACACCAGGAAGAACCATGGATTTGGCTTTAGATAATGTTATCCGATTTGATTCAGTTCAAAAATTGGTTATCGATGAATTTGATGAAATCCTAAATTTAGGTTTTAGAGCTCAAGTTACTTCAGTACTGACGATGTTAAAAAACAAACGTCAAAACATCCTGTTTTCTGCAACAATGACAGATGAAGTTGATGCCATGTTAGACGAATATTTTGACTTGCCAGAAGAAGTTACTTTGGCAGCATCAGGAACACCATTAGAAAAAATTGAACAATTAGCATATAAAACTCCCAATTTTCTAACCAAATTAAACTTATTAAAAGGTTTACTTCGAGAAGATGAAAGCATGAGTCGCATTTTGATGTTTGTGAACAACAAGAAAATTGCCGACATGGTTGCTAATAGTATTGAGGAAGAATTTCCAGAACAATTTGGATTAATTCATTCCAATAAATCACAAAATTATCGTTTGAATACGATGGCATCGTTCCAAGCTGGTGAACTTCGCGGAATTATTACAACTGATGTAATGGCAAGAGGTTTAGATATTTCGGACGTAACACATGTTATCAATATTGAATTTTCTGAAGTTGAAGAACAATACATTCATAGAATAGGACGAACAGGAAGAGCGGACAAATCGGGAATTGCGATAAGTTTTGTTGCTCCGCATGAAGAGGAAATTTTTATTCAAGCGGAGATTTTGATGGAAAAAGAAATCAAAATTCTTGATTTACCATCGAATATAGAAATTGCAACACGACTTTTGGAATTTGAAAAAGACAAAAAGAAAATCAAGTTTTTATTAAAAAAACCGAAAATTGAAGGTGGTGATGCTTTTCATGAAAAGTCTAAAAAAAATCAGAAAGTCAATCTTGGTGGACCAGCCAAAACAAAACCAAGAAAAACAAAACCTACCAATCGTGGTGTAGAAAAGAAAAGAGCTGCGAAGAGGAAGAATAAGTAAGCAGTCACAGTTTTCAGCTAGCAGTTTTTTACTTTCTGCATAATCTTTTATTATTTATAATTGTTTAAACGATAATTCAGAAGTATATTTGTGGTCTGATTTTTGAGCACTGAACACTGAACACTGAACACTGAACACTGAACACTGAACACTGAACACTGAACATTATAAAAAATGGGGTCGACTGGTTTTGACAGCGAGTGGAATTGATCAGTAAGCACGTCGAGCGTTGTACTTTTAGCTCGTAAATCCAAAGGTGCGAACTTATAAACGGCGAAAATAATTACGCTTTAGCTGCATAATCCGAATTTTAGTACGATTTTGCCACGTTCCTACAAGGTAGGAAAGCTGGATTCACCTCAAAAGCCTTGGTTTATGGCGGTTGGTTTAGGTGAACCGTAAAAGTAAACCTAGGAAAGGTAATGTTTTAAATCCTTTCTGACACTGATAAAACTAAGCAAAAAGTGGCTGTTCTTGGCCTTGCTTTTTGACGAAAATCCAATTAAGAACTAAACGTGTAGAAAGCTTTTTGATTGCTTGTTTGGACCCGAGTTCGATTCTCGGCGACTCCACTTAAAAAGGGATAATTCATACTTTGAATTATCCCTTTTTTTTGTAGAAAACATTCTACGCTAATAAATCCAAAATATTTATCAATTTCGTATATGGTATAAACGACTATTATGACAACATTTCAAGCAAATAACGAAACCATACATTTCAATGATAAATTTGGTTTAATTACAGAAAATCAGATAATTATAACGAATGGTTCTAAAAAAAACAAAGTAAATTTTGATGCAATAAATAGAGTGAACTTAATAAAAAGTAGAGTTTTTTATTTAAACATCTTATCTTTTATATTAAGTATTTCCGTTTTTATCTACACTTTTTTTATATTCAAATCAGAACGATTATTACTTTTCTATGGTCTAATTTTAATTGGAATAACACTTTTAATATATTCTATTGTGCATAAATTTTATGCTTACAGATTGATTATTAAAGAAAAAGACCAATCGATTATTGAAGTGAAAACAACACAAATTAATCGAAAATGTATCAAAGAGTTTTATTTCGCTATTGTCAAAAAAATTCCAAAAAAGTAATTTCCTATTCTACTGATGCTATTTCACCTTCCCAATTCATAAAACCGCCTTCTAAATTGAACGCATTTTCAAATCCCATTTGTTTCATAATGCTACAAGCTTGAGCACTTCTTCCTCCTGCTTTGCAATAAACATAATAGTTTTTAGATTTGTCAAGTTCTTCTAATTTGTATATGAAACCTTGACCTTTATATATGTCATTCAAAATTGCTCCTGGAATAATGCCTTCATTCCATTCGTCTTCTGTTCTAACATCTAAAATTACTGCATTCGTATCTGCTTCTAATTGTGAAGCCCATTCTTGTTGAGATAAGTTCATTTCGTTTATTTTTTTCCAAATTTATAAATTTCATTTTACATCAACATAAAAAGTATTAACAAAAAAATAACATAACGTTTGTATATACAAATAAAAATATATTTACATTTGTACCTACAAATTTGGTAGTTACAATTATGCGAATTGAAGAAATTATAAAATCGAATGTTGCTATGGACGATGCTAAAAAAATTGTTCTAAACATTATGGTGACTCAAAATGTTCTTTCTGAAAAATTTAATGAGGTTTTGAAACCTTATGATTTATCAGGCGAACAGTATAACGTATTACGCATTTTGAGAGGTCAAAAAGGTAATCCTGCAAACATGTGCGTCATTCAAGAACGAATGATTGCTAAAAACAGTAACACTACCCGATTGATCGATAAATTATTATTGAAAGATTTAGTTACTAGAGAAGTTTGTCCTGAAAACAGAAGAAAAATTGAAGTTTTAATTACAGAAAAAGGATTACAATTACTAGAGGAATTAGATCCAAAAGTGTTAGAAAACGAAAAATCGTTTGCCGCAAATTTAAACCAAAATGAATTAATTGAATTGAATACTTTATTAGAAAAATATAGAAACCTTAAATAAAAATTACTATGACACAGTTTATAAAAGACGCTAATTGGCGTTATGCAACTAAAAAATTCGATGCAACAAAAAAAATATCTGCTGAAGATTTTGCAAGTTTAAAAGAAGCAATTCGCTTATCTGCATCTTCTTATGGTTTACAACCTTATAAAATTTTAATTGTAGAAAATCCAGAAGTTAGAGCACAATTACAACCCGCTTCTTGGGGACAATCACAAATTGTTGATGCTTCACATTTATTGGTATTTGCAAATATTACCAACTTTGGAGAGACAGAAATTGATGCAACCATAAATAATATGGCAACAACAAGAAATATTCCAGCAGAAGCACTTCAAGGATATGGAGATTTTATGAAATCTAAATTGGTTGGATTATCGGAAGATGTGAAAAATACTTGGACATCAAAGCAAACTTATTTGGCACTAGGTAATTTATTGAATGCTGCTGCCGAACTTAAAATTGACGTAACTCCAATGGAAGGTTTCGAGCCAGAGAAATACAACGAAATATTAGGCTTAGACAAACTAGGTTTGAATGCATCGCTTGTAGCTACAATTGGTTATCGTCACGAAGAAGATGCAACACAACACTACGCAAAAGTACGAAAATCTAATGAAGAATTATTTGTAACTATATAATTAATAACAATAATCAATAACTCAAAATTTAATTACAATGAAGAATTTAAAAACAATTGCAATCGCTTTACTATTAGTTGTTTCAACAGCTGTAAACGCACAAAACAAAAAAATTGATGTTAAGAAAAGTAACATCGAATGGGTTGGAAAAAAAGTAACAGGTCAACACAATGGAACAATCAATTTTTCTGAAGGAACTTTAGTTTTTAAAGGAAAAACTTTAAAAGGTGGTAACTTTACTGTTGATATGACTTCAATCAATACAACTGATTTAGAAGCTGGAAAAGGTAAAGAAAAACTTGATGGACACTTAAAAGCTGATGACTTCTTTGGTGTTGAAAAATATCCTACAGCTACTTTAGTTTTCAAAACTATCTCTGGAAAAGGAAATGGTTTATACAAAATCACTGCTGATTTAAAAATTAAAGACGTTACTGAAAAAGTATCATTTGATTTAACTGTAAAAGGAAATACTGCTACAACTTCTTTCAAAGTTAACAGAACTAAATATGGTATTAAATATGGTTCAGGTAGTTTCTTTGACAACTTAGGAGATAAAACAATCAATGACGATTTTGATTTAACTGTAAACTTACAGTTCTAATAAAGTGGGAATAATTACTATGAAAAGTAAGAAACCTTAGAGAGCAATCTTTAAGGTTTTTTTTTGTTTATTTGCTAAATGAAAGAAGTACTTGTAATAGACAATTATGATAGTTTTACCTTCAATTTAGTTCATTACTTAGAGGAATTAAATTGTAAAGTATTAGTGTTACGCAATGATGAATTTGAACTTGACGAAATAGCAAAATACGATTCAATAATACTTTCTCCTGGACCAGGAATTCCTTCTGAATCAGGATTATTACTTGGGGTTATTAAAACTTATGCTTCAACAAAAAAAATACTGGGAATTTGCCTTGGACAACAAGCTATTGGTGAAGTTTTTGGTGGTTCATTGCAAAATTTAAACACCGTTTACCATGGAATTGCAACTCCAATTACAACTTTAGTTGAAGATGAAACTCTTTTTAACGATTTACCAAAAACATTCGAAGTAGGAAGATACCATTCATGGGTTGTCAGTCCTGAGAATTTTCCCGATGAACTTGAAGTAACTTCGGTTTCTAACAATGGAGAAATTATGTCAATTAGACATCGATATTTCAATGTAAAAGGTGTTCAATTTCATCCCGAAAGCATATTAACACCTCACGGGAAAACCATTTTATCAAATTGGCTTTCAAATTAAAGCAGGTAAATTAAAACTTTATATAAATAAAATTATAAATCTGATTTATAATAATTTAAAAAATAGCAATAGATTTTTACTATTGCCAATTTTGATTGATTTTTAATATTTTTGTTAGAAAAAACTTTCAATTCATCATTCTTATTAACTAAAAGATTGATTTATCAACAGATTATTATTTCGAATCACAAAATAATATAAATTTGATAGAACGATTATTAATTTATTAATTTTAATTCAATTTAGTTATGGGACTTTTTCAAAATACAGATAAAAAAATCATCAAAGAACTTTGTAGAAAAAGCGAAGACATTAACAAAGACATTACTAATGAAATTGATGAGTTGTTTGTAGAGCTAAAATCAGAATACGAAGAAAACCGTAAAGTAGTTAACGAGTTTCACGACTTTGTAAACGAATTAAAAAATAAATTAAATCCTGATGATGCAACTAAACTTTTAGAATTCTCAACAAGAATGACAAAAGTAAAACGTTGTGCAAAAAAAGGTGTTGAAGCCATGAGAGAATTAGCTCGCGATCAAAGAAAAGCTAGGAGAGAAACTTTGAGAGAATATCAAGAATATCTTTATGTTTAACTATCTAGTGAAAACCAATTTATTTCCTTCACTCAAATTAGCATCAAAAGCATAACCTTCATAGTTAAAACCTTTTAAATCCTCAATAGTTTCAGCATTAGAATCTATAATGTAGCGAACCATCATTCCTCTCGCCTTTTTTGCAAAAAAACTAATCATTTTTAGTTTTCCGTCTTTGTAATCTTTAAACTCAGGTGTAATTATTGGAACTTTTAGCGTCTTTACATCAACGGCATCAAAATATTCATTACTTGCTAAATTAACAAACAATTCTTCTTTCTCAAGTTCTGAATTTAATTGTTTAGCAATAATTGGTTTCCAAAATTCATATAGATTTTTATTTTTTCCAATAGGCAATTTTATACCCATTTCTAAACGATAGGGTTGCATTAAATCTAATGGTTTTAACAAGCCATACAATCCTGATAAAATTCGTAGTTTGTCTTGCAAAACGTTAATTTTTTCTTCTGAAAGTGAATAAGCATCTAAACCAATATACACATCACCACTAAAAGCAAAAACTGCTTGACGCGCATTTTCAACAGTCATTTCAGCCACATTTCGTTCTTGATTACGTTGCCAATTCAAATCCGCTAATTTATCTGAAATCGACATCAAATCCATCAACTGCTTTGGCTTTTGTTTTTTCAAAACCTTATCTATAGTCTGTGATTGTTTAGAAAATAAATATTCTGTATTTTTTTGGGTTGGCAATTGACTTTCAAAGTCTAAGGATTTAGCTGGCGATATTACAATTTTCATGATGTAAAGTTAAATGATTTACTTTGTCTATTCAGCACAAAATCGGCTTGGGTCAAAAATACAAAATCTAGTTTAAAATAATATACGATAAAATGGTAAGTTTCGATGTTACTATTGAGAAAATCAATTACTATTTTATTATTTTTACCCACTTATAGAATCAAAAAAAGATGAATATCAAACTTCTTGCAATTGGCAAAACAGATAATAAAAATTTACAAACTTTAATTGACGATTACAGCAAACGATTGTCTTTTTATATCAAATTTGAATTGGAAATAATTCCTGATTTAAAGAATGTAAAAAACTTATCAGAAAGTCAGCAAAAAGAAAAAGAAGGAGAATTAATTTTAGCAAAATTAGCTCCAACCGATCAACTAATTTTATTAGATGAAAACGGAAGTTCTTTCTCAAGTATTGGTTTTTCAGATTATTTGCAAAAGAAAATGAATGCAGGAATTAAAACGTTAGTTTTTGTCATTGGCGGACCTTATGGTTTTAGTGAAGAAGTTTATAAAAAATCGCAAGGGAAAATTTCGCTTTCAGCAATGACTTTTTCGCATCAAATGGTGCGATTATTTGTTATCGAACAAATTTACAGAGGTTTCACAATATTGAAAAACGAACCTTATCATCATCAGTAAAATTAAAGTACGAGGTAAAAAATACGTGGTACGAAGTTTAAATCTTCAATAAATAAACTCCTCGTTAGTTAAATTCATTTTCGGAATTTGAACTTTAAGTTCGTTAATGAAAACATTATTTTTAATAAACTTTTCGTAGTTGCTTTTAATATCATGACAAAAAACGTACTTATTAGGTTTATCACTTGGAATCGCTAATAAATACCTAAATAAATCTTCTTTTTTAACTTCCGTGTTTTTATTACTAAAAGAGTCAAAAACTAAAATTTTATCCTCTTTTGTAAAATAAATTTGAACGCCATAATTTGGTTTCTCCAGTTTATAAATCACATTTGTAAAAGGAACAAATGCTAAACTTTTCTTTGTAATATCAGAATAAGAATAAAAGTTTTCAGATTCTTTATTACTATGTATGCTCGAAGCTTTTTTTGCTTGAACTTTCATTACTTCTGGAATGACTAATTTCAATGGCAAACGCTTGTCAATATTGAAAATAAAATTGGTTGAACTAATGGCATTTTTTCTGTTTAAATCGGCAATGGTATCTTTTCCATCAACTTTAAAAAAAATATAAATTGGAGACAAATCATCAACTTTTTCGACAATTGTTCTGTCAATTTGAGGCAATAAAACTTCCTGTTTGTTACATGAAACTAAGACTAGTGCAACAATTACTAACGCTATTTTTTTCATTTTAAAATTGTAATTTATTATGTAATTTAATACATTCAGTTGCTTCTTTAACATCGTGAACTCTTAAAATTTTAGCTCCTTTTTGTAAAGCAATAGCATTCAGGAAAGTAGTTCCGTTTAAACTATGATCTGTAGTTGTTTCTAACGTTTTGTATATCATTGATTTTCGAGAAATTCCAATTAACATAGGTAAATCTAACATTTGAAATAAATCTAATTTTTGCATTACCTCAAAGTTTTGTTCCAATGTTTTTGCAAAACCAAAACCTGGATCAATAATCAAATCATTTATACCAAAACTTCTAGCTTGATTTACTTTTTCTGAAAAATAGAAGATCATTTCTTTTACAATGTTTTCGTATTGTGTTAACGATTGCATGGTTTGAGGCGTTCCTTTCATGTGCATCATAATGTATGGAACTTGAAGTTTTGCAACGACAGACATCATTTGGGAATCTAAATTTCCTGCCGAAATATCATTAATCAAAGCTGCACCATTTTCAATTGATTTACGAGCAATTTCACTTCTAAAAGTATCAACAGAAATAATCGTTTGAGGAAAATTTTTCAAAACCAAATCAATAATAGGCAACAAACGATTTGCTTCTTCTTTTTCAGATACAAAAGCAGCATTTGGTTTGCTAGAATAAGCGCCAATATCAATAAATGTTGCTCCTTCATCAAGTATTTTTTCAACTTGATTTAAAATATCTTTTTCAGATTTATATTTTCCTCCATCAAAAAAAGAATCGGGAGTACAATTTAAAATTCCCATGACTTTGGGAGAAGATAAATCAATAAGTTGTCCTTTGCAATTAATTGTCATTCGATTTCAGATTTCAGATTTCAGATTTCAGAAAAAAAATCTGTACTTTTGAAAAATATAATACAAAGATACATTTAATGAAGAATACTTCACAAGAATACGATAAAGTTATTGGCATTTGCCGCGATTTATTTATCAAAAAAATGAGCGATTATGGTAGTGCTTGGCGCATTTTACGTTTACCTTCACTAACCGACCAAATTTTCATCAAAGCACAAAGAATAAGAAGTCTTCAAGAAAATGATGTTAGAAAAGTAGATGAAGACGAAACTGGCGAATTCATTGGAATCATTAATTATTGTATTATGGCATTGATACAATTGGATTTAGGTGTAGTTGAGCAACCTGATTTAGGTGTTGAAAAAGCAACACAACTTTATGATGAAAAAGTTGCCTTAACCAAATCATTGATGGAAGCTAAAAATCATGATTATGGTGAAGCATGGCGCGAAATGAGAGTTAGTTCGCTAACCGATTTAATTCTGCAAAAGCTACTTCGTGTGAAACAAATTGAAGACAATAAAGGAAAAACATTAGTTTCTGAAGGAATTGATGCAAATTATCAAGACATGATTAACTATTCAATATTTGCATTGATATTGATGGAATTTGGTCAATAACAATTCATTAACAACAGTATTAAAATATCTGTTTTAACTTTGTATAAAAATTAAAAAATGAGAAACATAATTACACAATTTTCAAGAATTTTCGTCGGAATATTATTCATTATTTCGGGGTTAATTAAACTAAATGATCCTGTTGGATTTTCGTATAAATTAGCAGAATACTTTAGTGAACCAGTATTTAACATGCCTTTTCTTGTGCCATATACATTGGCTTTAGCTCTATTTTTAGTGATTTTAGAAGTAGTTTTAGGAGTAATGTTATTAATTGGTTACAAAACAAAATTCACCATTTGGAGTTTACTTTTACTAATTGTTTTCTTCACGTTCCTTACCTTCTACTCTGCTTATTTTAATGTAGTTAAAGATTGTGGATGTTTTGGTGATGCATTAAAATTAACTCCTTGGGAATCATTTACAAAAGATGTTGTATTGTTGTTTTTCATATTGATTTTATTCTTCAATATGAAATTGGTAAAACCATTGTTTGGAGGAAAAGTTCAAAATATTTTAGCTTATTTAAGTGTTGCACTTTGTGCATTTATGGGATATTGGGTTTTAAATCATCTTCCGTTAAAAGATTTTCGTCCTTATAAAGTTGGAAATAATATCCAAAAAGGAATGGAAATTCCAGCCAATGCAGAAAAAAGCGTCATTGAAATGATTTTTATCTATAAAGTAAATGGCGTTGAAAAAGAATTTACTGAAAAAGATTTAATGAATTTACCTGAAGGTGCTGAATTTGTGGACAGAAAAGACAAAGTTATTAAAGAAGGATATGTTCCACCAATTCACGATTTTACACTAGAACTTGATGGTTCTGATTATAAAGACGAGTTATTACAAGAACCTAAATTACTTATTTTCACTACTTACGATTTAGAAAAATCGGATATTGAAGGTTTGAAAAAACTTGAAAAAATCAATCAAAATGCTAAAGCTAAAGGATATAAGGTTATTGGTTTAACGGCATCTGCTAAAGAACTTTCTGATTCGGTAAAGAAAAAATATGGTCAAACTTTTGATTATTATTTCTGCGATGCTATTGCAATTAAAACAATTGAAAGAGCTAATCCAAGTATCATTGTTTTAGAAAAAGGAACAATAAAACAAAAATTACATCATAATGATAGTGATGATTTAAAATTGTAATTAAAAAAAAATTAGCTATGAAAAAAATACTCTTAATTTTAAGTATCGTAATGACAACAATTTCTTGCAGCAATGCACAACAAAAACAATTTTCTGAACAAGCATTAAATGGAACTTTAACAACAAGTGAAGGAAAAGAAATTTCATTTAAAGAAGTTCTTGAAAAGCATAAAGGAAAAACCGTTTTAATAGAAGTTTGGGCTTCTTGGTGTAGTGATTGTGTAAAAGCAATGCCTAAATTAAAGGAAATTCAGAAAGAAAACTCAGATGTAGTTTACATCTTTATATCCATGGATAAAACTATGGATAAGTGGAAAGATGGTATCAAAAAACACGAAATTGTAGGAGAGCACTATTGGGTAAACGATGAAAAAGGAATGAAAGGTGAATTTGGACAATCGATTGATTTAGATTGGATTCCAAGATATATTATTGTTCGTGGCGACATGGAAGTTTCCCTTTACAGAGCAATTGAAAAAGACTTTGACAAAATCAATAAAGAACTAAAATAATAAAAATGAGAACGAAAATTGTTGCCGGAAATTGGAAAATGAATAAAAACAGTGAAGAAACTGAAGATTTATTAAATGAATTAATCGACAAACTTCCTGATGATAAAGAAGTACAAATTATTGTAGCTCCAACCTTTGTAAATTTGGCTTCGGCTGTTGACCATTTAGAATTTACAAATATTACTGTTGCTGCACAAAACATGCATCAAAGTGAAAATGGAGCTTACACTGGCGAAATTTCAGCAGATATGTTAAAAAGTATTGGTGTAAACACCGTAATTTTAGGGCATTCTGAAAGACGTTCTATTTTTAACGAAACAGATTCCATTATTGCTTACAAAGTTGATACTGCTTTAAAACATGATATGACTGTCATTTTTTGCTTTGGCGAAGAATTGAAAGACAGACAAGACAAACAACATTTTAATGTAGTTGAAAATCAATTACGTGATGGTTTATTTCACTTAGAAAATGATGCTTGGGAAGATATTATTTTAGCTTACGAACCAGTATGGGCAATTGGAACTGGAGAAACTGCTTCGCCTGAGCAAGCGCAAGAAATGCATGCTTTTATTAGAGAAACTATTCTTTCACGTTATGGAAATGATGTTGCTGAAAATGTTTCCATCCTTTATGGTGGAAGCGTTAAACCAGATAACGCTCAAGAAATCTTCAGTAAACCTGATGTTGATGGTGGATTAATTGGTGGAGCTGCTTTAAAATCAGATGATTTTGTTGCCATCGTAAATGCGATATAAGTAATAACTGTAAATATTATAATCCTCAATTGTGAAAGCAGTTGAGGATTATTTTTTATATCTAAATCTAATTATTCTATATTTGTTAATCAATTAAAACTATGACTCTTACACTACTTTCGTCACCATTACAAGGTTTTACCGATTTTAGATTTCGAAATGCTTTTCAAAAATATTTTGGTGGAATCGATACTTTTTATTCGCCATATATTCGTTTAGATGGGAAACTGATTATCAAAAATTCCTATCAACGTGACATTCAATTAGAAAACAATACTACCATAGAAGTCATACCTCAAATAATGACTAATGATGCTGATGAGTTTTTATTTGTTGTAAAATATATTCAAGAATTAGGATATAAAGAGCTGAATTGGAATTTAGGTTGCCCTTATCCAATGGTGATTAACAAAGGTTTAGGTTCTGGATTAATTTGTCAGCCATCAAAAATAGATCATATTTTAAATCGGGTTCACAATGAAACGGATGTTGTTGTTTCGATGAAAATGCGAATGGGTTATGAAAATCCGGAAGAAATTTTAGACGTCTTCCCTATTTTAGACAAATATCCTTTAAAAAATATTGCTATTCATGCCCGAATTGGGAAACAATTGTACAAAGGTGGTGTAAATTTAGATGCCTTTCAGCGATGCACTGAAAACACAAAACATAAATTGTATTATAATGGAGATATCACATCTGTTGAAAAATTTAAAGAACTTCAAGAACGTTTTCCAAGTATTGATCATTTCATGATTGGACGAGGATTAATTGCTGATCCTTTTTTGCCAAGTATGATTAAAAATAATTCAACTGATTATCCAAAAAATAGATGGCAAATTTTCAATGAATTTCATGACGCTATTTTTCATGAATATGATGCAGCACTTTCTGGGCCAACACCAATAAAAATGAAAATGCTTGGTTTTTGGGAATACTTTTCAACGTCATTTAGCAATCCACAAAAAACTTTTAAGAAGATTAAAAAAGCAACAAATCCAAGAAGTTATCAAGAAGCTGTAAAAGAAATTTTTAGTAATGAAAAATAACAACCATGGAAAATCACAAAGTATTTAAAATGTCTTTTGCTAGCGTTTACCCACATTATGTGACTAAAGTTGAGAAAAAAGGAAAAACAAAAGAAGAACTTCACACCATTATTTTTTGGCTTACTGGATATAACGAACAGCAATTACAAAATTTAATTGAAGATAAAACAAATTTTGAAGATTTCTTTAAAAATGCTCCTCAACTTAATCCAAATGTTACAAAAATTACTGGTGTCATTTGTGGCTATCGTGTGGAAGAAATTGAGGATAAACTCATGCAAAAAATTCGTTATTTAGACAAACTTGTTGACGAATTAGCAAAAGGAAAAGCTATGGAGAAAATTTTAAGAAGTTGATAGTTATATAGCTTTTTTGTTTCCGTAGATTACAGTTTAGTTTCCGTAGGTTACTTAAGAGTTTCGAAATTTTCTTTGAAGCTTCCGTAAGCTACTATTTAATTTCCGTAAGTTGTTATAGAGTTTCCAAATTTTCTTTGAAGCTTCCGTAAGCTACTATTTAATTTCCGTAGGTTACTTTAAAGTTTCCGAATTTTCTTTGAAGTTTCCGTAAGCTACTATTTAATTTCCGTAGGTTACTTTAGAGTTTCCGTAGATTCGTATTTTGTTTCGGCTTATTACTTTTTTTCTTCCTTATGAGTTTTGTCAAAGATTATCACAGATTAATTTATAAATTCTTCAGTTTTATCATTTTGATTGTATTTATTAAAACAAATAAAAAATGTATTACATTGGTTTATTAATAATTAAGATGAATTTTGACATAAAATTTTAAAATAATAAAACAAATAATAAGCTTGATAGATTGTTACAATTTTATTACCAATAAACATAAAAAAATAAATTTTCCATATTTACTGTAAATTTTTAAATACAGCTTGTCAGAAATTAAATACATTTTTGCCTCAAATTAAAACATCAATACATTTATTTTTTGGATAGTGTACATAGTCCTTTAATTAATTATGCTGTTTTTATTAAAAAAAATTATTAATATTAAAAAAATGAAAAAATGAAAAATTTCAAAAAACTTTCGAGAGAAGAAATGAGAAAAATTTCGGGTGCTTTAATAGCCGCTCCAAATTGTAAATCAGGAACAAAATGCTCTGTGAGATCATTAAATAGTTTTAACGAATTAGTTAGTGTTGAAACAGGATTTTGTAAGATGTCACAGTCTGGCTCATCTGTAACATGTTACTGTGATGCAGGAGGAACAACAAATATCAATGCGGGTGGTTTAAGCCATTGTTGGGCATAATAGTCTTTAATTTTTCGAGGTAATATTTACTATTACCTCGAATAAAATATTAAAATATGAGTTTTTTAAAAAAAATCATTTACTTATATTTTTTTACTGGAATTTTGGTTTCATGTAAAAAAGAAAAAAACAATGAAGGTATAATTAACGGGGATTTATACTTATCGAAAGATAAATTTGACGCAGTTGCAATCGAAATGCGTGGTTATGAATTATTGGGTGATTCAATAATAACTACAGATACAATTGAAGCAATTAATGGTAAATTCACCTATAAATTCAATGTTCCTGAATCAAAATTAATTCGATTCGAGTTGTTAAAGAAAAAAAAGTTCGTCGGCAGTTTATCATTAGCAAACAAAAATTATACAAAAAACTCAAAAACAATTCCAATGACATTTGGGAATTTTTATGTAGGAAATGAAAACATCACTCTAACAGAAAATACCAATATAAATCCTAGAAGTAGTAATGGCAAAAATTTTATTGTAAATAGTGATAATACGAAAGAAAATGATATTTTTCAAAATTTTAACACAAACAAAATACAACCTTTTGATATTGAATCAAATACGGATAGTTACGCGATACTACACAATTTATTCTGGCAAAAAGATAATTATTCAAATGCTGAATTAAATTCAATGATGCAATTGTTTTCTGACGATTTAAAACAGGCTAAATCCTATAAAATTTTAAAAAAGTACTTAGTAAAGAAAATTGATTTAGAAAAGAATGGTTATACAACTAATTTTAATTGGGTTGATATTGATTCTACAAAACATACTTTTAAACAAGCTTTAAACAATAAAAAATATATGCTTTTAGTTTTTTGGGCAAGCTGGTGTGGTCCTTGCCGTGCTGAAATACCAGATTTAAAAGAGTTTAACAAAAAATATGGAAAAACTATTAGTCTGGTTAGTTTAAGTATTGATGAAAGTTATGATAATTGGAAAAAAGCTGTATTAAAAGAAAAAATGCCTTGGTCAAATTTATCAGGCTTACCATTAGATAAATTTGGTATAAAAAAAGAATACAATATTGAAGCTGTTCCTAATTTGATTCTGTTAGATCAAAATGGCAAAGTAATTATTAATAATATTAACGAACTAAATGAAATTAAAAAATATATAGATACAAATGAGTGAATTAACTTTTTATAAGAAAATTTTAACAACTGGTAAAGTTAAATACACAAGTTCTATTTTAAGAAAAAACATTCTTTTAGATCCCAATAGTAATAACTTTTTGGGAATTGTTTCTATATTAAAACAATACAATGTAGGATGTGTATCAAAAAAAATAGAAACAATAGAATTAGAAAATCTAAATTTACCTCTCATAACTCATAGAAAAAATCCTGAGGAAATTGTTCTTTTAGAAAAATTAGAGAATGATATACTCTTTTATACAAATAATGATGGCTATTCTTACAAAATTAAAAAAAATGATTTTGAAAAAGATTGGACTCAAAATGTAATTGAATTAGACTTTCTTAAAGCTTTAGAAAAAAATTACATAAAAAATTTTATCACAGAAAATAGTATAAAAATATTTTTTTTTTTCATTTTAACAATCACTATAACATCTTTATTTGTAAACATAAAATTTCCCTATAGTTTACTCTATTTAGCTAATAATCTATTTGGTTTTTTTATCTGTATTAAATTATATAAAATCAATATTACACAAAATCAAGAAAAAAGTAAAATTTGTAGTGTAACAAAAAAAACTAACTGTCTAAGTGTTATCAATCATAAAAATTCAAAATTATTAGGAATAATTTCATACGATAAAATAGGCTTGCTTTATTTTAGTTACGCATTACTTACTCCTGTTTTTTTAGGTTTTAATGAAATGTTTCCTTTAATACTTGTTTTTGCAATATCTTCATTATTTCCTTTTTATTCAATATATTTTCAATATTTTATCGTAAAAAGTTGGTGCCCTTTATGTTTACTAATTCAAATAGGTCTTATTATAAATGTTGTATTTATTTTTTATTTTAAATACGAAGTTAGTTTTAACTCAATTATTATTGGACTTTTAATTTTTTTTATTATTACAGCTTTTATTAATTTATTTTCAAATATTTCAATAAACATTACAGAAAATAAATACTTAAGGAGGAGATTAAATCTTTTTATTAACAATGAGGAAGTTTTTGAAAATTGTAGTAACAAAAGTGCTCTATTAATTTCAATTCCAAAAACATTAAGTGTACTTACTGGTAATAAAGAAAGTGCTAATAAAATTACGTTTGTAACTAACCCATTTTGTAAATATTGTTCAGAAAAATATAGAATTTTGAAAGAAATTATTGAGTATGTTGAAGATGTTGAAGTTGAAACAATTTATTTTATCACTAATGACTTGGGAATAATAAAATCAATTACACAAAAAATGTTAGATATTTACATTTCAGATGGTGTTGAACAATACATTAATGCAGTTGATTATTGGTATTCGGAGGGTATTTATGATTATAATAAGTGGCTTAAAACCTATTCAATAAATAATGATATAAATACTGATTATGTTGATGAAATAATTAACATACATCAAGAATGGTGTAAATATTCATTAATTGATGCAACTCCAACAATTCTTTTTAATGATAAAATTTTACCACCTGAATTTGAATTAGAAGACCTGAAATATATAATCTAATGTTAAACTTCTCATACTAAAGATATCCAAATATTAAAAACTATAGAACTTTCCAAAAGATTGATAATTAATATCACACCAAAGTAATCAAAATTCAAACCAAAAAAAATATCAGCGAAAAAACTCGTATAGGAAGTTATCTTTTTAAATGTTTCCTTTGCTGCCAAGAAAATTAGTTTAAAACACTTGTGTCAAACTAAGCTTATAAATTAGATAAATTGCCATTTACTTGTAATTTAATTGTAATAAATAACATTATGTAGTTCATTAAAAATTAGAATCTCTAAGTTTAAAAATTAGTTACGAAAAAAATACTTACCGTAAACTAATCTATTTCTGATCTTGTCATTGGTTTAATAGAATACATATAACAAGAATTTATAAAATTTTGGAGAGGAAATAATACTAAAGAATCTTCTGAAGAAGAAATAGTATTGTTAGTAAAACCAAATCAAAGTTTTAATTATTTCGACAAATCAAAATTTAAACTCTGAAGATTAAATTATTGATGTGAAATTATTAAAAAAGATTTAAGTTTACGTGAGGGTTTTCTTTATCGGTCCATAGATATAACGAAAAGACAACAAGTAATTAAAAGAAAAATATACTTTAACTCTTTTATTTTAACTTAAAAACTTTTAGTTTATAAAACTAGAAATTAAGAAAATGAGAAATAATTATTTTTTTTATACTTAAAATATTAAATAAAAAAACCATTCACTAATGCGAATGGTTTTTCATTTCAACCCAAATTTAAATTACTATTTATTCAAATACTGATAAATACCATCTTTAAGATGTAGTAATTTTGCTTTTAATTCATGAGCAAACTCATCGATTACAACTTCTTCTCCTGTATTAATGTTATGAATTCTGTGCTCTAATTCGTGATACTCATCAAATAATTTTCTAAAATGATGGTCACTAACTTTTAGTTGGTGTATTTTTTCCTGATATTCAGGGAACTCGTGTAATAAATTGTGTCTTTCCATGATTTTAGTTTTTTTGTTTTTATTTATGGCAATTAGCATTGGCTTGTACAAACAAATCTAAATTGCTTGGTGATACATAATCAATATCTAATCCCATTCCTCTTAATATAAATAATGTTCCAATGACAACGGTAACTACAGGAATTGCTTTTTGGATTTTTCCTCTTATTGGAAAGCTTAAAAAGTTGGAAGCATAAACAACAGCACTCATTAAAGGAATTGTTCCAATACCGTATAAAAGCATATAGGAAACACCCATTAATTCGTTTTGCATTGCGATGGCTCCAAATAGCGCAGCATAAACCATTCCGCACGGCAAAAATCCATTTAACAAACCGATAGTAAACAAAGCATCGGGACTTTTTCTTTTGAATTGACTTCCCAAAGTAGATTTTACTTTAGAAATCAATTTATAAATTGGCTTCGAAAAATTATATTTTGCAAAAATTTTTTCAGGAACAATAGCAATTATAATCATCATTACTCCTACAACAATTGACATTGTTTGTTGTAATCCTGCTAGATAAAATCCTTTTCCTAAAAATCCAAATAGTAAACCTAAAGTAGCATATGCCGATAATCTACCTAGATGATAAGTTAAAATTTGTAACGCTTTAATCGATTGATTTTTATGATTTACAGGTAACATCATAGCAATTGGTCCACACATACCAATGCAGTGAAAACTACTTATTAATCCAAATAGTAAAGCGGTATAAAGCATTTTTATTGAATTACTGTTTCTTTGCTTAAAAATTCTTTGCCTTCATAAGACCAATCTACAGAAATGTCCCAACGACCGCCAACCAAATTACTTTTAGGTATGAGCAAATGTGGACTTGATAACGAAATTGGCATTTCGAAATCGAGCTTTTTGTTTGACGGTCTGTAAAAGGACACTTTTCCATTTATTTTTGTTATATCATATTCTTTAGGAAATGAAATTTTTATTCCAGCATTTGTTGAAATAATGGTTACACTTTCTGTCATGTCATGAGCGTTTTGCTCTTTTTCCATTTGTTCTTCAAAAGTCAATTCCTTTTGATAGTACTTATCAACTACTAATTCGTTATCATATTTACTATCAGATTGTACTTTGAAAACAAAATATAAAATGAAAGTCATGAATAATCCAAATGCAATTACAATTGCTGTTCCCCAATTTATTTTCATGATTTATTAATTTATTGATTGAAATTTCTTGGACCATTAAAATTTGTTGTTGCCGTTTCAATAACTTTTTTATCATTTAAAACTTCAATTTCAATTTCCATTTTTTCACCTTTTAAGGTACTTTCAGGGAGTTTTATAAACAAAGTTCCTTGAGCAACACCTTGATTAGGCACAACAACAGATTGGTTTCCAACCATTTTTACTTCACCTGAAATCCCAACTAATTTAAAAGTTACATTATTAAATGCTCCTTCTGTTTTATTAATAATTTTATAATTATAAATATTGCTAATGTTTTTTCCTTCATGCTGAAATAATTGTCCTGGCATGTGTAAAATTGTTGCTTCAACATCATTTCTCAAAAAAAGCATTCCGATGAAAACCCCAATCAATATTGCTAAAACAGCACTATAACCTTTCATTCTAGTGGTTAATTTGAACTTTTCTTTTTTTACAATTTCGTCCTCACTTGCATATCGGATTAATCCTTTTGACAATCCAACTTTTTCCATGATTGTATCACATTCATCGATACATGCTGTACAATTAATACATTCTAATTGAGTACCGTTTCTAATATCAATACCTGTTGGACACACATGAACACAAACTTTACAATCAATGCAATCGCCTTTACCTAGTGCAGTTCTGTCCTCATTTTTATTAAACTTTGCTCTTCCTTTTTCTCCTTCACCACGAACATAATCGTAGGCAACATTAATAGTTTTGTTATCTAATAAAACACCTTGCATTCTTCCATAAGGACAAGCAATAATACATACTTGCTCTCTAAACCATGCATAAATAAAATAGAAAATACCTGTAAAAATCAATAATGCTATAAGTGTGCTTTGATTTTGTGCTGGACCTTCTTTTATGAATTTAAATAATTCGTCACTTCCAATTAAATAAGCCAAAAAAACATTTGCAATGATGAAAGAAATTACAAAAAACACTAACCATTTAGTCAATCGTTTTCTGATTTTTTCACTATCCCAAGATTGCTTTGTTAAACGCATTTGTTGTGCTCTGTCACCATCAATCCAAAACTCAATTCTTCGGAAAACCATTTCCATAAAAATTGTTTGAGGACAAAACCAACCGCAAAAAATTCTACCAAAAGCAACTGTAAAAAGAGCTAATCCAACTACTCCGATAATCATAGAGATTACAAAAAGATGAAAATCTTGAGGCCAAAAAGGGAAACTAAAAATGTTAAATTTTCTTTCAAGAACATTGAACATTAAAAATTGGTTTCCATTAATTTTTATAAATGGTGCACTTAATAAAAAAGCTAAAAGTGCATAACTTAAAAGTTTTCTCTTATCATAAAACTTCCCAACTGGAATTTTTGGAAATATAAAAGCTCTTTTTCCTGATTTATCAATTGTTGAAATTGAATCTCTGAAATCTTCTTCAGGAACATTATTTGTTGCCATTTTTTTATTTTTTTTGGTTACATCAATTACATTTTGATAACCATAATTTTGAAAGGTCTTGAGCGAAACCCAAAACCTTTCCTCTTGATTTTATTTTGTTGTAGCTACTTTAGTTGAATCTGTTGCAGGTTTAACTTCAGTAGCAGGCGCAGCTTCTTCAACCCATTTTTTACCTTCAGCTGCTTTTGCACCAACAGGTTTAGAACCTTGAAGACTTAAAACATAACTTGCTATTTTTTGTATATCTGTAGGTTTAATGATTTTTTTCCAAGAAACCATTGATGGATTGTTTGGACTACCTTCAGAAATTACTTTATAAACATTTTTGATTCCTCCACCGTTAATCCAACTGTCGTCAGTTAAATTTGGTCCAACTAAACCTCCACCATCGGCTTTGTGGCAAGATGCACATGTATTAGTGAATATTTCTTTTCCTTTTGCAATACTTTCTGCATCGGTTAAAAGAGTTACTTTATCAACAGACATATTATCTGGAGTTGTAGTAGCATTTCTAGCTTTAAATTCTTCAGCCATTGCAACTTCTTTATTGAACTCTTCTGCTTGCGTATAATCGTCTATGACATGAAAACGTACTAAGTAAACTAACGCGAAAATTATTGTTGCATAAAATAAATTCACCCACCATGGCGGTAAAACATTGTCTAATTCTCTAATTCCATCATAATCATGATCTAACACTATATCGGATTCTTGCTCAATAGTTTTAGAACGAGTAAGTTTAGACATAATACCTTGATAGAATTTACTTTCTGTGAATGGAACAGATTGTGCTTCGTCTAATTGCTTTTTCTGTTCATCTGATAATAAGTGATATGTTACTTTATCAACTGCACCAACAACAATTTCGATTGCAATTAATAAAAATAAGAACACTGCAAGGAAAATAGAAACCATTGGAAACTTTATGAAAGCTGGTCTATCGCCTGAGTCAATAAAATATTCCAAAGCTGCAAATACTATTGCAAATATCAATGGAACTCTTACATATGATGGAATTAATTTTTTCATTGTCTTACTTTTTATATTTTATAATTATTCGTCTTTTAATGGTAGATTACTCATTTCTTTGATTCTTTCTTTACTGTATGTAAATGCCCAAACAGTATATAATACAAATGCTGAAAAGAAAATGATAAGTGAGATGATAGGGTAAATTGATACGCCATCAATTGTTTCTAGATTTTGTTTTACAAACTTTAACATAACTTATTTTTTATCTTTTACTTGAATATCTGTTCCAAGACGTTGTAAGTAAGCAACAACAGCAATAATCTCTCTATCTTTTAAAGGAACTGTCGCTTCAGCTCCAAAAGATTTTTTAATTTCAGTGTTTGCTAACAATCTTGATTCTATTTTACTTGCTTGTGCGTCGATTGATTTTTGAGCATCTGCAATTTCTTGGTCAGTATATGGTACTCCTAAAGTTACCATAGTCTTCATTTTATCCTGAATAGTTGAGTTATCTAACTGATTATGAATCAACCATTGGTATCTTGGCATTAATGAACCTGGAGAAATACTTTGTGGATCGTATAAGTGATTGAATTGCCAAACGTCATCTCTACCTCCACTTAATGGATTTCCGGTAACACCTTCTCTAGCTAAATCTGGACCAGTTCTTTTTGAACCCCAAAGGAATGGATGATCATAAACAAATTCACCTGCTTTAGAATATTCTCCATAACGTTCTACTTCTGAACGGAATGGACGAATCATTTGAGAGTGACAACTTACACAACCTTCACGAATGTATAAATCTCTACCTTGCAATTCAAGTGGTGTATATGGTTTAACTGCTGCTATTGTTGGAATATTAGATTTTACTAATAAAGTTGGTAATATTTGAACTGCGCCACCAATTAAAATTGCAATGGTTGTATAAATCATAAATTGAACAGGTTTTCTTTCTAACCAAGCATGCCATTTTTCTCCTTTCAATCTGTTTTTACTTATAACTTCTAATGCTGGAGCTTCGGCTAATTCATTTTCAACAGCTTGACCTTGTCTAACTGTCATAATAATATTATATACTAATACTAAAACTCCTACTAGATATAAAGTTCCTCCAATAGCTCTCATCCAATACATTGGCATTAATTGCGTTACTGTTTCAAGGAAATTTCCATATTCTAAACTACTTCCATCTGGTTTAAATTGTTTCCACATAGAAGCTTGTGTAAATCCTGCAACATACATTGGAAGTGCATATAAAATAATACCTAAAGTACCAATCCAAAAGTGGAAGTTTGCTAATTTTTCAGAAAATAATTTAGATTTTGTCATTCTTGGTATCAACCAATAAATCATACCAAACGACATAAATCCATTCCATGCTAATGCGCCAACGTGAACGTGAGCAATAATCCAATCTGTAAAGTGTGCAATAGCGTTTACATTTTTAAGTGAAAGCATTGGACCTTCAAAAGTTGCCATACCATAACCTGTAATTGCAACAACAAAGAATTTCAATACTGAATCTGTACGAACTTTATCCCAAACTCCACGTAGCGTTAATAAACCATTTATCATTCCACCCCAAGATGGTGCAATCAACATTACAGAAAATACAACTCCTAAATTTTGAGCCCAATCAGGTAATGCAGAATATAGTAAGTGGTGTGGTCCAGCCCAAATGTATAAGAAGATTAAAGACCAGAAGTGAATAATTGAAAGTCTGTATGAGTAAACTGGTCTATTTGCTGCTTTTGGCACGAAATAATACATCATTCCTAAGAAAGGTGTTGTCAAGAAGAATGCAACTGCATTATGTCCATACCACCATTGTACTAAAGCATCTTGAACTCCTGCGTAAACTGAATATGATTTCATACCAGAAAAAGAAACAGGTAATTCAAAACTATTAAAAATATGAAGAACAGCAACGGTAACAAATGTTGCAATATAGAACCAAATAGCTACATATATATGACGTTCTCTTCTTTTAATAATGGTTCCAATCATGTTAATTCCAAATACAACCCAAATTAATGCTATGGCAATATCTATTGGCCATTCTAATTCAGCATATTCTTTAGATGTAGTAAATCCTAGTGGTAATGTTATTGCGGCTGCAACAATAATTAACTGCCAACCCCAAAAATGGATTTTACTTAATAAATCGCTAAACATTCTTGTTTTTAACAAACGTTGCATAGAGTAGTAAACACCTGCAAACATTGCATTTCCAACGAAGGCAAAAATTACCGCATTAGTGTGTAAAGGTCTTAATCGACCGAAACTTAAAAACGAAACTCCGCTTGTTAAATTTGGAAATAAAAACATAAAAGCCAAAAGTAGCCCTACTAACATCCCAACCACACCGAAAACGATACTAGCGTAGATGAAATTCCTTACAATTTTGTTGTCGTAATAAAATTGTTGCTTGTCCATAATTATAATTGTTTTTCTTCTGTTATTTGTATTTGATTTTTGTTAGTTTCTTTAAGAAGTTCATCGTCAAAAAGCATTCTGACTGATGGTGTATAATCGTCATCAAACTGACCATTTTTTACTGCTCTAATAAAAGCATATAAAAAAAATGCTGCTACGACTATACTAATTGTGATTAACATGTAAATGACACTCATACCTTAAATTTGTGTTAACAAAATTACTTTACCCTTTATTTATAAAATATGATATTTATCATACTTGAATTTTTGAACTGAAATTATTGATGTTCTTGATTAAAAAGTTACATTACTCTATTTTTTTGTTGCATAAATATTGGTCATAATTGTAACAAAACTTACAATAGTTATGGTACTTAACGGCATAATAATGGCAGCAACAATTGGTGATAGATTTCCTGAAACTGCATAACTCAATCCTACTATATTGTACAATAGTGAAAGTCCAAAACTCATGTAAATGGTTTTCAAAGCATTTTTAGAATAATTCATAAAAAAAGCTATTTTATTGAACTGAGATGCGTCTAATATTCCGTCACAAGCAGGTGAAAAAACATTTACATTTTCTGAAATAGAAATTCCGACGTTACTTTGTGCTAAAGCTCCGGCATCATTCAGTCCGTCGCCTATCATCATTACGTTTTTACCTTCTTTTTGTAAACTTTCTATGAATTGTAATTTTTGTTCAGGTTTTTGATTGAAAACCAAAGAAGTATTAAATGGTAACATTTTTTCCAAAATTTTACGCTCACCATCATTATCACCAGATAAAACAATTAGATTATATTTTTTAGAAAGTTGTTCAAACAATTGTTCTAAACCTTCTCTATATTGATTATTAAAGACATAACTTCCTTTATAAACTCCATCAAACTCAACGTGTACTTTTGTTTTTTTATGGGTGTTTTCTGTCATGGTTTTTAAGAATTGGGACGATCCTAGTTTTACTTTAACTCCTTCGATTTCAGCAAAAATTCCTTTTCCTATAATTTCTTCAAAACTTGTTGTATCTAACTTTTCTTGATTCGGAATAAAATCGTACAATCTTCTGCTCAGTGGATGATTAGAACCACGTAACACATTTTTCAATAATCTTAATTCGGAGAAATTCAATTCGGAACCTTCATAAGTAATAGCCGTTTTTTCATTTGTAGTAATGGTTCCTGTTTTGTCAAAAACAATACTATCCACTTTAGCTAATTGCTCAACAACTAATGCATTTTTTAAATAGAATTTTCTGTATCCGAGAATTCTCAAAACATTTCCCATGGTGAAAGGTGCAGTCAATGCTAATGCACACGGACAAGCCACAATTAAGATAGCCGTAAACACATTAAAAGCTGTAGTAACATCAATAAATACCCAATATAAAAAGGAGACAATAGACAATCCTAATAAAGCTGGAGTGAAATAGCGACTTATTTTATCGGTTATGGTTTTGTGTTGTTGTTCGACTCTTTTCTGGAAAACATCATTGCTCCATAATTGGGTTAAATAACTATTGGAAACCGAAAAAAGCACTTCCATTTCAATGACTTTACCCAATTGTTTTCCTCCTGCAAAAACTTTATCGCCCGATTTTTTTTCAATAGCAACAGCTTCACCAGTCACAAAACTATAATCAATGGAAGCTTTTGGTGAAATTAAAATTCCGTCAACGGGCAGTAACTCTTGATTTCTGATTAATAATCTGTCTCCTTTTACAATATCGTATACCTGAACCGATTCTTCACTTCCATCGGAAGCAACTTTGGTCACTGCAATTGGAAAGTACGATTTATAATCGCGTTCAAAAGATAGAAAATCATAGGTTTTTATTTGAAATAATTTTCCGAGTAACATAAAGAAAATCAATCCACACATGCTATCGAAAAATCCTTGACCATAATCAAAAACGATATCAACTGTACTTCTAATAAACATTACTACAATTCCTAAAGCAATGGGAATATCAATATTTAATAATCCAGATTTTATACTTTTCCAAGCCGAAACATAATATCCACTAGCTGAATATATAAATGTAGGAAGTGAAAGTGCAAAAATTAACCATCGGAAAAAACCACGGTATTGATTAATCCAAAATTCTTCTACTTCGAAATATTCGGGAAACGATAGTAGCATTATATTTCCGAAACAGAAAAATGCCACTCCTATTTTATAAATTAAAGTTCGATCTACTTTCTTTTTTCCTTCATCAAAATTTTCTAATGATATATAAGGTTCATAGCCAATAGAACTTAATAGTTCTACAATTTGTTTTAGTGAAGTTTTATCAGAATTGTAATTAATTCTAACTTTCTTTTCACCAAAATTAACTTGAGAAGTACTTATTCCTGATTGAAGCTTTTGTAGATTTTCCAAAATCCAAATACACGAACTACAATGTATATGAGGAATGTAGAGTGAAACAATAGCTGTTTCATCCTCTTGAAACTCGAGAAGTTTAGTAACAATTTCTTCATTGTCTAAAAAATCATATTTACCTTTAATATCCAGTGGTGTTGCACCAGGAGATGCTTGAAAATCATAATAGCAAGACATATCATTTTGACTAAAAATCTCATAAACAGTCTTACAACCATTACAACAGAATTTTTTTTCATCAAATAGAATTTCATCTTTTTCTATAACTTCATTACCACAATGGAAACATTTTTTTGTGTCCATAAATTTGCTCATTTTACCTAAGACAAATTTCACACATAAAAGAGAGGTAAAATATGATATTTGTCATACTAATTTGTAATTTTGTGAAACCAAATAAATAGCACCAATGAGTAATAAATGTGAACAGTGTATCGTTAGACAATTTAGTTCGCTCAAGGCATTAAACAAAGACGAACTTCTGAAAATGGCGGAATGCAAAACTTCGTATACCATAAAAAAAGGAGAACCAATTTTTGAAGAAGGAGAATCAACAAATGGAATTTACTGTGTTAAAGATGGTGTTTGTAAGCTTACAAAATTGAGTGCCAATGGTAAAGATCAAATTGTAAAATTGGTAAAACCAGGCGAATTATTAGGGCAACGTTCCATGATTAGTGATGAACCTGCAAATCTAAGTGCTGTTGCTCTTGAAGATATGGAAGTATGTTTTATTCCAAAAAAGGAAATTATGGAATTCTTCAATGAGAACAATCAATTTTCAATGAATGTAATGAAAACCATTTGTGGTGACTTGAAAGATGCCGACGATCACATGGTTTCCTTAGCACAAAAAAATGTGAAAGAACGTTTAGCTGAAACTTTACTTCAACTTGAAGATACTTTTGGAAAAAATGAAGACGGAACACTTCATATACAATTATCTAGAGAAGAACTTGCAGGAATGATAGGAACTGCAACAGAAAGTTGTATTAGATTACTTTCTGAATTTAACAAAAGTGGTTTGATTGAATTGATTGGTAAAAAGATTGCAATTGTTGACAGAAATAAGTTAAAAAGAATGGCAGAATAACATTTATTTTTCAAAACTATATTCTTTTTCTACCAAAGCTATTCTTACTATATAATTTTCATACCATTTTAAAACTCCCATTTTTTGAGCATCAAGATGGTCTAAATTTTGTTTCCAATTCTTAATATCTTCGAGTGTTCTCCAATAAGAAACAGTAATACCAATATCGTTTCTAGCAGATTCAATGCCAAGAAAACCCTCTTGAAGTTGAGCTAATTCAACCATTTTAGTAGCCATTTCGGAATAATTTTCGTCAACTTCAGTTCTTTTTGAAGTGAAAATTACTGCATAGTAAGGTAACTCCATAAATAACTATTTTTAAAGTTTCTTCGCCTCATTCCAAAAAATATCCATCTCAGCTAAAGTCATATCCATTAATGGTTTTCCAAGTTCACCTGCTTTATTTTCAAGATATTGAAAACGTTTAATGAATTTTTTGTTGGTACGTTCGAGAGCGTCTTCTGGATTTACTTTTAGAAATCGCGCATAATTTATCATGGAAAATAAAACATCACCAAATTCGGCCTCAATCTTGTCTTGATTTCCAGATACTACCTCAACTTGTAGTTCTTGCATTTCTTCTTGTACTTTATCCCAAACTTGATGTGGTTCTTCCCAATCAAATCCAACTCCTTTCACTTTATCTTGAATTCTTGAAGCTTTAACTAATGCTGGCAAACCTTTTGGAACGCCTTCTAATACCGATTTCTTTCCTTCTTTAAGTTTAAGTTTTTCCCAATTTTGTTTTACCTCTTCTTCATCAGCAACTTCAACATCACCATAAATATGAGGATGACGATGAATTAACTTATCGCAAATTTCGTTACAAACATCAGCAATATCAAAGTCATTAGTTTCACTACCTATTTTGGCATAAAAAACAATATGCAAAAGCAAATCGCCTAACTCTTTTTTAATTTCTTGTAAATCATTATTTAAAATAGCATCGCCTAATTCGTATGTTTCTTCAATAGTTAAATGACGAAGACTTTCTAAAGTTTGCTTTTTATCCCAAGGGCATTTGGCACGCAAATCGTCCATGATATCTAATAATCTACTAAATGCATCGAGTTGTTGCTGTCTTGAATTCATAATTTTGATTTTTGTAAAAATAAAAAATCCTATTACACATTTTGAGCAATAGGATTTGTATTTATAAAAAAGTAATTAACTATTTTTTTGTTTTAGCTTTTGGTTTTTGCTTCGCCTGTTCACTATCGCTCGAGTCAGCTTTAGTTTCTTTTTTTGCTTTTACTTCTTCAACTACTTGTTCTTTAACAGATTCAGCGTTTTCAACTTTTGGTTCTTCTTTAGAAACCATTCCTTTAGATTGAAGCATGTTGTACCAATTCAATACTTTTTTGATATCTGATGGATAAACTCTATCTTCATCATAATCTGGAACAACCTCTGCAAAATAAGCAATTAATTTTGAATTATCTTCTTTATGTGAAATTGCAGCACCTTCATTCTCTTTGATAGCAATTGCTCTCAAAATTTCAACTAAAGGTTTTTCTTCAGTATGCGTGTACATTGAAATTTCTGAAAGTAAACTCACGTTACTTCTCATTCCAACAGTAATTCTTTTTCCATCAATTAATGATTCAGCAACAAAACCTGAACGTGTTTGAACTTTTAATTCGTACAAACCTGGTTTTCCTGAAATGGCTAATATTTTATCTACATTCATTTTCTAAAAATTATTTTAAGCGGTGGCAAATATATTATAAAACTTCAATTTCAATAACAATATCAAAAAATAAAATTTCTGTTTTCTAAAAATCAAAAATCAAAAATCAAAATTTATCTTCCTTTTTTGTTGCAAAATCTCATTTTATAATCTGGTCTTGCTTTTCCATCCATGATATTTTGTAATTTCTTTTTTATTAACGTACGTTTTAGTGTAGATATTTTATCTGTGAATAAAATTCCTTCAATATGATCGTATTCGTGTTGTATTACTCTGGCAATCAAGCCGTCATAAACTTCAGTTTTTTTGTTAAAATTTTCGTCAAAGTACTCAATTGTAATTTTTTCATTTCTATAAACATCTTCACGCACATCAGGAATACTCAAACAACCTTCGTTAAAACCCCATTCATCTCCTTCTTCTTTCAACATTTTGGCGTTGATGAATGTTTGTTTAAATCCTTTTAACTGTTCTTGTTCTTCTTTTGATAAATCTTCACTATCACTGAATGGTTCGGTATCAATTACAAATAAACGAACTGCTTCTCCAACTTGAGGTGCTGCTAATCCAACACCATAAGCATTATACATGGTATCGTACATATTAGCTATAAATTCATTTAGATTTGGATAATCTTTAGAAATATCAGCACATACTTTTCTTAAAACAGGATCGCCGTAGCCTACAATTGGTAATATCATTCTTATTATTGATTTCTTATTTTAAATTTTAGATTTTTTAATCCGAAGTGCAAAAGTAATTAAAAAAATAAATTAGTGTTGTAATTTCAAGGTTTTGCTTGTTTTTTCTCTAATTGCTTTACATAATTCTGGATTTTCATTCAACGATTGACCATAAGATGGAATCATATCTTTTAGTTTTTTCTGCCATTTTTCAGAACTCATTTCCTCTTTGAAACATTGCTTTAAAACATCAATCATTGCAGACACAGCTGTCGAAGCTCCAGGTGAAGCGCCAAGCAAACAAGCCAAAGTTCCATCAGAGCAGGTTACAATTTCAGTACCAAATTCTAATGTTCCTCCTTCTTTATCATCTTTCTTGATGATTTGAACACGTTGTCCAGCATCGAGTAATTCCCAATCTTCCATAACAGCATTTGGAAAATATTCGCGTAAAGCATCCATTCTTTTTTCATCTGATTGCATTACTTGTTCAATCAAATATTTTGTTAAAGGCATGTTATTCCAACCTGCATAAAGCATTGGTTTTATGTTATCTAATTCTATTGAATCTAATAAATCTAAGTAAGAACCATTCTTTAAAAATTTGGTTGAAAAACCTGCAAATGGTCCAAAAAGAAGTTCTTTTTTTCCATTAATGATTCGCGTGTCTAAATGTGGAACCGACATTGGTGGCGCTCCAACAGATGCTTTTCCATAAACTTTGGAATGATGTTTTTGAATTACTTCTTCATTCTTACATTTTAACCATTGTCCGCCAACAGGAAATCCTCCATAACCTTCAGCTTCTTTTATATCGGCTTCTTGCAAAAGCAATAATGATGCTCCACCAGCGCCAATGAAAACAAATTTTGCGTTGGATTTTATTTTTTCATCGGATTTCAAATCTTTAATTTTCAGACGCCAAGTTTTATCTTCTTTTTTCTTTATTCTTTTAACTTCGTGATTATAATGAACATAAACGCCTTCCTGTTTTGATAAATAGTCAAGCATTCGTTTTGTCAATTCGCCAAAGTCTACATCAGTACCAAAATCCATTTTCGTAGCAGCAATTGCTTCCGTTTCAATTCTATTTTGAATTACTAATGGCATCCACGATTTTAGTTGTTCCAAATCAGTACTAAATTTCATTTCTGAAAAAAGCGGATTTTGAATTAATGCTTGGTGACGATTTTTTAGAAACTCAATATTTTCTTTTCCCCAAACAAAACTCAAATGTGGAATGGAATGGATAAAATTTTCAGGATTTGATAATTTATTATGTTCAACTAAATAACTCCAAAACTGACGTGTTACCTCAAATTGTTCAGCAATTTTGATGGCTTTTTTATCGTCAATATTTCCATCTTCCTTTTGTGGTGTGTAATTTAATTCGCAAAAAGCAGAATGACCTGTTCCTGCGTTATTCCAAGCAGAGGAACTTTCTTGTGCCGGTTTGTCTAATCTTTCGTAAATTTCAATGGTAATATCAGGTTGCAATTCTTTTAGAAAAACACCTAAAGTGGCACTCATTATTCCGGTTCCGATAAGGATTACATCAGGTTGATTCATCTTTTTTATGTATATTGTATTTTTTGTAGTTAATAATATTTACTATTGTAAAATGGATTTTTACATTATACAACAATACAATATTACATTATACAATTTTATATCGTAATAAATAATCTTGAAGCATTATTGTTGCAGCTATTTCATCTACCAAACCTTTGTTTTGGCGTTGCTTCTTTTTCAATCCGCTATCAATCATGGTTTGAAATGCCATTTTAGAAGTAAATCGTTCATCAACTCTATCTAACTTCATATCTGGAAATTCTGATTTGAATTTGGTAACAAATTTTTCGATAATTTCAGCACTTTCAGAAGGTTGACCATTCATTTGTTTAGGTTCACCTATAATTACTTTTTCAACTTTTTCGTTAGTAAAATACTCTTTCAAAAAAGCAATTGTTGTTTCTGATGGAATTGTTGTTAAACCAGATGCAATTATTTGAAATTCATCGGTAACGGCAATTCCAGTTCTTTTTATTCCGTAATCAATAGATAGAATTCTTGGCATTATTTTTTTTGTAAAGATACTAAATAACCTAACTTGTTTTATATTTGTGAAAATTTAAAAAAATGCAAAACTTACAATCAATTATAGAAAAAGCTTGGGAAAACCGAGAATTATTAAAAGAAGAAACTACAATTAATTCCATTAAAGAAGTTATTTTTTTACTTGACAGTGGAAAACTTAGAGTTGCTGAACCAATAAACAATGCTTCGACATCGAACAACACAAGTTCATGGCAAGTAAACGAATGGGTTAAAAAAGCAGTAGTTATGTATTTTCCTATTCAAAAAATGGAAACACATGAGGTTGGGATTTTTGAATATCATGATAAAATGTTATTAAAAACTGGTTATGCTGAAAAAGGAATTCGTGTAGTTCCTCCTGCTGTAGCTAGATATGGTGCTTATATTTCGAAAGGTGTAATCTTGATGCCAAGTTATGTAAACATTGGTGCTTATGTTGATGAAGGAACAATGGTTGACACTTGGGCAACAGTAGGAAGTTGTGCTCAAATTGGCAAAGATGTTCATTTAAGTGGTGGCGTTGGAATTGGTGGTGTTTTAGAACCATTGCAAGCTGCACCTGTTATTATTGAAGATGGCGCATTTATTGGTTCAAGATGTATAGTTGTTGAAGGAGTTCGTGTAGAAAAAGAAGCTGTTCTTGGAGCAAATGTTTGCTTAACAGCATCAACAAAAATTATTGACGTCACAGGAAGTGAACCTGTTGAATATAAAGGTTATGTTCCATCACGTTCTGTGGTAATTCCTGGAAGTTATACTAAGAAATTTGCTGCAGGTGATTTTCAAGTTCCATGCGCTTTAATTATTGGAAAAAGAAAACCATCAACAGATTTAAAAACTTCTCTAAACGATGCTTTAAGAGAATATGATGTAGCAGTTTAAGGTTTTATTATGGAAGCAAAATTTGATATCGATGCTATAATTTTATGGGTAGATGGTGATGATGAAAACCATAGAATTAAAATTTCAAAATATTTAGAAGATGATTCTGTTGTTAATTTAATAGGATTTAAAACTCGATACAATCAAAGTAATGAAATTAAATATTGTGTAGATTCCATTATCAAGTTTGCACCATACATTAAAAACATATACATAATAACCGATAACCAAGTTCCTCCTTTCTATAAAGAAGCTGATTTAGAAAAATACAATAAAGTTAAAATCATTGATCACACGGTAATCTTTAAAGGTTATGAAGACTTTTTGCCTGTTTTTAATTCAAATGCAATTGAAACAATGGCAGTTAATATTCCAAATCTATCAGAAAATTATATTTGTTTTAATGATGATATGATTTTAATTAAACCTACAAAACCAAGTGATTTTTTTGACAGTAATGGTGTTCCAATCATTAGAGGTAAATTCATGTCATTTGAATCTGATAAACTTCATAAAAAATTAGCTTTAAAATTGGGTTTAAAAAAGCCAAGAAAAAGAGAATATTTAGGATATACTCGCAAACAAGATTTCTTTTTCAAATTAATGAATCAATCCAAAAAAATTTGTATCAATCATACTCCATTTACATTTAGAAAATCTACCATGGAAAATTTTTACAAATTAAATCCTGACATTTTTCTGAACAATATTAGTTTTAAATTTAGAAGTGGTAAAAATGTTTTAACTCAATCAATATCAGCTTTCGAAGAAGTTCAAAAAAATAATGCCACACTGAAAAATGATTATCAACTAATACAAATTGATTCACCTAAAAAAAATATATTTTGGATTAAGCTTAGATTATTTTTGGGTAAAATCAACTCCAATAAGATTTTTTTAAATATTCAAAGTTTAGATTTATATTCAGATGCTAAAGTGGACTACATAAAAAAATGGTTAGATAAATTGTATATTTGAACAAAAAATAAGAATACAACAAAAATTAAGCTATAAATGAAATCAAAGGAAGTACCCTATTCAATAATTTCTGAGTTAAAGTTACGATTACTTAATACCAAAAAGTTAAAAAATTTTGAAGGTAATGAAATACCCGTAATCGTTTCATTAACCTCAATCCCTTTCAGACTAAACAGGTTACATCTTGTAGTGAAAAGTTTGCTAATTCAAACCAATAAACCAAAAAAAATAATTTTGTGGTTAGATAGTTCTTTGGAAAACAAAATCCCAAATAATTTGAAAAGACTTTTTGGTGATATTTTCACAATAGAATTTACAACTTTAAATAGTTCTCATGTGAAGCTAGTTCCAACGCTAGAAAAATATCCAAATGAAATTATAGTTACTTGCGATGATGATTTAATGTATGACAAAGATTGGTTGAAAGGATTGTATGAAGAACATTTAAAAAGTCCAAAAGATATTATTGCTTATACATTACGCCAAATTCAATATGATGACGATAATAATATATTACCGTATAATCAATGGAAATTAAGAGACTTGTCAAAACCAAGTACTTTTTTAGCATTAGGTTATAATGGAATTTTATATCCTCCAAATTCTTTACCTAAAGAAACTTTAAATTCTGAACTGTACATGAAATTAGCCCCAAAGGCAGATGATTTATGGTTTAAAGCTATGGCAATACTTAATAAAACTAATATTAAAAAAGTATCTATTACACCTAAGCAAAATATTCCAATAATGGCTACTCAAAAAGTATCTTTAAAAAAACAAAACGTTGGAAAACTAAAAAACAATCAACAATGGGATGCATTAGTTGAACATTTTAATATCAAATTATAAAAAACAAGAAAATACGATTAAAAAATTTTAATTAGAATCGATTCCAATTGGCGTTTTTACAACTTTATTGTCTCGAGTATTTTTTCGAATAGCGTGGTTTTTCTTCCAAGTTTCTTCATTTACATAACCGCGTTTATGGTCTAAATGCACACAAATAGCAGAATATCTAATTTGTTTTGATTTTAAACCCAAATTAAATAATCGTTCACCTAATTCTCTGTCTTGACCACCATATTGCATTTCTTGATTAAAACCGTTTATGGCTATTAAATCTTTTTTCCATCCAGATGAATTATGACCATTCCATGAAGCATTTGTAGGAGTTAAAAAGTTCAGTAGCTTTGACATAAAACCTTTTGAAGTGAACTTAATGTTTTTATAACTCGATGGTAAACCATTTTGTTTTAACCAATTAATATCAAAACAACGCTGATAAACAATATCCTCTTTTGTAATAGCTTTAGAAATATCCATAGGCAATTTAAAATATCCTCCGGAAAGAAAGTATCCTTTTTCTCTAAAGTTATTGTGAACTTCAACAAAATCTTGTCGAGGAATACAATCGCCATCGGTAAAAATCAAATAGTCTGAAGTAGACGCAAGAATAGCTTTGTTTAAAATTTGTGATTTTTGAAATCCGTTATCTTCTTGCCATACATGAATTATTGGAATGTCAATTTCTGTTTTTAATTTATCAATTAATTGTTTAGTTGTTTCTCTAGAACCATCATCAGCAATAATAATTTCAAAATTTCTAAATGTTTGAACACTAAATCCAATGATTACTTTTTCTAACCATTCTTCAGAATTATAAGTGCTAAAAATAACCGACATTTCCATAAATTCTATTATTTTATATAGACAATTAATGCTTATTTATTCCAAATTCAATTTTTACTACATTATTCTTCTTATTGAATTTTCTAATTTCCATGTTACGTTTTATGTTTTCTAAATCAACATAATTTCTTTCATGATACAAATGCAAACAAATTGCACTGTATCTAATTTGTTTAGAGAAAATTCCTAAATTAAATAATCTTTCGCCCATTTCTCTGTCTTCTCCACCATAAGAAAGCAATTCATTAAAACCATTTACTGCTAAAATATCCGATTTGAATCCTGATGAGTTATGTCCATTCCACGATGGTTTTGTTGGTGTAACCCAATTCATAAAAGATGAAAAGAGTTTATTTTTTATGAGTTTAGAAACTTTAAAATTTAGTTTCAAACCATTTTTTGTCAACCAAGAAACTTTAAAACAATCGCCATTAGTAATTATTTCCTCAGAAATTGCATTTGACGTTTCTATTGGTAGCTTAAAATATCCACCAGATAAAAAACATCCTTGCTTTTTATTAGCCAAATGAGTAGCTACAAAATCTTTTCGCGGAATACAATCACCATCAGTAAAAAGCAAATAATCTGAAGTAGCATTTTCAATGGCTTTATTTAAAATTTTACATTTTCTAAAACCATTATCTTCATGCCAAATATGTTTAATTTTGTTGATAAATTGATTTCTAAAACTATCAATGAGTTCTTTAGTTTTATTTGTGGAACCATCATCTGCAATAATAATTTCAAAATCCTTCTCTGTTTGAATGGTGTAACCCAATAAAACCTTGCGCAACCACTCTTCAGAATTGTAAGTAGAAATTATTACTGAAATTTTCATAGTACACAAACATAAAAATAAATAGTTTGATATGCAAAACTTTAATTCATTTATAGCACAACTAACTAATTTGTAATTTAAAACAAATTAAACACTTTTTTTATGCTTCCAACGTTTATGTGTCCATAAATAAAACTCTGGTGCTTCTTTAATTAAAACCTCTACTTTTTTTAGAAAAATCTCAGTAATTTCAAAATCGGGAATTTCAGTAACATTTTCCGAAAGTAATTCTAAATCAGCTTCATAATAGCCACGTTTTACTTTTCTAACTTTCAAAAAAACCATATTCATGTCATATCGTTTTGCTAAAACTTCAGCACCAACGTGAACTGGAGTTTCAATTCCCATGAAAGTACTCCAATATGTTTTTGTTTTTATTTGTGGCGATTGATCACTTGCAAATCCATAAAGACTTAAAACACCGTCTCTAGAGTTTCTTTCGATTGTTGGTCTAGTTTCTCTCGTTGTTATCAATTCTGCCTTAAACCTTGAGCGAATATTTCGAACAAGTTTATCAAAATACTTGTTGTTTACTCTTTTATAAATTCCAAAACCTTTAAAAGTAATATATTTATTCATGGACAAAACCCATTCGTAACTTGCATAATGTGAACAAAGTAACGCCACACTTTTTCCTTTTTTTTCTAAATCTAAATAAACATCTAAGTTTGTAAATGAAAACCTTTTTTCAATCTCTTTTTGTGATATGGTCATGGTTTTAATCATTTCTAAAAACATATCACACATGTGAGCGTAAAACTTTTTTTCAATAGAAATTCGTTCATCAATAGATAAATTTGGCAATGCCATTGCTATATTATCTCTTACTATTTTTTTTCTGTATTTTATAATTCTGTAAACTAGTATATAAACAAAATCAGAAAAGATATATAATAATCTAAATGGAAGTATTGAAATTAGCCAAAGAATTGGATATAAAAAAATAAATAATAAAAGTTGCATTCGCTTAAATTTTTGCAAATATAATCAAAACAAAATTCTTGAACTTTACATTATATTTGCAAAAAAAATATATGGACATTAATACCGAAGTTCACAACGCATTTGAAGTCATCAAAAATGGTGGAATAATACTTTATCCAACAGATACTGTATGGGGAATTGGTTGTGATGCAACTAATGAAGAAGCAATAAAAAAAATTTATGCCTTAAAACAGCGTGATGATTCTAAAAGCATGATTGTGCTGATGAATGGTGAAAAAATGATGTACAATGTTTTCAAAGAAATTCCTGATGTTGCCTGGGAAATTTTAGATTTATCTGAAAAACCAACGACGTTAATTTTAGATAATCCAAGAAATGTAGCCGCAAATATTATTGCTGAGGATAAAACATTAGGTGTACGATTAGTAAAAGAACCATTTTGCTTCAAGCTAATGGAACGTATGAAACGACCGCTTGTTTCAACATCAGCAAATATTTCTGGAAACGTAACACCAAAAACTTTCAAAGAAATTAGTCCCGAAATTATTAAAGGTGTAGACTATGTAGTAAATTTGCAACATGATAAAGTTTGTAAAAATCCATCCACGATTATAAAACTAACGTTAGACAATCAGGTAAAAATAATAAGAAAATAAATGTTTCTGGTTTCATGTTATTGTTCCTGATACTTGAAACTTGAAACTTGAAACAATATTAATGAACTACACTAAAGCACTAAATAATCCAATATTTAAAATTATAGCTCAAGCTAGCCAAGAACTCAATGTTGATAGTTATGTAATTGGCGGTTTTGTTCGTGATTTTTTACTTCAAAGAGATTTTAAAAAAGATATTGATGTTGTTGCTGTAGGTTCAGGAATTGATTTGGCTTTGAAAGTATCGGAATTGTTGCCTAACAAACCTAAAGTTCAGGTTTTTAAAAACTATGGAACAGCAATGCTTCGATACAAAGAAATTGATATTGAGTTTGTTGGCGCTCGAAAAGAAAGCTATAATCAAGACAGCAGAAACCCAATTGTAGAAAACGGAACATTGGAAGATGACCAAAACCGTCGTGATTTTACCATAAATGCATTGGCTTTTTCGTTGAATGAAACAAGTTATGGCGAATTAGTTGATCCATTTAATGGATTGACCGATTTAGAAAATAAAACCATAAAAACGCCATTAAATCCTGATATTACTTATTCTGATGATCCTTTGCGAATGTTGCGCGGTATTCGTTTTGCAACGCAGTTAAAATTTGAAATTGAAACCGAATCATTAGAAGCTATTTCAAGAAATAAAGATAGAATCAAGATTATTTCTGGAGAACGAATTGTAGATGAATTAAACAAAATTCTATCAACAGATAAACCATCAATAGGTTTTTTACATTTATATAAAACGGGACTTTTAGACATCATTTTACCCGAATTAACTGCTTTAAATAATGTAGAAGAAATTGAAGGTCATACTCATAAAAACAACTTTTATCATACGTTAGAAGTTGTTGATAATATTTGTCCAAATACTGATGATGTTTGGTTACGTTGGGCAGCATTATTGCACGATATTGGAAAAGCTCCAACAAAAAAATTCAACAAAAAACAAGGTTGGACATTCCACGGACATGAATTTCTTGGTGGAAAAATGGTAAAAAAAATCTTTGAAAGATTGCATATGCCATTGAACCAAAAAATGAAGTTTGTTCAGAAAATGGTCATGTTGAGTTCGAGACCAATTGTTTTGGCTGAAGATATTGTAACCGATTCAGCAGTAAGACGTTTGGTTTTTGACGCTGGTGAAGACGTTGATCATTTAATGACACTTTGTGAAGCCGATATTACGACTAAAAACCCAGCGAAATTCAAGAAATACCACAACAATTTTGACATCGTTCGAAAGAAGATTATTGAAGTTGAAGAACGCGATCATGTACGTCAATTTCAGCCACCAATTTCGGGTGAAGAAATTATGGAAATCTTTAATTTAAAACCATCAAGAGAAATTGGAATGTTGAAAGAAGCAGTTAAAGAAGCTATTTTAGATGGAAAAATTCCAAATGAATATCAAGCAGCTTATGATTTTGTTCTGAATAGAGCAGAAAAATTAGGGTTAAAAAAAGTAGAAAATAAGTAAAGATTAACTTTTGTTACAGTTTTGGATTAAAAACATTAAAATAAATTTGTTAAAATAAGATTGATGAAAATATACTTTTTAAAATCGGCCAAAATAGCTTTAGTTCTAGTTTACCTTGTGATTTTTGCTGGTGCTTTTGTTCGACTAACTGGTTCGGGAATGGGTTGCCCTGATTGGCCAAAATGTTTTGGATATTATATTCCGCCAACACAAGAAAAGGAATTACTTTTTACTGCCGGAAAAGAATATGATAAAGGTCAAGTAATTATAAAAGATGAAACGTTATTAGTTGCAAAAACGAATTTTACATCAAAATCAACTTTTGACTCTTCAAATTGGGAAAAATATACTAAACATGATTATGCAGTTTTCAATCCACTACACACTTGGGTAGAATATATCAATAGATTGTTAGGAGCTTTAGCAGGAATTGCTTGTTTTGTAACTTTTATCCTTTCATTTTGGTTTTGGAAAGACAATAAAAAGCTCATTATACTCTCATTTCTAATTTGTATTCTAATGGGATTTCAGGCCTGGCTTGGAAAAACTGTTGTAGATTCTGTTTTAAATCCTGTAAAAATAACTACACATATGTTGGCAGCACTACTTATTGTTGCGTTCCAATTAATTACAATTTATACGGTTCAAAAAGATAAAAAAACCCTAATTTCAAACAGAAAATTTAATTGGATTTTAATTATTTCTTTAACTCTAACAATTATTCAAGTCGTTTTAGGAACAAGTGTTAGAGAACATGTTGATACCATTGCAGAAACTGGAGCGCCAGAAGTTTTTTGGCTTCAAAATCCGAGTTTGTCTTTTTACATTCATCGCAGTTTTTCAGTAATAGTTTTGCTAGTTAATTTATATTTATTTACTCAAAATAAAAAGCTGAATTTAGGTTTTAAAAAATTAAATTGGGTTATGATTTTGTTAGTAATTGAAATCATATCAGGAATTTCAATGTACTATTTTGATTTTCCATTTGGAACGCAAACCATTCATATTGTGTTAGCTACGCTATTATTTGGTTTCCAATTTTATATGATTTTAGAATCCAATAACAAAAAATCCAATTTATAAAGTATATTTGTAGCCCGACTATATTGTCACATTCTTTTGATTTCTTAACTTTAAATGTCAAAACTTACGGCGCAAGATAAATTTCTTGACTTATCCGATTACGGAAGACCTTTTGGAAAATTCCTTGCAAATCAACTTAAAAGTACTCGCTTCACTCCTATTCATGTTACCATTTTATTTGGGATTTCGGGTTTAATTGCAATTTACTGCATACTTACACATCAGTATTTTTGGGCTGGATTTTTTATTGTTTTAAAATCTGGAATTGATGCTGCCGATGGAGAATTAGCACGACTTAAAAACACACCTTCGTATGTGGGAAGATATTTGGATAGTGTTTTTGATATTATTTTAAACTTCTTATTTCTAATGACTATTTGCTATGTATCAAAAACAACTATTTGGTTTTGCTTATTGGCGTTTATAGGAATTCAATTGCAAGGAACTTTATATAATTATTACTATGTAATTCTTCGAAATAAATCAGTTGGTGGTGATACTACTAGTAAAGTATTTGAATACAAATCACCAAAAGCTTTACCAGGAGAAAAACAAAAATCAGTCGATATTTTATTTGGAATTTACACTGTAGTCTATGGCGTTTTTGATAAAATAATTCATGCGTTAGATAAAGATGCCTACAAAGTAAAAACATTTCCTAATTGGTTTATGACATTACTTTCGATTTATGGATTAGGATTTCAATTGCTAATAATTGCAGTAATGTTGCCTTTAGGTTGGATTGAATTTATAGTTCCGTTTTTTATTGTTTATACGATGTTAATTTTTGTATTGATTGGAATTAGGAAACTAGTTATTACTTAACCCAACCAACTTTTAAAATCGCTTACTTTTTCTCTAGCCACAATTACTTCATCGTCTTTGTAAGTTGGCAAAATTACCTTTAATCGGGAATTACTGTGCATTTGAATTTCTTTAATTCCTTTCATCGGAATAATAAATTTTCTTGAAATACGATAGAAATCTTTTGGATCTAATTCACTTTCGAGTTGCTCTAAAGTTGTGTCTAATAAGTAATCTCGTCCATCGAATGTATGCAAGTATGTTCCTTTATTTTCACTGTAAAAACATTCTACTTCATCAATAGTTATCATTTTAAGTTGTTGTCCCATTTTGATAGTAAATCGTTTTTTATATTCTCTGTCAACTGGGTTTACCAACATCTTTTTTATGGCTTCAAAATCTAAACCTGAAATTAGACTTTTTTGAAATTGATTTTTGAATTTTGTAATTGCAATTGCTAAATCATCCTCATCAATAGGTTTTAAAAGATAATCAATACTGTTTAGTTTAAAAGCACGCAACGCATATTCATCGTAAGCTGTTGTAAAAATTACAGCACTTTTAATGTCACACTGAGCTTTGCCGAAGTGTTCAAATATTTCAAACGATAAACCATCAGACAATTGAATATCGAGAAATATCAAATCTGGATGCGAATTGTTATTAAACCAATGGATTGATTCCTCAACAGAATGCAACATTTGATTGACTTGCAATCCTAATTTTTCAACTTTTCGTTGCAACAATCTTGCAGCAGGTTTTTCGTCTTCTATAATTATTATGTTCATATTCTTATTTTGAAACGATTTTATATTTATTTGACCATTTAAAAATTAATGGAGTTAAAATTAATGTTGGTAAAAGCCAAGCTACAATTCCTGGTAAAATAGTATTATTGACTACTAAAAAAGCCGTAGCAGCTGCAATATAGGAACCAATCATTCGTTGAATGTGAACCAATAACCAAAAGTTTTTTATTGAATTTTGGCCTTTATAATTTTTAAAATCTTGATAAACCATTGAAACACTGATAAATCCAAAGACTAACAACACTATTCCAAAATTATTGCTTGAAACCAATAGTAAGATTCCATAAATAACAAACCCAATTCCGAAAAGTAACATTGTTGAACTTAAAATCCAATCTATATTTTTGGCTTTTTCACCTTTTAACAATCCTTTTAAAGAAAGATATCGTTGTCCTGTGGCTGCCATGTATATTGAAAAAATTCCAACAATAAACAGAAAAGGATTACTATGAATTAAGGTCATTAATAAACCTGCTAAGCCGTTGATTAACATCCCATAAAGAAAAAACAAACCAACATTTTTGTGCAATTTATCACCTTTTTTACGAGCAATATTTATTGTTCCAGTAATCAATCCAACACTTCCCGCAATGATATGAATCACAAGTAAAATTTTAAAAATAAGTTCCAAATTTATCATTAGTTCCATTTTTGTTTTTCACTCTTTTCCTTCTCCATCAACTCTTTAATTTTCTTTTCTTCCCAGTCATTTCCCAGTAATAAATTAGGTCCAAAAACTGAAAGTGCATGTGCTGCTAAACCAATTCCCCAAAAGAAAGCTGTAAAAAAGTTCTTAAATTGAAAATAACTTTCACCTTTTTCAAGGTCTTGAATATTAACCACAACAAATATTAAATTGATGACAACATACACCAATAAATGCGTATAAAAACCTTTTATTTTTTTGACACGTTTTAATGCTTTTTCGTACTGTATTTGTTCTTCTGGTGTCATAATTATTCGTATTTATTTTGTTTATTGTTTTCTTCTTCTATAAACTGTTGCATCTTTTTTTCTTCCCAACTTTTTCCAAAAAACGGAAACCAATTAAAAACTTTTACTGCATGAACAAGTACACCCAAACCCCAACTGAAAGTCGTCCAAAAAAACCAAAGATGATTAGGTGAATATTTTAAATTGATAAAAATTATTATTGCATTAAAAATTATAAAAAATGTTAAATGCGAATAGAATCCTTTAATTTCCTCAACTTGCTTTTTTGCTTTTTGGTAATTTTCAAAATCTTGATTAGAATTCATCATTAGTTCCATTTATTATTGTTACTATTTTGTTTGTTCAATATTTCTTGAATTTTCTTTTCTTCCCAAGATTTTCCGTATCCAAAAGTTTCAAAAGCATGAAACAGAACTCCTAAACCCCAACCAAACATTGGAAACCAAAACCATTGAAAATCATGTGGTGAATTTAAATTTATGATAATTAAAATTGGAATCACGACACAATAAGAAGCCAGATTTCCATAAAAACCTTTTAGTTTTTCTACACGTTCTTTAGCTCTCAAGTAAGAAGTGTTTTCATTAAATGTATTTGTTTTTTCCATGATACTTATTTGTTTTGTTAAAATAGGTAGATAAACTGCAAATGTTTCTTTATTCTCGTCAATTAAGACTTTTCTTTCTGAAAGAATAGCATATCGGCTTACAATATTTTGAAGTCCAACACCTTTTCTGTCTTGCAAAACTTCTTTCTTTTGCAGGTTATTTTCTACTACTAAAAAATTATCTTTTATATAAATTTTGATATGAAGTGGTTTGTTTTCACTAACCACATTGTGTTTAATGGTATTTTCTAATAATAATTGTAATGACAACGGAACCACTTTGGCATCGGTATTTTCAAAATCAGTTGGAATTTCAAAAGTGATGCTGTTTTCGAAACGCATTTTCAACAACTTCATATACGTTTTAGCAAAAGCTAATTCTTCTTGAACGGTTACTAACTCTTTATCTTTTTGTTCTAAAACGTAACGATAAATCTTAGATAATGAAGTGGTAAACTGTTGTGCATTTTCGGGGTTTTCCTCAATCAATGAACTCAAAACATTCAAACTATTAAAGAGAAAATGAGGATCAATTTGATTTTTTAAACTTTCAAACTTTGCATTAGCAGTTCCTGCAATTATTTTTTGTTCTTTAAGTTTAGTCTCTTGATAATATTTGTAGAGATAAATTATATGAACAATTGATATTACAATAAAAGAAAACGCCGATGCAACAATATAATTTGATGGTTTTTCATTTGATATAAAAGAGTCAAATGTTTTATTTTCAATTACAACATCTTCAAAAACTCTTAATATAAAAATCACAAAAAGCGATAAGAAAAATGATAAAGTAAAGCCTATAAATATTCTCTTTTTAGAAAAACGCTCTTCTTTAAAAATCGAATCAAGAAAAATAAATAAAGAGGTATTAGCCAAATGAAGAGAAACACTATATAACAAAGTATATAGAAAAGTAACTTTCAAATTTTCATCAAATTTTAAGCTAGAACCATTTAGAACATTTATCAAAGTTATGATACAAAAAATACCAAATCCTATTAAAAGTGCTCTTGGAAATTCTCTTAAATATCTATTGTTTTTCATCTTTTATTAACTTAAAGCTCCAAGGATTTAAATACCTTGCAGGATATTTATATTACTTTCCGCAGTTTTTCAATGTTTCTTGTGCTCTATCTAAACCCCAAGTTGGATGAAATTCTGTTTCAGGTTTAAATTTAGCAAATAATTCGATAGATTTTGCAACTTGCTCACACATTGGTTTAGTATCTGTTCCCCAATATTGTGCACCACCAATTTCAAATTCTGCTTTACCAAAAACAGCTCTTGGATTTTCTGGAGCTAATTTTAATGCTCTTTCATACAATTCAATTGTTGGAGCAGAAAGTTTCATTCCGTTAGTCATAGGATCTTGAACAATTAAAGCCGTATTAATCATAGCTTGCATTATTAGAATTTCTGCATTGTTTGGCGAAATCAATTCGGCTGCGTCTAAAGCTGCTTGTGCTTTATTGATTAAAGCTGTCGCATTTTTAGCATTTGCTGGATTAAAAGCTTCTGTTGTATTTACTAAAGCTACATAATAATTTGGTAACCAATTTGTTTTTTCAACCGATGCAATTCTTTCAAATAAAGCTGATGCTTCTGTTGCATTTCCTGTTCTCCATGTTGCGAATGCTTTTCCCATTCCTTGCTCATACTGTTGTGCATTTACAGATAAAACTGTTGCTAAAAATACTACTAATGTTGTGATAACTTTTGTCATGATTTCTAAATTTTAAATTGTTATAAAATTGATTTTTTATTGATGATTAAAACTCTTGTTCTTAATTCTGATGTAAAAGTATACTGTTCCTATTGGTTGAGAAATTTATACTTACCGAATTGTTGATTTTTTGGGATGAATTGTATTCAATTGATTTTTTTTGTAAATTTGATAAAAATAATGTTATGAGTTCAGCAGAATTAAAATTAAAATTATTCAGAGAAATTGATACTCTTGAGAAATCCAAATTGGAACAAGTTTATGGTTTATTTGTTAATTTTATAAACAAAGAAAACGATACCGAAGAATGGAATTCATTATCAAATTCTCAACAAAGTGGTCTAATTGATGCTATTGAAGAAATGAGTTCTTCTGAAGGAATTGACCATAAAACAATCATGGATAAATACAAAAAGAAATATGCGTAAACCAATAAAATGGTCTTCGCATGCAGAGGATGATTTTGCCAAATTACTTGAATATTTGGAACACCGTTGGAATAAAAATGTTTGTTTAAAATTCATATCTAAATTAGATTACTGCATTGATTTAATTCATAAAAACCCAAATCAGTTTCCCTTTTTAAACGTACAACTTGAAATAAGAAAGTGTGTCGTTACAAAGCAAAACACACTTTACTATAAAGAGACGGATACTAGAATTGAAATTTTAAGATTGTACGATACACGCCAAAATCCTGATTCATTAAAATTTTAATTTACAAATTATCAAGTTGATTATCCTTTTTATTATCGCTTATAGTCCAAAAGAACCCAACGAAGAAAAATCGATCTGCTGTAGGAATTATTGCTTTTCTTTGAAAAACTCCATTTGAATCTGGTGAATTTGCATAATCATAACCAAATACATTTTGAGTTCCTAAAACATTGCTAATCGAAACAAATAATATCTTTTGTTGACTTAATAAATAAGCCCAACTCATACTCACATTATTGTAACTTTTAGTTTTTCCGTTCATGAAATTTATTTCATTTGGATTGTCATAAGGTCGTCCAGAATTGAAACTATATGACAAACCAACACTTGATTTCCAATCGCTTATCCAATATTTAGTTACTATCGAAAAATTGTTTTTTGCCACGAAACTTGGAGTAACTTCAGCTTCATAATTTTTATAATCTCTTTTAGTATCAATATAAGAATATGAAACCCAGTATTCTAAATTTTTAATTGATTTATTATCTCTCCAAAAAACATCTAAACCTTTTGCAAAACCAACTCCATTATTATTAAAATTAGAATTGTATTGTGCTACTTGAGTGTCATATTTTACTAAATCATTGTAATCTTTAAAATAAATTTCACTTCTAAAAGTACGTTTGTTCTTATTATATTCAAAATTCAGAATGTAGTGAGATGCTCTTTCGTTTTTAAAATCCGAATTAAATTTCAAATAATCTTGTCTTGGAGCTTGTTCAAATTCGCCATAAGCAACAGAAAATTGACTTGCTTTACTAATTTTGTATGCCAATGATGTTCTTGGAGAAATAGAAGTTTCATTCAATAAATCATTATTTACTACTCTAACTCCAACTTTCATTGCTAATTTTTTAGAAAAGAAAATATCAGCTTCAGTAAATCCTGCTACAATATTTGAATTATAACCAGTTCTTTCGGTTACAAATGAATATTCCTCATCAAATTTTGTTAAGAAATAATCTGCACCAAAAGATAATTTAATTCGATCTGAAATTGGTTTTTTAATTTTTAGTTTTAAATGAGATGCATGTTCAGTATTTTCTATTCTTTGGTTATCCAAACCAATTTTATTATTTCCTAATCCATAACTCAAACCTGTTGTAAGTTGCCAATTTGAACCAAAACTTCCCTTATAAGAAGCATTTACATAAAGATTATTATTTTTTAAATCGACTCTGGTTTTAGCAACAGAATTGATACTTTCTTGATTTAAATCAAATCGTGATGCGTCGAAAGCTGAATATAATTTAAACAAACCACGTTCTAATTTATAACGATAAACAACTTCACCTGAAAGCGATTGAAATGCTCTATTCCAATCTATATTTTGAGGAATTGCTACTTGGTATGGAGCCAAATCAATGTATGCCGTATTAAATGTTAGCGAGCTTTTTTTCCATTTTTGAGTATTTGCTAAACCTAAACCTACAGTCATAAATGAAATGTCAGTTTTGTTTTCCGTTGCCATATCGGTTGTATTCAGCAATAAAACACTAGATAAAGCTTCACCATATTCGGCAGAATAACCTCCAGTTGAGAAAGAAATTCCACTGAAAAGAAAAGGTGAAAATCGTCCGCGAGTTGGTAAATTTTGAGTTGTCGAACCAAAAGGTTGTGCCACACGAATTCCATCAACGTAAGTTTGCGTTTCATCGGCTTCACCACCACGAACAAATAATCGTCCGCTTTCTCCTACCGTTTGTGTACCTGGCAACGTTTGCAAAGCCGAAACAATATCGCCGTTTGAACCCGCAGTTGTAACAATATCTAATGGTTTTAAAACTGTGTTTTTAGCTTTATCGCCAGCTTCAAAAGTTCCTGCATTGATAACAACAGCATCAATAGTATTCATACTTTCTTTTAGTTTGAAAGTCTTAGTTTGATAAGTTTCAATTACAATTGGAGTTTTTAAAGTTTCATAAGAAAGAAAAGTAATTACCAAAACTTTGCTTCCAGTTTCTGAAGTTGTAAAAGTAAATTCTCCATTTTCTGTAGATGTTGCTCCATCGTAAGTACCATCAATATAAATATTAGCACTTGGCACTGGATTATTTTTTTCATCTACAACTTTACCCGAAATTTTGGTTTGAGAAAAAGCAAAAGTTGAAATTAATGCTAAAAGAAATGTAATTGTTGTTTTCATTATTGATTGTTTTTGATGAAGCAAAGTTGCAGTAACAATTTTAAAAAATAAATTTGTATTTACTGAATTGTAGAATTAAATGGATGAATTGTAAATTAAAAGAAAAGCAATTTTAAAAAATTGTAATTTTGTCACATAAAAATCTAGGAATGCTTCAACTCAATAAAATCCATCATATTGCTATTATTTGCTCAAACTACGATATTTCGAAAAGATTTTATACCGAAATTTTAGGATTCAAAATCATTTCTGAAGTGTATCGAAAAGAGCGTGATTCCTATAAATTAGATTTATCGCTAAATGGTACTTATTGTATTGAATTGTTCTCATTTCCAAATCCTCCACAAAGAGTTTCGCAACCAGAAGCTTGTGGATTGAGGCATTTAGCATTTGAAGTTGATGCTGTTGAGTTTACAAGAGATTTTTTAATTTCAAATAACATTCCTTGTGAAATTATTCGAACAGATGAATTTACTAATAAAAGATTTTTCTTTATTTCTGATCCAGACAATTTACCCATAGAGTTTTATGAAAAGGAATAGAAATCTTATTAACAAAACGTAATTCAAAATTCGTATTTCATAATTAATATTTTACCTTTGACGCTTTATTAAAAATAAGATTATGGTTTACAAATTTAGAGTGATTCTTGATGCAGAAGAGGATATTTTTAGAGATATTGCAATTCTTGAAACAGATACTTTAGAAGATTTACACAATGCAATTGTTAATGCTTTTGGTTTTGATGGTTTGGAAGTAGCCTCTTTCTATACTTGTGATGACACTTGGAACCAAGAAGATGAAATTCCAATGTTTGACTCTGGTGATATTCCTGGTGAAAACAAAATCATGAGCGATTACGAATTGGCAGATATTCTTGACGAAGACAACACTAAAATAATCTATGTCTATGATTTTATCAATATGTGGACATTTTTAGTAGAACTTGCAGCGGTTGAAGACACTATTGAAACCGGAGTTATCTATCCAAGTTTACTTTTTTCGCATGGAGAAATGCCAGCCGAAGCGATGGAAAAACATTTTCAAGCCGATTTTGATGAAGAAGAAAGCTATAACGAATTTGATGACGATTTAGACGAAGATGATCTTGATGCTTTTGGAAGTGACGATAGCTTTGAAGATTATGGATTTGAGGAAAATTGGAATTAGGAAAAAGTTTAAAATTGTTTAAATTGGTTTAAAATTGTTCTATGGCTACTATTAAAAGATTTGAAGATTTAGAAATTTGGATAGAAGCTAGAAGACTATCAATAGAAATAATTTTAATTTCGAAGACCACTGAATTAAGCAAAGACTTTAAACTTAAAGACCAAATTAAAGGTTCATCAGGATCTGTAATGGACAATATTGCAGAAGGATTTGAAAGAAATGGAAACGGAGAGTTTCGCCAATTTTTATCTATTGCAAAAGGCTCTGCAGGAGAAACAAGATCACAATTATATCGAGTTTTTGATAATGAATATATTAATGAAGAAAGATTAACCAACTTAATTTCTGAATATGAAAAATTAAGTGTTAAAATACATAATTTCATCACTTATCTAAACAAAAAAGATTTCAAAGGGACAAAGTATATCGACTCCTAATCGAACAACTTTAAACCAATTTAAACAACTTTAAACCCTTTAACAATTTCACACAAAAATGATTAATTTATTCAACGCCCACATCGAGAATTTATCCATCCATAGAGTTGGAAACAAAAGCCGTAGCGAAGCCATTTTTCTATCTGAAAATCCTTATGGATTAAATGATGAAATTGTTCCTTTATTGAAGGAATATTTCTTTAAATCCTTTCGTGAAAAAGAAGAAAATTATTTTCAATTTGCACACGAAGTAGATTTAGAATACAACGAAATGTTCAATTTTGCAACAGAGGTTTTTACCAACCCTAGTTCAATTCATGACGTTTCTCAAAAAATAACACAACATTTATTTGAGCAATCAAATCATCCACATATTAAAAATGGAGAAGTTTATGTTACTTATTTAACAAACGTTTCTATCGATAATAATGTTGTAGATGCCATTGGTGTATTCAAAAGTGAGTTGCGAACCGATTTTTTACAATTTGAAGAAAAGGATAGTAATTTAGAAATGATTCTTCAAGAAGGAATTAACTTAAATAAACTAGATAAAGGTTGTTTAATTTTCAATTACAAAAAAGAAGAAGGATACAAAATTTTAACTGTTGATAGCAATCGTTATGACGCTAGATATTGGTTAGAACATTTCCTATCTGTTGATGCTTTTCAGGATGAAAATTTCATGACTAAAAAGTATTTGAAATTCTGTCAAGAATTTGCTAAAGAGGTAGTTTTCCCAGCTGAAGATAAAAAACAAGAAGTAATGTTTATGAATCGTGCAGTAAATCACTTTGCAAAAAACGATGAGTTTGAAGAAACTGCTTTCTTGAATGAGGTTATGGAAAATCCAGATTTGATTCCAGAATTTAAAAATTACAAAGCAGATAGAGGCGAAAAATATAGTATCGAAGATGTTACAAGTTTTCCAATTGCAAATGCTGCAGTTAGCGATGCAAGAAAATCAATTAAAAATGTCATCAATCTAGATACTAACATTCAAATAAAATTAGATTTCATCAATCCTGAAAGTGCCGAGAAGTTTGTAGAAAAAGGTTGGGATGAAGAAAAGCAAATGTATTATTATCTAGTTTATTTCAATAAAGAAAACAAAAGCTAAATAAATTATAAATCCTTAATTAAGTAATTGATTAAGGATTTTTTGCTATTATATAAAATTAAAACAATGAAAAAAACACTTACTTATTTACTATTATTTATTACATCTACAAGTTCATTTTCGCAAGAAGTTGAATTAGAAAATTTTAGAAAAGAATTAGATTTTTTTATTGAATATTGTTTAGGCAAAGTACCTTCTATGCCTCAAAACGAAGCCAATCATAACAAATTAGTAAAAAAAATAGATGATGCTTTTGCACTTTTTATAACTCATTCTGAAAGTCAAAATTCACCTAATTTCAAAACTGCATTAAACGATAGTAACGTAAAATTTAGTAATATCGATTCAAGGATTTACGTTTGCATTGAAACGTTTACTGCAAAAAATGCAAGTTATACCGTATATAGTTATAGTTCTGGGTTTAGAAAAGCTTATTTTGTAAAAAATAATAACTCAAATACTATAGTTTATAAAGGAAAACCCGGAATGATGTATATCGACAACATTTTTGAAATAGATGACAAAAACATTCTTTTAATTGAAAAAAGTGGTGATAGACAAACAAGTAAAAAAGCAATGGTGTTTTCAAGTGCTCAACCTACATGGAAACTTATAGAAGCTTTTAAAGGAAAAGCTTTTGGCCAAGTTAATGCAGACTATTTTAATAAGAAATTCGTTAACAAAAGACCTTTTTTATTGTTAGAATGTGAATTTGAAGATTTAATGTCAGCACCAAAGGAAGCAAACGAAATTTATTTTGATGAGAATACAAAAACAATTTCTTATAAAATATTTGAAAACAACTATAAGTTTAAAGTCATTTCATCAAAATGGGACAATAATATGTTCACCATAGATGATTATGATGTAGGTGAAAATTTTTCAGGAAGTGTTCCTGTTATGGAACGATAAACTATTTCAATATTTGACTTGCGTGAACTTTAGTTTTAACATCTGAAATTACATCGGCAATTATTCCGTTTTCATCTATAACAAAAGTGGTTCTGTTGATTCCGTCATATTCTTTTCCCATGAATTTTTTTGGACCCCAAACGCCAAAGGCTTCAATAACCGATTTGTCTTCATCTGCTAAAAGAGGAAAAGGGAAATCATACTTTTCTTTGAATTTGAATTGTGCTTTCTCAGAATCAGCACTTACTCCTAATAAAGCGTAATTATTTGCTTGAAAGCGTTCAAAATTATCTCTCAAATCACAAGCTTCAGCAGTACAACCTGGAGTATTTGCTTTTGGATAAAAGAAAACTACTAATTTTTTTCCTTTGTAATTTGATAAAGTGTGCGTTTTACCATCCTGATCTTTTGCTGAAAAATTTGGAGCTTTATCTCCAATGTTTAATAGTGCCATGATTTTGTTTTATATTTACATACCAAATTTAATTAAAAATGACCAAAAAAGAGCGTGCAACATTTGTTATAAATACGTTAAAAGAATTATATCCGACTATACCAATTCCGTTAGATCATAAAGATCCATACACACTTTTAATCGCAGTTTTACTATCTGCGCAGTGCACTGATGTTCGTGTCAATCAAATCACGCCACTTTTATTTGCAAAGGCAGATAATCCATATGACATGATAAAAATGACCGTTGAAGAAATTAAAGAAATTATACGTCCGTGTGGATTATCTCCGATGAAGTCTAAAGGAATTTATGGTTTGTCGCAAATTTTAATAGAAAAATATAATGGAGAAGTTCCTCAAAGTTTTGAAGCTTTAGAATCATTGCCTGCTGTAGGACATAAAACAGCTAGTGTAGTTATGAGTCAAGCATTTGGAGTTCCAGCGTTTCCTGTTGACACACACATTCATCGATTGATGTACCGATGGAACTTAACCTCAGGTAAAAATGTAGTTGAAACTGAAAAGGATGCAAAAGCCATTTTTCCTAAAGAACTATGGAATGATTTACATCTTCAAATCATTTGGTACGGACGTGAATATTCACCTGCAAGAGGTTGGGATTTAGAAAAAGATATTATTACAAGAACTATTGGTAGAAAAGAACTTTTAAAAGAATTTAATAAAAAAATATCCCGATAAATTCTATCGGGATATTTCTTAATTAGCAAGAAGTTCGAAGTTCATATTACCCACTTTGACCATTTTCAAAGCTTTTGAATAATTAAGTATGAAATTAATTGTTTCTTTTTTTGGTAACATTTTTGTGTTTGCTAATGCTTTTTTAGAGTAAAGTTTTGCCATAGAATAGTTTAAATTATAATTCTATAACGTTATAGCAAATGATTTATTGTCTAATTGGTTAAAATAATATTATTTTTTTCAATTATTTTTCTCAAATTCAATAAAGCATATCTCATTCTGCCCAATGCAGTATTGATACTAACACCTGTTAGCTCTGCTATTTCATTGAAACTTAAATCTTGATAAATGCGCATCATTAAAACTTCTTTTTGATCATCTGGAAGTTCAAGTATGATTTTTTGCAAATCATTTTCAATTACATCATTAATCATTTTTCCTTCAATATTTAAGGAAGAATCTTTAAGAACTGAAAATATTGAAAATTCTTCGGTTTCGCGAAGCATTGGCATTTTTTTATTTTTTCTGTAATAATCTACAATAAGGTTGTGAGAAATACGCATTACCCAAGGTAAAAATTTACCTTCTTCATTATAGGAATTTGATTTTAAAGTTTTAATAACTTTAATAAACGTATCTTGAAATATATCGTCAGCTACATCACGATCATTCATTTTTGAATAAATAAAACCGTAGATTTTAGTCTGATGTTTGTTGATTAATAAAGCCAGAGCATTTTCATCTCCAGCAATATAATTCTTTACCAATAAAGCGTCTGGGATTTGATTTGTAGTAGCCATAAAAATTCCTTTTAGTTTTGAGTTAAAAAATCGTAATGTTTTTTCTAAAAGTAATTTTTTTCGATAGGCGACTGTTAAATTTTAATTAAATTATAGCCAAATGTAACATAAACTTTTCTTAATATGCAAATAAAATTTTAAATTTTAACATTTTGAATGCAATAAAATAGAAAAAGTAGCAAATAAACGACAAAAAAACCTTGCAAAATAAAGTTACATTGCAAGGTTCATAAAATTATAGGCAATTATTCTATAATTATTTTCTTTACAGATTTACCATTTCCTGAATGTACAACTAGCAAATACATTCCTTTGGAAAGATTTTTGACATCAATATTATTAGGATTGGTATTATTTTCTAAAATCAGATTACCAATAATATCGAAAATTTGAACTTTATCAATAGTCTTTTTAGAGCTAATTTCAACATAATCACTTACTGGATTTAAAAATGAAAAATCATCTAATTCAGAAATACTTTCATTTTCTAAAGCACAATTATTTCCTACAACATAAGTGTAATAATTTGTAACCGACAATCCACCAGCATAAGCAAACTTGACAGCATATATAATTGTTGATCCAATTGTTTGACCAGTAATAGTTTTAGTAAAAGTGTTACCTGAAACGTTGGTCATTTGAGTTTCTGTAAATGGACTTTGTTTCCATAAAAAAGCTACTACTCCAACTTTATCAATGTCCAACAATTCAAAAGTTATTTTTACATCAGTTCCTAAAGTTTCAAACGCATAATTATATCCTATTGAAAAAGAACCTATTTGCGCTGCTGAACTCGTACCTGAACATCCAATGACTCCAGTAGTAGTTGCATTAACAACTATTGGATTAGATATGTAATTATTTCCTGCCAAATCACTAGCTGAAATTGAAAAAATATAATTTGTGTTTGATGACAAATTAGGAATAACAACTGATTTTTGTACACCTGATGGATTAGCTGTATTTATTGTTCCACCACTATAATTAATAGTATATGCAACATTTCCTGAATTATCATTTGCATTCAACAATAATTCAATTGTTGAACTAGTCACTGTCCCAATTGAAGCTGTAAAATTAGTTGGCGCTTGAACATCTGGATCGGTATTTTGATAAACTCTAACATAATCAATTTCCATAGCTGTTTGAGTAAAACTTTCAGGAATTATACCGGCAATTCCACCCATTGCTATATTTAATAACAAATATTGCTCAGAATTGAACGGCCAATTACTAGGTGTTTTCACTGCAGGATTGTAAGTATAATAAGCAACACCATCAAGTAAAAAAGTAATTTGATAAGGTGACCAATTCATTGAATATACATGAAAGTCATTACCTAAATTATTTGCAATTGTACCTCCAATATTTGTAGTGTTTCCAAAAGAGGAAGGTGTATGAAGTGCGCTTTGAACATAATTTGTAGGTTGTGATGGCGTAATTCCATGCTCCATAATATCAATTTCTCCGCAAGCTGGCCAATCTGTTGTTCCATAAGTTGCATCGAAAAAGCCTCCATCTTCATTTACGTTTTTTCCCAACATCCATAATGCTGGCCAAGTACCTTGATTGGTTGGAACTTTTGCACGTATATCTACACGACCATAAAGAAATGCAAATTTAGAATTTAATCGAGCGGAAGTATATTGTTTAGTTACTCCTTGATTTGTGTATGGTTCTTTTTTTGCAACAATATTTAGAAATCCTCCATTAACTGAGGAATTTGTTAATTGATTAGTATAATGTTGCACTTCACCATTAAACCAACTTCCACCTGATGGCAATTGTGTTTGATGAAACCATTTAATCGAATTAACAGCACCATTAGCATCAAACTCATCTGACCAAACTAAATTATTATATACCACATCAACTTGGGAAAATCCAAATTGTGAAACTATAAGAAACGTTAGAAAAATTTGAAGTAAAGTATTTTTTTTACTCATGTGTTTATTTTCGTTTATTTGGTATTCTTGCTCCAAGCCATTTTGGCGAACTGTTAAGATAGTCTTTGATTTCATGATTAGCAATTTTTTATGATCGGTATAAAAAGAGTTTATCACGCTTTCAATCCACATCTTATTTTGTTAGAATTTAAGTTTTTCGTTTTTATCCCATAAACCCCAATAAGCTCCAACGGCACCTTCTGGACCAACTTTCCATGATTCATCAAAAGAAGAAAAATAAAAAATTTCAATGTTATTATGTTTCGACCAATTTTGTGTTTCAATGAAATATTGGATAGCATTTTCATTAGATGCAATCGCTGCTTTCAAAAAACCACCTTCGCTTGGCCAACCTGTTTCAGTAATGATCACGCGTTTACCGTTTCCTGCGTGTTTTGCAGACTCGAACATGCTTACCATGTGATGAAATGAATGCTCTATTGGACAACCTTCCCAGTAAGGATAACAATTGGTTAAAATAACATCACAAACCTCAGTAATATTTGGACGATGCGAAAACTCATAATAGGCATCAACATAGCCAACAGGAATATTTGGTAAAGCCTGTTTTACACGATTAATATAGTCAATTAATTGTTCCTCTGTTAAATCGCCACGATACATCACCTCATTACCAACGGCAGCAATATCTACAGAACCTTCGTTTGCAAGTTGAATTAATGCTTCTATTTCTTTTTCATTTTTTTCTAAATCATCGCCAAGCCAAGCGCCAACTAATGTTTGCATTCCATTTTGGTGAGCAATTCTTGGTATATGTTCGTTACCTTCAATACAGGAAAAAGAACGAACCCAATTGGTGTAAGGTTTTAATATTTGAATACGTCTGTCAACTTGTTCGGCAGTAATGATATCGCCAGGTTTTTGTCCGTCTTCATACATACTGAAACAAATTCCATGCATTCCATTTTCTAAAGTTTCTCTCCAAATATTCTTTAATTCTGGAAATGAAATTCCAGAAAAATCGATGTTATGATGTTCAAAACTATTTTCTTTAGTTTCAGAAAAATTATGTTGCGAAAAATAGTGTCCTTCTCTATACGACATAATGTGTATTTTTTAAAATTTTAATTTTTCATTTTCATCCCAAATTCCCCAAGCTGTTCCAACGGTTCCTTCTTGAATAACTTTCCATGGTTCGTCAAAAGAAGAAAAATGAAATAGTTCAATATTATTACTTTTTACCCATTTTTGAGAAGATATAAAATATTTCATTACATTAACTTCTGTTGGAATTGCATCATCAACTTTGTCGCCTTTACTAGGCCAACCTGTTTCTGAGATTATTATTTTCTTTCCTTGAGCTACATTTTGCGTTACTTCAAGCATATTTTGTAAATAAGAAGTTGTAAAATCTACATTTGCTCCTTCCCAAAAAGGATAGAAATTTACCAGAAGTAAATCGCAACTCGAAATTAAATTTGGTCTTTCTAAAAATTGATAATACGCATCAACATAACCTACTGGAATATCTGGTAAGGCATCTTTAACTCGTTTTATATAAGTAATTAGTTCTTGTTCTGAAATTTCTTCACGATGCAATACTTCGTTTCCAACGGCAGCAATATCAACCAAACCTGATTTTGCTAGTTTGATTAATGCTTCAATTTCTTTTTCGTTTCTAGATTTATCGTTACTAATCCATGCTCCAACAACAGTTTTTAATCCTTTTTGATGCGCAATTTGTGGAATTAACTCATTACCTTCAGTACAAGAAAAAGAACGAATCCATTTAGTATGAGGAGCAATAATATCTATTCTTCTTTTTATTTGATTTTCAGAAAGAATATCACCAGCTTTTTGATTTTCTACGTAAGGACTGAAACATAATCCATGCAATCCATTATTTAACGTATTTGAAAAAAGAGCTTTTAATTCGGCTTCACTTTTAGTATTCAATTCGTTATCAATAGTAGTGTTTATAGAACCATTTTTTACTAATGAAACTAGTTTTCCAGAAAGATATGCCGATGATTGAATTTTTGATTTTCCTTTTCGTTTATCTAAAAGATCTCTCACTTCTCTGGCTTTTGCTTCATCAATATCATAATTTCTCATTACCCAAATTGCACTCAATGTACCAATAATTGGAACTCCTACAAAGAATATTCGTAGCCAAAACATGGTTTCATCGGTTTGTGTAGCAGCATTGGACTGAAATGCAACTAAAGAAAGAATTAATCCACTTAACAATCCTGCAACAGCAGTTCCAAATTTTACCATCCACCAATAAATAGCGCCTAAACTTCCTTCTCTTCGTTTTCCTGTGTTGAGTTCGTCAATATCTATTACATCCGAAGTCATCGACATCATTAAGGTAAACAAACTCCCAATTCCGAAGGAGAAAAATGGCAATGCAAACAAAAAAAGATACGGTTTTCCTGGAACAAATAATACATAAAGCAAAATGTAACCGATTACAGAAATGCCTTGAGAAACCAAAAAAGCTTTCTTTTTTCCCATTGTTTTAGACATTCTCGCTACGATAGGAATTACCGCAACCGTTGTGATAATTGCACCTACGCTTCCAAATAAAGTAGGCCATAATCCAAAACCGTCTTCATTTCCTTTAAACAAATAATACTTGATGATAAAATACGAAAATGCTGCTGTGGTTTGAAAAGCGTTAAAAATTAAAAAAGTAGCAATACAAATTTTTCTGAATGGTTTAATTTCGATCGAAGCTTTTAATCCTTCTTTGATTTCGCCAAAACTTCCCAAAATCCCTTTTAAATCAATCGGGCTGTAATTTTCATTAAGCGTAGATTTACTTGGAATAAAAAAAGCAGGAATTGAAGCTAAAATAGCACAACCAATCGCAACATATACCGCTAAAGTTCGCACTGCAACATCACTTGATGGAAATAAAGTTTGATCTCCCATTATTACCCAAAACCAAGGAGCAACCACCCAAGCTAACTGACCAATAAGCTGTGAAGTTGCCATAATATTAGTTCGTTCGTGGAAATCATCACTCATTTCATAACCCATCGCAACATATGGAATACTAAAAATGGTCAATCCAGAATAAAAAATCAATGAAACTACTAAAAAGTACCAAAAATTATATGTAACGCCGTTTTCAGCATACAATTGCCACATTAATGCAAAAGAAATTCCTAAAATGATAGCACCTGCTAATACATATTGTCTTCTTCTGCCCCATTTCGATTTAGTATTATCACTTACATAACCCATTATCAAATCAAACAAAGCATCATAAAACTTTGGAATGAAATACGTTAAACCTAACAATAAACCACTAAATCCTAGTTTTTCAACCAAAACAACGGTAAAAATTCCTAGAGCTGCTGGGAACATTTGGTTCGCCAACATGCCTAATCCGAAAGCTATTTTTTGTCCGATTGGAACTTTATTTCCTGATGATGTTGAATTAGTGTTTGACATAATTTAGGTATTGTTATAAAATTATTTGTTTAGTTAGTTGGTTAATTTGGTTTGATTACTATAGTTTGCAATGCTTTTGCATCAATTGAAACTATCGTATTTTTGTTATTGAGTTTAATATCAATTGTATGTTTAGATTCTGTTGGATTAAAAACAGCTATTGCGATAGAACCATCTGAATTTTGTACAGCAGTTGAAACCAACTCTTTAGAATTTATTTCACATCCAATTTTTACAGCTCCAGGACGCATGAATTTGCTAAAATGAGCCATCGTGTAATATAATGGTGTAAAGTAGACTTCATCATTTTTATCATCAACAATAACTGGAGCTACGCACCAATTTTTGAACCAATTTGGTCCACCTTGTCGGTCAAGAACCATGTTCCAATCTACCCAACCATCAACCCAATTGTTTAAGCAACCGATAATATCAATTGCATAACGGTTTACTGGAGCGTATTTTGGATGCAAATATTTTTCTTTCTCACTTGCCCAATCCCAACCCCAATCAGTAGCTTCTTTTTTCCAATACCAAGCATCATCTTGCCAGTGTGGAATTTCAGAATCTATACAACCTTCGGTTTCAATTAAATATTTGTTAGGTGCTTTTTGGTGTGCGTATTGTAAATCTTGTGGGAAAACTTCGTAAGTACTTTCATACCAATGAATGGCCATTCCGTCAAAATATTTAGAAGTATTTTCATCTTTATACATTTCGTCTGCCCATTCTTTGATACCTGCACGGTTTTGGTCATATCCAAGAATCTTTACATTTCCCCAACCTTCTTTTTCTAATTTTGGTCCCATGTGATTCATTACAAAATCAGTCATTTCTTTTGGAGAAAAAAGGGTACTTTCCCAGTTGTTTCCGTTTCCGTGAGGTTCATTAATCACTGTTAAACCCCAAATATCAATACCTTCATTTTTGTAAGCATTTAGATATTTTGAAAAATATAAAGCGAAAGTATCGTTGAATTCAGGTAATAATTTTCCTCCAACATAATTTTTGTTGTCTTTCATCCAAGGCGGACAAGACCAAGGTGAAGAAATGATTTTAAAACCTTCTTTAGAAATTGCTTTTGCTTCTAAAATCATCGGAATTAAATCGGATTTATCATCTTGAATTGTAAAATGTTCTAAAGTCATATCGTTTTCGACTTTAGCGTAAGTGTAATTGCTTAAAGAAAAATCGCATGATGCAATATGAGTTCTAGTTAAAGAATAATTTGCGCCGTCTTCACTGAAATAAGCATCTAAAATTTTCTTACGGTTTTCTTTCCCTAATTTATTCAACAAATAAGCTGAAGATTCTGTAAAAGAACCACCGAAACCTGTAATAGTTTGAAATTTTTCATCAGGATTAATAGTTATGACAACTGGAGTTCCTTCGTTAGAAAATTGATTGATTTTAGTCAATGAATTTCCTTTTTCAGAAGTTTCATAAACTTGAACATTTAGTTTATCAGTAACTTTACAACTGTGTAATGAAAATGCCATAATACAAGCTATTATCAAAAATTTACTATCAATTATTTTTCTTTTTTTTACCATTCTTTAATTCTTTAAAATAGAATTTGGTATTTTAACATCTAACCATAAGGCTTTTTCATCACCATTATATGTTTTTGTTAATGGCTTTCCATCTCTAGTTAAACCTTTAAAAGTTCCCTTATCTATGTTTTTCCAAAGCACATACTTAGCCTGAGATTTCAAATTAATTAAGCCAAAATGATTTTCTGATCCTAATGGATTAGCTGCATCTTTCCAATTTTCATCAAAAGCTTCAAAATAGAAACATGAAATGTTATTTTTGTTGCTCCATTCTCTCATTAAGTCATAATACAAAGCTGATTTATATTCATCTGTTGCTTTAGAACCATCGTTTCCATAATGTTCATTAGACTTTGTTGCCCAACCTGTTTCACCAATATGAACAGGTTTATTCAAACCAATAGACTTCATATAATTTACAACACTATCATATTGATTGATAGCATAATCTCTTGCTCTTATCATCGCTGCATCAACCTTTTCTTTTTCAGATGATTGCAACTCACTTTCTTTAATTCCCCAAAAAACTGGATTATAATGAGTATCATGCATTGGATAAGTGTGCATCGAAATATAATCTACCGCTTTAATCAATTGATTCAAATCTTCTACATGATAATCTGCTGAATGTCCACCCCAAGAAGCAAAATTATCGGAACTTGTAATCCAAACTTGTTTCGGTAATTTATTCTCTTTCTTTAAATTTTGTAAATGATTTACCCATTTTAAAATGATATTTGGAGTTACATAATAACTAGTTGCCCATTTCACCATTGCTTCATTACCAACAGCAATAATTTTAATTATTTCAGGATATTTATTTGTTAATCGTATCGCTTCTTCAATTTCAATAGCATTTCTTTCACTTTCTTCATTGTGAATAGGTTGCAAATTTGTCCATGCATTTTTACAATCAATCCAAGCACCAAGCATTACATACATTTCAAAGTTCTCGTCGGTATTTTTTAATTCAGTAATGGCTTTTAATAAATTTATTACTTCTTCATGATGCACGTTATAAGTTCGTAAAACTTTAATATTCAATGCAGAAAGAATTCTTAAATCTTCTTTAATTTCTGTTATCGTTGGTTGAATTTCTCTAGAATTTGCTCTGTATCCACCATAACAAATAGCTTGATAATTTGTATTTCCTAATAATTTTTCTGCTGTCATTTCTTTTGAAACTAAATTTCTTGTATTCATTGGTTTACATGATATGAAGAAGAATAATATGATGTAAATCAGATTCTTCATTATCTTAAAATAGTTGAATTTAAATACACTTCGACTAAAGCAATTTCATCAGTTCTATTAAATATTTTTTTGCTTTCCTCTACGTTTAATTCTAATGTTTCAAAAGTTTTTGTTGTTTCATTTTTATAGTGTAAAACGATTTTACTAGTTGTATTAATTTTATAAATAACTGGCACTTGACATGTTGTAAATGCTAAAGAATCTTTTTCAAGGTTCATTACTTTTTTTGAACCATCAACCATCACAAAAGTTACTTCGGTATCTTTCGATAAAAACTCCTCTTTTTTAAGAAAATTAGGTTGGAATTGTAATTTTCCATCTTTCATTTTTACACCTAATTCGCCTATTCGAGTTAGAACATCTTCTTTCACTTGACCAGTCATTCCTGGTTGTTGCGCGCCTTTTCCAAAAGGTGTATGCGAATAAGGATCAGTTGGGAAAGCACCATAAACATCTGGTGATTTATGAATTCCTATTCCTGCGCCGATTTCATCAAAATGATTTACTAAAGCATTAATAATATCTTGATTTTCATTATTTTCGATGGCATTATTAATAACTTCCATTACTGCCAAATGCAATTTAGAAACCATATGCCAATAAATTGAACCTAAACCTTCATAACCATAAAAAGTTCCTGAACGACCTGTAAAAGCTTTATGATTGAATACGTCTTCAAATATTTGCAGTACAGCATCTGAATCTTTTGAAACTAATTCTTTATAAACATTATTAGAAGCCAATTGATCTAAAGCATTTTTTAAATCGTTAGCATTATGAAAGTTACCATTAAAATGATAGTTTCCTTTAATGTCTTTATTGATTAATTGAAAGTTGTTATTATCTAAAAGTTGTTTCAATAAAACGGACTTCTCTACTTTATCTTTTGGGATAGTGTTTTTTTCTAAAAACTTTGGAAGTTCTTTATTTGGATATAAAATATAGCTGTTTTGATCTTTTCTGTACAAGGCACTTTTTCTTAAAGCATCCAAAACCTCTAAAGATTGTTCACCTGAAAGAAATCCTGAACTTAAAATAGCTACTTGACCTTCAAGCATTTCTGGCAAATAGGAAATAGAAACTCCATTATTTTCAATAGACATTAAATTGTATGCATGATACAACTTATCTTCCCTTTGATTGGCTTTGATAGAATGCTCGATGAAATCAATACTAACTTTAGTAAAATTCTTCAAACCTTGCATAGAATGCGTTCTCTTTTTACCCCAAAAACCGCTGTTGTATACTTGAAAACGATATTCTGAAGCGACTTGACCTAAAGCATTAAGTATTTTTTGTCTTTCTTCATTAGAGATTGAACTTAATAACAAATGCTGATTATCTAATAAAATTTGTCTTATGGCATGATAAAATTCTACCATTTCATTAGATATTTTGATGGTTTCCTGATTAGAATTATCTAATAATTGTTGGAAAAACTTCAAAAATCTTCTCAAATAATAAAGCGTAACCATTGAAACACCGTTACCTACCAATGCATTGTTAGCATCATTCCATTCTGGTCGTTGCGTATTCATCCAAATACCTGCTTCTGGAATAAAGTTTGACATTTTAGCCAAAACAGTAGCTAGTAATTTCTCAATTAAATTTACGTGATAAATTTCGTCGTTATTATCTCTTAGTAATGCACCATCAGCACCATTTTGTTTGCGACGTTGGTTAATTTTTGCATCCCATTCGTGATTAAACTCTATGGTATCCTTAGGATTTTTAAGAATATCTTTAAATGGTTTTATTGTGTAAGGAACTGCAGCATAAACGAAACACTCTTTATCAAAATAAGCGTTTAGTTTTCCTGGTTGGTACTTTTCAATAAATTCTAAAAACTTTAATAAGTAGATAATTTGATGGTCACCCCAATAACCAATGTATGACCAAGGATTATCTAGTTCGATAGTTTCCCAATCAAAACCATCTTTGGTAACACGATAAGGATTGTATCCATCAAAAGTTGAAGCGTTCAAAAACTTGTGAATCATTCCGTCAATAAACTCCGGATAAGCATTCGCTAAAGATTCCCAATTTTGAAAAATATCACGCCAATTTCCTTCGTAATCTAATATTTTAGAACCATCAATTTCACTTCTCGTATTAATTGAAAATTTGTTCCATGGACGACTTGGATCACCGTGTCTTCTACTAAATTTAAGCGGAAGATATTCGGTACAAAGGCGAACTAAATCCAAATTTTCAGTATTTGAAATTAATTGTTGAAGATGCGAATAATCAAAAGTTTCAGGTAAATCGTTTAAAAACTTACTTTCTTCTTGAAATAAAGTTTTATTTGCTTTTGCCATGTAATTTACAAAATCATTTTTTTCAATTTTGTAGTTATCATCAAAAATTCCACCACGCATGATGTTGAATAAAACATTTGAAAAATGACGTGTATCTTTACGTTTGTCTGCTGTGAATTGCAATCCATCAGCAGTTGCGTTTAGTGCAATAAGGTTTTGATTACCTAACTCAATGTCTTGAATTATTTGATTTTCGAGCGTTTTATCATTGCAAATAGCATCTGCTAATTGAATAACTTGTGCTTGATTTTGATTTACATTAGCAATAATCTTCCAAGATTTTGAGGATTTTTTTGTCAAAAATAAATCGGTTGAAACAAAATAAGCACCTTTTTCACCTTTAACATCGGTTTCTTGATTTACTTTCTGAAATTTTCTAAAATCAGATAGTTGCAAAGACGAAAGCAAATAAATTGGGTTGTCCAAACCTAAAGACCAAGCAATATTCGCTTTCAGCGCTTCACTTGGTTCGGCTTTATCAACAATAATGGCACTTAATGCAAAAATACCTAAACCACTTTCTTCGTGGAGTTCATTTCTTTTATAGGCATCAACTAAATTACTTGTAGTAGCTTGTAAATCACTATTCACTCCTTGAGGTAAAACATTTTGAATTCCATCAAGAAGTGTTATTTTATAGTCATTTTCAGAATCATTAATGAGTACAGCGTTTTTTACAAATCCAAATAAATTACTTGAACTCCATTGATATCTGAACGTAAGTTGAAAATCGTTGTGAATTTCTTCAAAAATGATTTTATTACCAAACTCATTTTTGTATAAATTTCGAGTTAAATTGTACTTATCGTTAAATCGTTCTGAAAAAGGTTCCCAAATATACTTTTCGTTGTTGTATTCAATTTGAAAAATAGATTTACTACCTGTAATATCAGCAAACTCAGTAATTTTATCATCGGTATAATATGGAAAAAGAGCAAATTCTGCATTTTTTCTTCCAGCAGTTAATCCTCCATTACTAGAAATAAACATCCAATGATTAGAGTCACTGACTATACTCATAAAGAATGGTCGCATGGAATCACTATTGGAAATTTTATAAAAATTTTCTCCATCAATTTGAACCATTTTCATGGAAATTGATTGATTTTCATTAACTGTTTTATCAAATATTATATTGGAATTGTTTTGGCTCATAAATAATGACGTAAGCTTTATATTTATTTAGGTTTTTATTATTCGTATACTCTTATGTAATCAACTAACATTGTTTGTGGGAATGTTGTTTCACTATTAGGTGAACCAGGCAAATTTCCTCCCACTGCAATATTTAGTATGATATAAAAAGGTTGATTGAAAACCCATTCTCCCGGAACATCAGCAGGTGTTATTTGATTGTATAAAACATCATCAATGTAATAATTGATATAGTTTTCATCCCATTCAATTCCAAAAACGTGAAAGTCAGTATCAAATCTTCCATTAGGAAGTGTGTATCCTTTAGAAATTGATTGTCCACCAGCATAACCTGGTCCATGAACTGTTCCAAAAACTCTAGTTGGATTGTTTCCTAAATATTCCATAATATCTATTTCACCGCATTGTGGCCAAACAACTGTATCTGAATTAGCACCTAACATCCAAAATGCTGGCCATATACCTTTACCCCAAGGCAATTTAATTCGAGCCTCAATTCTACCGTATTTTTTTTCGTATTTAGCTTTGGTTAAAATTCTTGCTGAAGTGTAATTTGAACCCATATAGGATTCGCTTTTTGCAGTAATTTTAAGCATTCCATCTTCAACTACCACATTATCAGGTCTGTCAGTATAATATTGAAGTTCATTATTTCCCCATCCACCACTGCCTGTTCCAATATTATAACTCCATAAACTTGAATTTGGAGCACCATTAATATCAAATTCATCACTCATTACAAGATTAGTTTTTGTCACAACAGTTTGTTTTTCATCTGAGTTACAAGCAAATAATGTTGAAAATACTATATATAAAAACAGATTTTTTGTTATATTTTTTTTCATTTGTGTTTAATTATATTAAAAGAATATTAATCTCTGAAGTAAATGTTATCTAGATAGATATCTCCATTTCCATCAAACTTAAGTTGGATTACATTTGAAAGATTTACAGGTGAAAAACTTGATAATGGAATATCAATACTATTCCAGCCACCAACTGAAGGTACAGTTAAAGTTACCGCTTTTTCAACTGGTCCAGGACTGATTAGATATACTTTTAAACTAGTTGAATTAGCACTGTAATAATCAAGATGTAAAAAGTTTTTAGATGCAACATTTTGAGGAGAACCTAACTGTAAACCTTGATAATTTAATCCAGCGTATTTCAATGTATTATTACCTGATATTGACACTTGAGAAGTTACAGTAGCTTGTCCCCAATTTGGATTCAAATCACTTCCTGCAATATTAGTGTATGCATTACTAAAAACAGATATTACATTAGCTGAAGGTGTTGTAGGTGTTGGTGCTGCAGTTGCGGGTACACTTGGTATAACACTTCCATCGTTATAAAAATAAATATTATCTGTATAAAAATTAGGAAGATTTGTTCCTTCAAAAATTATTTGACCTACATGTGCTCTTGATGATAATCCGGTCATGATAGTAAAAGGAATATTTATGCTTATCCAATTTGAAGAAACTAGAGTTGGAGCAGTGTAAGTTGTTGTATGCCCAGTGTCATTTCCACCACCAAAAACTCCGTCTGCACCAAAATCGACAACTCTTACTTTAAAATTAGTTCCAGCTGCTAATGTTGATGGAATATAAACGTCTAAGTGCAAATGTGACATCATTGTTGCATCAACTGTTGGAGAACTAAATTCAATTCCAACAAAATTAAAACTAGTATAATTCAAAATATTGTCACCACTTACTGTAAAATCAGCCGATTGAGTCGTTTGATATGGTTGCCAATATCCATTATAATAATTTACTGGAACATTATTGTAAGCATTACTAAAAATAGAAATCACTGATGACTGATTAATAGTTGGTGTAGGTGCACTTGTAAAAGTTCCTAAAGAATTAACAGTTAATGAACCAGTTGCGGCTTGATCACCAAAAGTAGCCGTAATCACTGCAGAACCCGCAGCCAAAACATTAACTACTCCTAATTCGCTAACGCTAGCGACTGTAGGATTAGATGATGTAAAATTTAAATAAGCAGGTGTTATTGAAACTGCCTGATTGCTTCCGTTTGGCATATTGAAAGTTGATAATAATCCATCAACATTATATGAAACTCCTATAAATGAAGTTTCAACTTTATTAGTACCACTATAAATTGAAGCTTGACCATGAGCAATAGTTCCTAATTTTTCAAATTTTAAATCATCAATCCAAAAAGTGTAACCTAAACCTCCTGTACCATTTGTACCAGCAGCATATCGGAACATTCCTCTTTCTTTTAATAATTTAGATGCATCAGGAATAGGAATAATAATTTTTGTCCAATTAGTTCCTACACTAACATTTCTAATAGTAGCCATGTATTTATTCTCAATAAAATCTTCACCAAAACCTAACTCATCAATAACAACACCTTGAGATGCTTTTACATAAAATGTAAGCGCATCAAAACCTGTTAAATTTCGTCCAGCACCATCCATTCTAAAAATTGCACCTGCATAAGTACCTTCAGAATCATTAGCATTTGGAACATCAAATCTTAAAGACGCATTACTATTGTATCCTTCCTCTCTATCAACTGACCAAGCAGTTGGTTTTGAACCGCTGTATGGGAAATAAAAATTAGTTCCCATTCCAATAAAATCATCTGTAAAAATGACACCATTCTTTGAATATGTTGCATCAGTAGCATCATCAGATAATTCTCTTTCACAACTTAAAATGGTAATAAAAACCAATCCTAAAAGAAGTGTGTTTTTTAAATTAATAATCTTCATATTTTTCATATTTCTCAATTTTTTAAAATTATTTTCCAATATTTATGTGAATATAAGTTCTAATCTCCCATTCTGTACCATTTCCAAATCCAACTGGACTTAAAACTGGAACAGCAGGAAATGTATTTTCTGGAACGTAGTTAGGTAAGTATCTTGAACCAGAGTTTTGATCTAATGAACGCCAAATACCCATAATTCCAATTCTTGTATCAGGTAAGACAAACCAATTTGGTTTACCAACTGATGTTGAAATATCTAGAGAACTTTGAACGGGAAAAGTTAAGTTAAAATCTCTATGGTAATCATATGGACCCCAATCATTAAACTTAAGTGAAGAAACTACTTTAACTTTTTTATAAATCATCCTAACGTCACCACCAAATCTATTTATTGTTCTTTCTGAATCACCATTTGCTTGTCCATTACCAAAATAAATATTGGCAATCACACCAAAATCTGAACTAAATTTAGAAACTATTCTAGTATTAGATTCCCATAAATCTTGAGCTGGAGCAGATCTTTCAAATGCAAATGGTGTTCTATTTGATAAAAAACCAATTGCAGCATCTTGTGTTGTTGGCAAATGTCTGTAAACAAAACCTGTGCTAAATGCAAATTTTGCATCTTCAACCATATCATTATTCCATTCATACATCCATGTAGCTGGAGTAGGATCATAGGTTAATAAAAGTTCACCTCCAACAGTTTTTCTATTTGCTCTGACAATAAAAGGATCATCTAAAATATTTCTTAATCTTCCTGGAGCATCAACACCATTAGGCATTGCTTCTACCAAAGGCTCTTGCCACAAGAAGTTAGGAGCAACTTGCAAATTAGAACTTACATTATAAGTAAAACCTGTTAGGAAGTTCATTTGATTTCCACTACCAGTATCTTTTAATCTCCAACCTGTAAAAGTTTGAGTTGCATCAGCACCACCATTAGCAACTAATCCCATAATAGCTCCTTGAGCATAAGCATTGAATTTTCCTTTAGAAAAAGTAATTTTTGCTTTTCCACCCCAATTGTCCTTATTGTTTACTTTATCAACTTTTACAACATCATTATCCATCATTTGGAATTCTCTTCCGTTTAATGGTTGTCCTCCCCAAATTCCTCCAAGTTCAAAACCAAAATCTTCAAGCTTAGTTTTAAAATGAACAGTAGTTCTTCTGGTTTTAGGTTGTGGAATAAATATTGAAGTTGTTGCTGAAGTTGAATTAGACAAATCTTCATGATAAACAATAGTTGCATCGAAAGCTCCTATTTTTCTACTATATTTAAGTAAGTATGCTGGATTTGCACCCCACCATAATTGAGGACCAAAAGCTGCTTTTAAACCATTTAAACTTCTTTTTCCGTCGATTTCAAAACCAAGAGTTTCTCCATTATATATATCTAAATTTGGTCCATAGTTTGCCTCTGGATATAGACCAAAAAAATCACCTTCATAACCCCAATGATAATGACCAGTTCTGTAGAAACCTCTTAACTCAAAATCTTTAGCGTTCCATTTGTATGATGCATTATAAATTTTAACTCTATTAACATCATCTGCTACAATTTCGCCTTCATCTGAAAGAAGGTTTTGAGCTCTACCTCTATTTTCGTAAAAAATTTCGTTAATAGGATTTTCAGCAACTCTACCTAAAATACTTACATTAATGTTTGCTTTCATATTTGCTGAAGGATTTCCTTCTACTCCAACAAAATATGATTCCATATGATCAAAACCTAATTTGTTAGGATATACATTTGTATCTGGATCATCATTATCTGGTGTAGTTAGTAAACTTCCTCCTGTATTGAACGTTGTAAATTCAGCTCTAAGATTACTTATTTTCAAAATATCTGAATCATTACTTGCCAATGCTGCTTTATCTGCTCTTGCTCTTAGAGAAGCATCCATAAGATTTGCTTCGTCAAAATGACTATTTATTGAAGCTTTACTTACATTTTCTGTGAAAGGATTAAACTTGTGAATATCTTTTAAAACATAGTAAGCTGATCTTGGATATAGTTGATAAAAACCTTTATCATTTGTTGGTCCTTTTGCACAAATACCAAACCATTCTTCATTCATATTATTTTCGCCTTCAACAAAATCTTTTTGATAACCACCATTTGACCATGATGCATTATTATCGTGTGTATCTAAATTTTTAGTTTGACCATATTTCCACCAACCATCACTAAACTGAAACGTAAAACCTCCCAAAGAATTTCCTGCTTTTCCCATTCCAGAAGCATTTTCATATATTTCTTTCCAGTTTGCTTTTAAGTAAAACGCTTGAGCATTTTGATCTTCCTGATTTGTAATAGCATTGAAAGCATCTGAACCAAACTCAGTAAATATCACTGGTTTACCATACTCTTTTTTTACTCTTTCAAATAAATCACCAAATGAAACTCCGCGGTAAACATTTGTTCCTAAGATGTCAACATCCTTACATTCCTCTGAAACGATATCAAGAAATAGTAAATCACCATTACATATTGCCATTGGATGATTACCATCAACAGCTTTCATCTTTAATACTGCCTCATTAAATAATTTGTACATAGAACGAGCTCTTGCGGTAGATTTTCTGTCTTTTACTGGTATATTTTCTGTCTCAGCTCCATCCCAAAACAAACCGTAGTTATTTTCATTTCCTAGAAGAAAAAGTAATAATCCTTTTGTATCCTTATAATCACTTGCCATTTGTGTAACCTCTTTTAGAAGAAGTTCACGTGTTTTAGCATCTGAGTATTCTGTATTAGGTTTCCAAACACCATCAATAGTTAAACCATATCTTCCGAAAGAGTGATTCAACATAGTGTAAATTCCATAATTGGTATTAATGTATTCAATCCATTTTTTTGGAATACCAGAATAAACACGAATGGTATTAACTCCCATATTTTTGAGCAATCCCATTTCATCATCAAGCGCTTGTTGAATAAAAGAATCTGATTGATTCCATAAACTGTAGGAGTAATTAGTTCCTATTGGAAAATAATCCCAATTCATTCCGTTAACAATAAAATCTTTACCGTTTATTGTTAATTTATGTCCTGAGTTATTTTTTTCAATTATTACTTTTTCAGTTTGAGAAAAAATACTAAGTGAACTGCAAAAAAATAATAAAAAAATAATTTTTTTCATTTGAAATACAAAATTTAGGTTAATAGTTTAAAATGCGTAATGTTTGGTTTTAATGATTTCATAAAAATACTAATGAATTTTTATACAATTGACAATAATAACCACAACAAAAAACATACAATTAAAAAAATAGATGTATAGTTCTGATTTTTATCAATAAAACCCTTTAAATAATACTATTCAGTAATTATTTTTTTAAACAAAAAAGAGTTCTCAAACGTTATTGTTGAGGAAATGTATAGGTAAATTTTAAATAAATTTTAACTTTATATTGACAAAATGTATTCAACCAAACCTTTTTCATGTGGTAAATCCATTTTTTTTCGCAAACGATATCGCTTTATTTCAATACTTCTTACTGAAATATTTAATAATGGTGCAATTTCCTTAGATGATAAATTTAATCTTAAGTAGGCACATAGACGTAAATCATTTGGAGTTAGTGAAGGATGTGCTTGCTTAATTTTCTTTAAAAAGTCTTTATCGGCAGTATCAAAAGCTTCTTTAAACACATTCCAGCTATCTTCCTCAGAAATATTTTTAGTAATTGTTGAAATAACCGACTTTATACTTCTGTTATTACTTTCGTCAGTAGATTTTTTCAAATCTTCTTTAATTAAAGATAACAATTCGTCTTTTTTAATTAAACTCATTGTAGACACAGCTAATTCTTTATTTTTTGCTTCAAAATCTTGTGATAATTGTTCATTCCTTATTTTCATAAGTTGTTGTTCGTTCTCAAGCTCTTTGATTTCTAATAGTAAATTATTTTCTTCTATAAGTTTTTCTCTCTGCTGATTGTAATAATTCTTATACAGTTTGTTTATATAAATAAAAGACATGATAATTAATAAACTATAAATCAAAATTGCAAAATTAGTAGCATACCATGGCTTTTTTATGGTAAATGAATAAGTTGCTAAATTATCATTTACAGAATTCGATACTCTTGATCTCACTTTAAAAACATAATCTCCTGGAGGTAGATTCTTAAAACTAACCGTTGATTTAGCATTCCATTCACTCCAACTATCTTGAAATCCATCCAAGCGATATTGGTACTCTGCATAAATATATTTATTATACTCAGGAACAGTATAACTAAACATTACATTATTTTCATCATAATGATAGGTTCCAACTTCTAAAAGTGACTTACTTTCTTGTTTTCCATTTAATTTATTAATACTTAAATCTGTAATCGATACCGTATGATTCTTAATACTTAAATCGTTTATATTTATTACATAGTAACCATCTGTAGTACCAATAAGATATTGATAATTAGAAAGCTGTGATATATTTTCATATCCTAACATAGAATTTGTCAAAGTAGATGGAATAGAAATAACATTCTTCTTCAAACTTGAATTCAATTTATTCAGGGTAAAATAATAAATGTAATTTTTGGAAAAAAGCCACAGTTTGTTAGAATTATCTAAAATCAACTTACCTGAATTGTATTCATTATTATCAAAAACACTACTTAATGACTTATCCTTTTCAAATAATTTAGTTTTTGGGTTTAACTTAAAAATACCTTCTTTATAAGCATAGTAAATAGAGTTATTAAATTTAGCTAATCCCGCATTTTTCCCTTTAGGCGGATTGGTATAAGTAAATAATTTTGAACATTTTTTAAAACTTCTATCAATTTGAAAACGAAAAATACCTTTATACTCATGACTTACATACATTTCATTATCATCTGTAAGTTCAAAATATTTTGATGAATAATTAAAACCCTCTATCTTGTTCTTGAAAACCCATTGATTATTAACCTTTTGCAAAACTGAAATACCATAATAATTTCCCTGAATTATTAAATCATTATGTTTAGAAACCATTTCAAATTTCCAAGTACCCGATTGAGAAAAAATGAGTTTAGAACTCTCATCATCAATTATAAAAGTTCCAGAGTCATGTCCGCAAAAAAGCGTATTATCATGAATAAAAAGCGACCAAACTTGACCTTTAGTGCCTTTGACAAATCTAAATTGCTCTTCATTCAAATAATCTTTACAGAAAAGACCTTGGTTTGTTCCAATGTATAATTTATTATTATGTACTACTGAAGTATAAACAGTACCCAACATACCTGTATCATCAGTATAACTTTTAATTGGAGATTGCAGATTGATACAGTTAATTCCATTATCTAATCCAATCCAGAGATTCTTTTCAGCATCTTCCATTAATGATAAAACAGTGTTGTTACACATACCTTTACTTTGGGTAATGTGATATTTAACTTTGCCTTCTTTTGTAACAATAAAAACACCATTTGAAATCGTTCCAACAGCAAAGCTTCCATCTGATAAAATTTGACTACTATAAATACTACTTGCGGCAATTTCTGAATCTGCATCGGTATTAAACTTAACTAAATTTCCATTTATAAGTTTATAAAATCCATTAAATTGTGTATGAATAAGTAATCCCTCATCAATAGAAAGAATATTAACAATTTTATTTCCTTTTAAAATTGAATTATCAGAAATCAATTTACTTGTTCCATTTTCAATTTCAAATAACGAATAATCAGTTGTTTGATAGTATATAGAGTTTGATGTTTTGAAAGACTTTAAAACTCCTTTCTTTGGAATAATAATTTTAAAAGTATGTACTTTTGTATCATAAATATAAATTCTGTTTAAAGATTGAAAAACTACCCATTGGTCATAACTAATTATATTCCAAAATTGTTCATCATCAAGAATCTTTGATTTTATTTTATTACTCAAAGAAGTATAACTTAAATGGCCATTACTTTTCCTTGTCCAAAATCCAAACTCCATGTAGCAACCTGTATAAATCTTATTTCCAATAACTTTTACAGATCGAATAATTGTCTCATTTGGTGATTTATATAGATTCCAATTTGAACCATTGTACTCCAATAAACCCTCGTTGTTAGCAAAATATATATAATGATTTTTATCTTGAGAAATCATCCAATTTTGATTTCCTGCGTTGTAAGTAGTGGAATAATATTTAACTATTGGAGGCAACTCTTGACTATAGCAAATTGAGTTAAGGAGTAACAAATAAAAAAAAACAATACTATATTTAATTCCCTTCATGTGATTAGAGTTTTCGTAAATAGTGCAAAACAATTATAAGGTAAATTTAATGTAAATAATGTTTTTATGTACAACTAATTAAAGTAAATTTTAAAAAAAACTACATGTAATAACAAAAAAAAGACTGTCTTTTCAGACAGCCTTTTCAAATGAAAAAAAACTAAACTTATTCTTTTATGAATTTTGTTGAAGAAACATTACCATCAATAATTGCATTAACAATATAAATACCTGATTGAAGAGTAGAAACATCAACAGATATTAACTCATTGTTTGAAGATGTTGAATATACTTTTTGACCTAAAAGGTTTGCAATTGAAATTTCTTTAGAATCGCCTACAGATTCAATATTCAAAACATTTTTAGATGGATTAGGATATAATTTTACTTTTGATAAATTAAAATCTGAATTAGATAAAACTGTGTTTTTGTGTAAATAAATATTATCATACCAAACATTGTTTACCATTGCTGTAGTAATACCAATTTGCGCAACGTCATTTCTTGCCAAATTACCTGCAACAACTCCTCCTAAAGCGGTAATAGGCACATCTACTGAAACCCATTGATTAGCAACAAGCTGAGGAGTAGTACCACCATTTGTATTAATCTCTAAAGCAGAGCTTTCAGATGATCCTCCATTAAAATTAACTAATTTTAAATTAAAAACATCACCAGTCAAATCTGTATCGGTTATATAATAGTCAAAATGGATATGAGTAAAACTAGTCAAATTCTGTCTATTTGTTTGAAAGTCAATACCATGACAAACAACTCCACTATTTTTTCTTAAAGTATTATTACCTGCAATTTGAACTTGAGTTGTTGCAGCACCTCCGCACCATCCAGCATCAAAGTTAGTCATTGCAATGTTTGAATATGCATCGCTGTAAATCGAAACAACATCAGCAGCTGGTCTAGCTGGTGGAGTTGGAGCAGCAACTGTAGGAGAAACAATACATGGTGAACATGATCCACCACAATCAATTCCAGTTTCTGTACCATCTTGTACGCCATTACTACAAGTATTAACAACTTCCACAACAGAAACATTGTCAATAAAAACATAACCTGTGGCAGCACCCATGTCAAAAATAACTCTATCACCAACAGCTTCGCCATAGTTTACAGTAAATTGATATGTAAAAGTTTGTGAAGTTGCTGTTAATGTTGATGTTGCTGTTAAAGCAATGTATGGAGCATTATTTTGACCTAGACCTACAATCATAGTTCTTGTACCAGTAGCAGAATCAGTAAAAGCATCAAAACTCAACTCATAAGTTTTTGTGTTTTCTAGAGCAATGTTTTGACTTAGATTTACATCGTAAGGATTTCCTACAGCCGTAACATTTGCTTGATTTACATAAGCTCCTGCTCCCAAATCAACAACATTTGCTGCATTACCAGTCCATGGTGCAGAAGTACCTGTCTGGAAACCACCATTTGATACTAAATTCTGTGAAAAAGAATAAGAACAAAGAATCAATGATAAAAAGAGAGTAATTTTTTTCATAAATAATAATTTTTAGATTAGAACATAAAGATAAATTAATATTTCAAAACTATTTTTTTGTCCAACTATATAAAAACTATACAAAAAAAAACACAACTATAACGATTGAATTATCTACTATATCAATGATTTGTTGGTATTAATTAACAAATTTTTATTTTAACAAAAAGACATAATGTTGAGTTAATGTATAGGTAAATTTGATTTGAAAATTTAAATTAATGATTTCCAATTAACAAAAACTAATGATTTTGATCATTAAAATTGTAAATTATCATTTCTAACGATTAAAATTTAGAATTAAACATTTATTAAATTAATAATAAATGCATTATAATGCTATCATGTTTATACTATTTCTAATTTCATAAATCATTATCTTTGCAAAAATTCTAATCTTGCTATGATTACAAAAGATTTCTCCCAACTTGAACCTAAAAAAAATATCTTAATAAAAGGCGCTGAAATTCACAATTTAAAGTCGCTTGATGTTGCTATTCCAAGAAATAAATTGGTAGTAATAACAGGACTTTCGGGTTCGGGAAAATCATCTTTAGCATTTGATACTTTATATGCTGAAGGTCAACGTAGATATGTAGAAAGTTTGTCATCTTATGCAAGACAATTTCTTGGACGTTTGGATAAACCAAAAGTAGAATACATCAAAGGAATCGCACCTGCAATTGCTATTGAACAAAAAGTAAATACTACTAACGCTCGTTCGACTGTTGGAACTTCTACAGAAATTTATGATTATTTAAAATTGCTTTTTGCTAGAATTGGTAAAACAATTTCTCCAGTTTCAGGAAATGAAGTTAAAAAAGATACCGTTTCAGATGTAATTAATAAAGTTAAAACCTTCGAACTAGAAAGTCGTTGGTTGCTTCTTGCTCCTATTCATCTAGAACAAGGAAGAAAGTTGGAAGACAAACTAAAAGTGCTTCTTCAACAAGGATTTGCAAGAATTTTAGTCAATAATGTAATGATTCGTTTAGACGACATTTCATCTGCGCTCAATGTAAATCAATTGAGTAACAAAGATGTTCTATTAATTATTGACAGAATTATTGTTAAAGACGAAGAGGAATTTTTTAATCGTCTTTCTGATGCCATTCAAACCGCATTTTTTGAAGGAAAAGGAGAATGCTATCTTCAAGATTTGACAAATAACAATCGTTTAGAATTTAGTTCAAACTTTGAATTAGATGGCATGACTTTTTTAGAACCTAATGTTCATTTATTCAGTTTTAATAATCCTTATGGTGCTTGCCCAACTTGTGAAGGATATGGAAACATTATCGGAATTGATGAAGATTTAGTAATTCCAAATACAGCACTTTCTATATTTGAAAATGCTATTTATCCTTGGCGAGGTGAAAGTATGGGTTGGTATCGAGACGAATTGGTAAACAAAGCTTACAAGTTTGATTTCCCAATTCATAAACCCTATTTTGAACTTTCTGATCAACAAAAAGATTTGGTTTGGAAAGGAAATCAATATTTTCAAGGTCTGAATGATTTCTTTAAAGAATTAGAAGAAAAAAACTATAAAATTCAAAATCGCGTAATGCTTTCACGCTATCGTGGAAAAACCAAATGTAATGTATGTAAAGGAAAACGACTACGAATTGAAGCAAATTACATTCAAGTTGGAGGAAAAACAATTTCTGATTTAGTTGATTTACCTATCAAAAGATTAATTCCATTTTTCGCTGATTTACAATTGTCTGATTATGATAAAACAGTTGCAAAAAGACTTTTAATCGAAATCAATAGCCGATTGGCATTCCTGAGTAACGTTGGACTAGAATATTTGACATTAAATAGAAATTCAGCAACACTTTCTGGTGGTGAATCACAGCGAATTAACCTAGCTACATCACTGGGAAGTAGCTTAGTAGGCTCGATGTATATTTTGGACGAACCAAGCATTGGATTGCACCCAAAAGATACGGAATTATTGATTGGTGTATTAAAAAATCTGCGTGATTTAGGAAATACCGTAATCGTGGTTGAACATGACGAAGACATCATGAAACAAGCCGATATGATTATTGATATTGGTCCAGAAGCTGGAACTCATGGTGGAAATTTAGTAGCTCAAGGAACATTTGATGAAATTTTAAAATCAGATTCATTAACGGCAAAATATCTTAATGGTGAATTAGAAATTAAAGTTCCAAGAACGAGAAGAAAATGGAGTACTTATATAGATATTCTTGGAGCAAGAGAAAATAATTTACAAAATCTTGACGTTCGTTTTCCTTTAGAATGTTTAACGGTTGTAACAGGAGTTTCTGGAAGTGGAAAAAGTACATTAGTCAAAAAAATATTATTTCCTGCCATTCAAAAAAAATTAGAAGGTGTTGGTGAAAAAGCTGGTCAATTCTCTGATATGCAAGGACATTATCATAGAATTCATCATATTGAGTATGTAGATCAAAATCCAATTGGTAGAAGTTCTCGTTCTAATCCTGTGACTTATATTAAAGCTTACGATGATATTCGTGATTTATTTTCTAAAACTAAATTATCTAAGATTCGTGGTTATCAACCTAAACATTTTTCGTTCAACGTTGACGGCGGAAGATGTGAAACCTGCAAAGGTGATGGTTCTATTAATGTAGAAATGGTTTTCATGGCTGATGTAGAATTACCATGTGAAACTTGTGGCGGAAAACGATTTAAAAAAGAAATTCTCGAAGTTACATTTGAAGGAAAAAACATTGATAATATTCTAACAATGACAATTGATGATGCTATTTCATTCTTTAGCGAACACAAGCAAGCTAAAATTATGCAAAAATTACAACCTTTACAAGATGTTGGACTAGGTTATGTTCAGTTAGGTCAATCCTCTTCTACTCTTTCTGGTGGTGAAGCACAACGTATTAAATTAGCTTCATTTTTAGTAAAAGGAAATACTAAAGACAAAGCATTGTTTGTATTTGATGAACCAACAACTGGTTTGCATTTTCATGATATTCAAAAATTATTAGCTTCGTTTGAAGCCTTAATTGATAAAGGACATTCTATTATTGTTGTTGAGCACAACTTAGATTTAATAAAATGTGCAGATTGGATCATCGATTTAGGTCCAGAAGGTGGCGAAAATGGTGGATTATTACTAGCAGCAGGAACTCCTGAAGATGTTGTAAAAAACAAGGCATCAATCACAGGAAAATATCTAAAAGAAAAACTATAATAAAAATGGCTTCTAAATTTAGAAGCCATTTTTTATTTATCTTACCATTGAAAAGTGCCCTTTATGAATGGTTCCATCAGCTCTTGTAACTACAAACCAATAATCTGTTGAAGGTAGCATTTGTCCGTTATATGTTCCATCCCAACCCGAATCACTTCCTTTTAGTCCTTTTATAACTTTACCATATCTATCATAGATTATTACTCTCAAATCAGGTTCGTATGTAGAATATCTAATATTCCAATAATCATGTACACCATCACCATTTGGAGTAAAGAAATTTGGATAAGTTAAAACATATACTTGTTGATTTACCATTCCACAATTATTTACATCACGAACATATACAGTATAAATTCCACTTTCCAATCCACTAAAAATAGGACTACTTTGAAAATTTACATTATCCAATGAATATTCATAATTTCCTAGACCTTGAACCGAAACAGAGATAACATTTTCCTCATTAGTCCAATCATCCACATCAATTTCAGTTATAGTTGCAGCATTCGATTCGATTACATTGATTGATGCAGTTGTTGTACAACTTAAAACTCCGTAATCGTTAGAAACTGTAACTGAATATGTACCTGGAGTATTTACAACAATTGAACTTGTTGTTGCACCATTTGACCATAAGTAAGAATCATATCCTGAACCAGCATTTAAAGTAATTACTGTTCCTTGACACATTATTGTTGTTGGGTTTATATTTACAACAGGTTTTACTAAAACAACTAAATCAAAATCAATAATATAAGGACAACCTGTAGTTCCTTGTGCTCTTACATAAACAGTTTGAGGACTTGAAGTATTTGTAAAATTTGAAGTTATAGGATTTATTGCTGAAAAAGCGTCAGAAGCAGAATTATAGTATGTATAAGTGTAAGTATCAGACGGAAGTGAAGCTAATGCAACACTATTATTAGCAGTTAAATCAAAAGATACAAAACCATCAGCATTGTCATCACACTCAAATAAATTTGAAATTGATAAATTAGTTACAGGATTAACATTTAGTTGCAATTCAGTAGTAGAAAAACATCCATCTCCATTTGTAGATTTCACATAAATGGTTTGAGGATTTGATGTATTAGCAAAACTTGTAGGATTTGTAATTTGAATATTGCTAGTCAAATTTAACATTGAGGTATAGAATGTATAAACCAATGTAGTATCAGCAGAATTAAACTGAGAATTTGCAGATGTTAAATTAAAATTTGCTGAACCATCAGTATTTGTTTGACAACTAGTTAATGTTCCTGTTGATAAAATTGGTTTATCATATACATTTAAAACCATACTTGTAACTTGATAACAATTTGTATTATAAACTCTTATATAAATTGTTTGCGGGTTTGTAATATTTGAATAATTAGTGAAATTTGTAATTTCATTAATATTATCTTCAGCATTTGCTTGCGTTAAAAAGTAAGAAAACGAAGAATCAGTTCCTGAATACAAAGTACTATTAGCTGATGTTAAATTAAATGCTAAAGTATCATCAAAATCATCATCGCAACCATTTAAAACAGCGGTATTAACATTCAATTGACTAAAAACTCTAAGTGTTATTTCAATTACATCTGAACAACCTGAAGCTACAACAACATTAGCAAAAATGGTTTGCGTCAATGCTACATTATTAAAATTAGTTGTATTAGAAATTGGTGTTCCACTAGCTAAATCAGCCATTGAAGCATAATAAGTATAAGTAGCGTTATTTACTGTTTCAACATCTGTTAAGTCAAAGTTTCCAATAGTTGTTCCCGTCAAACATAATGTAAGCTCTTCATTTGGAAGACTTAAAGAATTATAAACCGTAACTTCAAATGGAATTCTTTCAGAAACACAACTACTCACATTTGTTTCTTGATAATAATATGTATAAACAGCAGGTGTTGCGCTTGTATTGTTTAAAACTGGTGTTGTAAATAAAGGACTTGATGAAAGTAAAGTTCCACCTGTTGGTGCATCATACCAATTTATAGTTGATGTAGGAGTTGTTACACCTGCTAAAGGATTATAACTTGTTGACGAACCACTACACAACGCGTGATTTACAGGTTTTAATGGCGATTGATAAGTTGCTGGTGTAACCGTAAAAGTATAAGTAACTGGTGAACAATCTGATTCGCCTGTTACAGTAAATGTTGTTGTTGAATCTGGCACACTCATGACCACATTTTCTCCAAAAGGAGCTGAGAAAAACTCTTCTGGTTGCCAATGCCAAACATTTTCTTCACCATTTAAGACTGAGAAATTAACACTTTCTCCTTCACAAAAATTGTATGTTGTAGAATTTACTAAAGTTTGTGTAGTATTTATTCTCACTTCAGGTAATGTTTGTGATAATGCAATTTCTAAATCGGTTTGTTTTAAAATATAAGCCATCGCAAATCTTTTAGTTTCACCTGGCGCAATATCACCTATTTCAAATGAAATCCCAACTCCAACATCTGATGTTAATGAACCATTAAATAAAAAACTTGACGTTAAAGTTTCATTGTAAATTGCATCTAAAGGATCAGTAGTGTTTGGATATAAACTAGAAGTAATTATAAATGGTTTAGCTCTACAATCTCTAGTTCCTAATCCAAGATAACAATCAGTGTATGACAATCCTTTAGCCGAAACTAATGTATTATTATTTGCATTTGGCAGTTTATATACAATTTCATTCAAAGTAGTATAATCGCCAGATAGACTTACTTCATTATCTGGATCTAACGTTCTAACATAATAAACTCCTGTCATTGGAACAGCCGTTGTATTTTGCAACTCAACTCTAACAACAAAATAAACATCATTCAATGGAACAATAGTTTTTTGTTTTACCAAAAGTCCGTTTATCGTTCCTTGCCATAGTGTAACATCATTTGTACCTTCTGTTGTTAGCGAAATATTATTTCCCGGAATATCTAAAACTCCTGAAGTCCAATTATGATATCTATTTCCATTAAATTGTATTGAAAAACCTTCCTGGCGTTGTCCAGGATAGAAAAAATCTCCATAATAATTAGGTGTACCTATTGCCCAACCATCTTTATCTGCATCAGCAACAAAACCTAAATTTCTGTTTAAATTATCGATTTCTAATCTTGGATGATATTCAGCTGGAGCAAAACCATTTGTACCATACGCACCATAATCATTAACGCCTACTTCAACATAGTTTCCTTTTATAAAAACTTCATTTGAAATTATTTGAGAAAATAAATTATTTGAAACAAAAAATGCAACAAAAACAATTAGGGTTTTAAAGTTTTTCATAAGCAAGGAAATCAAATTTCGAAAATCTTAATAAAGGTACTGATTTGTAATTAAAATAATACAAAAAAAAGATAAAAGTTATTTAAACTTATTTTATAACTATTTTCTTTCTAATTAATTGACTGTCATTTTCTATAATTCCAATGTAAATTCCATCTGAAAAATTGCCAATATTTATTTGTTCAATTGGATTTTTATTATCAATTGTAGTATTGAAAACCGTTTTCCCATTTACATCAATCAATGAAAAATTATATTTTCCTAATGGTAATTTACCAGTATTTATATTTAAAATTTCTTTAGTAGGATTTGGGAAAAAAGAAACCTGAAAGTCATTATTAAATTCATCTTGCAATAATGTTGAAGTATTCGCAATGGCAAAATGAAGTGCAGCTGCAACAGTAGCCTTTGCAACATTGAAATTATAAACTGGATCCATATTTACTAATAAATCAGTCGCAGTGTGTTTGTGTGTGGTTTCATTAGTTTCAAAAAAACCTGTAATTACTTCATTGTTGCTTTGAAATGGCATATAATCTGAAGCATAGGCATAAGACAAAAATGTATTTAATGACGTATATAATTCTACACAATTAATTAATTGATTTGTAAAAGTATTAGAAGCAGCATTATTAGTTGTTGGAGTAGAATTATCTCTTTCACAAGTAATTGTATTATTTACCATACCTGAAACACCTCCAACTTCATCTAAATTAAAAACCAATCTAATATTCATTTTAGGATTAGTTGCATTAACAACATTTGATACATAATGTTGACTTCCTTTTAAACCATCTTCTTCTCCACTAAAATTTACAAATTTTATCGAATATTCTGTTGGAATATTTTGTAACAGTCTAGCGGCTTCTAAAATTGAAACTACACCACTTCCATTATCATTTGTTCCACTTCCAGCAATAGTATCATAATGACCACATATAATTATGAAAGTCGTTGGATATAAAGTTCCAATTTTTGTAACTTCTAAATTCTCACATACTTCTGTTGAACCTGAATAAGTATAGGTATATGTTTGTATTTGACTTTCTGAATAGCCATAACTTAAATATTTATTCTTTAACCAATTAAAAGTATTCTGCAAACCAGGATTACCTCTTCTTTTTAATCCAAGAGCTTCAAATTGGTTCAAATTTGTTGTAATATTTGTTTGAGATGTTTGATTGACTACGTTTTGATATCCTGAATTATAAACTTGGGATAAAACATTAGAAGCAAAAAATAGTAAAATAACTACAATTAATAGTTGTTTATTTAAGGATTTCATATAAGTATTGTAATAGAATTTATAAATGCGCAACAAAAATATAAAATTTATAATGATTATTTATTAAATAAATCAGATTGTTAATCATCGTTTAAATTAATATAAAATATTAAAATTCAAACACTTAAAAATCATTAACAAATCGTTGACTAATCATTTAATTGGCTTTGGCACACATCTTGGAATATACAAAACATCAGAAAGATTTTCTGATCGAAGAAACTGAATTCCGAAATTTCGGAAGAAAGAGTTTTCGTAACATTTTAAAACGATTTATTATGAAAACAATTACTTTATTAGTAGCAAGCATTTTGTTAACAACAGGTTTTACAAATGCACAAGAAAGAAGAAATTTGAGCGCTAGTGTTACAACGACTAGATTTAGCTTTGACGAGCCAATTTCATTTGAAGAAAGAGGCATTGAGTTCTTTGTTTTTCCTAATGGTGACTTTGATTTCAACACTCGTCCTAACGATTCACAAGGAGATTATTTCTTTAGAAGCGCAGGAAAAAAAGGTGCTAATACAACAGTAGCAAGAGGTGCTGTAAATTATGGAGTTTTAATTGAACATGATAGTTTTGGTAGAGTTAGAAGAGTTGGAAATACTTTTATTAACTATGACAACTTTGATAGAGTTAGTAGAATTGGAACCGTTTATATGAGATATAACAGATTTGCTCTTACACAAATTGGAGGAATGAAGATCATCTACAACAGAAGAGGAGATATTGTTGACATGATTGGATGTGTAAAAGGTAGAAGAAATAGTGGTTTTACAACTACTTATTATGGAACTGCTGACAACTATAACAACAATCATTATGATGATTATTCATATAACGATAACGATTATTACTACTACAAAGCTGACGGAACGAAAGCTAAAATAGAAGACGAAAAAAAATAAAAGATTGGTTGGTTAGATTTGTTTAAATCCTGCGGATTCTGGGAAGATGAAGCAGGATTTTTTATTTTCATTAAAGTTTTTATTATCAAATAAATACGTCAATATCTTTTAAATTTATATTCCTTATTAACAAATTTATTTTTACTTATAATTTTCATTTTGATAGTATCAAGCTCAATTATATTAAAAAAATTTTCATGAATTCTTCCACTAACCAAAACTATTGAATCTGATTTATATATAATTTTTCCGTAAGAATAATATTCGCCATTAGCTCCATCATATGAAATATATTTAAATGTTGAGTCATTAATAGTGAGAATATGTCCGTATTGATTTTTATATTCTCCATTAAAATTATTAGTAGCACAACTAAAAAATGATGATAATATAATTGCAAAATATACCTCTTTCATTTTAATCAATTAATATTATCTAAATCTTTTCAAAATTGAATTCACAACATTATTAAAATCTTCTGAAAGTTTCAATTTATAATTTATAAGTACGTATACAATAGTAACTAAAGTTGATTTCAAAACTATATTTATTATAGGATGAAAACTAAATTCCCAAAAATAAAACATAAAAAACAAAACAATCAACACGAGAAATGAAATCAATGTTTTATAAGTAAACGGAAATAACTTCATTCTCAAAACCACAAATAGTAGCTTAGCAATACTATATAATGTAATGGAAATTAAAGTAGCAATTGCCGCACCATTGATTCCGTATTTAGGAATAAAGATCATGTTTAATGTTACTGCGAAAAAAGCGAGAAACAGTCCTAAAAACAAAACTGCACGATAATATTTAGAATTAAAAATTATTGCATTATTATTTCCCAATATCAAATCAAAATATTTAGAAAGTCCAATAACGAAAACTACAAAGACACCACCACGATAATTCTCTTGTAATAATAAATACATCTGATTTATATTTACTAAAATCCCTAAAAAAACTAATCCTCCAACTATTTGTAAAGTTATTGAAGTCTTTTTATATAAATCATTAAGTTCATCATGTTTACCATCTATCATTAATTTAGCAGTTATAGGATATGTAATTTGATGCATTGCTCTACTTGGCACAGCAATAACTGTAGCAATAAAAATTGCCACCGAATAATAAGCAATATTATTAATTACCATATATTGATTTAGCATTGTTTTGTCTAAATCTAAAAGCATATTAGCTACACTTCCAGAAAGAATTATAAAACTAGAATAAACAAGTATTGATTTGTAATTTTCAGGCAGTTTAAAATCAAAAACTATTTTTTTAACTTTATTAGCGTAAAATAACATTATCAAAGTACTAACTAAATAAACATACATTGTTGCGGTAATAAATTCATCAACGGTAATGTATTGAAAATATACAGCAAATAGAAAAATAGAAATTAGAATTCGCAACCCAATTTCTTTGATAAAATTCCCAAAAACTGATTGCAAATGTACTTTTACCCAAGCATAAAAAATTTCAAAATATCCCATACAAATGGCTATAACAGGAATTTGCCAAACGTAATTATAAACATCATTTTTTCTTGATAAAAACGTAGCAATCCAATCGTATCCAATAAAACCAAAAATTAAAATAGGAATAATGGCTAAAAATGGAAGTGCTAAAACAAAACTTAAAAACTGACTCTTTTCTTGTTCTGATTTGTATTGAGAGAAAAATTTAATCAATGTATTATGTACTCCAAACGCCATCAAAGGAAATATAACATTGGCACTTGAAAGAATATAACCAGTTAATCCATAATATTTTTCACCCAAAAAATGAGGATACATAAATAAGGAATTAATTGCACCAATGCCAAAACCAATATAGGTAATAACGACATTTTTTATAGATTGATTGATTACAATTCCCATTTAAAGATACGTATTACTAATTATAAGTTTTGCGAGTTTTTCAGTTAAATTTTTTCGAGAATAGTGTTGCAAACCAACAGGATATACATGCAATTTCTTTTCTAAATACAACTCAAAATTAGACAAAATAGTCTTTTTTAAGCGTTCTTTTTCATTATAAGTGAAAAATACTCCTGTATTAGTTGATGTTATAATTTCTGCAAAATCAGAATCTTCTGGTCCAATGGCGATTATTGGTCGTTCGGAAACCATGTATTCAAATAATTTACCAGGAATGATACTTTTAGTTTCTTCAGAATCAATTTCGATTAACAACAAAACTTGTGAAGCTTTTTGATGTTTTATAGCTTCTGAATGGGAAACATATCCCAAATTATTGAGATAAGAATTCAATTTATATTCTGAAATAGAATCTAAAATTTCTTGACTTACTTTGCCTATTAATTTCAATCGAAAATGAGTTTTAAATAGTTCATTTTCAGAGATTAATTCTTGTAAAACTTCCCACAAAATCTTCGGATTTCTATCCGATAAAAACGAACCAATATGTGCCATTGTAAACTTTTCATCTAAAGTTTGTTTTGGAACATTTTCAACATCATAACCATTCGTAATAACTTCAATTGGTTTATTGGTAATCGCTTGAAACTCGGTTTTTGTAGTTTTACTTGTAACAATAATAGTATCTGCTGAATTTAAAACTCGATGTTCTAAAGCTTTATGTTTTTTATCTGCATACGATGATAATTTTAATGCTTTATGATAACCAATGGTTGTCCAAGGATCACGAAAATCGGCAAACCACTTCACTCCTAGTTCTTGCTTTAATTTCAACCCAATTAAATGCAATGAATGTGGTGGACCAGATGTTACAATGGTATCAATATTATTTTCTTGAATGTATTTTTTAAGATATTCTACAGAAGGATTTACCCAAAATTTTCGAGCATCAGGAATAAATAAATTACCTCGAACCCAAAGCATCATTTTTTCAACAAAACTTTGCTTTTTTAAAGCAGGAATAATACCTGAACTTATTTTTTTTGTTTCTTTTTTAGATAAAAATCCGGCCAATTGATACGGTTCAAATATTTTATTCTTAAGAATAATTGCTTTGTCTGAAACTTCACTCATCAAGCCTTCATCAACAATAGGATACGTAGGATTTTGAGGAATATAAACTATCGGTTGAATATTAAAATCGGGTAAATATTTTACAAATTTCAACCAACGTTGTACGCCTGGTCCACCTGCTGGCGGCCAATAATAAGTGATGATTAAAAGTTTTTTTTGTTCTGTTTCCAAAATTATGAATTAGATTTTTTATTAATTTTTTCTAACTCTTCAATATCTAAAATATCTTTTGGACGATTTGTAGCTTTTTTTGCTTTAATAAGATTGTCGTAATCCAGAAAGTAGACTGGAATTCCACTAATTTCAGTGACGTAAGCTTTATCAAGTAACTCTTGAAAATCGAAATTTTCTAGACCTTTAACAGAAGTCATGATATCTAATCGCAGATTAAAATTTAAAGAAATATCGGTCCAACCAGGAATAAATTGCATAGTCTTTATATTTTCAAAATCTCCAATTCCTGATTCTTTTAAAGCTTCTCGCAAATTCTCACGATTTTCAATTGAATCTTCAATAAAAATATCAATATCACCTGTGTTTCTTCCGTAACCATAAATATTTACGGCAAAACCACCAATGGTCAAATATTTGACTTTGTTTAAAGAAAAATACTTCCAAATTTCAATTATTTGACTATTCATTTACTTACTTTGATATTTTTTTGGCAGTTTTTAAAAGATAAGATAACTCAATAATAGCCATCAATTTTTCAAACCGTTGTTGAGGCGTCATTTTTCTAATCTCATTTAGGTAACGTTCTTCCATTTTAGAAGGATGAGCATGATTTAATTTTGTTATCTCCATTTTTATCAAAAATAATAATCAAATTTACAAAATTTAGATTTATGATGCTTTCTTCTTTCTATCAAAATAAATTCCACCAGCTAAAAGCAATACCATTCCAATAGAAGAAATCAACGCAATGATACTTCCAGTTTTTATAACTTGTGGTTCAAATTTGAATTCAATTTTATGATTTCCAGCAGGAATTTGCAATCCACGTAACGTATAATTTACTCTCAAAATTGGAGCCTCTTTTCCATCAATAGTTGCCTTCCAACCATTTTTATAATACATTTCTGAAAATACAGCAAAACCTTCATTTTTGTTGTTTGAAATGTATTTTAAATGATTTGGTTTATGATACGTTAATTTAATTGTTGCAGTTGAATCGGAAACATATTTTAGTGGAATATTTTTTACTTCAACAACATTTTGTAATGTAGCAACTTTTTTAGTTTCCAATTTATTCAATGCTTTCATTTCTTGATCAGCATTTCCAACCATTTTAATTTCATTTACAAACCAAGCATTCCCATTAACCTCAGAGTTTTTTGTAGCAAATTCTTTTCCTTCTTCATTAGTTTGCATGATGTATTTTACATTCAACATATTTAAAACTTCCAAATTATTATTCACAATTTGATAGTCAAATAATTCTTGCATTCGTTGTGGTCGCACAGCAGAATATCCTCCAATAGATTTATGAAAATAAGATGCTTTTGCAGTTAAATATCCTGCAACGTCTAAAACTCTGTATCGCGTTGTATCTTGCATAATTTGCTCATCTGTTGGCGATGCAACAAAAGGCATATCAACTTCTCTTGCACTTACAAAATCTTCATTGTTTACATATTTCTTATCAACTAAAACTAAATCAGCAACCATAAACAAACCAACCAAAATAACTGCTGTTGTATGAGACAATTTATTTTTTGAATATAAATAAAGAGGAACAAAAGTGATTATTACAAAAAATGCAGAAGTCAATAAATCTGCAGAATATAATGATTTTCTGTCTTCTACTAAAGCATCAATAAAACCTATTCCAAATGATTTATCTTCACCTTGATTGAACATTTGAAGTAACTGTTGGTCAATATCCGATGAAAAATCAAACATACCTTTTAGTAGAAATAACCCAATTAGAATTCCTAAAACTGTTGCTGTTGATTTCCATAAACTAGACCATTGTTTTTCCTTTTCTGTTGTAAAAAAAGAGTGCAAGCCTAAAATAGCTAATATAGGAAAACACAATTCTAAAATAACCTGAATGGAAGAAACAGCTCTAAATTTATCATACATTGGAACATAATCAATAAAGAAATCTGTTACAAGTGATAGATTTTTTCCCCAAGAAAGTACTAATGAAAAAATTGCTCCAACAAGAAATGCATATTTAAGTTTCCTTTTATCATGATACAAACCAAGAATGGCTAAAAAGAAAATTACAATTCCTATGTATGCTGGCGCTTCAACAATAGGTTGTTTTCCCCAGTAGGTTTTTCCATAACCTTGAGTAAACTGTCTTGCTTCTTCTGGCGATGCTCCAACTTGAATCATATAATTATAAACACTTGAATCATCGTTCAATACTTCGCCATTTCCACCTCCAAAAAGTCTTGGCGCAATTAAATTGAAACTTTCAGCAATTCCATAACTATATTCTGTTATGTAACTTCTGTTAAGAGCGGTATTTTCTGTTTTCTTTTTTCCTTCTGCATCAAAAGTTAGTTCACTTTTTCCTCTAATACTAAAATCAGCATATTCTTTTGTCGCTAATAAATTAGTTGCATTGGCACCAATGGCCAAAATTAAAGCTCCTAAAAAAACGGCTCCAACTTTTAAAAGTTCTTTATATTCCTTATTTAAAATAAATTTTATTGCGTAATAAATTCCTAAGAACAACAATAAAAACAATAAGTAATAAGTCATCTGGAAGTGATTAGCATTCAATTCCAATGCAACTGCAAACATGGTTAATAAACCTCCAATGATGTATTTTTTTCTAAAAACTAAAATAATTCCGGCTACAACCATTGGCATGTAAGCAATGGCATGTGCTTTTGCATTGTGACCAACACCAAGAATAATAACTAAATAAGTTGAAAAACCAAAGGCAAGTGCACCAAAAAAAGCTTTCAGCGGATCAACCTTTAAAACCATTAAAAGAATATAAAATCCAAAGAAATAAAGAAACATATAATCTGCTGGACGAGGAAGAAATCGTAAAGCATCATCTAAATGACCAATAAAATCATTTGGATATTTTGCTCCCATTTGATACGTTGGCATTCCACCAAAAGCAGCATCAGTCCAATAAGGTTCAGCATTTTCATTAGCTCTAAAATCATTTTGCTCTTTTGCCATTGCAGTATATTGAACAATATCCGATTGATAGATTTTTTTTCCTCTTAAAACAGGAGAAAAATAAATAAGAGAAACTAAAATAAAACCAATAATGGCTAGTAAATGAGGATATAACTTTTGAATTTGCTTCATTATTTAAGAATTGTATTGATGTATTATTAAACTGTCTCTACTGAATTAATCAACTTCTTCATAATCAATATACTCGCCTACTTTATTTTTTTCACGAGGTTTATCTGATTTTATATTAGAATTTGAAGGATTTTGCTGTTGCTTTTGATATTGTTGTTGTTGCTGTTGAAACTGTTCGCTAGCTTTTTCAACCACTTTTTTTGCTAAAACGGGTAAAAATAAGCGTACTAAAAATCTAACTACATAATAAATAGCTACTATACACAATAATGTTCTAAAAAATGAATATAAATTTGCTTCTTGCATAAAATAAAAATTTTGTCAAAAATACTAAATTAGTAGTTTTAATTGATACGACTTGCTCTTAAATAAATAATAAAATATTATAGACTAAATTTTCTTATTTTTGAAATCTAAAATCATACAAAATGAAATTAAAATTTTTAGTAAGTATAATTGCATTGCTTTGTTTAGAGATAAATTATGCACAACATACTGATGTAATAAACTCAAATCGTCCTGGTGAATCTATGTCGGCATTTGCCGTTGGTAAAACCGTAATTCAATTAGAGTCAGGAATCAACTATTTGAGTGAAAAACATAGTTTACTAGATTACAAAGCAAACGGATATGGAATTGATTTTGATGTTAGATATGGCTTTCTTAAAGAACAACTTGAAACTATTTTAGAAGTAGATTATCAAAATGATAAATATACAACACCCGATTTTTCTAAAAACAGAAGTGGTGTAAAAAATACAACATTAGGGTTAAAATATTTAGTTTATGATCCTTACAAGTATTACGAAGAAAAAATAAATTTATACAGTTGGAAAGCCAATCATAAATTCAAATGGAAACAACTTATTCCTGCTGTTGCAGTTTATGGTGGTGTAAATTTAAACTTTAGAAATAAATTTGTTTCAAACTCAGAAGATCTTGAAAACATTAGTTACAAAGCGATGTTAGTTACTCAAAATCAATTTGGAAATGGCTATGTATTTGTGACAAATATTTTTGTTGATAGACTAGCAAGTAAATTTCAATCGCTTGAATATATTATAACATTAACAAAAGGATTTAATGATCAATGGTCAGGTTTTCTAGAAAATAAGGCCATGAAAAGTGATATCTATGCTGATGTAATTTTTCGTGGAGGTGCTGCTTATTTAGTAAGTGAGAATTTACAAATTGATGCATCAATAAGTAAAAATTACAAAGGAACACCTGCCATTATGTATGGTGGAATTGGGATTTCATGGCGTTCAACAACTAATTATAAAGATGTTATGATTAGAGCAAAAAAGAAAGACAAGAAAAAAGATAAAAGCACAAAAGGAAAAGATAAAGAAAAAACAAAAAAACGTCTTGACGAAGTTGAAGTTACAAAACCATGATAACAATTATTGAAGCCAATACAAAGGAATTACTTAAAGAATATATTAAGTTTCCGTTTTCACTATACAAAAATCACCCTTATTGGGTTCCGCCATTAATTCAAGATGATTTAGAAACATTTGATAAAACTAAAAATCCTGCATTTCATAGTGCTGAAGCCTATTTTTATATTGCATACAAAGACAATAAAATTGTTGGACGCATTGCTGCAATTATCAATTGGGACGAAGTTAATGACCAACAAAAAAAGAAAGTACGCTTTGGTTGGTGGGATGTTATTGATGATATAGAAGTAACAAAAGCATTACTTGAAAAAGTGTATGAGTTAGGAAGAAAAAACAATCTTGAATATGTTGAAGGTCCAATGGGATTTTCAAATCTTGATAAAGTTGGTGTTCTCACTGAAGGTTTTGACGAAATGGGTTCGATGATTACTTGGTATAATTATCCTTACTATAAATACCATTTAGAACAATTAGGTTACATAAAAGAAAAAGAATATTTGGAAAATAAATTTCCATTTTCGAATGTAAAACCTGAATTTTTCTTTAAAATTCAGGAGTTAATTAAAAAACGTTATCAACTTAAACCATTAAATTTCACTAAAACAAAAGACATTATGCCTTATGTCGATGAAATGTTTGATGTTTTTAATGAATCGTATGCAAGTTTGTCTTCCTTCGTTGCTATTACAGATGTTCAGAAAGAATATTTCAAAAAGAAATACATCAGTTTTATCAATCCAGAATACATTAAATTTGTTTTGGATAAAGACAATAAAATGGTAGCTTTTAGTATTGTAATGCCAAGTTTTTCGGAAGCATTGAAAAAAGCAAATGGAAAATTATTCCCTTTTGGATTTTATCATTTATTGAAGGCGAAAAGAGAAAGTAAAGACGTATTGTTTTACTTAATTGGTGTTTTACCAGAATATCAAAACAAAGGCGTAACTGCAATAATATTCAACGAATGCTACAATACTTTTACAGAAAAAGGAATCAAAAATTGCATTAGAACTCCAGAACTTGAAGACAACACAGCAATTCATCAAATATGGAAACATTTTGATCCTGTTACATTTAGAAGACGAAGAACCTATAAAATTGATTTATAAAACAAAAAATCCATTCAAACTAATGAATGGATTTTTTATATAAATATTTAGATAAACTATTCTACGTTTTGAACGCTTGCTTCTGCTATTTTAGCATAAGTTCCGTTTACTAATTTTTCACGAATTGCTTCAAATGCAGCTAAAGTTTCATCAATATCAGCTAAAGTATGTGAAGCTGTAGGAATCATTCTCAATAAGATTATTCCTTTTGGAATTACAGGATAAACTACAATTGACAAGAAAATACCATAATTTTCTCTCAAGTCATTTACCATGATCATTGCTTCAGGAATCGAACCTTCGAGATAAACAGGTGTTACACAAGTATTTGTATCACCAATGTTAAATCCTCTAGATTTCAATCCTCCTTGTAAAGCATTTACATTTTCCCAAAGTTTGTCTTTCAATTCTGATGACTTACGAAGTAACTCCAAACGTTTCAAAGCACCAACTGTTTGAATCATTGGCAATGCTTTAGCAAACATTTGTGAACGTAAATTATATTTTAAATAATCGATAATATCTTTATCTGCGGCTAAAAAAGCTCCAATACTTGCCATAGATTTAGCAAAAGTTGAAAAATAAACATCAATTCCATCTTGGCAACCTTGCTCTTCTCCTGCTCCAGCACCAGTTTTTCCTAGTGTTCCAAAACCGTGAGCATCGTCAACCAATAAACGGAAATTGTATTTTTTCTTCATTTCTACAATTTCTTTCAACTTTCCTTGTTGACCACGCATTCCAAAAACTCCTTCTGTAATGAATAAAATTCCTCCACCAGTTTCTGTAGCCATTTTAGTAGCACGCTGAAGGTTTTTCTCCATACTTTCAAGATCATTGTGTTTGTATGTGAAACGTTTTCCCATGTGTAAACGAACACCATCAATGATACAAGCGTGTGCATCTACATCATAAACAATAATATCATTTTTTGTAACTAAAGCATCAATACATGACATTATTCCTTGATAACCAAAGTTCAATAAATAAGCAGACTCTTTTTGAACAAACTCTGCTAATTCTCTCTCTAACTGCTCATGAGCATTAGTATGACCACTCATCATTCTTGCTCCCATTGGGTAAGCCGCACCATATTGAATAGCGGCATCTGTATCTGCTTTACGAACTTCTGGATGATTTGCTAAACCTAAATAATCGTTTAAACTCCAATTTAAAATATCTTTACCTTGAAATTGCATTCTTGGACCTAATTCTCCTTCTAATTTAGGAAAAACAAAATATCCTTCTGCTTGAGAAGCCCATTTTCCTAGTGGTCCTTTATTGTTTTGTATTCTTTCAAATAAATCTTTTACCATGATAACTATGTTGTTAAAAAACGATGCAAAAGTAGTGAATATTTTTTTATTGATTTAGAATATTTTTTTACAATTTTCTAATACAATTTACTTTATAAAACTCTAGACCAAAATGTTAAACTTATAAATTGAAATAATCAGATTTTAATTAAATTTTGTTCTACTCCTTTTCAAATAAGTCACTCAAATTTTCTAGTCTTGCCTTTGAGTTTTCATATTTAATTTTCCTCTCTGAATCAGTTAAAAAGCTATAATTATCTAATTTATTTATAAAATTTTGAAGTAATTGATTTTTAATTTTTCTTGCTTTTTCAAAAGATTTCAATTTAAAATAGCTTTCAATTATAGAAATGCTTTCAAAACTGAAATAAGATAAATTATTAGGATATAAATTTATGCATTCGTCTAAAACAGATTCTGCTTTTTTTAATTGATTTTCATTAAAATAATATTCTGCTAATCTCCAATAAATAGTTCTATAATTCATACCGAGTTGTCTTTCTTCAACTGGTAAATTGTTTTTGTTTTTAAATTGAAACATCTTTTTTGAATTTTCCTCTAACTTGGGAACATTCACATATCCAATTTCGTAATCCGTTGTAATTTCCTCTTTCCAACCTAATTTATATACAAATCCTTCAAACATCAAATATTTTGACAATCCAAGATAACTATCTTCAGAATTATAATCTGCAAAATAAATAGGTCTTTTCCAATTGTTAGTAGCAATAATATCGAGCATAACCAAATGATTTCTATATAACGCTTGTTGATCGATACTCCATTCTATTTTTCTTTCTTCTTTACCAAAAGAAAAATCTTTTGATGGAATTGTTTTATAGTTTTTAGTTAGTGTTTCAACAAAATTTGCCTCATCAGAAATCACAGAATTTAATTTTTCAATTGAAATTACATCATTTGATGATTCAACAAATAATAAAACTTCGCTTGAATCATCTTTTATAAAATTAGAATCTAATGATAACGGAATTCCATTGGATTCTAAAACGTTATTTTTCATCATAAGTGTATAACGCTCATCTTGAAGTAAGCTAGTATTGACTATTAACACATCTTTTCTATAATTATTTTTCGCTTGATAAATCAACAATGGAAAAGTATCGTTATCACCTGCTGTAAATAAAATAGCATCCTTTTCGCAAGAATCTAACATACTTTTAGCATAAAGCTTATAATTTTCTGAGTACATATCAATACCATCAATTTCTTTCATTGCCACTTCATCGTTTTGATAAATTCTTAAATTTAAAAAACAACTTGCTATCTCATTAAAATATTTAATTCCGATTTGACCTGGAATTGTCTCAAATTTAGGATTGCGATCATATAACTCTTTAAAACAATTAATTGCTTTATTTTCAACTGAAAGATACTTTTGTAATTGTTCAGCAGTCATTGAATTTTTTGAAATTGGTAATTTGAAATTGATTTTAGAAATAGAAAAATCAAAATTATCGTTCAATAATCCATTGGCATAATTAGAATATGCATATCCAAGTGAGTACAACTCTAAATCTGTTAATGGCTTTTTATTTTCATAGAGCTTTATCAAATCGTCATCCCAACCAACGTATCCATAATATTTTAAACTATTGAATCTTTGTGGTGAAGAACTGTTTAAAAAACTTGTAATTTCATCTTCATCGACATGAATTTGAGTATTTTTAGGAAATCTAATTGGGTTATACTTTTTGTAATGATTATCCCAAAACAATTCTGTTATTGTATCTTTAGTTTCAGTGTAAATTGTAGTGACATTCCAACCAATTTCTCTTTTTTCTAAAAGAATGGTATTACTTTGATTGATAAAACTAGCATCATACTTTTTAAAAAGTTCAGTGACAATATCTTTATACGTTGGAGTATTATTTTGACAATATCCTGAAATAGTAATAAAAAAGAATAAAAAAAGTGATAGCTTTATTTTCATTTAACAAGTATTAAAATTAAGACAAAAGAATATAAATATTGTAAACAACCAAAGATAACTCAAATAATTTAATAGTATATAAAACAAAAAAGAAAGCAACCATTAAAATGATTGCTTTCAAACATTGTGCGCTTAAAATTAATTTTCAATACTCTACAGATAAATTGCCCCAATCAATTTAAATTATAAAATAAATATCTTGAAAATAATTTTAAACTTTAATTTCTGAAAATTCTAAATCGAATGAATAAAAATACTTTCAGAAATAACCAATTAACCTAACTACTTTAATTATTATTGAGACAAAAGTAAACAGATAAAACCAACCCAAATAGCGTAGTTTTACGTGTTTTTATTAAAACTACCTAAATACATTTTTGAATAGTTTCAAATAAAATTTCTTTATTAATGGGTTTAGATAAATAAAAATTCATTCCTATTTCTTTGACTCTGTCTTTAGTTGTTTCCATAACATCTGCTGTTACTGCAATAATTGGTATATTTTTATCATTCATTCCAGAATTACCTTTTCTAATTTCAATCGTTGCCTCATAGCCATCCATTATTGGCATTTGCAAATCCATTAATACAATATCATACTTTGACTTATGCATCATTTGTATACCTTCTTCTCCATTAAAAGCATAATCAACTTCAGTATTCAACCATTTTTTGGTAATCATTTTTAAAACCATTTGATTCATGGCATTATCCTCTACAACTAAAATTCGTTTTCCGCGCAAGTCATATTCTATAGCATCAGCTAATAAAACTTCTTCTTTCTTTACAACTTCATCTACTGTCAACTTAACCGTGCAAACTGTACCTTGATTTTCGATACTTTGAATATCAATAGAACCTTTATGAAGTTGAACCAATGCTTTAACGATGTACAATCCCAAACCTAATCCACCATATTTCCTTTTATTATCAATTGACTGTTGTGAAAATGAGTCGAAAATACTATCAATTTTTTCTTTAGCAATTCCTTCTCCGGTATCAGAAACGATAAAAGTCAAATTTACTTTTCCTTGCTCAACAGATGATTCAACTCTAAATTTTACGAAACCTTCATTGGTAAACTTTAAAGCATTACTCAATAAATTCATCATTATTTGTCTAATCCTACTACAATCTCCTTTCAAAGTATTAGGCAAGCCATTTTGAAGAAATAATTGAAAATCTAAATTTTTACTTTTTGCTCTCAGAGTTATATCACTTCTAACTTCTTCTAATAATTGATGCAAATTAAACTCTGCTTCCTCTAATTTTATCTCTTCTTTTTCAATCTTAGAAAAATCTAAAATATCATTTACAGAACTCAACAAACTACTTGATGAACTTCTTATGAATTCACATTTTTCTTGAATTGATTTACTATCCGTTTCACCTTGTATAGATTCAACAAAGTTCATAATAGCATTTAATGGAGTTCGTAATTCATGACTTATATTAGATAAAAAATAAGACTTCATCTCGTTCATTTCTTCCGATTTTTGAAGTGCAACTGTTTGATGTTTTTCTTTATCTTCTTTAAGTTTCTTAATCAAATTTGCCATTGACAATGACAAGAAAACTACTTCTAAACCAGTTCCCAATTTTGAACTATTTTCGGTAATAAAATTATAAGGTAATAAACTAAAATTCTTTAAAATAAATATCACAAAACCAGTGACTAATGACAAAATTCCCAAGGTAAAAAAATGATATATTTTTCCTGTTGTTTTGTATAAAATAACTAAAGATGAAATTATAAGAATCAATAAAAACAAACCTAGAGCATTCATTATTGGATAACCATATTCAAACCATTCTGATACAAAAATTATCATAAATAAAAGCCCAGCAAAAAGAACATACAAAAGATTATAACAAAAATTTAATCGAGCACTTATTTTTTTTACCTCTAAAAATGTTTGAGCATATTTACCAAGAAAAACTCCAGAAATTATAGCAAATAATAAAACTGATTTATGTGATAGCCATCCAGAATTAGGTGTAATGAACTGATAAAAATAACCATCTAATGAAAATTGCAGTAAGCCAATAAAAACCACATATAAACTGTAATACAAGAAAACTCTTTCTTTCATGGCATAAAAAAAGAAAAAGTATAAAATGGATGCAATGATCAAAATTCCATAAAAGAAACCAAAAACGATTTGTTCAAAAGAAGTTACTTCTACAAGTTTCATTGGTGTTCTCAAAATCACAGGAGCATTAATAACTTCACCATCACTTTTCAAATTGATGTAATAATAAGCAGACTCTTTTGGCATTAAATAAACGGTAAAAAGAGTTTTTCTATGTTTGAAACTCCTTTCATCAAACGGAATATTATCACCACTTTTTTGATAATCAACAACTTTACCATTTACTACTTTGTAAAGATTAGCGTAATCAATAATTGGTCGAGAAGATTCTAAATAATATTTTACATCACTATTGGTTTCATTCTTAATAGAAAAATACAACCAATAATTATCTTTTGAAAATCCTAAATCTGAATTTTCATTTTCTAATAATTTAAATTTTTCTTTGCTAATTTTGAGCACTTCATCAATTGATAAATGCTTTTGCTTTGCATTGATTATAGAAGTATATTGATGTAAAGAAACCTCTTCTAAAAGTTCCGAATTTGTTTTATTAACAAGAAATTGAGCAAAGCAATTACTAAAACTAAAAAGTAAAAACGTTGCTAAAAATAATAATTTAGTGTATTTTTTTTTCATATTTATGGTACATCTTGGGGTTGCACTATGTGCATTTACGCAAAAAATTAATTCTCAGTTTTATCAAACTTAAAAAAATTTAATAATTAAATTTGCAATAAAAAATATGAAACTCGTTTTTGCGTCTAACAACAAAAATAAAATTAAAGAAATCCAACTCTTGGTTCCAAATTCTATTCAAATAGTAAGTCTTGAAGATATTGGTTGCACAGAAGAAATTCCAGAAACTGCTGACACAATAGAAGGAAATGCTATTTTAAAAGCAAATTATGTTACCCAAAAATATGGTTACAATTGTTTTGCAGACGATTCAGGCTTAGAAGTTGATGCGCTTAATGGCGAACCAGGTGTTTTCTCTGCAAGATATGCTGGTGAACCTAAAAACGATGATAATAATATGAATAAATTATTATCAAATCTTAAAGATAAAACCAATAGAACTGCCAATTTTAAAACCGTCATTTGTTTAAATTATAAAGGCAAACAACATCTTTTTACTGGAATTATAAACGGAAAAATCATTGATGAAAAAATAGGAAATAATGGTTTTGGATATGATCCTATTTTTGTAGCAAACGACTATACAAAGACCTTCGCAGAACTTTCCATCGAAGAAAAGTCGAATATTAGTCATCGTGGCATTGCAGTAAAACAGTTAATTGAGTTCTTGAAAAAATAGCTGGAAGATAGAGGCACGAAGCTGGTAGAAAAAAGTAAGAACTTCATGTTTTTCTCAAAAGTACCTGCACAAAAACTCCTGTCTTCCTACTTCAAACTTCCATCTTGCTATCTAAAAATCACAACTTATTGATTATCAATTGAAACCAAATTAGTTTATATCGTTTTTAAAACCTACCTTTGCACCCAATTTAAAATACTTTATGAATAAATTTGAACAATTAGGTCTGAATGAGTCGTTACTGCTGGCGATCAAAGATCTAGGATTTGAGAATCCGTCAGAAGTGCAAGAAAAAGCCATTCCAGTCTTATTGGAAAAAAACACAGACTTAGTAGCTTTAGCACAAACAGGAACAGGGAAAACAGCAGCTTTTGGTTTTCCGCTAATCCAAAAAATCGATGCCGAAGACAGAAGTACACAAGCGTTAATTTTATCCCCAACGCGTGAGCTATGCTTACAAATCACCAACGAGATTAAACAATACTCAAAATATGTAAAAGGTTTACATACAGTGGCAGTTTATGGTGGTGCAAGCATTACAGAACAAGCCCGAGAAATTAAAAGAGGTGCACAAATTATTGTTGCAACTCCAGGAAGAATGCAAGACATGATCAATCGTGGTCTTGTAAACATTAAAAACATCAATTTCTGTATTCTTGACGAAGCAGATGAGATGTTGAACATGGGTTTTTATGAAGACATTGTATCCATTTTATCGGATACTCCAGATGAGAAAAATACTTGGTTATTCTCTGCAACAATGCCTGCAGAAGTAGCAAGAATTGCTAAGAAATTTATGCATGATCCAGCAGAAGTTACTGTTGGAAGCAAAAATTCAGGTTCAGCGACTGTTTCTCACGAATTTTATTGTGTGAATGCACGTGACCGTTATGAAGCATTAAAACGTTTAGCAGATGCTAATCCAGATATTTTTTCTGTAGTTTTTTGTAGAACAAAACGTGATACACAAGCGGTTGCAGAAAAATTAATTGAAGATGGTTACAGTGCTGCTGCATTGCACGGAGATTTATCTCAAGCGCAACGTGATGGCGTTATGAAATCGTTTAGAGGTCGTCAAATTCAAATGCTTGTTGCGACAGATGTTGCAGCTCGTGGAATTGACGTTGATAATATTACTCACGTAGTAAACTATCAATTACCAGACGAAATTGAAACCTATAATCACCGTTCAGGAAGAACTGGTCGTGCTGGTAAATTAGGAACTTCAATTGTAATTATCACTAAAAGTGAGATTCGTAAAATTGCGTCTATCGAAAGAATCATCCAACAAAAATTTCAAGAAAAAACAATTCCTTCTGGAATGGAAATTTGCGAAATTCAATTGTTGCACTTAGCTAATAAAATTAAAGATACTGAAGTTGACCACGAAATAGACAACTATCTTCCTGCAATCAACGAAGTTCTTGATGGTTTAACTAAAGAAGAATTAATTAAGAAAATGGTTTCTGTTGAATTTAATAGATTCATCAACTACTATAAAAAGAAACGAGATTTATCGGGTGAAAAAGGTAGTGAAAGAAGCGAGAGAAGTTCAGAACCAAGAGAAATTAGAGCTGGTGATCCTGTTCGTTATTTCGTAAATATTGGTGCAAGAGACGATTTCGACTGGATGCAATTGAAAGATTTCTTAAAAGAAACATTAGATTTAGGTCGTGACGACGTGTTTAAAGTGGATGTAAAAGAAGGTTTTTCTTTCTTTAATACTGACGGAGAACATACTGATAAAGTAATGTCAGTTCTTAACGGATTTGACCTTAACGGAAGACGTATCAACGTTGAAATTTCTAAAAACGATGGCGGAAGCCGTGAAAGACGTGACCATAACGGAAGAAGTGGTGGCGGTTTCGGTGGCGGAAGAAGTTCAGGTGGTTTTAGAGGTGAAAGAAATTCTAGTGGCGAAAGAAAAGGTTCAGGAAGTTTTGGACCAAGAAGCGATCGTGGCGAAAGAAGTTCAGCTCCAAGACGTGAAGGCGGATTTTCATCAGACAGACCAGCAAAAGAAAGCGGTTTTAGAAGTGAAAGAAGTTCTTCAGCTCCAAGAAGAGAACCAGGTTCAGCTCAAAGAGAAGGTAGTTCTCCAAGACGTTCTGAAGGAAGTTCTGATAGACCTGCAAGTCGTTCTTTTGACAGTGCAAAAACTAGAAGACCTAGAAGAAGTTAAGGATTTAATTTCAAAAATATATAAAACTCCAATTTTGATATTCGAAATTGGAGTTTTTGTTTCAAATCAATTAGGCATTTGTTAATTTTCTTATAATAATTTATAAAACCATTAGATTATCTTAAAGAGTTTTTTACTTTTAAACTTTCAAACAAAAACATGAGATATTTAGTCGCATTTATAATATTATTTTTTACACAAGAAACAATTGCACAAGAAACAAAACCATTAAAAAAAGTTTCTGGAACAATTGAAAGCGTTACTACTTTAATGCCTTTGGCAAACGTTAACATCATTAACATTAACAGAGTTAAAGGAACCACAACCGATTCTAAAGGATATTTTGAAATTGATGCAAATCCATTGGATACTTTACACATCACTTGCGTTGGTTTTACAACTTTAAAAGTTAGAGTCACTACAGATTGGATAAAAAACGGTTCATCTAAAATTCAACTTACAGAAAAATCGATTGCACTTGAAGAAGTAATTGTAAGAAAATATCAATTGACAGGTTATTTAGAAATTGACACAAAGTTAATTCCGGAAATTGAAAATTATCGTTACAGTATTTCTGGTTTACCAAATGCTTATGAAATGGGAGATCGTTCTCCAAAAGCATTCTCAAGAGTCATGAATGCTATTTTTAATCCTGCCGACATGCTTTATAATTTCTTTGGAAACAAACCAAGAGAATTGAAAAAACTTAAAGAAATGCGTAAAGATGATACCGTTAGAAATCTTTTAGAAACCAAATTCGATAGAGAAACTTTAGCTGGTTTATTAGGTATTGATAAAAACGATATTCCAGAAATTTTACAACATTGCAACTACTCACAATCGTTTATAGAAACGGCTAATGATTTGCAAATCATGGATGCAATTAGTCAATGCTATGAAGAATACAAAGTATTGAAGAAAAAATAAGTCATATTTACCTTTATAAAAATCCTTAATCACTAAACCCGATTAAGGATTTTTTTTTATTCAAAATAATTTTTAGTCTTTGATTCAGTATCTATTATTTAATACCAATTATACATATAAAATAGCCCAATCTACTTATTCTTTTTTTCCAATACATCTTCAAAAAATAATTCCGTAACAAAAGCTATGCAATGATTTTTTTCATTGTCTTGAAAAAAAATAACTTCGCATCTTTAGTCTATTTTATATTATAATTGATATAACAAAAAAATCAATAATCTGTGGCAGAATTTTTTCAATAGAAATTTAAATTAAATGTTAAATAATAAATTTTTATTGTTTATCAATAAATTTTTATCTTTATTTGCATCATCAATTTTAAAACTTAATATATTATGGAAATCAAAATTACCACCTCAATGATGTTAAAAATATTGTATATCCTTTCATGGATTATATTTGTAGGCTTGTGTATTGACGCAGGAGGATTTTTATCAAACACCATTTACACTTTATCAGTTAACTCGGATCTTTCAAGCCATTTCTGGAATAAATTAGATTTTTCAGATTTATATAACTACGATTCGGGACAGTTTTTTGCAGTGACAACTTACATTAATATAGTAGCTATATTAAAATGTATTTTGTTTTACTCCATTATAAAAGTATTGCATGACAAACATTTGAATATGAAACAACCTTTTAATCGCGCCATTGGAAGATTCATTTCAATGATGGCTTACATCACGTTGTCTATTGGCTTATTTTCGTCTTGGGGAAAAAGCTATGTTCATTGGTTAGAAACTAAAAATATAAAAATACCAGATGTAGAGTTTCTAAAAATTGATGGCGATGGCGTTTGGTTTTTTATGGGAATTGTGCTTTTAGTTATTGCCCAAATTTTCAAAAAAGGGATTGAATTACAAGAAGAAAACGAACTAACAATATAACTTATGGCAATTACAGTAAACCTCGATGTGATGATGGCAAAACGCAAAATGTCATTAAACGAACTCTCCGAAAAGGTAGATTTAACTTTAGCCAATCTTTCAATACTAAAAACAGGCAAAGCCAAAGCCATACGATTTAGCACACTAGAAGCCATTTGCAAAGCACTCGATTGCCAACCAGGAGATTTGCTTGAATACTCTAAATAAAACTTTAAATCCTTGATTGTAAAAACGATTGAGGATTTTTTTACATTTACAAATGATTTCAAACATTTATAAGTATTAGTATGATGAACATGCCTATATTTATAAGTTAGCAGTAATTTTAAAACAACATCGTCAAATTGGAAATCTTAGTCAACATAATTGGAATCTTGTCAGTATTAGTGGTATTTCCATATATAATTAAGACATATAACAATAAAAAATCAAATCAAAAAGTTGTAGATTTAGAAACTAAACATTTTTTAAAGTTTTACAAAATACTTAATAAAAAATGCTCTATAAAAAGGCTAAGCAGTTTCGCTATCGTAGACAAAAATTTAATGTTTGAAAGGTGCAATATTTTGGTAGAAAACAATTTTATAATTGTTCAAGGAATAAAAACTTTTCCATTAAATAGTATCGTTAGAAATTTTATAATAACCGACAAACCAGAAAATTTGTTAGCAATTTATTCAAGCTGGGAAATAATCAAACCTTTAGAAATTGAAATGAATATCAAAAAAACAGAAATAAAAATTATTTTTAAACCGACAAAATCAATTAGTAACTCAAACTACTCACTGATAATTAGCGATTTAACTAGTATGGAATATGGAATTATTGAAAAGACAAAAAACTACTGCTAAAAGCAGTTTCTCGAAATTGCGGGGTTTGTGATTTATCAGAATTAGTGATTTTTGAAACTAAAATTTGTCTATTTTTGTAAAAAAAGTGTTGAAAATCAACAACTTCATGAAGCGGCGACACATTAAAAATCACTTCCCGTTATAATATCGTTCCTCTATTCTTTTAATATCTTTTATAGAATTTTTAGCCCAATCCAATCGCTTTTCTAGAATTTCGTCATCCGTTAATTGCCAATTGATGTTCGATTGACGCAATCTATTAGTAATATCTTGAATGATAATCGCTGCAGAAACTGAAATATTCAAACTTTCTGTAAAACCAACCATCGGTATTTTCATAAAACCATCAGCTTGTTCAATAACTTCTGGAGAAAGTCCTTCTTTTTCAGTTCCAAAGAAAATGGCACTTCGCTTAGTAATATCAAATTCGTGAATCAAACACGAATCATTATGTGGCGTTGTGGCAATAATTTGATAGCCTTTTTCACGCATTTTATCAATACAACTTTGCACCGAATTAAATCGGTTAACATCAACCCATTTTTGTGCGCCCATGGCAATTTCGGCATCGATTCGTTTACCAAATTTTTCCTCAATAACATTCAATTGCTGAATCCCAAAAACTTCACAACTACGCATTACAGCACTAGTATTGTGCAACTGAAAAACATCTTCCATGGCAATCGTAAAATGATTGGTGCGATTTTTTAACACATTAAGAAATCGCTCTTTTCGGTTATCCGTCAAAAAATCTTCCAAATAGGACAAGTACTCTAAATCGATCATATTCAAAAATATTTCGGCAAAAATAGTAAAACAAGATTTAATAAAACCAATACCTATTTTAGAAGAAATTCACTAATTTTATGCTTCAATTCTAAACATATAAAAACATAGACAATAGCAAGGTAAAAAAGTAGCTACGCTTTTTATAGATTTTATAGACTATGTGAAAAAATAACATTTCTATAAAAATCTATGTTGATTAATAAATTCTATTTTTCTATGTGTTTAAAAACTAAATCAAATTAAAATCTGCGCAAATCCGTTAAATACGTGTCATCTGCGTTCCAATAATTATGAAAAAGAAATTAGTCGTTTTAACCGGTGCAGGTATTTCTGCTGAAAGTGGCATCAAAACCTTTCGTGATGCTGATGGTTTATGGGAAGGTCACGATGTGATGGAAGTCGCTTCGCCTGAAGGTTGGCGCAACAATCAAGAATTAGTTTTAGATTTTTACAATCAAAGACGAAGACAATTGCATCAAGTTCAACCTAATTTAGGACACCAAACTTTAGCCGATTTAGAAAATGATTTTGACATTCATATCATCACTCAAAACGTAGATAATTTGCATGAACAAGCTGGAAGTACAAAAGTTTTGCATCTTCATGGCGAACTTTTAAAAGTACGAAGTATAAAAGATCGTAACTATATTTTAGATTGGACTGGCGATTTAAAAACTGGCGATGTTGATAAAAACGGACATCAACTACGACCACATATTGTTTGGTTTGGTGAAGATGTTCCAGCACTTGAAGAAGCGTTGCAAATTGTTCAATCTGCTGATATCATTGCTGTTATAGGAACTTCATTGCAAGTATATCCTGCAGCTGGATTGATTCATTATGGAAAACCAAATACACCTATTTATTATATTGATCCAAAACCTGCAACGATTTATGAATTGGCTAATCCACTAGAGGTAATTCCTATGAATGCAACCGAAGGTGTTCCGTTTTTGAGAGAAAAATTGTTGAGAAGAGAATAAAGAAAATAGATTTTATAAATAGTCTATTTTCTTTGTTCTATATTCTATATTCTAAAATCGTTTAACTAAATTTGCGTTTTAAAAATAACTAGATTCTGAATCGACCAAGAAGTTTCGGGACAGAATAAACAACAACACAATGCAACTAACAGAATTAAACGCTATTTCGCCAATTGACGGACGATATAGAAGTAAAACCGTTTCCTTATCACCATTTTTTTCGGAAGAAGCTCTGATAAAATATCGAGTTTTAATTGAAGTGGAATATTTTATTGCTTTATGCGAAGCCGATTTACCACAACTTTCAGGTGTAAATAAATCCGTTTTTGATGAGTTACGTAAAATTTATACTCAATTTTCAACCGAAGATGCACTTTGGATAAAAGAAACCGAAAAAACGACGAACCATGACGTAAAAGCGGTGGAATATTTCATCAAAAGTAAGTTTGATGGTTTGGGATTAGAAAAATATAAAGAGTTCATCCACTTCGGATTAACTTCTCAAGACATCAATAATACAGCGATTCCTTTATCAACAAAAGACGCTTTTGAAAAAGTGTATTTACCAAGTTTGATTTCAGTAATTGCAAAATTAAAAGATCTATCTGTAGAATGGGCAGCCGTTCCAATGTTAGCAAGAACACACGGTCAACCAGCTTCTCCTACTCGATTGGGAAAAGAAATTCTAGTTTTCGTAGAACGATTGGAAGAGCAAATGCGTTTGTTATTTAACGTTCCATTTGCAGCAAAATTTGGTGGTGCCACAGGAAATTATAACGCACATCACGTAGCGTATCCAAAAACCGATTGGAAAAAATTTGGAACTGATTTTGTAGAATCTACTTTAGGACTACAACATTCTTTTCCGACAACACAAATAGAACATTACGATCATTTTGCAGCCTTTTTTGATGCTTTAAAACGAATTAATACTATCCTAATTGATTTAGATAGAGATATTTGGACGTATGTTTCAATGGATTATTTCAAACAAAAAATCAAAGCGGGAGAAATTGGTTCATCGGCAATGCCACATAAAGTGAATCCTATTGATTTTGAAAACTCTGAAGGAAATTTAGGAATTGCGAATGCGATTTTCGAGCACCTTTCTGCAAAATTACCTATTTCAAGATTACAACGTGATTTGACCGATAGTACCGTTTTAAGAAACATAGGCGTTCCAATGGGACATACTTTAATTGCCTTTGAAGCAACTTTGAAAGGGTTGAATAAATTGGTTTTAAACGAGGTTAAATTTGAAGAAGATTTGGAGAAAAACTGGGCTGTTGTAGCTGAGGCAATTCAAACGATTTTACGTCGTGAAGGCTATCCAAATCCTTATGAAGCATTAAAAGACTTAACTCGAACCAATACTGTCATCAATAAAGAAGCAATTCATAATTTCATACAAACTCTAAATGTTTCTGATGAAATCAAAGTAGAATTAATGCAGATTAGTCCAAGTAATTATTTGGGAATTTAATCCTATTTTTTGTTATAATTTCTCTAAATCTGCTTTAGTCTCTTTGATTAAAGCAGATTTTTTGTTATTTTAGTAAAAATTCAAATGTATGCCACACTTTTTAGCAGCATCAGCGGTTCATTTACCCAATTTAATTAGTGATTTAGGTTTAATCCTAATTACTGCTGCTATTGCTGTATTATTGTTTAGAATTTTAAAACAACCCTTAGTTTTAGGATATCTTGTTGCAGGATTTTTAGCTGGTTCTGAGTTTGATTTTTTCCCTACAGTTCAAGATGTCAATAGTGTAAAAGTTTGGGCAGAAATTGGAGTCATATTTCTCTTATTTAGTTTAGGATTAGAGTTCAGTTTTAAAAAACTAATGAAAGTTGGCGGAACGGCTTCTATAACTGCGCTTACACAAATAATTGCCATGGTTACCATTGGTTTTTTTGTTGGTCAATTGATGGATTGGAATAAAATGAATAGCATTTTTCTTGGGGTAATTCTATCTATTTCGTCAACAACTATAATTCTAAAAACCTTTGATGAACTTGGTGTAAAATCACAAAAATTTGCAGGAAACGTAATTGGTTCCTTAATCGTACAAGATATCATTGCCATTTTAATGATGGTTTTACTTTCAACGATTGCTGTAAGTCAGCAATTTTCTGGTATGGAATTGGTTTTATCGGTATTAAAACTGGTTTTCTTTTTGACTATTTGGTTTGTGGTAGGCATCTTTTTTATTCCAACATTACTACAAAAAGCTAAACATTTATTGACCGATGAAATGATGTTGATTATTTCGTTAGCACTTTGTTTGTTAATGGTAATTTTTGCTGCAAACGTTGGCTTTTCTCCTGCGCTTGGAGCTTTTATTATGGGTTCAATTATTGCCGAAACCACACAAGCGGAACACATTGAACATCTTGTAAAACCTGTAAAAGACTTATTTGGTGCTGTTTTCTTTGTATCGGTTGGAATGTTAATCAATCCTGATACATTGGTAGAATACGCCTTACCTGTTGCTATTTTAACGTTGGTTGTAATCTTCGGGCAATCAATAAGTTCTACAATTGGTTCATTGTTATCTGGACAACCTTTAAAACAATCCATTCAAGCTGGAATGAGTTTGTCTCAAATTGGTGAATTCTCTTTCATCATAGCCACTTTAGGAACTACGTTGAAAGTTACCAATGATTTTTTATATCCTATTGTAGTTGCAGTTTCAGCGATTACAACATTTACAACGCCTTTCATGGTGAAATTTGCCGAACCTTTTTCTATTTTTATTGAGAAAAAATTACCTAAAAAATGGGTAAAAAGAATACAGCTTTATAGTGCCAATACTGAGGAAATCAAATCGTTAAGCAATTGGCAAATTGTATTGCGAAGTTATTTGACGCAAGTAGTTCTCCATTCCATTATTATTGTTGCAATTATTCTACTTTCTTCAACTTATATTTTGCCATTAGTGCAAGATTCTAAAGCTGGAAATGTTATTGCAGCTTTAATTACAGTAGTTATTTTATCGCCTTTTTTATGGGCATTGTCCTTACGAAGAGTTGCGGTAAAACATGTTCAAATCTTAATGGAAGAGAAAAAACATCAAGGTCCAATTATTATGTTAGTACTTTTTAGAATCGCGCTTTCACTATTTTACATTGGATTTATTTTAAATACTTTTTTCTCCTCAGGTATTGCATTTATTGCTTTTTTAATTGCTATTGCGACATACATTTTATTTCCAAAGAAATTACATGCTATTTATCATAAAATTGAACATCATTTCATAAGTAATTTGAATGATCGCGAAATCAAAAAAGAAAATAAAAGACAAAAAACTTTGTCACCTTGGGACGGACACATGACCGAATTTGAAATAGCAAAAGAATCGAATTTGGCTGGAAAAACGCTCGAAGAATTAAAAATTAGAGAACAATTCGGAATAAACATTGCATCGATAAAAAGAGGTGAAGTTGTTATAAATATTCCTATCAGAACGGAAAGACTTTTTCCAGGCGATGAGATAAGTGTTATTGGAACTGACGAACAAGTAAAAGAATTCAAAATTTACTTGGATAAAAACGAAATTGATGTAGCCGAACAAGCTGTGGAAAGGGATATTATACTTCAAAAACTGGAACTAAAAAATCGAGTTTGCATTGGAAAAAGTATTCGTGAATCACAAATTAGAGAAAAAACGCACGGCATCATTGTTGGAATAGAACGCAACGGAAAACGAATCCTGAATCCGGAATCTCATTTAGTTTTAGAAGATAGCGATATCCTTTGGATTGCTGGTGAAAAGAAAAAAATTGCGGAGTTTCTGAAGGCTTAAAAAACCATTAAGCAAATTAGAATACATTAAGTTTTCTTTAAATTCTTAATTACCTTAACTTTCTTAATGATTTAAATTATTAAGTTTCCTTCATAACAACAACTTAAAAAACTACCTTGAATAATTCGGAGCTTCTTTAGTAATGGTCACATTATGTGGATGACTTTCTCCAATTCCGCTAGTAGTGATTCTAACAAATCTTCCTGTTTCTTGTAGCGTTGGAATATCTTTAGCACCACAGTAACCCATTCCGGCACGAAGTCCACCAACAAATTGTTGCATGCTTTCATTTAATTCACCTTTGTATGGAACACGTCCTACAATTCCTTCTGGAACTAATTTCTTAATATCGTCTTCAACGTCTTGGAAATATCGGTCTTTTGAACCTTCTTGCATGGCTTCAACTGAACCCATTCCTCTATACGATTTGAATTTTCTTCCTTCAAAAATAATGGTTTCTCCCGGTGATTCTTTTGTTCCTGCCAAAAGTGAACCAAGCATGACGCAATCAGCTCCAGCAGCAATTGCCTTAGGAATATCTCCTGTATAACGAATTCCGCCATCAGCAATAACTGGAACACCTGAACCTCTCAAAGCAGCAGCAACTTCTAAAACTGCTGAAAATTGCGGAAATCCAACTCCTGCAACAACTCTTGTAGTACAAATTGAACCTGGACCAATTCCGACTTTTACACCATCGGCACCACTTTCTACTAAATACAAAGCGGCTTCGGCAGTGGCAATATTTCCGACAATTACATCAAGATTTGGAAATTTTGCTTTAACCAATTTTAATACATCAACTACTCCTTTTGTGTGTCCGTGAGCCGTATCAATAATTACTGCATCAACTCCTGCATTTACTAAAGCAGTCGCTCTTTCTACAGCATCGGCAGTAACTCCTAATGCAGCTGCAACTCGAAGACGACCAAATTTATCTTTATTAGCAACAGGTTTTTGTGCCAACTTAGTAATATCTCTAAACGTAATTAATCCAACTAATTTATTATTGGTATCAACTACTGGTAGTTTTTCAATTTTATTTTGTTGTAAAATTCCTTCCGCTTCTTGCAAAGTTGTTCCTTCGGCAGCGGTAACTAAGTGTTCCGAAGTCATAACTTCCAAAATGGAGCGAGAATTTATTTTTTCAAAACGTAAATCTCTGTTAGTAACAATTCCTTTTAAAATTCCATTTTCATCTACTACAGGAATTCCACCAATTCCGTGTTCTTTCATCAACATTTTAGCATCACCTACAGTAGAATTTAAAGGTAATGTTACTGGATCAATAATCATTCCAGCTTCAGCACGTTTTACTTTTCTGACTTTTGCTGCTTGTTGCTCAATGGTCATGTTTTTGTGCAAAACACCAATTCCACCTTCTTGTGCCATTGCAATTGCCATAGAACTTTCGGTAACTGTATCCATTGCTGCAGAAACAATAGGAACATTCAACGAAATATTTCTAGATATTTTCGATTGAATATTGACTTCTCGTGGTAAAACTTCTGAATAGTTTGGAATTAGCAGAACATCGTCATAGGTTAAACCTTCTCCAACGATTTTAGTTGTGTGTGCTTTCATGTTGCAATTTGTAGTTGTAGTTAAATTGCGTGCAAATATAGTAAAAAGTACGAAGTTAGAAGTTGGAAGTCAGAAGTTTTTTCAAAATCTAAAATTTATATCCCTTAGAAATGATTTTAATCCAATAAAAATGATTAACTTAGTATAACTTCTTAATTCATTTTTATGACAGATTCCAAAGATAAAATTTCAGGACTATCAAATGATGAAGTTACTTCCTCAAGAGCTAAAAACGGCACCAATTCATTAGAACATCAAGAAAAAAATCATTTTTTGATGTCTTTATTAGAAATGGTTAAAGAACCAATGTTTTTATTATTGGTAGCAGCTGCAAGTATTTACTACATTTCTGGCGATTATGGTGATGGAATTTTTATGACGGTAGCCATATTTTTAGTGGCTGCAATTTCTCTCTTTCAAGAAGCACGTAGTAGAAATGCTATCGAAACTTTAAAAAAACTGTCACAACCGAAAAGCAAAGTCATACGAAATAATGAATTAATTGAAATTCCGAGTGAAGATATTGTCCTTGGAGATTTCATTCAAGTGGAAGAAGGAACGTTTATTCCTGCTGATGCAATTATTGTCCAATCGAATGATTTTTCGGTTAATGAATCTATTTTGACTGGCGAATCCTTATCGATTTTTAAAAATGAAACTTCTGAAAACAAAACTATTTATCAAGGAACAACAGTCGCTACTGGTTTAGCAATTTGTGAAGTTATTGCTATTGGTAATCAAACTAATCTGGGTAAAATTGGTAAAAGCATTGCAACAATCGTAGAAGAAAAAACACCATTACAAATACAAATCAACAATTTTGTAACTAAAATGTCGGTCATTGGTTTAGTTATTTTCATAATTGTTTGGGCAATAAACTATTATCATTCAAAAGTTGTTTTAGATAGTTTATTGAAAGCTTTAACCATTGCCATGAGTGTAATTCCTGAAGAAATTCCAGTCGCTTTTGCTTCATTTATGGCACTTGGAGCGTGGCGATTAATGAAAATGGGAATCATTACTAAACAAACTAAAACGGTCGAAACTTTGGGAAGCGCCACCGTAATTTGTACTGACAAAACGGGAACAATTACGGAGAATAAAATGAGTTTGGCTCAATTGTATGTTTTCAAAACGGATGCTATTATTGATACAAAAGAAAAAATAAGTCCTGAAGCTGAAGAAGTTTTAAATTATGCGATGTGGTCGAGTGAACCGATTCCGTTTGACGCCATGGAAATTGCCATTCATGAAGCTTACGCAAAATTACAATCGGTTGATGAACGACCAAATTTCAAATTGGTTCACGAATATCCTTTGGGTGGAAAACCTCCTATGATGACACATGTTTTTGAAGATTCCAATGGTAAAAAAATCATCGCAACTAAAGGCGCACCAGAAGCAATTATTGAAGTAAGTCATTTGTCAGAAATCGAGAAACAAAAGATTTTGTTGGCCATGGAAAAGATGACAAATGAAGGTTATCGTGTTCTAGGTGTTGGAGTAACCGATTTTTCTGGAACAAATTATCCAAAAACACAACAAGAATTTAAATTTACTTTTCAAGGTCTAGTTGCCTTTTATGATCCACCAAAAGCTAATATTCAAGAAGTATTTCAAACGTTTTATGATGCCGGAATTCAATTAAAAATAGTTACTGGAGATAATGCTCAAACCACTTCAACCATTGCTAAACAAATTGGTTTTAAAGATGCCGATAAAATTTTGAATGGTGATGAATTAATGACGATGGACGAAGCAACATTGAAAGTAAAAGTGATGGAAACTGCTATTTTTACACGAATGTTTCCCGAAGCTAAGTTGAAAATTATTCAAGCATTAAAAGATAATAATCAAATTGTAGCCATGACTGGTGATGGTGTAAATGATGGTCCAGCTTTAAAATCGGCGCATATTGGAATTGCAATGGGTAAAAAAGGAACCGAAATTGCAAAGCAAGCTGCTAATCTAATTTTGATTGATGACGATTTTGCAAAAATGACCGACGCTATCGCCATGGGAAGAAAGATTTATGTAAACCTGAAAAAAGCTATTCAATATATAATTTCTATTCATATTCCAATTATAATGATTGTGTTTATTCCATTAGCATTGGGTTGGATATATCCTAACATCTTTACACCAGTACATATTATCTTTTTGGAAATAATCATGGGTCCAACTTGTTCCATCATTTATGAAAACGAACCTATGGAACGCAATTTAATGCTCCAAAAACCAAGACCTTTGACTACTACTTTTTTTAATTTAAAAGAGATTACAATTAGTATTATTCAAGGATTGATAATTACTCTAGGCTTATTGTTTATGTACCAATATTGTGTTCAAAATGATTTTACGGAAAGCTACACACGAACCTCTATTTTCTTGACATTGATTGCTTCAAACATTTTTCTTACTTTGGAAAATCGCTCGTTTTATTATTCAATTTTTACAACAATTTATTATAAAAATAATTTGGTTTTGATGATTGTTGGAGTAACACTAATTCTCACTTCACTCCTACTTTTTGTGCCAATCTTTTCTAAATTCTTTTTGTTTGAAATGGTTGATTATAAACAAATTGGATTTAGTATTTTGATTGCCTTTGTTTCAGTAATATGGATTGAGTTTTATAAGTTGTTTAAAAGATGTTGATTTTTTGGACACGAATTTCACGAATTAGATTACTTTGAAATTACACGAATTACAAATAACTGAAAACCGAAAACTGAGAACTGACAACTAAAAATTTCTTAATGAAACTCACCAAATAATCTTGAAGCCACGTTGTAAGCGCTTTCAAAACTCATTGGGCTAGTATTGGTATCGGCTTTTTGTTGGGTAAAATAAGACAACATTTTCTCAGTTGGCATGTTGCCTGTTAAATCGTCTTTTGCCATTGGACAACCTCCAAAACCTTGAATTGCTCCATCATAACGACGACAACCTGCTTTGTAAGCCGCATCAATCTTTTCGTGCCATTTGTCTGGAGTGGTGTGCAAATGTGCTCCAAATTCGATGTTTGGATATTTTGGAATTAAATTCGAAAACAGATAATCTATAACTTCTGGTGTTGAACTTCCAATAGTATCAGAAAGGGATAAAATTTTCACACCCATATTGGCTAATTTTTCGGTCCACTCGCCTACTATTTCTACATTCCATGGATCACCATAAGGATTACCAAAACCCATTGAAATATAGGTTACTACTTCTTTATTGGACTTATCTGCAATGTTCAAAATCTCTTGTAAAGTGACTAAGCTTTCAGCAATGGTTTTGTGGGTATTTCGCATTTGGAAATTCTCTGAAATCGAAAATGGAAACCCTAAATACTGTATTTCTTTATGAACCGAAGCTAATTCAGCACCTTGTGTGTTAGCAATAATGGCAAGTAATTTACTTTTCGTTTGCGACAAATCAAGTTGCGCTAAAACCTCAGCCGTATCAATCATTTGCGGAATGGCTTTTGGTGAAACAAAACTTCCAAAATCAATTGTATCAAAGCCAACACGAAGTAAGGCCTGAATATAATCCGCTTTTCGTTCCGTTGGAATGAAAGGTTTTATGCCTTGCATGGCATCACGTGGACATTCTATGATTTTTATTTTCTCCATTTGTTGTCAAAGATACTAAAGAAATCGTTTTTACGAAATCGTTTTTTATAAAGAAGTAAAATTTAATTATTACACTTTTTGGTAATAATTTAAAATATTACGTATTTTGGTAATAATTACAAATATTACGTAAATCGGTAATAAATTGAATTATTACGTATTTTGGTAATAATTGTTGTTTTATTAAAAATATTTATTACATTTGACTTATGATTGTGATACTTACAGGCGATATTATCAACTCAAGAAAAGTTCCTTCTAAAAAATGGATGGATGACTTAAAAGCTATATTCCAATCGATTGGAAAATCTCCAAACGATTGGGAAATCTATCGTGGTGATGAGTTTCAACTGGAAATCAAGACTATAGAAGACGCTTTAACAATTGCTTTTCAAATTAAAGCTTTTTTTAAATCCATCGATTTAGATGTTAGAATGAGTTTAGGATTTGGAGATAAAACACATAAAGCAAGAAAAATTACTGAAAGTAATGGAAGTGCTTTTATTCGTTCTGGAGAAACATTTGAAACTTTAAAAAAGCAAAAAATCAATTTAGCCATCAATTCTGGAAATGCTGAATTTGACGAAGAATTGAATTTAATGCTAAATTTAAGCCTGTCCTTTATGGATCATTGGCTACAACAATCAGCTGAATTTGTTTTGGTTGCTATTCAAAATCCAACACTTTCTCAAGAAGAAATTGGAGTAAAATTAGGAATAAATCAAGCAGCGGTAAGCCGAAGACAAAAACGTTCTAATTATGAATTGATGATGCAAGTAGATCGTTATTTTAGAAAAAAAATAAAATCACTTGAAATATGATTGTATTTGTAAAATTGCTTTTAGCACATTTAATCGGTGATTTTTTATTGCAACCAACTTCTTGGGTTATTGATAAAGAAACTAAGAAACATCGCAGTGTTTACCTGTATTTACACACACTTTTACATTTCATTTTAGCTTGGTTGTTAGTTGGCAAAACAACATTTGTTTGGTTTGCTTTGGGTTTAGCGATTATACATGGCTTTATAGATTTTTTGAAGTTATATTTTCAGAATAAAAAGACACAACGACTATGGTTTTCTGTAGATCAAATTTTGCATTTACTTGTTATTATTGCAGTTACATTAATTTATAACAATACTACAATAGATTTTACAAGTTTTGGAAATCAATTTTGGATTACCATTACAGGTTTCATTTTATTGACAAAACCAACCTCAATAATCATTAAAAATATCATTTCTATTTGGACACCTGAGAATAAAACTAATGATGATTCACTACAAAATGCCGGAAATTATATTGGAATTTTAGAACGCCTTTTTGTGTTCTGCTTTATTTTAACAGGTCATTTTGAAGCTATTGGTTTTTTATTAGCTGCAAAATCAATCTTCCGATTTGGAGATTTGAAAGAAGCAAAAGACCGAAAACTTACCGAATATGTCCTAATTGGAACATTATTAAGTTTCGGAATAGCTTTGTTGATTGGACTTTTAGTACAAGCAGGTTTAGGATTTTTTCTTTAAAATTGCCTTATTTATTTCCTTCACTAATTTTGGACCTTCATAAATAAAACCAGTGTAAAGTTGGATTAAACTTGCACCAGCCTCTAATTTTTCGATGGCATCTTGAGCAGAATGAATTCCGCCAACACCAATAATTGGAAATGATTTATTACTTTTCTCAGATAAAAATCGAATGACTTCTGTAGAACGATTCGTCAATGGTTTTCCAGATAATCCGCCAGTTTCTGATTTATTTTCAGATAGCAAACCTTCTCTTGAAAGCGTTGTATTAGTCGCAATTACACCTGCAATTTTGGTTTCGTTTACAATATCAATAATATCTAAAAGTTGAGAATCAGTTAAATCTGGAGCAATTTTAAGAAGAATTGGTTTAGCACTTCGACTACGCTCAGTATGAATAGCCAAATTCCTATTTTGAAGTGTTGTTAAAAGTTCTGTCAATGGCTTTTTATCTTGCAATTCACGAAGATTTGGTGTGTTTGGCGAACTTACATTCACTACAAAATAATCTACATAATCGAAAAGTGCTTCGAAGCAAATTTCGTAATCTTGAGTGGCATTTTCATTTGGCGTAAGCTTATTTTTACCAATGTTTCCACCAATCAAAACATCTTTATTCTTCTTTAATCTTTCAACAGCTTCTTGAACGCCACCATTATTAAAACCCATTCTGTTAATAATTGCCGAATCTTCTTTTAATCGGAATAATCTTTTTTTAGGATTTCCTTCTTGTCCGACTGGCGTTAACGTACCAATTTCAATAAATCCGAAACCGAAGTTGGAAAGTTCTTTGTACAAAACTGCATTTTTATCGAAACCTGCAGCTAATCCAACAGGATTTGGAAATTTTAAACCAAAAACTTCGGTTTCTAATCGTTTGTCGTTTACTAAATATAATGATTTGAAAAGTGAGGAGAATCCTGGAATTTTAGATAAAAATCGGATTAAAGAAAAGGTAAAATAGTGAACTTTTTCAGGATCAAATTGAAAAAGGATTGGACGAATTAGTAATTTGTACATTTTGTTGTAGTTGTGTTTTGCAAAAGTAAATAAATTGAAGAATATATAATGTATTGAATTTGTATATTTGCTTAATTAAATTCAATTAAAATCATGCAAAATATTATTGATCGTTTTATCAGTTATGTCATTATCGATACAGAATCTGATGCCAATTCAAATACAACTCCTAGTACAGAAAAGCAATTAGTTTTAGCAAATTTATTAGTGAAAGAACTTAACAATATTGGTTTAACCGAAGTAAGCATTGATGAAAATGGTTATGTGATGGGAACACTACCAAGTAACGTTGATCATGAAGTTCCAACAATTGGATTTGTCTCTCATTATGATACTTCACCAGATTTTACTGGAAAAGACGTAAAACCTCAAATTATTGAAAACTATGATGGTGGTGATATTGTTTTGAATAAAGAACATAACATCATTCTTTCACCAAGTTACTTTAAAGATTTATTACTTTATAAAGGACAAACTTTAATCACAACGAATGGTTTAACACTTCTTGGTGCTGATGACAAAGCTGGATTGACAGAAATTGTTACAGCTATGGAATATTTAGTGCAACATCCTGAAATTAAACATGGTAAAATTAGAGTTGGATTTACTCCAGATGAAGAAATTGGTCGTGGTGCCGATATTTTTGATGTAGAAAAATTTGGAGCAAAATGGGCATACACGATGGATGGAAGTCAGATTGGTGAATTAGAATATGAAAACTTTAATGCAGCTGGAGCCAAAATAACTTTTAAAGGAAAAAGCGTCCATCCAGGATATGCGAAAGGAAAAATGATTAACTCAATGCTTATTGCAAATAAATTTATTAGCAAACTTCCTAAAAATGAAATTCCACAAGAGACTCAAGATTATGAAGGTTTTTATCATGTAACTCAAATTTTAGGCAGTTTAGAAGACACTAAACTAGAGTTGATTATTCGTGATCATAGCATGAAAAAATTTGAAAAACGCAAAAAGAAAGTTGAAAAAATTATTTCAAAAATCAATAAGAAATATGCTAAACAATTTGGCGAAGACATTTGTGTTCTAGAAATAAAAGACCAATACTACAACATGAAAGAAAAAGTGGAACCAATGATGTATATTGTTGATTTAGCAGAAAAAGCGATGAAACAACTAGGCATCAAACCACTCATAAAACCAATTCGTGGTGGAACTGATGGTTCAAGATTATCCTATATGGGTTTACCTTGCCCGAATATTTTTGCCGGTGGACATAATTTTCATGGAAAGTATGAATATGTTCCAGTTGAAAGTATGCAAAAAGCGGTTGATGTTATTGTAAAAATTGCTGAATTAACTGCTTCTACAGATTTTTCTAAGAAATAGTTTAATTTAAAATGGAAGAAAAAAAAAGCTGGAATAGTAATGATTTATGGGAAGACGAATTAGAAATTTTAAAATCCATAATAAACAAAACAGAACTTGTTGAAACTACAAAATGGGGTGGAATTGTATACACAGTAAACAATAAAAATGTCGTTGGAATTGGTGGTTTTAAAAGCTTTTTTACGATTTGGTTTTTTAATGGAGTTTTTCTAAAAGATGAACTTAATATTTTAGTCAATGCCAATGAAGGAGTTACAAAATCGCTTCGTCAATGGCGATTTTCTTCAAAAAATGATATTAACGAAAATCAAATTCTAACTTATATAAATGAAGCAATAGAGAACGAAAAAGAAGGTAAATCAATAAAACCAACTAAAAAAGAGAGAATAATTTGTCCTTTTTTAGATACTGAATTAAAATCTGATAAAGAACTTTCAATAGCTTTTGAAAACTTTACACTATCAAAACAAAATGAATTTTTAGAATACATCGAAACTGCAAAACAAGAAAAAACTAAGATTACTCGTTTTGAAAAAATCAAACCTATGATTCTACAAAATATTGGTTTGAATGATAAATACCGATAAAATTATCTGAAAATAAAAATCCCAAACTCTAAAAATTTAGAATTTGGGATTTTTTATTTTATACTAATTGTAATTATGCTTTCTTGTTCAAGGCTGCGCTCATTTCCATAGAAATTGCAGAACGCTCCATTTTCAATTTTCCAGACATTGTTTCGATTACAATTGTTGTTTCTGCTAATTCAGATATTTTTCCGTGAAGACCACTTTTAGTAATGATTTTATCTCCTACTTTAAGTGAATTTTCAAATTCTTTTTCCTTTTTAGCTCTTTTTTGTTGTGGTAAAATCATAAACATATATAAAACCACAAACATTAAGACGTAAGGTAAAAACTGCATTGCTTTATCCATAATATATTTTTTTTAGTTTGGTAAATTTAAATTAGGTTTTGGTGTTCTTTTTTTCTTTTCTCTTCCTCCTTTTATCATAGCTTTAATATGAAGTTTTTCAGTACCATTTTTTGTATTTGCAAGTAATGTTACCGTTTTGTGCTGTTCTCCATTTTTTCCTGCGCTATTAAAAATAACTTTAATTTTACCGTTTTCACCTGGTTTAATTGGTTCTTTTGGATATTCAGGAACAGTACATCCACATGAACCAACAGCTTTTGAGATAATTAAATCCTTATCACCAGTATTTGTAAATTTGAAACTATAATTTACTTTATCAGGATGATTAATAATTCCAAAATCATGTTCCGTTTTATCAAAAGTCATTTCAGTTAAATCGCCTTTTGGAACATATTTTGGTGCCTTTTCGTCCGTTGGAATTGGCTTCATCGTTTGTTCTATTGACGTTGGTCCAGTTTGTTGTTCTTCTTTTTTATTGCATGACGAAAGAACAATTAATGCAGAAATAACATAAACAATTTTTCTCATATAATTTTAAATTAAATTTTATAATAAACCTCTTCCTATTTTTTTTATTCTATTTTCAGTTTGAAATTGCTTCACTAAATTATCTAAAATTCCGTTAATAAAAACACTACTTTTTGGTGTAGAATATTCTTTTGCAAGTTCTAAATATTCATTGATAGTTACTTTTAATGGAATAGATGGAAAATTTAAAAACTCACAAATTGCCATTTTTAAAATTATTGTATCTAATTCAGCAATTCTTTCAATGTCCCAATTAGGTGTTTTATCGATAAACTCTTTTGCCAATTTGTCTTCGTTCAAAACTGTTTTTCTATAGAGTGTAGCTGCAAAATCTCTATCTTCAATATCTTTATATAACTTAGAAATTCTAAAATCCTCGTCTTTAGAAAACTTTTTTAACTGTTTCAATATTTCAGTATTAACAACTGGAATATCATCAACCCAAGTCAACTTAAAATCTTCTAAATAAGAGTATAATTTTTCATTTGGAGCAATTACTTCAGAAAATAAATCGGCTATAAAAAAACGTTCTTCTTCAAAAGTTACGCTCTTTTTATCCATGTAATTCAAATATAAATCACTTTGTTTCACAGCTTGAAGAAGCATTAATATAGTATCGTCATTAATACTCCAATTGTTAATTTTTCTATCCTCAATAGCAATACTTAAGGAATTACTTTCTTCCAAAGCTAGTAACACAGAATTATTTATAAAACGCAAATTAGGGTTTCGTTCTTCAGCGGTAGCAAGATGCTTTTTCTTAGAAATTTCAATGTAATCAATTTCTTTTTTTCTAATTTCCGTCAGAGTTGTCAACATGATTAGGTACAAATCTAGAATATTTTCTAAACTAGCTGTTAAGAATTTTTCTTGTTTTTCAAGATTATCTGAACCACTTTGATGCATTGCATAGATAGTTTGCATCACTTTTACTCGAATATGTCTTCTGTTTAACACGGATAAGAACTTTTAAAAATTAACAAAGCGAAAGAAATTGCTCTTTCGCTTTGCAAAAATAAAACTATTTTTTTCAATCGCTACTTATTTAGCGTTTTCTTTTTTTCTTTGTTCAATTCTATTTTCTGCTATAGCCATTGCCGCTTTTTGTGGCGTCAAATTATTTGCTTTAGCATAATCAAAAATCTCTAAAGTAGTATTGTAGATATTTTCAGTTCTACGAATTGATTCGGCTTTGTCATAATGAGCAATTTCTGCATAAACATTAATAATTCCACCTGCATTAATTAAGAAATCTGGTGCATAAACGATACCTCTTTCTAACAAAATTGGTCCGTGAACGTTTTCATTTGCCAACTGATTGTTTGCTGCTCCAGCAATTACTTTAGCATTTATCTTGTAAATTGTGTCGTCGTTGATAGTTGCTCCAAGTGCGCAAGGTGCATAAATATCAACATCTGCTGTATATAAATCGCTTCCTGTATAAATTGAAGCGCCATATTTTTTGCTAACTTCTTCAAGTCTTCCCTCATTAATATCTGAAATTTGAACTAAAGCTCCTTCTTTAGTTAAATAATCAACTAAAGTTTCACCAACGTGTCCAATTCCTTGAACTAACACTTTTTTTCCGTCTAATTTATCAGAACCAAACTGATATTTAGCAGCAGCTTTCATTCCCATGTAAACACCATAGGCAGTTACTGGAGAAGGATTACCAGAACCACCACGAGATTCAGAAATTCCTGTTACGTATGGAGTTACATCACGAACAGTATCCATATCTGCAGTTACCATTCCTACATCTTCAGCAGTGATATATCTACCTGATAATGAATGAACAAACTCACCAAATTTGCGCATCATTTCTGGAGTTTTTTCAGTTTTGGCATCACCAATAATAACAGCTTTTCCACCACCAAGATTTAAACCAGTGATTGCAGATTTGTATGTCATTCCTCTTGAAAGACGCAAAACATCGTTTAATGCTTCCCATTCGTTTGCATACTTCCACATTCTAGTTCCACCTAAAGCTGGTCCTAAAACTGAATTATGAATGCCTATTATTGCTTTTAATCCTGTATCTTTGTCATTGCAAAAAACAATTTGCTCGTGATTATCAAATGATAGTTGTCCGAAGACCGGATCCATTTTTTGAAGCTCTTTTGGAGTTGTGATTTCTGTAGTCATAAAAATATATTTGGGTTGCGACTTTATCAATAAGTCATCGCAAATTTAACTTTTTATTCAAAATAATTCATGAAATTTAGTTTTAATTAGCATATTGTTAATAAAATAAATTTTAAATGAATATTTTAAAATTAAATTATTTCTATTTTTTTAACAATAGTAGAAATAATTCTACAAACAATTTATAATTTAAAATGAAAGAATTACAATATTTAAATAAATATTTTATCAAATATAAATACCGTTTTTTATTAGGTATTATCATTACAATTGTTGCGCAAATCTTTAGATTATTTACTCCAAAATTGATTAGTAAATCATTTAAAGCCATTGAAGATTTTCATAAAACTAATGCAAGTAACGACATAATTAAAAATCAACTTATTGAAAATGTATTACTTATTATTGGAACTACGATTATCGCTGGTATTTTAACTTTCTTGATGCGTCAAACCTTAATTGTGATGTCACGTCATGTAGAATTTGATTTGAAAAATGAAGTTTTTAAGCATTATGAAGTTTTAGATCAGAATTTTTACAAACAAAATCGTACTGGTGATTTAATGAGTAGAATTAGTGAAGATGTTGCTAAAGTGCGAATGTATGTTGGTCCGGCAGTTATGTACACCATAAATACTTTAATTACCTTTACAATTGTAATTATATATATGTATAATGTTTCGCCAAGATTAACATTATATACGCTTCTTCCCTTGCCTGTTTTATCGTTTATTATTTTCAAATTGAGTGTTGAAATCAACAAACGAAGTACTATTTTTCAGCAATATTTATCAAAAATTTCGAGTTATACACAAGAAGTTTTTTCGGGAATAAGAGTTATAAAAGCTTATGGTTTAGAGAAACAACATCAAAACAATATTATTGATTTAGCTAAAGAAAGTAAATCAAAAAGTATGAGTTTGGCTAATGTTCAATCCTTTTTTGGACCGTTGATGGTGACTTTGATAGGTGTGAGTAACTTGGTGGTGATTTATTTTGGAGGAATGATGTACATCAATGGCGAAATTGATAGCATTGGAAAAATTGCCGAATTTATTTTATATGTCAATATGCTAACTTGGCCTGTTGCCACAATTGGTTGGGTTTCATCGTTAGTTCAAGAAGCTGAGGCATCGCAAAAAAGATTGAACGAGTTCTTAAAAGTGGAACCAGAAATCAAAAACACTAATCCAAATCATTCTGTAATTAAAGGTGAAATTGAATTTAAAAATGTGAGTTTTACCTATGATGATACTAATATTGAAGCTTTGAAAGATGTTTCCTTTAAAGTTGCAAAAGGACAAACGCTCGCAATTTTAGGTAAAACAGGTTCAGGAAAATCGAGCATTCTTACCTTAATTACAAGAATGCACGATGTAAAAATTGGAAAAATTTTAATGGACGGAATTCCTTTAGCAGAATTGAATCTATATGATTTAAGAAATAGTATTGGGATTGTTCCTCAAGACGCCTTCTTGTTTTCAGATTCCATAAAGAATAATATCAAATTTGGAAAAGAAAATGCAACTGACGAAGAAGTATTTGAAGCAGCAAGAAAATCAGTAGTTCACGATAATATCATTCAGTTCAACCAACAATATGAAACCATTCTTGGAGAAAGAGGAATTACACTTTCTGGTGGACAAAAACAACGTGTTTCTATTGCAAGAGCGATTATAAAAAACCCTGAAATTCTTCTTTTTGACGATTGTCTTTCAGCGGTTGATACAGAAACGGAAGAACAAATTTTGAATAATTTATTAGAAATTTCTAAAAATAAAACGACAATAATTGTCAGTCACAGAGTTTCATCGGCAAAAAATGCTGACTTAATAATTATTTTAGAAGAAGGAAAAATCATTCAACAAGGTTCTCATAATCAATTAGTAAACCAAGAAGGATATTATAAAGAACTCTATTATAAACAACTTTCTGAAAAAGAAGTAGAATAATTCTTGCATCGTAACATTTTTTTTATCATTTTCGTAAAAGAAAAACTACACTAATTGATAGAACGAATATGAGAGAACATGACATGTTAGAAAAAGACGAAATTTTTTCTAAAGTATTAAGAGCAGGAAGAAGAACTTATTTCTTTGATGTAAGAGCTACAAAAGCTGATGACTACTACATTACCATTACTGAAAGTAAAAAATTTACTGAAGAAGATGGATCATTTCACTTTAAAAAGCATAAAATTTATTTGTACAAAGAAGATTTTACCGCTTTCAAAGAAATTCTAGACGAAATGACTTCGTTTGTTTTAAATAATAAAGGTGAAGAAGTAATTTCTGAAAGACACCAAAAAGATTTCAAGAAAGAATATTTTACCGAAAAAACAGAAGGTGAAGAAGAACCAAAAACATCAAGTTTTACAGATATTGATTTTGATGATATCTAAATGAATAACAAACTCCAAAAGTTTAAAGATTTTTGGAGTTTTTAATTTCCCAAACTATGCAAAAATTTCTAGCTTTTTTAAATAAATACGCCTTTGTTTTCAATTCGATTAGTATTGTTTTTTGGTTGTACATTATCTATGCAAACTACCGTCAAATAGAAGCTGAAAACTCTGGTGATGAAAGAAATAAATTTTATATTGTTCCAATATTATTTATTCTACTTTCCATTTTTAATATATACATGGCAAATAAACGTAGAAAGCAAAACTAAGCGATTCTCAAACCGTTTTCTACTTTTAAATCGGAAGATAAAAGGACGACTTCATCCTCATTTACAGCACCTAAAACCAAACATTCACTCATAAATTTTCCAATTTGTTTCTTAGGAAAATTCAATACTGCTATGATTTGTTTGCCAATTAAATCTTCTTTTGAATAGCGTTTTGTTATTTGTGCAGACGATTTTTTAATTCCAATTTCTGAACCAAAATCTATTGTCAATTGATAAGCTGGTTTTCTGGCTTCGGGAAAATCATTTGCTTCAATAATTGTTCCTACGCGCATTTCAACTTTTTCAAAATCATTCCAAGTTATAGGTTCCATAAAATTGTATTTATTTACAAAAATACAAATTGTATAGTTTTTATATAAGTTAAAAAACGAATTGATAAAATAAATTCCCTAACTTTATAATTCATAAATTATGATTATTTTACTTGTATGAAAATAGCCCTTTTTTCCAATGAGTTTCCACCTAATATATATGGTGGTGCAGGTGTACACATCGATTTTTTAAGCCAAGAGTTGTCAAAACTAGGGCAAGTGGAAGTTCGATGTTTTGGAAATCAATTGGAAGAAAAAGACACCATGAACATTGTTGGAATAAATTCTTCACTAACAAAAATGGAAGATGCTAGCAATCCGCACATCAAAATGTTCCATAATTTGAGTAAAAATGTAGAAATGTCGCAACATACATTACAAGCCGACGTAATTCATTGTCATACTTGGTACACACACTTAGCAGGAATTTTTTCGAGAGAATTATTGCAAGTTCCATTGATCTTAACAACACACAGTTTAGAAACGCATCGACCATGGAAAGTAGAACAACTAGGAAATGGTTATTTTCTTTCACGTTGGATTGAAAATCATGCATACAATACCGCAGATGGCGTAATTGCTGTTAGTGAACAAATGAAAACCGATGTTGTGGAAGCTTATGGAATTAATCCTGAAAAAGTTACAGTAATACATAATGGGATCGATCCTGAATTTTACAAACCAACATTTGACAATAATTTGTTAGTAGAATTTGGTGTCAATCCTGAAATTCCGTTTGTGCTTTTTGTCGGAAGAATTACTCGTCAAAAAGGGATTTCGCAGTTGATTTCGGCTGCAAAATATTTCAATAAAAATTGTCAAATTGTTTTATGTGCTGGCGCACCAGATACTGACGAAATAGCAAAAGAAACCGAAAATCTGATAGCCGAATTAAAATCGCAACGTGACGGAATTATTTTGATTTCTGAAATGCTTCCAAGAGAGAAAGTTAAAGTATTATATAGCCACGCAAGAGTTTTTGCTTGTCCATCCTTGTACGAACCTTTTGGTATTATCAATCTCGAAGCTTTATCGTGTGAAACTCCAGTTGTAGGAAGTGCCGTTGGTGGAATTCCAGAAATTATAACAGAAGGAGAAACAGGTTATTTAATTCCGCTAGAAAGTGTTTCAAGAACTGATTTTAATCCAAAAAATCCAGAAGAATTTCAAAGGAATTTTGCTTCAAAAATTAATTTATTATTAGAAGACGAAACGCTTGCAAAAAATATGGGAAAAGCCGGAAGAAAAAGAGTTTTAGAGAAATTTAGTTGGGAATCTATAGCAAAAACTACCTACAACTATTACGAAGAAGTAATATCAAAATTTGAAAAAGAAAAAGCATAAATACTAATAAAGATGAAAAAAAGTACATTAGCTATTATTTTAGGTGGCGGACAAGGTTCAAGATTATCTCCATTAACAGAAAGTCGTTCAAAACCAGCAGTTCCGATTGCTGGAAAATACCGATTGGTTGATATTCCTATTTCAAATTGTATTAATTCTGACATTAAGAGAATGTTTGTATTAACGCAATTTAATTCGGCTTCTTTAAATCAACACATCAAAAACACCTACCATTTTAGTCACTTTAGCACTGCTTTTGTAGATATTTTAGCGGCTGAACAAACGCCAGACAATCCAACTTGGTTTCAAGGAACTGCTGATGCTGTTAGACAATGTATGAATCATTTTTTAAATCACGAATTTGATTATGCTTTGATTTTATCTGGTGACCAATTGTATCAAATGAATTTTAACGAGATGATTAAAGCGCATCAAGAAAGTGGTGCCGATATTTCAATTGCAACCTTACCTGTTACTGCAAAAGAAGCTCCTGAATTTGGAATTTTAAAAACCGATTCTGAGAACTTTATTACATCATTTATTGAAAAACCAAATGTTAGTTTGTTGCCAGAGTGGACTTCGGAAGTTAGCGAAGAATCTAAAGCGGAAGGAAAACATTACTTAGCTTCGATGGGAATTTACATTTTCAACAGAAATTTATTGATTGAATTGATGTCGAACCAAGAAACAAAAGATTTTGGAAAAGAAATCATTCCTCAAGCCATCGGAAAACAAAAGATATTGAGTTATCAATATGAAGGATATTGGACCGATATTGGAAATATTGATTCGTTCTTTGAAGCTAATTTAGGATTGACAGATGATATTCCGAAGTTTAATTTATTTGATAATTCGGGTAAAATTTACACACGTGCCAGAGTTTTACCTCCATCAAAAATTACAGGCGGAACAACCGTTGATAAGTCAATTATTGCCGAAGGTTGTATCATCAATGGAACTAAAATTGAACATTCCGTAATTGGAATTCGAACAAGAATAAATCGCGATTCTATTATTACAAATTCTTATTTGATGGGTAATGATTATTATCAAAATTTAGACGAAATAAGTCACAATGTTTATAATAATATTGTGAATATAGGTATTGGTGAACGTTGTTTTATTAACAACACTATTGTAGATAAAAATTGTAAAATTGGTAATGATGTAAAACTCAACGGAGGAAAACATTTGAAAGATGCTAACACAGATTTATATACTATAAAAGACGGAATTATAGTAGTAAAAAAAGGAGTGACTTTGCCCGACGGATTTACAATATAAAGGGATAAAATCTAATTTTTTGTTTTATTTAGTTGCTTTCTTGAGGATTACCTCTAATGGTTTATTGGCTTTTCTGCCAAATTGAACCACATAGTCTTGTGCTTGATTGGTGCATAAAACAAACATATCAAAAAAACCTAAATCAACAATTTGAGTTTCAAATAAACCTCCGTTTTCTTTTCCATCGATGTCTTCAATTTTTACTTTGACTTCATCAGCGGGAAAAGTATTAATTATTGATAGAAAATAGTTGTCTTTGGCATAAGGAAAAAACCATCGCTCTTTTTTATTCTCGGCAGGAATCTCAGATTTTACTTCTTCGTCAATTTTATAATTGAATGAAAAAATTAAGGGCTTATTCTCATTTTTCCAACTGTATTTATTATTGACATTTATCAATTCATTTCCATTTGAATCTACTAATGACAATTTTAAACCTTTGATGTTTTGCTTTACTCCTTCTTCATGAACATTCAAAACTAAATAAGAGGTAAAGTCATAACCACAATGTTGTGCCTGACTCATATCTTGTGCCTGAATTGATAAAGTGGCTAATAAAAATAAAATTAAATAACGCATTGAAAGTAAATAATGTTCAAAGATAATAACTCAAAAACTATTCCAATAAAAAAATCCGCCAAAAGACGGATTGATTTTTAATTTGCAGTTACATAACTATATATTTTCTCTCTTTGCTCATCAGAGATTTTAGCTTTTTTCTGCATTCTTAACATGATGGGCTTCCATTGTTCAGCATTAAAATCTTTTGGTTTATAAAGATCATGGCATTTTGCACAATTATTTTCATACAAACTTTTACCTTCAGCTAATTCTGCAGAAAGCTCAACTTTTTTTGGTTCTGTTGATGGAACTACTTTTGGCGAACAAGAATAAATCATTATTCCTAAAAATGCCATGACAAGAATTTTTGTTTTCATTTTTTTATTATTGGTTTTGCTAAAGTAAATATAAAAAAAATCCCAACAGAAAATCTATCGGGATTGTTTTTTTACATTTAATTTACACTATTTACTTAACGTCCATAAGTTCAACGTCAAAAACTAAAGTTGCATTTGGAGGAATAACTCCACCAGCACCAGAGGTTCCATAACCTAAATAAGATGGAATTACAAAACGTGCTTTATCACCAACTTCTAACAATTGAATTCCTTCATCCCAACCCTCAATAACGTGCCCTTTTCCTAAAGGAAACTCAATTGGTTTTTTTCTTGGATAAGATGAATCAAATGTTTTACCATTTTCCAATTGTCCAGTATAATGAACAGAAACTGTTTTTCCTGCTTCTGCTTTTTTACCATTTCCTTTTTGGATGATTTTATATCTCAAACCACTTTCTGTTTTATCAAAACCAGCAGCTAATTTTTCCATAGCTTCTTCAGCTTGCTTTTTAGCCTCTTCAATTCTTTTCAATCTAGAACCTTCAAACGTTCTAAAAGCTTCAATAGCATTCCATTTTTCAGCTTCTTCTCCTACTCTAACAATTTCTAAAGAGTCAATTAAATCACCTTGAGCAACAGCATCAACCACATCTTGACCTTCAACAACATGACCAAAAACGGTGTGTTTTCCATCTAACCATGATGTAGGAACGTGTGTTATAAAAAATTGAGTTCCATTTGTTCCTGGACCAGCATTTGCCATAGATAAAACTCCAGGTCTATCATGTTTCAAACTTGGATGAAATTCATCGTCAAACTTATAACCTCCATCACCAGTTCCAATTCCTTGTGGGCAACCACCTTGAATCATAAAATCTGGAATTACTCTATGAAATTTTAATCCGTCATAATACGGTTTTCCCATTGGCTTAGCTGTATTTTCTAACTGACCTTCAGCTAATCCTACAAAGTTTCCAACTGTTCCTGGTGTTAAATCGTGCGTTAATTTTACTAAAATTGAACCTTTAGAGGTATTAAATTTAGCATATATTCCATTTTCCATTCTAATGTATTTTTATTTAAAGTGCAAAGGTAAAATAATATTATTGATTATTAATAAAATTGTATTTTTGACTAACCAAAAACATAAAAATGAGTTCTATTTATAACAAAACAGATAATGATGTTATCATTTCAAGAATTAATAAATTAACTTTTGAAAGTAAAGCCGTTTGGGGAAAAATGACTGTTGACCAAATGCTAAAACATACAAATAAAGCCGTTATTGTAGCTTTTGGTGAAAATGAAATCAAAGTCAATTTTTTGATGAAGTTTTTAGGAAAGATGATTAAAAATAAAATTTTTAATTCTGAATTTAAAAAAAATAGTCCTACTGCAAAAGAATTTATTTTTACCGACAAATACGATTTTGAATCATCAAGAAATGAATTAATCAAAAATTTTAGTCGTTTTGCTGAAGGTGAAAACTCAATTAAATTAACAAACCATCCTTTTTGGGGAAAAATGTCATCTGAAGATTGGGACAAATTAATGTGGAAACATGTTGACCATCATTTAAGACAATTTGGTGTTTAAAAATTAGGATATGAAAGAAAATGATTATATAAAAATCAATAAGCAAACTTGGAATAATAAAACCGATGTTCATATTACCTCTGAGTTTTATGATATGCAAGGCTTTTTGGATGGAAAATCTACACTAAATTCGATTGAACTGGAATTACTTGGCAATATAAAAGGAAAAAGTATCTTACATTTACAATGTCATTTTGGCCAAGATACGATGACATTTTCTAGAATGGGTGCAAAAGCAACAGGTGTTGATTTATCTGATAAAGCTATTGAAAGAGCACGTGAATTTGCATCAAAATTAAATCTTGATACCAGTTTTGTTTGTTGTGATATATATGACACACCAAACTATATTGATGAAAAGTTTGATGTTGTTTTTACTAGTTATGGAACAATTGGTTGGTTTCCAGATTTAGATAAATGGGCGAAAGTCATTTCACATTTTTTAAAACCAGAAGGAAAATTTATAATGGCTGATTTTCATCCTGTTGTTTGGATGTATGACAATGATTTTAAGGAAGTTTTCTATAACTATTTCAATGTTGAACCAATTATTGAAAATGAAGAAGGAACGTATGCTGATAAAGAAGCTGAAATTTCAACACAAACAACAACCTGGAATCACCCAACATCTGAACTATTAAATTCATTAATTAATAATGGATTAGAGATTAATTGTTTCAATGAATATGATTACTCTCCTTATAATTGTTTTAATCAAACGGAAGAATTTGAACCAAATAAATTCCGAATAAAACATTTTGGCAATAAAATTCCAATGGTGTATTCTATAAAAGCAAGTAAAAAATAATATTTATCTTTGCAAAATGCGAATAGATATTATTACCATTTTACCAGATTTACTTCGAAGTCCTTTTGAAGCATCCATTATGAAACGTGCCATTGATAAAGGATTAGTAGAAGTTCATTTTCACAATTTAAGAGATTATACAACTAACAAACAAAAATCAGTAGACGATTATCCGTTTGGTGGTGGCGCAGGAATGGTAATGACGATTCAACCTATTGATGCTTGTATTACGCATTTGAAAAGTGAAAGAACTTACGACGAAATCATTTATATGTCGCCTGATGGTGAAACATTAAATCAAAAAATGGCTAATACCGCATCGATGTATAAAAATATAATTATTCTTTGTGGACATTATAAAGGTGTTGATCAACGAGTTCGTGATCATTTTATTACTAAAGAAATTTCTATTGGTGATTATGTTTTGAGTGGTGGTGAAATTGGAGCCATTGTATTTTGTGATGCCATTATCAGATTAATTCCCGGAGTTTTATCAGATGAAACTTCTGCTTTAACTGATAGTTTTCAAGATGGATTGCTTTCAGGACCAATTTACACACGTCCAGCAGATTATAAAGGATGGAAAGTTCCTGAAGTTTTAACTAGCGGACACTTTGCTAAAATTGACAAATGGCGTGAAGACATGGCATTTGAGCACACAAAAAATCGTCGTCCTGATTTACTTGAAGACTAGAGAAAAGAGCGAAGAAAAAAGAAGAAAGATACTTCTTTTAAAAAATTGGAATTTAACTAGCTGATTTCTTGCTTCTTGCCTCTTTTTTCTTTTTCCAAAAATAGGTTTGCAACTTTAGATTTTTTAGTTATCTTTGCACCCACATTTGACCAACCTCTGGCGAAAACCGTGAATGTTGCTCAGATTTTTAAACCATAATTAGCATTAAAAATGGCAAATTTAGTAGATTTCGTTAATAACGAATTATCAACAAAAAATGATTTCCCTGCGTTTGGAGCTGGTGATACAATCACAGTTTACTACGAAATTAAAGAGGGTGAAAAAACAAGAACTCAGTTTTTTAAAGGAGTTGTAATTCAAAGAAAAGGTTCAGGAGTTACTGAAACATTTACAATTCGTAAAATGTCAGGTTCAGTTGGTGTAGAGCGTATCTTCCCAGTTAACATGCCAGCTTTACAAAAAGTTGAAGTGAATCAAAGAGGTAAAGTTAGAAGAGCAAGAATTTACTACTTCAGAGAACTTACTGGTAAAAAAGCAAAAATCAAAGAGAGAAGATACAAAAACTAATTCTTTCTTTAGAAACAATAAAAAAATCCTTTCCTTCAAAACGAAAGGATTTTTTTTATGCAAAAAACCCATCCTTAAATTATCAAATTCATAATTAAAGTTCTTTTAAATATCAATTTAATAATTCAATCGATTTCGTCACTCAACTACAATAAAATTAACTACTTATTCTTATATTTGTTTCCGCGAATTTTTATAAAAACAAACAGCAAAACCTTATACAATATGGTAAAAATTAAAGTAGCCAATCCAGTAGTAGAATTGGATGGCGATGAAATGACTCGAATTATTTGGAGCTTTATTAAAGAGCAATTAATTCTTCCTTATTTAGATTTAGATATCAAATACTATGATTTAGGTATTGAAAGTAGAGAAGCTACAAAAGACCAAATCACAATTGACTCTGCAGAAGCAATTAAAAAATACAATGTAGGTATAAAATGTGCTACTATTACTCCTGATGAAGAACGTGTAAAAGAATTTAACCTTTCTGAAATGTGGAAATCTCCAAATGGAACTATCCGTAATATTGTTGGTGGAACTGTTTTCCGCGAACCAATTATTATGAGCAATGTTCCAAGATATGTACAAGGTTGGACAAAACCAATCGTTATTGGACGTCACGCTTTTGGTGATCAATACAAAGCAACAGATAAAGTTATCAAAGGAAAAGGAACTTTAACTATGTCTTTCACAAATGAAGCTGGTGAAACTACCGAATGGAAAGTTTATGACTTTAAAGGTGATGGAGTTGCCATGTCAATGTATAATACTGATGAAAGCATTTATGGATTTGCACACTCATCATTTCAAATGGCTTTAACTAAAAAATGGCCTTTATATCTTTCTACAAAAAATACCATTTTAAAAGCTTACGACGGAAGATTTAAAGATATTTTTGAAGAAGTGTATCAACAACATTACAAAGCTGATTTTGAAGCAAATGGAATGACTTACGAACACAGACTTATTGACGACATGGTTGCATCTGCAATGAAATGGAATGGTGGATTTGTTTGGGCTTGTAAAAACTATGATGGTGACGTTCAATCTGATACTGTTGCTCAAGGATTTGGTTCATTAGGATTAATGACTTCTGTTCTTGTTACTCCAGATGGAAAAACAGTTGAAGCAGAAGCTGCACACGGAACTGTGACTCGCCATTATCGTCAACACCAACAAGGAAAAGCAACTTCAACAAACCCAATTGCATCAATCTTTGCATGGACAAGAGGTTTAGAACACAGAGGAAAATTAGACGGAAATCAAGAATTAATTAATTTCTGTAACAAGCTTGAAGAAGTTTGTGTTGAAACTGTAGAAAGCGGAAAAATGACTAAAGACTTAGCAATGTTAGTAAAACCAGAAGGTCTAACCAATGCTGATTATTTAACAACCGAAAATTTCCTTGCTGCAATTAAAGAAAACTTAGATAAGAAATTAAGCTAATTCTCAATAATTTTAAAACAAAAAATCCGACTTAATGTCGGATTTTTTTATTTCTTTTCTTCGGTTAAACCTTTCATTTTATATACCTTAATGATAGCACGATAACCTTCATTCAAACCCCAAAATTGTTCCGTGATTCGTTTTCCATTTCCATCTACAAAAGTAAATTGTCCTGTATTAGGGAAAGAAAGTCCAATATTTAATGCTTCTATTTGAATGATATTCAATCCTTCTTGCAAAACATAATCAAATTTTTGATAACCCGATTCTAAACTAATTTGTTTTGTAACCATTTCGCCATTGACCCAAATTCTTACTAAATCGCCATCAATTGCACTATAATCTCTTGCAGAAATTGCAATTTGTTTAGTATAAACTGTATACTCTCCAAGAAAAACATCACTATTTACAATCTCTTTAGAAATTCCTTCTTGCGACATTTTTGTTTGTAGCTTTTCAGTATATAACTCAGACGATTTTCTAACTGTTGAAACTTCCTCTTCCATAATTCCTTTAACTTCTTTTTTTGGAAGTATAGAATATCCTAAATTATCATCTTTCTTTTCACCAATACTACTTTCATATTTAATGACAGCAGGTGAAGTTTTTTCATCTAATGGTTTAGGTGGTGCTTCTTTCTTTTTTGTTGGAGCAAAACGAATTCCTTTTTTTGAATTCTCAAATTGTGAAAATCCATTGAAGGAAAAGAATAAAATACAAATTAAAATAATTGCTCTCATGTCTTGTTATAAAATTCTGTTGTAAAAGTATTTAAAATCAATTTAAAAACGTTTTATAGTTAACCATACATTAACATTTTATGTATGTAATATTAAAAATTAAATGGTCAAATTTGCAAAACAAAATCAAAAATTATGCCTTTAAACAAATACATTATTTACATTTTCATTTTGATAGGGTCAATTTCAGGATTTGCTCAAGATAAATTTACAATCAGCGGAACTATTTCTGACGCAAAAAATAATGAAACTTTAATAGGAGTAAATATTTTAGTAAAAGGAACAAAAAATTTTACGTCATCAAATGAATATGGTTTTTATTCCATAACACTCCCAAAAGGAGATTATGAGTTAAATATCAGTTATGTAGGTTACGAAATAGTTGATGAAAAAATTTCACTTACAGAAAATGTTTCAAAAAATTTTAGTTTAACAGAAAGTGAAAATTTAATTGAAGAGGTAATCATCACAGAAAAGACAAAAACCAACACTCGAAAACCAGAAATGAGTGTCAATAAATTATCTATAAATACCATAAAACAAATGCCTGTTGTTCTTGGAGAAGTAGATATAATAAAGTCTATTTTATTCCTTCCTGGTGTGACCAATGCTGGCGAAGGTCAATCGGGTTTTAATGTTCGTGGTGGTGGAGCTGATCAAAACTTAATATTACTTGACGAGGCTACCATTTATAATTCATCGCATTTATTTGGTTTTTTCTCTGTATTTAATCCTGATGCTATAAAGGATTTGAAATTATATAAAGGTGGAATTCCTTCTCGATTTGGTGGAAGAGCATCATCTGTTTTAGATATTTACCAAAAAGATGGAAACAGTAAAAATTTTCATATGAATGGTGGAATTGGATTAATTTCCAGCAGATTAATCGCTGAAGGCCCAATTGTAAAAGATAAAGGTTCGTTTATTGTTGCAGGTCGAGGTTCGTATGCACATTTATTTTTGAAACTATCTAACAATAAGAATTCTGCATATTTCTATGATTTGAACACTAAATTAAATTATAAAATTGATAAAAATAACAGTTTATATCTTTCAGGTTACTTTGGCAGAGATGTTTTTAGTTTAAGCGAAAGTTTTGTAAATACTTATGGAAACTCCACTTTAAACTTGCGTTGGAATCACTTGTTTTCCGATAAATTATTTTCAAATTTATCCATGATTTATAGTGATTATTATTATGGTTTAAATCTAGATTTTGTAGGATTCAATTGGGATTCAGGAATTAAAAATTATAATCTAAAATATGATTTCAAACATTATTTATCAGACAAAATCAAATTGAATTATGGAGCAAATGCCATTTATTACGATTTCAACCCAGGAACAATTGAGCCTTCTAGAAGCGATTCAGGAATAAATTATCGTCAATTAGAAAAGAAATTTGCATTTGAACCTTCATTTTATCTTGGTGCTGAACAAAAAATATCAGAAAAATTAAACGTTGAATATGGTTTGAGATATAGTTTATTTTATAGATTAGGTTCTTTTACTCAAAACATTTATACCGATAATCAATCTGTTACATTCAATTCAGAATTAGGAATTTATGAAAAAGCTACGCCAATTGGAACTGAATATTTTGGAAAAAATAAAACTATTGCCAACTTTAATAACTTAGAACCAAGATTTTCAATTGCATACGAATTAGGAGAAAATAAATCTGTAAAAGCAAGTTATAATCGAATGATACAATATTTACAATTGGTTTCAAATACTGCTTCGCCTACTCCACTTGATGTTTGGACACCTAGTGATAATTTCATTAAACCTCAAATCGCAGATCAAGTAGCTATTGGTTATTTTTCAAATATAAAAAATGATGAATACTCCATAGAAATTGAAAGTTTTTATAAAAAAATTAAAAACCGAATGGACTATATTGATGGTGCCGATTTAATTGCTAATGAAGCCATTGAGCAAGTCATTTTAAATGGAGAAATGCGATCTTATGGTTTAGAAATCCTCTTTAGAAAAAACACAGGAAAATTTAACGGTTGGATATCCTATACTCTATCACGTTCTGAACAAAAAACTCCGGGAAGAACTGCTGCTGAAAGCGGAATTAACAATGGAAATTGGTATCGTTCTGCCTATGATAAAATGCATAATTTAGCGGTAACAAGTTCCTATAAATTAAATAAAAAATGGAATTTTGGAGCTAATTTTGTTCTTCAAACTGGTCAACCAGTTACCTATCCAAATGGACAATATGTTTATCAAGGAATAACCATTCCGAGTTATGGATTACGTAATGAAAATAATTTACCGTTGTATCATCATTTAGATGTTTCAGCAACATTAACTCCAAAACAAAGTGAGAAAAAGAAATGGAAAGGTGAATGGGTTTTCAGTATTTATAACCTTTATGGAAGAAAAAATGCCGCCTCAATAAGTTTTCGTCAAAACCAAGATTCTGGAAATAATGAAGCCATCAGATTATCTATCTTTGGTTTAGTACCATCAGTTTCTTATAATTTTAAATTTTAATTATCATGAAAAATATAATTCGCCTACTTTTCGTTTTCATCCTAGCAATTTTTCAAATAAGTTGTGAAGATGTTGTTGATGTAAATGTCAATTCTTCAGAACCAAAATTAGTTATTGATGCCTCAATAAAATGGCAAAAAGGAACACTTGGAAATGAACAAACAATAAAACTTTCTACAACAACTGACTATTTTAATGAAACTATACCTCCAGTTTCAGGCGCAACTGTTTTTATTACAAACAGTGTTGGAACAATTTTCAACTTTGAAGAATCAACAACTTCAGGAACTTATAATTGTTCAACCTTTCAACCAATTATTAATGAAAATTATACTTTAACAGTAGTTGTTGATGGGAACACTTATACTTCTACCGAAAAACTTTTAGCCACTCCAGAAATTGAAAGTATTGAGCAGAAAAGTGTTCAAGGAATTAGTGGTGATGAAATTCAAATTAAATTTTTCTATCAAGACAATGGATTGGAAGATAATTTTTACCTTATTGGTTTCAAAAAAAGTGATTTTACTTTTCCTGAATATGGTGCTATTAAAGACGAGTTTTTTCAAGGAAATGAAATGTTTGGATTTTATTCAAATGAAAAACTAGAATCTGAAGATGAGTTATTTATGAGTTTGCAAGGAATTAATGAACGTTATTATAACTACATGAATAAACTTATCAATATTGCAGGAAGTTCCGGTGGAAGTCCTTTTGCAACTCCGCCAGCAACTTTAAAAGGAAATATTGTAAATCAGACAAATTCAAAAAATTATCCATTAGGTTATTTCAATTTGAGTGAAATTGACACTAGAAATTACGTTGTAGAATAGGTTTCATCACTAAAAACCTTATATTTGTTTAAAAAAATTGCATGAAGAGAGTTCTTTATTTGTTTTTATTACTATCGTTTTATTCATTTTCTCAAAGTCCTGCCGGTATATGGTATTTTGGAGATAAAGCTGGAATTAGTTTCAATTCTGGTACAACTCCTGTTGTTTTAAATGATGGCCAAATTGATACTAATGAAGGTTGTGCAACTTTATGTGATGAAAATGGCGGTTTGCTTTTTTATACCGATGGAGTTAAAATTTGGAATAAAGATCATGCAATTATGCCAAATGGAACAGGTTTACTTGGAGATCCATCTAGTACACAATCTGCTATCATTGTACCAAATCCAGGAAATACAAATTTATTTTACGTTTTTACAGTTGATGAACTTGGTAAAACTAATGGTTTAAATTATAGCGTAATTGATTTAACTCTCGATGGTGGTTTAGGTGATGTTACTACAAAAAATGTTTTATTAGCTACTCCTACTTTAGAAAAAATAACCGTTGCAAAGCACGACAATGGAATTAATTTTTGGGTAATCGCTCATCGATATGGTAATAACCAATTTTTGAGTTATCAAATCACGCCAACAGGCATAAATCCTGCGGTTATTTCTAGTGTTGGTGTTTCAATTTCAAGTGACACTCAACGAACTTTAGGTTATATGAAGTCTTCACCAGACGGAAAATATGTTGCTTCTGTTAATTCAGGTGTAGGAAGTGTTATGCAGCTTTTTAACTTTAATAATTTAACAGGACAACTTTCATTAATTTCAACTTCTCCACTGAATACTGATTACATTGGTGGTTATGGTGTTGAATTTTCTTCTAACAATAAATTACTTTATGTCTCAAATATTGATTTAGATAATTTCAAATCAGAGTTATTTCAATATAATATCGAAAGTCTCAATGACTCAACAATTAATGCATCTAAAACTTTAATTGCGCAATTTGATTTTGATAATTTTCAAGAAGGAATCATTACTGCGCTTCAATTAGCTCCTAATCAAAAAATTTATATTGGCAGAAACAACACAAGTTCTTTGGGTGTAATTAATAATCCAAATACTGTTGGAATTGGGTGTAATGTCAATTTAACCGCAGTCAACCTTGGCACAAATACTTGTTATTATGGTTTGCCTTCGTTTATAACTTCATATTTAGATCAAAGCTTTACATCGAGTAATTACTGTACAGGAAATGCAACACAATTTAACATTCCTGAAATAGAGAATATTGTTTCCATTTCATGGAATTTTGGTGATGCAAGTTCGTCTTCAAATGTATCTACACTTGCAAATCCGACTCATGTTTTTACGAGTGCAGGTGTTTATGAAGTGAATTTGACAATAATAACCACAACTACTTCTAAAACTTACACTAAAAATATTACCATTTTAGATTCGCCAACAGCATTTCAACCCGCAAACTTTATTTCTTGTGGTACTACAGATTTTTCAGAATTTATACTTTCTGATAAAAATAGTGAAGTGTTAGGTTCTCAATCAGCATCGGACTATTCTGTGAGCTATTTTTTAAATTATGATGATGCTTTCAATAATGAAAATCCATTAGCTACTAATTATACCAATATCAGTAACCCACAAACTGTTTATGCTAGAATCCAACCTATTAATGGTGATGATTGTTTTGATATTACAAATTTTAATTTAATTGTTAATGACAATCCTCAACTACTTCCAGATGTAGAAGTTTTCTATTGTTTAAATACTTTTCCTTCAAAAATAAGTTTGAGCGCTGGAAATAGTGGAGCAGCTTCAAATTTTGACTTTCTTTGGTCAACAGGAGAAACTTCACAATCTATTTTAGTTAACACAGCTGGAATATATACTGTTGATGTAACTGACAGTTTTGGTTGCACCTCAACTAGAACGATTACTGTTACAAATTCTGAAATTGCAACATTAAATTACACTATTGAAGGAAGTATTGGAAATTATAACCTTGTTGTAAATCCATTAGGTTCAGGAAATTATGTTTATTCTTTAGATAATGAATCAGGTACTTATCAAACTAGCAATATTTTCTATGATTTAATTCCTGGTGAACACATTATTTATGTAAAAGACACGAAAGGTTGTGGAACTGTTTCCGATGAATTTTCTGTGATTGGATATCCAAATTTCTTTACCCCAAATGATGATGGCATAAATGATTATTGGAAATTTACTGGTCGTTTTTTAGATATCAAACAAATTTTAATTTTTGACAGATTTGGTAAACTAATTTATCATTTTAATCAAAATACTGCGGGTTGGGACGGAACTTACAATGGGATAAAAATGCCATCCTCAGATTATTGGTTTGTTGCCAAACAAAATAATGGAGAAGAAATTAAAGGTCATTTTAGTTTAATAAGATAATGTCATCTCATCACATAGTTCGCGACGATCAAGAACCTGCGTTAATTATTGCAAACGGAGCATCATGTAGTTATGAACTTTTAGGACAATTACTCGAATGGTCGCCCATAGTTGTAGTTTTAGACAACGCTATTGATAGAGTTTTGCAATTGGACATAAAAATTGATGTGTTGCTAGGCGATTTTGATGATAATTTCAATCCCGAAATTTATAAAGAAAAACAGTTTCCACTTGAAATTGTTCACACACCAAATCAAGACAAAACCGATTTAGAAAAAGCCTTCGATTATTTAATCGAAAAAGGTCATAAAGCCGTAAATGTAGTTTGGGCAACAGGAAAACGTGCTGATCATACCATTACCAACATAACCAACATTGTGGGTTATCGCAATAAACTTAAAATTGTAATTCTTGACGACCATTCAAAAATATTTTTATTACCTAATAAATTTGAAAAATGGTACACTAAAGACACTCCTATTTCTTTAATCCCAATTGGAAAAGTAAGCGGAATTACTACTCAAAATCTTTTCTATCCATTACAAAATGAAGAACTTACCATTGGTTACAGAACAGGAAGTAGTAACCATGTAACAGCAGATGGAATAGTAAAAATAGAACATTCTAACGGAGATTTGTTGTTGATGGAATGTTTTGATTAAAATTAAAGTTTAATATCTAACAAGGCATCACGAATAATTTTGTAATGTGTCCATGGAATAAAATGGTCGGCATTTTTAATTGATAATGTATCCACTTTCTTTGCATTTACAAACTCCTTTTGAATAAATGACATATTAGAATAAGGAACTAATCTATCTTTCGTTCCGTGAATAACTACAACATTAGAAACAATATTTTTTAAATTAGGTTTCATTATATTCAAATCTTTTTTAAGCCACCACAATTCATCGTTTGATGGTCGTAAAGCACCTGGAATTAAATATCGTAGTGGTTTTTTCATAATAAAAGGTCTCCAAATTTCAGGGTTTTCAGCTTTTGGATCAATCGAACCAGAAATAATAACTATACATTGGTACTTGTTTGGATGATTTTCTGCTAATTTGGTTACAACTGGTCCACCCATAGAATGACCAACAAGAATAATTGGTTTATTATTATCAACTTTTTTAATAAAATCAAATATAATCTCTGATTGAACTTTTAAATTTTCAGCAGTTCCAAAATCACTATATCCAAATCCTGGTCTATCAATAGCAATCATTCTGTACTTTTTCAACAACAAAGTATCTTTTAAATATTCTTTGTATGCATCCCAACTTCCAGGCGAACCATGAATAAAAAATAAAGTTGGATTGTCTTTTTTACCTGTTTGAATATAATGAACGCTGTGTTCGTCTAACTTGACAATAGAATCAATAAACTCAATTTTTGAAGTTGCAAAAAATGTTTTCGTTTTTGTACTACTCATTCGCATTTTCATGCAAGATTGACAAATAATCAAATAGGAAATCATAACAAAGTAGAGAATATACCGCTTTCTAAATTTGATTTTCTTCATGACTATTTTTATTATTTTTATCTTATAAAAGTAACATATTTTTTCTATATTTGATATAGAGAAATGACAAAATGAAGAACAAAATTATACCCGAAAAAACCACATTACATCCTAGAAATCCTCATAGATTTAGATACGATTTTGAAAAATTAATTTACAATTATCCTATTTTAAAAAATTATATTTTCGTCAATGAACACAATGTCGAACCGAGCAATAGCGAAAAAGCGAAACAAACTATTGATTTTGCAAATCCTGAAGCGGTAAAAGCATTAAACAAAGCCCTTCTTATTTCTAATTATGGCATTCAATATTGGGACATTCCCAAAAATTATTTATGTCCGCCAATTCCTGGAAGAGCTGATTACATATACTATTTAGCCGATTTATTAGCAAATTCTAATAACAAAATCATTCCAGTAGGAGAAAATATAATTGGTCTAGATGTTGGCATTGGAGCAAATTGCATATATCCAATAATAGGAAATCACGAGTACCAATGGAGTTTTGTAGGAACTGATATTGATGAAAATGCAATTCAAAATTGCAAAAAAATCATCGCTAAAAATCCACAGCTGATAGAAAGTATCAGTTTGCAATTGCAGGTAGAACCAAGATTTATTTTCAAAAATATTATCCTTCCCGAAGATAAATTTGCTTTTACAATCTGTAATCCGCCATTTCATGCATCGCAAGAAGAAGCAACAAAAGCATCTTTAAGAAAAGTAAATAATTTGGAAGACGTAAAATCTTCCACCCGAGGCAAAGCCGAATTGAGCGAAGCTAAACCTATACTAAATTTTGGTGGTCAAAACGCCGAACTTTGGTGCAATGGTGGCGAAATTGGTTTCATCACTCAAATGATTTACGAAAGTGTAAAATATCCATTACAAGTTTTTTGGTTTACTACCTTAGTTTCAAAAAAAGAAAATTTAAAAAGTATTTACAAAACTCTAAATAAAGTTGGAGCAGTTGAAATTAAAACCATAGAAATGGCTCAAGGACAAAAAATAAGTCGTTTTGTAGCGTGGACTTTCTTAAGCGAAAAACAACAGAAAGAATGGAAGTTTACAGTTTGATAAATCTTTTTGTTTAAATTTGTATAAAACTATTTACAATGACTACGATTGAGTTAAAAAACATATTGAAATCAAGAATAGATCTTATAAATGACAAAAAGATTTTGACTGCACTTAATACTTTGGTAGAATCAAGTACTGAGAACATTATTGTTTTAACTAATTCACAAAAGAAAGTTATAAAAAAATCTCAAAAAGACTATTTAGAAGGAAATTACTATACAAATGACCAAGTCAACGAAGAAATTGAAGCATGGCTAAAAGAGTAATTGTATGGACAGAAGCTGCAAAATCTGAATTAAAATATATTTTAGAATTTTATAGTTTTAGAAACAAAAGTAAAACGTATTCACAAAACCTATACAAAAAAATACAATCTGAATTAAACCTTTTAATGCTTCAACCAGAAATTGTTAAAAAAACAGATTTAATAAATGTTAGAGGATTAATCATTGAAAATCATATTATTTACTATGAACTAAATGAAAATCACATTATCGTTTTATCCGTTTGGGATGCAAGACAAAACCCTAATAGATTGAAATTATAATAAATGAAATTCCAAGTAATCTCCGCATACGAACCTACAGGCGATCAGCCTCAAGCCATTGAAAAACTTTCAAACGGAATTCTTAATGACGAAAAATACCAAACTCTATTAGGAGTTACTGGTTCGGGAAAGACATTTACCGTTGCTAATGTAATTCAGAATGTAGAAAAACCAACGTTAGTTTTAGCACACAACAAAACATTGGCTGCGCAATTGTATTCAGAATTCAAACAGTTTTTTCCAAATAACTCGGTGCAATATTTCGTTTCTTACTATGATTATTACCAACCAGAAGCGTTCATTCCTGTAACTGGAACGTATATTGAAAAAGATTTGTCCATAAATGAAGAGCTAGAAAAACTTCGTTTAAGCACTACTTCTGCCCTACTTTCTGGTCGTCGCGATATTATTGTAATTTCTTCTGTTTCTTGCCTTTACGGAATTGGAAATCCAGTAGAATTTCAGAAAAATGTAGTTTCTATAGAAAAAAATCAAGTAATTTCTCGTACCAAATTATTACACAGATTAGTACAAAGTTTATATTCAAGAACCGAAGCCGAATTCACTCCAGGAAATTTTAGAATTAAAGGAGATACTGTCGAAATCTTCCCAAGTTATGGTGACGAACCTTTTAGAATTCACTTTTTTGGTGATGAAATTGAAGAAATCGAAGCTTTTGATGCTAGAAGTTCTCAAGTTTTAGAAAAATACGAAAAGCTAAATATTTATCCAGCGAATATGTTTGTGACTTCACCCGATGTTTTACAAGCAGCCATTTGGGATATTCAACAAGATTTGGTAAAACAAGTCGATTATTTTAAAGAAATTGGCAAACATTTAGAAGCAAAACGATTAGAAGAACGTACCAATTTCGATTTAGAAATGATTCGCGAATTAGGTTATTGTTCAGGTATTGAAAATTATTCACGTTATTTGGATAGAAGACTTCCAGGAACACGACCATTCTGTTTGTTAGATTATTTTCCAGACGATTTCTTGATGGTTGTTGATGAAAGTCACGTGACAATTTCGCAAGTTCATGCCATGTATGGTGGCGATAGAAGCCGAAAAGAGAATTTGGTTGAATATGGTTTCCGTCTTCCTGCGGCAATGGACAATCGTCCATTGAAATTTGAGGAATTTGAATCGATGCAAAACCAAGTAATTTATGTTTCAGCAACTCCAGCGGATTATGAATTACAAAAATCAGAAGGAATTTATGTAGAGCAAGTCATTCGTCCTACTGGTTTGTTAGATCCAATTATAGAAGTGCGTCCGAGTTTGAATCAAATTGACGATTTAATTGAAGAAATTCAACAACGATGCGAAGTTGACGAACGTGTTTTAGTGACCACTTTAACTAAAAGAATGGCGGAAGAATTGACCAAATATCTAACTAAAGTTGCCATTCGTTGTCGTTACATTCATTCAGATGTTGACACTTTAGAACGTGTTGAAATCATGCAAGATTTACGTAAAGGTTTGTTTGATGTATTGATTGGTGTTAACTTACTTCGTGAAGGTCTAGATTTACCCGAAGTTTCTTTAGTTGCGATTTTGGATGCTGACAAAGAAGGATTTTTAAGAAGTCATCGTTCGCTTACGCAAACTGTTGGTCGTGCAGCTCGAAACGTAAATGGAAAAGCCATTATGTATGGTGATAAAATTACGGCATCCATGCAAAAAACCATTGATGAAACGAATTATCGTCGTGAAAAACAAATGAATTACAATACCAAACATGGAGTTGAACCACAAGCGTTAAATAAAAGTTTAGGAAGTGCTTTAGCAGGAAATTCGGTTTCTACACAATACTATGAGAATCAAGTTTTAAAAGCTGCCGAACCCGAAAGTTTATACTTATCGAAACCCGAAATTGAAAAGAAAATCCGTGAAGCTAAAAAAGCTATGGAAAAAGCAGCAAAAGAATTAGATTTTATGCAAGCAGCAAAATACCGCGATGAAATTAAGTCACTGCAAGAGAAATTATAAAAACAATTCATTATTTATAAATTGTTTTCAAACTAAATACAAATCGATATACAATTGTCAGTCTGAGCCAGCTTGCGCTGAGTTTATTGAAGTGAAGACCTTTTAATAAAAAAACGCAACTTTTTAAGGTTGCGTTTTTTCATTCAAACCAACAATTAATTAACCAATTTCTATTAAACGTTTTGGTTTTGGAAGCGCTTCTTCTTTTTTAGGCAATGCCACATACAAAACACCATTTTCATAAGTAGCATTAATATTTTCAGTATTTACTGTTTCTGGTAAAGTAAACGCTCTTCTAAAAGACGAATAACTAAATTCTCTTCTGGTATATTTTCCTTCTGATTCCTCTTTTTCTAATTTACTTTCAGATGAAATGGTAAGCACATTGTGATCAATTTCGATATTGAAATCCTCTTTTTTCTTTCCTGGAGCAGCTAATTCTATTCCGAAACTTGTATCGGTTTCTTTGATATTTACCGCTGGTACATTGGTATTAAAATTTTGAATTCCTCCTAACCAATCTGGTTTTAATAATTCATCGATAATTGATGGAAATGGTACTGTGTTTCTTTTAATTAAGTTCATAATTTTATATTTTAAATTAAACATTTATTAGTTATGTTCTTCCAAAAAACAAATTGTATACCAATACAAAAAACAAGTCATTTTGACTGATAATGAATACTTTAAACTGAAATTTTGACGTTTTTAAGACTATTTTAACTGACGAATTTTCAGTTTGTAGTATAAATCAATGCTATAATTTACTACTTAGTCAATTCCAATAAACTAAAACACACTATTACAGCATTTTATATTTTATTTGTAACATCATTTTGTTACGATAGTTTTATTACAATAACTTTTATTTAAGTAAAATTGTATAACTTTACTTTTATAAATTGTAATAAAATGAAAAAATTACTTTTACTATTCTTGCTTTTTTTTACCATTACAAATTACTCTCAAAATAAAACAATCAAAACATTAAGAAATGAGATTAAACTTGCAACATCAAATGAAAAAAAAGCAATATTACAATATGAATTAGCAGATGTATATCGTAAAAACCTCAACGTTGATAGTGCTTATTTTTACGCAAAAAAAGCATTTCAATTCAATAAACAAAAAGGAATAGATTCCTTGATGGTTAAGTCATCACTTCAATTATTCAGATTATTAAATACGACTATAAAAAAAGACTCTACTGATTATTTTTCCATTGCAAAAAATATAGCTGATAAAAGCAAAAATAAAATCTTACTGATTGAAACTTTATATTCAAAAGGGCAGGTTTCATATTTAAATAATGATTGGGCAGACGCTTTTCCTGAATTTCTAAAAGTAGATTCCATATCAAAAAAATACAAAATAAAAAACAAGACAACTATTTATGCTATCATTCAACGTTCCGAAATTATTCGTCAAAAATTTAGTAAAGAAACCACTTTAGAAGCCGAAAAATTATTATTAGAAGCTCTGAAAATAGCCAAAGAAATCAAATCGGAAGAAATGATTAATCTAATTTATACCTATTTAGCAGACATTAGTGAACTTCAAGAAAAACATCAAGAATCAAAGGAATATATTGACAAAGCCTATAACTATTATTCTAAAAAAGATGATGTAAGAAATATGTCCCAAATTTTCTTGCTCTACACTTCTTATTACATTGGTATTGATGATATTCCAAACGCAAACAAAGAACAAATAAAAAGAATTACCTATTTAAGACAAAAAGAAGACAATTTAGAACTTGCAAGAGCACTTGCCTACTATGGAAGTTTTCAAAGAAAAAAAACCAAAGAATTCAACTCAGCAATAAATAATTTGCAAGAAGCAAAAAAAATATATGAATCTATAAATCTTACTGATATAGATGCTTTCGAACGTTTAATATTCAATTTATCAAGATGCTACTCAGAAATTGGGAAACATGAAGAAGCCAATATCTATTTAAAAGATGCTTATAATTTAAGAGAAGATTTAATAGAAAAAGAAAATCGCAATTTAACGACTTCACTTGAAACTAAATACCAAACAGAAAAGAAAGAACAAGAAATAAAATTTCTTTCTGAAGTAACAACAAAACAAAACTATATTTATTTGAGCATTGTTGCATTGCTTCTTGCTTTAGGAGCATTTCTGTTTTATGGTTATCGCAACAAAATAAAAACAGCGCAAAAACTGAAAGAACTAAACGAATTAAAATCGAGATTTTTTGCTAACATTTCGCATGAATTTAGAACACCACTGACATTGATAAAAAGTCCTGTGCAAAGTTTACAAGCAGAAATTACAAATGAAAACCATAAAAACAAATTGGATTTGATTGATAAAAATTCCAATAGAATGCTAAATTTAGTCGATCAGCTTTTAGAACTTTCCAAACTTGATAGTGGAAAATTACAGCTTATTTTAAAAGAAGGAAATATAGCTACATTTTTGAATTCATTAGTTGATTCATTCACTTTTCAAGCAAAAGAAAACAAGCTTGCATTTACTTCAACAATCGAAAAAAATCAAGAAAATCATCATTTTGATAAAGATGTAATAGAGAAAATCGTAAGTAATTTACTTTCAAATGCAATCAAATATACAAATGAGAATGAAAAAGTTACTTTTGAATCTAAAATAGAAAACAATCAATTGCAGTTTATTGTTTCCAATTCGGGTTCGGAAATTAAAAGAGAAGATTTACCAAAACTTTTTGAACGTTTTTATCAGAAAAAAGAAAATCATCAAGGCGTTGGTATCGGATTAGCATTGGTAAAAGAACTGGTTGAACTATATAAAGGAATAATTGAAACTAATGCTGAAAATGGTATTTTGAGTTTTGCAATTTCATTGCCATTAGAAAAAGTAAATGAAAATGCTATAGTAGTTACAAAAGAAGTTCTTAAAGCAATTATTTCAGAAGAAAGTAGCAATGAAACGGAACTTCCCATTTTATTAATAGTTGATGACAATCAAGATGTTAGAATAGTTTTGAAAGATATTTTTAAAAATAAATATCAAATTCTGGAAGCTGAAGATGGCGAACAAGCATTAAAAATTGCCAAAAAAGATATTCCAGATTGCATAATCAGCGATGTGATGATGCCAAAAATGGATGGATTTGAATTTACCAAACAAATCAAAAATAACGAACTTACATCGTTTATTCCTGTAATCTTGCTAACGGCAAAAACAACCGACGAGGCACACCTTGAAGGTTTAAAAAGTACAGCCGATGCCTATTTAACCAAACCATTTAACAACGAAATTGTAAAAGAAACTGTTAACCAATTGATTGCCGAACGTAAAAAACTACATCAACGTTACAGTCAAGAATTAGTTTTGCGACCTGTTGATATTGTAATTAACTCGGTTGATGAAAAATTTATAGAAAAACTGCAAGTTATTTTAGACAAAGAATTATCAAATTCCGAATTCAGTTCAGAAGATTTTGCAACTGCTGTTGGAATGAGCCGAATGCAATTGCATCGTAAACTAAAATCACTACTTGGAGTTTCTGCAACAGAATTTTTGAGAAACGAACGATTAAAAGTTGCCACAGAATTACTCAAAAAAGGAAATGGAACTATTGCAGAAATAATTTATGCTGTTGGCTTTAACGACACTTCTTATTTTATTCGTTGCTTCAAAGAAAAATACAATTGCACGCCATCTGAATATCAAGAAAAAAATAAATAATTCCTTCGTAAAGCATTGATTTTATTGACGTGTAACGTTCTGTTACATTTGTCCAATCTACTGATACAATAGTTTCATCGTTTTTGTTTTGTTATGTACAATTTTGCTTCGTACAATCAAAACATCAAAATCATGAAAACACAATTACTATTATTTGCATTGTTATTTTCAACCATTGGCAATGCACAATTTCTTGACAAACTAGCAAAAAAGGCAGAAGATGCTGCCAAAAGAACGGTAGAAAGAAAAGTAGAACAAAAAGCTGAAAAAACTACAGATAAAACGGTTGATAAAGTTTTAAATCCAAAAAGTAAATCTTCAAAAAAGGATAAAAAAAATAAATCCATAAAAACAGCAAAAGATTTTGAATCTGGAACAAAAGTTTTAGCAACTGAAGATTTTTCGCAAGATGTTATTGGAGATTTTCCTGTCAATTGGTCCACAAACAGCAGTGGTGAAGTAGTTAATTTTTCTGATGATAAAACAAAATGGCTACAACTTAATGACAATGGAAATTATACTCCAAATCATATCAAAAAACTTCCTGAAAATTTCACTTTTGAATTTGATTTATATTCTGCAGATGATTTCTCTTTCTATTCAACTGCTTTTAAAATTGGGTTTATTGAAACAAAAAAGAAAAACGATTACACCCAATGGAAAGAATTTCAAAGCGGAAAAGAAGGCATCATTTTAAGTCTTCATCCGCAACTTGCAGGAACAGAAATTGTTGGTGGTTCAGGATTTAGAGTGATTGCTGATGGCTCAGAATTGATGAATAATAATGTAGAATTAAACAGCTACAACAACAATCAAAACACGGCTAAAATTCAGTTTTGGAGACAAAACAACAGACTACGAATGTATGTAAATGGTGAAAAAGTTTGGGACTTACCTAATGCTTTTCAAGATGCAAACTACAACAGTATTGTCTTTTTTACACACGGATATTATGAGAAAAAAGATAAATATTACATCTCAAATCTTCGATTAGCTGTCGCAGGAGAAGACACAAGACACAAACTAATTGAAACAGGAAGTTTTTCTACAAATGAAATTTTATTTGATACAAACAAAGCCACTATTAAGTCGTCAAGTGCAACAGTTTTAGAAGAGTTAGCAACTGCATTAAAAGAAAATCCAAAAACTAAAATTTCAATTACTGGTCATACCGATAGCGATGGAAAAGAAACTGACAATCAAAAACTTTCTGAACAAAGAGCAGAAAGCGTTAAAAACTATCTAGCATCAAATTTTGGAATTGAAAAATCAAGAATGACAACAAATGGCAAAGGAGAAACCGAACCAATTGCCGAAAATAAATCTGATGAAGGTAAAAAACAAAACCGAAGAGTAGAATTTAAAATCATTAAATAAATAATATCATGAAAAATCATTTTTTAAAAGCAATTCTAATAATTGGAATTACATTATCATCATGTTCAAAAGACGATGAAAGAAACTATACTGAAGAAAACTTTCTAGATGGATTTTTAACAACCTCACAATTTTCAGGAACCACTGACAGCACAATTGATGGAGGTAATTATGAATTTGGAATAGAATTTACGCCACTTGTAAAAGGAAAAATCACTGCTTTAAAAGTTAAAATTCCCGATGTAAATAATGCCGTTAGAGTTACAATTTGGGACAAAGTAACAACAACAGTAATGAGATCAGAAACGTTAAATATAACTTCAGCAAACAGTGAACAAAGCATTGATATTGCTGATTTAGAACTAGAAGCAAACCATCAATATGCTATCACAATGAACTCAAACGATTGGTACAATCACAGAAGAGCTGACAATTCAGATGTAAGTTATCCTATCACTTCTGGAAATATCAAAATTGACAATTATAAATGGGTTTCAGGTACAGCACAAAACTACCCAACGAACATTGCAACATCTTATTTTGCTGGTGATGTTTCGTTCAATTTCATTCAAATGAATTAATTATTGAAAAAAATAATTTTTCTAACTCTTGTTCAATGTCAAATAAAAAAAAGACAAAATATGTAGGCAAAGTAGAAGAACTTCCTTCAAAATCAATCTATTTGAATATAAATCATTTGGAAAAAGGCGATTATGAATTGAGTATCATTCACCAAAATAAATTGATAAAAAAAACAACTTTCAAAAAAAACTAATCATGAAAACAAAAACATTACAATTATTTCTTCTCGCAGTACTATTTACATTTAGTTCTTGCAGTAATGACGATGAAAAGAAAGAAGCATACGTAAAGAAAATTGTATCTACTTCTTCAGCAACACCAAGTGCAAATCAAACCATTGACTTTGTTTATAATAGTAAAAAGAGAATCTTTAATTATACCATAACAAAATCTAGCGGAAGTATTTCTCACGATATAATTTATAATTCAAGCGGATTAATTACTAAAATAAATAGAACATCAACCAGCGCAAGTGCTTCTCAATTAACGAGTTTTATTTACAGTTATACCGATGGAAAATTAGCTAAATTAGAAATCGCTGACGAAACTGGAATCATAAATTATTCTATGGATTTTACTTATGATGAAGCACAAAATAAATATTTAGGCAATGATAGCGATGGCTATGTAATTGAAATCAGAATAGATGCAAATGAAAACATCAAACAATTTGTTGTAGGTTCAGAAAATAGTGTGATGTCGTATAATGCCAACTCAGGACTTTTTAAAAATACTAAAAATAATGTTCCGCTACTTCTAACGCATTTTTTCTCTTCAGAAAGTACCACTAGATATTTACTTCAACTATTTGCTAATAAGGAAATTTCTTCCATTGAAGCAGCAACGACCACATTGTATGCGACGACTACAAGAGATGAAAACAATTTAATCACACAAATTGATTACTCAAACAGTTCAAGTTCCATTTTTAGTATGGATGTAACCTACGAAAACCGATAAAAAACCTTAAAACATAAATCATGAAAACTAAATTCACAGCACTTTTACTAGTTGCAATGGCATTTCTAACCATTTCATGCAGCAACGACGACGATAGTAAAGAATATTATGTAAAAACAATTGAATCTAATTATCCAACTTCGCCTGATGACAATCAATCCATAACGTTTGAATATGATTCAAAAAATAGAATTTCGGGTTATACCATTTCTCAACTTGGTGGAACGATTGAAAAAACAATTACTTACAATTCTCAAAATGTAATTACTAAAATACATTCTACCTACACCACATTTGGATTAACAGATGAAATTGATATGGATTTCACTTACACTGATGGAAAACTTTCAAAAACAATTATTACACCTTTTGAACCATCGATTGATCCGTGGATTATCAATTTTACTTACGATAATAACGAAAAAAAATATACTGGTCTTATTGAATCTGTTTCCGATGTTTTTACAGAAATAACCATCGATAATTCAAACAATCTAACAGAATTATTTTATTCTGGGCAAAATACTACAGTAGCTCGAAACAACAACAATGGCATTTTTAAAAACAATAAAAACATTGTTCCATTAATTGTGATGGCACTTTTTGACAACAGTCTTTTCTCATTACAAGTGTTTTCAAATAAAGAAATTACGTCCATTTCTAGCGGAACAACAACGTTAAACTCCATTACAACTAGAAATGACAACAACAAAATTGAAAATGTAAGATATCAAAGTACGGCAACAACAATTCTAGAAATTGATGTTATTTATGAAGAACGATAATTGAGTTTGGTTGTTTTTTTAAAAGTGTATTCTATTTATTTTTTAGAATACACTTTTTTGTTTTTCAGATTTCTAAAAAAAAGGAATTCGATAAGGTAGGGTTTTCGATTTCTAATTTGTTGTATTAGTATTTTACATACAAAAAGGTTTTCATGAGAAAAATTATACTTTTTACAATAACAATTTTGTTAACCCAGATGGTGGCATTCTCGCAAGTAGGAATTGGAACAACGAGTCCAAATGCAAGTTCCATGCTCGATATAACATCCTCAAATAGTGGTTTATTAATTCCAAGAATGACCGAAGCGCAAAAATTAGCAATCGTTTCACCTGCAACAGGTTTATTAATTTTCCAAACCAACGTTGTGAGTGGTTTTTGGTATTACAACGGAACAACTTGGACCACTTTTTCGGCATCATCAGGATGGAATTTAACTGGAAATGCAGGAATAAATCCAGCAACAAACTTCATTGGAACAACAGACAATTCAAATGTAGTTTTCAGAAGAAATAATACAAGAGCAGGATTAATTAATACCACAAATACTTCCTTCGGAATAAACTCATTAAATCCTGCCTCTGTCGGTTTGTATAATATTGGATTTGGAGCTTCTTCCTTATTCAGCAATACAAACGGCGGTTATAATGTGAGCATTGGATATAGTGCAATGTATAAAAATACTACAGGAAATTTTAATACTTCAGTTGGAAATTTAACACTTTACGAAAATCTAACTGGCGAAAGCAATGCTGCCTTTGGCGATTTAGCTTTGAGAGGAAACATCTCAGGATTTCAAAACTGTGCCTTCGGAACTAATGCATTAATTACAAATACAATTGGAAGCCAAAATTCAGCTTATGGTGTTGGTTCACTCTATTTTTCCACAGGTAGTGGCAACACAGCATTGGGTTATTTTGCATTGAACAATAGTGTTTCTGGCGATAACAATATCGGAATTGGAAATCAAGCGCAAGTTCCAAATCCTAATGGTAGCAACCAACTTTCCATTGGAAACCAAATTTACGGAACCAATATGAACGATGCTTTTCTGGGAAAAATTGGTATTGGCGAAACTAATCCAACTGAAAAATTAGATGTATCAGGAAGCGTAAAATTTTCAGGTTCATTGATGCCTAACAATACTGCGGGAAATCTTGGTGAAGTATTGTCTAGTAATGGTGCTGGCGCATATCCTACTTGGGTTGACCCAAATGTAAAACCTTATACAGTAACAAGTGGTGGCGGCATTTACAACGTGCCATTAACCGAATATACGGTAAGAGTTTTTAATGGTATAACCAATGTTCGATTGCCCGATGCTGTTGCTAATTTAGGAAAAGTGTTCATCATCATAGGAAGCAACGGAATTACCTCAAAAACCTTTTCAACTTCTGGCGGTGGCATTTACGATGATGTCACAAATGCTACCATAACAACACTAAACGCCAACCAACGCTACATGGTACAAAGCGATGGAACCAACTGGATTGTCATTGGAAGATAAAACCGTACTTTCTTTGTACGATAAATTTTAGTTTCATATATTTGAATAAAATACGCTATCTAGTAGCGCTAATCATTCCAGATTTGGGCGTATTGGCGCTATAAAGTAGCGCCTATTTAATAGTTGTGAGCAATGCAAAAAAAATCTTAAAAAATGAAAAAAGCACTAATTTTAACTATTTTACTATCAATTGTTTCTTGTAAAGGACAAAAAAAAGAATCTAAAGAATTAGTTAAAAAAGCTAATACCTTTTTTTGGGAATCAAAACTTGATAAAAAAGTTAAAGTTGACAGTTGCTTAGTCTTAATAAATCAAGCAATTAAAATTGATGATGAAAATTTTGGAGCATATGAGGCTAAAAGTACATTTTTAGCATACAAAAAGGACATCAAAGGATTATTAAAAAATAACGAAAAGATGATTCAATTGCGTTCGAAACAACCATATTGGAAAATTCAAAGAGGTTTATATTTAGAATTGAGTGGAGAAAAAGTTGAAGCTGAAAAATACTATGACCAAGCAATTTTAGACTATCAAAACTTATTCCTTGAACCTAATCAAAATAATGAATTTAATTTGAGAATGGAATATTTAACAGCTTTGGAAGCAAAAGGCGATTTGAAAAAAGCTGAAATAGAATTGAAAAAAATGAGTGTAGATTTTCCTGATAATGAAACTCTAAAAGTTTATAAAACAGAATATAAATTCAAAACAAAAAAAGAATTATTCGAAATATGGGAAAAAGGAACTGATGAATAAGCACTGCACACAACAGCGGTTTGCTTCAATGGCTTGGCTCGGGATTTATTTGAAATCGGAAAGGTTTTTAATTTAAAGTTTTGTTTATATTTGTAATGGTCAGTGATTAATTAACGCCACTGAAAGCAAGCCGCGAAACGTTAGTGGCTATTATATTGAAAATCCTGCTCAAAAAAAATCATGATTAAAATAGAATTTGAAAAACCGAATATAGAAACTTGCGAATGTTGTGGAAAAGAAACTACTAAACTTACAAGATTTGTCTATAAAGATAATGACGCATTTGCAATTTATTATATAAAGTTCACCAAAGATCACGAAGAAAAAATTGCAACTGGAATAATTAGTATTGGAGATTGGGGAACTGATGAAGAACCGAAAAATAGATTCTCATTTCCATTTAGAATTTGGACGAATAAAGACAATTTTCAAATCGGACTAATCAATAAAGAAGAGTCGCCATGGAAACAAAGTTTACTCGGAAAAATATTGGACAGAAAAGATGCGTTAAAACATCCTTGGATAAGCGAAGTATTTCATATTACAGACCATATTGTTGTCGAAGATAAAGAAGTGGTTGAATATTTCACGCAAAAATAACAGCCACCAACAACGGTCTGAAGAAGTGACGCTACACTGCCTTTATTCAAAATCAAAAAAAGTTATTAATTTAAAGTTTTGTTTATATTTGTGAAGGAATGGCCTTGGTTCATCGCCACTTCTTAAAGCGAAACGTTAGCCATAATTTAAGAAAATGACCGTATTAACAGAAAATCAAGTAACCGAACTTTGTGTATTTATAGAAAACCGAATTGAAAAAATTGGATGTGACCATTCATTGAAAAATGCTTTTGATTGGGCTGAAAAAAACGGAATTAATAAGGCTGACTTAATTGACGTTTTGGAATCTAATGGTGGATTTTGTGATTGCGAAGTAATAATGAATTTACCCGAAAATTGTAGTTTAGAAATAGAATCAGGGAATAACGAAATAGACTATAAAAACCCCTTCAAAACACCTCTAAATTTTCAACAGACTGAAAATAAAATTTATACGAAAGCATTATTTTCCAGTTCGGAATACAACGATAATAACTACACTAAAAATGGAGAATTATTAATTCCTGCCCCTTTTGGATTTAAGCCAAAAAAGAGAGTTCGGAAAAGTATGCACTTTTTTAACGGAACTGAATCTGAATTGCCCTCTGAAATTGGAATTGTTAAAGAGATCTCACCTACGAATGGAAAAGAATTTGCAAAAAGAATTAGAGATTTGAAATTAGAGTCTTTATCAAAATTTTCGGAAAGAGATGCTGAATATTACTTATCGAGAATTGAAAAAATTGAAATCGAAAAACCTATGGGAACACATTTTATGGAAATAAGAGGAATTAGCGGAACCAAAATTGATTTAAAAATACATAAAATAATATTTAGGTAATATAAACTACGGCTAACACACGCTACAAGCAATTTGGGAATTTGGCTTAATTTGAAGTTGGTTTTGTATTTGGAAGATTTGACTAATCCGAATAATGGGCTTAATTTAGTCCCAAACTTCTTGAAGCCTTAAACGTTGAGAGTAATTGTAAAAAACATGAAAGAAAAATATACAGAAGATAGTATTCGAGCACTTGAAGCTGGAGAACATGTTAGAATGAGACCAAAAATGTATTTTGAGAAGTGTTTTTCTGAAAACTCACTTGATGCTTTACCTTTTGAAGTTTTATGTCATGCTTTTGATGAGTATTTTGATGGAAACTGTAATGAAATTGAATTGACTGTTTGGATAAATTCATTTTCGGTGAAATATAATACTGGGATGTCATTAGAAATAAGGAAAAACCAAAAAATATCAAATGCGGAATTTATAATGACAAAAATTGGAGCTTGTTCAAATTTAAAGAAGCATCTAGCTGTTGGACAAGAATTTTGTGGTTTAGGAATGGCTACAATTAATTTTGCATCTGATAAATGTAAATTAACAACTGTATGGAATAATCTAAAAGGAACTTTTGAATTTAAAAATGGTGAAACTTTAACAAAGAATATAGAATCATTCTCAAGTGAAGTTTCTTATACAGAAATATTAGTTCAGCCAAACAATTTACTTTTCGAGAATTTACATTTTACATCAAAAGGTATCGAAGAAAAATCATCCGAAATTAAAAAGCGTTTAAAGGATTTGAATTTAATAGTAAATGATTTAATCGAATAAAAACAACTTAAAAACAGATGATTAAAAAATTATTACCTTTTGAAAAATTAGTTTATCATTCTACATTAACTAAAGAAGAACTTTTAGCACATCTACAAAATGAAATTGAAGCTGAAAAATCTTTTGGTTTTGGTGCAATTAATCATTCTTATTCCAAACCTTATATTGGTAAAATATATAATAATTCATTTGAAATTAAAAGAGCTATAAACTACAGAAACTCATTTCTACCAATAATAAATGGCGAAATTCAAAATGATTTTAATGGTTCAAAAATAAGCGTAAAAATGAACCTTGTTGAATTTGTAAAAGTTTTTATGATAATTTGGTTAGGCGGAGTTTTAATTGGTTGCTTGGCTACATCATATGGCATAATTTTTAAAAACGGATTAAATTCCGAAGGTGGTTTATTTATGTTTATTCCTTTTTTTATGCTTATTGTTGGCATTGTCATGGTTTCGTTTGGTTTCAAAGCAGAAAGTAAAAAAAGCATAAAAGATTTGGAAGAAATATTGAAAGCAAAAATAATAGAAAGATAAAGAAAACCGATCTGCCAACAGCGGTTTCACGAAATGGCAAGTATGGGATTTATCAGAAATTGGAAAGGTTATTAATTAAAAGTTTTGTTTGGTTCGTGCTTGCAGCAGCAACAGACATGAAGCCGAGAACCGTTAGCTGAAATTTTCAAGTAACACCGTAAAACCTATGAATGAAATAGATATGAATGATAAAATTTTAATTTTTGAGAAAATTGAAGATGAAAAAATATTTTCTTCTTCAGATTCGTTTTATAGCAATCATTCAGAAAATATTGACATAAATTATCCAACAAAAGTAAAAATTTCACTTTTTAGTTTCGACAGAAAACTCATAAAGTCAATTAATATATTTGGAATATTTTTCGATTCGAATACCTATATTTTATTGGAGAAATATTTAATTCTTGAAAATTCAATAATTATTTCATTTGACGGTATTTTACTTTCATTTGATAAAGGAAACTTTATGCTAAATTGGCAAAAGAAAAGTTTTACAGACATTATATCTTTTAAATTATACGAAAATGATTTAATAATTTATGATGAGCTTGAAGTTGCAAGAATAGATATAAATGGAAATGATAAATGGAGTTTCAGTGGAATGGACCATTTTATTTCTTATCAAGGTACAGAAAATTTTATTTTTTGTGATGAGTATATTAAAATGATTGACTCAAATGAAGTTGAATATCGAATAAGTTATGACGGAGAAGATATAAATAAAATTAACCCTAATTATTTTCAAGAAATAAAACCTCCAAAAGAAAATCTTTTAAAGCGAATAATAAAAAACTTCCGCTAACTGACGTTTCAAAAAATGACTCAGCACTGTCTTTATTCAAAATCAAAAAAAGTTTCTAATTTAAAGTTTTAGTTATATTTGTAAATGCTTGGTCTTGGTTTATCGCCACTTCTTGAAGCCGCAACGTTGGTGACAATATTAAAAAAATTAGAAATATGACAGAATTTTTATTTGAGAATAAAGAAATCATAAATATTATTTTTGGAATTATAATTGGTTTAATTCCAGCTTTTTGTAATTTAAAAAAAGGAAGGGAAAATAGAAATCTAAACTGGAAAGGTTGGTCATTTTTAGTTATATGTTTCACTTTCATCCTATTTTCTAGCTTTATAATTTGTCAGGTTAATAAAAGAATAAAACCTGATGATATAATTTTAAAATTGAGTTTACGCTCGCCGATGCCATTTTCAAGCTATCAAGAAATATCAGATAAAATTCCAAAAAAAATCTTAGCACCACTTATAGAAATTGAAAAATCAAATACATCAGGAATTTTTGAATTTCAGAACATTAATTCTGGAAAAGGACATGCTTCAGAATCAAAGTTTGTAAACTATATTTGTTATGTATCAGGAAATAACTCCATAGAAAATTTCCCTAAAAACATCGAGGATATAAATCCAAAAAACGTCATTTTGTATTTATCTTTAAAAAAATATTTTGAATGCGGATATTCTTTAAATGGTCCGCCAAAACTAATTCTAAGAGGTAGTATTTACGAGGGAAATATTGATTTAGATAATGATAAAATTGAGTTTTCAAGCAAATAACTATTCCCAACAGACGTTACAAGATATGGCAAAGCACGAGATTCATTTAAAATCGGGAAAAGTTATTAAGTTGAAGTTTTGGTTATATTTGTGAAGGCTTGATCTTGGTTCATCGCCACTTTTTGTTGCTGAGAAACGTTATAAGTAATATTTATGAGCTCTACCGAAATTAATTTTTATGTTGACATTTTTGCTGGAATTGGAACTTTCATTTCTAGTATAATTGCTTTATTTGCTTTAAAAGAAGTTATAAAACAAAGGCGCGCGATGTATCAGCCAAAACTATATTTCAACGAATTTTCTCTTTCCGTTAAAGGAAATCCACATTCAGAAATGAAGTCATTATATTTATATTATTTACACAATTTATATGAGCCCGTAAGAGAAGATAGTAGAAAAGGTTATTCAGTATCTGCACAATTTTTCTTCGAAAATATTGGATATGGTGTAGCGAGTAACATAAATTATGAATGGACTTTTGATTACGTTAAAGCTGCAAAAATAATATGCAATTTAGACTCAAAATTTAATTTTAGAAACGATAAAGAAGACAAATCAATCGTTATAATTTTTGATAATATTTATTTTAGCTCATACAGTTGTGATGATATTGGAAATAATAAAAAGATTGATTTTATAAAACCTGAAAGTTTACAACAAAACTTTAAACCGACATCAATTCCAATATGCATAACAAATATGCATATGGATTATGTTATGGCTAAGAATAAGATGTTTAGTGAAAAATGCAAAAGGTTTAATTTTGAAGAGTTTGATGATTTTCCAATTCCTAAATTAAATATATCATATCACGACATCGCTGGAAAAAAATACGAAACAGAATATTCTTTTAATATTCATTGTTATAATTCATTTAGACAAGTAGATGATAAATTGATTGACACAGAAAATGATTATGCAAATTTGTCGTTTAATTTAAAATAGTATTGCTAGCAAAACTAGTTCCATACAATTGCCGATCACACACTCATTATTTATTTTTAATATTTAAAACTTCAAAGGAAAGTCGTAGTTTTGTTTTGATCAGTTTTTTGCTGCGATAACAAACCGCAAGCAATGGAACGTTATGTAAAATTTTAAACCCTCTGAATTTATATCAAAATGAAATCCATCAAATGAAAGGCTTGATTTATAAAACCCCAGAAAACCTAATACTTGAATCATTTGATTTAGGACATTCTATTTTAAGATTTAAAGGACTTGATAATGAAAATATTGTTGTTGAATTTCAAGGAATGACATATGTAGAAATGCCAAGGTATTTAAAAGGAGTTGAAATATGGTCATTGGAAGAAAAAGAACAACTTGAATTAATAAAAAGAAGACCTAAACTGTCAGTTAAAAATAATTTTTGGAAAATGATAAGTCAGAACGAAATTTATAATGTAGTTGCATTTGATGTGAAGATTAATCCATAAAAATAAAACTGTTCACAACAACAATTTCAAAAATTGCTAGGCTTGCACTTGCTATTTTGTTTTTATAGACAATATGCTGGCTACTAAAATTTTATCTTTCAAATTAATTCCGTAGTTTTGTTTAGGTCAGTGCTTGAAGCTGCAGACAGCAAGCATTGGAACATTATAAGCAATCAAAAAAGAGCAAAAAATGAATAATCTCGATAATAAAAATTTTTGTTTTACAATAATGCCTTTTAGAGGATATTTTGAAGACTATTATTTGAAAATATACAAGCCCGCAATTGATGAGGCAAATCTAAAACCTTTAAGAGCTGATGATATTTATACTCCTGGAACAATCATTAATGATATTTGGGAAGCAATTCAAAAGTCTAAAATCATTTTAGCAGATTTAACTGAACAAAATGCAAATGTGTTTTATGAATTAGGTTTAGCACATGCGTCTGGGAAGCCCGTAATATTACTCTCTGAGAGACTTGAAGATGTTCCTTTTGATTTACGCGCTTTGCGAGTAATTATCTACAATAAAAATATTCCAGATTGGGGAAAAATTCTGCAAGACAGTATAACCAAAGCATTAACCGAAACTCTTATCTCTCCTGTAAAAGCAATTCTTCCGACTTTTTTGACAATTATTAAAGACAAGAATTCATTTGTTTCTGAATCGGACAAAGTTCTTTTAGAACTTAAATCTGATATCGAGTATTTAAAAAAAATACAAAAGGTTGGGAATGTCTCTGATTTTGATTTACAAGGTGAAACGATAGGGCCAATATCTGAGCATGATATCCAAATTTTAAAAATGCTCTCAAACGGAATAAGTCAGTCCGAAATTGCCGCTTCATTAAAAATGAGTTCTTCATATCTTGAAAAAGTAATTAATAGATTAAAAGTAAGATTTAATGCAAACAATGCGATTGAACTTATTAAAAAATCTATTGATATAGGACTGATATAATTGACTGCTATTAACAACCGTTTACGCCTATTGCAAGTCATGCGCTTGCTATTTAGTCTTCGTGGAAAATAATCTGGTGGCTACAATTCTATCTTTCAAAGAAAATCCTTAGTTTTATTTCGCTCAATGTTTGCAGCAACAACAAATGTAAAACGATATAATGTTAAGCAAAACACTATCGCCAGTCTCAAGATAGTATATACTTCTTCAAACAAATTTTAAAAAACTCCTTACCTATTTTTAATTTTTAGTAAATTACTTTGTACTTTTAACAAACTATTTTTATTTTTTTACTATTAAATTATAATTTTTAATAATATACTTTTAGTTTTTTACTATATATTTTGTATTATTAGATAATTATTTTGTGTTTTTTATAACTAACTTTTAATTTTTAATTACTTAATTTCATATTTTAGCAACATACTTTTAATTTTTAACAACATCAATATGTTATCACTCAACCTTAGACCAATTTTTACCACTAGAGGTATAGAAAAACCCTACTCCTTTCTTGTTAAAAACGGATTCACTTCTCATACGGCAAACAGTCTTTTAAATAGTAAAACAAGAGTCTTCAGATTAGATCACATCGAGCTATTATGTGAAATATTATTATGCGAACCTAACGACTTACTTATGTGGAAACCTGACAGCGGTAAGACAATTGCCCCAAACAATCCACTTAATAAATTAATTGCTAATACAGAAACTAAAACAGATTTAAAAAAAACACTCTTTAGTCTTCCCTATCAACAGTTAAAGGAAATTTCTAACAAGCTAACAAAAGAAATTGACGAAAAGTAATCGTTATAAAATACTACAGTTAACAAAAGTTCCATGCTATCACTAAGCATACGCTTACTATTCCATCTCAATTAAATAATCAAAAACGAATACGTAATCTTTAAAAGAAATTCCCCATGCTTCGCAAAGAGTTTCCAGAAGCTGGGCAAATATCTCATGACTTTGCGTTTTTGATTTTAATCAATAAATTCAGAACACATTAAAGCTAACACTACGTGATGTAAAGCGACGGAACTAATTACATTGCTATTAGAAGATAAAAACACAATTTCATTGTTAGATAAATTTTAGTTTTGTAGATTTGAGTAAAATAATTCATATTGTAGCACTAATAATTCCTTATTTAGAAATATTAGGATGATAATTTTAGCCTTTCATACCAATTGTAAGCTAATATAACTCAAAGTCAACATATTTAAAACTAATTATTATTTATGAGAAAACATCTGATTATTTTACTCCTCATGTTAGCAAAAACCTCTTTCGCACAAAGTTGTAAATGCGATAGTATTTTTTTACAAACAAGACAAATTGTACAAGATAATTATGCTGGGTGGTTTGATAAAGTAAACTCAAAAAATCTTGTTGAATATGACAATTGGACATCTAACCATTATTTAATGTCAAAAGAAATAACTAATGATAGTATTTGTGCTAAACAATTACAAAATTGGATTTCATTTTTTCAAGATAAGCACTTGAGGATTAAATATAATAAACCAAAATCAAATATAAATTCTAATTCAGAAAATAAAAAAATTGAAATTCTACATACAGGTTTAACAGAAAATCAATTGACCGATTATTTTAAAAAAAACAAAAAACTTGATCCTATCGAAGGAATTTATGAAAACTCAAGTTACAAACTTGCAATAACACAAGCAAAACCAAACCTTTACTACGCTACAATAATTAAAACCCAAAATGAAAATTGGAAAGAAGGAGAAGTTAAATTAACAATTAAGAAAATTAACCAGAAATATTTAGGTACTTTCTATGAAGGCGACAAGACTGATTTTTCAGAGCATGATGTTAAAATAGTAGACAACATTCTAGATTTCGATATCGTTTTTTATGAAAAATTATTTCCAATCGTAAAAACAAAAAGAGACATAACGGAATATGAAATGTCAAAAGACAGATATGCTCCAAGTTTAAATTTTAAAGACAATGTAGCAATTTGGAAGTTTCCATCATTTGAAAATAACGCCTATGAGCAAACAGAATATTTATTAAAAAAATATAAGACTAAATTAGAAAATACACCTTTTTGGATATTAGATTTGAGAAATAATAGCGGTGGAGATTATAGTATTGGTTTACAATTGTTAGATTATATCTATACAAAACCAATTTTAAATTATAATTCAGAGATGCGAATGACTCAATCTAATTTCGAAAAATGGTATCAGTTTATTGCCGAATACTATGAAAATGCTGATTCTAAAACAAAAAAAGAACTCGATGAAAGAATGAATAAAATGAAATCTCATTATGGCGAACTTTATAATGAAAGCGGAACACAAACAGACACTATAAAACTCGATAATGTCAAAATTAATCCTTTGAAAATAGCATTATTAATAAACGAAAACACAGTAAGTAGTGGAGAACTATTTACAATTCTGGCAAAACAAAGTGATAAAGTATTGGTTATGGGAACAAATTCAGGCGGAATGATGGATTATGGTAATGTGGTAACCTACAAAACAAATTTTTCAACAATAAAAATTCAATTGCCTACAAATCGACAATTATGGCTTGATACAAATTTTTCAGTAGACAAAGAGGGCTTAAAACCAGATATTTATCTAAAAGAAAATAATTGGATAGAACAAGTAATAAAATTAATTAAACAATAAAAAAATCACATCAACCGTCACAAAATATGGCTAGGCACGAGATTCATTTGAAATCAGAAAGGTCTTTAATTTAAAGGTTTGTTTATATTCGTGAAGGTTTGGTCTTGGTTTATAACCACCTCTTGAAGCCACAGACTTTATCAATAATTTAAAATGAAGACATTAAAACAAATATTTGTTGAATTCGAAATTGGAGAAATTTATCCAGAAAATTTACCTCATGAAATAATCAATATTCTTGAATCAACAGACCAAAATGATTTTATCATAAAAATAACAAACCTTTACAAACCTACAAGAGCAGATATATTAGAATATTTATATCCTGCATTCGGTATAACTGAAAAAGAAAAATTATCAAAAAAAGAAAAATTAGTTTTACTTATAAATAGGTGGATAAATAATAAATTGGAAACTAAAACATTACATGACAGAATTCATTATTTTGGATTAGAAGACACTCTAAATACTGAATCGTTTGATTACTTTATACGTAATCTATCAATGTCCGCAAGTGGAAATTGGGTTCCCGGAGATGAATGGGATTGGACAATTGAAAACATTGAAAAAGATTTAAAAGCGATTGAAAATAGGTATTATGAATTTATTATATAAACTGTTGCTTACTGCCATTACAAGAAATGGCAAAGCACGAGATTCATTCAAAATCAAAAAAGGTTTTTAATTTATAGTTTTGTTTATATTTGTGAAGCTATACTATGATCCAAAAAGTGTTTCTTACAAACCTCAACAAGAGGAGATGCAATCTAAAAACTTAACAAATTCTAAATTGAAATAGTACTATTCAAAATTTAATAAAATAAACATAATGAGATATCTATATTTAGTCAAAGTAATTTTATTAACCATGCTTTTTGTTGGATGTAGTAGTGATGAATCTAATCAATCACAAGAAAATTTTTTAACTATCAATGGTGTTAAACAGTCACTAACAAACCAAGCTGGTGTTAATATATATTTTAATGGCGGAGGTTTTACTTTCGCACCACAAACAGGAAATACTGTTACCGTGTACGATATGGTAAATATAATTGATCCGGATCAAATATATCTTCCAAATTTCAATAGTCCTGATTTTTCCAATTCTCTACACTTGCGATTTATAACTGCTGCAGAAACCAACTCAGGAAATCATACCACTGTTAATGGTTCTTTAATAGAAATTAATTCAAATGATGTGATTGCTGAATGCTTTACCAATGATGAAACACAATCTGTTTACGCTCAGGAGAATCAAAAGATATTTATTGAAAAATCTCCAAATATAATTCTAATCAAATTTACAAACGTTCGTTTTGGTACAAACGTAATGAGTGGGCGCTTTAAAATTAATTACTAATAAAGTCATCTCATAACAGTTTTTTCAAGAAATGATATCATCAAATTTGTTTATAAATTCATAGTATTGATTCATCTTAACCTTAAACACAAATTCTTAAGTAGCAATCCCATGAAAAAAACCTTTATACTTTTTCTACTTTTTGTTTTTACTTTTTCAAATGGTCAAACGAAAAATCATATAGAGAAATTTAAAAACCTAGAACCAGATGTTTGGTTGAGTATTTGGGATAAGACAAATTCAGAGAAATCATTAAAAATTGATTCGCTTTATTATGATGACATTCCAAAATATCTAGAGTTTAAAGGAACCGTTGTAGAAGCTTTAAAATGGACCGACGCTTTAGGTGAAAATATACTTATCCAAACCGTTACTGGTGAATTCAAATGGAAAGAATATGAAACCAATCAATCCGATTTTACTTTACAAGACAAATCAGAACTATACACGTACTTATTCCGAAAAAGCAATTCCGAAAGTGAGTTCAGTCGCGTTTGGAGAATGTATGATTTTAATAAGTGTTATGGTGTAGATTGGTTCACTGGTTTTATTCCAAAAGCAACCACAATAACCGATTTAGATAAGGACGGAATTGCAGAAATTGCTATACCTTATGTACTTATTTGCCGTGGCGGAATGGATCCAGGTGAAATGAAAATCATCCTATATGAAGACAACACCAAGTACGCTTTGAGAGGTTCAACGATGCTATTTTGCGAAACAAAAACACCTTCTGGAGGCAAATTTGAAGCAAGCGAAAACTTAAAAACAACGCCACTTTTCTTAGACTTTTTACAAAAACGTTGGAACACTCACAAATGTGAAAACGAGAGATTTTATTAAAAAAGAAATAAAAAAATTAATTAAATTGAGTTCTAAATAAGCTTTAAAAATTTAGACACAAATTACACGAATTTACACGAATAGTAATCTTACTACTTATATTCAATTTGTGTAAATTCGTGCAATTCGTGTAAAAAAAATATCTGTTTATTTGACTGTTATATATTGAAATCAAGTTAATTATGCTGCTCTTGAAAAACTTCCAATAAATAATCGGGCGAAACCATTCGTGTAGGCGATTTTTCCATTGCTTTCAATACTCGCTTGATTGCAAACGGATTCAATCCCATATTGATGCCAATTTCGTGGATTTTAATTTGTTCTCTTTCGTGCAAAACGCCATCGCAATGCATCAAAAGTGCCAATCTATAAAACTGCTGAATGCGTTCAAACTCACTTTTAATGATTTCACTTCGGTTTTCTTCATGAAAAAGTTGTTTCAACTCGTCTTTGCTTACGCCAAGTTCTATAGCAATTATCGAAAGAAACATGTATTCTCTATCGTGCAATTCTCCATCAACAATTGCAAACGCAATCATGTCTGCTAATAAACTTAATTTTTGTTCCTTAGTGTTCATCAAAATGATTATTTTTAGCTAAAATATAATTATTTGTTAAATTCTAAAAATTAATTCGCTTGAAATTCATTTTAACCTTTTTATTTGGAGTCATTTTTTGCAGTTCAAATGCTCAAAATAGCACAGCCAGCAAGCAAGTTTCGTCTTTTTTAATAGAAGCACCACAATTAAATACGACGAAGAAAATTTGGGTGTATTTACCAAAAAACTATGATAGTAATTCAAAGAAAAAATACCCTGTCATTTACATGCACGACGGTCAAAACCTATTTGATGCCAAAACATCCTACGTTGGTGAATGGAATGTTGATGAAACTTTAGACAGCATTTCGGCACAAGTAATCGTCATCGGAATCGAACACGGCAACGAAAAACGTATGGAAGAACTAACGCCTTTCAAGCACGAAAAATACGGTGGCGGAAATGCTGATAATTACTTAGATTTTATTGTTCAAACACTGAAACCTTACGTTGACAAAAACTACAAAACCAAAACAAATGCAAATAACACAGCTCTTTTTGGAAGTTCTTTAGGCGGATTGGTCTCTTTTTATGGAGCATTAAAATATCCTAAAATCTTTGGAAAAGTAGGTTGCTTCTCGCCTTCTTTTTGGTTCAACAGAAAAGAAATTTTTGAACTGATGCGAAAAGCAAAAAATTTTAAAACCAAAATCTATTTTCTCTGTGGCGACAATGAAGGCGATGACGATATGGTTCGCGATTTAGATAATATGGAATTTGAAATTGATAGCAAACGTTGCCATTGTAAAAACTTAAACAAAAAGATTATAGTCAAAGGCGGACAACACAACGAAAAATTATGGCGCGAAGGTTTCAAAAAAGCGTATCTTTGGCTGTTCTAAAGCTGGAAGACTGAAGTTGGAAGTTGGAAGAATAAAACAAAATATTTAATAAAGTAAAAAATGAACAACAACGATATTTTCAAAAAACTACGTGTAGCATTAATGCTTCGTGATGACCAAATAGAAGAAATCTTAAAATTAGTAGATTTCAGAATGTCTAAAGGTGAAATTGGTAATTTCTTTAGAAATGCTGATCATCCAAAATTTGTGGAATGTGGCGACCAAGTATTGCGTAATTTCCTAAACGGATTAGTAATTCACTTGCGTGGAACAAAAGAAAATCCGAAGAATCCTATGGATGTCATTGCAATTCACAAAAAAGAAGCACAACCAAAAGAATTTAAAAAACCAGAAGGAACTGCTCCAAAAAAAGAGTTTAAGCCAGGCGATTTTAAGAAAAATCCAGCATCTAAACCTAAATTTGCTGCTAAAAAACCGGTAAAGAGAGTTGAAATTGTAGAAAAAGTACAATACAAAAACGGTAAGAATAAAAAGGATTAAATATAGATATGTAACTTATGTAACAAAGTATTTATTTTATAAAGCGTACCTTTATCATATAATAATCAACTAAACAATTAGTTATGAAAAAAAAATATGGGTACAGCAGATAAAATAATCCGATTGATTATTGCTGCAGTGTTAGCTTTCTTATTCTACAACGGAACAATTACTGGAATTTTAGGAATCGTAGCTGTCGTAGCAGCAACGGTTTTTGCCCTAACAAGTTTAGTAAATTTCTGTCCGTTATATACTTTATTAGGAATCAATACTTGTTCGATAAAAAAATAAAAAGTACTAAACAAAAAAATCCCGAGCATTAAACTCGGGATTTTTACTTCGTATATCGTACTTCGTATTTCTAACTTATGAAAGTGCTTTCTGAACTTGGTCAGCAGCTTCTTGAAATTGAACAGCAGATAAAATTGGCATACCTGAATTATCGATTAATTCTTTTGCAATTTCTGCATTTGTTCCTTGTAATCTTACGATGATTGGCACTTTGATTGCGTCACCCATATTTTTGTAAGCATCAACAACTCCTTGAGCAACACGATCACAACGAACGATTCCACCAAAGATGTTAATCAAAATTGCTTTTACGTTTGGATCTTTTAAGATAATTCTAAAAGCTAATTCCACACGTTTTGCATCAGCTGTTCCACCAACGTCTAAGAAATTTGCTGGTTCAAAACCTGCATATTTAATTAAATCCATTGTTGCCATTGCTAATCCTGCTCCGTTTACCATACAACCTACAGTTCCGTCAAGGTCAACATAGTTTAATCCTGCTTCTTTAGCTTCAACTTCAATTGGATTTTCTTCTCTAACGTCACGCATTTCAGCATATTTCGGCTGACGGTATAATGCGTTATCATCAATATTTACTTTGGCATCAACTGCCATTATTTTATTATCAGATGTTTTTAAAACTGGATTAATTTCAAACATTGACGCATCAGAACCAATGTAAGCATTGTACAATGAGTCAACAAATTTCACCATTTCTTTAAAAGCATTTCCAGAAAGACCTAAGTTAAAAGCAACTCTTCTTGCTTGAAAACCTTGTAATCCTACTTGTGGATCAATTTCTTCAGTAAAAATTAAATGAGGTGTGTGTTCTGCAACTTCTTCAATATCCATTCCACCTTCAGTAGAATACATAATCATGTTTCTTCCTGTAGCTCTGTTTAAAAGAACTGACATATAGAATTCAGAAGTTTCACTTTCACCTGGATAATACACATCTTCAGCAATCAAAACTTTGTGAACCGTTTTTCCTTCTGGTGGAGTTTGCGGCGTAATCAATTGCATTCCTATGATTTTCTCAGAAATTTCAGTTACTTGTTCTAAGTTTTTAGCCAACTTAACACCGCCACCTTTTCCTCTTCCACCTGCGTGAATTTGAGCTTTGATAACATACCATTGCGTACCAGTTTCAGTAGTCAATTGTTTTGCAGCAGCAACAGCTTCTACAGGATTATTAGCAACAATTCCACGTTGAACGCGTACACCGTATTTTGCTAGAATTTCTTTACCTTGATATTCGTGTATATTCATAAGTATTAGTTTGTCGTTTAAAAAGTTTGACAAAAGTAATTAAATAGAATGAAACCTAAAAGAAATGTATATCAATTTAGTAACTTTATTTTAGTTTATTTTCATCAACAGCTATAATAAGTTTTGAAGCGAAAGGTTTGAGAATTCTTGTTGTCCATTTTCCTGCTATTCGCTATATTTTTACACCTGTCAGGTTTCAAAAACCTGACAGGTGTAAAAGATACCGCTTCTATCAGGGCTAGTTTGTTATGGTATTGAAAAAAAATCAGTACAAAAAATAACAATTTCGTAGAAATAACGAATCAGTTTGAAATCCATATTTGATAAACTATCTTTGCAAAAGTTAACAATTAAAAGTTGAAAATACTTGATAGTAAACTTTTAATCACATAAACTTTTAAACTTTTAAAATAAAAAATCATGCAACCAAAAGAGTTACTTACGCTTGCCGAGGAATTTGGCAGTCCGTTGTACGTTTACGACGCTACAACCATTGAGCATCAGTATAACCGTTTGACAGCTGCATTTTCAAAGGTGGAAAACCTACGAATTAATTATGCGATGAAAGCTTTGTCAAACATTTCGATTTTGAAGTTGCTAAAGAAATGCGGTTCTGGTTTAGACACCGTTTCTTTTCAAGAAGTGCAACTGGGTTTACATGCTGGTTTCACTCCTGATAAAATTATTTTTACACCAAATGGCGTTTCATTTGAAGAAATTGAAGAAGTTGCAAAATTAGGCGTTCAAATCAATATTGATAATCTTTCGGTTTTAGAACATTTTGGAGCAAAATATCCAAAAGTTCCTGTTTGCATTCGGATCAATCCGCACGTTATGGCTGGTGGAAACGAAAATATTTCTGTTGGACATATAGATAGTAAATTTGGTATTTCAATTTATCAAATTCCACATGTTTTGAGAATCGTTGAAAATACAGGAATGCACATCAACGGAATTCACATGCACACAGGTTCCGATATTTTAGATATCGAAGTTTTCCTTTATGCTGCCGAAATTCTGTTTGATGCTGCTAAACAATTTAAAGAACTGGATTTTCTAGATTTTGGTTCAGGTTTCAAAGTGCCGTACAAAAAAGGCGATATTGAAACTAACATTGAAGAATTAGGTAAAAAACTAACCAAACGTTTTTTAGCTTTCGAAAAAGAATATGGAAGAACGTTGACTTTAGCTTTCGAACCTGGAAAATTCTTGGTGAGTGAAGCTGGATTTTTCTTAGCTAAAGTAAATGTCGTAAAACAAACAACCTCAACGGTTTTTGCAGGAATTGACAGTGGTTTTAATCATTTAATCCGACCAATGTTTTATGGTTCGCAACACATGATTGAAAATATTTCTAACCCAAAAGGAAAAGAACGTTTTTACACCGTTGTAGGCTACATCTGCGAAACCGATACTTTTGCTAACAACAGAAGAATTGCCGAAATAAAAGAAGGTGATATTTTATGCTTCAAGAATGCTGGAGCTTATTGTTTTTCTATGTCATCCAACTATAACTCGCGTTTTAAACCAGCCGAAGTTTTATGGAAAGATGGAAAAGGTCATTTAATAAGTAAAAGAGAAACTTTTGAAGATTTGATTAAAAATCAGGTTGAAGTTGAAATCTAACCAAACAAAATATTTTTAATAAAAAATCCACTAAAATTTAGTGGATTTTTTATTACTATTTTTTAGTAAACAGTTCGGTTAAAACTTCGCTTTTTGTACTGTTTGGCATCGTAATTTTGAGTAATTGTGATACAGTTGGAGCAATTTGAGTAATCACTTTTTTATCATGTGAAGCTCCATTTTTAATGTGCCAACCATAAAAAATTACAGGAACGTGAGTATCATAAGAATATGGCGAACCATGTGTTGTTCCTGTTATTCCATATTCCATGTAACCTGGTTTGTAAACAAAATACAATTCACCGTTTTGAGTTGGATCAAATCCTTTTGAAATAAATCCAAGCAATTCATCATTTGGTGAAGAGGCTAAAATTTCTTCTTCAGTATAAACACGTTTTACATATTCTTTTGTGTAAAGAAAATCTTTGAATGATTGTTTTACCTTAATAAAATCTAACGCTTTAGATTTTATTAAATCTTTATCAAAAAACACATTGAAGCTGTCATACTTTAAAATTAAATCTTCACCAAAAGTAGCTTTTGAAAACTCTTTCAAATCGCTCGAAACGTTTTTATAATTGATATTGTTAACTTGATATTTATTGTCTTTTAAATGCGTAACATTTTCTGCACCAGCATGATCCGCAGTTAAGAAAACCAAGTAATTATCTTTACCTACGGTTGCATCTAAATAATTTAAGAACTCCGCAATAGTTTCATCTAATCGTAAATAAGTATCTTGAATTTCAATAGAACGAGGTCCAAAATTGTGACCAATATAATCTGTAGAAGAAAAACTAATAGCAAGAAAATCAGTAATTTCATCTTTACCTAATGCTTCTTTTTCGATAGCTCTTTTGGCAAAATCGCAAACTAGATTGTTTCCATAAGGACTAACTCTTAAAACACCAGGATCATTATTTTCAAGCATTTCCTTCATATTATAAGGAAAGAAAGGTGTTTTTTTATACAATTTTCCTTCATAAGGATTGTCATCTGGAAGACTTTCATTGTAAGTTGAAATTGGCTTTAATAAACCCCAACCTTTATTAGCATAAGTGATGTAATTTTTTTCTTTATTAAAATCATCAGCCCAAGAAGGAAGTTTTTCACCATAGTAAGAGCTCGAAATAAATTCGCCAGTTTTTGTGTACCAAAATGCCCAATCAGCAAAATGTCCTGCTGGAAGAATGGCACCTCTATCTTTAATACTAATTCCAATAACTTTTCCTTTAAAATTAGTAGCCAATTTCAATTCGTCTGTAATAGTAGTGCTTTGTAAATTTCTTGGAGACATTTTCCCTTCGGTTTCTGTTCCAGGAACTAATGTTGAAACTGTTGCATCATCTGTACAATAAACTTCTTTTTTTAAAGTTCTGTGAAACCATTCGTTACCCACAATTCCGTGCATTGACGGTGTTGTTCCTGTATAAACAGAAGCATGTCCTGGCGCAGTGTAAGTTGGCATATAATTATAATGTGCGTTATGAAAAGTATAACCTTTGTTCATCAATCGTTTGAAACCATTTTCAGAAAAATCACTTTCAAATCGATATAAATATTCCATTTTCATTTGATCGACAACAATTCCTACCACTAATTTTGGACGTTCTTGCGATTGAATTTTTAATGATATAAAAGAAAGAAAAACTAAAAGTAACAACTTTTTCATAGAAGAATAATTTGTGCAAAAGTAAGTATTCTTTAACTAAATGTATTAAAAATAAGTTGAAGAAATGATTAAATAAAAAAAGGCAAAGAGTTTTCTTTGCCTTTTTTATATTTCGATAACTTATTTATTTTACAATAGTAATTTCTCTGCCTGTAATTCCATCAGGAGTAATTACATCCCATACTAATTCGTCGTTTAACCATAGCTTTTGGCACACCACATAGTCAACATTGTTTTCACTTCCTCTATCAAATTGCGCTTTTAAAGTATCTGTGTCTGTTTCATTCCATTTTACATAGGTAATAGGAAATTGTTCGTTTTCTGAATGATTAAGAGTTAGTGCCATACAAATAGGTGAAGTCTCATAATTGATAAAGAAACCTCTTGGGTTATCCATATTAGTATCATAAACTTCTGTTGAAACTCCATCAATCAAATGATAAATTCTATAATTCTCAGATAAAAAATTAGAAGTATTTATCAAGTTTTTATTTTCTAAATCTTTTAGATAGATTGAAACACTTGCATCTAAATTTGCGGCTGTTGGTTTATCATCATTATTACAAGAAGAAATAAACATTATTACAAGTAATACAATTAATTTTTTCATACTCTTTTTTTAGAAAATATAATAATTTCTACATTAAAATTACATCTTTCTTAGCCATTTCAAACTCTTCAACAATTTCTTTTATAATGGTTTCAACAGGTTTGATATCATGAATTAGTCCAGCTATTTGACCTATTTCTAGTTCGCCTTCCACTAAATCGCCTTCAAACATGCCTCGTTTTGCTCTACGTTTTCCTAATAAATTTTCTAAATCTTCTTTCGTAGGACATTTTGCATACAACTCTTGAACATCATTGTAAAACTTATTTTTAATCAAACGTACTGGAGCTAATTCCTTTAAGGTCAATTGGGTTTCACCTTCGCCTGTTTCAATAACCGTTTTTTTGAAATTATCATGTGCAGAACTTTCTGTTGAAGCAACAAAACGACTACCCATTTGAACACCATCAGCACCAAGTACCATTGCAGCTAACATTCCACGACCAGTAGCAATTCCTCCAGCCGCAATTAGTGGAATTGAAATATTTTCCTTTACCATTGGAATTAAAGTTAATGTAGTAGTTTCCTCTCTTCCATTATGTCCGCCAGCTTCAAATCCTTCAGCAACAACTGCATCAACACCAGCTTCTTGCGCTTTTAAAGCAAATTTAGAACTACTAACTACATGAACAACAGTAATTCCTTTTTCTTTCAAAAAAGAAGTCCATGTCTTGGGATTTCCAGCAGAGGTAAAAACAATCTTTACTCCTTCTTCAATAATAATCTGGATTATTTCTTCAATATTTGGATACAACATTGGAACATTTACTCCAAAAGGTTTATCAGTTGCTTTTTTGCATTTTTGAATGTGTTCTCTCAAAACATCAGGATACATAGAACCTGCGCCAATTAAACCTAAACCTCCAGCATTACTCACTGCACTTGCTAATTTGTAACCTGAATTCCAAATCATTCCGCCTTGAATAATTGGGTATTTTATATTGAAAAGTTGGGTAATTCTATTCATTTTCTGCTGAAATTATTCAGTATTATTTTTTTATGATTTTTCCCGTAAACTCTTTATTTGACGTAGTTACTTTATAAAAATAAACTCCTGAATTTAATTGTTCTAATGAAATTGTAGCGATAGAATTCATATCATCTTTTTCTAAAACACTTTGACCTAAAGCATTGTAAATTTGAATTTTTGCACCATTAATCAAATTAGAAAATGTAAAGGTTATTAGATTCTCAGTTGGATTTGGGTAAACAAAAATTTCATTAGAAGGAAAATTTTCTACAGAAAGCAAACCAGCATTCAATGCAGCTTGAAAATCAGGAATTCCGTAACCATATTGTGCATTTGGAGTTGTGAATTTATCTGCAGATTGTTTAATAAGGGTAACGATTTGTTGATTTGTCAAACTTGGAAGTGCTTGCCACAAACATGCCACAACTCCTGAAGTTATTGGACAAGAAAAGGAAGTTCCACTAGCTGTAACAACATTTCCTGAGGTATTTGCAAGCACAGAAGCTTGACCTTGAGCCATAATATCAGGTTTGATTCTTCCATCAAAAGATGGACCAATCGAACTAAAACTGGCATATACTTCGTTTGCCTGAACTGCTCCAATTGCTAAAACATTAGTTGCTTCTGCTGGAACACCAACACGATCTAAAGGCGAAGGACTTCCTCCTGAATTTCCGGCACTTGCTAAAACGATAATTCCTTTACTGAAAGCAATGTTCGCTCCTTTTGAAGCAAATGCATTATTTCCGGTAAAATCATCATAATTATGACTATAAAATGAATTATCATACTCATAATATCCTAATGATGAAGTGATTATATCAACACCAAGTCTATCGGCTTCTTCTGCGGCTTCAACCCAATAGCTTTCTTCAACAGGATTTTCTGAAATTACATCTTCTGTTACAAATAAATAATATTTAGCATCAGGAGCAGTTCCAACCAATTGATTTTCAACATATCCACCCATGCAAGATAAAACCATAGTACCATGATTATGTAAACTGTAAACATCGGCACTTTGACTCACATAATTATAACCACCAAGAATTGAATTATTATCAAAAAGACGTTGAAAAGGTGATGCAGTGTTCACATTTATAAATCCTGAATCTAAAACAGCAATGATTTTTCCCGTTCCTGTATAGCTAGCTTGGTGCAATAAATGTCCGTTAAGCATTTGAATTTGATTGGCAGAATTTCCATATAAAAATGTGGTTTCTACATCCATATTTTTATTAACCAACTGATTTTTGCTTGCGCTTTTAGGTTGAGAAATTCTTCCTGCGGTGTTCAAGGCATCATTTGCAAAAGTAATATGATCAACAAATGAAAGTGATGTTAATGCATTAATATTTGCAACTGTTCCTCTAATGTGAAGACAATTCAACCATTTTGATTTTGCTTTTACTGTAATTCCTGTAGCAGTCGTAATTTGATCTATGTAAGGCTGATGAATTGGAACGTCATTAACATTCAATGCAATTCCTTGAGCTGTTCGTCTGTCTAATGCTCTTTGAGTGAGCATTGATAATGGATTACTTAAAAAGGTTGCTGAATTTGGTTTATCTATAAAATAAACCCATGCATCTTCTTGAGAAAATCCTGAAAACGAAACTAATAATAAAAAAATGAGTAGTGTTTTTTTCATAACATTTAAAATTTGGAGTTATCAAAAATACGAAAAAAATAATACAAAACTTTACTTAGGATATTACTCCTGAACCAATTAATTCTTCATCATTATAAAAAGCAACAAATTGACCTTCAGTTATTGCAGATTGCGGATTTTCAAATGCAACATATAAACCACTTTCAAATTGATGTAGTGTCGCATTTTGTAATTCTTGTCGGTAACGAATTCTTGCAATGACTTCCATTGATTGACCATTTTGAAGTTTTAAATCTTCTCTAATCCAATGAATTTCATCTGATTGTACTTTCAAAGCTTTTCTAAACAAGCCCTGATGATTACTGCCTTGTCCTGTGTATATTGAATTGGTTTTTACATCAGTTGCAATAATGAAAAGTGCTTCTTTTGTTCCACCAACGTTTAATCCTTTTCGTTGCCCAATTGTAAAATAATGTGCTCCTTGATGTTTTCCAACTACTTTTCCATTATCAGGAATATATTTGATTGGTGTTGATTCATAAACTAATTCCTCTTCAATCGAATTGAATGTTGGTTTTACTTTACTATAAACTTCATCAGCAGCAGAAACTTCATAAATTAGACCTTCTTTTGGCTGAAGTTGTTGTTGCAAAAATTCAGGTAAACGAACTTTACCAATGAAACATAAACCTTGTGAATCTTTCTTTTCAGCAGTTACTAAATCAAGTTTCATTGCTATTTCACGAACTTGAGGTTTTGTTAATTCACCAATTGGAAATAGTGATTTTGATAATTGTTCTTGCGATAATTGACAAAGAAAATACGATTGATCTTTATTGTCATCTTTACCAGAAAGTAATTGATATACTGGCTTTCCGTCAACCATGATTTCACCTTTTCTACAATAATGTCCTGTTGCAACAAAATCAGCTCCAAGTGAAAGAGCAATTTTCATAAAAACATCAAATTTTATTTCTCTGTTGCATAAAACATCAGGATTAGGAGTTCTTCCATTTTCATATTCTTTGAACATGTAGTCAACAATTTTTTCTTTGTATTGCTCACTTAAATCAACCGTTTGAAAAGGAATTCCGAGTTTTTCTGCAACTAAAAGCGCATCGTTACTGTCTTCTAACCATGGACATTCATTTGAAATTGTTACTGAATCATCGTGCCAATTTTTCATAAAAAGTCCAATTACTTCATAACCTTGCTCTTTTAAAAGATAAGCAGCAACACTTGAATCTACACCACCAGAAAGTCCAACGACAACACGTTTCATTTTATTTTTTTTTGAAATGCAAATTTACATTTTTAAAAATAAAAAAAGTATATGTTTCAATCGCTAAAACATATACTTCTGTAACTTATTTCTATTATTCCTATTTTGGTTCTTGAGTGATTGGCTTTTTTACAAATTTTCGCTGTTTTGGTTTACTCATGTTTTCAGTTACTAATTTTCCATTTTTAAGGAATTGCCAATTGCCTTCTTTTTTACCTTTTACATAATTACCTTTTGAAACAACTTCATTTTTGGCATTTCTAAAAGTAGATAATCCTTCAAAAACATCTTTTTTATAATTTATTTCTTCAAGTACAACTCCATTTTCAGCATATTTTTTATAAATTCCTTCTTTCAAACCATCTTTATATGTCGTTTCCTCAGCAATGGTATTGTCTTTATAAAATACTTTTCTAACTCCATCGAGTTTTCCATTTTTATAATTTTCAAGAGTCATAATATTAGGTGATTCAAAATGATAATACTTCCATTCACCTTCATGAACTTTATTTACAAGTTTTCCTTCGCTTACTTTTGAACCTCTTTGATTATAGAATATTGTATAACAAGAATTCTCTTTTACATTAAAATCTCTTGTTGCAATTACTGTTCCTGCTTTTGTGTCATCAAAAAATTTAAATAATCCTGTTTCCTTTCCATGTTCAAAAGTTCCTTCATATCGTGGTCTTTTTGATTCTTCATAAACACCTTTCCACAAACCATGCTTTAAACCTTTATCATCAAGTTTATTAATTTCTTGAGCAAAATTTGAAAAGGTTATAAAAAATAACATAAAAAAATACTTCATATACTTTGTTTTAATAAATCTATTTACAAAAATAATTCCAAAATAATAAACGTAATCTACTTTTAGATATTGTACTGACAAAAGTACATTAAGTTTTGTTTAATCATAATTTATATTTACTTAATTAAAAACGCCTTAAACACTGAAAATCATAAGAATATAATATTAAACAATAAAGTTAAAAATTACATAAACTTTACATTGTTTAATAATTTAGATAAAAAGTTAAACAAAAAAGATATAATTTAGCAAAAACATTAAAACACAAAACTATGAAAAAATTAAGCTTATTTGGGTTTATTGCAGTATTTGCAGTACTTTTCACATCATGCAGTGATGATGACAAAAAAACAGACAATTCAATTTCTGGAATTGCTTCAAGAACAGAAGATTTATCTTTATTAGTAAAAGCTTTGGATAAAGCAGGTTTAGTAGAAACATTAAAAACTGGGAATTACACCGTTTTTGCTCCAACAAATGACGCTTTTATTGAAGCAGGCTATGATGAAGATGCAATTGCAAACTTACCTGCAAGTGGAGTTCCTGCATTAAGAGAACTATTGTTAAATCATGTTGTTAACGGAAAAAATCTTTCTTCTGCACTTTCAAATAATATGTATGTAAAGACTTTAGGTAAAGGTGCAGCTTCTGCAACTAACACCTTAAGTATGCATATTGGAGTTACCGGAAGTGGAGCAACAACTGTTGTAACTTTAAACGGTGGTGCAGAAGTTGTAACAGCAGATGTTGAGGCTTCTAATGGTGTTGTGCACATTGTTGACGAAGTTATTGGTTTACCAACAGTTGTAACACATGCATTAGCTAATAGTAACTTTTCACAGTTAGTTGAATTATTATCTGCGCAAGGATTAGTTTCTACATTAAATGGAACAGCAAGTTCTCCTTTTACAGTTTTTGCACCTGTGAATTCTGCTTTTACACCAGCTGTTTTGGGTGTATATACTGGCTTAGCAACTAGTGATTTAAGAACTCAAGTTTTAACTTACCATGTTGTTGGTGGAGCGAATGTTCTTGCTAATGCAATTCCATCAGGAAATATACAAACTTTACAAGGTGAAGGATTTACCATTACTGGAACTGCTATTAATGATGCTGGAACAACTACAAATAAAAATATTATTTTAACTGATGTTCAATGTTCAAACGGTGTAATACATGCTATTGATGGTGTATTATTACCAGCATTTAACTAGTTTTAAACACTCCTAAAAAGCTCACATGAAAATGTGGGCTTTTTTTTATTAAAAAAATCCATTTAATAGTTTATTTTTATAAATTTGCTAACAATTTTTAAAACAAAAATCCCAAATAAATAAATTTATGAAAACAACCTATGTTAAATTAATGAGTTTTATTGCTGTTTTTGCAATTTTATTCTCGTCATGTGATGACGTTGATAAAACGCTGAATTCAAATGATAAAACAGTAGCTGAGTATGTGGCTCAAAATCCAAATCTATCTATTTTATTTGCAGCATTAGAAAAAACGGATTTAACAAATACTCTTTACACTGAAGGAACTTACACTGTTTTTGCTCCAACAGATGAAGCATTTACATTATACTTAGACGCAAATGGTTATGCTAGTATTGAAGATGTTGAAACTTCTGTTTTAACTCAAATATTATTAAATCACGTTATTGGAAGTGAATATAGTTTACAATCTTTGCCAGCAAATGGTTATGTTAAAACTTTAGGTAAAGGCACTGCTTCTGCAACTAACACTTTAAGTATGCACATTAATATTGCTGATGCATTGGTTACTTTAAATGGAAAATCAACAGTATCAGAGCAATTAGGTTGGTCTAACATTAAATTAAACAACGGTATTCTTCATATTGTAGATGATGTTGTAACATTACCTACTATTATTGATCACGTAAAAGCAAACAATGCATTTAATACATTAGAAACTGTTTTAACGAGTACTTCAGGATCTTTTGGTGATCAAAGTGCTGTGTTAAATACTTTGACTACTAATGCTTCTCCACTAACTTTATTTGCTCCAGCTAATACTGCTTTTACTGCAGCAACAACAGGAACAGGTTTTGCAGTTGGTGCTACAGCTTCTCAAGTTTCAACAGTGTTGCGATATCACGTGGTTGCAGGAAATAATTTATCTACAGGTTTATTGCAAGATCAATCTTTTGCAACTTACACAACTCCTGCTCAAAATGTATCTATTGACTTAGTTGGTGGTGCTAAAGTTGTTGACCAAGAAGAAAATAAAGGAAGCGTTTTTGCTGCTGACATACAATGTTCAAATGGCGTTATTCATGGTGTTAGTAGAGTTTTACAACCTACACTATAAAAAACAAAACTATATTTTATATAAATCCTCAATTATTAAATTGAGGATTTTTTTATGTTTAATAATTTGAAACACCTATTAGAAAATTGAAGTATATAAATTAATTCACAACATCTAAATGATTGTGAAGTTAAATAATATAGGGTTGATTTTAACGATTGGAAATATTTCACAATAGCAAAATGAAACTTTGAAAAAGATTACTGATTAGAAAAGATTTTAAAATCCATGATTTAGTTATTAAAAGCTAAGTTATGCTTACTATCAAATAAAAATGCCTAATTATGAATTATAATTAGGCATTTTTGAATACTATGTTTTAACTATTTTTTATTCAATTTCTTTTGTGCTTCGGCTTGTTCCATCATTTCTCTCATTTTCTTTTGGAACTTACTTTCTGTCTTTGGTTTTGCTTTATTCTCTTGAATTTGTGCATGAATTTTATCGCTATCAATAAAGTATTTCTTAATAACTAACATAATTCCTATTGTGATTAAGTTAGAAATAAAGTTATACAAACTCAATCCTGAACCATAACTATTGAAGAAAATTAACATCATGATTGGAGAAAGATAAATCATGATTTTCATAATTTTACCCATATCTGGCATACCTTCTTGTTGTGGTTGTGCCATGGCTTGATCGCCTGAAGTCATTTTCATATAGAAGAAAATAGCTATTGCTGCTAATATTGGAAACAAACTCACGTGATCTCCATATAATGGAATGTTGAATGGCAATTTGAAAATTTGGTCAAATGATGATAAATCTTCAGCCCACAAGAATCCTTTTTGTCTTAACTCAATTGCTGAAGGGAAAAACTGGAAAGAAGCATACATAAACGGCAACTGAATCAATGCCGGAATACAACCTGCCATTGGATTTACTCCTGCTTTGTTGTACAATTTCATTGTTTCTTGTTGCTTTTTCATTGGATCTTTTGCAAATTTTTCTCCTAATTCAGTAATTTCTGGACGCAATACTTTCATTTTTGCTTGTGACAAGAAAGATTTGAAAGTAATAGGTGACATTGCAATTTTGATAATAATTGTAAATAAAATAATTGCAATTCCTAATCCCATGAATGAACTCAAGAAACCGAAAAGTGGAATGAAAATTAATTTGTTTATCCAACCAAAGATTCCCCAACCCAATGGAACAATGTCTTCAATATTTTTTTCGTATTTATTTAATATTTTATAATCCGTTGGACCATAATACCAATTCATTTTGTAATCTAACTCACCATTTTTAAATGCTAAAGGCATTATTGATTTAAATTGTTTTGTATAAACAGTATCAATTTTTTCATCTCTAACAAGGTTTGTTGAGCTTACTTTTACGTTCTCAATCGGTGTTTGAGACAACAAAATCGAACTAAAAAAATGTTGCTTGTAAGCAATAAATGTTGCTTTTTCTAAAATTTCATCTTCTTGTTGTCCTGTTCCTGCATAATCAACTTTTCCGTCGTTTTCAAAATAGATTTCTGCATAACGGTTTTCATAAGAAATACTTTTCTCATTGCGATAGGTTTTTAAATCCCACTGTAAATCAGCTGCTTTTGAAGTATTTAAGACTTTGCTTAATCCTTGAGAACGAACGTCAAAATCTAACATGTAATCGTTAGCTTTCAAAACGTATTTGTATTCTAAAAACTCATTTTCACCCGATTTTAACTTCATAGAAAGGATTTGATCGTTTCCGTTTTTAGTTAACGTTGGTTCAAAAAATAAATCTTTAGTATTTAGAACTCGATTGTCTTTAGTTTGAAGTTCAAGATTGAAATTAGCGTTATTATTTTTAATTAACTCTACTAATTGTCCTGAATTTTTTTCGAATTTCTTATAGTTTTTTAGAACTGCTTCAACGATATATCCACCTTTATTAGCAATTTTTAAAGTCAGCAATTCGTTTTCAATAGTTGTGAAACTTTCTTTTGCTGATGGCAATGTTGCAGAATAAGCAAAACTTCCTAAAGCTCCAGCTAATTTTTGAAGTTTAACTGTATCGCTAACTGTGGTATCTACAACCGTTTGTAAAACTTGTTTAGTTGCAACTTCTTTAGCTTTTTTAGCTTTATCAATTTTTTCCTGCTTGATTTTTTGGGCTTGTTCTTCTTGTGCTGTCTTTTGACTATTGTAAAACATCCACATGATAATCCCAAAGATTAGGGCAAAACCAATAATCGAATTTTTGTCAAACTTCTTTTCTTCCATAATGCATTGAACTTTATTAGAGTTCGTTAATTAATATTTAAGTTAGTCGTTGTGTTGACTTCTTTGTTTCATATGTTCAAATAATATTTTTCAAAGGTAACATATGGTATCGCTTTGATTGGTGTTTGCATTCGCAAACTGTTATTTATGGCGATTTCATATTTATAAATAAAGTTTTTATGAAACTTTATTTTAGTAACCTTTAGTTGGCAAACTAGCCCTGATTGGATCTCGTCTTTTTGGACGAGAGGAAAGCAGGAAAATGGATAACCAAAATTACTACTGATTCGCTCCTAAATTAAGAAAGCTAATCTATTTTTTATTTTTTACCATTGCGGCCACAAAGCTAACAAAAATTGGCTGTGGATTTGCAACGGTACTTTTGTACTCTGGATGGTATTGCACACCGATGAAAAACGGATGATTTTGAATCTCTACAATTTCAACCAAACCTGTATCTGGATTGATTCCGGAGCTTATTAAACCTGCTTTTTCTAATTCGGAAGCGTACTTATTATTGTACTCATATCGATGACGATGACGTTCTGAAATTTGTGTTTTACAATAAATTTGATGTGCCAAAGTTCCCTCTTTCAAATCACATTTCCACGAACCTAAACGCATTGTTCCTCCTTTATCTGTGATGGTTTTTTGTTCTTCCATCAAGTCGATAACTGGATTAGTTGTGTTTGGATTCATTTCGGTAGAATTAGCATCGGATAATCCTAAAATAGTTCTAGAATATTCGATAACAGCCATTTGCATTCCTAAACAGATTCCGAAAAACGGTAAATTATTTTCACGTGCGTAACGAACAGCTTCAATTTTACCTTCGATGCCTCTTTCTCCAAAACCAGGAGCAACAAGAATTCCGTCAATTCCGTTGAATTTTTCTGCAATATTATCTTTATCAATGTATTCTGAATGAATACTGATAATGTTTACTTTAGTTTCATTAGACGCACCAGCGTGAATAAATGCTTCTAAAATCGATTTATATGAATCTTGTAATTCTACATATTTCCCAATTAATCCAACATTTATAGTATGTTTTGGATTTTTTAATCGGTGTAAAAAGGTATTCCAGTTTTCTAAATCTGGTGTATTTTTTTGAGGTAAATCTAATTTTTTTAGAGCAACAACATCCAAACCTTCTTCAAGCATCAACAAAGGAACTTCATATATTGTTGAAGCGTCGATGGATTGAATAACAGCTTCGCGTTTTACATTACAAAACAGAGCTAGTTTTTGACGAATTTCATCAGACAATTCGTGCTCGGTTCTACAAACTAAAATATCGGCTTTGATACCGCTTTCCATCAATGTTTTTACTGAATGTTGCGTTGGTTTGGTTTTTAATTCACCAGCTGCAGCTAAATATGGCACTAAAGTTAAATGAATTACTATTCCGTTACTTTCACCCAATTCCCAAACTAATTGACGAACCGATTCGATATAAGGAAGTGATTCAATATCACCAACAGTACCACCAATTTCAGTAATTATAATATCAAAATCGCCTGAATTACCAAGTAATTGCATGCGTTCTTTAATTTCGTTAGTGATGTGAGGAACCACTTGAACAGTTTTTCCAAGAAACTCACCGCGACGTTCTTTTTCTATAACCGAAAGATAAACTCTTCCTGTAGTTACATTGTTTGCTTGTGATGTTGGAACGTTTAAAAATCGTTCGTAATGACCTAAATCTAAATCGGTTTCTGCGCCATCATCGGTTACATAACATTCGCCATGTTCATAAGGATTCATGGTTCCTGGATCGACATTTAGATAAGGATCAAATTTTTGAATAGTAGTTCGGTAACCTCGTGCTTGTAATAATTTTGCCAAAGATGCTGCGATAATTCCTTTACCCAAAGAAGAAGTCACACCGCCAGTAACAAAAATGTATTTCGTTTGATTCATTGTTTTTTTTTTAGGTCAACTATCTAGTTGTCCTTAATTGTTGTGTTGCCCTTCGACATGCTCAGGGTAAATTTGTTGTTGTTGTTGTTGTTGTTGTTGTTATGTTTCTTGTAAAAAACGATGCAAAAATACGATTATTAATTGATAATTAACAATGGATAATTGACAATTATAAACAAATAATAAATGGAAAAACTATGGTTTTGGATATTGCTTTTTAATGTTTCGAATTAACTCTTCTAAACCGTTTAATTTGAGTTCATAAACGAGTTTGAGTTGTTCTCCAAGCTGTCCATTTGGCAAACGATTGTTGTGTATCCAAACTAAATAATATTCTGGTAAGTCAATCAAATATTTGCCTTCGTATTTCCCGAAAGGCATTTTGGTGTGTGCTAGTTTGATTAAGGATTTTTGTTGGTCGTCCATTGAAAAGTTGAAAGTTTCGGGTTACGTGTTACGAGTTTTAATTGTTTTGAAATTATTTATATTATTTTAAGATAACATTCAATTTCTCATTAATTCAATTTCTTTTTATTAATTGAAATTCACAAAATCTTAAACTCGAAACTTTCAACTCGATACCTATTTATTTCCAATTAAAAACAATTTCTTTCTTAATATCTGGATGTAAACTATAGAAAACTGGGCAGGTCATTGCGGTTCTTTCCAATATCGTTTTAGTTTTGTCATCAGCAACTAAGTTCATATTGAAAGTAATATGAATTTCGGTGATTCTTCTTGGTTCTGTTCCCATGATTTTGGTTACTTCTGCAGTTGAATTTGAAAAATCTACTTCTAAATCACGTGCTTTTATTCCCATAACGGTAAACATGCAACTCGCTAAACCATTAGCAACAGTATCTGTTGGAGAAAATGCTTCTCCTTTTCCATTGTTGTCAATTGGTGCATCTGAAATAATTTCTGAACCTGATTGCAAATGAATGGAAGAAGTTCGTAAATCTCCTAAATAAGTTACTTTGGAAGTTGCCATTATTGTGCTTGTTTTATGGTTAAATCAGTATCGTAATACAAAATATAAATTCCGTCATTTACATAACCTGATGTTACTTTTTTATTATAATCAAATTTACTTTCTACTTGTTCCGTAGCAATGTCAAGAGTTTCTTCAAAGGATTTATCTTGTGCTAATCGTAACATCGTATCAAATGTTACATCAAAACCACGAGTAGCATATTGATTTGGAATTACTTTATTTTTCTTTTTGTATGCATGTTCAAATTTTGAAGCTAAATCGGAATCATTTTCTTTTGTAGCTGATGGATAAGCCATTTTTAATTTTGTTAATCTTGATAATGGAATTTCTTCAAAATCTAAAGTTTCATTCGGTTCAAGAATAACTAATTGCACTTGAAAATCTTTCATAGCATTTTGCAAAACAGAAGTAATTGAAAGAATAGTTTGAGTTGACTCAGAAGCCATAACTACATAATTCATTTTATCTTTCACAAAAAGTTTTTTGATACTATCTGCAACAATGGAACCTTTATCTGTTAGACCAACAATTTTTGTATCACTATGAAACTCTTTAATATAATCTCTAACCGAGTTCTTTTTAGCATCAATTGCAGCAATAACATTTCCGTTTTTAGCTCTCATGTATTCAAACATGGCACTTTTTACAGCTTCTGTACTTGGAACCGTTTGATATAAATTAGAATAAGACTTGCCTTCTTCCTTCGACAATGGAGAAATTACAGGAATATTTTTAGACTCCAACGCAGCTGCTACTTTTTCGACATTGACTTGATAAAATGGACCAATAACAGCATTGGTTTTTGAAAAATCATTCTCTGAAATTACATTCAGTGCATTAGTTGTATTTTTTGTTTCTTCTGAATCATAAATTTTGACATCCATATTGATTCCTAAAACTTTAGCCGAATCAATTGCCATTAAAGCACCTGAATAAAAATCAAGTGTCATATTTAGAAATTTATCTTTTTTCAAACGTTCACCAATGGAAGTCAGTGTGTCACTTTGGATTTTAGAAGCATTAAATGGTAAAAATAAAACCAATTCTTTTTTATTCTGCTTAGATACAGTTTTAGTTAAATCTTTGAAATTATTTTTAACTTCCTTCGCAAAAGAGAGGTTTGCAGGAACTTTTAAAACCATTCCTTCTCTTACACCATTTTTTAAATCTGGATTCAAATTGGTCAAAGTAAGTTCAGACAATGCAAACTGGCGTGTCAAACTATACATTGTCTCGCCTGATTTTACAGTATAATCAAGAAGATTTGTTGCTTTAGGAGTTTCAAATTTTGGTCTTTCTTCTTCAACAACTTCTCCTACTTTTTCTTTTACAGAAACCTCTGGTTTATTGGTATTTCTAAAAATTTTCAACTTGTATCCAATTGGAAGATTTTCAACAACTTCAGGATTTTGTTTTTCTAATTCTTCAACTGTAATTCCATATTTTGTTGCAATTCCGTATTTTGTTTCTTTAGGTTGTACCTCATGAAGTAGAGGAGTTTTAGCCTGAGTAAGATAATTTTTCTTTCCCGTTGGAATTGTTAGTTTTTGTCCTGGTTGCAAACCATCCACTTTTAAAAATGGATTTTCTTCTTCTAAATCTTCTATTGAAACTTTGTATTCTTTTGAAATGTTATATAAAGTTTCTTTAGCTTGTACTTCGTGTGTTTTTGCAAAAACTACTTTTGAATTAGCATTTCCTTTTTGAATTCCTTTTTTGATGATTATTTTTTGGTCAATTTTCAAACCATTTACTGCATCAGGATTGTTTTTTTCCAATTCTTCCACTGAAACATCATACTTTTTTGAAATAGAATACAAATTATCTCCTTGAGCAACAGTATGGTATTTTGCATTGATTTCAGAAGGTTTTTGCTTATATTCTTTTACTTTTTCTTCTGTTTTCTTTACTTCTGCTACTTCAGCAATCACAGGTTTTTCTTCTATTTTTGAATTAGATTTCTCAACAGTTTTTGGAATCAAAACTACTGAACTAGGTTTAATTCCACTTTGTGAATCTGGATTTAATTTATATATATCATAAGGAGTAACCTTATATTTTTGAGCAATTGTTTGAATTGTTTCGCCTTCAAGAACCGTATGTTTTACGTAATTCTGTCCAAAAACAGAAGCCGCAAAAACCAATACAGTTATATAAATTACTCTTTTAAACATATTTTTTATATTTTAAACCATTCAGAAATTAAGTTTCATTAAGCATAATCAGTTCTGAAAACTGTAAACTGAACACTGCCAACTTTTCTATTCCCATTCAATAGTTGCTGGTGGTTTTGAACTAATGTCATACACTACTCTATTTACACCTTTCACTTTATTAATAATTTCGTTTGAAATTTTCATCAAAAACTCATACGGTAAATGTACCCAATCAGCCGTCATTCCGTCTGTAGATTCAACTGCGCGAAGAGCTACTACTTTTTCATAAGTACGCTCATCACCCATTACTCCTACACTATTTACTGGTAGCAAAATTGCTCCTGCTTGCCATACTGTATCATATAATCCGTGTTCTTTTAATCCGTTAATAAACACAGCATCAACTTCTTGCAAGATACGTACTTTTTCTGGTGTAATATCACCTAATATTCTAATTGATAATCCTGGACCAGGAAACGGATGCCTTCCTAACAATTCAGGATCGATTCCTAAAGTTGCTCCAACTCTTCTCACTTCATCTTTAAACAACATTCGTAGTGGTTCTACAATTTTCAATTTCATAAAATCGGGCAAACCGCCTACATTATGATGCGATTTAATAGTAGCACTTGGACCTTTTACTGAAACCGACTCAATAACATCTGGATAAATCGTTCCTTGCGCTAACCATGTAACATCTTCAATTTTGTGAGCTTCATCGTCAAAAACTTCTATAAAAGCATTTCCTATGATTTTACGTTTCGTTTCTGGATCATCAACTCCAGCTAATGCTTCCAAAAAACGTGCCGAAGCATCAACGCCTTTTACATTTAAGCCCATGTCTTTGTATTGATGAAGTACGTTTTCAAATTCATTTTTACGTAATAAACCATTGTTAACGAAGATACAGTAAAGGTTTTTACCAATAGCTTTATTTAATAAAACTGCTGCTACAGTAGAATCTACTCCACCTGAAAGCCCTAAAACCACTTTATCATTTCCTACTTTCTCACGTAAATCTTTAACGCAATCGTCAACAAAAGCATTAGGCGTAAAATTTTGAGGAACTTCTGCGATTTTAACTAAGAAATTTTCAAGCATTTGTTTACCATCAGTCGAATGATAAACTTCTGGGTGAAACTGAATAGCATACGTAGTTTCGCCTTCAATTTTGTAAGCTGCATTTTCAACATCGTTTGTACTTGCTAGTTTGACACCGTTGGTTGGTAAATGTTTAATGGTGTCACTGTGGCTCATCCAAACTTGTGAATTGAGGTTTACATTTTCGAAGAAAACTTCGTCTTCCTTAATATAAGTCAAATTTGCTCTTCCATATTCTCTAATATTGGAAGCTGCTACTTCTCCACCAGAAAAATGAGCTAAATATTGTGCTCCGTAACATACGGCAAGCAAAGGCAATTTACCTCTAATTTCGGATAAATCGATTTGTAAAGCATCTTCTGAGCGCACCGAGTAAGGGCTTCCGCCAAGAATAACCGCTTTGTAAGACGATAAATCTGTTGGATAATTATTGTAAGGGAAAATTTCGCAGAATATATTTAATTCGCGAACGCGGCGTGCAATAAGTTGTGTGTATTGCGAACCGAAATCTAAAATAAGTACGTTGTGTTGCATGCGCAAAAGTACTATTTTTTAGGAGAAAATAAAAAGTGGTTTTGATAAATTGTAGTTTTATTTGGTAAATAATTTTCATTACTTTTGAAAACAATATAAAACCTAAACTATGAAATGGTATTTCCACGCAATTAGAAATTATGCCAACTTTGATGATCGTGCAAGTCGCACAGAATATTGGATGTTTGTTTTATTTAATTTAATGTTTGCATTATTTTTCTTTTGCCTTGATTTATTACTTAAAATTAATTTTGAAGGACATTTAGTTGGTCCACTTTACATTTTTTATTTCTTATTTAGCATCATTCCTTCACTTTCAATAGCTGTAAGACGATTACACGACGTAGGAAAAAGTGGCAGCTATTTATTTTTAGCTTTAATTCCTTTAGCTGGTCTCTATCTTATTGCTTTATATTGTACAGAAAGTGAAGACGAGGAAAACGATTATGGTGATAAACCTGTAAATTCAGATATTGCTGAATTTATTCAAGATAGCAAAACTTCAACATCTATTCTTATTGGATATTTACTTTGGATGTTTTTAAGCAAAATCATCTGGTCAATCATTATAGGTTCATCAGAACGATTTTATGAAAATCCATTTTATAAGTATTTTAATGTATTCAATACAATTGTATGGATGTTTTTACCAATATTTCTATCCTTATCCGTTAGAAATCATAAATGGAAAATCATCCTACTTATTTGTTCCGTTGGATATATGCTATTTGAATTTTACGAATTTGTAAAAGCTATTGCAACGAATTCAAGTTATTTTCAGTTTTAATGTTTAAAACCATTCTTTATATTGCAATTGGTGGAGCAATTGGTAGTGTTTTGCGCTACTTAACAGCAGTTTTTGTCAATAAATATTGGTCAAATCATTTTCCATTGGCAACCATTATTACTAATGTTTTGGGATGTTTTTTAATTGGTTTATTGATTGGAATATTAGAAAAAAACAACTTGGCTAATAGCAATTTAAAATGGTTTCTCATCACAGGGTTTTGTGGCGGATATACCACTTTTTCTACTTTTGGATTTGAAAATTATACTTTGTTTCAAAACAATAATTCGCTATTAGCTTTTGGATATATTGCTTTAAGCGTTTTGCTGGGAATATTTGCAGTTTGGTTAGGACTTTTTGTTTCTAAGTAATCCAAAATATTATAATGAAAACCAAAATTTGTGACTTGTGCAAAATAGAAGAATCAATATTGTTCCGAATTCAAATTGAAAAAGGAAAAACGTGGATTTTTGTATGCAAATCGTGTTGCGAGAAATCTCAAAAATTGGAAAACTATAAATATGGTGGAACTTGGAAAGGTTCACGTCATTAATTCTAATTAAATTTAGATTTTTCAAAAAAAGTAAACATTAAATTCTGTGTTAATCTATATAGTGATTGTGTTAATTTTTAGTATTTTCGCAACCTATGAACGAAAAAGACATTTTAGCCATTCAAGAGTTATTGGCTTCTCCAAAGAAAATTGCCATTATTCCACACCGAAGTCCAGATGGTGATGCCATGGGTTCGACACTTGGTTTATATCATTTTTTATTAAAATTAAACCATCAACCTGTTGTTATTGCACCTAATGAATTTCCTGAATTTCTTGCATGGTTGCCTTCTTCAGAAACTGTTCTGGTGTATGAAAATGATAGAATTAATTGTACTCAAATTCTTAATGAAGCGGAACTGGTATTTACTTTAGATTTTAATGCTTTGCACAGAACTGGCGAAATGGAACAAGTTTTAAGTAAACTTTCAGCTCCAATGATTATGATTGATCACCATCAATTGCCAGATTCGTATGCAACGTTCACTTATTCAGATACTTCTTTTGGTTCTACATGTGAAATGATTTATAATTTCATTAGTTATTTAAATCAAAAATCCCTTATTGATAAAACTATTGCAACTTGTTTGTACACTGGAATTCTAACTGATTCTGGTGGTTTTAGATTCCCAAAAACAACTGGAACAACACATAGAATTGTAGCAGAATTTATTGATTTAGGTGTTGAAAATACGGAAATTCCAAATTTACTTTTCGATAACAATTCTTATGACAGATTGCAGTTATTGGGAAGAGCTTTACAAAATATGAAAGTACTTTTTGATAAGAAAACTTCTTACATTTCGCTTTCGCAAAAAGAATTGGACGAATTTAATTATGTAAAAGGTGATACTGAAGGCATTGTAAATTATGGCTTGACCATAAAAGGCATTGTTTTTGCAGCCATTTTCATTGAGCATCGAGATGAAAATATTATTAAAATTTCGTTTCGTTCTCAAGGAGATTTTGATGTCAATCAGTTTGCTAGAGAACATTTCAGTGGTGGCGGACACATCAATGCAGCTGGAGGAAAATCGTATGATTCATTAGCAAATACAATTAAAAAATTTGAACATATTGTTTCAAAACTTACACTATAATTATGAAAAATATTAAATCCTACTTATTCATTTTTGCTTTGCTTTTAACTCTTATTAGTTGTAAAGAACCACAAGCAAGAAATCCAATTTCGCATTCCTCAGGAACTTTCATGAAAGAATCGGTAGATCGAAATAAAAAACTTATAAAAGGAGAAGAAAAGCAAATTGATTCCATCATAAAAAGTAATCCTGAAATTAAATATATCGCTTCACAAAAAGGATATTGGTATCATTATGAAATCAAGAATGATAAAGATACTTTGCGACCAAAAAAAGGAGACATTGCTTTTTTTGATTATGAAGTAAAAGATATCAACGGAACTATTATTTACTCACAAACAGAGTTGAAACCTCAAACTTATGCTGTTGACAAACAAAATATTATGATGGGATTACGCAACGGAATTAAATTAATGCGTAAAACTGAAAAAGTAACTTTCTTGTTTCCATCACACATGGCCTATGGTTATCATGGTGATAATAAAAAAATTGGAACTAATGAACCATTAATTTGTACTGTAACCTTAAACGATTTTAAACCTGAAAACAAAAAATAAGTATTAAAATGAAAAGAATTATTGTTTTATTAATTGCATTATCAACTGTTTTTACATCATGTAAAGACGAACATAAAAACTTAAAAGACGGTTTATATGCCGAAATTGAAACTTCAAAAGGTACCATTTTATTAGAGTTAGATTATAAAAAAGCACCGATTACTGTAGCAAATTTTGTTTCGCTTGCAGAAGGTACAAATCCATTTGTTACGGAAAATTTAAAAAACAAGCCCTTTTTTGACGGATTAAAATTTCACAGAGTTATCGCTGATTTTATGATTCAAGGTGGTGATCCACTTGGAAACGGTTCAGGCGATTGTGGCTATAAATTTAAAGATGAAATTACCGATTTAAAATTTGACAAAGGTGGATTATTAGCTATGGCAAATTCTGGACCTGGAACAAATAGCAGTCAGTTTTTTATCACGCACAAGGAAACGCCATGGTTAAATGGTTTGCATACTATTTTTGGAAAAGTAATTGAAAACGGAATGGAAGTTGTCAATGCTATTGCGCAAGACGATGCTATCAATTCGATAAAAATCATCCGTAAAGGAGAAGATGTGAAAAAGTTTGATGCAGTAAAAGTTTTTAGTGATTACTTCAAAGTGGAATCTGAAAAACAAAAGAAACAAGCTGCCATTGATGCCGAAGCTCAAAAAAAATTCAATGAACAATTTCAGCAGGTTATTGCAGATAAATTAGCTTTCTTTGCTGACACAAAAGCTAGTGCAACAAAATCTCCTACAGGATTAATTTTTAAAATTACATCAAAAGGAAGTGGAAAAAAACCTGCAAATGGTACTGATGTTTTTTTAAATTACGCAGGATTTTTAGAAGATGGCACGCTGTTTGACACAAACGTTGTATCAGTTGCAAAAGCATTTGGAAAATATAACGAACAAAGAGAAATGCAAAATGGATATGCTAAAATGCCCTTCAAAGCAGGTTCAAAAGGTGGCATGATTCCTGGATTTGAAGAAGGATTATCAAAAATGAATATTGGTGATAAAGCAGTATTTTTCATTCCATCAAATCTTGCTTATGGTGAAAATGGCGCAGGTAATGTTATCCCGCCAAATGCTAATATTATATTTGAATTAGAAATGTTTGAAAAAAAATAAATTATTAATCAAAACTAAAATTATAACAAATGAAATTAAAATTTTTATGTTTGCTATTCTTGGGTTTAACCATTGCAAATGCTCAAACTAAGAAAACAACTAAATCAAAATCGCCTGTCAAAACTAAAGTTGCAGGAACATCGTCTGTTGCAGAGGCAAAACCAACTTTATCCTTATTACCAGTTGTAAATTCAAATGAAGGGATTTTTGCAGAAGTTGAAACAAATAAAGGAAAAATTCTTATTCAATTAGAGTATAAAAAAACACCTGTAACTGTAGCTAATTTTATTTCGCTCGCAGAAGGAACAAATCCTCAAGTTGCTGAAAAATATAAAGGAAAAAAATTCTATAATGGATTAAAATTTCATAGAGTTATTAAGGATTTTATGATTCAAGGTGGTGATCCTGATGGAAATGGTTCTGGTGGTCCAGGTTATGCTTTTAAAGATGAAATCACTGACTTAAAGCATCATAAAGGTGGAATATTGTCGATGGCAAATTCAGGTCCAAAAACTAATGGTTCTCAATTTTTTATTACTCATAAAGAAACACCTTGGTTAGACGGAAAACACACTGTTTTTGGAATTGTAGTAACAGGAATGGAAGTTGTAAATGCAATTGAGCAAAATGACGAAATTAATGCTATTACTATCACTAGAAAAGGTGCTGAAGCTAAAAAATTTGATGCTGTAAAAGTTTTTGCAGATTACTTTACAAATAAAGCTATAGAAGAACAAAAAGAAGCTGCTGCAAAAGCCGCTGCAAATGCCTTAGCGTTAAAAGAATTTGAAAAAGCTACAACAACTGCAACTGGTTTAAAATATGTCGTTTTAAAAGAAGGTAGCGGAGCAAAACCAGTAGCTACAAGCAATGTAAAAGTTCATTACACAGGAAGTTTGCTTGATGGAAAAGTTTTTGACAGCAGTGTTCAAAGAGGTCAACCAATTGATTTTGGTTTAAACCAAGTAATTCCTGGTTGGACTGAAGGTGTTCAATTAATGACAGAAGGTTCAAAATATAAATTCTTAATTCCTTCAAAATTAGCTTATGGCGAAAGAGGTGCTGGCGGTGTTATTCCTCCAAATGCTGATTTAATTTTTGAAGTTGAACTAATCAAAATCAATCAACAATAAAAAAACAAATCCCAATTTTCACTTATTGAAATTGGGATTTTTTTTATGCTTTATTTTTTAAACTTCCATTCAAACTCATCATTATTGTTGATGATTGCTCCTATTTCTACTCGGATGATTTCATCAAATTCTGATTGCAATGTTAGCCAATTACTTTCATTAAAATGATTTTCTGTTGAGTCGAAACTCTCTTCTTCCCACGATTTGAAAGGTAATATTGTTTTTATTTCTTTTACATTTTTACCAATAATTGAATGTTCTAACAAAGTTAAATTTGGATTGGAAGAAATAATGTAACCCAATTTAAAATCTTCATCTTCGTAAAAAGTCAATCGGAATTTGTGTTGATTGTATAAGAAAATTATATTCTTATCTTCATCTTCAAATTGCTTATCTGGTGAACCATAAAGAGTAATAACATCCTTTTGTTTCATTCCGAAAAGAAGTAGATCAATTCCGTTTTTAGGGTTTAGTTTCATTTTGTATTCTTTTATAATTTATTAAGGCACTTCGACTGCGCTCAGTGTGACAAACTGCTATCTAAAACACTATTATCTGTAAACTGGTAACTGAACACTAAATACTGATAACTAAATTCCTTTCAAACCATCAATCAAGCTATCAATATCTTCTTTAGTATTATAATGACTGAAAGAAATTCTTAAACTAGGTTTGTTAATATCATCTTCTGTTAGAATTTCTGCTAAAACGTGTGAAGGTTTTACGCTTCCGCTTTGGCAAGCACTTCCTCTTGAAACAGCGATTCCTTTCATATCTAAATTGAATAAAATCATAGCAGTTTTATCTTCTGAAAATGGTAATAAAACATTCAAAATATTATAGAAAGTATCTTTCCCGTTAATTTTAATATCAGGAAAATTAGCTACTAATTGTTTTTGGCAATATTCTTTTAAATCAGAAATACAAGAACGTTCTGAGGTTAAAAAGTCATAAGACAACTCCAATGCTTTTGCCATTCCTGCAATTTGATGCACTGCTTCTGTACCAGCACGAAGACCTTTTTCTTGTTCGCCACCATAAAACATCGGCTGCATAATGATTCCTTTTTTTACATATGCAAATCCTGCTCCTTTTGGCCCATGAAATTTATGTGCACTTGCTACAATAAAATCAACTGGAAGTTCTTGTAAATTAATTTCCGTTTTTCCTATAGATTGAACTGTATCACAATGAAATAAGGCGTGATGTTGATGACAAATTCGCCCTACTTTTTCAATATCTAAAACCGACCCAATTTCATTGTTTACATGCATTAAAGTCACTAAAGTTTTTCCACCTTTAGAGAGTAAGTCAACTAAATGTGTAACATCTACTGAACCACATTCTAAAATTGATACAAAATCAACTTCAATTCCATATTCTTTTTGAAGATTTTTAACTGTATAAAGAGTAGCATGATGTTCTACTTTACTTGTAATAATTCGTTCCACTTTTAATTCTGAAACGGCATTTTTTAAAATCCAATTCGTCGCTTCTGTAGCTGATGAAGTAAAAATAATTTCTTGAGCATTGGCGCCAATTCGTTTAGCGATTGATTTTCTAGAGGTTTCTAAAACGGTTTTAGCACTTCTACCAAAACTATGTGTTGATGATGGATTTCCAAAGTTTTCTTTTAAAACAAGCATCATTTCGTCGATAACTTCCTGACGAAGTGGAGTTGTTGCGGCGTTATCTAAATATATCTTATTCATGCTACAAAGATAAAACTCTTCGTTAATTAAAATATAAATAGAATAATTAATACGTAAAATTTCTATTTTTGCTTAAAATATTATAAAAATGAAAAAAATAATTGGATTATTTGCCTTAATGCTAACTTTAAATGGTTGTGACGATGGTGATATTACTATTGAAGATATCAATTTTGAAGATGTAACCGCTTCTTATTGCGATCAAAACGATATTTTATACAAAATCAAAGACAACGAAGCTTTACTAATTCAAATCGAAAACTCTGAAAACTTTTTCACCAATGAAGTTTCAGATGAAGGAGATCCAACAGTTATTACAATTAACAATACAACAAATAGAGTAATTTATCGTGCCTATTCTGGTGAAGTTGCTACAGGAAATATTTGTGCAACTATTCCACTTTCAACTCCTAGTGTAATTGAAGAATGGGTTGCAACATCTGGAACCATTGAAATTACTACTACAGCAAATGTAGTTCCAAATACAACCTCAACAGCTGGAAATGCAACTAAAATTACTGGTTATACCTATTATATTGAATTTAAAAATGTGACTTTTTTAAAGCCTAATGGTGTTGAACAATTGTATGAAACATACGTATTTGGTGATAGAATCATAAATTCTTCTTTACCGTTTGCATTCAATGTTGCTAATGCCCTAAAATGTGACTCAAGCAATGAAGTCTACAATTTTAGCGGAAAAGAATCTTTAGTTTTAAACTTAGATTCTTCATTTTTCACAGGAACTTTAAGCCCAAATATTAAGCCAATCAGCGCTACAAATAAAGTAACATATAAGTTATTTGAAACAGCTTTATCTGCAAGTTATTTTTGCACTTCTCCATTTCCAACAACTCCAGTATTATCTGAAGAGTGGAATGCAGTTGATGGAGTTAGTGGTGTAAGTGGCGAAATTGAAGTAATTGCAACCGAAGTAACACCAAATATTGAATATACCATTCACTTGAAAAAAGTAACCTTAAAGAGAGGAAATGCCGAATTTTATCTTGGTGATGATTACATTTATGGAACGTTTATTAACTAAAATAACGATTCAGTTTTTTAAAAAATAGAAAATTACAGAGTAAGATTTAATAAAAATCCTGTTTTACAAAAACGTAAAACAGGATTTTTTTTGGACTAATTTCATGAATTATTTTGGGTTTTGTTTAAAATAAACTTCGGTTGCACCCAAACCATATTTTTGATAATTGGCATCTTGAAACGAAATATTTTCATATCGTTTAAGCATAAAATCAAGTTCCGCTTTTAGAATTCCTTCACCAACACCATGTATAAAAACGATCTTAGGAATGCGATTTTTTATAGCAAAATCTACATGTCTTTTTGCAGTTTCCATCTGCAAAGTTAGGATATCAAAATTAGATAAACCGTTCTTATTTTTAACTAATTTTTCAATATGCAAATCAAATTCTGGAACACCTCTTTCTACTTTTTCAAGCTTTTTTTGGAGTTCAATTTGCTTTCTTGTTGGTTTTAAATCCATTTCTTTTTTAGATAAACTATCACTTTTATTAAAGTAATCTAAATTATTGGTAATGTTAGTTTTAATCAATTCATTGACAAAAAATGTCATCAAAAATTTGTCCGTAGTTTCGATGGTAATATTGTCTTTTTCGACCTTCACCACTACTCCATCAATCGCATCATCTAAAACCGAAACCCTATCTCCTATTTCAAATTTATTGCTCATCATTTCCTTTATTTTTACTATCTATTTTTGAACTCAATTTCATCATTCCAAACATAAAAATTACAACTGCAATTACAGTAATAATTACATTAGGTTTTTCTTGACGCTGATTATAAAATGCAACTACAAAAGCTATCATTATTAAAAGATAAAATAATTTTCTCATACTTCTTTTTTAAGATTTCAAAAGTAGAAAACTAAAATCAGTTATCGTTATTTTAAAAAATATTTGTAAACTTGTAAGAGTAAAAAAATAAAAAATGGAAGAACATATGTTACCTTGTATGTTTAAGCAAACTTTCGGAATAGATTGTATCGGATGCGGTACACAGCGCTCATTAAATTTATTACTTCAAGGAAACTTTAGCGAAGCATTTAAAATGTTTCCTGCTATTTATACAACACTACTTCTTGGTCTGTCGATTTTACTTTTTATTTTTGACAAAAAAAGAAATTATCAAAAAATTGTTATAACATTAGCTTTGATAAATGCAATGGTTATGATTATCTCATATGTTTACAAAATGAAATTTATATACTAATCAATAAAAACTAAAAAATGGAAAATCAAAAATTACCTAATGCTACTGCGGTACTCGTTCTTGGAATTGTTTCAATTTTAACCTGTTGTTGTTATGGACTCGTTGGATTAATACTTGGCATAATTGCGCTTGTATTAGCAAAAAAAGATATGGAATTATACAAAGCATCACCTGAGAAATTTAGTAACTACCAAAATCTAAATGTTGGTAGAATTTTAGCTATTATTGGTGTAGTAATTAATGTAGTTTCTTTAGTTTATTTCATATGGATTATATCTTATTTCGGATTAGACGCTTTACAAGATCCTGCTCTAATGCAAGAAAAAATAAAACAATTACAAGGAATGTAATAATCATCAATCATTCATAAAAAAACCGTCTTGTTTAAAACGAGACGGTTTTTTTTTATTTAGCATATCTAAATTACATTGCTGCACTTCCGGCAAAAGCAACACCTGCAATAATGGCTACAATAAAGATTAAAAAATATAAAGAGATTACCACAATTGCTGTTATTCCAAGAAATTTATGGTGTGATTTTAAATTAACCAATGCATTAGAAACTGTATCGCTATTTGACATCAACAAACCTTGTTTCATTCCACTTGCATAACGATATAAATACAAAATCGGAAAGAAATAAAGTAGAGCAATAATGATGTAAAAAAATGATAAGAATCCTTTCATCATTTCTAAAGGACCACCTTGTCCATATGGATTATTTGGTGTCAGTGACATTATCGTACCAATAAAAAATGCTGCAATAACCAAAAATCCTACTCCAATAAATCCTAAAATGGATAAAAAGTAGGACCATTTGGCACTTTCTCTCAAAGCTCCAACTGCTTGTTCGTTTAAATGTAAATTGTTTTGGTTTTCCATAAAAAAATAATTGTTTTTGTTTATTGGTTGGTTAAAAATTTACTTCTCAAATTGTTTTAATGTACTGATAATAATCGATATACAATCTAATAATTGTTCTTCATTCATTACTAATGGTGGAGCAAAACGAATGATATTTCCGTGAGTTGGCTTAGCCAATAATCCGTTATCGCGTAATGTCATACAAATATTCCAAGCCGTATCACTTTCTTCAGTATCATTGATTACAATGGCATTCAACAATCCTTTTCCACGCACTAACGTTGCAATATTTGATGTTTTTACAAACTCACCTATTTTTTCTCTGAAGATTTTTCCTAAACGACGTGCATTTTGAGATAAATTTTCATCATTAACCACTTCTAAAGCTGCAATAGCAACTGCGCCAGCAATAGGGTTTCCACCAAAAGTAGAACCGTGTTGACCAGGTTTGATTACATTCATAATGTGGTCATTAGCCAAAACCGCCGAAACTGGATAAGCGCCACCAGAAAGTGCTTTACCAAGAATTAAAATATCTGGAGCAACATAAGTCGCTTGTTTTTCGCAGGCGTTTTCGCAAGTACAATTTCCACAAACTGCCAATATCGAACCTGTTCTTGCAATTCCGGTTTGAACCTCATCAGCAATAAACAAAACATTGTTAGCAGCACAAAGCGCTTTAGCTTTCGCCAAATAATCTTCTGCTGGATTATAAACTCCGGCTTCACCTTGAATAGGTTCTACAAGAAAACCTGCGATGTTTTTAGACGATTTAAGCGCGTTTTCTAAAGCTTCGATGTCATCGTAAGGAATTTTGATAAATCCTGCTGTATAAGGTCCGAAATTCTTTCTTGCATTTTCATCATTTGAAAACGAAATGATAGTCGTAGTTCTTCCGTGGAAATTTCCGTCACAAACAATAATTTGTGCTTCGTTTTCATGAATTCCTTTCTTCTCATACGCCCATTTTCTACAAAGTTTCAAAGCTGTTTCTACTGCTTCAGCACCTGTATTCATTGGAAGTACTTTATCAAATCCGAAGTATTTTGTGATGTATTCTTCGTAAACTCCCAGTTTATCGTTGTAAAAAGCACGAGAAGTTAATGTTAACGTTTGTGCTTGTTGCACCATTGCGCCAATAATTTTCGGATGACAATGTCCTTGATTTACTGCAGAATAAGCCGAAAGAAAATCGTAATACTTTTTTCCTTCAACATCCCAAACATAAACACCTTCACCTCTACTCAAAACCACTGGTAGCGGATGATAATTGTGTGCTCCGTATTTATTTTCTAACGAAATAATTTCTTCAGAGCTGATTTTTTCTAAAACTGACATAATTTTTAATTTTTTACCCATTCCGAAGCATCGGAATCGTTATGGGCTATTGTAAAATATCAATTCCTTCTTGTGGAGAGAAATCATCCATAATTTTTACAAAGGTAAAATTTTAGTTTAAAAGTTTTGATGTTTAGGAGTTTAATATTGTTACTTCCAACTCACGAACAACTTTAAAGTAAATTAAACAATTTTAAACAACATCAAACTATTTTTTTATCTTTTCTAAAATATCATTCATCATTTCGATTTGCACTTTTTGAATTTCTATCAATTCTTGTTGTTGGTGCATAATTAAATGGTCTAGTTTTTCGTCTAACATTCTAATTTCGAGCTCTGATTTTAAATTGATCATGTAATCTTTTTTGGCACGTTCTCGGTCTTTCTCTTCCTGACGGTTTTGACTCATCATGATTACTGGAGCTTGTAGTGCTGCCAAACAGGACAAAATCAAATTCAACAAAATAAACGGATAAGGATCGAATCCTTTGTTCATCAATAAGTAAACATTGGATGCAATCCAAATCATAATAAAGATAAAAAACGAAATAATAAACGTCCAACTTCCCCCAAAATCGGCCACTTTATCTGCTACAACTTGTCCGAAAGTTCGATTATCAATTTCGTCTTCTACTTTTTTAACTATTGACTTATCACTTCCTAAAGATTTGATCACTTTTTTATGCAAATCCGATAATTCACCTACTTCGGTTTGTAAAAATTTAGAAATGTATTTTTCACGATAAATATTCAGTTCGCTATCAGCGATAAATTGATTTGCATCAAAATCGGGATGTTCTTCTCTAATTAAATTTAAAATCGCAAAACGAATCGTCTTGCCAGAAACTTTGTCTTTCTCTGGAAATTCTAATCCTGAAATGGCGCTAGTAAATGTTGGTTTATCTTTCATAAATGTACGATTTATTTTAGCGTTCCGATGAGTATCGCTATTTAATTTCTTGCTAATTTACGCTATTTTAAAAACAAAAAACCTCACTTCAATAAAGAAATGAGGTTTCTATTAATTTTTTAAATCAATTAAACTAAAGTAGCTGTTGATGTAATTTCTGTGTTGAACAACTTCGAAATTGGACAATTTTTCTCTGCTTTAGTAACTAATGCTTGAAAATCTTCATTAGAAATTCCTGGAATTTTTGCTTCTACTGTTAAATGCGAACTTACAATTGTACCTGTCACTAAATTAATATCACATTTTGTTTGAAGATTTTCTACAGTAAAACCTTCTTCTGTTAAAAATGCTGACAATTGCATGGTAAAGCAACCAGCATGTGCCGCAGCAACTAACTCTTCTGGATTCGTTCCAATGCCATCTTCAAAACGTGAATTGAATGAATATTGTGTATTATTTAATGTTGTACTTTGTGTAGTAAGCGTACCTTTTCCTTCTTTTACTGAACCTTGCCATTGGGCTGTTGCATTTCTTTTCATGATATTTTCTTTTAAAATTTCTTCAAAATTAGAAAATCATACCGACTTGTATGTTATATAATTATTGTTATTTCTAATATGATTATAGGTTTTTACTTTAAACATATTATACATTTTTAACCACATAGAATCATAGGATTTGGATTGTGAATAAAGTTGCTTCGCTTTACATAGATTCCATAGTTATGCAAATCAATAGTTTGCCAAAACAACTTTTAAACTCTTAAACCCTTAAATTTTTAAACTTCTCCTTCATACATTTTCAACAACTTTGTAACTGTATTCTAATTTCTTGTTATTTCATTTTTTTTAACCACATAGAATCATAGGATTTGGATTGTGAATAAAGTTGCTTCGCTTTACATAGATTTCATAGTTATGCAAATTAATAATTTGCTAAAACAACTTTTAAACATCTCCTTCATACATTTCCAACAACTTTGTAACGGTGTTCCAATTTCTAATGGTTGCTGTGACGTTTAGTTTTTTCTCGATGTATTTTTGGTCTAAACGTGTTTTTCCTGCGCCGATATCGTATTTTATGAAAATTCTGTTGCCATCGATTACAGCTTCATCGGGTTTGAATTGGCTGATTTTTAATTCGTTTATGGCTGAACTTGACAATTCTTTGGAAATAAAAGCTACGTACAACTTTTTAATATCAACGTCTTTTTGTTTCAAAAAAGGATTGTTTTTAAAACACAACTCCAAATCATTTTTACCAATTACAATCACTGGAACTTCGTGACCAAATGTTTTGAAGATTTCTTGTTTGATTTTGAAACCCACTCCAAAACCGCTTTCCTCCTCAGTTTCAACAAACACATTACCACTTTGAATATACGTAACCACATTAGTAAACCCAATGGCTTCTAACGTAGTTTTGAGCGCTTCCATTTTTATCATGTTGTGTCCTGAGACGTTAATGCCGCGAAGTAATGCTAGGTGTTTCATGGTGTAAAGATAACTATAAAGATACTGTTTCTAAAATGTGGTGAAGGATTATTGTGTTAAAGCTACTAAACAACATTCTACATACGTTAGTTTTCTTTCCGTAGGCACTTATTTTTCTTCCGCATATTTTAATTTTCTTTCCGTAGGCAATTATTGTCTTTCCGCATACGTTAGTTTTCTTTCCATAGGTACTTATTTTCCTTCCGCAAACATTAGTTCTCATTCCTTGTATACTTATTTTCTTTCCGCATACGTTGGCTTTCTTTCCGCTGGTGCTAACTTTCCTTCCGTACACGTTAACTTTCATTTTGTAAATGCTAGTATTTTTTTTTACGCATACCCTAAATTTCTTTAGGAAAGTGTAGACTTCATTTTGATATTTATATTTTTCTATACCCAATGAAATGAACATAGTTAATCTATAAAATGTTTTTAGAATCCCGTAGGGATAAAATTTGGGTAAAAAAGTAACTTCCTAGAAAAAAAATCCCGTAGGGATGATATTTAGATTGGCTCTTTAAAAACATAACGTTCATCATAATCTATTTCAAAGACTTTTAAAAATTTCAAATATTCTTCGTTAAATGATTCTTTCTTATGATGATTCTCTTGATTTTGAATGTATTCAATAACATTATTAACATGTGATTTAGAATAAGAGAAAGCTCCATATCCTTCTTGCCATTCAAATTTAACTTTTAAAAATTTCTTTTCATTTATCCATTTGGAAGAACTGCCTTTAATATCTTGCAATAAATCAGAAATTGATTGTGTTGGTCGCATTCCTGTAAAAATATGCAAATGATCGGGCATTCCATTAATGGCTAATAATTTATGATTGTTTGCTTTAATAATACCTGAAATATATTGATATAATTCCTCTTTGAAAGAAGCATGAATTAGTCCGTTACGGAATTTTACTGCAAAAACAAATTGAACATGTATTTGTGTGTAGGTATTTGCCATATTTAATATCGTCCCTACGGGACTTTGTGTGTTATTGAATTATATTTTTCTACCGAAATTTAATCCCTAACGGGATTTGAGGAATGGCTAAACTATAAAAATCCTTTTATTGATGTTCTTTTATTTTTTTGCTTGCGATGAATAATATTTTTCTACCGAAATTTTATCCCTAACGGGATTTTGTTAATCGCTAATAATTTAAAAATCATATCCTTTCTATTTTCCTCAAATTTATAAAATTAAAACTTGTAGCGATTACGGTTTTTCGCATTTTGCAAAATTTTTCCCAAACCCAATCCAAAAAACAAACCAATACATTATTTTTGCCTCATGGGAAAAAAGAAGACAGACAGAATTATATTTGAAAACGTTACCGTGCTTGATGCTGGTGCCAAAGGTGTTTCGGTAGCAAAAGCTCCTGAAGGACAAGTAATATTTATACCTAACGTTGTGCCTGGCGATGTGGTGGATGTGCAAACATTCAAGAAACGTAAATCGTATTTTGAAGGAAAAGCGATAAAATTTCACTCATTTTCTGAGCATCGTATAGAACCAGTTTGTGAACATTTTGGTGCTTGTGGCGGTTGCAAATGGCAAAACATGAAGTATGAACAACAATTGTTTTACAAAAATAATGAAGTCTTCAATAACCTAAAACGCATTGGTAAAATCGATTTACCTGAGTTTGAACCTATTTTAGGTTCAGAAAAACAATTGTTCTACAGAAACAAAATGGAATTCGGATTTTCGGATACGCGTTGGTTGACCGAAAGTCAGATTCAATCGAGTGAGGAAAATTTGAGCAAGAAAAACGCTTTAGGTTTTCACGTTCCGAAAATGTGGGACAAAATTTTAGACATTGAAAAATGCTGGTTGCAAGAAGATCCATCCAATGATATTAGAAATTCAATAAAAGAATTTGCCGATAAAAACGGAATGACGTTCTTCAATGCGAGAAATCATGAAGGTTTGTTGCGTACTTTAATGATTAGAACCGCTTCGACTGGCGAGATTATGGTTTTGATTCAGTTTTTTGAAGACGACAAAGCCAATCGTGAGTTGATGATGGATTTTATTCATGAGAAATTCCCACAAATTACTTCGTTACAATATGTAATCAATAGCAAAGCTAACGACACACTTTACGACCAAGATATTAAACTATATAAAGGTAGAGATTACATTTTAGAAGAAATGGAAGGTTTGAAATTTAGTATCAACGCTAAATCATTCTACCAAACCAATTCGGACCAAGCGTATGAATTATACAAAATAACAAGAGATTTTGCAGAATTATCTGGAAATGAAGTCGTTTATGATTTGTACACAGGAACAGGAACTATTGCGCAGTTTGTTTCTAAAAAAGCAAAAAAAGTAATTGGTGTAGAAGCCGTTCCAGAAGCGATTGCTGATGCTAAAGAAAATGCCAAACGCAACGAAATTACCAATTGTGAGTTTTATGTTGGCGACATGAAAAACGTTTTCAATGACGATTTTATAGCGCAACACGGCAAACCAGATGTTATCATCACCGATCCACCAAGAGACGGAATGCACAAAGACGTTGTAGAAATGTTATTAAAAACTGGTGCTCCGAAAATTGTTTACGTGAGTTGTAACTCGGCTACACAAGCAAGAGATTTGGCTTTGATGGATGAAATGTATAAAGTGACACGTGTGCGACCTGTTGATATGTTTCCGCAAACGCATCACGTGGAAAATGTTGTACTTTTGGAATTAAAATAGTTGGAAGTTAGTAGATGGAAGTTGGAAGTGATTTTTATTCTGTTGATTTTTTGAAATTAAAATTTATGAAAAAGATATTTTTATTATTGGTTCTGTTTTCACTTTTAAGTTGTGAGAAGGATGATATTTGTGCAGAAGACACAACATCGAAATTAGTTATTGAGTTTTATAATAACGACGATAGAACAGAATTACGAAGTGTTAGTAATATGAAAGTTATTGCCGATGGCGAAACAGATTCTTTAATTGTTTTCACTGGAAATAAACTTTCAATTCCGTTGCGAATTACTGCTGACCAAACTAAATATTCATTTACTATCAACAGCACGGATACCACTTTTGCAAATGAAGATTTGATTGAAATTAATTACTCACGTGAGGATATTTATGTTTCAAGAGCATGTGGTTATAAAACAGTTTTTGAATTAGCAAGTACTAATCCATTTGTAGCATCGGATGCGGTTTCGGTTGCTAACCAATGGATTAAAGATATTGATATAGAAACAACTACAATTGACAACGAAAATGAAGTTCATGTTAAAATATACTTTTAGTTTTTTACTAGTCCTGATTTCATTTTCGGGAATGGCTCAAGAAGTCGCAAAAACAGATACTGTTAAGCCAAAAACAGAACGTTATGGTATTCGATTTGGAGCAGATTTGTTCAAATTGACGCGTTCTTTCTATGATAAAGATTACCGTGGATTGGAATTAGTTGGAGATTATCGACTGACGCGTAAACACTATATTGCTGCCGAAATTGGAAACGAAAAGAAAACAGTTGACGATACACAATTGAATTTTACAACAAACGGAACGTACATAAAAGCAGGTTTTGACTACAATGCTTATGAAAATTGGCTTGGAATGGAAAACATGATTTACGTTGGTTTACGTTATGGTTTTAGTTCATTTAGCCAAACGTTGAATAGTTATGAAGTTTATAATCCAAATCAATATTTTGATGAAGCTCCAGAAATTGTTTCGGGTGAAGAATTCAATGGATTAACTGCTCAATGGATGGAAGTTGTTGCTGGTGTAAAAGCAGAGGTTTTTAATAATGTTTATGTAGGTTTTAGCTTGAGAGTCAATCGTTTGTTTTCAAATAAAAAACCAAATAATTTTGATAATCTTTACATTCCAGGTTTTAATAGAACTTATGATGGTGATTTTGGTGTAGGATTTAATTATACGGTTTCCTACTTTTTACCATTGTATAAATCGACTGTAAAAGCTAAAGAAAAGAAGGAAAAAAAGAAGAAGTAATTAATTTATCTCCTTCACTCCTTTTACGAAAATAACTTTCATGAACAATTTTTCTCCTTCTTTAGTTCTGATGGCTTGAAATTTTGGAGCTAAAATGGTTGCAATTATAAAAGCAACAACTAAAACCCACATTCCTTTTAGATTTGTAAATGCTGAAACAGCAACTTGCAACGGCAAAAAGAACGCTGCAAAACTTAGCATGTTGTATATAAATGATTTTGTTTTTTTACTCATTGAAAAATTGTATATTGTATTTTTGTAAAAATGTATAATGTAAAGTTGTAATCTGAAACCTGCTAACTTTCTTCTGAAACCTGACCCGAGCCGTCATGGCGAACAGGCGAAGCAAATTTTGTCCTTTTACTTCCTTCATACATTTCATATTTTACCAATCGTGCTTCTAAACTTCCGTTGAAGAGTTTGATTTTTCTTGAAGGTTTTAATCCAACGTATTTCAATGCTTCAAGATTTGCCGTGATAAACCAAGCATGAGTTCCAGGATAGTTTTGTTTCATGGTATCGCCCATTTCTCTATAAAAACGTTCTAAATCAATATCTAAACGTTCGCCATAAGGTGGATTGAAAACCATTTGTAATGGTCCAGAAGTTTCTTTTTTAGTATCAAAGAAATTTTGTTGCTCTATAATTATGTAATCATCAAGATTGGCATTTTTGACATTATCGATTGCTTTATGAACAGCACTTGGCGCTTTATCATAACCTTTTATAGTGTAATGAAATTCACGAGTTCGTTTCATTAAAGCGTCAATAATATTATCAAATAAATCGTTGTCCCAATCGTTCCATTTTTCGAAAGCAAACTCTTTTCTGTTGATATTTGCTGGAATATTACAAGCAATCATTCCTGCTTCAATTAATATTGTTCCTGAACCACACATTGGATCAAGAAAATCGGTTTTTCCTTCCCAACCAGATAGCAATAACATTCCTGCTGCAAGAACTTCGTTTATTGGTGCAATATTCGTTGCCGTTCTGTAACCTCTTTGATGCAACGAATTTCCTGAAGTATCTAAAGCAACCGAAACTTGGTCTTTATCAATGTGAATATTGATTCTTAAATCAGGAAACTCTTTGTCAATACTTGGTCGAACTCCAGTTTTTTCACGAAATTGATCTACAATAGCGTCTTTTGCTTTCTGTGAAACAAATTGGGAATGTTTGAAAAAATCAGAATGAATTGTGGTATCAATTACAAAAGTTTGATTGGCATTCAAATACGAACTCCAATCGATTCCTTGAATTCCTTTGTATAATAAAGCATCCGTTTTTGCTCTGAAATAATAAATGGGTTTTAATATTTTCAGCGCCGTTCGCAATGATAAATTGGCTTTATACATAAAACCTTTATCACCTTTAAAGCTAACCATTCTGGTACCAATTTCAACATCTTGTGCACCTAAAACACGTAATTCTTGAGCTAATATTTCTTCAAAACCAAAAAAGGTTTTGGCAATCATTTTAAAATTTTCCATTTTCAATATCAATGTCAATTGCAATTCCTAATTGTCGGGACAATTACAATTTCAATAATTAACTAAATTCCAAATGTGGAATAACTTCTGCAAAAATACACTAAATTTGCACGCTAGGAATTTTATGAACAAGAATTAATGTCAGAAATCTCAAATCAACATTCTCAAATCAACAATCAGCAATCTTCTTGGTTCGCTTCTTGGTTTGATACACCATACTATCATATTCTTTATAAAGATAGAAATTACCGTGAAGCACAGATTTTCATGGATAATTTGACACATTATTTAAACTTACCTGAAAAAGCAAAAGTTTTAGATTTAGCTTGTGGAAAAGGACGTCATTCGATTTATTTAAATCAATTAGGTTATGATGTTCTTGGTGCCGATTTATCAGAAAACAGCATCGCTGAAGCCAATAAAAACGAGAATGCAACGCTGCATTTCAAAGTGCACGACATGCGAGAAACATTTGAAGATAAATTTGATGCTATCTTTAATTTGTTTACAAGTTTTGGTTATTTTGAAAACGATGAAGACAATCTTAAAACATTAATTGCTATTAAAGAAAGTCTTACCGAATATGGATTTGCTGTGATTGATTTCATGAATGTACATCAGGTAATTCCAAATTTAGTTCCTGAGGAAATTAAAACTGTTGACGGAATTGATTTTCATATTAAAAGATATGTTGCCGATAATCATATCATCAAAGAAATTGATTTTGAAGACAATAACAAAAAATATCATTATACAGAAAAAGTAAAAGCATTGGCTTTAGAAGATTTTCAAAACATGATGGATGAAGCTGGAATTTATCTTTTAGATACTTTTGGAGATTATAAATTGAAAAAATTTCACAAGAATACAAGTGAACGATTAATTATGATTTTTAAGTAAGTCCTTCGACTCCTGAAGTTTCGGGACAGGATGACAAAAAAAGAATATAGAGAATAGATATTGAACATAAACTTCATTGATGAATTATCCAATTTACATTTTACCTTTATTAGCCGTAATTTTAGGTTACATTGTTGCTTTATTTTTGAAACCTAAAAGCAAGAAAAACTTAAAATTACTTTTAGCTTTTAGTGGTGCATTTTTACTTTCATTAACCGTAATGCATTTGCTTCCTGAAGTTTATGAAGCTAATTTACATAGTCATGAAGGACACGAACATGGTCAAGCTACTATTGGAATCTTTATTATGATAGGAATTGTGTTCCAAATTATTTTAGAATATTTTTCAAAAGGTGCCGAACACGGTCATGTTCATGGACATGACAAAATGCTTCATATTCCGTGGTTATTATTTTTCAGTTTGTGTTTACATGCCCTTTTAGAAGGAATGCCTATTAGCAATCACAACCATTTGGCCTACGGAATTGCGATTCATCATTTTCCAATTGCGATTATTTTGACAACCTTTTTCAGTAATGCACAATTGGATAAAAAAGCCATTTTGTTTTTCATGTTGGTCTTTGCCTTTATGACACCTTTGGGAACTTTTGTAGCCGAAAATCTTTCGTTTTTGACAAACTATTATACACAAATATCAGGAATTGTTATTGGTATTTTATTTCACATTTCCTCAACCATAATTTTTGAAAGTAGCGAAGGACACAAATTCAATTTGGCAAAATTATCTGTAATTGTTTTGGGGATTGTTTTGGCTTATTTTATGTAATTCCAAAGTTTTATTTTTACATTTGACAAAAGAAATTTTATTAATCTTTGCGCCTTTGCGCCTTTGCGAGCAAGAAAATGAACTTCACTAAAACCACCGAACAATCTTCCAAATACGAACATTTAGAAAAAATGTCTGTTTCAGAATTGTTGTCTAATATCAATAACGAAGACAAAACCGTTCCGCTAGCAGTTGAAAAAGCGTTGCCACAAATTGAAACTTTAGTTACTAAAGTAGTTGAAAAAATGAAACTTGGCGGAAGACTATTTTACATTGGCGCAGGAACTTCTGGACGATTAGGAATTGTTGATGCTTCAGAATGTCCTCCAACATTTGGTGTTCCATTTGATTTGGTTAACGGAATTATTGCTGGTGGCGATAAAGCTATTAGAAAAGCAGTTGAAAATGCAGAAGATAATACGACACAAGCTTGGATTGATTTGCAAGAACAAAATATTTCAGAAAACGACGTTGTTATTGGAATTGCCGCTTCAGGAACAACACCTTATGTAATTGAAGGTTTGAAAAAATGCAATGAAAATAATATAATCACAGGTTGCATTACTTGCAATGAAGGAAGTCCGTTAGCAATAACTACTACTTTCCCAATAGTTGTTGTAGTTGGTCCCGAATTTGTTACCGGAAGTTCAAGAATGAAAGCTGGAACGGCACAGAAATTAGTATTAAACATGATTTCAACGGCAACCATGATCCAACTAGGAAAAGTAAAAGGCAACAAAATGGTGGATATGCAATTGAGCAATGACAAATTAGTAGATAGAGGCGTAAAAATGATTATGAGCGAAATTCCTGTAGATTATGAAAAGGCAAGCCAACTGTTAAAAGAATTTGGTAGCGTTAGAAAAGCCGTTGATGGTTTCAAAAAATAATGGGAATTTATATTCTATATCTTCTTCTGTTATTAATTCCCGTTTTGTGGATTGTAAGTGTCTTTATACTAAGAAAATGGAAACACATTCTTGTTTACACGATTGTCAATGCTTTACTCATTGCAATTTATTTTTATATTATTTTTTATTCAAATTATAAGATATTCTTGCACGATGAATATAGATTAAAAAAAATATTCCTATTTTTATACATTATTATGACACATACCATTGCAGGATTCATTTTTGCCATGGTTTACAAATACAAAGTAGCTAAAAACCAAAAAACTATACTATGAAAAAACTATTTTTTTTAATTGTAATTCTCTTCTCAACCGTTTCTTTCTCTCAGGAAATTGAAATAAAAGGAGGACGTTATTTTGTTGACGGACAACAAATTTCAAGTCGCGAAACCAGAGAAAAATTAGCTACAAATCCGCAAGCATTAGCATTATTCAAAAAAGGAAAAAGTAAAGAATCTACTGGAACATTATTATTAGGACTCGGAATTGCTTTCACTGTGGGTGATTTAGTAAAAGGATTAGTTTCTGATGAAGATTATCCTGGCGCTGGAACTTATATTGGTGCTGGTTTAATTGTTGTTTCTATTCCTATTTTATCTGGGAAAAATAAAAAAATGCGACAAGGAATTGAATTATATAACGAAGGTGTAAAGAAAACAGGTTTCAATGACAACTTCGAGTTCAATGCGATTTCAAATCAAAAAGGATTTGGAATTCAAATAAAATTCTAAAATGGCAACCAATAAAGAGCTTTTATCAAAAGGAGTGAAATATTTATTTGGTGCATTACCCTTAATGTTTATTGGACCAAGTGTCATGTATAATGCTTTTATGAACAAACATACTAATTGGCATTATTTGGTATTAACAATAGGTTGTGCCATTTGTATTCTTTCAGTATTTTTAGCCTTTAAAGGAATAAAAACAATGACTAACGCATTATTTAATGACAATAAATAATTCCTATTTAGAAAGCGTCAAAAAGCAAATGCTTTATTACAAGACCATTGCTGAAAAAGCCATGGAACAATTGGAAGAAAGTCAATTGTTCTATTGTACAAATGAAGATACCAACTCTATAAGTACTATCGTCAATCATATGTCGGGAAACATGCTTTCACGATGGACTGATTTTTTAACTACTGATGGTGAAAAAGAATGGCGCAATCGTGACGCAGAATTTGTAGAATCTACAGCAACCCGCGAAGCACTTTTACAAACTTGGAACGCCGGTTGGGCTTGCTTTTTCAATGCAATAAATGAATTAAAACCTGACGATTTAGAAAAAATAATATACATAAGAAACGAAGGACAATCTGTATTAGATGCCATAAACAGACAATTAGCGCATTATCCATATCACATTGGACAAATTGTTTTCTATGCAAAAATGTTGAAAAATAGTGAATGGACAAGTTTGTCAATTCCTAAAAATAAATCAACAAGTTATAATGCTGATAAATTTTCTAGAGAGCGAACATTAAAGCATTTTACTGACGATGAATTAAAGAAACTACAATAAAGAACACCAATGAAATTGAACATACAACTAACAATATCCAATATTTTAATTCTACTGTTTTTAATTTCTTGCGATAAACAAGAACGTAATTGTACTGATTTTAAAACCGGAAAATTTGAATTTTCACAGGAAATTGATGGCAAAAAACAAACCTCAACTTTTGAAAGAACTGAAAAACTTCAAATAGAAACGTTCAACGGAAAAACAGACACAGCTTCTGTTCGATGGGTTAACGATTGTGAATTTATTTTGCAAAAATTACACCCAAAAAACATGCAAGAGAAAAAAGCAATATCCATGAAAATTTTGAGTACCAAAGACAAAACCTATATCTTTGAATATTCTTTTGTTGGCGAAGCAAAAAAACAACAAGGAACTGTAACAAAAATCGATTAATTCCGTAAAACCACTTTAACATTAATTTTTTATACTAACCAATGGAAGTATTATTTACCACAGATGCACTTATTGCACTTTTAACTTTAACCTTTTTAGAAATCATTCTTGGTATCGATAACATCGTGTTTTTATCAATTGTATCAGGAAAATTAAGAGCCGAAGACCAACCAAAAGCAAGAAGAATTGGACTATTATTAGCCATGGTTTTTCGTATCATTTTACTTTTCGGAATCACATGGGTAATGAGTTTGAAAGAATCATTTTTTGATTTTGACTTAGGATTTTTCTCAGGAGGAATATCAGGACAAAGTTTAATCATCTTTGGTGGAGGTTTATTTTTATTATACAAATCAGTTTCTGAAATTCACCATAAATTAGAAGGTGAAGAAGAAGCAACAAACGGAAAAGCAAGCAACAGTTTGTCATCAGCAATCATTCAAATTGCATTATTAAACATCGTTTTCTCTTTCGATAGTATTTTAACAGCAATTGGTTTAGTAAGTTCTGCTGAACCACCAAAAGGTTTTGGACCTGCTGGCGCTATCGAAATCATGATTCTTGCTATTGTACTTTCTATTGTAGTGATGCTTGCCTTTGCTGGACCAGTTTCTAAATTTGTAAATGAGCATCCAACCATACAAATACTTGGATTATCCTTCTTAATCTTAATTGGAGTAATGCTTTTAGCAGAAGGTTCACATTTAGCAAACTTCAAATTTGGTAATGACGTAGAAGTACATAGTATTCCAAAAGGGTATCTATATTTTGCCATTTTCTTCTCACTATTTGTAGAATTCTTGAACTTAAAAATGAAGAAAAGCAGCAAAAAACCTGTTCAATTACACAACAATAAAATCATTGATAAAAAACTAGAAGATACTGATATTACTAATTAATTTCAGGAACGAATGGTTCGGGATTTATCACAAAACCCTATTCCTGCCGTCCATTACAATAAAAAAATGGTCACTTCGAGAGCCTCAGTGAACATGCCCCAAAAAGTTAGACACTATTTGGGGCATTTTTTATGGAAAGAAAAGTTAAGTATGATTACACATTTAAATTAGAATGTGTAGAACTAGTTTTAAAGAAGCATTATTCAA
>NZ_JAIXUB010000010.1 GCF_027484205.1 Flavobacterium sp.
AAAGTATGTTCATTAACAGTTCCAGGATTAGCAAAAGAGCAAACTATTACTAAAAACATAGTTGACTTTAAAGCTGTTGCTTATCCAAATCCATTTGCAGAGAACTTCAAATTAGATGTCAACACATCAAGTGAAGAAGTAATCAAAGTGAGTGTTTATGACATGATAGGTAAACAAGTGGAACAAAGACAAATCAATGTTTCTGATGTTGCATCGTTTGAGGTTGGAAGTGGATATCCATCAGGAGTTTACAATGTAATTGTAACTCAAGGAGAAAACACACAAACCTTACGAGTTATCAAAAGATAGTTTGATAAACTACAAATAAATAGAAACCTCCTCAAGTAATTGAGGAGGTTTTCTGTTATATGAATATTTTGTAACCAGTTGTTAATAAATTAATAACATTAAGAAATGACTTTTTATCTTCTTTGATTGTACTTTTGTAGTTCAAATCAAACTTTTAAAATATGAAATTAATTTTACAATGGATAGTTAACTTAAAAGTTATTCTATCAGTTATTTTTTTAATGACTTGTTCAGTTTCATTCAGTCAAACGGCATACAATATGTCTTCGGGAGATAAAACTTGGGCTTTAACAGGTGCATGGACTGTTTCTGGAGGTACTTACACCGGTACAGATGCTTCTAATTGGGCTAGTGTTGGAATAACTGGAACAGGAAATTCTGTTACAACAGGAGTTAGAACAACAAAATCTTCTGCAACTATCGTTACAGGAACAGCAGGTGGTTTTCAAAAGCCAAGTGGAAGTATTCAATTTTTATCTACAGGAGCAACAGCTACTCCAGAGGCGGTTGCTATTGACTTATTATTGAATTTTACGGGTAGAAATGCCGGTACATTGAGTTTTGATTGGGCTGCTATTGATAATAGTGGCACAAGACCTACTTCATTAAGAGTTTTTTGGAGTATTGATGGTTCAACTTTTACAGAAATTTCTGCAGCGCAACTTTTAGATAAGGAGAGTGCAACAAGTCCTTCATCTGGTAGTATTTCTTCAATTGCTTTGCCTACTGCATTTAACAATTCTGCGACTGCAAGATTACGTTTTTATAATCATGCGGGAAGTACAACAATAGGATCAAATACAAGAGATAAGTTTCAAATTGATAATATTTCGATTACTTCAACTCCTGCTCCTTTGATAAGCGCTAGTGGAACTGTTTCTAGTTTGTCACACGAGTATGGTTCTGCATCACCAATAACAAATTTTTCTGTTTCTGGTAACAATATGAATGCTGGAATTACAGTTACGCCTCCAGCAAATTTTGAAGTTTCAACAACTTCTGATTTTTCCGCATCAATTGGAACTAATTCTTCTCCATTAGTTGTAGGAGCATCAGGTACAATAGGAAGTACATCAGTTTATTTGAGACTTATAAGTCCAATATCTGTTGGAAATTACAATGGTACAATAACACTATCAAGTACTGGTGCTCAAAATGTCACTGTTGCAACTAACAGTAATAATACTGTAAGTCAAAAAAATGTCACCATTTCAGGGCTAATTGCAAATAATAAAACGTTTGATAATAACACTAGCGCAAGTTTGAGTGGTTCACCAGTTTTAAATGGGATTATTCCATCTGACAATAGTAATGTTATACTATCAGGAACGCCGGTTGCAAATTTTAATGACTCTAGTGTTGGAACTAATAAGCCAGTAACGGTGACAGGTTATACTTTGTCGGGTACAAATGCGACAAATTATTTATTAGCTCAACCATCGGGTTTAACTGCGGATATCATTTCTTCAGGTTTGTTGGACCAAACAATTACATTCAATCCACTTGCTTCAGTAACTTATGGAGATGCAAGTTTTAATTTAACAGCTACTTCTGATTCAAATTTAACAATATCTTATACCAGTTCAAATACAAATGTTGCAACTATCATAAACGATGTGGTTACAATAGTTGGTGCTGGTACAACAGTCATTACGGCAAATCAAAGTGGGGATTCTAACTATAATCCAGCTACACCAGTACAACAAAATTTAGTAGTTACTCAAAAGAATTTAACTATTTCTGGAGCTACAGTATCAAATAAAGTCTATGATGCTACAACTACCGCAACAATTATTGGAGGGAATTTAGATGGAATTATTGGAACGGACAATGTTACTTTTTCAGGTAATGGGAATTTTAATACACCATCAGTTGGGAATAATAAATTAGTTACTACGGCGCTAGTTTTGAATGGTTTAAGTTCAGCAAATTACGCTTTAATTCAGCCAACATTGACTGCTGATATTTTACAAAAAGACATAACAATTTCTGGTATTATTGTTAATAATAAAGAGTATGATTTAACTACTACCGCTTCAATTTCTGGTACACCAACTTTGGTTGGAATTATTGCCTCAGATAATGGAAATGTTTCTTTGAATAATATTCCAGTTGCAAATTTTGCTACTGCAGCTGTTGAAAATGGGAAAGTAGTAACTGTGTCAGGATATTCACTTTCAGGATCTGCCTCAGCTAATTATAATTTATTACAACCTACAGGATTGACTGCAAATATTACAACAAAATCCTTAACAATTGTTGGTCTAACAGCAAATAATAAGGAGTATGATAGAACTACATTAGCAACACTTTCTGGAGTAGCAGCATTAAATGGATTAATTCCTGGTGATGAGGCAAATGTTGTTTTAGATGGAAGTGCTGTTGCAAATTTTTTAACTTACACAGCTGGAAATGCTAAATCAGTTTCGGTTACAGGATATTCTATTTCAGGTAGTTCTATTGGTAATTATAATTTACAACCTTTATCACTTTTAGCAAATATTACTAAGAAAAATGTAACAGTTTTGAATCCAGTAGCTACTGATAAAGTATATGATGGTAATAATGTTGCAACAATAAATGGTACAATTGATGGTGTTATTTCTCCTGATGTTGTAACTTTAAATTTAAGTGGAACTTTTAATAATTCTAATGTTGGAACTTCTAAACCAGTAACATCTACAAGTACAATCACAGGTTTAGATGCGTCAAATTATAATTTAATACAGCCATTAGGTTTATTAGCGTCAATTATTCCATCACCATGTACTGCAACTACAGGAAATGTTAATTGGAACTTCACAACGGCGTCTCCTTCAACTAATACTGTTTCAAATTTAACAGTTTCTAATCTTTCACAAGGGAATAATAATGGGATTACAACGTTATTAACTTCTACTAGTGCTTCTACTGGATATTTAGGGTCTTCAGGAACAAGTAATGCAGGTGCAGCAACTAGAACAGGAGCTTTAGATATGGCTATTTCGGCTTATTTTGAGTTTACTGTTACACCTCAATCTGGGTACATAGCTACTTTAAATAGTATCGCTTTTGGTTCAAGAAGTACAGGAACAGGTCCTGCTTCTTATTCGTTAAGATCCAGTTTAGATAATTATGCAACTACAATTGCAACTGGTTCTTTATCAACATCATCTATTTGGGCTTTATATTCTAGTTCAGTAACGGGAATCAATTCTTTAAATGGTTCACCAATAACATTTAGATTGTATGGACATAACGGCACTGGAAGTCCATCTGCAAATACTGCAAATTGGAGAATTGACGATTTGAATTTAAATATTACCAATACTCCTAGTGCTGCATTATCAAGTCCATTAACAGCAACAATTTGTGCAAGCGATGCCTTTAGTTATGTTCCTACAACAAATTATAGTGGAGCTACGATAACATGGACAAGACCAGCTGTTTCGGGAATTAGTAATGCTGCAATAACTTCGCCACAATCAACTAATCCAAATGAAACTTTAGTAAATACTACTACTGCTCCAATTAATGTAACATATATATTTACAGTTACAACAAATACATGTTTTGTTTCTCAAAATGTTGTAGTGACTGTAAATCCAATTTTAGCTTGGTATTTAGATGCGGATTTAGATGGATATTATTCAGATGGTCCAGTTTATCAATGTTATTCACCAGGATTAGGATATGTTACCTCAGTTATTGGAAGTGGAGATTGCAACGACAACGTAGCTTCTATCAATCCGGGAGCAGTTGATGTTTGTTACGATGGAATCGATAACGATTGTAACGGAATCATAGACAATGTTGGTTTACCTGGAGGATGTACACCTATAGTTTCTACTTTGCCAGCGGCACAATGTGGAACAACAGTATCAGGATTATCAACTTCTATGTATGCTACAAATATTTCAGGCGCACAAGGATATCGTTTTAAAGT
>NZ_JAIXUB010000015.1 GCF_027484205.1 Flavobacterium sp.
GTTGGGTCTAAACACTTTTGAGCAATTCTAACATTGTCTAAAAGCCATCTATCACCACTAATTCCAGTTGTAGTTTGAGTATATTTCATTACAAAGGCAACATAAACTTGTTGACCAATTAATGAAGCAGGAAAATCAATTACTTTCTCTGTGTAAACATTAAAAGCGTTTTGAACTCCGTTAGGATCGAGAGTCAATTGATCTTCATTATATTCTGCAAGTAAAGTTGTGTATGCAGCAGGTAAATTTTGTACTCCTGTTGCTGGTGCGATTTTAACTTGATATAAAGTTCCTGTATTTCCATTTGAGAATGTACGTGCAAAAAAACGTAATTGACCATTAGTTGGAACGGTTAATAATGGAGTTGCTAAATAATCTTCAGATGTATTTCCAAGACCAATATTTTCTCTATTGATGTAAGCAGCATTTGTTCCTGCATAAACAATTGGTGGAGAAGCAGTTGCGTTGTTAATTCCCCAACGTTGCCCTAAACCAACACCGTTATCAAAAACGGCCCATTGGTTTCCTGTAACTCCTGTTCCAAGTGTCCATGGAGTCGGAGTTGTTGGCGCAGCAAGATCTGCACCTGTTGTTCCTTCAAAACCTTCAGTTCCAGGTGTAGGAAATTGAGCATATCCGACAAGTGAAAGAAATAATGAAAGGACTAGTAAAGTAATTTTCTTCATTAAATAAGGAAATTTAAGTTAATTATAATTTGAGTTTGTTTGATTTTAATCTTCAAATTTAACAAATTTTACAAATAAAGCTATAAAATTGCAGTTTTTAACTAAATAAAATTATGTTTCAGATTTTAATTTGCAGATTGTCGATTATTTGTGCGTTTTGTCTATTTTTGTGCTAGATAATTTAATTATGTTAGAAAAAGAAAAAATAGATTTTGAAAAAACAGTCATTGTTGGTATTATAACTCAAAATCAAAATGAAGAAAAACTTGTTGAATACCTCGATGAACTTGAGTTTTTAACTTTTACAGCTGGAGGTGAAGTGGTGAAAAGATTTTGGCAAAAAATGGAACGCCCAAATCCAAAAACATTTCTTGGAACTGGTAAAATGGATGAAATTGCACTTTACACCAAAGAAAATGAAATTTCTACTGTAATTTTTGATGACGAATTATCACCTTCTCAACAAAAAAACATTTCAAAAATCCTTGATTGTAAAGTTTTAGATAGAACTAATCTTATTCTAGATATTTTTGCTCAACGTGCAGAAACTTCTTATGCCAGAACACAAGTAGAATTAGCCCAATGTCAATATCTACTTCCAAGACTTTCAGGAATGTGGACACACCTTGAAAGACAAAAAGGTGGTATTGGTCTTCGTGGTCCAGGTGAAACCGAAATTGAAACTGATAGACGTATCGTTAGAGATAGAATTGCTTTATTGAAAGATAAAATTAAAACTATTGACAAACAAATGTCTATTCAAAGAGGAAATCGAGGCGCAATGGTTCGTGTAGCTCTTGTTGGCTATACAAATGTTGGGAAATCAACATTAATGAACGCAATAGGCAAAAGTGATGTTTTCGTCGAGAATAAGTTATTTGCAACATTGGACACAACTGTTAGAAAAGTTGTAATTAGAAATTTACCTTTCTTATTATCTGATACTGTTGGATTTATTAGAAAACTACCTACACAATTAGTAGAATCATTTAAAAGTACATTAGATGAAGTTCGTGAGGCTGACTTATTACTTCATGTGGTTGATATTTCTCATCCTGATTTTGAAGATCATATTGAATCTGTAAATCAAATTTTGATGGATATCAAAAGTAATGATAAACCTACAATTATGGTTTTCAATAAAATTGATGCTTATAAACATCTTACTATTGAAGAAGATGATTTAATGACTGAAAGAACAACTAAACATTATACTTTAGAGGAATGGAAACAGACTTGGATGAGTAATGTAGGTGAAAAAAACGCTCTGTTTATTTCGGCAACAGAAAAAGAAAATTTTGAGCAATTTAGAGAAATAGTTTATGAAGCTGTAAGAGAAATTCATATTACAAGATTTCCATATAATAAGTTTTTATATCCAGATTATAAAGATGCTGTTGAGAAAGAAGAATAAAAAAATGCCTTTAGAAATTCTAAAGGCATTTTTAAAATATGTTTATTAAGAATTAAAATCCATAATTCACACCTAAACCAATAACTTGTCTTGTTTGAAAACCTCTAAAAGCATTATCATCATAAATAGTTTGGAAAGCTAAATTAGTTGATAAAGCTTTATTAATTTTCATGGCAACATTTAAAGTATAATCAATATCAACATTTTGTGGATCTTCTAAATAGTTTGAATATAAATTTAAGATGTTTTCAACAGAAACATTTTCCATTAAATTAAATTTATAATAACCATTTACAGCTGCTCCAAATTCAAAACGAGAACTATCACCTTGCTCAACTCCAAAAGATGGTCCTAAATCAGTAAAGTGAGGATGAACAATGATTAACTTAGAAGTTGCAGGAGCAATATTTACTTTCAAATTATCACTTTTTTTCCACATCATACCTGGTCCAAATTGAAAAAATGCAGGTGAAAAGAAATGAGAAGTTTTTATACCAGAAGCTAAATCAACACCTGAATCAAATTGTGTTTTGAAGTTAAAAAATGCAGAATAAAACCAGTAACCTGAAGCTTTTTTTCCTAATAATGAATTGAATTCTAATCGATCATCAGATTTTTGCATTTCTTGATCTTTTATTTTTGTAAGACCATAAGCAGCCAATAATCTGTTGTCCCAATTCCAATCTCCGCTTTTGTAATTGAATTCATAATTTAATCCCACATTTCCTGAGATATTACTTTGTCCACCTGCTAACCAATTGTTGAAAGATGCTTGATTTGCTAAAAATGTAAAAGTGCCTTTTTTAACCCATCCATTAGGTTTATCAGCACCAACTTTAGCAGCTTCTTCTGTCTTTTTTAAGTTCTCTTTTTCTGTAGTTTGAGCCGTTGATAAACTCACAGTCATTAAAAAAACTATTGAAAGTAAAATTTTCTTCATTTTGTTTTGTTTTAAAATTTTCGAGTGCAAAGGTATAAATACATTTCACTTTAACAAATTTTAACCAAAATGTAAGTCGTTGGTTTTGTAGAATTTAAACTACTTTTTTAAAAAGAGGAACAGCAGAACAAGCTTCGCCATACATGACACTTTTTGCGACCCGTTGTAGTTTTTGAATTGCAATGATGTAAGCGCTTTCGGGAACAGGTTTTTTAGAACAACCTTTTAAAATGACTGGCTTATCTTGATATATAGAATAATCAATATCTGTCAAAACCTCTTGATATAATAGTGTATCCAAATCAGATAAATTACCCAAAACAACTTTCCTTGCTAAAGGCGAAACATAAACTGTAACCAAAATACTTGCCCAAGCTGGAATTATAGCATCAGTAGAACAATTAACTGCAACTAAATGTCCTTGATATTGTGACCAATCATGATTTTTTAATGCTTCACGAAAATCTTTTTCTTTCAAAAGAAATCCTTCATAAAGCCATTGTGAAATGTCTATTTGTGTTCGAACTCCATTTGGATAATAATCTTCTAAATCGAAAACTTCGAGAACAGAATTGGCAACTTTATTTATTATTTCCTCCGACATTTTACAACATTCCTAACTCTAACTTTGCTTCTTCACTCATCAAATCTTTACTCCATGGTGGATCAAAGGTGATTTCAACTTCGCATGATTTTACAACATCAATTTTAGTAACTTTTTCCTCAACTTCACGAGGTAGCGTTTCTGCAACAGGACAATTTGGTGAAGTTAATGTCATTAAAACTTTAACTTCATTGTCTTCATTAATCATCACATCGTAAATCAAACCCAACTCATATATATCAACAGGTATTTCAGGATCGTAAATACCTTTTAAAACCTTAACAACGTTTTCTCCTAAATTAATTTCGTCTTTAAATTCTTCCATAATTATTTAATTTTTAGCACTAAAAGCTAAAGCATACATTTTTATTTGTTTTATCATTGAAACCAATCCGTTGGCTCGAGTTGGTGATAAATGCTCCTTCAATCCAATTTCGTCAATAAAATCAGTATTTGCATCTAAAATATCCGACGCTTTTTGATTTGAAAATGCCCTAATTAAGATAGCAATTATTCCTTTTGTCAAAATAGCATCGCTATCGGCTGTAAATACAACCTTTTCATCATTTTGCTCTGCATGAACCCAAACTTTTGATTGACAACCTTTTATAACATTATCTTCAGTTTTAAATTGTTCTTCGATTATTGGAAGTGATTTGCCTAACTCAATTATATATTCATAGCGTTGCATCCAATCGTCAAACATTGAAAACTCATCAACTATATCGTCTTGTATTTCTTTAATTGTCATTCTTTAATTATCTTTTTGTTCCGAATGAGGTTATTTTATTTACCAAATTTTGAATTTCTAAAGGTGGATTTCCGTGGTCAAAATCAACCGTTTGATATTCTTTCCCATTTGAAATAATTTTCAAATTTGCAATTGCAGCACCATCATAAAATCGTTTTTGAGTTGGATCTTTGTATGTTGCTAACTTGTCAAGATTTACAGAATTCAAATAACTTGATAATTCTTTATTTACATCATCAGGAATTTTTGTTTCCTCACCATTTGTCTTGTCTTCACGATTGTTTGTAACCCATACTGATTGATTTTCTATGGTTATTTTTTCATAAAAACCTCTAGTATTTGCTACATACTCTATTTTTGGTAAATTATATTCTTTAACATTTGAAGTTGTTTCTTTTTTTGGTTCCTCAACAATTTTCTTTTGACAATTACACCCAATAATTGCAAAAACAACAGATAACAAAAGTGAAAATTTTTTCATGTTTTTATGTTTTAAGACAACATCATTTTAGCTTTCTTAACGGCTTCGACAAAGATATCAATTTCTTCTTTAGTATTGTAAAAAGCAAAACTAGCTCTAATTGTTCCTGGAATACAGAAAAAATCCATAATGGGTTGAGCGCAATGATGACCTGTTCTTACCGCTATTCCTAATTTATCTATTATCGTGCCAATGTCGTAAGGGTGAATTCCTTCGATATTAAATGAAATCACCGAAGCTTTTTCTTTAGCTGTTCCATAGATTTTTAATCCTTCTATTTCTAAAAGTTTTTTTGTTCCGTAGTCTAGTAATTCTTGTTCATATACAGCAATATTGTCAAAACCAATTTCATTCATGTAATCAATGGCAGTTCCAAGTACGATTCCTCCTTCAATATTAGGTGTTCCTGCTTCAAATTTATGAGGCAAATCGGCATAAGTAGTTTTTTCAAAAGAAACCGTAGCGATCATTTCGCCACCACCTTGATATGGAGGTAGTTTTCGAAGCCATTCTTCTTTTCCATATAAAATTCCAACTCCTGTTGGCCCACAAATTTTATGTCCTGAAAACACATAAAAATCACAATCTAAAGCTTGAACATCAGGTTTTAAATGTGGAGTAGCTTGAGCGCCATCAATCAAAATAGCAGCTCCAACTTCATGCGCTTTTTTTATCATATATTCAATAGGATTAATCGTTCCTAAAGCATTTGAAATATGATTTACAGTTACAATTTTAGTTTTATTTGAAAGCAAATTGTCATATTCTGATAGTATTAATTCACCAACTTCGTTCATCGGAATCACTTTCAAAACAGCTCCAGTTTTTTCACACAACATTTGCCAAGGCACAATATTACTATGATGTTCTAAAGCAGAAACCAAAACCTCATCACCTGTTTTCAAAATTGAAGCAAAACCATTCGCCACGGCATTTATAGCATGTGTAGTTCCTGAAGTAAAAATTACTTCGTATGGAAATTTAGCGTTAATATGATTTTGAATTTTACCACGAGAAACCTCATACGCATCAGTAGCGTCTTGACTTAATTTATGTACACCTCGATGAATATTCGCATTCAAATTTTCATAATATTTTGTAATAGCATCAATCACCACTTTAGGCTTTTGAGATGTAGCACCATTATCAAAATAAATCAACGGTTTACAATAAATCTGTTGCGATAATATTGGGAAATCAGCTCGTATTTTATTTATATCTAACATTTCTTTATTTAGAATTTTTCTAAATACAAAAGTAATAAAATTGAAACTGATTTCTACCAAACAGATGTTAATAATTATCCAAGATTTTTAACCCGCATTTTCTATTTGAAACCACATAGAAACATAGATTATAAAGTATGAAAAGATTGAATACAGAAAACTTTGTTTTTAAACATAGCTATGTATACTTTGACAAAACGAAGTGACTACAAATTTTAAAATCAAAATCTATGTTTCTATGTGGTTAAAAAAATAATTTCCTAAATTGCATCAAAATCTATTTAAAATGAAAAAAATCTTCAAAATATTCGCGATTTTACTAGTGTTAGTTTTAGTTTATCTTCGAATAGAAATTTATCCGCAACTTGATTTAATCTCGGGTTTCTCTGCTAAAAGTGTTACTTCTGGACATTTTTTAGACAATCGTTCGCTGGAAACTATTCAACAAGGTGATAATGATATTGATAAAATAGATTGGGCAACCAACGAAATTAATGATAAAGAACGATTTGTAACTTCAAAAGTTTATGGTTTTAAAGAACGAAAAGCCATCTATCGTGAAGGTTTGGGTGCGACTTTAATCAATGATGATTTTGATGTTTCAAAACCGTACAATGTTCCGAAAAGAACTAAAATTAACACTAATTTACCTTTTCCTTATGGAAATTTAGAACCAAAAGACACTGTTTTTTCAAACATTGATTATGCCAAATTAAACGCTGTTGTTGCCAATGCTTTCGACAAAAAAGGTCAAAAAGAGAAACGAACTCGTTCTGTAATTGTAATTTATAAAGACAAAATTATTGCTGAAAAATACACTGATGGTTTTAATAAAAACTCTAAAATATTGGGTTGGTCGATGACAAAAAGTTTGACGGCAACTTACTTTGGAATTTTGCAAAAACAAGGCAAATTCGACATTATGAAACCTGCGCCAATTGCAGAATGGGCAACCGATGAACGTTCAAAAATTACCACAAACGATTTACTTCACATGAATTCTGGTTTGGAATGGGAAGAGAATTATTCTAAAATTTGTGATGCTACCAAAATGTTATTTATTGAAGAAGACATGACCAAATCGCAAATCAACAAACCATTAGTTGGAAAACCGAATAATACTTGGAACTACTCTTCTGGAACAACCAATTTATTAAGTGGTATTTTGAGAAAACAATTCAAAACGCATCAAGAATATTTAGATTTTTGGTACAGCAGTTTGTTTGATAAAATAGGCATGAATTCAGCTATCGTTGAAACCGATATGGCTGGAAATTTTGTAGGTTCTTCTTATGGTTGGGCAACAACTCGCGATTGGGCAAAATTTGGCTTATTATATTTACACAAAGGCAATTGGAATGGCGAACAAATTTTTGATGAAAGTTGGGCAAAATACGTTGCAACTCCAACCAATTCTTCTAACGGACAATATGGTGGGCAATTTTGGTTAAACGCAGGCGGAAGATTTCCAAATGCTCCTAAAGACATGTATTACGCAAGTGGTTATCAAGGACAAATGGTTGCTATTTTCCCAAGTCATGATTTAGTAATTGTTCGAATGGGTTTAAAAGAAGATCCTGAATTTGATTTTAATGGATTGTTGAGTGGCGTTGTTGGGAGTTTGAAGAAGCAATAAACCCAATAAAACAACGTTTTCCTTTTAAATATTTATACTTTTGCCAAAATTATTAAAATGAAAAAATTCAACATGAAAAAGACTACACAATTTATTTCGATTCTTTTACTATTTACATCATTGTTTTTAACTTCTTGTAGTAGTGATGATAGCGGCGAATCTAATGGAACTACTACCGGAGATTATTTTCCAATGAAATTAAATAACGTATGGAATTTTAATGCCAATGGAAACACGGAACAACTAAAAATGATTGGAACAGATGAATTCGGCGGAACTACTTATTATGAACTTCAGGATGAAGGTGATGATTCTGGTTTAAATACTCAAAATTGGGTAACCAAAAAAGGAGCTACTTATTATCAAAAAATTGCTGATATAACGACAGTTCAAAGTGGAGTTACCATAAATATTAAAGGTTACCAAATGCCTATGTTTAAAGATGATTTAGCTGTTAACGAAACATGGTCTGGAACACTTCGTCCTAAAGTAACTTTTAGTTATAATGGCAACAACGGTTCACTGCCAACAACGGTTACATATACAGGTAAAATAACTGCAAGAGATGTTACAGAAGTAATCAACGGTGTAACTTATACGAATGTAATCAAAACGACAATGGATGCAGAAACAAATGTTGATGGAGAAATTAATAGTGTATTTTCAGAATATTGGTTTGCAAAAGATATTGGTCCAATAAAAGAAATTCAGATTTTAAATGGAGGTGTTTCAAATGAGAGAACATTAATTAATTATGTTCTTAATTAAGAAAAACTAAACTTTACAAAAAAAGGTTGTCAAAATTGACAACCTTTTTTTATAAATCAAACCCTAAATTAACACCTAATTTGTTGGCGATAATCTTAGTAATTCGTTGTTTTAATTCGGGTATTTTGATACTTTCTATTACTTCGTTGGAGAAAGCATACATCAATAACGCTTTGGCTTCTTTCTTTGGAATACCACGTTGTTGCATGTAAAACATGGCACTTTCGTCTAATTGACCAATGGTGCAACCGTGCGAACATTTTACATCATCGGCAAAAATTTCTAATTGTGGTTTGGCATTGATTGTGGCTTTATCACCTATTAAAATGTTGTTGTTTTGCTGAAAAGCATCGGTTTTTTGCGCTTCTTTTTCTACAAATATTTTTCCGTTGAAAACTCCTGTTGAACTATCAGCAAGGATAGTTTTATAGTTTTGATGGCTTTCGCAATTAGGCGTTGCATGATTTACCAATGTGTAATGATCAACATGTTGCTTATCACCAATAATGGTAATTCCTTTTAAAGTCGAGTCGATTCTTTCACCAAAATGATAGAAATTCAAGTTATTTCTAGTGATGTTTCCACCAAAAGAAAACGTATGAACTGAAACTCTACTTTCTTGTTTTTGAGAAATATACGTATTATCAATCAAATTTGCCGATAGCAAATCGTTTTGAATTTTATAATAATCTACAATGGCACGTTTTTGAGCAAAAATCTCCGTAACCGCATTGGTCAACACCGGGTTTTCATTCAGTGATTGATGTCTTTCAATAATTTGAACGTGAGCATTTTCGCCTACAATTACCAGATTTCGAGGTTGAACCATCAAAGCGTTTTCAACTCCAGTAGAGAAATAAATGATTTCAATTGGTTTTTCAACAACTTTACTTTTCGGAATGTTGATGTACGCACCTTCATTTGCGAAAGCGGTATTCAACGTAGTTAAAGTCTCGTCTTTGCTCGCAATTTTGTTGAAATACTCATCAATAACCATTTTGTATTTTGGTTTGGTCAATGCCGATGACATTAAGCAAACATCAATTCCATCATGAGTAGTTGCCGATAAAAACGAAGAGAATTTTCCGTCCACAAAAATCACTTTATACGTATCTATTTCGTGCAAGAAGTATTTTTTAACGGCAGCAAATTCAATCGCATTTTCGTGTTTTGGAAAAACGGTGAAGTCATTTTTTAAGATGGGGTTCAACGAAGTATATTTCCATGCTTCCTCTTTTTTAGTTGGGAAACCTTTATTTTCAAAGTTTTTTATAGCCGAAGTACGCACATCATGCAACTGCGAAGTCACATCGATTTGCTCTTCAAATGCCATGAAAGACGATACTAATTTTTCTTTTAAATCCATAATTTTGTTGTCGGTTGTCAGTTGTTTTTGTTGTCAGTTTGAAACCGATAACAGACAACTGATAACTTTTTAAACTAATTCACTTTTAATCCAATCGTATCCTTTTTCTTCCAACTCGTAAGCCAATTCTTTTCCTCCTGATTTTACGATTTTTCCGTCCATTAAAACGTGAACGAAATCTGGAATGATATAATCTAACAAACGTTGGTAGTGCGTAATTACTAGAACAGCGTTGTTTTCATTTTTCAATTTATTTACACCATTGGCCACAATTCGTAGCGCATCAATATCCAAACCTGAATCGGTTTCATCTAGAATCGCGATTTTTGGTTCCAACATTGCCATTTGGAAGATTTCATTACGTTTCTTTTCTCCGCCAGAAAAACCTTCGTTTAACGAACGTGATAAGAACTTTCTGTCCATTTCCAATAATTCTGATTTTTCACGAATTAATTTCAACATTTCGTTGGCAGGCATTTCCTCTTGTCCGTTAGCTTTTCTCTTTTCGTTAATCGCTGTTTTGATAAAATTCGTAACAGAAACTCCAGGAATTTCTACTGGATATTGAAACGACAAGAAAACTCCTTTATGAGCTCTTTCTTCTGGTGCTAATTCAGAAATATCTTCGCCTTCTAAAAGGATTTCGCCTTCAGAAACTTCATAGTTTTCATTTCCTGCAATTATGGAAGAAAGTGTTGATTTTCCGGCACCATTTGGTCCCATAATGGCATGAACTTCTCCTGCTTTTATCTCAAGATTAATTCCTTTTAATATTTCTTTGTCTTCAACTGAAGCGTGTAAATTTTTTATTGATAACATGTTTTATTTTGTTTCAGGTTTCAAGTTTCAAGTTTTTTACAACTTAACGTTGAAACATTCATTATATTAAAATTTTAATTTATTCAAAGTTTATATCAGTTTAGGAATCAACTTGAAACCTTAAACTTGAAACCAATTTATCCAACTGATCCTTCCAAGGAAATTTCTAATAATTTTTGTGCTTCAACCGCAAATTCCATAGGCAGTTTATTCAAAACTTCTTTACTAAAACCATTTACAATCAATGCAATAGCTTTTTCGGTTGGAATTCCTCTTTGATTGCAATAGAATACTTGATCTTCACCAATTTTAGATGTGGTTGCTTCATGTTCGATTTTGGCACTTGAATTTTTACTTTCGATGTACGGAAAAGTATGTGCACCACAATTATTTCCCATTAAAAGAGAATCACATTGCGAGAAGTTTCTAGCATTATCTGCATTAGCACTAATTCTAACTAATCCTCTATAACTATTTTGCGATTTTCCTGCAGAAATTCCTTTAGAAATAATAGTTGATTTAGTGTTTTTTCCTAAATGAACCATTTTAGTTCCTGTATCGGCTTGTTGGAAGTTATTAGTTACTGCTATTGAATAAAATTCTCCTATAGAATTGTCTCCTTTTAAAACCACTGATGGATATTTCCAAGTTACAGCCGAACCTGTTTCTACTTGCGTCCATGAAATTTTTGCATTTTTTTCGCAAATTCCTCTTTTTGTAACAAAGTTAAAAACACCACCTTTTCCTTCTTTATTTCCAGGATACCAGTTTTGAACCGTTGAATATTTTATTTCAGCATCGTCCAATGCGATTAATTCTACAACTGCTGCGTGTAATTGATTCTCGTCACGACTTGGCGCTGTACAACCTTCTAAATAAGAAACATAACTACCTTCATCGGCAATAAGAAGTGTTCTTTCAAATTGACCTGTTCCTGCTTGATTGATACGGAAATAGGTTGATAATTCCATAGGACAACGAACGCCTTTTGGAATATAACAGAAACTTCCGTCAGAGAAAACTGCTGAGTTTAGAGCTGCATAAAAATTATCTCTTTGTGGCACAACTGTTCCTAAATATTTTTGAACCAGTTCCGGATATTCGCGAATAGCTTCGGAAATACTCATGAAAATAATTCCTTTTTCTGCCAATGTTTTCTTGAAAGTAGTTGCTACAGAAACAGAATCTACTACAATATCCATTGCAACATTGTTCAATTTCTTTTGCTCGTCAATAGAAATTCCTAACTTTTTATACATTTCTAAAAGGTCTGGATCAACATCGTCAAGGGTTTTGTTTGGATCCGCTTTTTTTGGAGCAGAATAGTATGAAATTGCTTGAAAATCTGGTTTTTCATAATGCACATTTGCCCATTCTGGCTCTATCATTTCTTGCCAAGCACGAAAAGCTTCAATACGCCAATCGGTCATCCATTGTGGTTCCTCTTTCTTTTTAGAAATAGCACGAACAATGTCTTCATTCAATCCAATAGGAAACGTTTCAGAATCTAAATCGGTATAAAAACCATATTCATATTCTTTGTTTTCTAATTCGACTTTTAAATCTTCTTCTGTGTATTTTGACATAATTTTTTATCTAAAGTGAGAATGATTCTCCACAACCACAAGTTCTTGATGCGTTAGGATTATTGAATACAAATCCTTTTCCATTCAATCCGCCTGAAAATTCTAAAATAGTTCCTGCTAAATACAAAAACGATTTCTTCTCAACTGCGATTTTTACATTATTATCTTCAAAAACTTTGTCGTTTTCACCTAATTCTTTGTCAAATTTTAATTCATAAGATAAACCAGAACAACCACCACTTTTTACGCCTACTCTAACGTAATCTTTGGCAGCGTCAAAACCGTCATCTTTCATCATATCGATGATTTTTTTGCTTGCTGTGTCAGAAACTTTAATCATTGCTTATTTTGATTTTGTCTAAATTAAGCGCAAAGTTACTACAATTATCGATTTTATCAACAAACACTAACATTTTTATAACTAATGTTTTCATAGAAAAAATTGATTTTATCGTTTATCAAATCAACCTATTTAGTAAATTGCAACGTTTTAAAAAATAAAAATCATGAAACTTTACCCAATTGAAGCTGGTAATTTTAAATTAGATGGTGGAGCTATGTTTGGTGTAGTGCCAAAAACCATTTGGAATAAAACTAATCCTGCTGACGAAAAAAACCTCATTGATATTGCAGCTCGTTGTCTTTTAATTGAAGAAGGAAATCGGTTAATCCTTATTGATACTGGAATGGGAAACAAACAATCGGAGAAATTTTTTAGTTATTATTCGCTTTGGGGAAATCATTCGTTAGATAAGTCATTAGCTAAATATGGATTTCATCGTGATGATGTAACTGATGTTTTTATGTCGCATTTGCATTTTGATCATTGTGGTGGAAGCGTAAATTGGAACAAAGACAAAACAGGATATGAAGTTGCTTTCAAAAATGCTAAATTTTGGACCAATGAAAACCATTGGGAATGGGCAACCAAACCAAATCAGCGTGAAAAAGCTTCTTTTCTTTCAGAAAATATCATGCCGATGCATGAGAGCGGACAGTTAAATTTCATAAAAAGACCTGATAGTGATTTCTTAGAAAAGTCGGAACTTGATTTTGGAATTTTCTTTGTTGATGGACACACCGAAAAAATGATGATTCCGCATATTCAATACCAAGATAAAACAATCGTTTTTTGTGCCGATTTAATTCCAACAGCTGGTCATTTACCTTTGCCTTATGTCATGGGTTATGATACGCGACCACTTTTAACAATGCCCGAAAAATCAAAATTTTTAGAAAACTGTGCCGAAAACAACTTCTATTTATTACTAGAACACGATGCACATAACGAAATCATAACGGTAGAAAAAACAGAAAAAGGGATTCGATTGAAAGAAATTTTTAAATGTGAGGATATCTTAATCTAATGTTAAATAAAATATACCTTTGTAACTAAACTAAATACTTTTATACCAATTTTTTAAAAATAAAAATAATGAAATTAATAAAACCAATTTTTGTATCTGCTTTTGCTACACTTATCTTGTCAAGTTGTAATTCTGCATTAGCACCAATGGTAACAACAAATCCAGCTAATATTGATAAAACTCCATTAAAAACTACTCCATTAAAAGAAGAAGATTTGAAAAGATGGAGTCATTTAGATTTAGTGAAAGATACTATTCCAGGAATGAGTGTTGATAGAGCTTACGCTGAATTATTGAAAGGTAAAAAAGGAACAAAAGTAATTGTAAGTGTAATTGATTCTGGTGTAGATATTGACCACGAAGATTTGAAAGGTAAGATTTGGATAAACAAAAAAGAAATTGCCGGAAACAAAAAAGACGATGACAATAATGGATTCGTTGATGATGTAAACGGATGGAATTTCCTTGGCGAATCAACTGATGAAAATCTTGAATTGACACGTATTGTTAAAAAAGGTCCGTCTGATCCAAATTATACTGTTGCAAAAGCAGAACTTGATGCAAAATTAGCAGAAATGATGCAATACAAACCTCAAATGGATATGATTGCTAAAGCTGATAAAGAAATTAAAACTCATTTGAAAAAAGAAACATATACTATTGATGATTTGAAAAAAATTGTTACCACTGATGCTGCTTTAAATCAAAACAAAATGATAATGTTGAGCGTTGCGACACAAATTGGTCCAAATTTTCAAGAGGATATGAAAGGTCAAATAGATTATGTCTACGATCAAATTAACTATAACTTGAATGTAAATTTTGATGGAAGAAAAATAGTTGGAGACAATCCTGATGACATTAACGATAAAAAATATGGAAACGGAAATGTAAAAGGTCCAATCAGCGGTGACATTGAACACGGAACACACGTTTCTGGAATTATAGCTCAAGTTCGTGGAAATGGAAAAGGTGGCGATGGAGTTGCTCCAATTAATGTTGAAATCATGGCAATTAGAGCTGTTCCAAATGGTGATGAATATGATAAAGATATTGCTTTAGCTATTCGTTATGCTGTTGATAATGGAGCAAAAGTAATTAATGGAAGTTTTGGAAAAGATTATTCACCACATAAAGACTGGGTTTTTGAAGCAATTAAATATGCTGAAAGCAAAGATGTTTTAATAGTTCACGCAGCAGGAAATGATGGTAAAAACATTGATGTTGAACCAAATTTCCCAACCGATGAAGTAAATAATGTTGAATTTGCAACTAACTTCATTTCAATTGGTGCTATTGGGAAAGAATATGGTGTAAATATGGTAGCTGATTTCTCTAATTTTGGCTCATCAAATGTTGATATTTATGCTCCAGGAAAAGAAATTTATGCTACTGTTCCAAATAATAAATATAAATATGAACAAGGAACTTCAATGGCATCACCAAATGCTGCTGGTGTTGCTGCTATGATTCGTTCATATTACCCAAATCTAACAGCGCCACAAGTGAAAAAAATCCTTATGGATTCTGGAACGCCATTATCATCTCTTGAAGTGGTTTTAGGTGAGAAAAAAGAAAAACGTCCTTTTTCAAATGCATCTAAATCTGGAAGATTTGTAAACGCCTACAATGCTCTTTTGATGGCTGAACAACTGTCAAAAAAATAAAAAATAAACTGTTTACAAAATGGAAGGTTCGTTTGTTCCTTCCATTTTTTATTTAATAAATACTATGAGAAAATTACTTTTTTTATCAATTTCATTTTTATGTTTTTGCAATGTTTTTGCACAAAGTTCTACTTATTGGCAACAACATGTTGACTATAAAATGGAAGTTTCCATGGATGTAAAAACCTATATTTACAAAGGAAAACAAGAGCTTATTTACACAAATAATTCAAATGATACCTTAAAAAAAGTTTATTATCATTTATTCAACAATGCATTTCAACCAGGAAGTGAAATGGATATGCGATTGCAATCTATAAAAGATCCTGATGGCAGAATGTTTACCAAATTGAACAAAGATGATAAAGAAAAACAAAGCAGAATTGCTAATTTAAAACCAAATGAAATTGGGTATTTACATGTTACTAATTTTAAGCAAGATGGCGTTTCTGCAACTTCAAAAGAAATAGAAACCATTCTCGAGGTCGTTTTAAATCAACCGCTTTTACCAGGAAAATCTACTGTATTAACTTTAGATTTTGAAGGTCAAGTTCCTGTTCAAATTCGTCGTTCAGGAAGAAATAATAAAGAAGGTGTTGCTTTATCTATGAGTCAATGGTATCCAAAAATGGCCGAATTTGACTTTGAAGGTTGGCATGCTGATGCTTATATTTCTAGAGAGTTTCATGGCGTTTGGGGAAATTTTGATGTAAAAATTACTATCGATAAAAATTACGTACTTGGTGGTACAGGTTATCTTCAAAACCCAAACGAAATTGGATATAATTATCAAGAAAATGGTGTGAAAGTTGTTCTACCAAAAAAACAAAAAACACTTACATGGCATTTTAAAGCGCCAATGGTTCACGACTTTACTTGGGCTGCAGATAAAAATTATATTCATGATGTTGTAAAAACCGATTTTGGAACAACTTTGCATTTTTTGTACAAAAACAATACCGATATTGTTGAAAATTGGAAAGCTGCACAACAAAAAACAGTCGATTTAATGAAGTTTTATAACTCGTTTGTAGGTAAATATCCATACGAGCAATATTCAGTAATTCAAGGTGGCGATGGAGGAATGGAATATGCTATGTGTACACTAATTCTTGGCGAGGGAAAATTAGACGGTTTAGTTGGCGTAATTGCTCACGAAATGGGACATTCTTGGTTCCAACACATTCTTGCAAGTAATGAAAGTAAACACGGTTGGATTGATGAAGGTTTTACCACATTTATTGAAGATACGGCACTTTATGAATTATCTGATAAAAAAGGAGAAAATCCTATTCTTGGTTCGTATAAAGCATATACTAAATTGGTCGATTCAGGAAAAGAACAACCACTTTCTACACATGCTGATCGATTCGATGAAAACAGAAGTTATAGCGTTGCATCTTACATTAAAGGCGAGTTATTTTTGTCGCAATTAGAATATTTAATTGGACGTAAAAACCTTGAAAAAACCATTAAACGTTTCTATAATGAATTCAAGTTTAAACATCCAACGCCAAATGATATTAAAAGAACTGCTGAACGTGTTTCGGGCGCAATTTTAGATTGGTATTTAGTAGATTGGACGCAAACCACAAACACAATTGACTATGCCATTACAAATGTTGAAGGTGCAACCGATGGTGTTCAAAAAACAGGAGTTTCTTTAGAAAGAATTGGTAGAATGCCAATGCCAATTGAAGTTGAGGTTGAATATACTAATGGTACAAAAGAAAACTTTTACATTCCGTTGCGAATGATGAATTTTGAAAAAGAAAACCCAACACCAAATATTAAAAGAACAGTTTTGAAAGATTGGGCTTGGGGAAATCCGAAATACTTTTTTGAAATAGATAAAAGTAAAACTACCATCAAGAAAATAACCATTGACCAAAGCGGATTAATGGCTGATGTGAAAAGAGATAATAATGTTTATGAAATAAAGTAAATGAAAAAAAGCGTTCTCAAAAATAAGAGAACGTTTTTTTTGGAATAGAATTTGTAGTTTTACAACCTATTAAAATCAGAAACATATGAAAGCAATTCGATTCGTATTATTTTTCTTTTTGTTGAGTTTTTCGGCTATTTCAAATGCACAAGCCATTCGAATGAAAACAAGTTCAGTAAGCTACAGCGAGAAAAGTCAAACAGGAAAATGGTCAAATTGGTCAGAATTTGTTAAAGCAGATATCATCATTACCATCGACGGAAAAAAGAATAGAATTGTTGTAAATTCACCTGAATTACAAGTTTTTACTATAAAAGCTTATGGTGAAAAAATAGAAAACGATGACGAAAAAATTGTTCCTTTTGAATGTGTCGATCACAATGGTTCAAAATGTAATATTTTAGTAATTACTAGAAAAAAAGAAGATAACAGAATGCAATTTTACATCAACTATTCTGAAGTGAAATTTGTTTATAACATCTACAATTAAATCTTTTTATGGATTTTTCTTATCCGAAAAACGAAAAATTAAAAAGTAGAAAAACGATTGATTTACTTTTTACGGAAGGAAAATCGGTTTCGAAATTTCCATTGCGTTTAGTTTACATTCCTTTACAAGAATCGGATGAAAAAATAAAGTTTGGCGTTTCCGTTTCAAAAAAACATTTTAAAAAAGCTGTTGACAGGAACTATTTTAAAAGAGTTTTAAGAGAATGTTATCGATTGAATAAAAACCTCATCCTAGATAAAATCAATCAACCTTTTGCAGTAATGTTTTTTTATCAAACAAAAGACCGACTGAGTTATCAAGAAATCAATGAAAAAACAATTTTGCTTTTTGAAAAGTTCATTACGGCAATACATTCGGAACAACAATAATTTTATCATTGTAAACGTTTTATTGTTAAAATTCTTTATTATGAAAAATTACTTTTATTCATTGTTACTTGTTTTTTCAATTATAAGTTGTAAAAATGATGCTTCGTCTGAAGCATCTGAAGACAGATTTATGTCTGTTCAATTGCCTGCAAAAGAAATAAATTATAATGCTGTAGCAGTTGATTCTGCAGCAGTAGCTCTTGAAGAACCTTCATCAAATACTTCAGATGATGGATTGGATAAAATCAAACCACAAATAATTAAAAATGGTGATTTACGTTTTGAAACAGAAGATTTAGAAAAAACCTATGAAACTGTTCAAAATGCAGTTAAAAAAAATAGTGGAAATATTCAAAATGATAATGAAGGCAAGGATTATCAAACGCATTTTAGAAATTTAACAATTAGAATTCCTAGTAAAAATTTTGATGCTTTCATTAAAGAAATTTCAACTGGAGTAAACTATTTTGATAGAAAAGAAATTTCATCAGAAGATGTAACCGAGGAATATATTGATGTTGCAAGCAGAATAAAAACTAAAAAAGCATTAGAAGAACGTTACCTAGAACTACTTAAAAAAGCCACAAAAGTATCTGAAATGCTTGAAGTAGAAAGACAACTTTCAGAAATTAGAGAAGAAATAGAATCTAAAGAAGGACGATTAAAATATATTAAAAATAGAGTTTCAATGAGTACAATAACTCTTGAAATATATAAAACCGATGCAGAAAAAAGTGGTGCAACTGTATCATTTGGCTCAAAAATTGTTAATGCTATAAAATCAGGTTTCAATGCAATATCAACTTTCTTTATTTGGTTAATAGAAATTTGGCCTTTTATTGTTATTTTAGTAGCCATTATTTATTTCGTTAAAAAACGATTCAAGAAAAAAACACAAAAAGATGTTTAAATACTTAAAAAAAAGATATGTAATTCCTGTTCTTGCGAGCGGATTTTTCTTTGTTGCGGTTAGTTTTAAAAGCGATTTTTTTGAAATTGCTAAACAAATAGAAATTTTTACAACACTTTTTAAAACCGTTAATACTAATTATGTTGATGAGGTAAATCCTGCAGAATTAATGGATAAAGCCATCAAAAGTATGCTTGCCGATTTAGATCCATACACCAATTATTTCAATGAATATGATGTGGTGAAATTCAAAATCAATAATACTGGCGAATACACCGGAATTGGCGCAATGATTACTCGAAAAGAGGATAAACTAATCATCAAAGAACCATACAAAGGTTATCCTGCTGACAAAGCTGGACTAAAAGCTGGTGATGCTATTGTTCAAATTGGCGATGTATTACTTTCTGATTTTAAAGAAGATGCCTCACAACTAATGAAAGGTGCAAAAAACACTAAAGTTGAAGTAAAATATATTCGTCAAGGAAAAACATTAACGGCTCAAATTATTTTAGACGAAGTAGATATCAAAGCAGTTCCTTATTTTGCTAAAATTGACGATAAAACAGGTTATATTGTCCTGTCTGCCTTTAACAGAAAAACCACTCAAGAAATGAAGGAAGCACTTGAAGCATTAAAAGCTGATGGCGCGGAAAGAATTATTCTTGATTTAAGGGGAAATCCCGGAGGTTTATTGAATGAAGCGGTAAATGTTTGCAACCTTTTTGTGCCAAAGAACGAAGTCATTGTAACTACAAAATCTAAAAACGAAAAGTATAATAACGTTTATAAAACTACAAGAGAACCTGTCGATTTAGAAATTCCATTAGCCATTATTGTTGATGGAAAAAGTGCCTCTGCATCAGAGATTGTTTCTGGAGCTTTGCAAGATTTAGATAGAGCAGTTGTCATTGGAAGTAGAAGTTTTGGAAAAGGATTAGTGCAACGACCATTTGATATGACTTATGGAACACAAGTAAAAGTTACTATTTCAAGATATTACACACCATCTGGAAGATGTATTCAGGCATTAGATTATTCTAAAAAAGATAAAGACGGAAAAGCGATAAAAACAGATGCTTCAAAATATAATGCTTTCAAAACCAAAAAAGGAAGAACGGTTTATGATGGTGGTGGAATTTTACCCGATATTGAACTTGATGAAACAAAAACAAGTACGATTGCTCAAGCATTGCAAAAAAATGATGGAATTTTTAATTATGTAACTTACTATTATTATAAAAATCCAAACCTTGGCGATAAAATTCCAACAATTACTGATGCTGATTTTGCTGATTTTAAAGCTTTTTTAAAAAGAGAAAATATTTCATTTGATACTGAAACTGAAGTGGCATTAAAAACGACTTTAGAAAAAGCTCAAAAAGAAAAAATTGATGAAACCATTAGTGCTCAATATGAACAATTGATGGCTGCAATCAAAAAAAGTGAGGAAGTTCTTTTAGATAAAAATCAAAAAGAAATCAAGAAATTAATACTAGATGAAATTATTAAACGTTATCAATACAAAGAAGGATTGTATAAATATTATACAAAAAATAACGCCGAAATTATAAAAGCTACCTCTATTTTAGCTAATTCATCTGAATATAATAAAATTTTAAACTAAGATGTTTCGTATTATAAAGTTTACACTATTATTTTTCTGTGGGTTTATTTTTGCTCAAGAAGAAGCTGTTCATTCTGTTTATTTTGAATTTGATAAATACTCATTGGACGAAAAACAAGCAAAAGAAGTGGTTGATTTTATCAAAAATGCCGATTCTACTCGAATAGAATCCGTTGAGATTTTTGGATACACTGACGATATTGGCAAAGATGATTATAACTTTAAATTATCTACTAACAGAGCAACAACCATTCAAAATCAATTATTAGAAAATGGTATAAAAAACAAAATCATTGTTACTATTGAAGGAAAAGGTAGAATTTTAATTGATGATGATATTGTTGATAATCTTCCAGAAAAACGTTCGAAAAACCGAAGAGTTGATGTCGTTTTAAATTTAAAAGAATTACCAAAAATAGTTCTTCCTGGGTTTTATAATACCATTCAAAAAAACCATGTCGTAGGTGATCATGTTTATCTAGATAACATTCTTTTTGAAAAAGGAAGCAGCAAATTAACTTCTAAAGCTAAGGCTGAATTAGATAAAGTTGCATTACTTCTTGTTCGTTATAAAAACATACAATTTGAAATTCAAGGTCATGTTTGTTGCACGCCAAGAAATCAAAAAGAAGCTATTGACAAAGACACAAAAAAACGTCAACTTTCAACAAACAGAGCACAATCCGTTTACAAATATTTAGCTTTTAGAAGGGTTTTAAAAACAAGAATGACCTTTAAAGGTTATGGAAACACCGTTCCGCTAGGAAAAGATCCACAATATGACCGAAGAGTGGAATTAGTAATTACGAAGATTTAATGAAAAAAGTTATATGCTTTTATTTAATTATTTCTTCTTCATTGTTTGGACAAACAGCAAAATATTCATTAATAACTTATTTTGAAACCAACAAATCTGAACTATCGAATAGAGATATCGAAAAATTATCTGATTTTTTAATAATGCATTCTAATTGTGCAAAAAAAATATCGATTAATGGATTTTGTGATGATGTTGGAACCAAAGAGAGTAATTTAATCTTATCATCTGAAAGAGCAAAAAATGTATTTCAACTTGTAAAAAATAAATATCCCAAAGAAAAAATAAGTGTACGAGGAAATGGAGAAATTTCTTTGATATCAAACACTAATATTGAAGAACAAAGAGCAAACAACAGAAAGGTAATTTTTGAAATAGATTGTTCATTTGTTTCTGAAATAAAGGAAGCTGAAAACAGAATTATTGACAGCAACACTGTTAGATACAAAACACTCAGTGATAAGCTTGAAATAGGCGATAAAGTTATTATCAAAAAACTTCAATTTGAAGGTAGCAAAACCAAATTTGTAAATGAAGAAGAGGCGATTGCTGAGCTTGAACAAATTGTTGATTATTTAAAAAATAATCCAAACACAAATATTGAGATTCAAGGTCATGTTTGTTGTATAAAGAACAATAACAGTGATGCCTATGATAAAATTTCTGGGAAATTAAACTTATCTCACACTAGGGCTAAAAAAGTTTTTGATTATATAGTTTCAAAAGGAATTTTGGCAGAAAGAATGTCATATATGGGTTACGGCAGAAAATTTCCTATCCCAAACGGAAATGAGCCTGAAAATAAACGCGTTGAAATTTTGATTACAAAAATTTAATTTCTTTTCATTTCGATATGTGGAATGTCATCTTCAAGATACATTTCACTCGTTTGGATAAAACCATTGGTTTCATAGAATTTCTTTAAATACAATTGCGCCGAAATGGTTATTTTGCTTTCGCCAAAATACTTTTCAATACCTTCAATGGCGTTTTTCATCAAATCATGTCCAAATTTTTTATCTCTATAATCAAGATGAACAATTACTCTACCAATGGAAGCATTTTCAAAATAATCTGCTTTATTAAATAATCTTGCGTAAGCAACAATTTTTCCTTGAAACTCACCTAGTAAATGCAATGCTTTTTCGTCTTTACCGTCAATGTCTTGATAAACGCAATTTTGTTCCACTACAAAGACTAAAGAACGCAATTGCAATAAAGAATATAATTCAGCAGTAGAAAGTTCGTTAAATCGCTTTATTTTCCAAATTATAGTTTCCATTTTATTTCTTTTTCAAAAATTGAACCGATTTGATTATTGCTTCTAATTCAAACATTAAATCTCTTTTTTGTTTTGATGGCGCATAACAAAAACCCTCAATCATTAGAATTCTATTATTTGGCTTGTCAACAATGGCATAATTTATAAATGGTCCATTCATAAAATCGTGCAAAAGTTCCCAATTTCCTTTGGTTTCAAATGTTTCTCTCCCAAATATCTTAGTTTTTAAAAGATAAGGTGAAAAAGCAGGTTCCGTAATCATTCGCGTTTTTGCAACAGCACCATGAATGTATCTTGCTCCAACAGAATCTCTAATTTTTGTAATTCTGTTTATAATATTGTTATCATTTTTGATACTGCTTAATGGAACTTGATAGAAAATCAAACTCATGTTTCCGCTTGTGATTTCTTTTTTGTACCAAATAAATTTCTTGCCAATCATCACCATTCTATATCGCAATGGAATGTCAATTTTTATTTTAAAAGCATCTGTAATTTTTTGAGAATCGACTAATGAATCGGATTTGATTTTTTGTTGCAATACTTTAATTTCCGATTTTTTAATTTTGTCAACAATCAACGAATCATTTGCTTGAATGGTATCTAATAATTCCTGAACTGTTTTACCAGAAATGTGAACCACTGTTTGTGGTGAAGAATATTCGTTAGTTTCAATTCTAAACTGACTTTTAGCTTCTTTTTTTATGACAATAATATTTCTACTATTGGACATAAACCCTTCTAAAAGCTTTACTGGATATTGATTTAAAGAAAATATAGGTTCTTCTTGAGGTAAACCGATTACTGGCGATGCAAATTTATTTCTAACACTATCGCCAACTTCTCCATTCCAGAGTTGGTCGTCAATAATCACTGCAACTTCATTAGTTTTTCCCGATGTTTGAATTGTGGGATTGTCTTTTTTAGAATCGCAAGAAACTAGAAAAGAAAACACTAACGAAAATAAAAAAAGGGTTTTATTCATTTTGAAATAATACCAATTACAGATATAAAAATAGACAAAAAATGCGAAGTTATTTTTTTTCAAGGCAAATAAAAAAAATTATCTCATAGTAATTCTATGAAATAATTTTTTTATGCTGTTTTGGAAAAAAAGAACAAGTAGATTTGGCTATTATTTTTTGAAATTGGTATAATACCCAAATTTATTGAAGATTCTTGAATTATCCACCTATTTTTAATTTCATTCCGGGTTGGATATTTTCATCTTTAATTCCGTTCCATTTTTTTATGTCGGCAATCGTAACGCCAGGAAACTGTTTCGATATACTTGTAAGTGTATCGCCTCGTTTCACTTGATATAATTTTGCTTTTGCTTTTTTAGTAGTTTCGGCATAACTATCGTTTGATTTTTTAATGGTATTGTCTTCTTTACCAACAATCAATTTATCACCTTGTTTTATGTTAGTGTCTGACAAGTTATTTAATTCTAACAAATCATTAATAGTTGTATTATATTTTCTTGCAATAGTTCCTAAATATTCGCCTTTTCCAACAACATGTTCAATTATTTTACCTTCTGATTTTGAAGCAACTTGCTCAACATTTTCATTGGTTAAACCATCTTTTGAAACTATTAATTTTTCACCAACTACAACATTATAATCAGATAAATTATTCCATTGCTTTAAGTTTTCTACTGTTGTTTTGTAGTTTCTTGCAATGGCAGATAAGTTATCACCTTTTACAACAACATAAACATTTTCTTGTTTTTGAGTTGTATCAACTTTTACTTCTTTTTTAGTTTTAGAAACTTTGCTTTCAACAGCTACAACATCCTGATTTCTCTCTGTAATTGGTTGTTTAACCTCTTTTTTAACAGTCGTCGTAACTTTTTCGTTTTTAATAATTTTTAAATTATCACCAAGACCAATGTTGTTTCCTTTTAACTTATTCCATTTTTTTATATCAGCAACAGAAACATCATATTTTGAAGCAATTTCACCAAGAACATCACCTTTTTTGACTTTATGATATTTAGTTACATCTTTGTTTACAGTAACTTTTTCTGTTTTGAAAACTTTTTCAAATTTTGGTTCAGAAACTGCAACTTCTGTTGGTGTTTCTTTTACTGCTTTTGGAGCAACTGCTTCAGAAGTAGCTACGTCTTCGTTAGATTTATAAGCAATTTTTTCTGTAGAAAGAATTTTTAAATTTCTTCCAAGTGGTGCGGTATTGCCTTTTAAGTTGTTCCAATCTTTAATATCTGAAATTGTAACATTGTATTTATCTGCAATTTTGCTTAAATTATCTCCTTTTCTAACCTTATGGTATTTTGTTCTAGTGGTAAAATCACTATTTGTTGTAGCAACACTTGAAGTGTCTTTGACTTTTGCTACAGCAATTCTTTCATAAGGTTTTTCTCTTTTGCTTGCTTCATAATCGATATAGGCATAAACTTTATCTTCGTTTGAAGTAAAAATTGCAATTTTATCTTTTGGCAATCTCAAGAAATTTTTCTCTCCTGAAATTGCTGGAATTTCATTTCTTTTATACGAAGGATTAAAAAACTGCAATTCTGCGACCGGAACATCAAGCAAACTAGAAATTTGTTTGAAAGTCATGTGTTTTTTAATCATTATTGTATCTGTAGCAAAATGATTTGCCACTGCTTTATTTGGAACAATGCCATGTTCTTTATGGTATTCAAAAATATACATTGTAGCAAGGAAAGCAGGTAAATATCCTTGTGTTTCCTTTGGAAGATTTTTTCTAATATTCCAATAATTTTGTTGACCGCCAGAACGTCGAATGGCTTTTGCAACATTTCCTGGACCAGAATTGTATGATGCTAAAACCAAATCCCAATCGCCAAAAATTTTATACATATTTTGCATATATTTTGACGCTGCTTGGCTCGCTTTTAAAGGATCACTTCTTTCGTCAACGTAAGATGTAATATTTAATCCGTACTGTTTTCCTGTTTGATACATAAATTGCCACAATCCAGTAGCGCCAACGCGTGAAACGGCTAACGGATTCAATGCTGATTCAACAACAGCAAGATATTTTATTTCTAAAGGAATATTGTTCTTTGCTAATTCTTCTTCAAAAATTGGGAAATAGAATTGGGAAATTCCCATCAATCTTTCAAAACCTTTCTTTCTGTTTTTTAAAAAAGATTTAATAACATTCTCTAAACCAATATTGTATTCAATATTAAACGGTGATTTTTCATCTAAAAGTTTCAATCGTTCTTTCAATAAATCAGTAGGAAGTTCATATTCTACAGTTTTATCAACATCTACGTTTTTAATATCTTCAAGCAAAGTGCTATAAACATCAAGAGAAACTAATTCTTTCATCCATAGACTATCAATACAACTTGCCATTTCATCATGAACAAAAGTGGCTTTTATCGAATCTAAGTACGAAATTTTAATTTCAGCTTTCGGTTCTGTTTTCACAATGGAATCCTGCTGTGAAGTTACTTCTTGTCCGAAAACGGAAGCCGAAGCAACTAAAAGAAACGTTGTGATTTTATTTTTTATATTCATATATATTCTTTTCTCAATAATTTATTAGTCAGCATTTTATGCTAAATTGCAAACTTACAATTGGATAACGTAAAATTCTGTTTAATTATTGTTAAATTCTGTTTTTAGTCTAAAATTGCTTGAATTCCAGGTAAAACTTTACCTTCAAGCATTTCTAACATTGCTCCACCACCAGTTGAAACATAACTCATTCTGTCTTCTAAACCAAATTGTTTCACTGCCGAAACAGAGTCGCCACCACCAACAAGTGAAAAAGCTCCGTTTTCAGTAGATTCTGCGATATATTCACCTAATGTGATTGTTCCATGAGCAAATTTTTCCATTTCAAAAACACCTAATGGTCCATTCCAAAGAATTGTTTTTGAATCCATTATGATTTTTTTAAAGTTTTCTAACGATTTTGGTCCAGCATCAAGTCCTTGCCATCCATCAGGAATTTCGCGAACATCAACGATTTGAGTTTCCGCATCGTTTGAAAAAGCATTTGCAGCTACAACATCAACAGGAATGTGGATGTGAACATTTTTTTGTTTTGCTTTATGAAGAATCTCAATTGCTAAATCCAATTTATCGTCTTCACAAATCGAATCACCAATTTTTCCGCCAAGTGCTTTAATGAATGTAAAAGTCATTCCTCCACCAATAATCATGTGATCTACTTTGTCTAAAATGTTTTCTATTACAGTAATTTTTGAAGAAACTTTTGATCCACCAAGTACCGCTGTTACAGGTTTTACAGAATTATTTAAAACTCTATTTAAACTATCTATTTCTTTAGCTAAAAGTAGTCCGAAGCATTTTTCGTTTGGAAAAAATTGTGCAATTATTGTGGTTGAAGCATGAGCTCTGTGTGCTGTTCCAAAAGCATCATTTACATAAATATCTCCAAGTGAAGCTAGTTCTTTTGCAAAAGCAACATCGCCTGCTTCTTCTTCAGCATAAAATCGTAAGTTTTCAAGAAGTAAAACTTGCCCTGGTTTTAAATTTGCAGCAGCAGTTTGTGCAACTTCACCACAACAATCTGAAGCAAAAAGAACTTCTTTACCCAATACGGCTGAAACGGTTGAAACGATATGTTGTAATGAATATTTATCTTCTTTGCCTTTTGGTCTTCCAAGATGAGACATCAAAATTACACTTCCACCGTCAGCAAGAATTTTATCAATGGTAGGTTTAGCCGCTTCGATTCTATTGGCGTCAGTTACATTGAAATTTTCATCTAATGGAACATTAAAATCTACTCTTATTATTGCTTTTTTGTTGTTGAAGTTGAAGTCGTTTAGGGTTTTCATCTAATTTGAAGTATTAATTGATATTAATCTGCAAATATAGTTATTTTGTTTTTTATCAAAAAACGACAAAAATTAAGTCTTTTTTCTGTCAAAGAATTTTTTTGGCTTTTCCGATGCAGGAACAGTTCTGAATCCGTTTTTTGTATAAATAAAACCACCTATTTCAATTCCGTGAAATAGTGATGGAAACATGTTTTTTTTATGTTTTATTGACTTAATGGTTCCGTGAAATAATACACTAATAATCATTGTTTGTAAGTTGTGAATTGTTGTTCTTTTTGTTTACTGATAAAATCCAAATTTGTTCTTGGTATGTATTGTTAAGCTTAGATTGATAAAGATTTATTGCTTCATTTTCATCATCTGTTTTTGAAATATAGACATAACGAAAATTGTTTGCTTTGTTTATAAAATAATTTGCGTTAATACCTTTGTCTTTCAAATATTTAATAAAATTTGTTGCGTTGTAAGGTTTTTCAAAAACGTTTGCCACTATATAATATCCTTTTTCTAAATCATCAACAGCAATATCTAAAATTTCAATTTTTGCAATTTCGGAATCTTTATTTTTGTTTCTTCTTTCTTTTTTAAGCTGTTTTAATCTTGATTTTTCAGCGTCGGCAAGCATTTTTTGTTTCTCTTTTTCAGCTTTTTCAAGCGCTTTTTTCAATTTCTTTTCCTCCTTTTTTTGAAGTGCTAATAGTTTCTTTTCTTCTTTAGCTTTTGCCTTTTCATTTTCTTTTACTTCTTTTTCATTAAACGCAATGCTTTCTTTTTCTGTAATTTGTTCTTCTTTTTTGATTTCCTTTTGTGTAGTTACTTTTTCTATTTTAGAGATTACTACTTCTTTAGATTCAATTTTAGAGGAAACTATCAAATCTTTATTTGCTTTTTTAAGTTTTACAGCTTCTTCTGTAACTTCAACATTGAAAGCAGTAAAAAACATCATATATCTATCTCCAGATGATTTTAATCGAAGTGTTGCTTCGTTTGAATTATTTCCTATAACTGCGTTGTTTTCATTAGGAATTGTAATCAAACAGGTGTCATATCCTAATGTGTTTTTACTGTCAGGAATTCGTTTTGTAAAGAATTTATCCTCAATTGTTATTGAACTATTGAAAAAATTATTTGTCTTTCTGATAGCATTTGTCAACGGAATAAAATCTCTAATATTTCCTGTTGTGTTGAATAATAATTGATCACCCATCATGTTACTGTCGCCTTCAAGAGCTGCACACGCAATTTTTGCATTTACATTACCTTTCGGAAGTGTTTCAAATCCATTGAAAAGAATATCTGTTGAACGATCTGTTACTGAAGCAAATCCATCAAAACTTGTTATGAATTTTCCTGACATTTTTTCGTCTTCATAAACAAAAAACAAAGTCCATCCTGATGCAACTCCACCACTTATCATTCCTTGTGTTGCTTTAATGTTTGCAACAGTATATATTCCTGAAGGGGTTTTTAATTCTTTTACAAACTTTGTTACATCCGCATAAACCACATATGGTGCAAACTCCTTTAGTTCTTTATCTTTGATACCATCATAAAGAATTTCTCCAATAATTGGTATGTAATTTTCTTGATTAGGAAGTTTTATTTTTACTTCGTTAAAAGATTCTCTCTCTTTATCATCAGCAACAAATTTTCCTTGTTTCTTTTGATAACCACTATTATATTTGTACGTAGCAGACCAATAAAGTCCTGCGTAAACTATTTTCTTATTTTTACTATTTTCAAGTATTAACTCGGCACTACTGGAGGAAAATGTGGAGTTATCGTCATCAATATCAATATACTGCATCGTAAATTCGTCATTTAATTGAGCCGAACTTGTTTGATTATAATAGGCAACATTTGCCGAATTACTAATGTCAACTCTATTAGTATTGTTGTTCGCAATTACTGACATATCGCCTTTTACAAAATCCTGAAATCGCATTTTAAAAGGAACTGAAAGTTGTGCAAAACAATTATTATTGAAAAAAATTACAACCAAAATAAAAGTTGAAAATTTAATAACTTTAGTATTCATTGTTTGTTCGTTTTTTAATGTTTTTAGAAATAGTAAACTGACTTTCATATTGATTACAGATTTCAAAAATAAAATTAAATATCGATTAAAAGCATATTTCATCGATAAAATGCATTTTAAAGCAATTATCACATCTTTTTTCTTATGAAATATATTTTTTTGTATAAAAAAACTTACATGAAATATTTTGAACATTAAAAATCATTAATAATTTTTCTTTGCCTTATATTTGTCTTATGCAATTTTCAGAAATACTAGGTCACGAACACATAAAAAATCATTTGATTTTAAGTGCAAGCAAAGGAAGAATTCCTCATGCACAATTATTCATTGGTCCTGAAGGCTGTGGCACTTTACCAATGGCTATTGCTTATGCTCAATATATTGTTTGTCAAAATACCGGTAACGAAAATTGTGGAGAAAACGAAGCTTGCAATATTAAATTTGAAAATTTAGCTCATCCAGATTTGCATTTTGTTTATCCAACTGTGACTACTGAAGATGTAAAATCTAAACCTAAAAGCATTGATTTTATTCAAGATTGGCGACAATTTATAAGCGAAAATCCTTATGGAGAATTGTCAGACTGGTATAAAGTTCTGGGTGTAAACAACAAACAAGGAGAAATTCGTGTTGATGATGCTCAAGAAATTTTAAAATCTTTATCACTTAAATCTTTAGAAGGAAGTTATAAAATAATGATTATTTGGATGGCCGATAAAATGAATATTGCGGCTTCCAATAAGCTATTAAAACTTCTTGAAGAACCAACAGATAAAACGGTTTTTATTTTGATTTCTGAAAATGAGGAAGACATAATTCAAACTATACGTTCCCGTTGTCAAGTACTTCATTTTAATGGTTTACCAGAAAATGTAATTACTGAAGCATTAGTTTCACGTGAAAAAGTTGAAGAAAAATTGGCTTTTAAAATTGCACATCAATCTCAAGGAAATTATAATAAAGCATTACATATTTTGAAAGAAGATAATGATGAATTGCCTTTTGAAAAATGGTTTGTAGATTGGGTTCGAGCAGCTTTTAGAGCAAAAGGAAATGCTGCTGCTATTCAAGATTTAATTGCTTGGAGTGATCAAATTGCCAGTTTGGGTCGAGAAGCTCAAAAGAAATTTTTAAATTATTGCATTGATATGTTTCGTCAAGCTTTATTACTTAATTATCAAGCAGATAAATTAGTTTACATGGAACCAACTGTTGACAAATTTAAATTAGAAAACTTTGCGCCCTTTGTAAATGGAAATAATATCTCTGAAATTTTCAAAGAACTTTCTGATGCAACCTACCATATTGAACGCAATGGAAATGCTAAAATAATTTTAACCGATTTGTCCATAAAATTAACTCGTTTAATTCATAAAAAATAAGTGTTTTCTCAACAAATTTGTTTATCTTTAATTGTTACTAATATTTAATAAAATTACAATGAACAATACAGCATCGGTTTTAGTGTTAGTTTTTTTGGCAATAACTTTTATCATGTCTGCCCATGACAAAATTTTTCATTGGAATGATAATATGTCATGGATGAAACCTCATTTTGAAAAAACCATTATGAAAAATTATGTTCCACAAGCAACAGGAATCTTACTTTTCTTTGAATTAATTGCCGGAATTTCAAGCGTTGTAGGAGTTGTTGAACTCTACATTAATGGCGGAAGAATGTTTGGTTTTTACGGATGTGTTTTTTCATGTATTTCACTTTTGATGATGCTTTTTGGTCAACGATTAGCTAAAGAATATGATGGTGCTCGTACGATTGCTATTTATTTTGTTCCAGCAATATTAGGTGTGTATTGGTTGAGCTAAATTCTAAACGTTCAAGCTTGCTTTAAACATTCTTAACTCTTCCCAAGAAAAATCATCACCAAGTTGTTCTTTCATTGGTGTTAGTGATTCTTCTTTGTATCCATAAAATGCTTTTGTTAATGCTTCTATTTTATCTTCAGGCATGACGTCATCTATTCTAACTGCTTCGTCTTGAATTAGTTTTGTAAAATGTGATAAAATTGTATTGACCGTTAACTTTCTCAAATTAGCAATTTCTTCTATTGAATTTTTTTCTACCCAAAGCTCGTAAGTAATCTGTGTAGTAGCTTTTTTTGGTGTTTTTTCTGCTTTCTTTTTCTTAGGTTCGTAATAGCTTACCTCTTCTTTGTCTTCTATCAAATTTTGATTGTTTCGTTTAAAATCTTCAACTACTTTATCAATCATTTTTAACTTATAGTTCTTTATTTCTGAAGAATTTAAATTAGATTTTGTAATGGTTTTTCTACTGATAATAGTTTCCATGAGCAACTTAGCTTTCATTAATTGCATGACAGCTTTGGTTTGCAAATCTTCTAAATCAAGCAATTCATCGTAAAATTGTTTTACCTGCTTTATCCTTTTAACTTCTTCAATTTTATACAAAACTTCGTATTCTAATTTGTCTAATTTTTCGAAAAAATAATTGTAAGCTGCAAGAATTCTTTCATTAATAAACTGATAATCTGCATTTTCTTGAAAAAATAATTTATTCAGTTGTGACATAAATTTTGAAGCGGGTTCAATTAATGAATCACAACGTTCAAGTTGCTCTGTTGCCCAATGCGCATGTTTTGCCTTAGCGGATTTATCACTTTCTAGATAACTAAACTTATGATTGCGCCATTGTTGTGCTAAATCAGCCCAATCAAAACTATTAATCAAATAGTTACGAATGAAATTTTTTGTGTCTCTTTGCAAAGTTGTTTCAAGAAGTTCTTCTGTTGCTTTGTTCAAAGAATAATCCATGACATCTTGATCGTTAGAAATGCCGTTCATTTGCAAAGGAGAAAGCAAAATTAAGCCGTTTAAAGAACGTAAACGCGAAAGCGCAACATAAGCTTGTCCTGGAAGAAAAACTTGCGAAACATCGAGCGCTGCTTTATCAAAAGTTAATCCTTGACTTTTATGAACGGTAATTGCCCAAGCTAATTTTATAGGATAATGAACAAATGTTCCTAGAACTTCTTCTTCAATTTCCTTAGTATTTTCATTTACCGAATATCTAATGTTTTGCCATTCATATTTTTCAACCTCAATGGTCGTATTTTCATCAGGAAAATGCACCAAAATTTCTTTATCTGAAAGCGATTTTACAATTCCCATTTTACCATTGAAAAATCGCTTTTCAAACGCCAGATCATTTTTAATAAACATTACTTGAGCGCCAATTTTTAATTCTAAATTTTCTTCCAAAGGATAAATTTTATCTGGAAAATCATCTGTAATTTCGGCTTTATAAACTCTTTTTATTCCTTCTAAATCCTCAAGCGATTGTTGGTTAATGCTATCTGCTTTGTTGTTGTGTGTTGTTAAAGTGATGTATCCTTTATTTGCTTTCAAATCGAAATTAGGTTGTACAAATTGATTTAAAACTTGAACATCATTTTGTGTTATTTTGTTATTTCTCAAATTGTTAAGAACCGAAATAAATTGCTCATCTGTTTGACGAAAAATTTTAGACAACTCAATATACAATGGTGGATTTTGTTCTATTACATGCGAATGAAAAAAGAATTTACCTTTGTAATAATTTCTTAAAGTTCGCCATTCTTCATCACGAACCACAGGTGGAAGTTGTAATAAATCTCCTATAAATAAAACTTGAACACCTCCAAATGGGCTATTTTTTTTTCTGACCGATTGTAACATAAAGTCCATAGCATCTAGCAAATCAGATCGTAACATACTGACTTCATCAATGATAAGTAACTCCATATTATTAATTACGGCTTTCTTTATTCCACTCATTCTGAAGTGTCTACGCAAAGTTGCGCGTGTTTCAAACTTAGAATTTTCGTTAAATTGCGCAACAGAGTTATCGGGAATGAATCCACCAAAAGGCAATTGAAACATGGAATGGATAGTAACGCCACCAGCATTTAAAGCAGCAATACCTGTTGGAGCAACAACAACACAATTTTTGTGCGTTGTTTGAATAATTTCCTTAAGAAGAGTGGTTTTTCCTGTTCCTGCTTTTCCAGTTAGAAAAACGGAACGATTGGTTTGATTGATAAATTGCAAAACGTATTTTGCTTCAGCTGATATAAATTCCATTGGCGTATATTTTAGATAGCAAATATAAAATATTGTCAATCAATTACAAAGAAAAAACGCCTTCGGTTAGAAAGGCGTTTGATTATTATAAAAAGAAAATTACTTTTTAGCTTCTTCCTTTTTAGTTGTAGTTTTTTCTTCATTTTTAGCTTCCGATTTGTATTTATCGTTTACTAACTTGATTAATTCTTTAGTGATATCATAGCTTTCTTTTGCATATAAAACAGTTGCTGCTTCACCTGTACCGAAAACATAATCGTAACCTTTATCTTTTCCAAATTCTTTAAAAATTCTTTTATATTTTGTTACTAAACTGTCCATTTCAACGCCACTTTCACCTTGTAATTGTTGTAACATTCCTTGTTGTGCATACTGCAATTGTTGCTCTCTTTGTTGTAATTCTGCTCCTTTTTGTTGTGCCCATGCTTGACCATTTGCCATTGCATTTTTCTTAAAATTTGCAGCTTCATTTTCAAATTTTGCAGCTTCAGCTTTCAACTCTGCACCCATTTCTTCAGCTTTTGATTTGTATTTTTCTTCGATATCTTTAGCTTCTGTACTTTCTTCCATTAATTTAGAAGTGTCAACATAAGCTGTTTTAAACTCTTTTGTAGTTCCTGTTTGGTTACAAGAAATTATTGAAACTGAAAGTGCAAGAATTGCGATTATTTTTTTACTCATGATTTTATTGACTTTAATTGGATTTTGTAAATCTTAGATTTAATTTTTTATTGATTTTTTAATATTTGCCAAAAGTATAAAATTTTAATGGGAAAAGGTAAAAAGTTATAAAATTGACGTTTTTTACTTCTATAATTGATTGTTATTGTATCAAAAATACAAATAAGATTTATCTATTAAAATCGACCTTTATAAATTCGATTTAAGAAAGGTTCTTTTTTTGGTAATATTCTTTTGTGTTTATACTTATTTTGATTAAAATTTCGCTTTTATTTTAGTTTTTAGCGTTTTTTAGAACATAAATATGCGATGAATACTCTGAATTTTTACTTCCGTAGCGATTTGACTTCCATCCGATGAAAAAAGCTTTGATATAATTCATTTTTCCTGTTTTATATTTTTCTGAAAGTAAGCTAACATAAAAACTGTCAAATTTCATTGGAAGCACTTTTACTAACTCTAAATTTTCTACAGCAAATAATTTTTTAATCGCAGTTTTTGAAAAATGCCATAAGTGAATTGGCACATCAAATGCTGCCCAAAACTTTCCGTAATAATTAGCATCAAAGGAATTGAAATTTGGAACTGCAATAATAATTGTCCCATTTGGTTTTATTAAACGTTTTAATTCTTTGATTTGATTTTCTAAATCTGGAACATGTTCTAAAACATGCCACATAGTAATTATATCAAATGAATGATCTTCAAGTTCTGATTGATTTTCTACAAATGACACGCCTTTACCTTTTGCAATAGTTTTAGCTTTTTCACTTGGTTCAATTCCGACAGTTTGCCAACCATCATTTTTACAAACCGATAAAAAATCGCCAACTCCTGCTCCAATGTCTAAAATTCGTCCTTTTGCAGATTGTGAATTAATTAATTTTAATTTATTCTTTAAAGCAATTCCTTTTACAAATTGATACATTTTTTCAAACAACGATTTGTTTCCATCGGTATGAGAAATATAATCTACACTTTCATAATAACTAGGAAGTTTTTCTAACGAAGGTTGCGGATTCGTAATCAACATATCTAGTTCTTCGTTGTGAAGTAAATCGAACGTTTCTTTTGAAACAGAATAATCTATTACTTTTAAAAAGTGTTTCATTTATGAAATATGAATTAAAAATTATGAATTACGAATTAAAGTAATTCTAAAAATTGATAAATTATCAACAAAAACAATACCTGAAAAGGTAAGTTTCACGTGGAACATAATACTATTTGATGTTTTATCTTCCAAGATGAATTAGCAAAACCGAAATATCGCTAGGTGAAACGCCGCTTATCCTTGATGCTTGTGAAATGGTAACCGGTTTAATTTTTGATAATTTTTGTTTTGCTTCAATAGACATTGACTTAATTTGATTGTAATCAAAATCAGTTGGGATTTTGAAATTTTCTAATCTTGTCATTTTTTCTGCATTATTTCTTTCCTTATCAATATATCCAGAATATTTAACGTGAATTTCTGCTTGCTCTAAAATTTCTCTGTCGAGATTATTTGCTTCAGCGTAATCTCTTACTTTATCAAATTTTAAAAAATCTTCCAATTCCAATTGTGGACGTGTAAAAATCTTAAACATCTTATCGGATTGAACAATTGGAGAACTTCCTTTTTCTTCTAATACAGGATTTGCTTCTGCTGTCGTCAAACTTGTTTCTTTAAAAAAATTCACCATTTTATCTGAAGCTTCAAATTTTTCTTCCATTCTACGAAGACGTTTCTCTGAAGCTAAACCAATTTCATATCCTTTTGGTGTTAATCTGAAATCGGCATTATCCTGACGCAATAGCGTTCTGAATTCGGCACGTGAAGTAAACATTCTATATGGTTCTTCTGTTCCTTTAGTAATTAAGTCGTCAATTAAAACACCAATGTAGGCTTCATCTCTTTTTAAAATCAACGGATCTTTTTCTTGAACTTTTAAAGCTGCATTGATTCCTGCCATTAATCCTTGAGATGCCGCTTCTTCATAACCAGTTGTACCGTTAATTTGACCTGCAAAATATAAACCTTCAACCAACTTGGTTTCTAACGTATGCTTTAATTGTGTAGGTGGAAAATAATCATATTCGATAGCATATCCTGGACGGAAAAACTTAACTTTTTCAAAACCTTCAACAGAACGTAATGCTTTAAATTGTATATCTTCTGGTAACGAAGTAGAAAATCCGTTGACGTAAACTTCAACAGTATCCCATCCTTCTGGTTCAATAAACAATTGATGTCTTTCTTTATCAGCAAAACGATTTATTTTATCTTCAATTGACGGACAATATCTTGGACCAAGTGATTTGATTCTACCATTAAACATTGGAGAGCGATCAAAACCTTCACGAAGAATATCATGTACGTTCAAAGAAGTGTATGTCATATGACACAATCTTTGATGAGTTAAGGGTTTGGTTTCATCTGAATAAGAAAATTTATCAGGACGTTCGTCACCAGGTTCTTCTCTCATTTTGGAATAATCTAAAGAACGTCCATCAACTCTTGGTGGTGTTCCTGTTTTCATTCTTCCTGATTCAAAACCAACTTTAATTAAATCCTCAGTAATTCCATATGCGGCACTTTCTCCTGCTCTTCCGCCACCAAATTGTTTATCACCAATGTGTATTAAACCATTAAGAAAAGTTCCATTAGTAAGCACTACGGTTTTAGCTTTAATCTCAATACCTAAAGAAGTTTTTATTCCTTCAATTTTGCCATTTGAAATACTTAAACCCGAAACCATTTCTTGATAAAAATCAACATTAGGTGTTCGCTCTAACATTAAACGCCACTCTTCAGAAAAACGCATTCTGTCAGATTGAACTCTTGGTGACCACATTGCTGGACCTTTTGATTTATTCAACATTTTAAATTGAATAGCGGTTTTATCAGACACAATTCCTGAATAACCTCCAAGCGCATCGATTTCACGAACAATTTGACCTTTTGCAATTCCACCCATTGCAGGATTACAAGACATCTGTGCAATATTCTGCAAACTCATCGTGACCAACAAAGTAGAGCAACCTAAATTTGCGGCAGCAGCAGCAGCTTCACATCCAGCATGACCAGCACCAACAACTATAACATCATATTTTTCTAAAAACATTTCTTATTTTATTAAAATCAAAATTGATTTATGATAATGTTCCACGTGGAACTATTATTTGTAATTTGAAAAAGTTGCTTAATGTTCCACGTGAAACATCTTGATTTTTTCATCTTCTTTTTGACGCATCAATTGCTCGTCTTCAATTGATTTATCTTTATATCCACAGTAATGTAAAACACCATGAATGATAACTCTTTTAAGTTCATCTTCAAATGTGGTATTAAAATCATTGGCATTTTCGCGAACCCTATCAATAGAAACGAAAACATCACCGTGTAATTCGTTTCCTACGGAATAATCAAAGCTAATAATATCAGTATAATAATCGTGTTGTAGATATTGCTTGTTAATTTCAAGTATATATTCATCATCACAAAAGATATAATTTATATCACCTTCTTTCTTGCTTTCAGATAAAATTACATTGGAAATCCAAGAAGAAAATTGTTCTTCATTTGGTAACTCAAAATCTGTTTCGTAATTAAAACTAATCATTCTTTTTAAAATATTCTTGAACCTTTTGATTAAAATTCGAGCGCAAAGGTAAGGTTTGTCTATTTAAAATTTCAACACTATTTAAATATTCTTGCAAACGTGTTGGAAGTGTATTAGATGTGTTGATATAATCTTTCTTATTGGTTTCAGCTTGACGCTTTTGCTCTTGACCTTGTTCTTGAGTAGCTTTTTCAAGTTTTAGCATTTCATATTTAAGGTTCAACATCTTTTGCAAAACCTCATTATTAAAACCTTTATTCAATAATTGCTTTTCAATTTGTTTCATTTGATCAATAGCGTTTTGACCTGCGCCACCAAGACCTTTTTTATTTAGTTCGTTTTGCAAAGCTTCACGAAGCTGTTGTTGCTCTTTATAAATTTCCATAATTTTTTCTGCATCGCCTTCACCATCTTCATCATTCTCACCATTATTGTTTCCTTGAGAGTTTCCATTTCCTCCAGAACCTTGACCCGTTTTTCCATCCTTACCTTTACCATCCTTTCCTTCTTTTCCTTTGCCCTCTTTTCCACCTTCCTTTTCGCCGTCTTTACCACTTTGTCCATCACCAGGTTTTTGTCCTGGTTTCATTCCTTTCTTCATTTTTTCACCAAGACCTTCTTGCTTCTTAATAATATCTGGCAATTGCATTCCTGAACCTTGACCTGGTGATGGCTTTCCTTTTCCTGATCCAGACATAGGCATTGACATCGACATTTGCATGGAATTCATAATTGAAGCAAGCATGTCAGCAAGTTTATTAGCAGACGAAACGGCAAATTGTTGGTGAGAAACGCCTTTTACAACATTTGCTTCAGCTAAAGTTTCTAAAGCTTTATCAACATTATATTGAACATTACCTACTTCTTTAGTTACATCTTCTGCGATTTTTGGATTACGTAAAGACATTGCGAAAAGACTATCATCAACATGCTTGAACTGTTGTTTTAAATTTTGTTGAATTTTAAGGTTTTTATTAAAAGATGGAGAACCTCTTTTTAAACCTTTAAATTCCTTCATTACGTCCTCTTGTGAAAAAGAATAAGCTAAAAGATTGTCTAATATCTGACGTAACATTGCCACATCTTCCTCCATTTGTTCTTGCTCGCCAGCTTCCATGCTTTCTTGCATATCTTGACTCATTTGCTTCATTTTCTTTGAAGCACTTTTTTGTTTTGGTTTTGCACCAGCTTTTGATTGCTTCTTCAATTCATCAGAAGCTTTATTCAAATCTTCATCAATACTTTTCTCTTTTGGAGCAGTTTCAGGTAAGTCAACTGGAGATTTTAACTCTTCATTGTCTTTCTTTAAATCTTGTAATTCTTTTTGAATTTCGTCAAACTCCTTATTAATTTCTTCTTGTTTTTCTGTAGAATTTTCCTTTTCATTTTCAGATAATTTATCTTGTTTCTCAGCTAATTTTTCTAATTTATCAGCAATTTGTTCAGCTTTCTTTTCTACATAATACTTTTTAGTAAGCTCTACTAATTGTTCTAAACTTTTAGTTTGATTTTTACTTTGCTGTTTAAGCTTATCCATTTTTTCGAACAATTCTTCCTTTTGAATTTTATCGTTCAACTCTTTTAATTCATCAAGAAGTTTTTTATTTTTTTCGAAATCTTTATCAACCTTTTCAAGACGTTCTTTCAATAATTCTTTCATTTCGTCCTTCTTGTCCGTCTTCACTTTATCAAGATTATCTTTCATTTTTTCGGCAAATTCCTTCATCATTTCATCTTGTTGCTTTTGACGTTTAATGAAATCATTTACCTTTTGTTGCTCTTTAAATTCAAGATTATCTTTCTCCTTACCCATTTTTTGAAGCTTATCCATTTCATTAAATTGCTTCTCTTGTGTTTTGAGTGATTTTTCTAGTGAATTGATGTTATCGTTTTGTTGTTCAAGCAATTGATCTTCTTTTTCAACATCGGTTGCTTCTCTATGAGAAAAAACAGAAGATTTAGTACTTTTATAATTATGAATAGCATCATTGTCAAAAATTTCAAAATAATATTCGTAAGATACGCCTTGTTGAATTGGTAAATTGCTTGGAAAAGCGAATACAAATTGGTCATAAACATCACGCTTAACATTAATTGTTCCACGTTTAGCGTTAGAAGGATTATCTTTTGGATAGTAAATAATTTGAAGCTTAGAAAGCCCATAATCATCTGAAACTTGTCCTAAAACATAGTTTTTAGCAATCTTTAAACTATCTGGAGCATTTCCAACAGCAATTGTTGGATATTGATCTTTGATAACCGAAATTTGATAGTTTAATTTTTCGTAATTCTGAACCTTATTATTTGATGTAATAATTTGGTAATCTGTATTTTGAACAATACTTTTAGATAATAAAAATTGATTTTCGTTTTTAGAAAAAGAAAACTTAGAATTAGCGCCAACCCAATCCACTTTTTGAGTTGCCAAAGTATTCATACGCCAAGTTATTCTTGTTCCTTCTGGAATAACTGCATTTCCTGTACCCTTAATCACTTCAGATTTTTTATTCAAATAACTTGGGAAGTTTAAAACCATTTCAAAGTTAGCAATCGATGGAACGGTTACTACTTTAAGTTCATAAACAGCAGATGAAACCTCATTTGCTTCTATGTGAAACTCAATATTCTGTTTAGGTTTTGGTATCACAAATTGAAATTCTCCAGGTTTACTGCTTTCCATAAAATAACTTTCGTCATCTATAAAAATCATCGCGTTTTCAGGAACAATTTTACCATTCGTTTTAACTTTCAAAACGAAATCTTTGTTCTGTTCTGTTTGTAAATTTTTATTTAATATTTGAAATTCAAATGGTGCTGGTGGCAAAAATTGTTGCTTATAATTTACCACACGATTAAAACTTTGAGAAATAATATCGCTTTGTCCTGATATCATAAAAAATAAAAAGAACAAAATTGGTATAATCGCTAAAGGCAAATATTTTTTATTCGTTCCGAAGTTGATGGCGTTACCAAAAGGAATAGGTTGCAATGTATTTGCTTTTTGTTCAATAGAAGCAACTAACAACTCTGATTTATTTTTATCTTGAGACAATTGTAAAAAATTAGTAAGCTTGTCGCCCACTTCACTAAAATGATTTCCAATAATTTTTGAAGCATCATCATAGTTAATTCCTTTTTGAAGTTTGAATAGTTTAAATAGAGGAAATAAAATAAATCGCAATAGCAGGAAAAGTTCCACTACGATAAATGTCCAAAATAAAATGGTTCTAGCTGTAGGTTTTAACCAAAGGAAATACTCAACAAAAAGCGTAAAAAGAAAATAAAGCAACCCAATTCCAACGAAGAAAATGGTTCCACGAAGTAGTTCGTTTGTGTAAAACTTCTTAATAAACTGTTCGAGTTTATCGAATATAATGTTTTGATGTTCCAAAATTGTTGATACTATGTTTATAACCGATAAAAATACAAATTTATACTTAGGATAAAAGTTAAATCTTTCTAAAACACAAAAAGCAATGTCAATAACAATTTCAAAAGTCAACAATGAGAGTAACCACTTTACGATTTTGAAATTGATTTTTGAAATTGAAATTGATTTTTGAAATTGTATCTTTGCATATTGAATTAATTTTATACAAAAAAAATGTCTAAACAAGTTCGTGTGCGTTTTGCACCAAGTCCAACTGGACCATTGCATATTGGTGGTGTAAGAACCGCTTTATTTAATTATTTATTTGCAAAAAAACATGGTGGTGTTTTCTATTTGCGAATTGAAGATACCGACCAAAATCGGTTTGTTCCTGGAGCAGAAGAATACATTATGGAAGCTTTAGAATGGTTAGGAATTGCTCCAAGTGAAACCATTGGGAAGAACGAAAAATTTGGACCTTATCGTCAATCGGAAAGAAAAGATTTATATAAACAATATGCTGATCAATTAATTGAGTCAGGAAATGCTTATTACGCTTTTGATTCTGCAGAAAGTTTAGATTCTTTGAGAAAACAATATGAATCAGAAGGAAAAACTTTTATTTATAACTGGTCTATTCGTGAAAAATTAGATACTTCTTTAGTAATTTCAAAAGAAGAAACAGATAAAAGAATTGCATCTGGTGCTGATTATGTTATCCGATTTAAAACTCCTGTAAATGAAACGTTGCATTTGAATGACATCATTCGTGGAGACATTAAATTTGAAACTAATTTATTAGACGATAAGGTTTTATTCAAATCGGATGGAATGCCGACTTATCATTTAGCGAATATTGTTGATGATCATTTAATGGAAACTTCTCACGTTATTCGTGGTGAAGAATGGTTGCCAAGTATGCCTTTACACGTTTTATTGTACAAAGCATTTGGTTGGGAAGCACCAGAATTTGCGCATTTACCGTTGATATTAAAACCAATTGGAAACGGAAAATTATCAAAACGTGATGGAGATAAAATGGGATTTCCAGTATTTCCATTAGAATGGAAAAGCGAAGAAGGAATTTCATCTGGTTACAGAGAGAAAGGTTTCTTTCCTGAAGCTGTAATTAACTTTTTGGCTCTTTTAGGATGGAATGATGGAACCAATCAAGAGTTATTTTCATTAGAAGAATTGTGTGAAAAATTTGATTTGAACAGAGTTCATAAAGCTGGTGCTAAATTTGATCCTGAAAAAAATAAATGGTTTAATCATCAATATTTACAAAAACAAAGCGATGAAAGTTTGGCGAAAGCCTTTGCTCCTATTTTGGCAGAAAAAGGCATTTCTTCCGAAGTTTCGGGAGCGCTCAATGTGACAAAAATAACATCGTTGATTAAAGAACGCGCTAATTTCGTATCCGATTTCTGGGAATTATCAGATTATTTCTTTGTTGCTCCAACATCTTACGATGAAAAAGCAGCTAAAAATTGGAAAGAAGAAACACCAAATTTAATGCAACAGTTGATTTCTATATTAGAGAATATTGGCGATTTCACATCCGTAAATATTGAAACGATTGTAAAAGATTGGATGACTAAAAACGAAATTGGAATGGGTAAAGTAATGCAACCTTTTAGATTGAGTTTGGTCGGTGCTTTAAAAGGACCACATCTTTTTGATATTGTAGAATTGATTGGAAAAGAAGAAACCATCAAACGATTAGAAAAAGCGATTGCTAGTTTATAGAAAAAAGTCCCGATTGATTCGGGACTTTTTTTTATAATTTATCAATTATTTGTACTTGTCAAAAGCATATAACTCACACCAAAAGTTAAGCTACTCGTTTTTCCAGAAAGTGTTGGACCAGTATAGATATTATTCTCGTCATAACTATTTGTTTTAAATTCTGCAAGCATGTTTGGCAAACCCATACTATATCTGATGTCAAATCTAAATTTGTTATAACCGCCAGTTAATCCAGCTCCAAAACCATAATTTATCTTTGCAAAATTATCAAATTCACCACTTTTGATTAAATAGGGTAAATAATTTTGTCCATTTTGATCTTCATTATTTGAGGATAATTTATTTCCAAATGAAGCAAAAATACCTGCTTGTGGACCAAAAAAGAATTTGCCTTCATCTGGCTTAATGATGTAATAATTCAAATAAAAACCTAATTCAGTTGTTGCATATTTTAAATCTGCTTCTCTAACTTGAGAAAAAGAATTGTCAACATATTTAGCACCCATAGTATTATTTTTATAAAGTAACTCTACTTGATAATTATAAGACTCATGATAACCAAAGTTAAAATTAGTTCCTACAAAAAAACCAGGCTTTGATTCGGATAAAAAATCAGAAGATTTTAAACTAGTTTGACTATATCCAGCTGCTAGATAAAATCCTCTTGGTGCTTGACTATAAGTATAAAAACTAGTTAATATTATGCTCAAAAAAAGTAAAATTTGTTTTTTCATTTTAGTAGTATTATTTACAGTTTATATATTCTGTATTATTAAATATGGAGAGTATTTGATCGTTTACTTTAACTGAATCAAGCAAATCCATTAATTTGACACAATCAGAAAAATGCTTTTTAATTAATGCATAAACTGATGCTTTTAGCTCAACTTGTTTTTTGTCAGAATAAAGGAAATTAAATGATTCAATTATGTTTTCCTCTTTATCAATAACATACATTTCATATTGACCACTTGAGTATGACATTCTGCCACTAGGTGAAGATGATGTTACAGTAATACATCTAGCAATTAAAGTTTTTTCATTATTTTCACCTAAAACAAAATAAACCTGTGATTTTTTAGATTTATTTAAATTAATTGATTTTAATAATTTTCCGTTAACATTAGCATAATCTAAATCATCAAACTTTATATATTTTTCCCAAGTTTTACCAACTAACGAATATGAAATTCTTTTATCAATTAAAATAACGTTAATAACATCATCTCTTACGATTGTCTTTGTTCCTTTTTTATCAACGATAAATGAGTTTTGCGAATATGCAACTACTGTAAAAAAAAGGGAAATAAATAGCAAATTTTTCATTATGGAAGAGTAATTTTAGTAAATGAATTTAATGTTATTCCAGATTGATTAAAAACAATATCACAGAATCTTGCTGTAATTTTTCCATTTTCAATTGTAATATACACATTGCCAGTATTCGCATAACTGAAACTAAGGTAATTAAGTGATACACAAACCTCGTTTGATGTCAAAAATGACGTTGGACAACTATTTGAAATTTGATAAACTCCAGGAGTTGGAATAGCATCATTAGGAAAAGTAATAGTTAAATCGGCATTTAAAGAACCTGCTCTAATCTGATATTCTCCAGTACTTGTTGATGAATAAACAGAGTTAAAATTAATACTAGTACTAGTTTGAGTAAAAGTCAAAGTGTTGTTACTTGGATCACAAGGAAAGTTTGGAGCAGTAATTTCAACTGTAGTGGAAACTTCAGTAGATTCACAAATTCCTTTTACTACTTTTACTCTATAATCACCAGACATTTCAGGCGTAACATTTTCAACTGTTGGATTTTGTAAAGTAGATTGAAAATTATTTGGTCCTGACCATAAATAACTAGCACCTTCTGCATAAATGGGAGTGTTTAATTGTAATACTGCTCCAGTTATTAGAGGAGAATTACTAGAAATTTGTGGTTCTGGTAAATAACAATTAATTGACTCACTTGATGAGCAGCCGTATAAAAATGTTAAGTAAAGAATACACAATGAAAGGCGTAATGTGTTTTTCATAATGTTTTGGTTTATAATTAAAAAATGCTAAAATAAATATATATTTTAGCATTTTCCATTTTTTATGAATATTTTCTATTTTCTTACAAATTAAAAATAATCTGTCCGCTTAAAGTTCCTATATTTCCTTTGAATTTATCGTTGTTGTTTAATAAAATTAAACTGTCTTCATTGTTTAATTTATTTAAAATATTGGTGAATCCATATTCATAAAAAACAACAGCTCTAACCACTTTACTTCCTGCAGAAAACCCAACGTAGAAATTTCCGTTAATTCTTGAAATATCAGAAATTTGTTTTGCTTGAAGCAGTGTTCCGTTAATAATGTTGTTTTTGTCTTCTTCTTTAGTCGTTAATTCAGAGTTGATTTGTAAAACCGGTCCAAAATCAAATGATACATGATCTTCAACAACATTATAACTCAACAACAAACGAACTTGTGCACCTGAAACACTAAATTGAGTATCTTTTTTAGCAAATGTTGGTGTTGTAGTTTCTAATGAAAAATTATTAATAAAAAACTGCATTCCATAAATCATACTCCAATTATTGTAATAATTTCCTCTTACAGAAAGTCCGCCTGCAAAACCAATTTCAGGTTTTGAATCGAAATTTGATGTAAATAGAGTTGATTGAGAAACTCCGGCCGACAACCCTATTCTGTTTCCATCACGATTTCTATATTGTGCAAAAATTGTTGTGGTTGAAACCAATAGCAGTAAGGTGAAAAATAATTTCTTCATTATAAAAATATTAATTTGTAACAAACATACATTATTCTCGTATAATAACTGTATTAACAAACTAAATATTATACAATGGATGTCTTTTTAATTGTTTTGGCAGTCTTCGGATTGATTATTTTATTCTCCTCTTTCTTTACTGTAAAGCAACAAACTGCGGTAGTTATTGAACGTTTTGGAAAATTTACAAGTATTAGAAACTCAGGTTTACAACTTAAAATTCCAATTATTGATAGAGTTGCTGGAAGAGTAAACTTAAGAATTCAACAACTTGATGTATTGATTGAAACTAAAACTAAAGATAACGTGTTTATCAAAATGAAAGTTTCTGTTCAATTTAAAGTAATTCAAGATAAAGTTTATGAAGCTTTTTATAAACTTGAATATCCTCACGATCAGATTACGGCTTATGTTTTTGACGTAGTTCGTGCCGAAGTTCCTAAATTAATTTTGGACGATGTTTTCGTAAGAAAAGACGATATTGCCATTGCAGTAAAACGAGAATTGAACGAAGCTATGACTACTTATGGATATGATATTATCAATACTTTAGTAACAGATATTGATCCAGATATTCAAGTTAAAAACGCGATGAACAGAATCAACGCTGCTGATAGAGAAAAAACGGCTGCTGAATTTGAATCTGAAGCACAAAGAATTAGAATTGTGGCTAAAGCAAAAGCTGAAGCAGAAAGTAAAAAACTTCAAGGTCAAGGTATTGCCGACCAAAGAAGAGAAATTGCTCGTGGACTAGTAGAAAGTGTTGAAGTACTTAATTCTGTTGGAATTAATTCGCAAGAAGCTTCTGCTTTGATTGTAGTTACACAACATTATGATACTTTACAAGCTATTGGTGCTGATACAAACTCTAATTTGATTTTGTTACCAAACTCACCACAAGCCGGAAGTGATATGTTGAACAATATGGTAGCAAGTTTTACAGCAAGTAACCAAATTGGTGAAACGATGAAAAATCAACCAAAAAGAGTAAAATCTAAAAATGATACTACTTCTACAGATTATAATCCTTCAGATACTTCTAATCCGACTGATGAAGTTTAATGAGTAATATCTTTCAAAGTTTAAGAAATTTTTTAAAAAAAAAGAGGCTTAATCGCCTCTTTTTCTGTTTATAAACCAATTAATAACATACGGAATTGCTATTTTTAAAAGTGTTCCATAAGTTCCTGAAAATACTTTTTGATATAAATTTCCAATAAAAGAAACTGATTTTGAAGGAAGAATACTTTCTTTCGTTTTATCAATACTTAAAAGCATTTTTTGATAATAAAGTTCTTTTTCTAATTTCAGAATTTCTAAATCCTGCTCAATTTCGGCATAGGACGAATATTTCTTATTTTCCATAATTTAGTCGTTAAAAAATATTTCTGAAAATTTCTCTAAAATAGGACCTTCCACAATTTTATCTTTTACTAAAAATAATAACAAAGCTAAAAATAAATAGATTCCAGCAACAGCAAGAAATCCTAAAGGATAACTATCAAATAATTGTCCTAACGCCATTGCTCCTGCTATTGAAACAAATAATAAAACAATCATCAAACACAATGCAATCAATAAAAACTTGACTAGCAAAGTAGTCGATTTCATAGCAACCTTGAAACCCCAAAGTTTGTAGTAAGCTAAACTGCTTTCTACATAAGCTTTAGCATTTTCCTGAATCGCTTCGGTATTTTCTTTTAATTCTTCAAAAGCCATTATTTCTGAAGTTTTGCGTTTTGTTTTTTTAACTCCGCTAATTTTTCTTCAAGAAAAGTAATTGCTTCCTCAGCTTTGTAACTTGAGCTAGAAAGTAAATCATCGATGGTTTCTTTCAACTCGTCTTTAGTCTTAGAAAATTTCTCTTTGGTTTCTTCTTCAAGAGCATCCCATTTTGTTTTGGCTTCTCCTTTTAAATCATCAAAACCATCTTTTAGTTTTTCCCTAGTTTTTGAACCTTTGTCAGGAGCAAATAAAATTCCTAATCCAACTCCAATTGCAGCACCAGCTAAAATTGCTAAAATGCTATTTCCATTTTTACTTGACATAACTTTAATTTTAATTATTCTAAAATTACGAAATTTTATCGAGAAACTCTGTTAAATCATAGTTAAAGGAAGAAAACTTATTTTAAAGCGTAATAATAGAAGTTATTTTTTTAAATGATAATTATATTGTCGGAATTAAAAAAATCGCTTAAAAACAAAATATGAAAGCTGTTTTTAATAGTGAATTTCTATTAAAAATAAATAATTATAGAAACTATATATAATAGAAAAACCCAACAAAAAATGTTGGGTTTTATAAGAAAAAACTATTTATTAATTATTCTTTACTTTCGACTTTTGCCCAAGTATCTCTTAAGCCAACCGTTTTATTAAAAACTAATTTTTCGGAAGAAGAATCTTTATCAACACAATAATATCCTAATCGTTGAAATTGAAATCTATCACCATCTTTTGCAGAAGCTAAACTTGGTTCAAGATATCCTGTAATTACTTCTAACGAATTTGGATTGATATATTCTTTAAAATCTACTTCTTTATCGCCATCTGGATTTTCATGTGTAAAAAGCCTATCATACAAACGAACTTCTGCTTCAATTGCGTGATTAATTGAAACCCAATGAATCGTTCCTTTTACTTTTCTTTGACTTGCCTCTGTCCCACTTCCGCTTCGTGAATCTTCATCATAAGTACAATGAATTTCAGTAATATTTCCTTCAGAATCTTTTACAACTGATTCTCCTTTAATGATATAAGCATTTTTAAGACGAACTTCTGTACCTAAAGTCAAACGGAAAAATTTCTTGTTAGCTTCCTCTTGAAAATCTTCTCTTTCGATGTATAATTCTCTAGAAAATGGTACTTGTCTAAAACCTAAACTTGCATCTTCTTGACTGTTCTCAGCTTCTAAACTTTCTTCATTTCCTTCTGGATAATTTGTAATTACCAATTTCACAGGATTCAAAACCGCCATAACTCGTGGTGCCGTTTTATTCAAATCTTCACGAACACAGAATTCTAAAAGTGAAACATCAATTAAATTAGTTCGCTTTGCAATTCCTATTGTATTAGCAAAATTTCTTATTGATGCAGGTGTATAACCACGTCTTCTCATTCCGGAAATAGTACTCATTCTTGGATCATCCCAAGCGGTAACATGCTCTTCTTTAACTAATTGCAATAATTTTCTTTTAGAAACTACAGTATGTGAAAGATTTCTACGAGCAAACTCTCTTTGTTTTGGACGAACCTTAGTGCTATCATAAATTTGATCTAAAAACCAATCGTATAATTCTCTATGAGGCAAAAATTCAAGTGTACAAAACGAATGCGAAATTTGTTCTAAATAGTCACTTTCACCATGAGCCCAATCGTACATTGGATAAATACACCAATCATTTCCTGTTCTATGATGGTGTTTTTTTAGAATTCGATACATAATTGGATCACGCATCAACATATTGTTAGAAGCCATGTCAATTTTAGCTCTTAAAATATGAGAACCTTCTTCAAATTCTCCATTTTTCATTCGAGTAAAAAGATCTAAATTCTCTTCAACAGAACGATTTCTATAAGGAGAATCTGTTCCTGGAGTTGTTGGAGTTCCTTTTTGTTTGGCCATTTCTTCCGAAGTTTGGCTATCTACATAGGCTTTTCCATCTTTTATAAATTGAACTGCCCAATCGTATAAATCTTGAAAATAATCAGAAGCATAACATTCATTAGCCCATTTAAATCCAAGCCATTCCACATCTTTTTTAATTGCGTCAACAAATTCCTGTTCTTCTTTAGCAGGGTTGGTATCATCAAAACGTAAATTTACAGGTGCTTGATAATCAATTCCTAAACCAAAATTTAAACAAATAGCACTAGCATGGCCAACGTGTAAATAACCATTTGGCTCAGGTGGAAAACGAAAACGAAGTTTATCTTTTGATAATCCGTTTTTTAAATCTTCTTCTATGATTTGTTCAATAAAATTCAGAGACTTTTCTTCTGTTGACATAATTATTTTGTAATTTTAGCAAAGATAAAAAAGTTTACAGTTTTCGGTTTACAGTTTACAATTTTCTTTTAGAAACTTGTTACTGAGACTGAAAACTGAGACTGAAAACTAAAAAAATGGGAACTATTAAATTACAAAATATTAGAACTTTTTCCTTTCACGGATGTCTTGAAGAAGAAGGAAAAATTGGTTCAGATTATAGAGTTGACCTCGAAATTAAGACTGATTTACGAAAATCTGCACTTACAGATGAGTTGAAAGATACGGTTGATTATGTACTTTTAAATCAAATTGTGGTAGAAGAAATGGATATTAGAGCGAAACTTTTAGAACATGTAGCGCATAGAATCATTACGAGAATCTTTAAAGAAATTCCATCAGTTTCAAGAATTTTATTGGCAGTTTCTAAACTAAATCCGCCTATTGGTGGTGATGTTGAGGCTGTTACTATAGAAATGGAAGAATATAGAAATTAGTTTTTTGGTTTCAAGTTTCGGGTTTCGAGTTATTTTAGAAACTTTTTAAACTTTAAACTTTTAAACTTTAAACTTTTTTATATATTTGCAATCCAATAAATAATTGGCGTCGTGGCCGAGCGGCTAGGCTGGGCTCTGCAAAAGCTCCTACTCCGGTTCGAATCCGGACGATGCCTCAAGAAGAGATACAGAAATGTGTCTCTTTTTTTTATATTAAATTTTTAGAAAAAATTAATTAAAGTTGTGTTCGAATCCGGACGATGACTTCATAAAACAAATATAATCGAGAGGATTTTTTTATTGTAAATTTTTAGAAAAAATTAATTAAAGTTGTGTTCGAATCCGGACGATAGTTTAATAAAACACATTCAATCGAGAGAATTTTTTTATTGTAAATTTTTAGAAAAATTGATTAAAGAATAGCAAAAGCTCCAACTCCAGTTCTCCCGAAACTTCGGGACAGACAATGCCTCAAGAAGAGATACATTTCTGTATCTCTTTTTTTGTTTTGAATTTTTAGAAAAAAATGATTAAAGTTGAATTATAAACTGGATTTTCAAAAAAAATTTGTCATTCAGAGGAACAAAGAATAACGTAAAATAATATAAGAAGTTATTGGTATTAATTCTTGTTAATAGAAATAGCAAAAACTAATAAATTTTAATTATAATTGGATTTATTTTACAAATTAATGCATTTATGTTTACTATAAATCTTATGTCGCTTATAACTATTTCGTCACCAATTTTTATTTTACTGACAATTTTTTTATAATATTCTTCTTTAATTTTATTTCCCTCTATATGAATTGAACTAGAACCAGGTATTCTTAGTTCAAAACTTTTAATTGTACATTGCAAACCAATGTGTTTATCAGGAAAACTTCCTTTTATAACAGCATTTAAGAGACTATGTTTTTGCATTCTAACTTGAAATCCATTTAGGTTATTAATGTTCATTTGAAGATTTGGAACATTTTTAATTTTGAAAAGTTGATTTTCAGAAAACTTTTTTCCGTTTTTTAAAACTCCTGAAATGTTAATAATAACTTCTGTTCCTGAAGATGGACTAATATTATAAATGTTCTTTTCTTTTTTGGAAACACCAATTCCAACTACTTCAAAACATTTTGAATTAGGAACATCAATAAAAATTTCATTTAAAAATCCTCTGTAAACTATTTTAGCTGTTTTTGGAATAACAAAGTCCTTATCTGTATGTCTAACAATCGAAATCGTATCATTTTGACCGTAAAATGAAATTGTAAAAAGAAGAAAAATTACATTAATTAAACTTTTCATTCGCAACAGGTTCTTTGATTCCGAACTTCTCTTTTATCATTTCTTTTTCTTTTGGAAAGAAACCTTGTGCCATTAAAAAACCTCCAAAAATCATTAGAATAATACTGATTACTCTTTTTATTTTGTAGATGTTATGTGGTGTCATTCTTGATTTTAGTTGTTTGGCAACCATTATTTTAATGATATCAACCGCAAAATAAGTAAGTATAATACAAGCTATAAAAAGTACAATTCTGTTGGTTTCCATGTTTAGTTTTGGACCAAAAACAATGATAATTCCCATCCAAAAAGCAAGTACTCCAATATTGATAAAATTTAATAGAAATCCTTTGAAAAATAAACCTAAGTAGTTGTTTTTTTGGATATTATCATCCTCAAGTTCATCTTCAAGTTGTTTTTTGTAATTCTTTTTTTCTTTTACATAAGAAATGATTCCGTAGGCCAACATAATAGCGCCACCAAAGATGAATAATCCTGGATCGTCTTTAAGTTTTTGAAGTATTTGATTAGTAGAAAAATAAGCAATAAGAATGAATATAAAATCAGCAAAAACTACACCTAAATCAAAAACCATTGCTGCTCTAAATCCTTTTGTAATACTGGTTTCAAGAAGGACAAAAAAAACTGGACCAACAGTAAATGCAAGTAAAATTCCCCAAGGTAAGGCAGATAGAATATCGTTAAAAAGCAAGTGACTAGTAATTAGTAATTAGTAAATAGAAATTTGAATATTTAACAAAAATAAAAAAACTAATCACTAATCACTAATTACTTTTCACTTTAATCATTTCCTTCTTTAATCGTTCCTCCAGCTATAATTTTTTGATTGATTTGTTTCGGTTTTCCAAAAATTCTAATATCGCCACCAGCACGAACTTTTGCATCTACTAAATCTGTCGCATAAACGTCAGCATCACCACCAGCATTTGCAGTAATTATAGTTTGGTTTGTTTCAAGTCTTTCAGCTTCATAAATTCCGCCAGAATTAATCAAAACATCTTGATTTTTAGCAGTTCCTGATATAGTTACAGTAGAACCATTTCCTATTCTAGCAGTTAGTCTATCTACGTTAATTTTGATTTTAATTTGTGATCCTTCTTTAGCTTTTATATCAAATATTGTAGCTTCAAAAGTTGCTTCAGATGAAATTCTTGAACCTTCATTCGCTTCTACAGCATCAATATTTTTGTAATAAACCGTTGCTGAAATATTATCACCTGAAAGCATTTTTGTTAAACGCATTCTGATTTTTAATTCGCCATTTTTATTTACAATTTCAACATCTTCTGAACCAGAACCATCGAGAACTACTTTATTTTCATCGGATGGAATTAGTAAAACGTCTATTTGATCAAAAGAAGTTACTTTGTTAAAATCACCAACATTTTTTTCTGTTTGTGAAAAAGCGATTGAACTAACCAATAACAAACTATAAATTATTTTTTTCATAATATTTTTTAATTAAAGACAATAAGAAAACTGAATTGTTACAGTAAAATTTAAAAAAAATACTGAACACTAAATTTTACTCATTCTTTCTTAAAAAAGTAAAATCTAATTGTTTTTTAACCAAATCAGCATTCTTTACTTTAACGTAAACTTCGTCGCCTAATTGTAATAAACTCTTAGAAATTTCACCAACTAATGCATATTGTTTTTCATCAAAGGTGTAATAATCGTCTTTTATTTCTCGAATTCTGCACATTCCTTCGCATTTATTAGATACAATTTCTACATAAATTCCCCATTCGGTTACACCAGAAATCACACCAAGAAATTCTTCGTCTTTATGATCTTGCATGTATTTAATTTGCATGTACTTAATCGAATCACGCTCGGCATTTGTTGCCAAACTTTCCATATTACTGGAATGCTCACATTTTTCTTCAAAAATTTCTGCATCTGCGCTTTTTCCGCCATCTAAATAATATTGAAGTAATCGATGTACCATTACGTCTGGATAACGTCTAATTGGTGATGTAAAATGGCTGTAATAATCGAAAGCTAATCCATAATGACCAATATTTTCTGTTGAATATTTAGCTTTACTCATCGTTCGAATAGCTAACGTATCAATTAGATTTTGCTCTTTCTTTCCATTGACATCTTCCATTAATTGATTTAAAGATTTGGAAATGTTTTTATTATCGCGTAAATCTAACTTATAACCAAATTTCATAATTAAAGCTTGCATTGCAAAAAGCTTGTCTTCATTAGGTTCATCGTGAATTCTATAAACAAAGGTTTTCTTTTGTTTTCCAATAAATTCGGCTACTTTTCTATTCGCTAAAAGCATGAACTCTTCAATCAAATGATTGGCGTCTTTTGAAACTTTAAAATAAACACCTTCTGGTTCACCATTATCATCTAAATTGAATTTTACTTCAACTTTATCAAATGAAATTGCTCCAGCACTCATTCGTTTTCTTCTTAGAATTTTAGCTAATTCATCTAATTTTAAAGTTGCTTCTGTAATTTCATCGGATGCTTTATATTCTTTTCCAGTTAATGAAATTTCTGCTGGAATTGTTGCAGCTTTAGTTTCAATAATAACTTGCGCTTCTTCATAAGAAAAACGTTGGTCAGAATTAATTACCGTTCTACCAAACCATTGATTTAAAACAGTTGCCTTATTATCAATTTCGAAAATAGCTGAAAACGTATATTTTTCTTCATTCGGACGCAATGAACAAGCAAAATTGGATAAAACTTCAGGTAACATTGGTACAACTCTATCTACTAAATAAACCGAAGTTGCTCTGTTATAAGCTTCATCATCAAGAATAGTTCCTTCTTGTAAATAGTGCGAAACATCGGCAATGTGAATTCCGATTTCATAATTTCCGTTTTCTAATTTCTTGAACGATAAAGCATCATCAAAATCTTTAGCATCTTTTGGATCAATGGTGAAAGTTAACGTATCACGCATGTCACGTCGTTTTGCAATTTCTTCTGGATGAATAGCAGTATCTAATTTTTGTGCAAAAACTTCCACTTCAACCGGAAAATCATAAGGTAAACCATATTCAGCTAGAATCGCATGAATTTCAGTATCATGTTCGCCAGGTTTTCCTAAAACATTGATAACCGAACCAAATGGTGAATCGGCTTTCTTAGGCCAATCTTCAATTTTTACAACAACAACATCACCTTGTTCAGCTCCGTTATATTTATCTTTTGGAATAAAAATATCGGTATACATTTTAGCATTGGCTGTAGTTACAAAAGCAAAATTCTTTTGAATATCAATAACACCAACAAATTCTGTTTTACTTCTTTCAAGAACTTCAATTACTTCACCTTCAGGTTTTTTACCACGACGACGATTATAAACATAAACCTTAACTTTGTCTTTATCTAAAGCGTGATTTAAGTTATTAGTTGGTATAAAAACATCATCTTCAAACTCGTCGCAAATAAAATAAGCGGTTCGTCGAGAAGTCATGTCGATGGTTCCTTCATAATAATCTTGTGAAACAGCTTTTACTAAATATTTTCCTGGCTCGCTTTCAATAATTACTTTTTGAGCAGCTAGAATTTTTAAATCCTTAATAATTTCGTTTCTACTTTTGGTATCGTTCAATTCAAGAACAGCGCATATTTGTTTGTAATTGAATGGTTTATTTGCGTTTTGTGATAGTATCTTTAAAATCTTTTCAGAGAAAGTTTTCTCTTTTTTTCCAAACTTTTTTGGGAATTTACTCATAATCTTTTTTCTAATAAGGTTTAAAATTACGAAGAAGAAAATAGAAAATAGAAAATAGCGAATAGATTTATCGAAAATATAACTTTTGTATCTTTATAAAAAAATAAAAAATGTCTGAATTTATAACTATTGCTACATTCAATTTTGCTCACGAAATCATGGTTTTAAAATCTATTTTAGAAAATGAAGGTATTCCATATTTATTTCAAAATGAAAATTTAATAGCAGTTGATCCATTAGCTAGTTTCGCTTACGGCGGAATAAATTTAAAAGTTCATCCCAACGATATTGAAAGAGTAAAAGAAATTTTAAATAACTTGAATACAAATCTAGAAATAGTATAAATTCTATTTTTCTAAAAATTGAAAGTTTTCAACATCTATTAAAAACAACAAAAAGAAAATTTAAATTTAAATTAATTTATGATGGTTATTATAGTGTGTTAATTTGTACAATAACTTTAATTTTTAAAAGTTGATTTTCAAGTTATACTTTTTTATATTAATTTATCAACACAGTTTTAAGAAAGTAAATCATTCATTTTGAAGTAATTTTTAGTTTTCATTAACAGTTGTTAACAAGTAAAAAAACGAATATTTTGTAGATAACTTTGATTGTTAATTTCTGTTGAAAAAGTAGTTTTTAGTATTGATAACTTTTCTAAAAAAAGACCAAACTAAATTTGATATTCTCAACTCAATTTTTGATTACAAATTATACTGATACAACCAAGAAAAACTTCTAATTTTCTTTCTGAAGTTGTTAACAAAGGTTGTTAATTTAAAGTTAGCTGAATATCAACGAATTGTAAATCACTATTAACAATGTAAAATTTTAACATTTGAATTAAATAAAAAGCAATGATTTACAATTACTTATATAAATATGTTATTAACAACAAAACCTTACTATAAGTAAATCAAGCAGTTATATTTTTATAAAAATCAAATAGAAATACAAATAAGATTAACTAAATTTGTTTCCACAACTACAATTAAAAATAACTATGAAAATCTCTATCGGAAACGATCACGCTGGACCAGATTATAAAAAAGCAATTGTTGATTATTTACAATCAAAAGGACATGAAATTTTAAACCACGGAACCGATACTTTTGACAGTGTTGATTATCCAGATTTTGGTCATCCTGTTGCTATTGATGTTGAATCTGGAAAAGCTGATTTAGGAATAGTTATTTGCGGAAGTGGTAATGGAATTGCAATGACAGCAAATAAACATCAAGGAATTAGAGCTGCTCTTTGTTGGACTAAAGAAATTTCGGCGCTTGCGCGCCAACACAATAATGCAAATGTGGTAAGTATTCCGGCGCGATTTACTTCAATTCAACAAGCTGTTGAAATTGTTGATACTTTTTTAACTACAAATTTTGAAGGAGGAAGACACGCAACTCGAGTTAATAAAATAAGTTGTTCGTAAATTGATAGACAATCTATTCCATATCGACAAATTCATTTCAACTTCAAGAAAAGTTGCTTTTTTAACTTTCTTAGTTGCTTCTATTTTACTGTTAATATTCTATTTTACAGAATTTAACGGTATGATTTATTTTAGTTTGTTATTTACTATTTCTGCTTTATTTATCAATGCATATTATTTTTTGAAATTAATTTTATTTTTCAATGAAAAAGTAAAAAGAAATCAAATTTTACTTTCACTATTTGTTATGCTATTAAACATTCCTTTAGGTTTATTATATTTAGAAATAGGACTAAATATATATTCACATTCCAACCCCATTTAACAAAGATTTCATGACCAACATCCAATTCATTCAAAGCCAAGTAAGTACTTTACCTAAAAACATTGAAGCGACTCTAAAATTACTTTCAGAAGATTGTACCATTCCATTTATTTCTCGTTATCGAAAAGATCAAACAGGAAATCTTGATGAAGTGGTTATTGAGCAAATCGCTAAACTTTCTAAACAATATGATGAAATTGTAAAACGAAAAGAAAGCATCCTAAAAACTATTGAAGAACAAGGCCAACTTTCCCCAGAATTAAAATTAAAAATCACCAATTCTTTTGATTTACAAGAAATTGAAGATTTGTATATGCCTTATAAAAAGAAGAAAAAAACACGTGCCGATGTGGCTCGCGAAAACGGATTAGAACCATTAGCAACTTTGATTTTGGCTCAAAAAAATGATGATATTGATTTCTTATCAACACAATATATCAATAAAAATGTGCCCAATGAAGAAGAAGCGTTACAAGGTGCGAGAGATATTGTAGCCGAATGGATAAACGAAAATATAACTGTTCGTCAAAGTTTGCGAAGATTATATAACAGAAAAGCAGTTATTGAAACCAAAGTCGTAAAAAAGAAAGCTGAAGAAGAAGAGGCTCAAAAATTTAAACAATATTTTGATTGGTCAGAACCTTTGTCAAAAGCGCCATCACACCGATTATTAGCAATGCTTCGTGCCGAAAACGAAGGTTTTATAAAACTGAAAATTGAAACCGATATTGATGAAACTTATGATTTGATTGATGAAATCGTAATCAAAAATGCGAATAGTCCATCGATTTCTCATTTGCAATTAGCTATTGAAGACAGTTACAAAAGATTACTTCATCCAGCAATTTCTAACGAAACGTTACAAGAAGCTAAGGCCAAAGCCGATATCAAAGCTATTGACGTTTTCGCAGGAAATTTAAGTCAGTTGTTACTTGCGCCACCATTAGGAGAAAAAAGAATTTTAGCCATTGATCCAGGTTATAGAAGTGGTTGCAAAATCGTCTGTTTAGATGAAAAAGGCGATTTGTTATATAACGAAACTATTTACCCACATCAGCCACAAAATGAAACTGCAATGGCGATGAAAAAGATAAAATCGATGGTAAATGCTTATAATATTGAAGCCATTTCTATTGGAAACGGAACTGCAAGTCGCGAAACTGAATTTTTTATCAAGAAAATTGCTTTCGATAAACCCGTTCAGGTTTTTGTGGTTTCAGAAGCTGGCGCATCGGTTTATTCTGCTAGTAAAATTGCGCGAGACGAATTTCCAAATTATGATGTAACGGTTCGTGGTTCGGTTTCTATTGGAAGAAGACTTTCTGATCCATTGGCAGAATTGGTAAAAATTGATGCAAAATCCATTGGAGTTGGACAATACCAACACGATGTAGATCAAATGAAATTGAAAGAAGAATTAGATACAGTTGTTGTTCGTTGTGTGAATTCGGTTGGAATAAATATCAATACAGCGAGTAAATCGTTGTTGAGTTATGTCAGCGGAATAGGAGAGAAGATGGCCGAAAATATAATTGCTTTTCGTTCAGAAAATGGTCCGTTTGAAGACAGAAAACAACTTAAAAAAGTACCAAGATTAGGTGAAAAAGCTTATCAACAAGCTGCGGCTTTCATTAGAATTCACAATGGGAAAAATCCTTTAGATAATTCTGCTGTTCACCCAGAAGCTTATCCAATTGTGGAGAAAATGGCAAAAGATTTAAAGATTTCAGTTAACGAATTAATTGCCAATAAAGAAAAAATTGCTTTAATAAAACCTGAAAATTATACCAATGAAACCATAGGAATTCTTGGTATAAAAGACATTTTAAAAGAATTAGTAAAACCGGGATTGGATCCAAGAAAAGCAGCTAAAGTTTTTGAATTTGACCCAAATGTAAAAACCATAAAAGACGTTCGTACGGGCATGATTTTACCAGGTATTGTAAACAACATTACTGCTTTTGGATGTTTTGTAGATATTGGTGTAAAGGAAAGTGGTTTGGTTCACATTTCGCAACTTAAAGCAGGTTTTGTCTCGGATGTCAATGAAGTAGTAAAACTCCACCAACACGTTCAAGTAAAAGTCGTTGAGGTTGATGAAGATAGAAAGCGTATTCAGTTGACGATGATTATATAAAAAAAGCAACTATTAAAGTTGCTTTTTTTATATCTACATTAAATTTTTCTTGTTTCTTCTTAAAAAAAGGATGACTAAAACTACTATAATAGGTATTCCAATTACTGCAAGAACAATCAAAATTTCCATAATACCTAATCTACCCATAACATAAGATTATTATTTAGTTTCTTCTTTTTTAGAATCTGCAGGTTGATCTTCACCTTTTGCTGCATTTTTAAATTCTTTAACTCCAGAACCTAATCCTTTCATTAATTCTGGAATTTTTTTACCTCCAAAAAGTAGTAAAACAATCACCAAGATTACTATTATTTCTGTTGTTCCTAATCTTCCCATGATATATAATTTTTTTGCTTTCGCAGATTTTAATTAAAAATAATATGCAAATGTAAAAAGAAAAAATAGGAATATTAATTTTCATTAAAATATTTACATTTTAACTACGTTAAATCTTTCACAAAGAAAACAATCACAAATTTTCTATATTTGTATGATAATATAAAAACATGTCTGAAAAACGCCTCAAAAAGGAAAAACTAAAGAAACACTTGTTTACCAAAAATCGTTTGGTAATTCTCAATGATGATACTTTTGAAGAAGTTTTTTCGCTTAGATTAACTTTAATGAATGTGTTTGTTTTTGCAACTCTTGGAGCAATTATAATCATTTTTTTAACGACATTATTTATTGCATTTACTCCTTTAAGAGAATATATTCCAGGTTATCCTTCAGGAAAACTTAAAAAAGAAGCTACTGAATTAGCTTTAAAATCGGATTCATTAGAATTTGCTATCAAAAAAAACGAAGCATATCTGGAATCTATAAAAAAAGTTTTGACCGGAAATTTAGAATATGCTAAAGTCAACAAAGACTCCATTTTAGCAATTTCTGTCGATACCTTACCCGATCTTGAACTAACAGCAACAGAGTCCGAAATGAATTTAAGAAAACAAGTTGCTGAAGAGGAAAAAAAGAAAATAGAGAAAAGAAAATAGAGAAAAGAAAAAACCTTTGCGACTTAGTGTCTTTGTGGCAAAAAAGCAAAATAGTGTCTTAACAATATGTCAATAAAATCAATTGCAGCTAAAATATTTGCAAAGAAAATTCATAAGCAAACTCAAAAGTGGGCTTCTAATCCTGTTGAAACGCAACAAAAAGTTTTTAATGATTTAATTCGTCAAGCGAAAGAAACACAGTTTGGAAAAGACCACAATTTCAATTCAATAAAAACTTTTGAAGATTTTGCTAAGCAAGTTCCTATAAGAGATTATGAGGAATTAAAACCTTACGTTGACCGCGTTGTAAAAGGTGAAGAAAATATTCTTTGGAAAGGAAAACCGCTTTATTTTGCTAAAACATCAGGCACAACATCAGGCGCAAAATACATTCCGCTGACGAAAGAATCAATGCCTTTTCATATTCAAGCGGCACGAAATGCTATTTTAAGTTACATTCACGAAACAGGAAAAGCCGATTTTGTTGATGGCAAAATGATTTTTTTACAAGGAAGTCCGATATTAGAAGAAAAAAACGGAATTAAATTAGGACGTCTTTCAGGAATTGTAGCGCACTTTGTTCCTAAATATTTACAAAAAAATAGAATGCCAAGTTGGGAAACTAATTGCATTGACGATTGGGAAACTAAAGTTGATGCTATTGTTCAAGAAACCTTCAAGGAAGACATGGCGGTGATTTCAGGAATTCCTTCTTGGGTGCAAATGTATTTCGAAAAATTGCATCAAAAAGCACAAAAACCTGTAGGAGAAATTTTTAAAAACTTTAGTTTATTTATTTATGGTGGCGTAAATTATGAACCCTATCGTGCCAAATTTGAAAATCTAATTGGACAAAAAGTAGATTCTATAGAGTTATTTCCAGCTTCAGAAGGATTTTTTGCTTACCAGTCCCGAAATTTCGGGATCAAGAATGAAGAAGGAATGTTGCTTTTGTTGAATTCAGGAATTTTCTACGAATTTGTAAAAGCCGACGAATTTTTTAAGGAAAATCCTAAACGATATACCATTGGCGAAGTGGAATTGAATGTGAATTACGTTTTAATTCTTTCTACCAACGCCGGACTTTGGGCTTATAATATTGGCGACACCATTCAATTTACAAGTTTAAAACCTTATCGAGTTATCGTTTCAGGTCGAATTAAACATTATATTTCTGCTTTTGGCGAACATGTAATAGGTAAGGAAGTGGAAACCGCTTTGCAAGAAGCTATGGAAAACACCGATATTCAGGTGAATGAATTTACAGTTGCGCCACAAATTGCACCACAATCAGGATTGCCTTATCACGAATGGTTTATAGAATTTGAAAACGAACCCAATAATCTCGAAGAATTTGCGTTAAAAATCGATAACGCTATGCGCAAGCAAAATGTGTATTACGATGATTTAATCGTTGGAAAAGTATTGCGAACATTAGTAATTACTAAAGTTTCTAAAAATGGATTCCAAGAATACATGAAATCCATAGGGAAATTAGGCGGTCAAAATAAATTACCGAGACTTTCTAATGATAGAAAGATTGCAGATTTTTTTGAAAAAACAGAGCAAAGATGATAGAGAAAAGACTAATTTGGGTTTTAATTTTAATTTCACAATTTACTTTTTCTCAAATCAAAGGAGTTGTAAAAGACAGTATTTCTGGTAAACCAGTATCTTTTGCTAATATTTGGATAGAAAACGAAAACAATGGCACAACAACCGAGGAAAATGGAGAATTTAATATCTCAATTTTAGAAAAAAGCAAAAATTTTATCGTTTCAGCCATTGGATATAAAAAGAAAACAATAAAAATTTCTGAAGCAAAACAAATTTTCCTCTCGCCATCAGATGTTCAAATTAAAGAGGTAATAATTTCCAATAGAAAAAATACTAAAGAGATTGAAATTGGAAAAACAAAGAGTTTGATTTCACAAGCATTTGAAAATGGTCCCAAAATTGACGTGAAATATTTTCCTTATTTGACATCATATAAAAAAACGAAATATTTAAAAAAAATCATTTTAAATACAGATAATAGAAAAGAGGAAGCAACCATCAGAATACATTTGTTTAGCGTTGGCAATGATGGTTTACCAGATAAAGAACTCTTGAATAAAGATTTAATAATCACAATAAAAAACGGAGTTAGAAACAATAAAATCGATATTACTTCATTTGATATAAAAATGCCTATAAACGGGGTTTTTGTTGGTTTTGAAAAACTAATGATTGAAAGTAACAGACTTGAAAAAACGTCATTTGATACCAATTCTCAAACCACAAAAATTCACAGAACCTATTGTCCTTACATTTTATATAACAATGTTGAAAGAGACACTAAGTTTATTTTTCAAGGAGGAAAATGGATAAAGAAAATGACAGATTCTTCATTAAAAACAACCATCGACGAACCTTCAATTAACCTAATCCTAACCAACTAAACCATAAAATCAGTATATTTGCAGGTTAGAAAACAAAATTTAATGAAAGAAATTAAAAACATTTCGCGTTCTCGAGCGCAAGAATCGTCGGCTGCTATCGAACGATTGTACATTACCATGAGGCATTTATTTAACAGAGGTTTTTATAAACCAATGGGTGTTTCAGGAGAAACTTTAAGAGAAGCATTATTAGAGCTTCGACCAGAAATTTATGGAAGTATTGCAGAAGAAAAAGTTGAGCTTAACGGTTTACTTTATGTAATTGAAAGACTTCCTGTAGGAATTGAAGAATGCCGTTACATTAACTTAACTTCAGATGAGGGTTATTCGAAATCACATTTTCAAGCTATTGTTCCGCCAAAAAGAAGAAGAAATTGCTATCGAATTGATGAAGAACAAATGAATGTTGAAATCACTCGTGGACGTTCTGACATTTATGACATTTTAACGCATCTTACCTTTATCTTTATAGAATCTCATAAAATTAAAGATAGAATTTTGATTGATGAAGAAGGAAGAATTTCACGCGATTGGCAAAAATTAGAACAAGCCGCTTTACAATCTAAAAAACTAACTCAAATAGAAAAAGAGAAAGCCATTTCTCACGCTGCAAACGTACTAGGAAGAACGTTTGTTGAGGTTTTAGATATTTATGATTCTTTTGGAACTAAAGAAAAGCCAGACAGATTTCTTCACATAATTTATTGGTTAGGGAAACTTGCCATTGAAGAAGTGCTTGATAACAACAAAAGAACAATTACATTCAGTCCGATATTAAGAGAACGTCTTGGACATCATATTCACGGTGAAATTTGGGCAACAAATATCAAAGAAGTTTTAAAAGAAAACAATTTATTAGGAAGGCCAATTCATATAATTAGTGCAAACATGCATAGTGTTATGAATTCAATTTTTGCAACACATGTTTTGGGTCCAAAATTTAAAGGTAAATCAGATTTTGATATTTTTGAAGAATTGAGTCGTCAAGGTGCGCATGATGTTCGTGATAAAGTAGAAGAATTTGCTTTAAAACACGGAATGATTTCACTACCAGATCAATCAGGAACTAATATTGACGTTCAAATATTTGATACTTCAAAAATTGATTGGATAAAATCGGCGTTTCCAAATGCTAAAGTTGGAAAAGATAATCCCGTAATTATTGTAATGGATTATGCTTTTGGAGAACAAGCTTATGAAACAATTGATGAATTATTAAAACCATATAAAAACGGGAAAGATAAAATTTTACTTAATGTAGAATCGGTTTCCATTATGGGTAAAGCAGGAATTCTTGAAGGAGGAAAAGGTGATATTATGATTCCAAATGCTCATATCAATGAAGGAACTGCCGACAATTATTTCTTCGAAAATGAATTAACTGCAGAAATGCTTGAAGGAAACGGAATACCGGTTTTTGCAGGACCAATGATAACCGTTTTAGGAACATCACTTCAAAATAAAGATTTGTTGAAATTCTTTCACGAATCAACTTGGAGTGTAATTGGTTTAGAAATGGAAGGTGCTTATTATCAAAAAGCAATTCAATCGGCATCAAAAATTAGAAAAAGCATTAATCCAAATGTAAAAGTTCGTTATGCATATTATGCTTCTGATAATCCTCTTGAAACAGGAAGTACTCTTGCATCTGGTGGACTTGGAACAACAGGAGTAAAGCCAACGTATTTAATTACTATCAAAATATTAGAACAAATTTTCAACGTAAAATAATATATTTTTATGAGTACAAATTCTCAAAACAATGATAATCAAGAAATTGATTTATCTGAAATTTCAAATAAAATAGGAGGATTATTTGATTCTGTTTTAATGTCTATTTTCAATGTAATCTTATTTTTAAAAAGAAAGGCCATAATTCTATTGATATTGCTTATTGTTGGAGCTGGATTAGGTTTCTTTTTAGATTCAAATAAAAGTTACAATAGTCAAATAATTGTATCTCCAAGTGGAGGAGTTGATTATTTATATTCTAAAATAGATTTGGTTAAATCAAGACTAACAGAAAAAGACAGAGCTTTTTTTAAGAGTATTGGAATAAATAATTCTGAAAAAATTGAAAATATAAAAATAGAACCAATAGTTGATTTGTATAATTTTGTTAATAATAACACTGCTATCGCAACAAATGCTCAAAACACTCAAAACTTTGAAGTAATAAAATTATTAGCTGAAAGCAATGATATTAATAAGGTAATAGAAGATGAACTTACAAGTAAAAATTATCCTTATCATTCAATTCTTATATCATCAAAAGGAAGAATCGCTTCAAAAGATGTAATTGAACCGTTGCTTAAATATTTAAACACGGATGATTACATGAACGAAATTTCAAAAATAAACAAAGAAAATATTTTAATAAAACTAAAAAAAAGTGAAGAGGAAATTGCTCAAATCGATTCACTCATAAATGTGATTTCAAAAAATATTTCACAAAACAATAAAAGCAACAATTTAATATACAATAATGAGAATAGTGAAATAAATGGATTATTTGATTTGAAAAATAAATTGATAAATGAAATTGCTTATCAAAAAATTCAATTAGTAAAAATTGATGTTTTCGTTAAAGACATTAGTATTACACCAAATGTTATAAATACTAAAGGAATAAAAGGTAAAATGAAATTGGTTTTACCAATTTTATTCATTTCTCTATTCGTGTTAATATCTTTATTTTTGTCTTTTTATAAAAATCAATTAGCTAAAACAAAATAGAAGGTTATGAAAGGAATTATATTAGCTGGAGGTTCAGGAACAAGATTGCATCCATTAACCCTTGCAGTTAGCAAACAGTTAATGCCAATCTATGATAAACCAATGATTTATTATCCATTATCAACATTGATGTGGGCAGGAATTAATGAAATATTAATTATTTCAACACCACACGATTTACCACTATTTAGACAATTATTGGGCGATGGTAAAAAATTTGGATGTCGTTTTGAATATGCTGTTCAAGAAAACCCAAATGGTCTTGCTGAAGCTTTTATTATTGGTAAAGAATTCATAGGAAATGATAAAGCAGCTCTAATTCTTGGTGATAATATTTTCTACGGAACAGGTTTAGCAGAATTATTACAAGCCAATAGTAATCCTGATGGTGGAATAATTTATGCCTATCATGTTCATGATCCTGAACGATATGGTGTTGTTGATTTTGATAAAGAAGGAAATGTTCTATCTATTGAAGAAAAACCTGAAAAACCAAAATCAAATTATGCAGTTCCAGGAATTTATTTCTATGATAATTCCATTATTGAAGTAGCCGCAAACATAAAACCAAGTCATAGAGGTGAACTTGAAATCACAGATGTTAATAAGGAATATTTGAAAAGAGGAAATCTAAAAGTTAGTATTTTAGACAGAGGAACAGCATGGCTTGACACAGGAACTTTCCAATCGTTGATGCAAGCGGGACAATTTGTTCAAGTTATTGAGGAACGCCAAGGATTAAAAATTGGAGCTATTGAAGAAGCTGCATATAAAATGGGCTTCATTGATGCAGCACAATTAAAAGAACTTGCATCACCTTTATTAAAAAGCGGATACGGATTACATTTAATGAGTTTATTAGAAGAATAAAAAAATAATTAAAGTTAAAATCAAGTTTATTTTTTTTGAAATTAACTTTGATTTTTGCTACTGAAATTGCTTTAGAATATGAATTTTATTGAAACCAAACTCAAAGGATGTTTTATAATTGAGCCAAAAATTATAAATGATGAACGTGGTTATTTTATGGAAAGTTTTAATGAATTAACATTCCAAAAAGGCGTTGGTCAAGAGGTTCACTTTGTTCAAGACAATCAGTCGTTTTCCTCTCGAGGAGTTTTAAGAGGATTACACTATCAAACAGGAGAAAATGCTCAGGCAAAATTAGTTAGAGTTATTCAAGGTGAAGTTTTAGATATAGCAGTTGATATAAGACCAAATTCTGAAACTTTTGGTCAATATGAATCCATTATACTTTCTTCAGAAAATAAAACACAATTTTTTATTCCTCGAGGTTTTGCTCATGGTTTTCTTGTGTTGTCTGAAACAGCAACTTTTTTTTATAAATGTGATAATTTTTACAATAAAGAAAGCGAAGGCGGAATAATTTTCAACGATAAAACAATCGATATTAACTGGCAATTTGATATAGAAAAGTTGATAATTTCAGAAAAAGATCAATTTTTACCAACATTAGAAAACTCCAAAAAAGTATGGTAGTCCTAGTATCAGGTGCAGCCGGACAATTAGGTCAAGCATTAAAATTAATATCTGATAAATATATTGATATAAATTTTATTTTTTGTTCTTCATCTGAATTAGATATTACTTCAAAGCAGAATTGTGATTCTGTTTTTAAAAAACACCAACCAAATTATTGTATCAACGCAGCAGCATATACAGCAGTTGACAAAGCAGAAAGCGAACCTGAAAAAGCACATTTAATTAATGTTATTGGTGCTAAAAATTTAGCTGAGGTTTGCAAAGAATATGATACTATTTTACTTCATATTTCTACTGATTTTGTTTTTGATGGCACTTCGACAAACTTTAGTAAAACAAACGGATATACAGAAGAAGACCAACCAAATCCAACAGGAGTATATGGTTTGACCAAATTACAAGGCGAAAAAGTCATTCAGGAAACTTTTGAAAATTATTTTATTATAAGAACATCTTGGGTTTATTCGCAATTTGGAAATAATTTCATGAAAACCATGCTTCGTTTAGCTTCAGAAAGAGAAAATCTATCTGTTGTTAATGACCAAATCGGAACTCCAACAAACGCAGTAGATTTAGCCGAAGTTTTGATAAAGATAATATGTCACACTGAGCATCTCACACTGAGCGTAGTCGATAGACCAAGTGCTACCAACTTCCAACTTCCAACTTCCAACCGTCAGACTGAGCTTGTCGAAGTCTTTGGAATCTATAACTTTTCAAACGAAGGACAATGTTCATGGTATGATTTTGCAAAGGAAATATTCAAAATCAATAATGTCAATATAACTTTAAACCCAATTACAACAACAAGTTTTCCAACACCTGCAAAACGACCTGCTTATAGTGTATTAGATAAAACTAAAATAAAAAGTGTTTTTCAAATTAAAATTAAGGATTGGAAAGAAAGTTTAAAAACAGTCAAAATATAATTTAATTTTTTTTTAGGAGTATATCAGTAGATAAAATATAAATTTACCAAAAAAAAATAAGTTTTGAGAAAGAATATATTCATATTGAGTTTGTTATTGATTAATACAGTATTTGTTTTTGCACAAAAAACAAATAAAGATGCTGTTAAGAATTCTGAATTTGGACAAAAAGCAAATAAAATTGTTATTGAAAATTCTGATTTTGCAGATATTAATCAAGTTGAAGTTCCAGACGCTGTACTCCTAACAGGTAATGTAAGAGTAAGTCATGATGGCGCGACGATGACTTGTAATAAAGCGTACTATTATCAAAGTGAAAATTATATTAAAGCTTTTGGAGATGTTCAAATGGTACAAGGCGATACGCTTTATTTAAATAGTAAATATGCCGAATATAACGGAAATATTAAAAAGGCATTTGCATCTGGAAACGTAGTAATGACTTCGCCAGAGTCAACAATGACAACCGATACGATTCATTTTGACCGAAACACGCAAGAAGCTTATTTCAATTCGAACGGAACCATTGTAAATAAAAACAATACGCTAAAAAGTAAAGCGGGACGTTATTATTTAAAGGATAAAAAATACCAATTTTTATCAGCAGTTGAATTAAAAAACCCAGAATATACTATAAAAACTAATCATTTAGATTATAAAACAACTCAAGGAAATTCTGACTTAAAAGGACCATCAACAATTGTTGGTAAAGAAACATTTATCTACACAGAAAACGGACATTATAATAGCAAGAATAACACTGGACATTTTCTCCAAAAGTCTTACATAAAATATAAAGACCGATTAATTGAAGGTGATAGTTTGTATTATGATAGAAAAATTGAATATGCCTCAGGAACTAATAATGTAAAAATTACAGATTCCATCAATAAAGCAATTATCAAAGGACATTATGGTGAAGTTTTTAAACAAAAAGATTCGGTTTATATAACGAAACACGCGTCAATTCGATATAAAATTGAAAACGATTCCATGTTTGTTCATGCTAAAAAAATATTTTTAACAGGTAAAGCAGGCGACAGAATTATTAGAGGACAAAGGAACGTTCGTTTTTTCAAAACCGATTTAAGTGGTAAATGTGATTCTATTCATTCTGATGAAAAGAGAGCATTAACACAAATGATAGGAAAACCAATTCTTTGGAATTTTGAAAACCAATTAACAGGCGATTTGATGCATTTAATTGGAAATAATAAAACTGAAAAATTGGACTCTTTAAAAGTTTTAAATAATGCTTTTATAATTTCAAAAGACACTATTGGATCGGGATTCAATCAAGTAAAAGGACAAAATTTATACGGTAAATTTAAGGACAACAAATTATACGAAGTTGATGTTGTTAAAAATACCGAAGTCATTTATTTCATGCGAAATGACAAACAAGAACTCATAGGAATTAACAAAAATAAAAGCAGTAGTATCAACATGACTATGGAAGAAAATGTAATTAACACTATTACATTTTTTAAAGAAGTTGATGGCGAAATTTATCCCGAAAAAGACTTACCCGAAAACGCCCGGAAGCTCCGTGGATTTGTATGGCGTGGCGATGAACGAATAAAAACCAAAGAGGATATTTTCCCAGAAGATGAGGTAGAATTGGATAAAATTATCACCAAAGAAAGTAAGGAAAAATATTTAGAAAAAAACAGCAAACAAGAAGCATCAGAAATCAATCAAATAATTTCGAGAATAAAACCAAATGAAACTTTTAAAGGTCAAGGTTTCATGAGTAATATCGAGACAATTGGTAACAGTAATAATTTAATTAAAGTATCTGGATGGGCATATTTTAGTGATCAATCACCAAATAAAACAAGAATAATAATATTGTTACTAAAAGATGGGATTACAACAAGATTAAATGTTCAAAAAATTGTAAGAACTGATGTTACAACCTATTTTAAACTGAGTTATAATGTTGATAATTGCGGATTTGATGCAACTATCAATAGTTCAGATTTAAAAAAAGGAACTTACCAAGTAGCAATTTATCTAAAAAATGAGGAAACAAATAAAGAAGGATTATTGATAACGGATAAAAAAATTGATATCAAATAAATCATAAAACCAGTTAAATTTAATTATGTTTGCAATTATGAGTTAATTTATATGAAACTCTCTAATGACAAAACAACATTTAAAATTATAAAAATTGGAATTAGACAAAACAAAAAAAGTTTATTGTTTGACACCCGTTTTTAACGATTGGGATAGTTTGAATGTTTTGACAACTCAAATAGAGAAAATACAAACTAAAAATTTTAACATTAGTTTCTCTATAATTGTAGTCAATGATGGCTCAACGGAAGAAAATAAATTTGTTATAAAAAACAAATTTGTTGACCAAACGATTTTAAATTTAAAGATAAATATAGGACATCAACGCGCAATTGCAGTTGGACTTCAGTATATTTATAATGAAACAAAGGATTATGACTATGTTGTTGTAATGGATTGTGATGGAGAAGACAAGCCTGAAGATATACTTTTGCTCTTAGAAAAAGGCATAGTAGAAGACTCAAAGAAAATTATTTTTGCACAAAGAAAAAAAAGGCAAGAATCAGTACTATTTAAAACAGGATATTTTTTTTATAAATACTTATTTTATTTTTTAACAGGACAAAAAATAAATTTCGGAAACTTCAGCTTAATTCCAAAAACACTTTTAGGTAAAGTAGTACATCAAAATAATATTTGGAATCATTATTCAGGCGGCATTATACAATCAAAAATATCCTTCGATAAAGTTTTGTTAGACAGAGGAAAACGATATCATGGAGTTTCAAAAATGAACTTCAATAACTTAATTATCCATGGATTAAGCTCTATTGCTGTTTATTTTGATTTTTTATCATTAAGAATTTTAAGATATTCTTTGTATGGAATTGGGTTATGTTTTATATCTGTTATGTATATTTTTTATCAAAAAATGTTTACTAATAATGCTATTCCTGGTTGGGCTTCAAGTTTAATATTAATCATTTCAGGAATTATACTTCAACTTTTTTCAGTAACATTAATTGTATTGTTGTTACAATTAAGTTCTAGAAAAAACATTAACGCTCCAAACCCAAAAATTTATTTAGATTTTATAGAAAATAAAGAAGAACTAAAATAAAAAACATTATGATTCAAAAAATAAAAGAAAACTATTTACTAATTACAATATTAGTATTTGCAGCAATATTAAGATTTTACCATATTGATTTTCAAAGTATTTGGTTAGATGAAATTCATACAATGAATGAAGCAAATCCAAACGTAGGATTTTTTGATTTGTATGATATAATTATGGCTGGAGAACAAATGCCACCATTATATTTTTATTCATTATATTTTTTATTTAAAATTTTTGGCTATACAACATTTGTTGCAAGAGTTTATTCAGCAATTGTTGGTGTTATCAGCGTGTTTTCTATCTTTTTATTAGGTAAAGAAATATTTAATAAAAAAACGGGAATATTTGCAGCTTTAATAATTACAATTAATCCATTCCATTTGTATTATTCTCAAGATGCAAGACCTTATATGTTCTTGTTTCTTTTTACAACATTAGCATTTTATTATTTAATAAAGTTCATAAAAAATAACAATCAAAAGAGTGCAATTTTATATGGTTTAGCTTCTGCATTGATGATTTATTCTCACTTTTTTGGTTTGTTTGTTTTGTTTACACAATATTTACTGATGTTGTTTTTTATTGTTATTTCAAAAACAGAAAACAGAAAAAAATTCTTTATAAATTCATTTCTTTCAGGAGTAATAACATTAATTCTTTTTATTCCTGCCATAAAAATATTTATAAAAGTAACTCAAATAAAAGAGTTTTGGATTCCAGCACCTACACTGGATGTTTATACACTTATCTTTAAAGAATTTTTTGGAAACTCAGAACTTGTTTTAACACTAATAGGATTATTAATTTTTGTTTATTTTATAAAATTATTCAAAGAAAAAGATTCTAAAGTTTCTTATGAATCAATTATTGAAAACAAAACCATTTTTAGTTTTATAATATTAATTCCTTGGATTGTTATTGTAACACTAATACCATTAATACGTTCTTATTTATCAATACCAATGATAATTAGCAGGTATTTTATTACAGTACTTCCTGCTGTTATTTTGATAATTGCGATAGCTTTTTATTATTTTAAAAATAGAATTTTTCAAACAAGTATTTTAGTATTATTAGTAATTTTTTCAATTACAGATATTGTTGTAGTTAAAAAATATTATTCAAGCATTAATAAGGCACAATTTAGAGAAGCAACAAATTTTATAATTCAAAATAACACCAAAAATGAAAAAGTAGTTAGTAGTTTGGGCTGGTATATGCCTTATTTTTTAAAGAATGACAAAGTTAATTATGAAATTATTGACAAGCCACTTGATGCATTTATCGTAGAGATGCAACAGGATTCAACTAAGATAAAACCTTTTTGGTATATTGATGGATTTGGTAGAGAATATAAACCAAGTGAGGCAACATTAGCCTTTATTAGTGCAAATTTTTACATTGAGAATAATTATGATGGTTTTCAAGCGTGGACAAAGCATTTTATTTTATTGAAAGACGTTCCAATGACCATTGACATATCAAAATTTAAAGAATTAAGTCAATATAATGGTGATGGATTTATGTTTAATGTTGAAACTTTTGAAACGGTAAACAATATTGTAAATACTTCAGGTTGGGCATATTTTGAAAAACAAGTAGCCGCTAAAACAGAAATGGAAATTATATTTATAAAAGATGGAAAAGCAAATAGATTAATGACAGAAAAAGTTATTAGACCTGACGTAACAACCTATTTTAAAAATGACTTTAATGTGGATAATTGCGGATTTAAATCAACTTATGATATTTCTAAGCTAGAATCAGGAAAACATCAATTAGCTATTTATTTAGTTGATAAAGAAACAAAAAAAGAAGGCCTTGTGTTAACAGATAAATATGTTACAAAGCCATAATTATGGTAAAACCATTTTTAAATACTCTAAAATATATATATTTGTAAAAAAATTAAATTAACATGAAAAAAATTATTTTAGCATTCATATTGTTCGCTTTTATTGGCTGTAAAGAAGAAAAAAAAGAAGAAAAAAAAGAAGAAAAAAAAGTTGAAATACCAACGTTTAATGTTTCGTTTAATCTAATTTTACAAAAAGATGATAAAATACATTTATATTATACCCAAGACGGAACAGTAAATTTTAATGAAGATAATTCTTCATGGTTAGATTTAAAGGGTAGTAGTACGCCGCAAACAATAACTTTTAAACTCCCTCAAGATGTTTTTCCAACTAATTTGAGAGTTGATTTTGGATCAGGAGTTAATGAATTACAATCAGATGTTGATTTAAAATCGTTTACTATGGAGTATGCGGGTAAAAAAGTGCTTGCAGAAGGCAATAAAATTTTCGAGTTCTTTTATATAAATGAGTCTAATACTAAAAGATTAGAAGGAACTACAATACTAAAAAAATTAGATAAAAAACAAGCTGTAGGTCCAATGTTATATCCTCATGCATTGCTTACTGAAAAGGCAAAAGAACTAGTTAAAAAATAAAAATTAAATTCCAATAAACAAAAAAAGCAAATCAATTTGATTTGTTTTTTTGTTTATAAAAACATCAAATATTGAAAACAAAAGTTCATAAACAACTCATTTATAGTCTAATTTTTAAATTTATTTCAATGGTTTTGGTTTTCTTAACCACTTCCATAACATTTAAATTTTTAGGCAATAATGAATATGGTCTTTGGGTTACAATATATTCTATAATATCTTGGGCATATTTATTGGATTTTGGATTTTCAAATGTTGTTAAAACAAAATTGCCAACACTATTAGACAAAAGTGAAAAAGAAGTAAGTACTTTAATTTCAACAATATATATAGGCATCATTATTATTTCTTTAGTAATTATAATTATTGCATTTTTATTACAGTTCTTTATTTCATATTCAGATTTTTTAAATATTGATGAATCGTTTTCAGGATTTAATACACTTCTCTTTTTAAATTTATTTTTTTCAGTATTGATACTAATAATAGGTAACTATAAAGCACTATATGCTGGAGCGATAAAAACACATGTTGTGGAGTTTTCAATGATGTTGATTCAGCTTCTAGTTTTTGTATTATTATTTATATTTTATTATTTTAATTTTTTATCAGATACTTCAAGAATTTGGATTGTATCGTTGGTTTTTGGAGTTGTTAATCTTTCAGTTGGAATTGGATTTACTTTGTTTTTTTTATACAGGCATCCAAAAATTAAAATTTCTCATAAATATTTTGATTTCAGCATTTTAAAAAAAAATACGTCGCTTGGGCTAAAATATTTCATTATACAAATTTGTATGATTATAATATATTCAACAGATTATGTTTTAATCACAAAATATTTTGGATCAAAAGAAGTTGCAAATTATGATGTTGTATTAAAACTTTTTCAAGCACCAATGTTATTAGTAATAGCAGGATTATCTCCATTTTGGTCTATATTTTCAAAAACATTTGAAGAAAAAAAATTTCATTGGATAAAAAAGACATTAACTATTTATAATTTTTTGTTTATTCTTTTTATCATTGGAATAATGATTTTAACATTAATAATTGACAAATTAATTTTTTGGTGGTTAAACGAAAATACACACACATCAAAGTTTCTATTACTAGTAATATCAATCTATATTATAATGAGAACCTATACAGCAATGTATAACTATTTTTTGAATGGAATTAATAAAATAAATTTATCTTTGTTACTTACAATTTTTGGGGCGATAATAAACATTCCAATTTGTATAATTTTGATAAAATTAGGTTATGGGGTTTCAGGAATTGTAATTGGAACATGTATAAGCATATTACCAACTACAATAGCACTACCAATTCAATCTTTTAGAATAATTAATAGTAAATTATAAAACACAATAATGATTAGATTTATTAAAGACAAAATAAAGCATCGCCTTAACAGACCACTACATAGAAGAAAAAAATTATTAAATCATTTTGGAATTACAAAAATTTTAGATGTTGGAGCTAATACAGGTCAATATGCTCAAGAAATAAGAAAAATAAAATTCGAAGGAGAAATTGTGTCTTTTGAACCTATTAGCAGTATTTTTGAAGTTTTAAAAAGTAACTTAAAAAACGAATCAAAATGTAAAGTAAAGAATTTTGCACTTGGAGATAAAAATGAGACGAAAACAATAAATATTGCTAAAAATTTAGCTTCGAGTTCATTTTTTTCAAGGACAAAATATTTTGAAGAAATAGCATCGCAAACTGACTATATAAGTGAAGAGCAAGTAGAAATAAAATGTTTAGATTCAATTTTTGATTCAATTTGTGAAGAAAACGATGTAGTATTTTTAAAACTTGACACACAAGGATATGAAAAAAATATTCTTGAAGGAGCAAAGGAGTCATTAAAAAAAATCAAAGGTGTTCAAATTGAATTAGCATTAAAGCCAACTTATGAGAATGCTCCAAATTTTAAGGAAATTTTTACAATTTTAGAAGAGGCTGGTTTTACTTTATATTCGTTGGAAGAAGGTTTTGAAAATGAAAAGACAGGTCAACTAATAGAAGTCGATGGACTATTTTTTAGAGAGTAAAATTTATGAGATTAAAATTTTCAATAATAATTGCAACATATAATTCTGATAAAACATTTAAAGCAACTCTTGATTCATTATTAGCACAAACCTATAAAGAGTTTGAGGTGATTGTAATTGATGGATTATCAAAAGACAACACAGTAACAATAATTAAGGAATATGAAAAGATTTTTTCAGATATAAACATTCCTTTTTATTGGATTTCGGAAAAAGATTCAGGTATTTATGATGCGTGGAATAAAGGATTAAAAAGAGTAAACACAAGTTGGATTGCATTTTTAGGCTCAGATGATACCTATTATCCTAATGCCTTAGAATTGTATAATAATGAAATTAATAAAAATCCTGTAATAAATTATATTTCTAGCCAAGTAGAATATATAGATAGCAATGGTAAAGTACTTAAAATTTTAGGTAATCCATATAAGTACAATCAAATGATTCGTTATATGAACATTGCTCACGTTGGTTCATTTCATAAAAAAGAGCTTTTCGATAATTTTGGAAATTATAATACAGATTATAAAATAGTTTCAGATTATGATTTTTTTATGAAATGTGGCAAAAGTATTAATTCGAGCTATTTTAAAACCATTACTGCTAGAATGTTAAATTCAGGAATTAGTAATAATAATACTAAAGTAGTTTACAATGAAATTTTAAAAATTCAATTATTTCATAAAAGAATACCAGAGTTACAGGCCTATTTTGAATATTATTTTGCATTTGTAAGAATTGCAAAAAATAAAATTACTCACAAATTATTAGGCAAAATGTAAAACAAAATGTATGAAAATAAATGCAACAAAATTTTATACCCTACTTTTCATAATTATAGTTTTTTTACAGTTATACGTATATTCATTTCGTTTTAACATTTTCTTACAATTTATCATATTATCATTTTTTTTAATATTAGAAAAACCAAGAATTTCAACAAAATTTTTAAAATTTTTATCACCGGTTGTTTATATTTTCATAATTGGTTTTTTCGGAACATTATTATATAAATATAATTGGTACAATATCGTTAAAGATATTTTTCATTTTATAAAACCTGTTCTAGGTCTCTTAATAGGGTATTGTTTTTATCGAAAAATTAATAATTTTAAATTATTTGTACAAGCTATCGTTTTAACAGGGCTTGTTTCAGCATTAGTACATTTTGGATTAATTATATCAATATCAAACATTTCAACTGTTGCCGACATTAGACAACATGGTACAGATAATTTTATTGAATTAGTTGCTGTTTTATTTCTTTCTTTTTATAAAAAATTTGAAAATGAAAACTTATTTCAAAAAAGGGCAAATCATAGAATCTTGTTTTGGACTATATTAATTTCTAGTATACTTTATTTTTCAAGAACAATGATTGTAACAGGTTTTATATCTTTACTTTCAATTTATGGTTATACCGTAATAAAACCAAAAACGATTAAAATTGCATCGATTTTATTACTCTCAATTGTACTTTTATATACAGTTTTATTTTCTGTTAATATAAGACGAGATAAGGATGGAATTACTTCGTTTTTATATAAAATAAAAAATGCACCTGCGGAAGTTTTTAAAACAAAAATTGACAGAGAAGACCATACTGATTTATGGGATCATTGGAGAGGATATGAAGCAAAAAGGGCAATTGAACTTATAAAAGAAAACCCAGAAGGAATAGTTTTTGGTCTAGGTTATGGTTCTTTGGTAAATTTAAAATTTTTCGCACCTTTATCAGATGATGAAAAAGGGATGAAATACATTTCTGAACTTCATAATGGTTATGCATATATTTTATATAAAGTTGGGATAGTTGGTTTATTTTTGTACTTGTTTTTTTTAAACAAATTATATAAAAAGATATATCAAAACAAGAATTTTAAGAATGTATTTATTTCTGCATTTGGATTATCTTTGTTTGTCTCTACTCTTGTAACAGTAGGTATTAATAATAGTAATGAAATTTTAATGTTTATAGTTGGAGCACTATTATTTTTTAGTGAGAAAAATGATTTTAAAACCCAAGAAATATGCTAAAAACAATATTTCAAAAACTCCTTAACAAATCTGGTAAAAAATATGAAATTGATAGTAGAATACCTAATCTGCTAATTTTTTATACTCTTTCAACTAGATTTTTTATGTTAATAAGAGGATTTTTAAAAACAGGAAAAAAAGTATTTGTCGGAAATAATACAAAAATATATAATACAAGAAATATTGTTTTTGGTAAGAATATAACTATAGGTAAAGAATGTGAAATTGATGGATTTTCATATGAGAAAATAATATTAGGAGATTGTGTTAAAATTGGTTCATTTTCAACATTAACTTCAACAAGCCATTTCTCAAAATATGGAAAAGGATTAAAAATGGGCAATAATTCCGCTATTGGAGATTATACTCATTTTGGCGCTTCAGGAGGAATATCAATAGGAGACGATGTAATTATGGGTTCTTATATTAGTTTTCATTCAGAAAATCATAATTTTAATGATGTTACAAAATTAATAAGAGAACAAGGTGTAACTTCTAAGGGAATTATTTTAGGGAATAATATTTGGGTAGGAGCAAAGGTCACTTTTCTTGACGGAAGTAAAGTTGGTAATAATTGTGTTGTCGCAGCAGGAGCTGTTGTCAATAACATTTTTCCAGATAATGTTGTTATTGGAGGTGTTCCTGCAAAAATTTTAAAACATATTGAATAGTGAAAAATATACTTTTCATACATCAATCAGCTGAACTTTATGGTTCTGATAAAACATTACTTTTATTATTAAAGCATATTGATAAATCAAAGTTTAATCCAATTGTTATTTTACCATTTGAAGGACCTTTGAAAGTTGAATTAGAAAACAACAGAATAAAAGTTGTTATAGCTCCTGTTTTAAAATTATATAGAAAAATGTTTACCCCAAAAAATATTTTTCAGTTTTTCAAGGACATAAAAAAAAGTTTTAATGTAATTAATGATTTAAATGAGCAATATAACTTTGATTTAATTTACTCTAATACATTAGCTGTTTTATTAGGTGTTTTTTATGCTAAAAAAAGTGGTATAAAACATCTTTGGCATGTTCATGAGATTATTGAATCTCCTAAATTTTTTACAAAGATATTTTGTAAAATGTTATCATTAAACTCTAATTCTAAAATTGTTTACAATTCTATTGCAACAAAGAAATTTTGGGATGTGACCAAAAAAATTTCTTTAAAATCTGAAGTAGTTTGGAATGGTTTAGAGGTGAATCAAAACAATATTTCAAAAGAGGAAAAAGAAGATGTTAGAAAACTAATTTTCAAATGTAATTCTTCAGAAATAATTATTGCTTTAGTAGGAAGAATAAGTCGATGGAAAGGACAAAAAATACTTTTAAATTCCTTTAATGAAGTTTTAAAGACACATCAAAATATTAAACTCGCATTAATAGGTTCAACACCACCTAATCAAGAATTTTTTCTTTATGAACTTGAAAAGATTATTATTGAATTAAATATTTCAGATAAAGTCATTCATATTCCTTTTACAAAAGAAATTGCGAAAATTTGGCAATGCATAGACATTGCAGTTGTTCCATCAATAGAACCAGAACCATTTGGATTAGTAGCTGTAGAAGCAATGTTAGCAAAAAAACCTGTTATTGGTTCTAATCATGGTGGTTTAACAGAAATTATTTTAAATAACGAAACAGGGTTTTTAGTAAAGCCTAAAGATGAAATAGAGTTAGAAAACGCAATTTCAAAACTTATTGAAGATCCAAAATTAAGACAAGAATTTGGAGAAAACGGATACAATCGCGCTGTAGAAAACTTTTCGATTTCAAATTATGTATCTAGTTTCGAAAAAATATTTATAAATATTTAATTAAAACGATTAAAATTAGTTTCTTCTAACCACATAATTGTTTTTAAAATACCTTGTTTTACATCATTTTCATGTTTCCACCCTAGTTTATTAATTTTCGAAACATCCAATAGTTTACGTGGTGTCCCATCAGGCTTTGAACTATCGAAAACAAGATTTCCACTAAAACCAACAATTTCTTTAATTAAAATTGATAATTCTTTAATTGATAAATCCTCTCCAGTTCCAATATTAATTATTTCAGGACTATTGTAATTTTGCATCAAAAACAAACAAGCTTTTGCTAAATCATCAACATATAAAAATTCTCTTTTGGGCAAACCGCTTCCCCAAATAGTTACTGATTCAGAGTTATTATTTTTTGCTTCAATTACTTTTCTTAATAATGCAGGAAGAACATGAGAATTATTTAAATCAAAATTATCATTTATACCATATAAATTTGTAGGCATTGCAGAAATAAAGTTTGAACCATATTGTCTATTGTAAAACTTACACATTTCTATTCCTGAAATTTTAGCAACTGCATATGCTTCATTTGTTGGTTCTAAACTACCTGTTAACAAACTATCTTCATTGATAGGTTGTTGAGAAAATTTAGGATAAATACATGAACTTCCTAAAAACAGTAGTTTTTCAACCTTATTCAAATAAGATTGATGAATTACATTATTTTGAATCATCATATTGTCATATAAAAACTCAGCAGGATAAGTATTATTAGCATGAATTCCGCCAACTTTTGCAGCAACTAAAAAAACAAATTCTGGTTTATTTGTTTCAAAAAAACTTGAAACTTCAGCTTGATTTCTTAAGTCTAGTTCTTTTGAACTAGGAGTTAGTAAATTATTAAATCCATTCTTTTTTAATTCTCTAATTATAGCAGAACCAACCATTCCATTTGCTCCTGCAACAAATATTTTAGAATTATTATTCATAATTAATATTTTTTTACAAATTCTAAATCATGTTGCATCATGATTTTCACTAATTCTTCTAATGAAGTTTTATTTGGATTCCAACCAAGATTTTGTTTTGCTTTTGTTGGGTTTCCTAATAAAGTTTCTACTTCTGCTGGTCTATAATAATTTGAATCTACTTCTATTATAGTTTTACCTGTTTGTTTACAAATTCCTTTTTCATTTTCATCTTTTCCTTCCCAAATTATTTCAAATCCAGCTTCTTTAAAAGCCAACTCACAAAATGTTCTCACAGAATGTTGAATCCCTGTTGCAATTACATAGTCTTCGGGCTTTTCTTGTTGTAACATTAACCACATACACTCTACATAATCTTTAGCATAACCCCAATCCCTTAAAGAGTTTAAATTACCTAAATACAATTTTTCTTGTAAACCATGTTTAATTCTTGCTGCTGCAAGAGTAATCTTTCTAGTAACGAAGGTTTCTCCTCTCCTTTCAGATTCATGATTAAAAAGAATACCATTTACTGCAAAAATACCATACGACTCTCTGTAATTTTTTGTTATCCAAAAAGCATAAATCTTAGCAACACCATATGGACTTCTTGGGTAAAATGGTGTTGTTTCTGATTGAGGTATTTCTTGTACTTTCCCAAATAATTCAGAAGTTGAAGCTTGATATATTTTTGTTTTAGATTCTAGCTCACAAATTCTAACAGCTTCAAGAAGTCTCAAGGTTCCAATACCATCTGTCTCAGCTGTATATTCAGGTAATTCAAAAGAAACTTTTACATGCGATTGTGCTGCAAGATTATATATTTCATCTGGTTTTATTTGTTGAACTAATCGAATTAAATTTGTTGAATCTGTCATATCACCATAATGCAATTTAATTTTTTGCTTATTATGTAAATCTTTTATCAAAGATTCAATATATAGATGTTCAATCCTTTCAGTATTAAAAGTCGAACTACGTCTTATAATTCCATGAACTTCGTATCCTTTATCTAATAATAATTCGGCTAAGTATGATCCATCTTGGCCATTTATTCCTGTAATTAATGCAACTTTCATCTAAAAAATTTAATATTCACAAAGATAAAACTATAATTATACTAATAAACGTTTTTTAAAACAATTATTTTAATTAAAAAATAGAATAAACAAGACTAGGGCAATATCTTGAAACCCTAAATAGAATTAATTAAATTTGGAATTAATTATAAAAATAAGAAAAGTTGACAAATTTCTGTATTTTTGCAATCCTAAAACCAATTAAATCTCTATGAAAATTGCTATTCTCGGAACTAGAGGAATTCCAAACTATTATGGAGGTTTTGAACAATTTGCCGAATTTTTTTCGGTGTACCTTGTAGAAAAAGGGCATGAAGTATATTGCTATAATTCTCATAATCATAAGTTTCAAGAAAAAACTTTTCACGGCGTAAACATTATTCACCAACACGATCCTGAGTATAAATATGGAACTTTTGGGCAGTTTATTTATGATTACAATTGCATCATGGATTCTCGCAAAAGAGATTTTGATATTATTCTTCAGTTAGGTTATACAAGTAATTCAATATGGTTTTTTCTACTTCCAAAAAAACCAATCATTATAACAAATATGGATGGTTTAGAGTGGAAAAGGACTAAATATTCTAGACCAGTTCAACAATTTCTAAAATTTGCCGAGAGACTTGCCGCAATTTCAAGTGACTATTTAGTTTCAGATTCTCTTGGAATTGAAAAATTTTTAAAAGAAAAATATAATAAAAATTCAACATACATTGCTTACGGAGCATATCCTTTTGATTCGCCTAATGAAGATTTTCTAAAAGAATACAATGTTGAAAAGGAAAATTTCAACATGATTATGGCTCGTTTTGAGCCTGAAAATAATCTTGACATGGTTCTTGAAGGTGTTGCTCAATCAAACGATGAAACACCAATTTTGGTCATTGGAAAACACGAAACAAAATATGGTGAATATTTAAAAAATAAATTCAAAAATAAAGAAAACATTAGATTTTTAGGAGGTATTTATAACCTTGAACACCTAAATAATCTTCGGTATTTTTCAAAATTATATTTCCATGGTCACTCAGTAGGTGGAACAAACCCATCTCTTTTAGAAGCTATGGCTTCACAAGCATTAGTTATTGCTCATAATAACGATTTCAATAAAGGAATTTTAAAAGAAAACGGCATCTATTTTTCTAATCCTTCAGAAGTGAAAAATATTTTAGAATCTGTCAAAAAAATTGATAACTTGCAAAAGGTTCAAAACAACTATCAAGCAATAATTAAAGATTTTAATTGGGAGAAAATAAATGGTCAATATTTACAACTTTTCGAAGAGTGTTTTTCAAGACATAAAACAAGAAAGTAAAAATAATATTTCTTTTCTTTTCGTTCTATTATTGCTTGTAACAATTCCTCTGCCATTTGCAGTAAACAACATTGCTTTAGGACTTTTAATTATCTCAGTTTTTGTTAATTTTAGAAAAACAGAATTTAATCAAAAACAGATTTTGTTACTACCAATAATGATGTTTTTATTAATGGCAGTTTCATATTTTTGGAGCATTAATAAACAAGAAACCCTCAGTGCTATTCCAAAAGAAATTGTTCTATTGTTACTACCACTTGTGTTTATGAAAATTCAAATTTCAAAATCACAAAAAGATAAACTATTAAAATATTATAGTTATTCAATGGTTATTCTTGTTGTTGTTTTTCTTTTAAGAGCAATTATTAGATACGCAATCAATCAAGACAGCCGCGCTTTTTTCTATCATGGAGAAGATTATAATGATTTCGGTTTGGTGCCAAAATTATTAAATGCAATTCATGTTTCTGTTTTTGTTGCACTAGCATTTTTTTATTTTTTTACAAAAGAAATCAAATCTAAAATTGATATAATTCTTTCTTTTCTTTTAGCAGCATTCATTGTTTTATTGTCTTCAAAAAATGTAATTTTAGTTTTTATATTTTTGATTTTAATCTATTATTTCTACTATTCAAAAGCATCTCATAAAATGAGATTAAGAAATCTTATAATTTTTGGAGGAATTATTGTAATTGGACTTTCTTTTGGCAAGATTAAGCAACGTTTTCAAGAGGAGTTTAGAAATAATGCACCAAATAGTTTAAGTCCAAATGTTACGTCAACACTAGAGAATGGAGTTCACAATATTAGTATTTATGAAGCTTGGAACAATGAAACATTTTCTCCAAATGACTTTTTTCCTGGAACGGCTTTTCGTGTATATCAAGCAAGAGTTTTCTTTGAACTTCTAAAAGAAGAACCAATTTTTTTAAATGGTTTTGGATTAAATGCATCAACAGAAAAACTTATAGAAAAAGAAAAAAAATATAACTTATATAATGGTTACGGAACTTTTAATTTTCACAATCAATATATTCAGAATTTTGCAGAAATTGGTGTAGTTGGATTTCTACTTTTAGTAATAATGCTTTTTATATCTCTAAAAAATGCAATAAATAACAAAGATTTTATACATTTTTCTTTTACAATTCTAATGATAAGTTTATTTTTGACAGAATCTTTTCTTTGGAGACAAAGAGGCGTTGTCTTTTTTACCTTATTGTTTTGTATTTTCAATTCAATAAATCACAAAGAAATATCTAACACAGAAACAAAATAATGAAAAGAATATTAATAACAGGTGCTGCGGGTTTTTTAGGTTCACATCTTTGTGATCGTTTTATAAAAGAGGGATATTTTGTAATTGGAATGGACAATCTCATAACAGGAGATTTAAAAAATATCGAACATTTATTCAAACTTGAAAATTTTGAGTTTTATCATCATGATGTTACAAAATTTGTTCATATTCCAGGAAAGTTAGATTATATTTTACATTTTGCTTCTCCAGCATCACCAATTGATTATCTGAAAATTCCTATTCAAACACTTAAAGTTGGTTCTTTAGGAACTCATAATCTTCTTGGTCTTGCAAGAGTAAAAAAAGCAAGAATTTTAATTGCATCAACATCAGAAATTTATGGTGATCCATTAGTTCATCCACAAACCGAAGAATATTATGGAAATGTAAACACTATTGGTCCACGAGGTGTTTATGACGAGGCAAAACGCTTTCAAGAATCAATAACAATGGCTTACCACACATTTCATGGTGTAGAAACAAGAATTGTTAGAATTTTTAATACTTACGGACCAAGAATGCGATTAAATGATGGACGTGTAATTCCGGCTTTTATAGGTCAAGCACTTCGTGGTGAGGACCTAACTATTTTTGGAGATGGAAGTCAAACACGCTCTTTCTGCTATGTTACTGATCAAGTTGAAGGAATTTTTAGATTACTACATTCTGACTATATTTATCCTGTGAATATTGGAAATCCTGATGAGATTACGATCAAAGATTTCGCCGATGAAATTATAAAACTTACTGGAACGAATCAAAAAGTAGTTTATCATCCGTTACCAATTAACGATCCTTTACAAAGACAACCAGACACTACTAAAGCCAAAGAAATTCTTGGTTGGGAAGCAAAAGTTAATAGAGAGGAAGGAATGAAATTGACTTATGATTATTTCAAATCTCTTTCATCTGAAGAGTTATTAAAAGAAGAGCACAAAGATTTCAAAGGATACATCCATTAATATATGGTTGCACAACAAACAGGTAGATATTCTAAATATATTAGACCCATAAGCATCATTCTTGATCTTTTGGTCATTACTTTTTTAAGTTTATTTTTCTTTAGAAATTTAAAACTTGATATGGTTTATTATATTGCATATCAAACTGTTGCTTGGGTTTTTATTGCTTTTTTGGTAAAGTTTTATGAAGTATATAGATTTACAACACCAGTTGAAATTATTACTAAATTAATTAAACAAGCGTCATTATTCCTTTTAGTTGTTATTGCTTTCTTTCCTTTTGTTAAAACAGCAATATTTAGTGGAAAAGCTATAGCACTTTTTATGTCTGTTAGTTTTTTAATAATAATTTCTTTAAAATATTTTTTCTTTTATTATCTTAAAAGGTATAGAATTACTACTAAAAATAATTTCAGAAATGCCGTAATTATTGGATACACACCTGAAGCTATTCGATTAAAAGAAGTTTTCGAAAACAGACAAGATTATGGATATCGTTTTCAAGGATTTTTTTCTGATAAAAAACAAAATGCCGAAGTTAAAGGGAAAATAGAAGATTTGAAGAAATTTGCGATAGATCAAAATATTGATGAAATCTATTGTTCTTTAAACGAAATTTCAAATGAAAAATTAAAGGATTTGGTTGAGTTCGCAGACGATAATAACAAGGCAATAAAGTTCATACCTGATACAAAAGAGATTTTTTCTAAAAACATGCGTATAGATTATTATGAGCTTTTTCCTGTTTTATCACTTCAAAAAACACAACTTCATAACCCAACAATAAAGGCAATAAAAAGAGCTTTTGATTTTATTTTTTCATTATTTATAATTGTTTTTATTCTTTCATGGCTAATACCAATAGTTGCTTTATTGATAAAACTTGAATCTAAAGGCCCAATTTTCTTTAAACAAGGAAGACCAGGAATTGATGAAAATGAATTCTTTTGCTATAAGTTTCGTTCGATGCAAGTTAATCAAACTACTGAAAAAGAAGCTTCTAAAAATGACCCAAGAGTTACAAAAATGGGAAGATTTATGCGTAAAACGAGTATTGATGAATTACCACAATTTTTCAATGTCTTACTTGGAGACATGTCAGTTGTTGGACCAAGACCTCACTTGTGGTCACAAAATAAATCGTATGCTAGTAAAGTAAAAAAATACATGGTTCGTCATTATGTAAAACCAGGAATTACAGGACTTGCTCAAGTAAAAGGATATCGTGGTGAAATAGAAACCGATGAAGACATGATAAACCGAATCAAATTTGATGTTTTCTACATTGAAAATTGGTCTTTAGTTATGGATATAAAAATTATCATTCAAACAGTTGTAAATATTTTTAAAGGAGAAGATAAAGCTTACTAAAACACATCCTCATTAATAAGTGACTTCATTTGAAGATCTAAATTAAAATTGATTTGAGATTCCCTGAAAATTCTTTCTTTCATTCCAAATAATTCCAATTTACTCGTTTTTGAAATTAATTGTATTTTGTTATTTAATTCAGTATAATCTTCAACAGAAGCAACCCAACCCATTTTGTTTTCCTCTACAATACTTTCTCCTTCACCACCACCAAAGTATAAAATAGGAAATCCAAGTGCTCCATATTCAAAAATTTTAGAAGGAACTGAACCATAAATTCTTGTTTTTAATGGTACGATAGCAATGTCAAATGTTTTTAAAGTTTCATGCAAATCTTTACGTTCCATCATGCCGTGAAAGAATATTTTATGTTGTTTTTTAGACGAAATTAATGCTTCTATTTCACTTTTTTCTGCTCCATCACCAAATATGTGTAATTCTATTTTGTCATTCTCCAAGGAATTAAAATCTATTTTTTCACACAATTCTAAAACACCTTGAGCAATTCCTAAAAGACCAGCATAAAATATTTTTATTGGTTGATTCTCTTCAAATTTCAAATCAAAATTTTCAACTTTATGGTCAGGAAAATTTCTGTATAAATAGCATTTTTTATTCGGAAATAAAGATTTTACATGAGTTATAATTTCATTTGATTGACCAATTATTAATGTTGATTTTTTATAGATAAATCGTTCTAAAAACAAAGAGAATTTATGAGAAAGTGAACCCTTTTTTAATGCCTTCAATTCAATTGCAGCTAATGGCCAAAGGTCTGAAATATTTAAAATAATCTTTTTATTTTTTAACGATAGTACAAAAATTGAAATAAAAGAAAGTAATAATGGTGGCGATTGAACTACAACTTTTTTAGGCGTTTTTTTAAACAATAAATAAAAAAATAAACTCATCGAAAAAGACAAAACAGAGAGTATTCTGACAATCAAATTTTTACTAACACTAGGGTAAATCCAAAGACGTTTTACAATTATATTATCCCGATTTTCAGTCACCGAAAATTTGCCTTTATATTCAGGAAACAATTCTCCTTTTGGGTAATTTCCAAGCGGACAAAGAACAGAAACTTTATAATTATTTTGATGCAATTTCAACGCTAACTGCTCAATTCTATTAGCAGCAGCGCCTTTTTCTGGCGGATAATAATTAGATATGATTAGGATTTCTTTCATTTTTTTCACACGAATTTCACAAATTTACACGAATTCTAAATATTTATATTTACACGAATATTGATTCCATTTTATCATTTTTGTTGCTTTAATTTTCAAATGAATTTTACGAAACCTCATGAATTTGTGAAATTTGAAGCAGTCAATATTCGTGCTAATTCGTGAAATTTGTGTCTAATAAAACAGCAATAATTCGTTCCGATGCTTTCCCGTCCCAAAGTTCAGGAATTCCAGCTTTTCTTGCACCATTTTGAAGAAATTCTCCAAATAAATTCTCTAGTTTTTCAATAGAAATTCCAACTAAATTATTTGTTCCAATTTCAATTGTTTCTGGTCTTTCCGTTGTGGTTCGCATGGTAAAGCAAGGAATTCCTAAAACCGTAGTTTCTTCAGAAATTCCACCAGAATCAGTAATTACAGCAAAGCTATTTTTTATTAAATACATAAAATTCAAATAGCCTTGAGGTTCTACAAATAATATGTTTTTTAAATTCAAATTAGTTTTCCCCAAAATTGCCTTAGTTCGCGGATGAATAGGAAAGATTATTTTTTTATCACCAACCATTTTATCAATGCCTTTCAATAAATCAATTAACGATTTTTCTTCATCAACATTGGATGGACGATGTAAAGTTAAGATGATATAATTTTTAGTTTCTAAACCAAATTCATCCCAAAAACTCGGAGCTGAAATTCTATCTAAATTTTGATATAATGTATCAATCATCACATTTCCAACAAAATGAACATTATTTGAATCAACACCATTTTTCAATAAATTTTCAGACGCAGATGTTGAAGTTGTAAAGAAATAATCGGTAATACTATCAGTTACAATTCTATTGATTTCTTCGGGCATAGTCATGTCTCCAGAACGAATTCCAGCTTCAACATGAGCTACTTTTATATTCATTTTCTTTGCTACAATGGCACAAGCCATAGTCGAATTAACATCACCAACAACCAAAACTAAATCACATGGATTTTGAAGTAATTCCTTTTCAAAAGCAATCATTATTGCTGCTGTTTGCTCTGCTTGCGAACCACTTTTTACTTCTAAGTTAGCATTTGGATGTGGAATATTCAATTCCTCAAAAAAAGTATCACTCAGGTTTTTATCATAATGCTGACCTGTGTGAACTAATCTATAAGAAATTTTTTTTCCTTCAGATAGCTTTTTTTCAATCGCTTTAATGATGGGTGCGATTTTAATAAAATTTGGTCTTGCACCTGCAATTATGGTTATTTTCATAATTTATTTTTTGTAACCAATTTTTGTTCTTGGTTTTTCATCTTCTTTTTTCTCTGTCAATTCATCCAAATAACTAAAAACCAATTCAATATTTTTATCGTGATTTTCAAGTTTTTTCTGAATTTGCATAATATCAATTTTCAAATCAGTTGTATCTAAAAGCATTTGACGCACTTTTGTAAATATCCTCATAATTTGAATATTGGTTTGAATAGCTTTATCACTATTTAAAACACTTGATAACATTAAAACGCCGTGTTCAGTAAAAGCCATTGGAACATAACGTAAACCCATTTTATCTGAATTGGAGGTCGCAAATTGCGACCTCCAATTTGCAAATTCATCCTTTGTTAATTCAAACATAAAATCTTCAGGAAATCTTGAAATATTTCGTTTAACTTGTTCTTTTAATCTTTTAGTTTCAATCCCATAAAGCATCGCTAAATCTCTGTCTAACATCACTTTTTGATTTCTAATAAAGTAAATTTTATCTGAAATCGTTTCTTCTGAAATAATTAAATTTTGGCTCATATAGTTATTTTAATGGTTTATATTTTATTTCATCATCGAAACAAATTGCTTCAATTTTCCGCTTTTACTTCTCGTTAATTTTTCTTTTCGGATAAAGCTAAAGTTTAAACCACTTTCTAAATAAGCAGTAATTGCTTTTTCAATATCACGAATTTGAATTTCAGTTAATGCATTTTTACTTACATATTCCACTTCAAAAGTATCGATTTTTGTTTGTTTAATAACAAATTCTTTTACATTTCCGTCGTCTTCAATAATACTTTTGGTTACATAGTAAAATGTCAATCCAGGCGATTTTTTTCCGCTTGGAAGAATAGCAATATCGTTAGTTCTGCCAATTAATTTTTTCAGAATTGGTTTTTTAAACGTGCTTTTTTCGTCAAGAATTCCAACATCACCAATATCATATCTAATAAATGGATGTGCTTTATTATATAAGGAAGTAATCACAATTCGACCTTCTTTTCCGTTGGGTAGAACGTTATTATTTTCATCTAATATTTCAACAAATAAAGTTTCAGAATTTACTTGCCATTCATCTTTTGTCCCGACATTTCGGGATTGAAAAGCAATTAAATCCAGCTCGGAAGCACCATATTCATTGACAATTGGAACTCCAAATTGTTTTTCCATCAAAATTTTATCTTCTTCAAATAACATTTCGGAAGTAACAACACAACATTTTAACGATGGACAAACTGAAGTTAAAACAATGTTTTTCTTTTGAAGGAATTTGGCAAATAAAACTATAGAAGATGTATAACCGTTGATATAATCAAATTTCTTACTTTGAAATTTAAGTAGTACTCTTTCAAGAACTTCATCAGATAAATCAAAGATGGTGAATCGGTAACTATTTTTAAAAAAGTCTTTTAATCGTTCTTTTTTATTTCCAATAAAATCAAGTGGAATTCCATAAAACCGTGCTTGTTTAGATGTATTAAAATCAATTCCAAACCATCCAAATCGGTTAATAATATTTGCCCAAGTCAAGGCATGACAAAATTTATCTTTAGCAAAAATAAATGGATCGCCACTCGAACCAGAAGTTTTATTGACGTAAACATTTTTAATTGTAAATCCATTTGAAAGTCTCTCAGATAAAGGTTTCTGAAAATCCTTTTTGGTCATAATTGGAAGTTCATTCCATCCAGAAGATTCTGGATTGGAATTTGATTTTCCAACAAATTCTTGATAGGATTTATTGTTTTTTAAATGATAGTCAACAATTTCCTTTCGTTTTAAATGTATGTAATTTTCATAATCAGCATCAGAAACGGCTTGAATTTTTTCAAATTCAGTAGTTGCTTCCTTCATTGGAAAACCATTTAACTTGAGCGATAAATTGAAAAGATGGAACACAAAAATCTATTTTGCTCAAAAATACTAAAAACAAAAACTTTTCTATCAATTAGCTTTAAATTCTTTTGAAAACAAACTATTTTTGCACAACAATTTACCCTAAGCTAGTTTATACTGAGTATATCGAAGTAAAGGGCACAACACAACACACAATGACAATTTTACTACTTGGTTCTGGCGGAAGAGAGCACGCACTTGCATGGAAAATGTTACAATCTGACAAATGTTCTAAACTTTTTGTAGCGCCAGGAAATGCTGGAACTTCTCAAATTGCAACGAATGTTTCTTTAAATATTTTAGATTTTGAAGCGATAAAAATATTTGCTTTAGCTGAAAAAGTAGATATGGTTGTTGTTGGTCCAGAAGATCCATTGGTTCACGGAATTTATGATTTTTTCAAAAACGATTCGCAACTAAATCATATACCTGTTATTGGTCCATCAAAAGTTGGTGCGCAATTAGAAGGAAGTAAAGAATTTGCTAAAGAATTTCTTATAAAACATAAAATTCCAACAGCAGCTTATGATAGTTTTACAAAAGAAACTGTTGAAAAAGGTTGCAAATTTTTAGAAACGTTACAACCACCATATGTTTTAAAAGCAGACGGTTTGGCTGCTGGAAAAGGCGTTTTAATTATTCAAGATTTAGAAGAAGCTAAAGCGGAATTAAGAAATATGTTGGTTCATGAAAAATTCGGTTCAGCAAGCGCAAAAGTAGTTATTGAAGAATTCCTTGATGGAATTGAACTAAGTTGTTTCGTTTTAACCGACGGAAAAAACTACAAAATTCTTCCAACGGCTAAAGATTATAAAAGAATAGGTGAAGGTGATACGGGTTTAAATACTGGCGGAATGGGAGCAGTTTCTCCAGTTCCATTTGCAGATGAAGTTTTGTTGGAAAAAATTGAAACTCGAATTGTAAAACCAACAATTGCTGGTTTGCAAAGCGACGGAATTGAATATAAAGGTTTCGTTTTTATTGGATTGATAAACGTAAAAGGCGAACCAATTGTTATAGAATACAACGTTAGAATGGGCGATCCTGAAACGGAAGTTGTAATTCCAAGATTGAAAAGTGATTTGGTAGAACTTTTTCAAGCGGTTGGAAATCAAACATTAGATCAAGTTTCTTTAGAAGTTGACGAAAGAAGCGCCACAACAATCATGGTAGTCTCTGGAGGTTATCCTGAAGATTATGGTAAAGGTTTTGAAATTTCGGGCATAGAAAAAATTGAAGATTCTGTTGTTTTCCACGCTGGTACAAAATTAGAAAACGGAAAAGTAGTTACTAATGGCGGTCGTGTTATTGCTATTACGTCATTTGGCGAAAGCTTTCAAGAAGCCATAAAAAAATCTTATCAAAACATAGACAAGCTACATTTTGATAAGATGTATTTTAGAAAAGATATCGGTTTCGACTTACTTTAAGAAAGAGTGAGCCGTTGTATCTTGGTTTTCAGTTCCTGCTTCGTCGAAAATACGTAATTGTTTAATCCAATAAACCATATAATAAGCACAAATTCCCATTAGAATCCAACTTACACTATTAGCTAACCACCAATTATCTAATTCTAATGCACGTAACCAATCAAGAGGTTTAAATAAAAAATCTACAAAAAGAGACTGTATTGCTTCGAAAAATGCTTTCATTTTTAAACAAGTGTTATATTTACATCCACAAAAGTATAAAATATCTTTATGATAACAAGCGTTTTTAAAAAATCTACACCAATAAATTACACATTAGTAGTAATTGCCGTCTTGTGCTTTTTTTTAATTTACCAATTTAAGCAACCAAATTGGACAGATTCCTTATTTACTATTGCGCAAAAAACAGGTTTGTTAGTGATTATTGTGGCTTCTTTTTTTCTAACAAATTTTATTGCAAAAAAGAATGCATTGACTAAAGATAGTTCATATTCATTGCTTTTTTTCTTATTAATGCTTTGTTTTTTTCCTTCAGTTTGGGATAACTATAACTTAATAATCTCAAACTTTTTTATTTTACTTGCATCAAGAAGACTGGTTTCATTACAAACATTGAAAGCTCCAAAAGAGAAAATATTTGATGCCTCTCTTTGGATTTTTATTGCTTCCCTTTTTCATTTTTGGGCAATACTTTTTATTTTATTGGTTTACATTTCAATAATTTTTCACGTTTCAAGAGATTACAGAAATTGGTTAATTCCTTTTGTTTCCTTTTTTTTCACCTCAATTGTATTTGTTTTTTATTCGTTGTTGATAGATAAAACAGCAATTGATTATTATTTGAGTGAGCAAGTAATCAACACGGGTATTGATTATTTTCAAAATGATTTTCAGAATATTGCCTTATCTATTTTTGTGGTTTTTGTAGTATTTTTTGGTTTTTCTTCTGTTTTTACATTGACAAGCAAACCATTAAATATGCAGGCTTCTTACAAGAAAATTATATTTTCACTTTTAATTGGTGGGGTAATTTATTTTATCTCTCCAAATAAAAATAATGATGTTTTAATTTTTACTTTTTTCTCTTTAGCAATAATGGCTACTAATTTTATTGAGAATTCACAAAATAAAATTCAGCAAGAAATTGTTCTTGCTGTTTCAATTATTTTAAGTTTTTTCTGTTTCTTTTCGCAGTTATAATTTACTTCCGTAAGCTAAATCTCCAGCGTCTCCAAGTCCAGGAATGATGTAGTTTTTTTCATTTAGTTTTTCATCTAAAGCTGCAACCCACAAATGACAATTATTAGGAAGATTTTCTTCAAGATAAGCGATGCCTTCTGGCGCAGCAATAACAACTGCAAGGTGAATTTCTTTTGGTTTTTGTTCTAAATGGAGTTTGTTTAAAACAGCAACTATCGATTGACCTGTTGCTAACATAGGATCAATTAGAATTAAGTTTTTATTTTCAAACGATGGTGCTGCTTGATATTCAACCAAAATTTCAAAAGAATCATCATTGTTTGGATGATGTCTGTAAGCAGAGACAAATCCGTTTTCGGCATTGTCAAAAATATTCATAAATCCTTGATGCAAAGCTAATCCTGCTCGAAGAATAGAACATAAAACGACATTATCTGCAATAGTTGTTGTGTGTTTTATACCAAGTGGAGTTTGAACATCAATAGCTTTATACTCTAACGTTTTACTCAATTCATACGCCATAATTTCTCCAATACGTTCGATGTTTTTTCTAAAACGCATACTATCTTTTTGAATGTTGACATCACGAATTTCTGCCAAAAAATGATTAAGAATACTATTATTTTCAGAGATGTAATGAATTTGCATGATAATGAATTAAAGTTTCAATTTTAAAGTTTCAAGTCAAAAGTATAAAAACTATATTTGTAAAAAAATTATAATAGTATGTTTTCAAAATTTGCCTATTCTATATTTGAACAAAGTATCAAGGATTATCACGTTTACGACAATGTAAACCAACCTATTAACAATCCCTATCCAAAGGATAAGATAGAGCATTTATTATATTTTAAAAATTGGATTGACACGGTTCAATGGCATTATGAAGACATTATTCGTGATCCAAATATCGATCCTGTAGCGGCATTAACTTTGAAAAGAAAAATCGACGCTTCTAATCAAGAACGTACCGATATGGTAGAATATATTGATAGTTATTTTCTTCAAAAATATGCTCATGTTGAGGTAAAACCAACAGCTAAAATCAATTCAGAATCACCAGCTTGGACAATTGACAGATTGTCTATTTTGGCTTTGAAAATTTATCACATGAATGAAGAGGCAACTCGTGCAGAAGCTTCACAAGAACACAGAGATAAATGTCAAGAGAAATTAAACGTACTTCTTGAACAAAGAACCGATTTATCAACTGCTATCGACGATTTATTAACGGATATTGAAAGTGGTGATAAATTCATGAAAGTGTACAAACAAATGAAAATGTACAACGACGATGATTTGAATCCTGTTTTATATCAGAATAAAAAGTAAGCTAACCTATATTTGAACCATTAAGGTATTAAGTTGCATTAAGTTTTTTCTTAATTTTTCTTAATACCTTAATGATTTAAAAAAATATATTAATTGTCACACAAACTTGAACATATCGCCGTCATTCGTCTCTCAGCAATGGGCGATGTTGCTATGACAGTTCCTGTTATTAGAGCTTTTGTGGAACAAAATAAAAATGTAAAAATCACTATAGTTTCTCGTCCGTTTTTCAAACCTTTTTTTGATGGAATCGACAATGTAAACTTTTTTGCAGTAGATGTAAAAGAACGTCACAAAGGTTTCGTTGGATTATTGAAATTATATTCTGATTTGAAACAATTGAATATCGATGCCATTGCCGATTTACACAATGTTTTACGTTCTAAAGTGATCAGAGCGCTATTTGCCTTGAGCGGGAAAAAAGTAGCATTTACAGATAAAGGAAGAAAAGAGAAGAAGCAACTTACTCGATCTGAAAACAAGATTTTCAAACCTTTAAAATCTATGTTTGAAAGACACGTTAATACGTTTTCTAAACTTGGTTTTTCTATTGATTTATCGTCGACTAATTTCCCTAAAAAAGCTATTTTATCAAATGAGATTGTAACGATTTCAGAAGAAAAACAAAATTCAAGTTGGATAGGAATTGCACCTTTTGCTCAATACGAGTCGAAAGTGTATCCAAAGGATTTAATGCAACAAGTAATCGATGAATTGGCATTAAATAATAACAATAAAATCTTTCTTTTTGGTGGAGGAAACAAAGAAATTGAAATATTAAATCAATTTGCTTCAAATAAAAATAATGTAATTGTTGTAGCTGGAAAACTAAACTTGCAACAAGAATTACAACTCATTTCAAATCTAGATGTAATGCTTTCTATGGATTCTGGAAATGCCCATATTGCTGCAATGTTGGGCATAAAAGTGATCACGCTTTGGGGCGCAACACATCCGTATGCGGGATTTTCCCCGTTTAATCAACCTTTAGAAAATTGTTTGGTTTCGGATAGAAATCAATTTCCATTATTACCAACTTCGGTTTATGGAAATAAAAAAATTGCTGGTTATGAAGATGTGATGCGAAGTATTTCTGTTGAAAAAGTAGTTTTCAGTATTCAGTCGCAGTTGGCAGAAGAATAATTTTTCACACGAATTTCACCAATTCACACAAATTCTTAATAGTTAATTATTTCAAGAATTTATTTTTGTTGGAATTTTTAATTCGTGAAAATTCGTGCAATTCGTGTCAACTTTTTCACAAATAAATCTGATTATCTCTACAAATCTCTAAAATATAGCTTTTTAAATTAGAAATAGTTGCTTGATAATTTGGAGCTTCGTAGCCAAAACGCTCGTGTTCCATTTGTTCTTTTTCGATAGCGTTGCAACCTTTTACAACTTCCTTAATCATATCGAGCAAGATTAATTCTTTGTTTTTATTTTTCTCAAATTTGAAATCAACCAACTCGTCTTCTAACTTTTCACAATATTCTAAAAGCTCTTGAACTTCTGGTTCGTCCAAAAGATCTTGAGCTTTTTTAAATATTTCGAGTTTGTTTTTCAAAGTTTGATTCTATAAAAATTTAACACAATCTACGTAACTGAACACTGAAAACTGAACACTGCTAACGGAATTACACATCATCAAAGTCAACAAATATTTCACTACTTGTTGGATGTGCTTGACAAGTTAAAATTAATCCATCGGCAACTTCTTTATCAGTCAAAATGGAGTTCTTTTTCATTTCTGCTGTTCCTTTTGAAATTCGTGCTAAACAACTGCTACAAATTCCTCCTTGGCAAGAATAAGGTGCGTCGATACCTTGTTTTAAAGCAGCTTCTAGCAAAGTTTGCTTCTGACTCATTTCAAATGTTGCTTCATCGCCATCAACTAAAACCGTGATTTTTGTGTGACCATTTTCTGATGTAATAATTTCTTTTTCTTCTGAGGTTGAGGTTGAAAACAATTCAAATTTGATGTTTTTATCAGCAACATTATGTTCTTTTAAAACATTGGAAACCAAATTAATCATTTCTTCTGGACCACATAAATAGAATTTTGAGAATTCTTTTTCTTTATGTTTATTGTTCAAAACAAAGTTTACATTGGCTTTGTCAATTCTGCCAAAAAGTTCGTTTTCAACCTTAATTTGCGTGTAAGCATAATGTACAAAAAGTCTTCCAACATATTGTTGTTGCAAATCGTGCAATTCTTGATGAAATATCGTTTCGACGTTATTTTTATTTCCGTAAACCAACACAAAAGTGCTGTCTTTCTCGTTGTGTAAAACCGATTTTAGAATTGACATCACTGGTGTAATTCCACTTCCGGCTACGAAAGCTGCATAGTTTCTTTGTCTGTCAATTTGCGGTTCGAAAGTAAATTTACCTTCGGGTTGCCCCACTTCAATAATATCGCCAACTTTCAAGTTTTCGTTTGCAAATTTTGAAAAATGCCCATTTTTAACCGATTTGATAGCGATACGCAATTCACCACTTTCTGGCGAAGAACATATTGAATAAGCACGACGTATTTCTTGTCCGTCAAGTGTAAGTTTTAAATTAATATATTGACCTGCAATAAATTGATAAGCTGATTGTAATTCAGATGGAACATTAAAAACTACAGAAACTGCATTAGGAGTTTCACGTTTTACTTCTTTAATATGTAATTTATAGAATTGTGACATGATGTTTAATAATTTTTACAAATGTAATAAATAGCAATTATTTACTTTTATTTAAAGTTTGAAAATGTTTGTAACAAATTTTTATATTTATCATCTAATACTTCATCCAAAACAATCAACTATGTTCAAACATTTTATTATGCTCGAATGGAAGTCATTTCTCCGTTCAGCGTCTTTAGGAACTAATATTGCAATGAAAATCTTTATTGGTTTTTTTGCAGTTTATTTTATGGTGATTTTTATTGCTGCTGGTGTTGGAGTTTTCTTCATTCTAAAAAAAGCAGAACTTGAACCACTTTCAACGGTAAATAAATTCATGATTTATTATTTGGTAATGGATTTGGTGGTTAGGTATTTTCTACAAAAAATGCCTGTAATGAATATTCGTCCATTATTGACTTTACCAATAAAAAGAAATACGATTGTTCATTTTACTCTAGGAAAAACAGCTTTGTCTTTTTTCAATTGGTCACATGCGTTGTTTTTCATTCCGTTTTCTATAGTTTTAATGATGAATGGCTATTCCGTTTTGAATGTAATTTTGTGGCATTTAGGAATTATGGCACTTTTTTATTTAAACAATTTTGTAAATGTTTTAATCAATAATAAGGACAGTGTTTTCTACTCGGTTTTGGCTGTAGTTGCAGGTTTAGGATTGGCGCATTATTATCAATTATTCGACATTACACTTTACACTCAACCTTTTTTTCAAGGTATGTACGAAACGGTTTTTGTGTTTTTGATTCCAATACTTTTAGTTGTTGCAACTTATTATTTTGCTTTTAATTATTTTAAAAGTAATCTTAATTTAGACGAAGGTTTGGCGAAGAAAAGTGACATTGCTAAAACCCAAAATTTTACTTTTCTTGACCAATTTGGAGTTTTAGGAACATTCTTAAAAAACGATCTTCGCTTACTAACGAGAAACAAACGCTCTAAAACTACATTGACAATGAGTTTTTTATTCATTTTTTATGGATTGTTGTTTTTCACTAACTCAATTGAAGCCTACAGAAGTCCAATGTTTCAGATTTTTGCAGGAATTTTTGTTTCTGGTGGATTTCTTTTCACTTTCGGACAATTTATACCAAGTTGGGACAGTGCTTATTATCAATTGATGATGAGTCAAAATATCCAATACAGAGAATACATCAGTTCAAAATGGTGGTTAATGGTTATCGGAACTTTAATTTCAACAATTTTAGCATCGTTTTATTTATTCTTTGGAGTTCATACGTACTTATTAATTGTTGTTGGTGCTATTTTCAATATTGGTGTAAACTCACATTTGGTAATGCTTGGCGGTGCATTTGTTAAGACACCAATCGATTTAACTACAGGAAAAGGAGCTTTTGGCGATAAACAAGCGTTTAATTTTAAAACGATGTTAATTGCTATACCTAAAATGCTTGTTCCAATGGCACTTTATGCAATAGGATATTATATTTTCTCACCAAACATAGGATTATTATTTGTGGCTTTGGCAGGAATTCTCGGATTTGCTTTTAGAAATTACGTTTTTAATCAAATCGAGAAAATCTACAAAAGAGAAAAATACGCCACTATCGCTGCATACAAGCAAAAGAATTAATATTAGATGTTAGATTTAAAATATTAGATATTTCACAACAATACAATATAAAGAAACTATGATACAAGTAAACAATCTTTCAAAAACATATAACAACGGAGTTAAAGTATTAAACATCACTAATCTTGAAATCCCAAAAGGACAAAGCTTTGGTTTAGTAGGAAATAATGGCGCAGGAAAAACTACTTTTTTTAGTTTATTATTAGATTTAATTCAACCTTCAACAGGTTATATAATGAACAATGACGTTCAAGTGAATAAAAGTGAAGCATGGAAACCTTTTACAGCAGCATTTATCGACGAAAGTTTCCTTATTGGATATTTAACTGCAGAAGAATATTTTTATTTTATTGGTGATTTGCGTGGACAGAACAAAGCAGATGTCGATGCACTTTTAGCAAAACATGAAGAATTTTTTAACGGAGAAATCTTAAAAAGTAAAAAATATCTAAGAGATTTGTCCAAAGGAAATATGAAAAAAGTGGGAATCATTGCTACTTTAATAGGAAGTCCAGAAGTTGTAATTCTTGACGAACCTTTTGCTAATTTAGATCCAACTACAGTAAATAGATTGAAAAAAATCATCAAAGAATTATCTGATAATCCAGAAGTTACTGTTTTAGTTTCTTCGCACGATTTGGTTCACACTGTTGAGGTTTGCAATAGAATTGTAGCTTTAAACAAAGGCGAAATTGTAAAAGACATTGAAACGTCGCCAGAAACATTGAGAGAATTAGAAGCATTTTTTGCAGTATAATTTTAAAATTTAAAAACGCATGAATCCGAAGTCCAAATTGATGTTCTTCGGATTTCTTTTTTTAAAAAAACCATCAATTTATTTTCACTTATCAAAAAGAAACGTATTTTTACCAGTTAGTTATACTAAAATTAACCTTTTAGAGTTAATTATTAAAACGTTTTACATTGAAATCAAACACTATTAAATACACATTTATAGCTGGATTATTAGTTTTTTTTGTGGCTTGTTCTACAAAGAAGAATACCTTTCTAACTAGAAATTACCATGCTGTAACTACAGAATATAATATTCTTTATAATGGCGGAATTGCATTAGATAAAGGAATTACAAATCTGAAATTGCAATACAAAGATAATTTTTGGGAAGTGCTTCCTGTAGAGAGAATGCAGATTTCTGATAAATCATTAGAAACTTCTGAAAAAAAGAATGCTGATTTTGAAAAAGCTGAAGATAAAGCTACAAAAGCCATTCAAAAACATTCTATGAATATTGATGGTGGCGAAAAAAATCCGCAAATGGATGAGGCGCACTTATTGTTAGGAAAAGCACGTTATTATGATCAACGTTTTGTTCCTGCATTAGAAGCCTTTAATTATGTTTTGTACAAATATCCTAACAGTGATAAAATTTATGAAGTAAAAATTTGGCGTGAAAAAACCAATATGCGAATGGACAACGATGCACTTGCGGTTACCAATCTTCGTAAATTATTGAGTGAAATCAAATTTAAAGATCAAATTTTTGCTGATGCCAATGCAACTCTTGCTCAAGCATTTTTAAATTTAAAAGAAAATGATAGTGCTATTGCAAAAATTAAAATTGCAAGAGAATTTACTAAAGAAAATGAAGAAGTTGCTCGATATAATTTTATTTTAGGGCAAATCTATGATGCTCAAAATCATAAAGATAGTGCTTTTGCTGCATATCAAGAAGTAATTGATATGAAAAGAAGATCACCACGTCTATATGTTATTCAAGCACATGCTCGTCAGGCGCAACAATTTGATTATGAAAAAGGAGATACTATTGCGTTTTTGAAAAAATATAAAGATTTATTAGAAGACAGAGAAAACCGTCCATATCTTGATGTTTTGAACCATCAAATGGGATTGTTTTATGACAAAAAGAAAGATATTACTAAAGCAAAAAAATATTATAATGCATCATTAAAGAACGCTTCTTATGATGAATATTTGATTGCTTCAAATTATAGAAATTTAGCAGAAATTAATTTCAATGATGCTAAATATGTTACTTCTGGAAAATATTTTGATAGTACAATGGTTTATTTAAATGACAAAAGTCGTGAGTATAAATCCATTTCTAAAAAGAGAGATAATCTTGAAGATGTAATTAAATTTGAAGGTATCGCACAACGAAATGATAGTATTTTAAAAGTTGCAGCATTATCGCCTCTTGAAAGAGAAAATTATTACAAACAACATATTGAAAATCTCAAAAAAGAAGAAGAAAAAGCAAAAGAACTCCTTGAAAAACAAAAACGTATTGAAGAAAACGCTTCTAGTTCAAAAATGAATGAACCATTAGCTTTGAAAGATAATAAACCAAAAACACCTACATCAACTACTTCAAAGCCTGGCGATTTTTATTTCTATAATCCAACTACTGTGGCGTATGGAAAGAGTGAATTTGTAAAAAAATGGGGAAAAAGGAGATATGGTCCAAATTGGAGATTATCTTCTAGCGATGACAATATTGATACAAAAGAAGAAGAAAGTCAAGAAGAAGTTGCAGAAAATGTTGAAAAAGTAGAAGAACGATTTACTACAGAATTTTACACTAAAGATATACCAACAAATCAAGTTGTTTTAGATAGTATTTCTAAAGAAAGAAACTTTGCTTACTATCAATTAGGAGTTATTTATAAAGAGAAGTTTAAAGAATATAAAAGAGCTTCAAGCAAATTAGAAACACTCTTAGATAATAATCCTGAAGAAAGATTAGTATTGCCATCACTTTATAATTTGTATAAAATTTATCAAATTATTGAGCCAAGCAAAGCAGATGGAATGAAAAACAGAATCATATCTAAATATCCAAGTTCAAGATATGCACAACTTTTAAGTGATAATAAAATTGAACTAGAATTAGGTTCACCAGAAGTAGTTTACAGTAATCTATATAAAGACTATGAGTTAGGAATTTATAGAGAAACTTTAAATAAAACAGATATGGCAATTGTTCAATTTGCAGGTGAAGAAATGTTGCCAAAATTCGAATTATTGAAAGCTAATTTAATTGGAAAATTATACGGATTAAAAGAATATAAAAAGTCATTAAATTTTGTGGCATTGACGTATCCAAATTCTCAAGAAGGAAAAGAAACAGAAACGTTTATTGCAACAAAAATTCCATTACTTGAAGCTTTATATTTTAATGGAGAAATTCCAGTAAGTTGGAAAATTCTATACGCACCAAGCAATAGTTTGGATGAAAAAAGCTTAAAGCCATTACTTGATAAGTTGAATAAATTTGCAAAAGAGAGAACAATTGAAAAACTTTCGGTTTCAATAGATACTTATACAATTGACAAAAATTTAATTGTTATTCATGGAATAAAATCGGAAGAAAACGCAAAAGGAATCGCTCAAGTTTTAAAAGAATTTAAAGAATATAAAATTGCCGAGCCATCAACTGTAATTTCAAGTGAAAATTACAAAGTAGTTCAAATTTATAAAAATCTTGATGAATATATTTCAGGAAAAGGACCAAACTTTGAACCAAAATCAAAACCAGTAATTACTTTACCTTCACCAGAAGCTCCAAAGCAAAAAATTCAAAAGCCACAAAGAACAGATAGAAGTAATAACGTTGAAAGTAAAGCAAAATCTTTAAGCAATGATAGTCCATTACGATTGCCAAACAGTGGTAATAACGGAATGGAATCTAACGACAGAGAACCAACAAACAGTTTGTTGCCTCCAGCATCATCACCAACACCAAGATCTAAAGGATAAAATTATGTTTGATAAAAAACCCAAATCTTACACAGACCTTTTAGGAAAAACGAATAGAATAGTTGAAGGAACTATTATAACAGGAGACATTTCATCTCCATCTGATTTTCGTCTTGACGGACATTTAATTGGTAATTTTCAAACTAAAGGAAAAATAGTAATTGGTCCAGCAGGAAGTATAAAAGGTGATATTATTTGTAAAAATTGCGACATTGAAGGTAAATTTGAAGGCAAAATACAAGTTGTAGAAGTTTTAAATCTAAAAGCAAAAGCCATAGTTCACGGTGACGTTGTATGCGGAAAACTTTCTGTTGAACCTGGAGCAGAGTTTACAGCAACGTGCACTATGAAACCTAATGTAAAAAATCTTTTACCAAGTGGACAATCAGCCGAAGAAAAAACAGCGTAACAAATGGTTGGCTTTGATAAATATTCCTATCCAAATGGGTATTGTTATTTTTTTATTTGCCTACTTAGGGCGATGGTTAGATGAAAAATACCCAAACCCAAACGAAATTTATGTAAAAATTTTTGTTTTAATTGGTGTTGCATTGGCTTTCTATAATTTGAATAGACAGTTAAAACAAATAAACGAATCGGAGCAAAAATAGCATAATGAAACTTTCCATGTTCAAGCCACTTTTATTGGTTGTAGTCTTTTCAATTCTATTTTTTTGCATTCAGTATTACAGTCTTGTATATTTAATAGGTGAAAGTAATCTCAATACTTTTCGTTTTTCAATAGTTGAAATTTATTCCTTCTTTACAATTTGTTCTCTGCTAATAGTAACAATATTAATTTTTGTCCGAAAAAAAAATTTAGATATTGTTGGGTATTTTTATCTAATACTAACAATGGTCAAAATGGCGATTGCTTATTTTTTTCTTCACCAAATAAATCAAAATCCATCAATTTTCTTGACATACGAAAAGAAGAGTTTTTTTATATCGTTTATTCTTTTTTTAGCAATAGAGACGTTAATAACCATTAGATTATTAAATAAAAATCAGTAAATCCGAAAAATATCTATAAAATCGATTATTTTTTTTTCTTATCCACTTGGAATATTAATAAAAATTGTACTTTTGCACCAAATTTTAGAAACCTTAAAATTTAAGAAAAATAAAGTTATGGTGATTTCAAAAAAACCACTCCATTTTATCGTAGCATTGTTAGTAGCTTTTATGCCACTAATTAGTATTGCAAACCCAACAAATGACTCTACAAAAGTTGAAGCTCATGCTGTAGAAGCAACTCATGAAAAAACTGATGCTCACGCGGAATCAACTCATGAAGGTGAAACTCATGCTGAACCTACAGATATTAAGTCTCAAGTAAAAGCTTTTACAAAACATCACGTTTTAGATTCTCATGATTTCACTTTTTTTTCTGACAACAAAGAGGGTAAACACTACGGATTTTCATTACCAATTATTTTATGGGATAATGGATTGCAGTTTTTTTCATCATCAAAATTTCACCACGGAGAAGCAGTTGCAGAATCTAATGGAAATTATTATGTTTTAAATCACCATGACGGAAAAATATACAAAACAGATGCATCTGGAACATTAACGGAAGATGAAAAATCAGGTCACCCGACAAATGTTAGACCAATTGATTTTTCAATAACTAAAAGTGTTTTGTTTATAATAATAACAGCTATTGTAATGTTTTTCTTATTTACATCTTTAGCAAAATCATATGCGAAAAATGGCGGTATTGCAAAAGGTGCAGGAAGAATATTTGAGCCTCTTGTAGTATACATAAGAGATGAAATTGCTATTCCAAATATTGGTGAGAAAAACTACAAAAAATATATGAGTTATTTGTTAACTATATTTTTCTTTATATTATTCCTAAATCTTTTTGGTTTGACACCACTTGGGGTTAATGTAACAGGAAATTTAACTATAACATTTTCATTAGCTATTTTAACATTTTTAATTACAAATTTAACAGCTAATAAGAACTATTGGGGTCACATTTTTTGGATGCCTGGAGTTCCAAAATTGATGCGAATCGTTTTAGCTCCTATTGAGTTGTTAGGAATTATTATTAAACCATTTTCATTAATGATTCGTTTGTATGCAAATATTTTTGCAGGACATATTGTATTGATGAGTATCATAGGTTTAATGTTTATTTTTAAAAGTTGGATTGGAAGTTCATTGTCATTTGGATTGTCATTTGTACTTTCTATCCTTGAAATATTAGTTGCTTTTTTACAAGCCTATATTTTCACAATGTTATCAGCACTTTATTTTGGTTCTGCCAATGAAGAGCACCATCACGAAGAAGCACATCATTAATAGAAGTGCATTTCAAAAAAGAATGTTTAATTTTTAATATATATATTATGCAAATTCCAACTATTGTAGGAGCAGGATTAATTGTAATCGGAGCAGGTTTAGGTATTGGTAAAATTGGTGGTTCAGCTATGGAAGCTATCGCTCGTCAACCAGAAGCTTCAGGAAAAATCCAAACAGCTATGCTTATTGCTGCTGCGTTAATTGAAGGTATTGGTTTCGCTGCATTATTTGCTGCTTAATTAAAACTAAAAAAAACAATAGTTGCAACGGTTGGTTGTGACTATTGTTTCATTAATTCAAAAAAAGTTAAATACATATATAATGGATAAATTAATAAATCAGTTTGAATTTGGATTATTCTTTTGGCAAATAGTAATATTTGTTGGATTGATTCTATTATTAAAAAAATTCGCTTGGAAACCAATTCTTGATGCGGTTAACGAAAGAGAAGAAGGAATCAAAAATGCATTGCTTTCTGCTGAAAATGCTAAAAAAGAAATGCAAAATCTTAAATCTGATAACGAGAAATTGTTAGCAGATGCAAGAGCTGAGCGTGATGCAATGATAAAAGAAGCTCGTGAAATCAAAGAAAAGATGATTAACGATGCTAAGCTAGAGGCACAAGCAACTGGTGAAAAAATGATTGAGCAAGCAAAAGCAGCAATCAATAGCGAGAAAAATGCAGCTATGGCAGAATTGAAAAATCAAGTTTCTTCTTTGTCTTTAGAAATTGCAGAAAAAGTATTAAGAGACGAATTATCTAACAAAGAATCTCAAGCTAAATTAGTTGAGAAAATGTTAGGTGATGCTAAATTAAACTAATCATTATGTCTAGAGCAGCGATTAGATATGCAAAAGCAATTTTAGATATTGCACAAAGTTCAGGAAAAGCTGAAGCAGTAAACAATGATATGAAATCAATTGTTAATGCTATTAGTGATAGTCCTGAATTAAAAGAATTTTTAGCAAGTCCGGTTATAAAAATGGATGTTAAAAAATCTGCGACTTCTGAAATATTTTCAAATGTTCAAAACGAAACAAATAGCTTGTTTCAATTATTATTTGAAAATAAAAGATTTGAAATTCTTGAATCTATAGCTAAAGAATACAAAAGATTATTTGACGAAAGTAATGGTATTGAAGTTGCTAAAGTAACAACAGCTATCGCAATTACTCCAGAATTAGAATCGAAAGTATTGGCTAAAATTGCAGAATTTTCAAATAAGAAAATTACAATTGAAAACACAATAGATCCATCAATTATTGGAGGATTTATTTTGAGAGTAGGCGACCAGCAGTATAATGCTTCTGTAGCTAATAAATTAGGTGAATTAAAAAGAGAGTTTAGTAATTAGAATTCCATTAAAGATATATCAAAATGGCGGAAATTAAACCAGCTGAAATTACAGCAATATTAAAAAAACAATTATCTGGTTTTGAATCAGGTGCAACTTTAGAAGAAGTAGGAACTGTACTTCAAGTGGGTGACGGTATCGCTCGTGTTTACGGTTTATCAAATGCTCAATATGGTGAGTTAGTACAATTCGACAACGGATTAGAAGCTATCGTATTGAACTTAGAAGAAGACAATGTTGGTGTTGTACTTTTAGGACCATCTACAGGAATTAGAGAAGGTTCTACTGTAAAAAGAACACAACGTATTGCTTCTTTAAAAGTTGGTGAGCAAATTGTAGGTCGTGTGGTTGATACATTAGGTAACCCAATCGATGGTAAAGGACCAATTGGTGGTGAGTTATTTGAAATGCCATTAGAAAGAAAAGCTCCAGGAGTTATCTTCCGTCAACCAGTAACTGAACCATTACAAACAGGTGTAAAAGCAGTAGATGCAATGATTCCTGTTGGTCGTGGACAACGTGAGCTTGTTATTGGTGACCGTCAAACTGGTAAATCAACAGTTTGTATTGACACCATCTTAAATCAAAAAGAATTTTACGATGCTGGAAAACCAGTATTCTGTATATATGTAGCAATTGGTCAAAAAGCATCAACTGTAGCAGGAATTGCAAAAATGTTAGAAGAAAAAGGAGCAATGGCTTATACAGTTATTGTTGCAGCAAATGCTTCTGATCCTGCACCAATGCAAGTTTATGCACCAATGGCTGGAGCTGCAATCGGAGAATATTTCCGTGATTCAGGTCGTCCTGCATTAATTGTTTATGATGATTTATCTAAACAAGCAGTTGCATATCGTGAGGTATCACTTTTATTAAGAAGACCACCAGGTCGTGAAGCTTATCCTGGAGACGTTTTCTACTTACACTCTCGTTTATTAGAAAGAGCTTGTAAAGTTATTGCTGATGATGATATTGCTAAAAACATGAATGATTTACCAGATTCTTTAAAAGGAATTGTAAAAGGTGGTGGTTCATTAACAGCTTTACCAATTATCGAAACTCAAGCAGGTGACGTTTCTGCTTACATTCCAACAAACGTGATTTCGATTACAGATGGACAAATTTTCCTTGATGGTGATTTGTTTAACTCTGGAGTTCGTCCAGCAATTAACGTAGGTATTTCTGTATCTCGTGTTGGAGGTAATGCTCAAATTAAATCAATGAAAAAAGTAGCAGGTACATTAAAATTAGACCAAGCTCAATTCCGTGAATTGGAAGCTTTCGCTAAATTTGGTTCTGACCTTGATGCTGTAACTTTAAACGTAATTGAAAAAGGAAGAAGAAATGTTGAAATCTTAAAACAAGGTTTGAACTCTCCTTATACAGTTGAAGATCAAGTTGCAATTATTTATGCTGGTTCTAAAAATTTATTAAGAAGTGTTCCTGTAAATAAAGTAAAAGAATTCGAAAAAGATTTTATCGAATATTTAAACAACAAACACAGAGATACTCTTGATGCATTGAAAGCAGGTAAATTAGACGATAACATTACAGATGTAATCGAAAGAGCAGCTAAAGAAATTTCAGCAAAATATAATTAAGAAGGAAGTTAGAAGCTGGAAGTAGGATGTTAAATTCTTACTTCCATCTTCCATCTTCAAACTCCTAACTTTTACAAAAAAATGGCAAACTTAAAGGAAATCCGTAATAGAATTACTTCCGTTTCATCTACAATGCAGATTACTTCTGCGATGAAAATGGTTTCTGCTGCAAAACTGAAAAAAGCACAAGATGCTATAACAGCAATGCGACCTTATGCCGAAAAATTAACGGAATTATTACAAAGTTTAAGCTCAACTCTTGAAGGAGAAGTAGGCGGTCAATTTACTGCTCAACGTGAAGTTAATAAAGTTTTAATTGTTGCAATAACTTCAAACAGAGGTTTGTGTGGAGCATTCAATTCAAATGTAATTAAACAATCTAAGACTATTGCAGAATCATATCCGGGAAAACAAGTTGATGTTTTTGCAATTGGTAAAAAAGGGAATGATGCTTTAAGCAAAACAAATAAAGTTATTGGAAACAAAAGCGAAGTTTTTGATAATTTAACATTCGATAATGTTGCAGAAATTGCTCAAATTTTAACAGATAAATTCACATCTGGTGAATATGATAAAATAGAAATCGTTTATAATCAATTTAAAAATGCTGCTACACAAATTGTCCAAACAGAACAATTTTTACCATTAGCACCTGTTAAATCTGACAAACCTGTTTCAACGGGAGATTATATTTTTGAACCATCAAAAGAAGAAATTGTTTTAACATTGATTCCAAAATCATTAAAAACACAATTATATAAATCTATCAGAGATTCATTTGCATCGGAACACGGAGCGCGTATGACTGCAATGCACAAAGCAACTGACAACGCAACAGAGTTAAGAGACCAATTGAAGTTGACTTATAACAAAGCACGTCAAGCCGCAATCACTAACGAAATTTTAGAAATTGTAGGTGGAGCGGAAGCATTAAAAGGTTAAGAAAAAAATTTAATTTTTTCAAATTTTTAATAAGCAAAGCTTTTTAAACTTTAGATTTATTAAATAATACATAAAGAGGCACGAATGTTGCCTCTTTTTTTATAAATTTAACTTAAATTAGTGTATTATGAAAGCTCTATATGTTTTGATGACTTTAGTATTTATTTCCTGCTCATCACAAAAAGAAGCAAAAAGTCTTCCTTTTTCAACAGATGAAGTTTATTTTCAAAAATGGATTGGTGGACAGCGTTTGACAGGAAGCGGAACCGATTTTTATATTAGATTTAAAGAACCATTTTCAGTAAATTTTAAAATAAAAAAACTCTATTTTCACGGACGAGAATTAGAGGTTATCAAAAGAAATGATTCCGTTTTTACAGCAAGTTATTCTCAAAGGCCAAATGTTGACCAAGAATTAAATGAAACCGACGGACAAATTGAAACCCCAAAAGTTGTTAAATCAAAGTTTGAATTAAAGAATAATGAGGCAATTTTGGAATTTGAGCAAGATTGTAAAACACAGTTTTTCAAAATTACTAATATTAAAGAAAAAGAACTTTTAGCATATCCATCGGCTAAGCCAAGAAATTAATTTTTCAAATAGTATAACAAAAAACCATAGAACTCTGCAGTTTCATTTATCCTATTTTGATATGTTGATACTTTTCCATAATGTCCTGAATTTGAAAGAGTTTTTAAAAAAATTGGATTCTTTTGGTTCTCCCTGTTTTGTAATGCAGCAGTAAATTTATAGGAATTAAAAGGTGGAACACGATCATCATTTTCACTTGTAATTATTAATGTTGTTGGATAATTTACACTTTCTTTTAAATTATTATATGGGGAATAATTTAGTAAATAATTAAAATCTGTTTTATTATTTGGATCGCCAAATTCATCTAAATGATATTTCCCAACTGAATAGTCAGAATAAGTAAGCATATCAAAAACTCCCATTTTGGGTATTGCAACTTTGTATAATTCAGGACGTTGAGTTATAGCAACACCAACAACCAATCCGCCATATGAACCACCTGTAATAGCTAACTTATTAGGAGAGGTATATTTTTCTTTAATTAAAAATTCTGAAGCATCTATAAAATCATTAAAAGAATTCATCTTTTTTGATGCTTTTCCATCTTGATGCCACTTTAATCCCTTTTCTCCACCACCGCGAATCTCGGCAAATGCATAAACACCACCTTGGTCTAGAAAATATAGTAAACCTGTATCAAATCCAGGACTTGAAACTGACCCAAATCCGCCATAAGCTTTCAAAAGTGTAGGATTTGTCCCGTCTAATACCAGATCTTTTTTATGAATTATAGTTATTGGAACATCTTTATTGTCTCTACTTTTAAAAGTTATCTTTTTAGTAATAAAATGATTTAACGGAAATATTGTAGGTAATGGTTTTATATAATCATTGTAAAAATGACGAACTTCACCCGTTTCAAAATTTAGTTTAAAATTTTGTGCAGAAATAACATGAGAATAAAAAGTTACGTATAAATCTTTAGTTTCAGAATCAAAAAAACGAATTGAAAAATTCATACTTTCTGGTGAGTCAAATTTTCTTATAAAGTTTCCATTAGCATCATAAACTCTTAAAAAGTAACTTTCTATAGTTTTATATTTACAAACTATATAATTTTCATAAAAATATGTTCCAACTAAAAGATTATTATAAATCTGAGGTATAATTTGTTTAACTTCAGTTTTATTTTTTATGTCAAAACAACGAACTTCTCCCCAATCATATTCTTTTGTAGAAATATAAATTTTATTATCTAGATAACCTAAATATGTAAATCCAGTTGTGTCATTTTCATAAATAATTTCTTTTGTAAAACTTTCATCATTAAAATTAATGAAATACATACTTTTAGAAAGTTCATCTTTACTAGTTTCGGTTATAAAAAGTCTGTTTTTAGTGGTAAAAAAATCAATATACGACCCTTTTTCAGATACATCATAAATTAATTGATCATCTGTTTGATTGGTTCCAATTTTATGATAATATAGTTGATAAGTCGAATCTTTAGCGATGACGTTTTTATTTGAGTTTTTCTTATAAAAAACACCTTTATCATTATGCCAAGCAACATTTGAAAATTTAGAATCTTTAAGAATATCTTTCAATACTTCTCTTGTATCAATGTTTGAAAATCTAATCTCCATTCGATCGCTTCCGTCAATTGAAACTTTATAGGCAATTAAACTTGAGTTTTTTGAAGGGTAAAAATTATCTAAAATAACATTTTCATCTTTATATATTTTGAAAGGATTAATAAGCTCAATGGCATTTTCATTTAAAGATTTTCTGAAGTAAAGTGAGGCAGGTTGCGATTTATCTTTTCTATAGTTTGCATAAAAATATTTTCCAATTTTGATAGGTAATGAATTGCTAGATAAAAAATTATATTCTTTAATTTTAGTGGCAATTTTAGCAATATTAATTTTTTCAAATGCAGTATTCGTGTAGGCATTTTGAGCATTTACCCAATTTGATACTTCTTCAGATTTTAAATTTTCTAACCATGAATAATCATCATTTATTTTTAAATCGTGTTTTTCAAAAGTGCTTGAAACTTTTTTTGTAACAGGAATATTTTGAGAAAAAGCTGATGTAGTGACTAAAATTAGGTAAAATAAAAGAAATCGTTTCATAAAAGTGATATTTATACAAATATATAATTATCAGTTATTCTTAGGTTTCATTTTTCATATTTATTGGCTATTTTTTCATTAAATCGATTTAATAACTACTTTTGTTTCACATTTAATAAAATCACCTTGAGTTTATATAAAAATCTTTTTAAGCAAACACTAATTTACGGTTTGGCAACTGTTTTGCCTCGAATGATAAGCTTTTTATTGGTAATGGTTCATACCGGTAAATTAGAAAAAGCAGATTATGGAGAAACAACCATTCTTTTAGCTTATATGGTTTTTTTTAATGTTATTTTATCATATGGAATGGAAACTGCTTTTTTTCGTTTTTATAATTCTGAAGACAATAAGAAAGGAGTCATTCAAACTTCAACAATTTCTGTTTTTTGGTCTTCTATTGGATTTTTATTTCTAGCTTTATTTTTCAGAAAAGTAATTTCTAATTGTATAAACGTTGAAATTGAATATGTTACTTATGCTATTTGGATTTTAGTTTTAGATGCTTTAGTCATCATTCCCTTCTCTAAGCTAAGAGCAGAACAAAGACCAATTGTGTATGCAGTAATTAAAATAGGAAATGTATTGATAAATATGATTTTAAATCTATTTTTCTTGTTGTATTTACCAGATATTGTTATTCAAAACCCTGAAGGTTTCCTTGCTACATTGTACTTTGATAATTTTCAAATAGGATACATATTTTTAGCAAATCTTATAGCAAGTTTGGCAACATTTGTTGTGCTTTCACCAAATTATTTAAGCCTAAAATGGAAATTTGATGTACAACTTTGGAAAAAAATGATGTTGTATGGTTTTCCGATTCTAATTGCTGGAATTGCATTTGCAGTAAACGAACATTTAGATAAGATAATTCTTGAATATCTTTTGCCAAAAAAAATTGGAAAATCAGAAGTTGGAGCATACGCAGCATGTTACAAATTAGGTTTATTTATGGTTTTATTTGCAACAGCTTTTCGATTGGGAATAGAACCTTTTTTCTTCAGTCATTCAAAGAATGAAAATGCCAAACAAACTTATGCAACTATAACTAAGTTTTTTGTGATTTTTGGGTCACTAATTCTTCTTACGGTTATTGTTTTTGCAGATCTATTAAAAATAATAATGATTAAAGATGAATCCTATTGGGAAGCTATGAAGGTTGTACCATTAATTATTTTAGCAAATTTCTTTTTAGGAATTTATAACAATCTTTCTGTTTGGTATAAGTTAACAGATAAAACTAAAATCGGAGCATATATTTCTATTGTTGGAGCTATTTTTACTTTATTACTTAATTATCTTCTCATACCAAAATATAGTTATATGGGTTCGGCAATAGGAACTATTGTGGCTTATGGCAGCATGATGACTATTTCTTTTGTTCTTGGTAATAAGTACTATCCAATTCCTTATGATATGAAAAAAATCAGTAGCTATTTGGGAATTTCAATATTGTTTTCAACTATTTCATTTTATTTTTTCAGAGAAAATTATTTGGTAGGAATCCTATTAATAATGATATTTACCTATTTCATTTATAGAAACGAAAAGGAAACACTTTTAAGAATCATCAAAAGAAAAGCATAAATTATGACGATTAAAATTATTAATAAATCAAAACACGAACTACCTAATTACGAAACCATTGCCTCAGCAGGAATGGATTTGAGAGCTAATATTTCTGAACCAATTATACTAAAATCTTTAGAGAGAACTATTGTAAAAACAGGACTTTTCATTGAATTACCAATTGGTTACGAAGCTCAAGTTAGACCAAGAAGTGGTTTAGCTGCAAAAAAAGGAATCACCGTTTTAAATTCACCAGGAACAGTCGATGCCGATTATCGTGGAGAAATCGGTGTAATTTTAGTAAATTTATCCAATGAAGATTTCATCATTGAAAACGGAGAAAGAATTGCACAACTAATCATTGCAAAACACGAGCGTGCCGAATGGATTGAAGTTCAAGAATTATCTGAGACTTCTCGTGGAGTAGGCGGATTTGGAAGTACAGGAGTAAAGTAAAAAATATGAGTCAAGAAACTATAGTAGCAATTATAGGGATAGTTGCATCTGGATTAATTGGATTCTTTTCCTCTAAAATGGGACTGAAAGATGAAATTAACAATCTTAAAATTGAACATGAAAAGCTCAAGGCTAGAGATAATGAACAACAAATATTTATTGATAAGTTACGAAAAGAAGCAGATGAATTAATACCAATATTAGTTGACAAATTAAATAAGAAAAAGAAAAATGGCAAATAATTTTGACTATAATAGAATTTATCAACTTAAAAATAAAGTTGAGAATGGAACTGCGACTGTTATAGAAAAGGATGAATATATGTTATTTCTTTTCGAGAACGGATCAATTACAACAGAACAGTATAATAAATATAAATCAGATAAAAATTCTAATGAGATTCTAGAATTTGTTAAAGTTATTGGAGGAATTATTTTAGCTGGATATTTATTAAAAGAATTATTTAAAGAAAAATAAAAACATGAAAATAATAGTACCAATGGCAGGACGTGGTTCAAGATTACGTCCACACACATTAACAATTCCAAAACCATTAATTCCTATTGCAGGAAAACCTATCGTTCACCGTTTAGTTGAAGATATTGCTGGAGTTTTGAATCAACCAATAGAAGAAGTTGCTTTTGTAATTCACGAAAGTTTTGGAAAAAAAGTAGAAGAAGAACTAATTGCAATTGCTGAAAAACTTGGAGCAAAAGGAACGATTTATTATCAAAATGAAGCACTTGGAACTGGTCATGCCATTATGTGTGCCAAAGATTCTTTGAGTGGTCCAGCAGTAATTGCTTATGCTGATACTTTAATTCGTGCCGACTTTGACTTAGATCAAAATGCCGATAGTGTAATTTGGGTAAAACAAGTAGATCAACCAGAAGCTTTTGGAGTTGTAAATTTGAATTCCAATGGCGAAATAATCGAATTAGTTGAAAAACCAAAGGAGTTTGTTTCTGATTTAGCGGTTATTGGAATATACTATTTTAAAGATGTTGCCGTTTTAAAAAATGAGTTACAATCTGTTCTTGATAATAACATCATTCATGGTGGTGAATATCAAATTAATGATGGAATCAAACAAATGATGGCAAAGGGCATGAAATTTGTACCAGGTAAAGTTGACGAATGGATGGACTGCGGAAACAAAGATGTAACTGTTGATACCAATAATCGAATGTTGAATTTCCTTCATAATGACGGAATTCATTTAGTTGATTATGATGTTAAGCAAGAGAATTCAACCATCATTCCACCATGTTATATTGGTGAAGATGTGGTTTTAATTAATGCTACAGTTGGTCCAAATGTGTCCTTAGGAAAAGGATGTCATGTAATTGATAGTTCCATTAAAAACAGTTTGGTTCAAACGCATGCACATATTAAAAACGCTAATTTAGACAATGCTATGATAGGAAATCACGTTAGTTTTGACGGTAATTTCACAAGCATTAGTATCGGAGATTATTCCGTTTTAGAATAGAAATTTGATGAAAAAAATAGTTTTATATAGTTTTCTTTTCGGAATGTTTTTAATTCCAAATATACTTTTGGCTCAAACTGAACCAGAGGAAATTGCTTCTGTAAGTGATGATTTTGAAAATTATTTCTTTGAATCTTTGAAGCAAAAAGGAATTGAAAATTATGATAAAGCAATTGATGCATTAGAACGATGTAAAGATTTGCAACCTAAAAACGGAGTGGTTTATTTTGAGTTAGGCAAGAATTATTTGTCTCAAAAAAAGTATAAAGAGGCGTACGATAATTTTGAAAAAGCCACTGAAATTGACCCAAAAAACCGTTGGGCTTGGGTAGGAATGTACGACGTTTGTTATGACACAAGCGATTTTAATCAAGCTATAATAATTGTTGAAAAACTTGTTGAATTTAAAGTAGATTATAAAGAAGATTTAGTTTCACTTTATATGAAAACACAACAGTTTGATAAAGCATTACTTTTAATTAATGAGCTAAATGAAACCGTTGGAAAATCTGAAAAAAGAGAATTATATAAAGCAGATATTTTAAAAGACGCTAAATATCAAGGTTCTGAAAAAGCAGATTTATTGGAAAAAATTAAAAAAAATCCAAAAGAAGAATCTAATTATGTTGAGCTGATTTACATGTATTCAAAAAGTAATCAAGAAGAAAAAGCTCTGGAAGTTGCTAAACAATTAGAAAAAGAAATTCCAACATCAGATTGGGCTCAAGTCAGTTTATTCAAATTTCATTTAAACAATAATGAAGGTGATAAAGCCGTTAAAGCAATGAATATTGTTTTAGGAAGTTTAAAAATTGATAAAAAAATTAAGCACAGAATTTTAAATGAATTTCTAATTTTTTCTAGAAATAATCCAAAATATGAAGCCGATTTAGAAAAAGCAATTTCTTATTTTGAAGATGATAAAGAAGTTCAAGTAGCAAAAGAAATTGGTAAGTTTTATCAAAATAAAAAAGATTGGATAAATGCGACCAAATATTATGAAAAGCATCTTTCAAATGTAAAAGAAGATATGGAAACCATTTTGCTTTTATTGCAAGCTTACACCGAAAGTGCCAATTTTGAAAAGTTAGCTAAAGTTTCAGAAGATCAAATGCAATTGTTTCCAACACAACCTCAATTGTATTATTACAATGGATTAGCTAACAATCAACTTAAAAATTACAAAAAAGCAAAAGACGCATTAGAATCTGGAATTGATTTTGTTTTAGATGATGTGGCTTTAGAAATCAATTTCAACATTCAACTTGGTGAGGCATTTAGCGGATTAGGTGATATGAAAAAGAAAGAGTTGTATTTTACAAAAGCGAATGAACTGCTTAAAAAACAGAAAAAATAAAATGAAAAAGATAGTTAGTTTAGTGGTAATAATTATGATGATTTCTTGCAAATCAAAAGCGGTTTTGGCCGAAAGTATTGCAACAAACATTATCGAATCTGATAAAATTATTCAAAGCCATTACAACAATAAATTTGAGTTTTCTACATTATATATAAAGGCAAATGCTAAATATGAAGATGAAAACAATTCGCAAAATGTAACAGCTGAAATAAAAATCAAGAAAGACGAAAAAATATTAGTAAGCATTCGATTTCTTGGAATAACAATGGCAAAAGCATTGATTACGCCAACAAAAGTTCAGTATTATGAAAAACTTGGCGGAAAATATTTTGAAGGCGATTATGCTTCTTTAAGTCAATGGCTTGGTACCGATTTAGATTTTAATAAAGTTCAAAATTTACTTATTGGACAAGCTTTAGACAATTTGAACGATTCTAAATATTCGGCAACAATAATTGATAAATTGTATAAATTAGATGATATTAAAGATTCAAGTACTAAGAAATCATACTTTTTTGAAGCTGAAAATTTTCTATTAAAAAAGCAAGAATTCAATCAGCCAACACAAGACAGAAAGTTGCAAATAAGTTATCCTGAATATCAAAAACTTTCGGATAAGATAGTACCTTTGAACTTTTCTATTGAAGCACAACAGAAAAAAGGAAAAACAAACATTGATATAGATTACAAAAATATTACTTTCAACGAAGAATTTTCTTTCCCATACAGTGTTCCTGATGGTTATGAAAGAATTTACATTAACTAATATATATGCAAAAAGCAGTATTTACATTATTTCTAGTTTTAGTAACTTCACTTTCGTGGAGCCAGCAAACGCAGGAACAATTAGAGCAAAAGAAGGCAAAACTTCAAGCTGAAATTCGTGAAAAAGAAATGATGCTACAAGATGTTCGAAAAAAAGAAAAGTCAGTTGTAAAACTATTGACGATTCAAAAAGAAAAAATTGGACTTAAAGAAAAACTAATCACAACAACTGAAAAACAAACAAAGTTGTTGAGCAATGATATCTATTTAAATCAACGCGAAATAAATAAATTAAAAAAAGAACTTAAAGTTTTAAAAGAAGATTATGCTGATATGATTGTAAAATCATACAAAAGTCGTTCAACTCAAAGCCGTGCAATGTTTTTATTGTCATCAGAAAATTTTCTTCAAGCATACAAGAGATTGCAATACATGAAGCAATATTCTAGCTACAGAAAAATGCAAGGTGAAGAAATAAAGGATAAAGCAACAAAACTTGATGATCATAATAAAAAATTGTCAGGGCAAAAAACAGAGAAAGAGAAACTTCTTGCGGAACAAGAAAAACAAAAGCAAGACTTAGTAAAAGAAAAACAAGAACAAGAAAAAATTGCTAACAGTTTAAATAAAAGCAAAAAGCAAATTGCCGCTGAAATCAAGAAAAAAGAACAGGAAACTAAAAAAATAGATGCTCAAATTCAAAAAATGATTCGTGAAGCTATTGCTGAAGCGAACAGAAAAGCAGCTGCGGCAAAAGCAAAAGCAAATCCAAAAACGACTACAGCTGCTGAGATAAAAGCGATTGAATCATCTACAAAAATTGTTTTAACACCAGAAGGAAAAATAATTTCAGATAATTTTAAAGCAAACAAAGGAAGTTTACCTTGGCCAGTTGAAAAAGGTGATATTTATATGGGTTTTGGAAAACAACCACATCCAGTTTATAAAAACCTTGAGGAAAATAATAGCGGACTAAAAATTATTACTGAAAGTGGTGCTTCTGCTCGATGCGTTTTTAAAGGAGAAGTTACACAAGTTCAAAAAATTGGAAATAAATTTGCAGTAATGGTAAGACATGGTGAATATTTTTCAGTCTATCAAAATTTAAGTACCGTTTCTGTTAGTGAAGGCGATATGGTTTCTGCTAAACAAACTTTAGGTAAAATTAAAACTGATTCTGATGGTAAGACTATTTTGAAATTTATGATAACTCAAAATACTACACCAAACAATCCATCACTTTGGATAAGTAGAAGATAGAAATTAAAAAGTCAGCAATTAGCTGACTTTTTTGTTTATATGAATAATGCTTTTAATTCGGTTGCTTCATGCGGATTCATTTTCCCTGCTAAAACTAAACTAAGTTGTTTTCTTCGTAGAGCAGCATCAAATCTTGAAATTTCTTCCTCAGTTTGAGGAACTAATTGAGGAACTTCTACAGGATTTCCAGTTTCATTAACAGCAACAAAAGTATAAATAGCTTCATTAGCTTTAGTTCTTGTACCTGATTCTCTATCTTCAATCCATACATCAAGAAAAATTTCCATTGATGTTGAAAAAGCTCTTGAAACTTTAGCTTCGATTGTAACAACACTTCCAAGTGGTATAGAACGATTAAAAGCCACATGATTTACTGAAGCTGTAACTACAATTCTACGAGAATGTCTTCTAGCTGCTATACTTGCTGCTCTATCCATTCTAGCAAGCAATTCACCACCAAAAAGATTATTCAAAGGATTGGTTTCGCTTGGTAATACTAAATCGGTTAAAATTGTCAATGAATCTATTGGATGTTTTGGAGTCATAGTTTTTTTTGCAAAGGTAGTATTTTCTTTAAAACGACTTCAATAAGAAAATCCCGAAAATTCCGGGATTTATTTTATTTCTTTAATCATCATCCAAGCTTCTGGATTGTGTGATTTTTTAATTTCCATCATAGCGTTATAAGCATCAGTATAACTAGAGAAACTTCCATATAAAACAGGAAACATTCCATATTTATTAGGTTCTAAACGAATCGGTTTGTAACCTAAATTTTGAAGTTCAGCAAATAATTTATTCGCATAAAATTCTTTTTGATAAACTCCAGCAACAACATGGTATGCTTTGTTTTCTGTGGCATTTTCCCCTACTGAAAGTGTAACATTTGGAAGCGGAATATCGATTACAAAAGTAGCTTCTTGAATTTTTTGTTCTACTTGCTTTTGAACTTTAGTTTGAACGGCTAAAGTTTCTTGTTGAATTTTATTTTTATAATATTCATTTCCAAAAAAGCCTCCAGAGGTTAAAAGTCCTGCACCAAGAACAAAAAAGGCAGCATATTTCATGAAATTATTTGAACTTCTTTTTTCAGGAGTGAAAACAATAGGAGCTTTTTCTTCTAATGCTTCAACTTCTTGTTTATAAACTTCACGTTTAACAGCAGGTGAGTTATAGTTAGTTAATCCAAAAGAGGAAGTTAAATAATTAACTTGATCATGAGGAGAAAAAACAAAATTTCTTTCATTATTTAATGAAATTTCACCAATATTTTTTATCGTAATCGCACCAAAATCATTCAATTTCGATTTCCATGTAGCCACTTGATTTTCAATAATAGAAACAGCAACTTCATAACTCATTTTCTCTGATTGAGCTATATGATTTGCTAACAATCCATCATTATTTTTTAAATAAGGATTGAATGAAACCAATTTCTTTGGTGGATAAAACGAATGAGAACTTTCATGCAATTGTGCCGATTGAATTTCGGTTAAAAAAGCACCAAATCCTGGAACAGTTACACATTGGTAACGATATAATAATTGTGATATGTATTGATCCATCTTCATAATGACAAATTTAATTATTTAATGTGGAATGCAAAATTTTATCAACAAACTTTGTTAACAATTTTAATTGTTCTTACTTTTGGAATCTTATTTATATACACCATACAGATTTAATATAATGAACGACACAGAATTACTACACTTATTGGCATTACTAAAAGTAGAAGGAATAGGCGATGTTTTAGCAAAAAAACTTCTCAATCATTTTCCCACTGCCGAATCTATTTTCAAAGCAAAAGCTTCGCAACTGTCATCTATTGATGGAATTGGTCAGGTTGTAATCAAAAATCTAAAAAACAAATCGGTTTTTGAATTAGCAAAAGCAGAACTCAATTTTATAGAGGAAAATGATATAAAAGCTTTTTTTTATAAAGATGAAAATTATCCCAAACGATTAAAACATTGCATTGATGGACCAATTTTATTATTTGCATCGGGAAACATCGATTTCAATAACAGAAAAATAATCAGTATTGTTGGAACTCGAGAAATTACAACTTATGGAACTGAATTTTGCAAGAAATTAATAGAAGATTTAGCACCATTAAATCCAATCATTGTAAGCGGATTCGCTTATGGCGTTGACATCGTAGCTCATAAAGCTGCAATGGAAAATAATTTGCAAACCATTGGTGTAATTGCACATGGTTTGAATCAAGTATATCCAAAAGTGCACAAAAAATATGTTGGGAAAATGGAAGAAAAAGGTGGTTTCTTGACAGAGTTTTGGAGTACTTCAAATCCTGAAAAAGAAAATTTTGTAAAAAGAAATCGCATCGTTGCCGGAATGAGTGAGGCAACCATTGTGATAGAAAGTGCCGAAAAAGGCGGATCGCTAATTACAGCAAATTTAGCTAACGATTACAACAGAGATGTTTTTGCAGTTCCAGGAAGAACAACCGATAAATTTAGTCAAGGTTGCAATAATTTGATTAAAACCCAACGCGCTCATTTGCTGACTTCTGCAGCTGATATTATGTATATTCTAAATTGGGAATTACAACCCAAAGAAGAAAAAGTTATTCAAAAACAACTATTCATTACTTTAGAAAACGACGAACAAAAACTCTACGATTATCTTATAAAAAACGGAAAGCAACTACTTGATGTAATTGCTCTCGATTGTGATTTACCCGTTTTTAAAACAGCTTCTATTTTATTGAATATGGAATTAAAAGGTGTTGCTAGACCTTTGCCAGGAAAGTTGTTTGAAGTTGTTTAAAAATTACTTCAACCCTAAATTTCCATCAAAACTATTAAAATCGTCTTTTAGTTTTGGTTTTACTTTTAGCAATTCCCAAAATTGACTGCAAATAGATTTTAACTCGGCCATATTTTGGTTCTCTAATGCTTTTTCACCTAATTCTACTAATTTTAAAAATTTGTCTCTGTTAGTAAATTCGTCTTCTTCTTTAAATCTAAAATGATAAAAATAATCAATAAAACGCGATTCTTGTTTGTAATAAATGGCATCAATTAAATTATCTAATTCTTTAGTTTTTTTACGAATTATATATTTATTATTCGATTGTAAAAACTCCGCTTCATTTTTAATGATTTTTTCATATTCTTCCATTTGACGTGGATTGGCACGATCAGCATAACCATCAAAAATTTCTTTAGAATAATGATATTCGCTCAATTCATTCAAAACATGTTTGTGGCGCACCAAATCGTCATATTCTTGAATCGTTAAACGTTTCATTTCATCAATTTGATACTTTTTATCGGTCGATTTATCATTAACAATTTCTAAAGATTCATTGTATAAAACCGCTAAATGATCTTTTATTCGTTTTAATTTGGCAAGATATTCATAGTTTTCATCTTCCTCATTAAGGTAAATTTCTTCTGAAACTTCATCGATAACTACTTTAATTTCTTCGGTTAATTTAGATAATGAAATTGTTCGCTCGTGCGGATTGAATACTTCTTTTATTTCTAAATCTAACGAACTAATGTAAACTGTAATACTCAAATCGCGCGATTCAGAAATTTTAAAATTCAATTCAACGTCCATTCCTTTCAATAAATCTTGATGAAAATCTTTTCCACAAATTTCTATATAACCAATGGTTAAGTTGCTACCAACCATGCTTCCGGCATTACCTTCTACAATATTGATGATTAATTTATCGTCAGAATTTTTCAGGATATTTTTAGAACACGTTTTGTAAATAGTCTTCTTTAAAGGCAGAATATCGTTTTTCTTAAAAATGCGTTCCATAAAGGTTTTACCACTTTCTTCATCAACTTCTAAACAAATATCATTAGGCAAAGGTTGTCCAGAGATGTTGTAAAGTCCATTAGTGATTTGAATAGATGTATGCTGATAAACCTGATTTTGTTGTTGGTCAAATAAAAATAACGAAAAGATATTGGTCGCTTTTTCCAAAAGAGGTACAAATTCTGCTATTTTTTTATTTGCAGCAAGCAAACCTGTATCAAAACCACCATCGCTACGAGTAATTCTGTAAAAACCATTAAAATCAGTTGGCAACAGCGCAACAATCAATTCTTCTTTATCTTTAGAATGAGGTTCAAAAATAAGTTCAACCGATAAAGATTCTTGTTCAACAACCACTTCTTTTTCAGATGCAACATATTCAGATGGTTTAGAACCGGCATAAAAACTGGCACCTAAAACTACTGCGGTTGTTGGATCAATACTAGAATCCACAAGCGTTTGGCTTCTTTTTTCTAATTCTTGTCGGATGAAAGGAATGTATGTCGTTCCGCCAACAAGTATGATGCGTTCAATATCAGAAAATTTCAGGTTATTCTCTAAAATTAACTTGTGCGTAAGTTGAAAAGATTCCTCAAATTTTGGAGCAACAATAGCCTCAAATTCTGCTTTACTCAATTCTAAATCTATGGATAAATCCAATTCGTCAAATTCAATTTCTATGTTGGTTCTTTCTTTTAATGATAGTTCTTTTTTAGCTTCTTCAGCTTTAAAAAGTAATTCGAAATACAGTTTTTTATAAACGGCATCATCGCCAGAAATCATGTTATTCCAAAGGTTATTTTCTGAAGATTGTGCCTCAATTTTTGGACAAATAATTTTTTCAACAAATAAAGTATCAAGATCAACACCACCAAGAAAATTATTTCCTTTATGATCAATAACTTTCAATTCGCGTTCGTCAATTTTTACTAAAGCCACGTCAAAAGTTCCACCACCAAAATCATAAACCAACCATTTTTTTTCGGATGAAATATCTAAATTTTGAAAATTGGAATAAGCCAAACAAGCCGCAATTGGTTCTTGAAGCAAAACGACTTCTGCAAATCCTGCTTCATATCCTGCTTTCTTAGTGGCATTGGTTTGAATAGTGTCAAATGATGCAGGAATAGTAATTACCGCTGATTTTGGATTTTCATTTTGAGTAAAATTAATCAACTCTTTCAAAACCATTGATGAAAGTTCAATGGGTGCAATTTGTTTGTCTAAATCTTTAACAAAATAGGTTTCATCAGAACCCATTTTTCTTTTGAAAGAGGCAAAAACATTTTCAGAATTAGACAAAAAATGTTCACGAGCTTTATCGCCTATTTGAATACGCCCTTTTCTAAAAGAAACCACAGACGGAATAGTATCTTTAAATCCAACAGGATTTTTATAAATGGTTACTTTACCATTTTCATATTTAGCAATGGCAGAATTGGTTGTACCCAAGTCAATTCCGATATTAATGTTTTTCATAGCATTTTAAATAGTTATTCTACAATTACGATACCTTTTTGTAATAGAATGTAATTGTCATTTTGCATTTTATAAATTACAGGCTTTAAAACTTTAGTGATTTTTTTTGCACTTGGATTTAGAATATTTGCTTCAATCGAAGCGTCTCTTTCATCATATTGGTTTCCTATTGGATTAATAATTTTATAACCCAACTCTTCAAGTTCGTGCTGAATCCTGTTTAAATTGCGTTCAAAAATATCCAGATTTTGTTCTGTAGCTTTCTTTTCTATTTCAAATAATTGGTTGATGATGGCTTCCATGGATTTATCACATAATTTAATAAGTAGGCAATTTACAATTATTTTATTTTTTTCAATAAAATCAAGTAAAATAAAGCGTTAAAATTTTACTTTTGCTTTTCTTCAATTTACAAGCGCATGAATATCATAGAATTATTTGAAAATCTAAATATTGATAAATCCTCACTTCTTCAAATTACTTCTGAAGAAATTATCAAAATCGAAAAACAGGTCAACGTAGAGAAGAAAATAAATCCTGATATTGATGTTAATGTTGCTAATAATTTAATTGAAGCTTTAAAAAAATATCCATCAGAATTTCAATTTATTGTAAACAATAGAGTTTTGTATAATTTATTCAGTAAGAAAAATTATTACAGAGATTACTTTCCTTTACAAAATATTGTAGTTGATAATGAAAGAGTAAAAATGTTCATTGAAAACTATTTGTTAGATGATTTGATTATTTTTTTTGATAAAAAGAGCATCGAAAATAAGTTTGAAGAAATGAATGATCTTCTTGTTTACAAAGAATATTTCCCAGAAGAATTGTTGTACAAGGCTTCAAAAAGAGCAGAAGGTAAATTAGATTTTGTTTTAACAACTTTAAACTCAAATAACTCGAATTATTTCCCAATTTTACATGTACAAGAACCACTTTTCTTTAAGTTTTTATCTCATTTTGATACAAAAGAAATTAATGAAAAAGTTTATTTGTTGTTAAATAAAGTTGTAAGTATTTACAATGCAAACAAGAATTCAGAGTTTAGTGAATCTATAATGATTGCTATGGAAAGTTTTACAACTTTTGATGAAGAGCTTTACAAAACTATTCAATCTAATAAAGAAATAATTATCAATTATCGTTTAAGGAAAAAGAAAAGAATCGAAAGAAACAAAATTGTTACATTACCTTTTAAAATTATTGGTATCACGATTTTTTTTGTCATGCAATTTTTTATAGTTAGAAATTATGTTTCATCCATCAGTAATTCTATTAGTAAAACAAATGATTATTATGAAGATGAACCAATAGAAAGCGAAAACTATAAACCCGTTTTAGATCGCTACTACCTTGAATCACAATCAAAAATTGATGCTTTTAAAGTATTTTTGGTTGACTATAATTCGGATGTTAAAAACAATTTGACCTATGATAATTCTATAAAGACAGGTCAGAATCCGTTTAACAATGTTTATAAAAACAAAAATTTATCTTCTTCTAACAATAATATAAAATTTAAGAACACAACTAAGTATGATGTTATTTTACTTGAAAATTCAGTTGCTTTTGATACCATAAACATTCCTAATCAAGCCTATTTTATTAAATCAAATCAAACTTTTGAATTAGATAAATCATCAGATTTTAAAAGAACTTTTAATTTTTATATAGGAAAAAAATTAGCTACGTTTCACAACAGTAAGGAAAAACTATACATTCATAGAAATTCGATAGTTGAACCTAGATTTACGGAATTTCCAAAAAATTATAAATTTTTGATAAAAAATGACTATCAATTTGATAATCTCTGTGTCATTAAAGAAAATAATGGAATTATTGAAATTCATCAAGAATAAAATATACATTTAAAAAAACAGATTGTTTTTATTGCATTTTACAAATTTTACATTCTTCAATTTACAAGCGCATGAATATCATAGAATTATTTGAAAATCTAAATATTGATAAATCCAAACTTCTTCAAATTACTTCTGAAGAAATTATCAAAATCGAAAAACATGTCAATGTAGAGAAGAAAATAAATCCTGATATTGATGTTAATGTTGCCAATAATTTAATTGAAGCTTTAAAAAAGTATCCTTCAGAATTTCAATTTATTGCAAATAATAGAGTTTTATATAATTTCTTCAGTAAGAAAAATTATTATAGAGATTCCTTTCCTTCACAAAATATTGTAGTTGATAATGAAAGAGTAAAAATGTTCATTGAAAACTATTTGTTAGATGATTTGATTATTTTTTTTGATAAAAAAAGCATCGAAAATAAGTTTGATGAAATGAATGATCTTCTTGTTTACAAAGATTATTTTCCAGAAGAATTGTTTTATAAGGTTTCAAAAAGAGCAGAAGGTAAATTAGACTTTGTTTTGTCTGTATTGAATTCAAAAGAGCAAAATTTTTTTCCAATACTTTATGTGAAGCAAGCATCGTTTTTTATCTTTTTATCACATTTTATTAGTTCGGATTTAGACGATAAAGTTCATTCTTTATTAAATGAAATCGTTGATATTTATAATGTAACAAAGAGTTCAGAATTTGCTGAAGGAATTATGATTTCGATGGCAAATTACCATTCGTTTGATGAAGAATTAATGGATACTATTGCTTCAAATAAAAGAATTGTTCAAAATAATATTGAAGGTAGAGTAGAGAAAAGTAGTTCCTCTGGTTCAGGATTTTCGTGGAGAGTTTTTGGTATTATTTTAGTTATATTGCTAAAAATAGCTGTTTTTTCAAATAAATGTTCTTCAGGTTCAAGCGATTATGACATCAATAATAGCGAAAACATGAATACAATAATGGAATCGCTAAATGAAAGGTATGCAAGTGATAAAAATCACTTCATTAATTATTTAACAGATTGTAAGACCGTATTTATTGATAGTATTAAAAAAATTGATACTTTAAAGACAGGAGATAAAGTTTTTAAATCCATGTTTAGTTCAAAATTTGAAGAGCAAATTCCGGATAGTCTTAAAATTAATATTAAAAACAAATCTGATTTTGATGTTGTACTATTAATTTCAAAAAAGATAAATAGAAATGATGTCTTTAAACAACCTACATATTCTGTTTTTTTGAAGAAAAAAGAATCAATAAATGTATCTAAAAATGATTTTTTTAATTTTTATGTTGGAAATGAATTGGCTTCATTTTTATCCAATGACACAGAAATTATAAAATACGATAAGGAACATGAATATCGTTTTATAAAGCAACCACCAAAAAGCAAAGAAATTCTAAAGGTGGATTATGGTTTCACTTCTGACGTTATCATCAGGAATTATGATGAAAGCGTCAGAATTGAAACTAAAGAAGAATCAGAAAATAGTAGTAAAGGAGATGAAGTTGTTGACGCTGTGAAAGTAAATTAGATTTTTTCAAATCCTAATTTCACTCGAACTCTTCCTAAAACTTCATTAGCTATTACTTGTGCTTTTTGAGCACCTTTTTGCAACAAAGTATCCACTTCTTCAAGGTTGTTGATGTAATAATTATATTTTTCTCTTTCTGTTTTAAATTTCTCGCAGATTAATTCAAACAAAGCTTGTTTGGCGTGACCATAACCATAATTTCCACCAAGATAATTTTGTCTCATAATTGCAATTTGCTCAGTATTAGCAAGTAATTTGTAAAGAGCAAAAATTTTGCAAGTATCTGGATTTTTTGGTTCTTCAAGTGGCGTGCTATCACTTTCAATAGACATTACTTGTTTGCGTAACGCTTTGTCATCAAGGAAAATATCAATAATATTTCCACGAGATTTACTCATTTTATTTCCGTCCGTTCCAGGAATATACATGGTTTCCTCTTGTACTTTTCCTTCAGGTATTACAAAGGTTTCACCCATTTGGTGATTAAATCTTGAAGCTACATCACGAGTAATTTCTATATGTTGCATTTGGTCTTTTCCAACAGGAACAAAATTCGCATCATACAATAAAATATCAGCAGCCATCAACATTGGATATGTAAATAATCCTGCATTTACATCTTCTAATCTATCGGCTTTATCTTTAAATGAATGTGCTAATGTCAATCTTTGAAAGGGAAAGAAACAACTTAAATACCAAGACAATTCTGCTGTTTGAGGCACATCGCTTTGACGGTAAAAAGTTACTTTATTGATATCTAAACCACAAGCAAGCCAAGCTGCAGCAGTACTATAAGTGTTTTTTCTTAAAGTTTCACCATCTTTAATTTGAGTGATGGAATGTAAATCGGCTATAAATAGAAATGATTGATTATCAGGATTATTAGATAATTCAATTGCCGGAATAATTGCTCCAAGTAAATTTCCTAAATGTGGTGTGCCTGTGCTTTGTACGCCTGTAAGTATTTTTGCCATAATTGCTGAATTGATTTCAGTATCAAAATTTATTTGATGCAAAGTTAAACCTTTGTAGTATAATTTGCATACTATTACTTATTTTTGACGCTATGAGATTGCTAAAAATTATTTTTTGGGTACTTTGGCGCGTTTGGTTCTATATTTTGATGGGTGCGCTTATCTTAATAATGTTACCATTTCTATTACTTTCAATTGTGAAAGAAGAATGGTATCCTTATTTTTTTGTAATGGCAAGAGTTTGGGCTAAAGGAATTCTTTTAGGAATGGGTTTTTATACCAAAATTGAAAGAGAGCAAGAACTAGAAAAAGGTAAAAGTTATATGTTAGTTGCTAATCATACTTCAATGACTGATATCATGTTGATGCTTTCCATTGCTCAAAATCCTTTTGTTTTTGTTGGAAAAAAAGAGTTGTCTAAAATTCCACTTTTTGGATTTTTTTACAAACGTACTTGTATTTTAGTAGATAGAAGTAGTCAAAAAAGTAGAATGGAAGTTTTTACAAGAGCACAAAAACGATTAAATCAAGGTTTAAGTATTTGTATTTTTCCGGAAGGTGGCGTTCCTGACGAAGCTGTTATGTTGGACGAATTTAAGGATGGTGCTTTCAAATTAGCTATAGAACATCAAATCCCGATAGTTCCAATGACATTTGCCGATAATAAAACTAGAATGTCCTACACTTTTTTAAGTGGAAGTCCAGGAATTATGAGAGCAAAAGTTCATAAGTTTTTTGAAACTAAAGGTAAAACACTTGATGATAAGAAAGTTATTAAAGATGAGGTTCGTTCCATTATTTTAAAACAATTGGAAGATTATACTAAATAAAAAAGAGTGCCTAACTAAAGCACTCTTTTTCGTTATTACTCGGAAGCAATAACACCACTTAACTAATTTTAACCTAACCTAACATGTATTAAAAAGTATAACTTAAACCAGAATAAATTCCAAAAACATAAGGTTTAAAGTTACCTGAATCATTTGTAAATGTGTTTACTTGATATTTAAAAATTGGTTCTACATGAGCATCAATTTTCTTCCAAATATTATATTTTAAACCTAAACCAAGATTTCCACTAAAATGAATAGGATTTAAATTGTTTGCCTTTCCAATGCTCATTTCGGTTCCAGATGTTATCACAGAAACTTCGTTTTGATTTAAAAACAAAGAACTAACACCGCCAATAACTTCAACACCAAATTTTTTATCTACTATTTTATATGACAATTCAAGGGGAATTTCAATGTATCCAATTTTTTGATTCAAAGAGCTATCGTATTTTTTCATTAAATTACCATTAGGCTCTAATGTTTGTATTGTTTCTTCGGTTTTGTTTTCAACTTGGATAATAGATCCGCGTAAATTTGAATCAACATGTTGAATTTTACTTGCGTTTACATTTTGATATACAACAACATCATTTGTATTGTAGTCTGCTAATAAAGAATTGACTCCAGTTCTAATTTTCACTTTTTTATTTACAGCATATTTAACTCCTATTCCGTATCCAATATTTGTATTAAATTGTTTTGTATTATCTTTAAATTTAGAATCTAATGGCGACCCATTACCTGATGAACTAAAATAAATAGGCGCAACGTTCGATGACAATTGCCACCTATTTAATTTTGGTTCTTTAATGGTTTTCTTTTCTTTTTCATTAAGCAATTCTTCCATCGCATTAGGCACAACACTAGCAATTGATGTTGAGTCTATTTTTTTAATTTCTTCTTGATTTTTTAGAACATCTTTAACAGTTTCATTAGATGTTATTTTATCATCTATTTTATTATTAATGATGTTTTTATTATCATTTATTGTATTAGAATTTTCGGTATTATTTACAATTTTATTATTTTCAATAACTGAATTTTTATCAAATTCATTAAAATAATTTGTTTTCTTTTCTGATTCAGTTTTAGATTTTTCTGAATCATAATTGTTAGCAATTGCTTTGTCTTTATTTATGGTTTTGTTACTTAGTCTATTTTCATTTTTACTAGTTGAAGCAATTTTAGAATCTGTTTTTTTACTAGTTAAAACATTATTTTTTAAAACTTTGTCTTTAATATTTTCTGAAGTTTCAACTTGAGATGCATTACTTTTAGAACTTGTTTTTACAACAATAACATCACCATTATTTTTTATAATTTCATTGTTAGATTTATTCTTTGTCGAGTTAATCGAGTTATCGTTGTTTGATTCTAAAACTGAATTTTCAGAATTTGATTCTTTAACGACAATGGCATCATTATTATTTTTTATGGTTCCATCTTTTAACTCATTTTTACTATTAGGATTAGTAGATATAGTTGAATTATTATTTGAATCAACAACAGAATTATTGTTTGAAGTGTTGTTGTTGAAAATAATAGTATATAATCCTAGCCCTAAAACGAATACAGCAGCAACTCCTGAGAGTTTCCACCAAAACGGAATGACTCTTTTTTTCTTTTTTTCTTTCAATTGCTCTTCAATGTTTTTCCATACAATTTCTTGCGGTGGAAAATCAAGAGACTTAAACTTGTCTTGAAAGAGTTTGTCTAAATTTTTATTTTCTTTCATTTTAAGAAAGCGATTTTATTTTACCGTTTCCGGATTCTATTTTTTCTTTTAAAATTAACCTTGCTCTAGATAAATTTGATTTTGATGTTCCAACACTAATTTTGAGCATATCAGCAATTTCTTGATGAGAATAACCGTCAATTACATATAAATTAAATACCAATCTATATTTATCAGGAAGTTCCTGAATTATTTTTAGCAAATAATCCATAGAAACATCTTCATCATCTATTTCAACTTCAACTTCTTTGTCTTCAAAATTTTCATCGACAATATTTAAAAATGTCTCTTTTCGATATTGTTGAAGAACATAATTTATCAATATTCTTTTCATCCAACCTTCAAAAGAACCTTTGAATGAAAACTGATTTATTTTTTCAAAAATCAATAAAAATCCTTCTTGTAAATTGTCTTGAGCCTCTTCATAATTACGTGAATATTTTAAGCATACAGAAAACAATTTCGTAGAATATAATCTATATAATTGTTCTTGTGCTTTAATATCATTTTTTTTGCAATTATTTATGAGTTGCTCTAAACTCAAATTATTGATATTTAATTATTTATAAAACATCTACTTCATGAATTAAATATTGGTCAACGTTTTGTTCATTAACACCAAGCCAAAATTTAAAAATATAAGTTCCCGCAGATTCTGGCTTAAAGTATAATGGAATTTCAAATATTGATTCATTATCTGGCGCACAATTACTTTGGTTTAATTTAACAGCTTCAATAGCAACAAATCTTGTGTTTTGGTCATAAGAATAATAAATTTTATTAAAAATATGACAATCAGTTGGTCGCTTATAACGTATTTTAATTTCTGATATATTTCCAATACTATATTCAGTAGCCATTTCAACTGATTCAACAGGTAGCAAAACAAAATCTCTATCTTCTGCCTCACCTATATTACACGAGTTGAATAAAAAACTTAGTGTTAGGATAAAAACTATTCTTTTCATCATTATGTTTATTATATAATTAGATGCAAATTTTACTAAAAGGTTGCGTATAAATATAAAAAAAAATCCGCCGAAGCGGATAATTTATTTTTAAGCATTGTTTTCTTTAATCAAAGCTTTTATTTTTAGTTCTAATTCGTCTGCTAATTCTGGATTGTCTTTTATCAATGCTTTTACTGCATCACGACCTTGTCCTAGTTTCGTTTCACCATAACTGAACCATGAACCAGCTTTTTTAATTACTTCAAATTCTACTGCTAAATCAAGTATTTCACCTGTTTTAGAAACACCTTCTCCATACATAATATCGAATTCGGCAGTTTTAAATGGTGGTGCAACTTTGTTTTTAACCACTTTCACTTTAGTTCTATTTCCAATTACGTTTTCACCATCTTTAATTTGCGAAGAACGGCGAATGTCCAAACGAACAGAAGCATAAAATTTTAATGCATTTCCTCCAGTTGTAGTTTCAGGATTTCCAAACATTACACCAATTTTCTCTCTCAACTGATTGATGAAAAATACAGTACAATGTGTTTTGCTAATTGTTCCAGTCAATTTTCTCAATGCTTGTGACATTAAACGAGCGTGTAATCCCATTTTAGAATCACCCATTTCTCCTTCAATTTCACTTTTTGGAGTTAAAGCAGCAACCGAGTCAATAACCACAATATCAATAGCACCTGAACGGATTAAATTTTCTGCAATCTCTAAGGCTTGTTCACCATTATCTGGTTGAGAAATAATTAAATTTTCAATATCAACACCTAATTTTTCCGCATAATTTCTATCAAATGCGTGTTCTGCATCGATAAATGCTGCAATTCCACCAGCTTTTTGAGCTTCTGCAATAGCATGAAGTGTTAAAGTTGTTTTACCTGAAGATTCTGGACCATATATTTCTATAATTCTTCCTTTTGGATATCCGTTTACGCCTAAAGCTAAATCTAAACCTAACGATCCTGAAGAAATAGTTTCTACTTCTTCAACGGCTTTATCGCCCATTTTCATTACGGTTCCTTTTCCGTAGGTTTTGTCTAATTTATCTAGCGTAAGTTGTAACGCTTTTAATTTTGCATCTTTTTCTGAACTCATTTTTTCTATATTTTTGGCTTTTAAGTTGTAAAAATAAATAAAAAAACCTTGTAAAAGAAGTTTATAGAAATGAGTTTTAAACAATTCCATCCAAAATATATTTATTACTTTAGCCAATAATTTTTTTTCAACTATGGAAAAGCTAATTTCTTATCCAATTTCGGTAATTTATTATTTGTGTTTTGGATTGTGTTTGGTAATTTTTCATCCAATTCAATGGATATGTTTCAATGTATTTGGATACCAAGCGCACAAAAAAAGCGTAGATTATCTTAATTTTTGTCTTGTAAAATGCACCAATTTGCTTGGAACTTGGTTTCAATTTAGAAACATTAATAAAATCCCTAAAGGTGTTCCCATAATTTTTGTGGCTAACCATCAAAGTATGTATGATATTATAGGGATGATTTGGTATTTAAGAAAATTTCATGCAAAATTTGTAAGCAAAAAAGAGTTGGGAAAAGGAATTCCAAGTGTTTCCTATAATTTGAGACATGGAGGTTCTGTATTAATTGATAGAAAAGATCCTAAACAAGCTATTCCTACTATTAAAGGTTTGTCAGAATATATTGAAACGCACAAACGATCGGCAGTAATTTTTCCTGAAGGAACTAGAAGTAAAGACGGAAAACCAAAAGAATTCGCACAAAGTGGATTGAAAATATTATGTAAATATGCGCCTTCTGCCTATGTTGTCCCAATTTCTATAAATAATTCATGGAAAATGGTTAAATTTGGTGCTTTCCCAATGGGTTTAGGAAATCGATTAGAATTTATCATTCACGAACCAATGGCGGTAAAAGATTTTTCATTTGAAGAATTAATGGAAAAAACAGAAAAAGCGGTTGTTCAATCGTTAAAATAATAATCAGATTTTATTTTGTCTCAAATCTAAAGTCTACAATATAAATAAAATGTCAATAAAAAACATGCGTCTAGAAGTGATGCAATTTCTAGAAAATAAGGTTGATGATTTCGTTGATCAGTTTTTAATTCCAGTTGAAAAAATATGGCAACCTTCTGATTTTTTACCAGATTCTCAAAGCGACAATTTCTTTGAAGAAGTAAAAGAATTGCAAGAAATTGCTAAAGATTTACCTTATGATTTTTGGGTAGCCATGGTAGGCGATACGATTACTGAGGAAGCGCTTCCAACCTACGAATCATGGTTGATGGAAGTAGAAGGTGTTGATAACGAAGGTAGAAATGGTTGGTCAAAATGGGTTCGTCAATGGACTGGTGAAGAAAATCGTCACGGAGATTTATTAAATAAATATCTTTATTTATCAGGAAGAGTGAACATGCGTGAAGTTGAAATTACTACGCAACATCTAATAAATGATGGTTTTGATATTGGTACTGGAAAAGATCCATATAAGAACTTTGTTTATACTAGTTTTCAAGAATTAGCAACTTATGTTTCTCACAACAGAGTTTCTCAAATTGCAAAAGATTTTGGTGATAAAAAACTTTCAAAAGCTTGCAAAATGATTGCTGGTGATGAAATGCGTCATCATCATGCTTATTCAGAATTTATCAATCAAATTTTTAAAGTTGATCCTTCCGAAATGATGTTAGCGTTTCAATACATGATGAAACAAAAAATCACAATGCCAGCTCATTTCTTGAGAGAATCAGGACAATCTATAAGTACCGCTTTTAATCAATTTTCTGATTCAGCACAAAAATTGGGAGTTTACACAGCTAACGATTATGTAGAGATTATGCAGAAATTATTAGACAAATGGCGCATAGATAAAATTACAGGATTAACAGATGAAGCAGAGAAAGCAAGAGATTATTTAATGAAGTTACCAGCAAGAATGGCTAAAATTTCTGAAAGATTGACTTTACCTGATGAAACTTACATTTTTAAATGGGTACAACCGGCTTTAGTGAAATAGATAGAAAATAGATAAAAAAACATAGAAAACAGATGTTGTCTTGAGACTTTCGAGGCAACATTTTTAATATAAAATAATACAAAAGTGAGTTTAATAGATAACACGATTTTATTTGTAAAGCAAAAACTCGAAAATGCTGAAGCTGGTCACGATTGGTTTCATATAGAAAGAGTTTACAAAAATGCTTTGTTAATTGCTCAAGATGAAGTTTGTGATATTCAAATCGTGAAACTTGGAGCACTTCTTCATGATATTGCTGATAGTAAATTCTATCCCGACGCTTCGGGAGGTGACGAAACCGTTGGTCCTAAAGTGGCTCGTGAATTTTTAGAATCGCAAAAAGTACAAGAAGAAATTATTATTCACGTTATAAATATTATCGAAAATATTTCTTTCAAAGGTGGAAATTTTGAAAAGAAATTTAACTCAATTGAATTAGAAATTGTTCAAGATGCCGATAGATTAGATGCTATTGGTGCTATTGGAATTGCAAGAACATTCAATTATGGTGGATATAAAAACAGACAATTATATAATCCTGAAATTGCTCCTAAACTTAATATGAGCAAGGAAGAGTATAAAAAAAGTGAAGCACCAACAATCAATCATTTTTACGAAAAATTGTTGTTGCTAAAAGATAAAATGAATACCAAAAAAGGTAAAATTTTAGCGCAAGAAAGACATAAATTTATGGAATTATTCTTGGCTCAATTTTATGCTGAATGGGATGGTGAAAAATAAAAAGAGAACCAAATTGGTTCTCTTTTTTGCTTTATAAAGTAACTTTTAAAAGTTGTTTTTTCTTTCCTTTTCTACCAATAAAAATCACAGAATTTCCTGTAATTGCACCATCAGAAACCATAAATGGAACATCGTTGTCTTTATCGTCTAAAATTTCTTGATAATCAAAATCTCCATTAGGATTGATTTTTATAACATTTAAATTTGATTTTTTTGTACTTGTTTGTCCAAATTGAATTCTATCGTTTTTTAATTTTTTTACTTTCTCACCTGTATTAATAAAGAAATAAGTATCATTTCCTTTTAAAGTTGAAGTGTAAGAAATGTAAGAGTCATCACCTGATGTTGATTGTCTTTTGTTAATGTTTCTTGCCCAAGCAATATCACCACTAGTGTTGATTTTTGCACTAACAATATCATCATAGTGATAAATAGTTCTTGTATAACCACCACCGTTCATTCCGTTAGAAACATATTGTGTTGTTATATAAAATTCCTCAGCATTAAAAACAATTTCGTTAGTTGGAGTTATTAATATTTTTTTAAAAGATAAAAATTTCAATTCTTTATCCTTTTCTTTTCCATATTTGTCAATGATAAATTGCTCTGTAAAAGGATTAAATTTTGATTTTTTAATTGCTAAACTTTGAGGATCTAATTCAAAATAACTTATTCCTTTAAATCGACTATCTTTTCTATCTGAATAAAAACCAATGCAAGTAACTCGATCTTCAAATATTATTGTTTTTAAAGAACTTGAAAAGTGCTCTTCTGTATCGAAAACTTGAGTTTTTTCGCTATCTTTTGTAATTCTTGTTAATTCGAATTGATATTTTCCACCTTCTTTTTTATTTTTCTTCTCGTCAGTATAAACTTTACCTAATATATATAATGTAGTACCATCTTTAGAAACATCGATGTTTTCGTATCTGAACTTTTTGTCTTTTATATCTCTTTTAAAAGTGTGATCTATTTTTTTATTAAGTGATTTGTCAAATAAAAATAACTTGTGTGTTTCTGCGGATTTATCTTTTATATCTAATGTAATTGCAAAGGCACTTCTATCTTCATTAACAATCATGTTTGCGCCTGCATCTCCATCATAGTTTCTTGCTCCACTTCCAATTCCCATAAAACTAATTATTGGACTTCTTTGAATTTCTTCTGAGCTTACTCTAAACAATTCTTGAGAAGTAAAATTAAAATCATTTATATTAGATGACAATGCATTGCAAATGAATGCTTTATTTGATTTATCATACACATATTCTATTAATCTAATATTTTTATCATCAAGAATTACGCCTAGAATATCTCCATAAGTTTTAGTTTTATCAGATTTTTTTTGTCTCATTTCATATTCATATTCTTTAATGAGTTTCATATTTGAATCGTAATGCTCAAAATAATATCCTGAACCCGATGAAAAAACACCACCTTGATAAGAACGAACAATTAAAATTCCGCCACTTCCATCGTCTTCAACAAGTATAATACTCGAGAATTTATATTCATCTTTAAAAACTTCACTTTTTACAACCGTAGTTGGAATTTCTTGAGCATTTGTAGAAAATGATAACAATGCAAAACATGCAGATAATAGGATTTTTTTCATTAAAAATTAATTAGAGTTGTGAGATATTGTGTTTTAGTTTCCTTTAAATTCAGCTTTTCTTTTTTCTAAAAAAGCGGTTGTTCCTTCTTTAAAATCTTCTGTTCCGAAGCATTTTCCAAAGTTTTTAATTTCGGTTTTATAACCATCAACTCCGTCTTTGAAATTAGCATTTATTGCTTTTATTGCAAATCCAATAGCTACAGGAGAATTACGCATAATTTTAGAAGCAATTCCTTTTGCAAATTCAATTAATTCTGCTTGAGGAACCACATGATTTACTAATCCATAGGTTTTTGCAGTTTCGGCATCAATCATTCCTGCGGTCATTACTAATTCCATAGCACGACCTTTTCCTACTAGTTGAGGTAATCTTTGTGTTCCACCATAACCTGGAATTACACCTAGTGAAACTTCTGGTAAACCCATTTTTGCATTGTCTGAAGCTACTCTAAAATGACATGCCATTGCTAATTCTAATCCGCCACCAAGTGCAAATCCGTTGACAGCAGCAATAACAGGAGTTTTTAAATTTTCTACAAAATCGAATAACAATTCTTGTCCTTGTTGTGCTAATTGCGCTCCTTCTTCTACAGAAAAATTAGCAAATTCAGAAATATCTGCGCCAGCAACAAATGCTTTTTCACCTTCTCCAGTTACAATAATAACTTTGGTAGCAGCATCAGCATCTAATGTTTCAAAAGCATTGTGCAATTCTTGAATGGTTGCCACATTTAACGCATTTAATTTTGACGGACGATTAATGGTAATTTGACCAATTCCGTTTTCAGTAGTAATAAGTAGGTTTTCGAAGTTCATAGTTTTGGTTTTTTAGAAGCACTTCGACAAGCTCAGTGTGACATTGTCTAAATAATTGGCTTTTCGTTATTAATTAAGATAAAGTTATATTTATGTCATTGTCAGTCTGAGCTTGTCGAAGACCTTTTTTAAAATTTATTTTTCAATTATTGGAAGCGAAACCTTAAACGTTGTTCCTTTTCCATATTCGGTTTCAAATGTAATAGTTCCTTTGTAATTTTCTATAATGTTTTTGATAATTCCTAAACCTAATCCCATTCCACTGGTTTTTGTGGTGAATTTTGGTTCGAAAATATGCTCAATGTATTCTAATTCAATACCAATTCCGTTGTCTTTTACAGTAATATTTACGTTGTTTTCCTCTCGTTTTACGGCAACCAAAATTGATTTTTCGGTTTGCTCTTCTGGAATGGCTTGAATAGCATTTTTAACCAAATTAGTTATAATTCTAATCAATTGCGTTCGATCCATTATCGTGATAATTTCTTCTTCATCACTTTCAAATGTGATGTATTCCTCATTGAAAATATCTAATGAAAATTCAACCACTTCAACCACATTTAGTGTTTCATTTTGTTGCGCTGGCATCGAAGCAAAATTTGAAAAAGCCGAAGCAACCGAAGTCATCGTATCAATTTGCTGAATCAATGTTTTGGTATAATCGTTCAGTTTTTGTTTCAAATCAGGATCTTCTGGATTGAATTTTCTTTCAAAACTTTGAACTGTCAATCGCATTGGAGTTAGTGGATTTTTAATTTCGTGAGCTACTTGTTTTGCCATTTCGCGCCAAGCTTGTTCTCGTTCGCTTTGTGCTAGCATGGTGGCACTTTCTTCTAATTTGTCAACCATGGCATTGTATGCTTTTATCAACGAATTAATCTCACGACTGTTCGCTTCAATTACGATTTTTTCGTTCTTTTGATTTAAACTCGTTTCGTTGATTTTATCGGAAATGGTTTTTAACGATTGCGTAATGTAGGATGCTAAAAAGTAAGCCAAGGCAAAAGCAATAATCAACATGAAAAAATACACTTGACTCAATCGAATTAAGAATTCTTGAATTTCATTTTCATAAAAACTATCGTCGTCAACATAAGGTAAATTCAGAATTCCTAGTGGTTTGAACTTATCATCTTTAATTTGAGTGTAAGAAGAACGATTTTTAATTCCATCCACACTTTTAATATCGACATATCTTTTTTCGATAGAAGATTGCACTAATTTAATAATGTATTTTTGAATTGGAGGCGAAATACTATCTACAGAAAAAGAAGCTTTAGAGGATTTTAAAAGATTTCCGTTCAAACTGTAAATGTTGATTTCAACATTATGAATATCTGAAAGTTCGTGAATTTTATCTTTAAAAATTAAAGGCAGATTTTTTTCCGTTAACGGATAAGTGGTGTTAGATAAAATATAATTAATATGCTCTTTTACAGCATCTTCTTTACGTTCTAGACGTTCTTGATGGTAGTTTCGAGCTTCATTTTTAAACTGAATAACCGAAATCGAAGCCATCAAAATGGAAGCAATCAAAATCAATACAATCATCGATAGGAATATCCTAATTCGAAGTGATAGCATTGAAAATTTGAAGTTTTTAAACATAGTATTCAGTTCTCAGTTTTAGTTTCAGTCTCAGCTATAAACTGAATACTGAACACTGCCAACTATTTCCTTTCTCTTATTCTTTTATAAAATTTGAATCCAAGCATAATTAAAATCGAGAACACAAAAATTCCAATTACACCATAAATCCAATTGAAAGCATTTTTTAAAATTACTAAAAAAACTACAGCAAATAAAATAATTGTGGCACCTTCATTCCAAAGGCGCATAAAATTAGAAGAATAGTTGAATTTGTCGTTTTGCAATTGCTTATAAATTTGATGACATTTTAGATGATACAAAAACAAGGCCAAAACAAATCCGAGTTTTACGTGCATCCAAGGCATTTGTAACCAAGCAGTCATCAAAATTAGTAACCAAATCGCAAAAAATGTTGCTAAAACCGCACTTGGCCAAGTAATAATATACCAAAGACGATACGTCATTATTTTGTATTGGTTCAATAAAATTTCTCTTTCTGGAGAAGGTTTTTCATTGGCTTCAATTTGATAAACAAACAAACGAACAATATAAAATAATCCTGCAAACCAAGTGATTACAAAAATTAAGTGAAGTGATTTTATATAGTTGTAGAGTTCCATTTATTGATCAATTTTGTTAATATCAGGAAAACAATCCAATGTAAATTTTGCAATTTTGTTTTGCAATTTTATTGAGCTGTTTTTTATCATTTCAGCTGCCATTTTTTTTCTAATTAGATTAGGTTTATTAAAATCATCAGTTTCATAGAATCCGCTGTAAGATATAATATCGGTCCAATTTGAATATCTAGTTTTACTCGTGTCAGAATCTAAGAAATTAAATAATTCTTCGGGAAATTTTTCAGCATATTTTCTTGCTGGAACTCCTGGATATTCGGCTAAAGCGCCATCGGATATTTCAATTGTTTTATCTAAAATCCATCGATAATAAGATCTCAGATTTTTATCATTTGTAGAGGATAATGCCAAAAGATTTTTGGTTAAATTGTCATCTGTTGGTCGGTATTTTCCATAATAAAATGCAATTGCCAAGGAGTCACAATTTTTGTTTTCAATGTAAAATTTTACTGGTTTTCCATCAATAGAATCGACTTCAATATTATGTGTTAAATTAAATCCTGCTTGATAACTATTAATAACTGAAGTTTCCTTTTCAGTGTTCTTTAGTGTTATTGAATCGAAAGTTTTACTTTCTAATTTTTTACTATCAGAATCTGTTTTCTTAGAACAAGAAAAAAGAATAAAACTTAAAAGAATTAAAAAGTAAATTTTCATACTGTTTCTATTTTTTCTTGAAATCCTCAATCCAATTCGCTACAACTCCACACCATTCATCATCATCATTCATACATGGAACTGCCATAAACTCTTCACCACCATGATGTAAAAATTGTTCGTTGGCTTCCATGGCAATTTCTTCCAAAGTTTCTAAGCAATCAGCAACGAATGCTGGAGTTACAACAGCTAATTTTTTAATTCCTTGTTCAGGCATTTTGTTGATTTCTACATCGGTATATGGCGTTAGCCATTTGTCACCTGCTAATCGAGATTGGAATGTTTGGCTGTATTTACCTTCCGGAATTCCTAATAATTTTACCACTTGTCTTGTCGTTTCATAACATTGATGACGATAGCAAAATTCATGTGCTGGCGAAGGTGTGCTACAACATGAACCATCAATAGCACAATGTGATTTGGTTACATCGGTTTTACGAATATGACGCTTTGGAATTCCGTGATATGAAAACAATAAATGGTCATAATCGAATCCTTCAAGATGTTTTTTCATCGAGTTGGCTAATGCCTGAATATAATCGGGTTTGTTATAAAATGCCGGAACATTAGTAAAAGTCATTTCTGGAAAAAACTTCTGACGTAATTCTTCTGCCAAAACTACAATTGTAGTTGTCGAAGCCATTGCATGTTGCGGATATAAAGGCATTAACATTACCTCCGTAACACCTTTGTCTTTCAATTCTTGCAAACCTTTTTGAATGGTCATTGTTCCATAACGCATTGCTAATGCCACAGGAACATCAACTAATTTCTGAACTTTTTGGTGCATTTTTTTAGAAAGCACAATTAAAGGAGAACCTTCACTGGTCCAAATTCTAGCATAAGCTTCTGCCGATTTTTTTGGTCGTGTTTGTAAAATGATACCTCTAACTAATAAGGCACGTAATAAAAACGGAACGTCAATTACATATTTATCCATTAAAAATTCATCTAAATACGGCTTAACGTCTTTAGCAGTTGGACTTTCAGGAGAACCTAAGTTTACAAGTAATACACCTTTCATAGTAAAATTTTATTTTTTTGTAAAAGTAAATTATTCTTACTTTTTACATTTATGTTTATGTTTTTTTTATCGATTGTTTGATATACGAAATTTATTTACATTGATATTTATTGAATATTTTTTCTAATTCTAAATTTGCGATTCCGCCACTTTTTTGAATTTTTTTCTTTTCGTTATCTTCACCTATTAAATAATACATTTCACATCCAAAGCAGATTTTTAAAACACCAACGATTTTATTAGATTTTTTCAAAATTAAAATATTTCTATAATCTGGCGAACATGCAGTTGTATATGTTTCAGTGAAAGTTTCGTCGTTGAATAATTCTTTGAATGAATTTGTATCAGATTTAGAAACTTTTTTAACTATGAATTTTGTAGAATTCAATTCAGAATAAAATAGTGAGTCTTCAAGTTTTTGAGGAAAATCACTTTCTATTATTTTAATGTAATTTGTATCAGATTTTTCATTCAGTCTATTATGAAATTTGGAATAATAATTTTTATTAGCCGAATAATATTCAATTGAGTCAAAGTTTGAAAAAAATGGTTCCTTTTTACATGAAGTAAAACATAAAATAACAGCGAATAATACAAGGATTTTTCTCATTAAGTATTCGGATTTATCGACATCAAATATTTCTTAGGCGTAGTTGCAAATTTTTTCTTGAACGCAGCAATGAAATGACTTCCGGTGCTGTAACCAATTTTCAATCCAACTTCATTTACATTATACGAACCAGAATCTAATAATTGTCGGGCATAATCCATTTTGTAATCAAATAGAAATCCGTAAACCGTATCGCCATAAATTTGTTTGAAACCCATTTTTAGTCTTTTCAAACTCAATCCAACTTGTTCAGCTAATTCCTCTAAACCTGGTGGTTCTGCCATATTTTGAATGATAATTTCTTTGGCTTTTTTGATTTTCAATACATTTTCTTCATCTATCAAAAACGGACATTGTTCTGCATTTGGATCTTCCGAACGATTGAAATACAAACTCAACAATTCGTATCCTTTACCTTTATAGTAGAGATTTTTAATCGACGGATTCAAGTTATAATGGAACAACTGACTTAATACAATTGCCATCGACGGACTTATATCAGTTTCTTTATAATATTTTTTATCTTTATTTTCTTCACTCAAAAAAGGAATATGTTCAGCTTCTGTAGAAAACAAGCCGTGAAATTTTTGAATGGATATAATTACTGAAATTACCCATGAATTTGGTGCGATTTCTAAATTCAATGGCAATTCTTTTTGCGGATTGTAAAACAAAAGTGCTTTTTCCTCTCTTAAATCTAAAGCATAATTTCCGTCATTAAAGACAAATTTTGCTTTTCCTTTGATTCCAAAATGAAACTGGATAAGACCTTGATTGACATGTCTTTTCACGTAAAAATTATCATTTCCATCGTTTTGAAAACGAATTAAGGTAAAATCATTTTCAATTTTTATTTCTTCTTGTGAACCCATAGCGACATTTTTTCGTATATGATTTTAGAATCATGCCTTTTTCTTATTTAGAATTAATCTACATAAGTAATTCGAAAAGACTTGATTTCATTGCAAATTTATAATAAATAACGCTATAAAGTCAAATAAGGTTTAAAAATTCGCACAGCGATACAAAAAGTACTTTGAGCGTTACTTTTATAAATAGTATAGTAATAATTTTGTAGAACTTTTAGGTAAAGTACAAATATGGAAAATTTTAACATGTCGAAACACGCCACTTTTTACGCATTAGGACTTAGCTACAAAAAAGCCGATGCAGCAATAAGAGGAAAATTCAGTTTAGATGCTCAAGCCAAAGCAACTTTACTCATACAAGCCGAAGCAGAAGGAATTGATTCTTTAATCGTTACTTCTACCTGCAATCGAACTGAAATTTATGGTTTTGCACAACATCCATATCAATTAATCAAGCTTTTATGTGCTAATAGTCAAGGTTCTGTAGAAGAATTCCAAGAAGTCGCATATATTTATAAAAATCAAGAAGCAATCAATCACATGTTTCGTGTTGGAACAGGTTTAGACAGTCAAATTCTTGGTGATTTTGAAATTATTAGTCAATTAAAAACCGCTTTCAACGAAAGTAAGTCTAACGGAATGGTAAATTCATTTCTAGAAAGATTAGTTAATTCGGTTATTCAAGCGAGCAAAAAAATTAAAACACAAACCGAGATTTCTTCTGGTGCAACTTCAGTTTCTTTTGCATCAGTTCAATATATTTTCAAAAACGTTGATGATATTTCTAATAAAAATATTTTACTATTCGGAACAGGAAAAATAGGAAGAAATACTTGTGAAAATCTAGTAAAACATACTAAACACGAGCAAATTACTTTAATAAATCGTACTAAAGATAAAGCAGAAAAATTAGCTCAAAAATTAAATGTTGTCGTAAAAGATTATGCCGATTTACAATTGGAATTACAAAAAGCAGATGTGGTTGTAGTGGCAACAGGTGCTCAAAATCCTACAGTTGATAAAGCTATTTTAAATCTTAAAAAACCTTTATTGATTTTAGATTTATCAATTCCTAAGAATGTAAACGAAAATGTAAAAGATATTGAAGGCGTTACTTTAATTCATATGGATCATTTGTCGCAAATGACTGATGAAACTTTAGAAAATAGAAAACTACACATTCCTCAAGCAGAAGCAATTATAGAGGAAATCAAAGAAGAATTTATAGCTTGGACCAAAAACAGAAAATTTGCTCCAACTATTCATGCTCTAAAAGAAAAATTAAATTCTATCAAAGACGGCGAGTTGAATTTTCAACGTAAAAAATTAGCTAATTTTGACGAAGAACAAGCTGAATTAATTAGTAATAGAATCATTCAAAAAATAACGAATCATTTTGTAAACCATTTAAAAGATGGTGACTCAATGGAAGAAGGAATTGAATGGATTGAAAAAGTCTTTCAACTAGAACAAGAGAAAATATTTAATTAAAACTTTTCGTCTCTGCGTTTTTGCGAGAAATTAATCAACAATAAAGTGTCTGAAAAAACAATACGTATAGGAACTCGTGATAGTGAATTAGCACTTTGGCAAGCTCACACGGTTCAAAAACAACTCAACGATTTAGGTTATAAAACCGAAATTATTGCTGTAAAATCGCAAGGCGACATTATTCTTGATAAACCGCTTTACGAACTAGGAATCACCGGAATTTTCACAAAAACATTAGATATTGCCATGATAAATGGTCAAGTAGATATTGCGGTGCATTCCATGAAAGACGTTCCAACGGCACTTCCAATTGGTATTGTGCAAGCAGCAGTTTTGGAAAGAGCCAACATTTTAGACATTTTAGTTCATAAAGGAAACACTGATTTTCTTGAAACTGATGCTACAATTGCAACAGGAAGTTTGCGTCGTCAAGCACAATGGTGGAATAAATATCCAAATCACAAAGTGGTCGATTTACGAGGAAATGTGAATACCAGAATGCAAAAACTCAATGAAAATGATTGGAGTGGAGCTGTTTTTGCAGCAGCAGGTTTAGAAAGAATCAATTTAAAACCAGAGAATTACATCAATTTAGATTGGATGATTCCAGCGCCAGCACAAGGAGCGATGGTTGTGGTTGCTATGGCTGAAGATGAATTTTCTTTAGACGCACTTTCGCAACTAAATCATATCGAAACCGAAATTTGTACTTATATAGAAAGACAATTTCTAAAAACACTCGAAGGCGGATGTACTGCACCAATTGGAGCTATTGCAACCTATAATGAAAAAGAAGACACTATAAATTTTAAAGGAGTTTTGCTATCTATCGACGGAAAACAAAAACTAGAAATAGAAAAAAATGTAGATATTTCTGAATGGAAAAAATTGGGTTTCAATGCGGCACAAGAAATTTTAAACAATGGCGGAACACAATTAATGGCAGAAATTAAGAAACAATTGAAGAAATAGGAGAGAAAGGTTTGGGCATTTTAAGCAATCCTTTTTCCTGCTTTCATCCCAAAATCCCGATAAAAATCGGGAGTTTTTCCTTTCAATCAGGGCTAAATTGTAAATGAAGTACACAAGCGAATCGGTTACAAACAATAATGACAAAACAAATCAACATATTATCTACCAAAAAGCTTTTACCAAATCAAAAGCAAGATTTACTTAACGCCAATATTCATCTAATTGAAGAAGATTTCATTGAAACTAAAATTAAGAATTTTGAACTTACAAAAGTTGATGACAATCTAATTTTTACAAGTCAAAATGCCGTTCAAAGCGTTTTACAACATCCAAATTGTGAGGAATTTATACCGAAACTTCGAGAGAAAAATGTTTTTTCTGTTGGAATGAAAACCAAAGATTTATTGACAGAAAACGGATTTAATGTTATTGCTTACACAGGTTATGCAGCTGATTTGGCAGAAATTATTTCGTTAATTTATGGAAAGGAAAGTTATACCTTTTTTAGTGGAAATTTGCGCAGAGATGTTTTGCCAAAAACCTTAAAAGAAAACGGAATCACATTCAATGAAATCGAAGTTTATGAAACCAACATGACTTCAAAAAAAATAACAAGTAAATTAGACGGAATACTGTTTTTCAGTCCATCAGCAGTTGAAAGCTATTTGAAATTGAACACTATAAATGAAGAAGTGTGTTTCTGTATCGGAGAAACCACAGCAGAAGCATTAGTCCCGAAGCTTCGGGATAAAAAAGTAAAAAACATCATAATTGCAGACAAACCATCAATTGAAAATGTGATTGATGAAGTTATAGAATATTTTATTAACTAATAATTCTTTCAAGGTTTCAAACCCTGAAAGGGTTAAACATCATAATAAAAATGATTAAAAACGACCTATTTTTAAGAGCATTAAACAATGAAACCGTAGAACGTCCTCCAGTTTGGATGATGCGTCAAGCCGGAAGATATTTACCAGAATTCAGAGCTTTACGCGACAAATACGATTTTTTCACACGTTGCGAAACTCCAGAATTAGCAGCAGAAATCACTGTGCAACCAATACGAATTGTAAAACCAGATGCGGCTATTTTATTTTCAGATATTTTGGTAGTTCCAAGAGCTATGGGAATTCATGTAGAATTGAAAGACAATTTGGGACCAATTATCCCAAATCCAATTCGCACCATGGAACAAGTAAATCAAGTAATTGTTCCAGATGTAAATGAAACTTTAGGCTATGTTTTTGATGCCATCAAATTAACCAAAGAAATGTTGAACGATGAGGTTCCGCTTATTGGTTTTGCAGGTTCGCCTTGGACGATTTTTTGCTATTGCGTAGAAGGAAAAGGCTCAAAAAGTTTTGATACAGCGAAAGGTTTTTGCTTTTCAAATCCAGTTGCTGCACATACATTATTACAAAAAATCACCGATACAACGATTCTATATCTAAAAGAAAAAGTAAAATCAGGAGTAAACGCAGTTCAAATTTTCGATTCTTGGGGCGGAATGTTATCGCCAGTTGATTATGAAGAATTCTCTTGGAAATACATCAACCAAATCGTAGAAGCTTTAGCAGAGGACACGAAAGTTATTGTTTTCGGAAAAGGTTGTTGGTTTGCATTAAATGAAATGGCTAAAAGTAAAGCATCGGCACTTGGTGTAGATTGGACGTGTTCTGCAAGAAACGCTCGTTATTTAACAGGCGGAAAAATCACATTACAAGGAAATTTTGATCCATCACGATTATTGTCTCCAATTCCAACCATCAAAAAAATGGTTCATGAAATGATTGACGAATTCGGAAAAGATAATTATATAGTAAATTTAGGTCATGGAATTTTACCAAACATTCCAGTAGATCACGCGAAGGCTTTTGTGGAAGCTGTGAAAGAATATAATTCATAAATTTATGGAATTCAACAATTGGAAACTCGATAAAATTGAAAACATTCACTTTGAAGAATTTTTCAATTTAATTGAAAACAACAGAAATCATATTATAAAAACATTTCCTGTAACCGTTTCTAATTGTGTAGATTTAAAAACAACAGAAGAATTTATTACAAAAAACCTTCAAGTAGAAAATGAAAAAACAGGTTTCTATTTTTATGTTAGAGATATAATAACCAATAAATTAATAGGATATATTGGTATTAAAAAAATAGATTATCACATTTCAAAATGCGAATTATTCTATTTTATTGATAAAGATTTTGAAGGCAAAGGAATTATTTCAAAAGCAGTTTCAGAAGTAATTGATTTTTGTTTCCAAGAATTAAATATGAACAAGATCTTTATTTGTACCTCGAAAATTAATTTTGGAAGTCAGCAAATTGCTTTAAAAAACGGATTTGTTCACGAAGGAACTTTGCGACAAGAATTTAAAAACTTTGAAGGAATTTTAGAAGACATTAATTATTACGGATTATTGAAATCAGATTATGAAAGACAAATTCTACCAATACATAATTCAACTCCAAAACCAAATCACTTCTAAACTAGAAGAAGTTGATGGTGTTGCCAAATTCCGTGAAGACATTTGGGAACGACCAGAAGGTGGCGGTGGAAGAACACGAGTTATAGAAAACGGAAACGTAATCGAAAAAGGTGGTGTAAACATTTCGGCTGTGCACGGTAAATTACCAGATTCCATGCAGAAATTGTTCAACGTTGGTGAAGCCGATTTCTTTGCTTGCGGATTGAGTTTGGTCATTCATCCCAAAAATCCAATGGCTCCAACCGTTCATGCAAATTGGCGTTATTTTGAAATGTATGATACTTCGACAGAGCCCAGCACAGGTTCACGGAAAGTAATAAATTCGTGGTTTGGTGGCGGACAGGATTTAACACCGTATTATTTATTTGAAGAAGATGCCATTCACTTTCATCAAACCTGTAAAACAGCTTGTGATAAGCATAATTTGGAATTTTATCCAAAGTTCAAAAAACAATGTGACAACTATTTTTGGAACGCTCACAGAAATGAAGCTCGCGGACTTGGCGGATTATTTTTCGATTATTGCAAAGCAACCGATGACTCGAGCGATAGCGAACAGGCGAAGCACATGAAAATGGAAGATTGGTATAATTTTGTAACTGAAGTCGGCAACAGTTTTTTAGAAGCTTATGTTCCAATTTTAGAAAAAAGAAAAAATTTAGCTTATACACCAGAACAAAGAACTTGGCAAGAAATCCGTCGTGGTCGTTACGTAGAATTCAATTTGGTACACGATAAAGGCACACTTTTCGGACTAAAAACTAACGGAAGAATTGAATCCATTTTAATGTCATTACCACCACATGTACAATGGGTTTACGATCATCATCCCGAAGTTGGAAGTGAAGAAGAAAAATTAATTAAAGTACTAGAAAATCCTATTGATTGGGTTTAAGCGCAAAGTAAAACAACTTTAAACCTTAAACTTTTAAACAATTTAAACAACATATTATGTTCCCATTACAAAGAGCCAGAAGATTACGCGTTAACGAATCCATCCGAAGTTTAGTCAGAGAAACCACACTTTCTCCTAGTGATTTCATGTTCCCAATGTTCATCGCAGAAGGCGAAAATTATAAAGTTGAAATTCCTTCAATGCCGGGAATTTTTCGTCGTTCGATTGATTTAACGGTTGAAGAAGTAAAAGAACTTTTCGCTTTAGGAATTCGTGCCGTAAACATCTACGTAAAAGTTGACGAAAGTCTAAAAGACAACACCGGAAAAGAAGCTTGGAATCCTGACGGATTAATGCAAAGAGCCATCAAAGCAATCAAATCGACTTGTCCAGAAATGATTGTTATGCCAGATGTAGCCTTAGATCCATATTCAATCTACGGACACGACGGAATCATCGAAAATGGTGATATTGCTAACGATGCAACTAACGATGCTTTGGTAAAAATGGCAGTTTCTCATGCTCAAGCTGGAGCCGATTTTGTTGCACCAAGCGACATGATGGACGGACGCGTTTTGCGTTTACGCCAAGGGTTAGATGCTGCAGGTTTTCATAATGTTGGAATTATGAGTTATTCTGCAAAATATGCATCGGCATTTTACGGACCATTTCGCGATGCTTTAGATAGTGCTCCAAAGGAAGCAGATGTCGATGCTGAGCCTGTCGAAGTACCAAAAGACAAAAAAACCTACCAAATGGATTACGCTAACCGAATCGAAGCCATAAAAGAAGCATTAATGGACGTAGAAGAAGGCGCAGATATGGTCATGGTAAAACCAGGAATTGCTTATCTAGATATTGTTCGCGAAGTCAAAAATGCGGTGAATGTTCCAGTTACCGTTTTTCATGTTTCAGGAGAATATGCCATGATAAAAGCAGCTTCTGAAAGAGGTTGGCTCGATCACGACAAGATTATGATGGAACAATTAATGTGTATCAAAAGAGCAGGTGCAAGTTTAATTTCGACTTATTTTGCTAAAGAAGCAGCAATTATTTTAAATAGATAATGTCATGGGCGCTGTTGAAGGAAGGAGCGAATGGCTTGGGATTTATCAGTAATTGTAATTCCTGCTCTCGTCAGTCGCTTTGCCTTTTTTGACAAAAAGACAAGAGCTTCAACAATGACGAGATCAGGGCTAAAAAGTAAATTAATTGAATAAATGTAATTAGTAAAAATGAAAAATAAGATACTACTTCTTCTAATTTTTGTGTTCGTATCTTGTAAAAACGAACCAAATAAACCACAAGAAGAAAACCAAGTTGCACAAGTTCCAACAATAGAAAATGGACTCGTTTTATTTCAAGAAAATAACTGTGCCGCTTGTCATCAAACCGATCAAAAAGTTATCGGACCAAGTTTGCAAGAAATTGCAACAATTTATAAAAAAGAAAAAGGAGATATAGTGGCATTTCTAAAACAAGAAGCTGAACCTATTGTGGATCCAGCTATGTATGAATCCATGAAAATTAACCTTCAAGTAACTAAAATGATGACCGATGAAGAATTACAATCGCTAGAATTGTATTTATTAAGTCATTCAAAATAATACACAATTAAGTAAAAGTTGTATTTTTATCAAATGCAAACTGCCTTCATAAATTCACCACTCGGAATCACCAAAATTGTTGGCGATGAAAACGGAATTTCTATAATTAGCTGCGCCAGTTCGAGCATTGCTCTCGGGTCAGTTTTATCAGAAGGTCAAATTTCTGAAACAATTCCAAACGAACTTAAAGAAGCAGTATCGCAACTTCAAGAATATTTTGAAGGAAAACGAACCGATTTCACGTTTAAGTTAAATCCAAAAGGTACCGATTTTCAACAAAAAGTATGGCAGGAATTACTCAATATTCCTTTTGGAAAAACCATATCTTATCTCGATTTATCAAAAAAACTTGGTGATGTAAAAGCCATTCGAGCTGTAGCATCAGCTAACGGTAAAAATCCACTTTGGATTGTGGTTCCATGCCATAGAGTTATTGGAACAGATGGTTCACTTACAGGTTACGCTGGTGGTTTATGGCGAAAAAAATGGCTTATTGAACACGAAACACCCAGCAATCAACAAAGTTTGTTTTAGTTTTTAGTTATTTTTTAAAAATAATTATAAGTTTATATTATATTCGTTTAATTAAAATTTATTTTATGAATAAAATATGGCTTCACATAGTTTTCTTTTTATCATTTGGGTATTCTCAATGTCAAGAAATTAATTCAACTCAAACCGAACCTGTCTATGCTACTTTAGAGCAAATTGCAAAAAAATGGTTTGTAATTGACTATAAAACTACTGCCGAACAAACACCTGAATTAAAGAAAAAAATAAAAAGGATTTTAAAGTCAAGGTATCTTTTTAGTAAAAATGGTTTATTTAGTGATGGTACAGCTATTGAAGAAGAATATGGTACATGGAAGTTCTCAAATGAAAATAAATCAATTATTACCATTCAAAATGATTTGAAAATCACTTGGGATATTTTAAAAATTACTGAAAGTGAACTTGTTCTGAGAAGAGAAGCATACAATACAACTATATATTTTAGTTCAAACAGAGATTAAAAAAAATGATAGAAAAAATAAAACTAGACAACATCCTATTTCTTGATATAGAAACTGTTCCATTAGAAGAAAATTTCAATTCACTTGATGACGAAATGAAACAACTTTGGGAACAAAAAACACAATACCAACGCAAAGAAGAATTCTCAGCCGAAGAGTTTTATGACAGAGCAGGAATTTGGGCAGAGTTTGGTAAAATAATCTGTATTTCTGTGGGTTATTTTGTAACAAAGGGAGACATTCGAAACTTTAGAGTAACTTCCCTTTTTGGAGAAGAAAAGAAAATTTTATTAGATTTCAATAATTTGCTAAATAATCATTTTGATGGTTCACAAAACATTCTTTGCGGACATAATGCTAAAGAATTCGATTTTCCATTTATAGCTCGACGCATGATTATCAACCAAGTTACCATTCCGAATAAGCTCAATTTGTTCGGAAAAAAGCCATGGGAAATTCAACATTTAGATACTTTAGAATTATGGAAATTTGGTGATTACAAACATTTTACTTCCTTAAAATTACTGACCAAAATTCTCGGAATACCTTCTCCAAAAGGCGACATCGACGGAAGTCAAGTAGGTCATGTTTTTTATGTAGAAAAAGATATTGATAGAATTGTAACCTATTGCGAAAAAGATGTTATTGCTGTTGCGCAAGTTTTCCTTCGCTTCAGAAAAGAAGATTTACTAATTGATGATGAAATAATCCACGTTTAATATTGATATTGCAATTGATTTTCGACATTGCAATTGAATAAGTATATTTACAAAAAAACAAATTATGGTATTAAGTAGATTTTGGTTAGTAATCTTTATTTCGTCAATTATTTTTGTTGTTTTCAGTTTGTTTTCAGGAAATAGCTATACTATTGATTATGTTTTGAACGGCAAGAAAGATGACAAAATATTAATTTCCGAGAAATATTTAAAAGACATTCCAGTTTTTATTAAAGACAGTATTCAAAAATCTGATGACAAAACGTATGTTGTAAATAGAGATACTTTAAATGCTGATAGTACTTATGTTTACAACAATCAAACGGTTAAAGTTTACAGTGGAGTTCAAAAATCAGATGGATTATTGCCAACTTGTAAAAGCACTTTGCTCGATTTGATTTTACCACTTATGGCTTATTTGGCTTTCTTCTGTGGTTTGATGGAACTTTTAATTATATCTGGCGCATCACAAAAATTGGCAAAGATATTAAGCCCAGTTTTTGTAAAAGTTTTTCCGAGTATTCCAAAAAATCATCCTTCAATTTCTTATATGACTTTAAATTTTGCAGCCAATTTTCTAGGATTAGATTCTGCTGCAACACCATTTGGATTAAAAGCCATGGAGAGTTTACAAGAAATAAATCCAGAAAAAGACAAAGCAAGTGATGCACAAATCATGTTCATGTGTTTACACGCTTCTGGACTTACGTTAATTGCAACTTCAATTATTGGATATCGTGCTGCTGCTGGTGCTGCAAATCCTGCAGATGTCATGTTGCCATGTATCATTACCTCATTTATAGGAACCATTGCTGCGTTTTTAATTGTAGGAATTAAACAAAAAATCAACTTCAAAAGTGCGTCTTTGGTTGCAGGATTAATGGGATTGATAGGTGCAATTATTGGTTTATTGATGTATGTAAATCATTTGGATTTAATAGGTAAAAATTATTTTACTTCAAATCTTTCCGCTTTGATTTTGGTTGTAATTATTGTTTTCACATTAATATTATCATTTGTAAAAGAAAAGAAATTTACCGAAGCAAATACCACTGTTTACGAAGCATTTGTGGTTGGAGCAAATAATGGCGTTAAAACTGGAGTCACTATTTTTCCTTATGTTTTAGGAATGTTAGTTGCTATTTCGTTGTTTAGAAATAGTGGTTTATTTGAAATTATTAGCAACTGGATTGCTTTTGTTTTTTCAAATTTGGGTGTGGCGAAAGAAATTACTGACGCTTTACCTGTTGCATTGCTTCGTCCATTTAGTTCTGCTGGTTCACGCGGATTTCTAATTGATTCGATGAACACATTTGGTGCCGATTCAATGACAGCAAGATTGAGTTCTATTTTTCAATGTAGTGCCGAAAGTACGTTCTATGTTATTGCAGTTTATTTTGGATCTGTTAATATAAAAAACACCCGATATGCTTTAGGAACAATGCTTTTAGTAGATGTAATTTGTGTGATTACTGCAATTTTTGTGGCTAGTTGGTTTTTTTAAAATAGCATCATCATGTATGATTTCTTCCATATAATTTGTCATTTTGTGGGTAATGTTTTAATTTGGATAATTAATTTAGGAACAAAATCATTTGATGAAGTTATTCAAAAAGATAATTCTTTGATAGGTTTAGTATTTATAGCAATTGTTTCTTTAGTGCTTTATTCTAAAATATAATTTTATTAATAACATTTTTAATTTTTGTAGCATTGAAGAATTTCATTAATAATAATTTACTTTTATTAGGTGGCTTTTTAATACTATTCATTTCCAGTATGACTATTTGGGGAAACTTAGTTGACTATGACATACATAAAAACGGATTTGAAATTACTTTAAATGTTATTGAAGCTCCAAAAAATTGTAATAATATATCATCACGAAGAGGATTTTGTAAATTAGAATATAACGGAAAAATTTATGTTGAAAGAGCAGGAAATAAATTTTGTCATTTAGTTTCGGGAAAAAGTAAAGGAAAAAATGTTGACAAACAAGAATTATTCGGATTTAATTTTTCCAGGAGAATTTAACAGTTTTGAATTTGCATCAGGATTTATATTATTAATATTCGCTTTATTCTTAATTATTAAAAATTTACTTTCTAATAAGAAATATTAAAAGATCTTATTGGATTTGAAGGCATAATGTTAAAACTTCAATAAACAAACCTACAAGGTTTTGGAAACCTTGCAGGTTATCCTTAACTTTACACTTCAAAAATATTTCACAATGGACTTTATATATCAAGATCCGTATCCGATTTTAAAAGACGATACACAATACAAAAAACTTACTTCAGACTACGTAAAAGTAGAGCAATTTGGCGATAGAGAAATTCTAACCGTCGATCCAAAAGCGTTAGAATTGATGGCGCAAGAAGCCATGAACGATGTTTCATTTATGTTGCGAACAGCGCATTTGCAAAAGTTAAACAATATTTTAAACGATCCAGAAGCTACCGATAACGATCGATTTGTAGCTTATAATTTGTTACAAAATGCATCAGTGGCTGTTGAAGGTCAGTTGCCATCTTGTCAAGATACTGGAACAGCAATTGTAATGGCAAAAAAAGGCGAAAGTGTTTTTACAGGAGTTGATGATGCCGAATGGTTGTCAAAAGGTATTTTCAACACGTTTCAAAACAAGAATCTTCGTTACTCGCAAATTGTTCCGATTTCGATGTTTGAAGAAAAAAATTCAGGTTCAAATTTGCCTGCTCAAATTGATATTTATGCCAAAAAAGGTGCTTCATACGAGTTTTTATTTTTAACAAAAGGTGGTGGTTCTGCAAACAAAACATTTTTATATCAAAAGACAAAATCGTTGTTGAATGAAAAATCAATGGAAGAGTTTGTTCGCGAAAAAATTAAAGATTTAGGAACTTCTGCTTGTCCGCCATACCATTTAGCTTTGGTGATTGGTGGAACTTCTGCTGAAGCAAATTTAGCAGCTGTGAAAAAAGCGTCTGCAGGATATTTTGATAATCTTCCAACAACAGGGAATATGTCAGGTCAAGCTTTTCGTGATTTAGAATGGGAACAAAAAGTATTGCAATATTGCCAAGAAAGTGCTATTGGAGCACAATTTGGAGGTAAATATTTTGCGCATGATGTTCGTGTAATTCGTTTGCCACGTCATGCTGCTTCTTGTCCAGTTGGATTAGGAGTTTCGTGTTCTGCCGACAGAAATATTAAAGGAAAGATTACTAAAGATGGAGTTTTCTTAGAGCAATTAGAGGTAAATCCGCAACAATTTTTACCAGCAGTTCCGCCACATTTGGAAGCTGCAGTTGAGGTAGATTTGAATCGTCCGATGGTAGAAATTTTAGCTGAATTATCTAAATATCCAATTAAAACACGTTTGAAATTAAACGGAACTTTAATCGTTGCTAGAGATATTGCTCATGCAAAAATTAAAGAACTTTTAGATTCAGGTAAACCAATGCCAGATTATTTTAAAAATCATCCAGTATATTATGCTGGACCAGCAAAAACTCCAGACGGAATGCCTTCAGGAAGTTTTGGACCAACAACAGCAGGAAGAATGGATGTTTATGTAGAAGAGTTCCAGAAAGCTGGCGGAAGTATGATTATGCTTGCTAAAGGAAATAGAACCAAAGAAGTTATGGAAGCTTGTAAAACGTATGGTGGTTTCTATTTAGGTTCCATTGGTGGACCAGCTGCGATTTTAGCCCAAGATAATATTTTGAAAGTTGAGGTTGTAGATTTCGAGGAACTCGGAATGGAAGCCGTGAGAAAAATTACAGTTAAAGATTTTCCAGCTTTTATTATTACTGATGATAAAGGAAATGATTTCTTTGCTAACTTATAAAAACAACTAGCAACAGATTCACAGATTACTACAATTAATCAGTGAATCAGTGGCTTTCAAAATCAATTAAATGCCTTTTAAAGAAACATTTTCAGAATTTTACACCAAAGTCAAAACCAGTTTAGATGATGGAACTTTTGCTAAATTAACCTTAGCAAAAACCATCGGAAATACGGAATTGATGAATATTTATGTTCGTCCGATAGTTGATGAAAATGTTTTGAAATTAGAGTTAAAATTCAAATTTCAAAAGAAGGAAATTATTGAAATTCATTTCATTGATAAAGCTTTTGATAGGTTGTTGGAATTTATAAATAATCCGTTTTTATCTGCAATTTTATTTACAACGGAATTTGATTTGACTTATAAATTGAATAAAAAACGAGCTGTGAGTATTGTAGAGCAATTTCCAAGTTTCACTCATGCTTCACCTGTGATTATTGAATATTTGGAAATTAAGAAGAGTCCTTAATTTTTAGAGTACAATAATCCTAAACTTCCCGATTTCATTTTTTTTACAAACAACTCATTTTTTTTATATTTTTTATAAACTTCAAAATCTTTGATATATCCTAATTTTTCATCTTCAAAGGTAATATAGTATCGTTTTCGACCAGTTTTTCCAATTGAGTATTTGGTATCTAAAACTTTAGATTTAATTTCAATGTTCGTAGATTTACCTATGTAACAATTTATTATGGTTGTCAAAGAAATAAATAATAATAAAAAAAATATATTTACAATAGTTAGGGAAGTAATTATTAGTAATATCTTTTTTAGATAATTTGTAATATTTACAAAAAAAGATTTTCTTTTTATCGAAATAAAGTAGAGTACGAATAAAGTAAATGGAATTAAAACATATTTAAAATAAAATCTTGTAATTAAGTCTGTTTCAAAATATGGAATTGAAAAGAAAGGAAAAGCTATTATAAAAATAATTAAGATAGCTATTAGTAGTACTCGCTGAAAATTCATTATTCATCTATTAAGTAGCCTTGAAATTAAAACTAATCAATCATCATCTCAGGAATTTCACCATCAATGATTAATTCTGCTTCGGTTGATGCAATGATATGTTCTACAGAAACTCCTGGAGCACGTTCTAATAATTTGAAACCTTTTGGAGTGATTTCTAAAACGGCTAATTCGGTTACTACTTTTTTAACGCAACCAACACCAGTTAAAGGAAGCGTACATTTTTTAAGAATTTTACTTTCGCCTGCTTTATTGACGTGCATCATGGCAACGATAATATTATCTGCAGAAGCAACTAAATCCATGGCACCACCCATTCCTTTTACCATTTTTCCTGGGATTTTCCAGTTGGCGATGTCACCATTTTCTGAAACTTCCATCGCACCAAGAATTGTTAAATCTACGTGTTGACCACGGATCATTCCGAAGCTAAAAGCCGAATCGAAAAAACTCGCTCCTGGTAAAGTGGTGATAGTTTGTTTCCCCGCGTTGATTAAATCGGCATCTTCTTCGCCTTCAAATGGAAATGGTCCCATTCCTAGAACGCCGTTTTCACTCTGAAATTCAACAGAAATATCAGTGCGAACATAATTAGCAACCAATGTTGGAATACCAATTCCTAAGTTTACATAATAGCCATCTTTTACTTCTTTAGCTATTCTTTTTGCTATATCGTTTTTATCTAATGCCATGATTATGCTCTTTTACGAGTGGTACGTTGCTCAATTCTTTTTTCAAATTTTTCGCCTTGGAAGATTCTTTGAATTAATATTCCTGGAATGTGAATTTCATTAGGATTTAAGCTTCCTGCTGGAAGTAATTCTTCTACTTCGGCAATAGTTATTTTTCCTGCTCCACACATTGATGGATTGAAATTTCTGGCTGTTCCTTTGAATATTAAGTTACCTGCTTCGTCGCCTTTCCATGCTTTTACAATAGAAAAATCGGCCTTGAAAGCGTGTTCCATTACGTGCATTTTTCCGTTAAATTCACGAATTTCTTTTCCAATAGCAACTTCAGTTCCATAACCTGCAGGTGTGAAAAAAGCAGGAATTCCTGCTTGTGCTGCACGACAACGTTCGGCAAGTGTTCCTTGCGGAATTAATTCGACTTCTAATTCTCCGGAGAGCATTTGACGTTCAAACTCGGCATTTTCACCAACATAGGAAGAAATCATTTTTTTGATTTGCTTTTGTTGTAATAACAATCCTAATCCGAAATCATCAACTCCTGCATTATTTGAAATACAAGTCAGATTTTTTGTTCCTTTTTTAACTAATTCTGCAATAGAGTTTTCTGGAATTCCACATAGCCCAAAACCGCCTAACATTATAGTCATGTTATCTTCAATACCTTGAAGTGCTTCTTGAACTGAGTTTACTTTTTTATTAATCATATCGAATCAATGATTTTTATATTTTTCAATAACTTATATATTGTTTCTAAACTTTTCTGTTGCTTTAGGTTGAGCTTATCGAAATGTACTCAATCGAAGACCAAAAAAGTTATAGTTTTGAACGGGAAATGGCTTCTATAACTCGAACTCTTCGGTATTTTGTTCTTCTTCTGGCTGATCGACTGCCGTTGAATCGTTACTTTTTCCACTACTTCCACCATTAGAATATCTTGATTTACCTATACAATCAACATTTATGGTCATGTTTTCTGGACCTTCAAATTCGGACGTTGAAATTTGGAGAGATTTATCGGCATAACATTTTTTCATGAAATAACCCCAAACTGGTAGTGCAGCAGTTGCACCTTGACCGTATGTAATGCTATTGAATCGGGCAGAACGATCTTCACAACCAACCCAAACTCCAGTTACAAGATTTGGAACCATTCCTATAAACCAACCATCAGATTGATTTTGAGTTGTACCAGTTTTTCCTGCGATTGGATTTTTGAATTGATAAGGATAACCTGTCCAGCGATTATCTCCAGAACCTCCACCGTCTGTTCGAAGGCGTTGTCCAGAACCATGTTCTGTAACTCCTTCAAGAAGTTTTACAACAGCAAAAGCAATATCTTTGTTTAAAACATCGTGATTCTCTGGAACTGGTTCATAAATGATGTTTCCGTTTTTGTCTTCTATTCTAGAAATGAATTGAGGTTTTACATAAACTCCTTGATTTGCAAATGTACTGTAAGCGGCAACCATATCGTGAACGGTTATGTCTACTGCGCCAAGAGCAATGGCTGGTTGTACAGGAATTTCTGTTTTTACACCAAGTTTATGAGTTAATTCTACTACTGCTTCTGGACCTGTTTTGTCAATAAGTTTTGCCGAAACAGTATTTATAGAAAGCGCTAATGCTTGATTTAAACGAACCATTCCTCTATACTTATGATCAGAATTTCGTGGTTCCCAATTTTCGGTTACGTGATGACGTCCTTTTCTAATCATGAATGGTCCATCAATAATAGTATCGCAAGGCGACATTCCAAGTTGTTCGATAGCAGTAGCATAAACAAAAGGTTTGAAAGTTGAACCTACTTGACGCGCGCCTTGACCAACGTGATCGTATTGAAAATATTTATAGTTGATTCCTCCAACCCATGCTTTAACATGTCCCGTTTGTGGTTCCATTGACATTAATCCTGATTGAAGGAAATGTTTGTAATATCTAATAGAATCTAAAGGTGTCATGACAGTATCTTTTTCGCCTTTCCAAGTGAAAACTGTCATTTTTGTTTTTTTGCTGAAGGACGCAATAATTTCTTCATCAGATTTATCATCGGCTTTTAAAACTCTCCAACGTTCAGAGTTTTTCATTGCTTGATTGATGATTTTATCGGTTTCAGCTTTTGTGATATTTACAAAAGGAGCATTTTTATTATTTTTTTGTTGTGCCCAAAATTCTTTTTGAAGATTTTCCATGTGAGCCTTCACAGCTTCTTCTGCATATTCCTGAATTTTAGAATCGATTGTGGTGTAAATTTTTAAACCATCGCTGTAAACATCATACTCTTCGCCATCAGGTTTTTTATTTTCTTTTACCCAGTTTTTCATATAATCACGAAGGTATTCTCTAAAATAAGTAGCTGTTCCTTCTTGATGACTTTCTGGATGAAAATCTAAAACAAGTGGTTTTTTTTGTAAAAGAACTTTAGCAGATTCTTCTAATTTATTATTTCGAACCATTTGTTTAAGAACGATATTTCGTCTTTCAATAGCTCTTTCTGGGAATCTTTTTGGATTGAAACGAGAAGGATTTGTAAGCATTCCAACTAATGTAGCGCTTTGTTCAATAGTCAAGTCTCTTGGTTCTTTATTGAAATATACTTTTGAAGCTGAACGAATTCCAACAGCTCCATTAACAAAATCAATTTGATTAAAATAAAGCGCAATGATTTCACTTTTAGTATATTGTCTTTCTAATCGAACAGCGATTATCCATTCTTTGGCCTTTTGAATCATTCTAAAAAGCAAAAATTTAGAACCTTCACCATGAAACAAATTTTTTGCTAATTGTTGTGTAATGGTACTTGCACCTCCATCTTTTCCAAGTTTAATAGCAGCACCAAAAGTTCTTCGAGCATCAATTCCAGAGTGTTGATAAAAGCGTTCGTCTTCTGTTGAAACTAAGGCATCAACTAGTGATTTTGGTAAATCTTGATATTTGATTGCAGTTCTGTTTTCATTATAGAATTTCCCTAAAGTAACTCCATCTGATGAAATGACTTCTGTTGCTAAATTAGATTCTGGATTTTCTAAATCTTCAAAAGAAGGCATTGCTCCAAACAAACCCCATGAAGCAAAAAGAAAGAAGAGAAAAATTCCACCAATGGTATAAAAAAATAATCTCCAAAATTTTCTTGAATAGTATTTTATATCTTTAACTGTTGTATTTTTTTTAGTTTGTGTCATAACTTTTAATCTAAAGATTCAACTCTAAAACCAACTTCCGTAATTCCGTTTAAAGTTTCAACACCAGCAATCTTTCCAGATTGTCTTACTGCATGTTGAATTTTAACTTTATAATCGCCTTTAAGATTGAACTGTTTTTGAGAATAAAATAATTTACTTTCTTTTACATCTGAAAAGCCATCGCCCATAAGTGTTCCATCTGGATTAGCCATTTGATATTCTAATGTATCTACTAGAATCTTTTTATTAGGTTGTTCCATAGAAACAATTAGAAATAAATTATTAAATGGGTAATCATTATTATCTCTAATATTAACATACAAATTGTATTTTTTTGCTTTATCTAATTGTGGTAATTTGAAAGCAACAATACTATCTTTATGCCAAGCATTTCCAACAGATTTATATTCGTCAAAAACACGTTTTTCATCGCAAGAAATGAATAAAATGATGACTAATAAAAAAAGGATACTACTTTTTATCTTCATTTTTTTTGATAATTATTGGTCTTTTATTTTGAGGTTTTTGATTTTGTCCTTGATTTTGATTTCCTTCCTCAGTTCGCTTTTGTCCTTGTGGATTTTGTTTTTGGTTTGGATTTTGGTTTGGGTTTTGTCCTTGAACTTTATTTTTGTTTCTGTTCTTGTTTTTATTCTTACTCTTTTTAGGTTGATCAAAACGAGTTAAACTTTCTTGTCCCATGGCATTATTAAAGTTTGCTTCTTGTTCAACAATAACTTCAATAGCAAAATCTTCAAGAGATGAAACTCTTATTTTTTGCTTGTTTTGGACAATAATTTCTTTTACTTGTTCAATTTTTAAAACATGCCAATTAGAAAAATTATCAGTATATGCAAACCACATTAATCCTTTAAAAATATCTTGTTTTTGACAAATAGCATCACCTTTTTCAGTGTGTAACTTGGTGTCAAAATCTGGAAAATCTTTTAAAGCATCAAGATAAGTGTCTAATTCATAGTTTAAACAACATTTTAATTTTCCGCATTGTCCTGCTAATTTTTGAGGATTTAAAGATAATTGTTGGTAACGTGCAGCAGAAGTATTTACACTTCTAAAATCTGTTAACCATGTAGAGCAACACAACTCTCTTCCACAAGAACCAATTCCACCAAGACGAGATGCTTCTTGACGAAAACCTACTTGTTTCATTTCTATTCTAGTTTTGAAAGTTTGGGCAAACTCTTTTATTAATTGACGAAAATCAACTCTGTCTTCTGCGGTGTAATAAAAAATAGCTTTTGAACCATCTCCTTGAAATTCAATATCAGAAATTTTCATCTGAAGTTTAAGAAAAATTGCAATTTCACGAGCTTTAACCTTCATAGGTTCTTCTTTATCACGAGCTTCACTCCAAATGTCAATATCTCTTTGAGATGCTTTTCTATATACTTTTGCAATTTCAGTACTTGTATGGTTTACTCCTTTTTTCTTCATTTGAACTTTAACTAGTTCACCTGTAAGAGTAACAATCCCAATATCGTGACCAGGAGAAGCTTCAGTAGCAACTATGTCGCCTATGCTTAAAGTTAGTTTTTCGGTGTTTCTATAAAATTCTTTTCTACCATTTTTAAAACGAACTTCAACACAATCAAAAGGTGCTTCACCACTTGGTAAAGTCATATTTCCTAACCAATCAAAAACGGTTAGTTTATTGCAGCTATCGGTGCCGCAAGTCCCATTATTTTTACATCCACGCGGTGTTCCATCTTTGGTTCCGGTTGAACAGTTTGTACAAGCCATAATATATTTAGATTGTTGCTTATGCAACTTAAATTCTTAAAACGATTAATTGGTAAAGATAGTATTTTTATAAAATAAATTCCAATAAATAAATTTCAAAAAACAAATTCCAAATCTCAACAAAATTAGTAGCTGAAATTTGGAATTTATAAATTTGAATGTAAACTATTTACGAAATAATTTTAAATAATTTATCTGATAATCTTACTCTAAAAGGCACTTCGAAAGTAACTTTATCGTCAATTTTTGCTGTGGAATTTTCGCTTCCGTTTACCAACATTTTTTCTAAAACTAACTCTTGATTTCCTGTTGTTGGTCCAGATATTAAAATTTTATCACCAACATTTAATTCGTTATTTTCAATAGTAAAAAGAGCAACTTGTGCTTTTACATAATAATGTTGAACGTTTCCAAGAAGTACTTTTTTTACTTTTATCTTTTGACGAATATCATTAGTTTTATTTGCAACAGCTAAAGGTTTATCTGAAAGTTCGCCAGAATGTTTGAATTTCAAATTCTCCGATTTTCCTTTTCTAAACACTTTATTACCCACTTGTATTCCTCTTCGAAGTTTTACTTGTTCCGCTAATGGTAAATGTGTAATTTCTAAACATTCTGTAGAACAACAATTTTCCATTGCGGCTTTACATTCGTCACACTGAATGAATAATAAGTGGCAACCATCATTTAAACAATTAGTGTGATTATCGCAAGGTTTTCCACATTGATGGCATTGAGAAACGATATCATCGGTTATTCTTTCGCCTAATCTGTGGTCGAAAACAAAGTTCTTTCCAATGAATTTACTTTCAATATTTTCTTCTTTGATTTGTTTGGCATAATTGATAATTCCGCCTTCTAACTGAAATACATTTTTAAAACCCTGGTGTTTAAAATAGGCTGATGCTTTTTCACAACGAATTCCTCCAGTGCAATACATCACAAGGTTTTTATCTTCTTTAAAGTCTTTTAATTGTTCATTGATAATAGGTAAACTTTCTCTAAAAGTTTCTACATCTGGAGTAATGGCACCTTTAAAATGTCCGATTTCGCTTTCGTAGTGATTTCTAAAATCAACTACAATAGTATTTGGGTCTTCTAATATTTGATTGAATTCCTTTGCTTTTAAATGCACACCGATGTTAGTTACATCAAAAGTTTCGTCGTTTAAACCATCAGCCACAATTTTATCACGGACTTTTACGGTTAGTTTTAAAAATGAATGATCGTCGTGTTCTACAGCTACATTCAAACGAATGCCTCGCATAAAATCATAAGCTTCTAAAGTTTCTCTAAAAGCTTCGAAGTTTTCGGCTGGAACACTCATTTGAGCATTAATTCCTTCTTTGGCTACATAAGTTCGACCAAGTGCGTCGAGTTTGTTCCATTCGATAAATAAATCGTCGCGAAATTTTTTGGGATCTTCAATTTTGGCATACGCATAGAAAGATAATGTAAGACGTTGTTGTCCGGCTTCATCAATTAATTGAGCTCTTTCTTCTGCGCTTAAGGTGTTGTACAGTTGCATGCTATAAACGTTTTAAGTGAGAAATATATTTTGAATTCTAATTGGAAGAATTCGGGAACAAATGTAAAATTTTTTTTAAAAAAAGTAGGGTAAAATTTAGGTAGATTGTTCAATTAAAATATATTTGTGGAAACTTAAAGCAGATAATTATGAATAGACGTAATTTTTTGAAAAGCTCAGGTAAAGTTATTTTAGCTACATCTGCAATTTTAATAACTGGAAATTTAGTATCATCATGTTCTTCTGATGATAGTTATAATGATGGCTATTATGACGACGGTTACTACGATGATGGTTACTATGATGACGGATATTATGATGATGGCTATTATGACGATGGTTACTACGATGACGGCTATTATGATGATGGCTATTATGGAGGATAAAATTTGAAAAAGATTTTATTTTTACACGACACTTCTCTTAATCTAAAAAGAGGTGCAGAATTGACTATAACCCAACTTGTCCAATTAGGATGTGAGTTGGGTTATGTTGTCAATGTCGATTTATTACAAAGTTTTAATGATACTAAAACGGCAATTTTAAATGCAGATTTAGTAATTCTGAATAGCACATCAAGATGTCAATATGAATTAGAATTAGTAAATTTTTTAATTGATAACACTATTTCTTATGTGAAGGTTGAGTATGATTACAATTTTTGTGTGAGAAGAAACATTCTTTGTACGGTTGATTGGAACATCAGGAATTGCTGTCATACAGATAAATTTCATTTGTTTAGAAATTTATTCTTGAATTCCAAGTTTAATGTTTTTCAATCGCCAAATCACTACCAATCTCATTTCGATTTTTTTGGCGAAGCCGTTACAAATCATTTAATTATGCCACCAACAGTTGAAGTTGATAAAATTTCAATTTCAGAAGTTAAAGAAGAAACTATTCCTTTTTTTGGTGAATTAAGTAAATTAAAAGGAGGATATGAATTTATAGATTTTGTAAAAGAAAATCCTAAAAAAGAGTTTGTAGTTTATGGTGAAAACAAACTTAATTGCGATATTCCAAACAATGTTATTTTTAAAGAACCAATTCCTAATGATGAGGTAATTAAAATTTTAGGAAAAACTAAAACTTTTTTCATCAAGCCATTTTGGCCAGAACCTTCTGGTAGATTAGCCGCAGAAGCATTTTTATCGGGTTGCGAATTGATTACAAATGATAAAGTTGGAACTTGGTCTTTTGATTTTTATCCAAATGATATTGAAAAAGCAAGAAAGGAAATGAAGGAAACTCCTATGGCTTTTTGGGATAAAGTTTCTACTGTATTTTCTTCTGAAAAACCTATTTCTGATAATAGTTTAGGAAATGTTTTAATCTATAAAAGCTATGGTGGTTTAGGTGATATTTTTTTCACTTTACCATCAATTTATAAATTAAAAGCAGTTTCGGATAATGTAACTTTTGCAGTTAGTTCAAGATTAGTTTCGTTTTTTAGCAAACATTTACAAGGAATAAATGTGGTTGATGAAAAAGAAATTAAACTTCACGAAGATAAATTTGACAAGGTAATTGAACTAGGAAATTACCCGGTTTTTGATAGAACTTTCAAACAAATAAATTATATTACTGGGAAGAAAGTTAAGCAACATTCTATTCAACATTATATAGATGCGATTGCAAGATTTCATAATAAGATTTCAAATAAAAACGAAGGATTTCCTTATTTTGAGAGAAATACAAATTTTGAAAATCCATTTTATACTATTCATCCTGGCGCAGGATTTCTATTGAAAATTTGGCCAACAAAAAATTATGCCGATTTAATAGAAGAGCTTTTTGAATTATTTCCATCATTAAATTGTAAAATTATTTTAGGAAAAGAAGATCCAAATCCTGTAGAATTATTATCAAAAAAATATCCACATATTGAATTAGTTACTGGCGATTTACACGATGTTGGTGACGCCATGGCTGGAGCATTATTTCATATTGGGAATGATGCAGGAATAACTCATGTTGCTGGAAGTTTTAATACGCCAACCGTTGGAATTTATGGTCCAACAGGTCCAGGTTCATGGGGATGTTTTTCTGAGCAAAACGAAATTATTTGGGGAAAACCAGGAAATTGTACTTTAAAATGTAATTATGATGTAATCATGAATTGTGCTCATAAAGTATGTTTAACCTCAATAAATACTAAAAAAGTAATAAGTGGATTATATGCACTATTGCAAAAAACATATCCAAGTGATTCTTCCTATTTAGTTGTGAATCCAATTCTCGAAATTGAAAATAATGATTCTAATTGGAAAATAAAAATTGGAGATAATGAATTGAATATTTCTTTTGTTGATTTAAAAATTAAGGAGTTTGTAAAATCTATTTTAAATAATCAATTTAAAGAAAATTATTCAGAAGAAGAATACGAAATCTTAAACGTATTTGTAGAGCAAAAGGTTATTTTTGAACTACCAAATTTCATAAAAAAACCCTAACAATTTTTTAATTGAAAGGGTTTCAACTCCATAGCAATTCTTAATTTATAACCAAACAATCACCATTTACACATTCAACTGAATTTGGTGGTGATACAACAGTACAATCTGAAATAGCATTCGTTTGTATGTTGTGTTGATGATCCAATTCATTATATTCTGAAACCATTTGCTGTAATTGTATTAGATTTACTGAACTTGAGAAAAGTAAATATTCTTTTGGTCCACCACAAGGTTTGCTCCCAAAGGCAATATAGTTACAACTTCCTGAGCAATCAAAACTGTTTATATAATTTATTATTTCAGTTTTTTTTGCATCTAATATTGGTTGTGTAATTACTTCATCATTTGAATTATTATCAGAGCTAGAACATTGAAAGGATAAAAAAGCAACTACAAGTACAAATGTTTTAAATAGATGTTTCAATGGTTTTTAGATTTCGATTAAACAATTTTAGACATTTTATTTGTAGATAGTAAAACCTTAAAAAGGTTGCGTCAAAACAAAAAAAAATCCTCTCAACGAAAGGATTTTTATTTTTTAGCAAAATTCAGCGTAAGCGTCTTTCAAGTTTTCCGCAATCATTTCAGCAGGACGACCTTCAATGTGATGGCGTTCTAACATGTGAACTAATTCACCATTTTTAAACAAAGCCATACTTGGTGATGATGGAGGAAATGGAAACATCTCTTCTCTTGCAGCATCAACTGCTTCTTTATCTACACCAGCGAAAACCGTTACTAAATGATCTGGTTTTTTTGCTCCGTCCAAACTCATTTTTGCTCCAGGACGAGCATTTCTTGCAGCACAACCACAAACTGAATTTACAACTACAAGCGTCGTTCCTTCTGTTTTAATTGCATTTTTTACTTCTTCTGCGCTGTATAAATCTTGAAAACCTGCCTCAGAAAGTTCTGCTCGCATTGGTTTTACCATTTCTTCTGGATACATATTCTTTAATTTTTAGCTATTAGATATAAAATTTTAGATTTTGAAAATCTTTTGCAAAGATAAATAGAATTCTAATTTTTAGAATCAATCAAATCATAAACATTTGTTATCGTTTGATAGATGTTATTGTTTGTCCCATTTTTTCTGATAAGGATAAGTTTCATAAATGGTATTATCTTCATTTAACTTGTAACCAATTTTATAATCTTCTTCAGACTCTTTTAATAGTATTTTTGCTTCTTCTATTTTGTCTTTTCTCACCAAACAGATTGCTTTATAGAATTTTACATCAGAAAAATTAGGATAAACTTTTAAGGCTTTGTCAAAAACAGCAATGGCTTCATCAAATTTTTTCAATTCAAATTTTGCAATTCCTAGATAGAAATAAGCTGTTGGATGTTCTAGTTTATCGCGATTTTTATAAATTTCATCAACATAATTTTGAAGAATTTTCTCTGCTTTTTCAAATTCATTTAATTGTAAATAGGAAAGGGCAATATAAAAATCATACGTATGATCCATAACATATTGATTTCCAAATTTTTTCTTGCAATCTTCTAAATCTTCAATGGCATCTTTGTATGATTTAGAGAAAATGCATTTCATAAAACCTCGATAAGGTTGCCATCGTTCAGCATTGTAATAAACCGCTTTGTCTAGAAAAGGCATCCCAATTTCATATTTTCTTGCTTTAAAATAAGGCATTGCTTTTTGTTGCCATAAATAAGCAATTGTGCTATCTTTTGCTAATCCATTATCCAAACAATTTTGCCAATCTGACATTCTTGTATTGTAATTGTAGCGTTGAGCACAATTGGTTAAAAACTCCTCAATAATTTTTTCCTGCTCTTTGTTTTTACCTTCTTGAGCATATGAAATTGAAAATGAAAAGAGGACAATTTGTAAAAAGATTTTCTTCATCTTTATTTAAGTTTTGATAAAGATAGAAAAGAAGATTATTTAAAAATCCGCATTAACTTCTGATTAACAAAGTAACTAGAACTAGTATTAAATCTTTATTCCATTGACAAATCCCTCAATAGAATCTTTAGTTGTTCCATTTTCACTCAAATGTTTGATAAAAGCACTTCCAATAATTGCTCCAGAACCAAATTCACAAACCGTTCCAAAAGTCTTTTTATCATGAACACCAAAACCTATTAAATGTGGGTTTTGTAACTTCATATTCTGAATGCGTTGGTAATAATCAGTCTGAAAAGTAATTGCATTCGTGCTTCCTGTAATGCTATTTGACGAAACCAAATAAATAAATCCCGACGAATAACTATCCAATTGCTTTATGCGTTCTTCTGTAGTTTCTGGCGTAATCAATAACACATTTGAAACTTGATGTTGTTCACATAAATCTTTAAAATTCGAAAGATAATAATGTAAAGGCATGTCGGGAATTATGATTCCGTCAACACCAACTTCAGTACATTTTTCTATGAATGCTGCCTCACCAAATTGCAAAACCACATTCAAATAACCCATCAATACAATTGGTTTTTGAGTGATGCTTCGAAGCGATTGCAATTGCTCGAATAGAAGATTTAAAGTCATTCCGTTTTCAATTGCTTGATTGCTACTTTCTTGAATTATTGGTCCATCTGCCAATGGATCAGAATACGGAAATCCAATTTCTATCATGTCTACATCACTTGTTTGAAGATGTTTTAAAATGGTAAGCGTATCGTTCAAATTTGGAAACCCTGCCGTAAAATACAACGATAAAATGTTTTCTTTTTTTGTTTCAAATAAGAATTGGATTCTATTTTTCATCTGTTCTGTAATTTTGTAAGGTTGCCAAATCTTTGTCGCCTCTTCCTGATAAATTCACGACCACAACATCGGTAGTTTTCAATTTCATTTTATGTAAATAAGCCAATGCATGTGCCGATTCAATAGCTGGAATGATTCCTTCTTTTCGAGACAAATCGTAAGCCGCTTGCATCGCCTCATTATCGGTAATCGAAACCACTTCTGCCTTTTTAGTATCATGCAAATACGAGTGAATCGGACCAATTCCCGGATAATCCAATCCTGCTGAAATCGAATGTGGTTCTACAATTTGTCCGTCATCGGTTTGAATTAAGTAGGTTTTACTTCCGTGAATGATTCCTTTTTTACCCAAAGCAATTGTTGCTGCGGTTTTCCCAGAATGAACGCCTAAACCGCCAGCTTCAATAGCAATTAATTTAGTTTTCCCATTGTCGATAAAATGATAAAAAGCACCAATGGCATTGCTTCCGCCACCAAGACAAGCTACCACGTAATCCGGATTTTCATCGCCTGTTTTTTCTTTCAATTGGATTTTGATTTCTTCACTGATAACCGATTGAAATTGCGCTACCAAATCGGGATACGGATGTGGACCAACGACCGAACCAATGATATAATGTGTTCCAACTGGATCGTTTATCCAAGCTCTAATGGCTTCATTTGTAGCATCTTTTAACGTTTTACTTCCGCTAGTTGCAGGCTGAATTTTTGCACCTAAAAGACGCATACGTTCTACATTTGGTTTTTGACGTTCGATGTCAATTTCGCCCATGTAAATCGTGCAATCCAATCCCAACAACGCACAAGCTGTAGCCGTTGCAACGCCATGTTGACCTGCGCCAGTTTCGGCAATAATCCGTTTTTTATTTAATCGTTTTGCTAATAAAACTTGACCAATTGCATTGTTGATTTTGTGTGCACCAGTGTGATTCAAATCTTCTCTTTTCAGATAAATTTGCGCCTGAAATTGCTCCGATAAATTCTTTGAAAAATACAATGGTGTTGGTCGTCCAACATAATCTTTCAATAACAATTTAAACTCTTTCTGAAAGTCTTCAGTTGCTATAATTTGCAAGTAAATTTGTTGCAATTCCAATACGTTTGGATACAACATTTCGGGTACAAATGCACCGCCAAATTCGCCATAAAATCCATTTTCATCAGGTTGTAAAGTCGTTTTCATCGTCTTCTTATTTTTTCTATTAATTCACTAACTTCTTCCGTAATTTTTTTAGTATTTGAATCTTCTAATTTGCTATTGAAATCCAATCCTACTAACATCGGATAATTATTAAATTTAATCTTACCGATGTTATAGATACTTAATCCACCACTTAAAAAAAATGGTTTGGATAATGTATAATTTTCTAATATTTCCCAATCAAATATTTGCCCGCTTCCACCATATTTCGGAGTTTTGGTATCAAATAAAAAGTAATCACAAACCTTTTCATAAGCCATAACTTCATTAAAATTGAAATAAGTGTCTACCGAAAACACTTTGATAACATTGATATTATTTTCTTTTAAAACTTCACATTCAGCAACTGATTCATTTCCGTGTAATTGCACAAAATCAAAAGAAAATTGCTTTTGAATTGTTATAATTCGATTAACATCTTCATTTACAAAAACCGCAACTTTTTTTATGTTTTCAGGTAATTTTTCTAATGATTTAGGAGAAAAATCTTCACCAACATAACGCTTGGATTTTGGGTAAAAAATAAATCCCATATAATCGGGTTGCAAAGCACCGACTTCAAGTATATTTTTTGGAAATTTCATTCCGCAGATTTTTATTTGCATACCAATTGCTGTATTAAATTTCTACATTTTTCTGCTGGATTTTGTTCTTTCATAAAATATTCTCCCATTAAAAATCCGTGAAATCCATTGGATTGTAAAATCTGAATTGTTTCTAAAGAATCGATACCGCTTTCGGCAATTTTAATACTCGATTTCGGTAATAATTGCGCCAATTTTATACTGTTCTCCACCGAAACTTCAAATGAATTTAGATTGCGATTGTTGATTCCGATTAAATCAAAATTCAAATCCATGTTTTCCAAAATCTCGGCTTCGTTTTGAGTTTCAAGAAAAACTTCCATTCCTAATTCGTGAGCTAAATTGGTATAGGATTGCATTTGTTTTTTGGTCAAAATTTTAGCAATCAACAAAATCACGTCCGCGCCCATCGCTTTTGACTGAATGATTTGGTATTCATCGACCATAAAATCCTTTCGCAACATCGGAATGGTGTTGTTTTTTCGAGCCAATTCAAAGTCGTTAGTTCTTGCACCGAAAAAATCTACATCTGTCAAAACAGATAATCCAGAAACCGTTGCATTTGCATAACCTTGCGTCACTTCAACCACATTGGCATCTAGATTTATGTTTCCTTTAGCCGGAGATTTTCTTTTGAATTCGGCAATAATTCCACCAGTAACTGAACTTTCAATGGCTTTTTTCAAAGAATGCGTCGCCGAATTAAACAACGGTTGTTCTTCCAAAAACGAATAAGTAAATTGGGCTTTCAAATGTGCTACTTCTTGTAATTTTTGTGCTTTTATAGTGTCTAAAATATTCATTGAATTTCTTTTAATCGGTTAAACGAATTCTTAGCTTTCAATCCGAAAAGTGATTCCTTAGCTTGATCAAATGCTTCTTCAAAATTCAGATTTGGATGATAGGTTTGAATCGCCAAAGCAGCATTTACTAAAACAACATTATTTTGCGATTCGGTTCCTTTTCCGTCAATAATTGTGGTAAAAATTGCTGCGGCTTCTTCCAAAGTTTCGTCGCCATACAATTCGGAAAAAGTTATGTTTTTCAAACCAAAATCTTTGGCTTCTATAAAACGTTCGCCGTTGTTGGTAATCAACTTGGTTTTGTCGGTCAGCGTTACTTCGTCAAAACCATCCAAACCGAAAATTACGGTGTATTGACTGTTTTCTTCTTGTAACAAATACTGATACATTCGCGCCAATTCTAAACTAAAAACGCCAGTCATTTGTACTTTTGGAAACGCAGGATTTACCAATGGTCCGAGCATGTTAAAGAAAGTTTTAATACCTAATTCTTTTCGAATTGGACCAACGGCTTTCATAGCAGGATGAAATAATGGAGCATGTAAAAAACAAATGTTGGTTTCTTCAATTTGTTGTTTCAAAACAGTTTCATCGGTTTGAAAAACTACTTCTAAAGTTTCCAAAACATTGGACGAACCAGAAATAGATGAAACGCCATAATTTCCATGTTTCGCCACTGGAATTCCTGCTCCAGCAACTACAAAAGAAGTCAGTGTTGAAATGTTAAACGTATTTTTTCCATCGCCGCCTGTGCCGCAAACATCCATTGGATTGTATGCTGATAAATCGATTTTATGGCACAAGTTCAATAATGCTTCTCTAAAACCTAAGAGTTCGTCTAGCGTAATATTTCGCATGATAAAAACGGTCAGGAAAGAAGCAATCTGACTTTGGTTGTATTTTCCTAAAGCGATGTCGTTAAGCACTTGTTTGGCTTCGTCTTTCGTTAGGGTTTTATGTTTGAATAAATGTTCTAAGATTGTTTTCATTTTAATTATTTTAAGCTTTGAGTGTGACTTTTTTTTAACCACATAGAAACATAGATTTTATGAATTTTGAAAAGGCGTTACACTTTATTGGAGCAAATCATAGCTATGTGAAACAAAGAATTTGGCTATGTAACATTTTTTTTCTATGTTTTTATGTGGTTTAATTATTATTTATCCAATTAGTAAGTATCGTTTTTCCGTTTTCTGTGAGAATTGATTCAGGATGAAATTGTAATCCGCGTATATCGTATTTTTTATGTTTTAATGCCATAATATTTCCTAATTCGTCTTTTGCAAGCACTTCTAGTTCCTCTGAAATTGCTTCAGAAACTACCCACGAATGATAATGTCCAATCTTAAAATTTTTCGGAAGATTTTCAAATAAATAATCCTCTTTTACAATTTCAATTTCTGAAGCAACTCCATGAAGTGGTTCTGATAAATTGATTAAATCGGTGCCAAAATTTTCGGCAATGGCTTGATGACCTAAACAAATTCCGAGTATGCTTTTGGTTGATGAAAATTCACATAATAATTGTGGCATCATTCCAGCATTTTTCGGAATTCCTGGTCCAGGTGAAAGCACAATTTTATCGTACTGATTGATATACGAAAAATCCAGTTTATCGTTTTTTACGACATCAATTTCTGCAACACCAATTTCATAAAGCAAATGCACAATATTGTACACAAACGAATCGTAATTATCTACTACTAATACCTTCATAATTTATATATTTTGAGCTAGTTGAATAGCTTTTCGAAGTGCCGAAAGTTTAGTTTCTACCTCATTCAATTCACTGTTTACATCTGATTTTGTTACAATTCCGCAACCTGCTTGATAGGTCAATTGATTATTTCTGCTGACGAACGAACGAATAAAAATCGCGTGATTAAATCCGCCGTTAAGGCCAATTATTCCAACCGTTCCGCCGTAAAATCCGCGTGATTGTGGTTCGTATTGATCTATTAATTGCATCGCTTTGTGTTTTGGCGCACCAGATAAAGTTCCAGCTGGATAAGTATCGCCTAAAATTTGTATCGGATTGTATTCGGGTTGTAATTCGGCACTAACTTTAGAAACCATATGAATCACGTGTGAGTAATATTCGATCTTTTTGAAACTTTCAACCACGACTTTTTTACTCGATTTGCTCAAGTCGTTTCTTGCCAAATCGACTAACATAATGTGTTCAGCATTTTCCTTTGAATCAGCCAAAAGTGCTTCGGCTAAAAGTGCATCTTCTGTATCGTTTCCTGTTCGTTTGAATGTTCCTGCAATTGGATTGATGATCGCTTTTTGGTCGTTTATAGTAAGTTGAGCTTCGGGTGAAGAACCAAATAATTTAAAATTTCCATAATCAAAATAGAACAAATAGGGCGACGGATTGACGGAGCGCAACGCTCTGTAAACATTGAATTCATCGCCTTTAAACTGTTGTTTGTATTTTCTAGAAAGTACGATTTGAAACACATCGCCAACAAAACAATGTTCTTGTCCTTTTTTGATGATATCTAAAAAATTATCATCTGTAAAATTAGATTCTTCTTCGTTTTGAAGCGAAAATTTAAACTGTGTCACCGAACGATTGTTGATGATTTCCTGAATTTTCTCCAAATTAGAAACTTCATTTTCTTGCAAATGTTCTAACAAAAATAATTCGTTGTTAAAGTGATTGAAGACAATCGTATAACGAAATAAGTGGTATTGAATCAAAGGCAAATCGAAATCGGTATTGGTAAAAGTAATGTCTTCAAATAACGGAATTGCATCATAACTTGTGTAGCCAAACAATCCTAATGTTTCAAATCCGAGGTTTAAATCGGATACCGAAAATGATTTTGAGAACTGATTTAATTCGGTTGCAATTTCAATTTCTGAAGTTGATTTTACAACAGTTTTTTTATCAGGAAAAGTGATTGTAGTTTGATTTGCATCAGCAATAAAGGATGCAATTGGATCCAAACAAATGTAGGAATAGCTGTTTTCTTTGCTTTTGTAATCGGAGCTTTCCAACAAAAAACTATTGGAAAACTGATCGCGAATTTTTAGGTATAAACCCACTGGCGTATGCGTGTCGCTTAGAGTTTTGATTACTTTGGTTTGAAAATTATATAACATGATAATTGAATTTTGAGAAAAATTTGGACATAAAAAAAACCCGCTTGGAAAAGCGGGTTTGACGATATTGTAGAAAATTACAGATAACAGTTACCAACCAATTCCAAGAACGGAGTTAGTTATGTGCCACCAATTTGTATTTTGTATTTTGTTCATCATAATGGGTACAAACGTATTGAATTATTTTGTTGCAACAGCATTGTTTTTTAAATTTTAACATTTGTTCTATGAAATTATTTTTTCATTCGACGTGCTAATTCTTGTTCTATATCTTTTAATTTCAAGCTTTTAGCTTGCAATAAAATCAAGTAATGAAATAACAAATCGGCAGCTTCACCAACAAACAAATCTTGATTATCGTCTTTGGCTTCAATTACTAATTCGACAGCCTCTTCACCGACTTTTTGAGCCATTTTGTTGATGCCTTTTTGATAAAGTGAGGCAACATACGATTCTGAACTTGGGTTTGCAATGCGATTTTCAATGACGTTTTCTAATTCGTTTAGAAAAGAAACGTTAGATTCAGTTGCAAAACAAGAAGTCGTTCCGTTGTGGCACGTTGGTCCGTTTGGAATGACTTGAATCAGCAACGCATCTTGATCGCAATCTTCTTTTATGGAAACTACCTTTAGAAAATTTCCAGACGTTTCACCTTTTGTCCAAAGTCTGTTTTTACTTCTACTGAAGAACGTTACCACATTTTCAGTTTGTGTTTTTTGTAACGCTTCTTCGTTCATGTAACCCAACATTAAAACCTGTTGCGTTTCGTTATTTTGAATAATTACTGGAATCAATCCGTTGTTTTTTGAGAAATCTACATTCATCTTATGGGAATATTTTGAGTTTTTAAAACGTTTTTTAATCTGGAAATCGGCACTTCATTAAAGTGGAAAATACTGGCTGCTAATCCGGCGCTGACTTCAGTTTTGGTAAATAAATCTATAAAATGCTGCGAATTTCCTGCGCCACCAGAAGCGATGACTGGAATAGAAACCACTTTACTGATTTCATTTGTAATTTCTAATGCGAATCCATCTTTGGAACCATCGTTATTCATTGAAGTTATTAGTAATTCTCCAGCGCCTAATTCTTCCACTTTTTTAGCCCAATCGATGGCTAAAATTCCAGTGGATTCTGTTCCACCTTTGATGAAAACGTACCAATCATTATCTACTTTTTTGATGTCGATAGCAATCACTAGACTTTGACTTCCAAAAGCATCTGAAATTTGAGTAACTAAGTCTGGATTCAAAACTGCAGCCGAATTGATACTTACTTTATCCGCACCAGATTGCAATAATAATCGCGCGTCTTCAACCGATTGAATTCCGCCACCAACTGTGAATGGAATATTGATTTCTTTGGACAATTGCGTTACCATTTCTGCCAATGTTTTACGTTTTTCCAATGTTGCAGAAATATCTAAAAACACTAATTCGTCTGCTCCATTTTTTGAATAAAACGAAGCTAATTCTACTGGATTTCCAGCATCTTTTAGTTCTAGAAATTGAACGCCTTTTACGACGCGACCATCTTTAATATCCAAACACGGAATGATTCTTTTCTTTAACATAATTCGCGTAGATTTTCGATTTTTATTGTGCCTTCGTATACTGCTTTTCCTATGATAGCACCTTCGCATCCGATGGTTCTTAAAAGTTCTAAATCGGAAATAGTTGTCACACCACCACTTGCAATTAAGTTGACTTTTGTCTTTTGTAAAATGGTTTGATACAATTCATTTGAAGTTCCTTGAAGCATTCCGTCTTTAGAAATATCGGTGCAAATAACCGTTGAAATTCCTTTGGAAACATAATCGGATATATACTCCACAACATCCAATTCTATAGTTTCTAACCAACCATGCGTTGCGATTTTTCGGTTCAAACAATCGGCGCCCAAAATGATTTTTTCACTTCCAAATTCTGTTAACCATTCTAAAAATTCGATTGGATTTTTCGCAGCAATACTTCCACCAGTAATTTGATTGGCTCCGTTTTCAAAAGCGATTTCTAGATCTTTGCGTTGTTTTAGTCCACCACCAAAATCGATTTTTAACTTGGTTTTGGTTGCAATTTGATACAATATTTCGTGGTTGACAATTTGGTTGGATTTTGCTCCATCCAAATCTACTAAATGTAAATATTGTATACCGTTGTCTTCAAAATATTTGGCGACTTCCAATGGATTTTCGTAATAAATTTTTTGCGTGGCATAATCGCCTTTGGTCAATCGGACGCATTTTCCGTTGATGATGTCAATGGCTGGGATGATTCTCATAATTTCAAAAAGTTTAGTAAAAGTTGTTCGCCCACGCTTGATGATTTCTCGGGATGAAATTGTGTTGCATAGAAATTATCCTTTTGCATCGAAGCACTAAACGGAACGATATAATCGCAAATGGCTGTTGTTTCTTTACTGATTTCGGCATAAAAACTGTGTACAAAATAGAAATTTTCATCGGCTGAAATTCCGTTATACAATTCAGAATTCAATGCTGAAATGTTGTTCCAACCCATATGTGGCACTTTTAATTTGGGTTCAAATTTCTTCACAGTTGCTTCAAAAATTCCTAAACATTCGGTGTTGCCTTCTTCCGAAAATTCACACATTAATTGTTGCCCGAGACATATTCCTAAAACCGGTTGTGTGAGGTTTTTGATTACTTCATCCAAACCTTTTTCTTTCAAATACTTCATCGCCGAACTTGCTTCGCCCACACCAGGAAAAATTACTTTTTCCGCTTGTTTTAAAATGGTTTCATCATCAGTTACGACGCAGGAATATCCCAATCGTTCGATTGCATTTTTTACTGATGTAATGTTGCCTGCGTTGTATTTTACAATTGCTATCATAGGATTCCTTTGGTGCTTGGTATGCTGTTTGTGCCGTCTTTTTGTACTGCCATTTTTATTGCTTTTGCGAAAGCTTTGAAAATGGATTCAATTTTGTGGTGTTCGTTTTCGCCTTCACTTTTGATGTTTAAATTGCATTTGGCGCCATCGCAAAACGATTTGAAAAAGTGTGAGAACATTTCGGTAGGCATTTCTCCGATTTTTTCACGTTTAAATTCGGCGTTCCAAACCAACCACGAACGACCACCAAAGTCAATTGCGACTTTTGACAAACAATCGTCCATCGGCAATAAAAAACCGTAACGAGTAATGCCTTTTTTAGAACCCAAAGCTTGTGCAAAAACATCGCCCAAAGCAATTCCGACATCTTCAATCGTGTGATGTTCGTCAACATATAAATCGCCTTTTACGTTGATGTTCAAATCGATATTTCCGTGTTTGGAAATTTGGTCTAACATGTGATCAAAAAATCCTAAACCTGTGCTGATTTTGCTTTTTCCGCTTCCATCCAGATTGATTTCGACTGCAATTTCAGTTTCTTTTGTCTTGCGAATTAATTGAGCTACTCGTGGTTGTTCTTTTAAAAATTGGTAAATATTTTCCCAAGAAGTCGTTGATAAAGCAGCTCGTTCATTGGCTGTAGCCGAAATAAAAATAGCTTGACTTCCTAAGTTTTCTGCAAGTTGAATATCTGTAATTCGATCACCAATAACGAACGATTTTTTCAAATTATAATTGCCTTTGATGTACTGTTGTAACAATGCCGTTCCGGGTTTTCTTGTTGGCAAATTTTGTTCTGGAAACGAAACGTCAATAATCACATCTGAAAATTGAATTCCTTCATTTTCAAACGCTTTTAGCATTTTGTTTTGTGCTGGCCAAAAGGTGTTTTCCGGAAACGAATCAGTTCCCATTCCGTCTTGATTGGTTACCATGACCAACTCATAATCGAGTTCTTTTGCGATTCGTGATAAGTACTGAAAAACCTGTGGATAAAACTCCAATTTTTCCAAACTATCGACTTGAAAATCGATTGGTGGCTCGATGATTAACGTGCCGTCTCTATCTATAAATAAAACCTTTCTCATGACATAACTAAATTTAAAGCATACACTAATTGTTGGTTTTCTCGTGGTGTTCCAATGGTGATTCGAATGGTATTTTCAACTACCAAACTTCGATTGCGTGTAATAATTTGTTGTTCGATTAAACTGTTGTAAATGGCTGTTGCGTTGTCCATTTCTACCAATAAAAAATTAGCTTCTGATGGGTATATTTTAGTAACAAAATCTAGTGCTAAAAGTGATTGTTTTAGCAATTCACGTTCTGATTTTATCAGTTGTACATTTGATTTAAAATCGGCTTCATTAGCAAGCGATTGAACAGCGGCTTCTTGATTCAATTGACTCACATTATAAGGTGGCTTTACTTTATTCATTACCGAAATTATGGTTTCATTTGCAAAGGTAATTCCAACTCGAACTGCTGCCAAACCGCGTGCTTTACTGAATGTTTGAGAAACAATTAAATTGGGATATTTCTTGATTTTGGAAACCAAAGAAGGTTGTTCACTAAAGTCGATATAGGCTTCGTCTAAAAACACAATTCCGTTGAAATTTTCAATAATGTATTCGAGATTTTCCAATGAATTTCCTGTCGGATTGTTAGGCGAACACAAGTATAAAATTTTGGCATTTTGAGCTAAAATCGTTTCAGTATTTAATTGAAAATTCTCGGTTAACGGAATCGAAATTATCTCTAAATTATTGATGTTCGCATACACTTCATACATTCCATAAGTTGGTGGACAAATGATTATTTTATCTTCGTTGTGTTCGCAAAAAACGCGTTGTACCAAATCAATAATTTCATCACTTCCGTTACCAATTAGTATGTTTTCAATTCCGACTTTTTTCTGACTGCTCAAAATTTGCTTTAAGCGCCATTGGTATGGATCGGGATAACGGTTCAAACTCCCAAACGGATTTTCATTGGCGTCCAAAAAGATACCTTGATTGCTTTTGTACTCATCGCGCGCACTCGAATAAGGCGTAAGCGAGAGAATATTTTTTCGAATTAAATTATTGATATTATCCATTTTGTAATTTTTTTAATCGGATGGAAACGGCGTTTTTGTGTGCGTCTAATTGTTCGGCAGCAGCCATAATTTCTATTGTTGGCCCAAGATTTTGAATGCCTTGTGATGTTAATTTTTGAATCGTAATTTTCTTTACAAAACTGTCTAACGAAACACCGCTGTAATTCTTCGCATAACCATTGGTTGGCAAGGTGTGATTCGTGCCGCTAGCGTAATCTCCAGCACTTTCGCAACTGTAATTTCCGATGAAAATTGAACCTGCATTTTCAATAAATTCAATTTTATTTTCAGCATCTTCAATAGCCAAAATCAAATGTTCTGGCGCGTAAAAATTACTGAATTCAATTGCTGTTTGAATGTCTTCAAATAGTATAGCTCGACTGTTTTCTAATGCTTTTTCTACTGTTGCTTGTCTTGGTAAAATGGCTTTTTGATTTTCAATTGCCGCACTAACTTTCGCAACAATTTCTTCTGAATTTGTGACCAAAATTACTTGGCTATCACCACCATGTTCTGCTTGTGAAAGTAAATCGGAAGCCACAAATTCGGGATCACAACTTGCATCAGCAATTACTAATAATTCACTTGGTCCAGCAGGCATATCGATAGCTAAACCGAGTTGTTGCGCATATTGTTTGGCAGCTGTAACATATTGATTTCCAGGTCCGAAAATTTTAGAAACTTTCGGAATTTCATCGGTTCCAAAAGTCATCGCTGCAATGGCTTGAATGCCGCCAATTTTATACATTTGAGTTACGCCAGTCAATTGCGCCGCATACAAAATTGCTGGATTGATATTGCCATTTTTGTCTGGCGGCGAACATAAAATTATGTTTTTGCAACCTGCCAATTTTGCTGGAATTGCCAACATCAAAACCGTTGAAAAAAGTGGTGCCGTTCCACCTGGAATATAAACTCCGATGGTATCGATAGCACGACTTTCTCTCCAACAAAAAACACCCGAAGTAGTTTCAATTTTAGTTGGAATTTCTTTTTGGGAACTGTGAAATTTCGAAATATTATCAGCTGCAATTTGAATCGCATTTTTTAATTCGAAAGAAATTTTTGCAACCGCATTTTCAATTTCTGATGGAGTTACTGCGAAATTTTCAATCGATACGTCATCAAAATAATTCGTGTACTTTTTCACAGCTTTGCTACCGTTTTTTTGAATGTCGTTAAAAATTGATTTTACAGTTTCATTTAAATCGGCAGTGGCAACTGTTTTGCGTTTTGCCAATTCTGACCATTGTTCGGGATTTGGATTTGTGTAAGTTTTCATGTTTAAATTGAATTATCGAATCATTTTTTCTATTGGAATAATCAGAATTCCTTCGGCACCGAGATTTTTGAGTTGTTCTATAATTTCCCAGTAATCGTCATCTTTTATAACCGAATGCAAACTGCTCCAATTTTTATTGACTAGAGGTAAAATAGTTGGTGATTTCATTCCTGGTAACAACGAACAAATTTTTTCGATAGCCGAATTTGGTGCGTTTAGCAAAATATATTTGTTCTGTTTTCCTTCGCGAACGGCTTGCATTCGGAACAATAATTTATCTAAAATGGCTTGATTTTCTGGTGTCAGATTTGGATTTGAAATTAAAACGGCTTCACTTTTAGTAACGGTTGCTGCTTCTTTTAATCCGTTCATCAACAAAGTACTTCCTGTGCTGACAATATCAAAAACAGCATCTGCTAGACCAATACTTGTTGCGATTTCAACGCTTCCGCTGATTTCTTCGATGAAAACGGAAATGTTGTTTTTAGCAAAAAAATCAGTCAAAATTTTAGGATAACTCGTGGCTATTCTCTTTCCGTCAAAGTACTTTAAATCGGTATAGATTTCGTCTTTTGGTATAGCCAATGACATTCTGCAACCTGCAAAACCTAATTGTTGGATAATGTTAACTTCTTTGTTCTTTTCCCAAACTTCATTTTCCCCAAGAATTCCGATATCGGCAACGCCTTGTTCTACGTATTGCGGAATATCATCATCACGTAAGAACAAAATTTCGACTGGAAAGTTTTGGGCAACCGCCTTTAATTTTCGTTCTCCATTTGAAATTTTAATACCACATTCTTCTAGAAGTTGAAGTGATTTTTCACTCAGTCGGCCACTTTTTTGAACCGCAATTTTTAAAGTACTCATTTTTTAATTTGAAATAAAATCTGAGTATATCACGAAGTGTATAAATACAAAAAACCCGTCTTGATATACTCAGACGGGTTTTTAATTATGTTATTTGATTAGCTACAATACATCATTAACTCGCCTGGTTGCAAGAATGATGATGATGTAATTGTGAGATAATCGTGTTCATTGTTTTATTTTGATGGGACAAAACTAGATATAACTTTTGGATTGAAAACTATATTTTATAAAATTTAACATTTGTAAAAGGTTCGTTGTTTAAAATATTCTTCCAAATAATGCTCTAATGAAAAGGCCTTTTGGGCATTTCCAAATCACTTGTAAATCCTCCCAAAACGAAGTTTCTTCGTCTAAAAATTTAAAAATTAATGTTGGATTTCCTTTTTTAAATAAAGCAGAAAATACTTTTGAACCTAAATCATTTCGTCTGAATAAAACATCTAAAAACAACAAATCATAGAACCAAAATTTATCCATTTTATGAAATTTTCTGAAGTCGGATTCTTTGGATAAAAATTGAATTAGAGCTTTCGATTTTTTGGTTGTGTTTTTAAAAGTATAGCCTGTACTTGCTTTTGTCCAACCGCCAACAGAACCAATATGTATGATGTTTTTGGTGTTATGTTTCCAAAATTTATAACTCGTCATGGGAATATTTCCTTGCTCTTTTTCGACGATTTCGTAGTTAGTAATTCCTAATTTTTGAATGTATTTTTGGATTTCGTTTTCGTATTCATCTTTAGAAAGTAAGTCTTTTGAAAACAAAGTATATTCTAATAAAGCTTCGGTCGAAGATGTTGGGAGAACATACATAAATCGAGTATTTCCTCTTTGTTCAACATAAAAATCCATGAAAGTGGCTTTGTTTTTATCAAATACTTCTTCTTTCGATTTTATAAACCATCCAATAAAATGTTGTTGTAACAGTGGATATTTCGATTGACTTTTTACAAGATTTGGGTTGTAAATAGAATTGAAAATTTTATTGCAAGTATAATTTTGTTCCGAACCTTCGGAATCTGTTTTTACGATACAATGATTTCCTAATTCTTCAAAATCAATCACTTTTTGGTTCGCAAAATGAATGTTATTTTGTTTAGAAATTAAATTGAAAACCAGATTGTAAAAATCCAATCCACGAATCATTTTATATTGATACGGATTCAAAACTAAATTTCTTCGAAAATTTGCATCTGCAAAAAGTGCTGCATCCCATTTTTTGGATACGATTTCATCAAATTGAGTAGAATCATCCCAAAAACACCACGTTCGATCATTAGATTTTTTGGGATTTGCTTCGCCTGTTCGACCTTTGGTCTCGGGTTCATCCAATAACAAAATGGTTTTATCATTAAATTTTCCAGATAAAATCATTTCATAAACGGTCATCAAAGCCGATAATCCTGAACCCGTGAAAATGTAGTGATAATGTTGCATTTATATTCGAAATGAAAAACCAAAAGCAAAATAGTTTTTGGGAGCATTTTTTGAAATTCCGATGCCCGATGACAAATCTAACATAAAATTAGGATTTATCAAATAGGTAATTCCACCATCAATACTGTGATTTGACTTTTTATTTTGTGGCATAAAACCAAAAATCTCGATATAACTTCCCAATTTCTCTGTGATTGAATAACCGATTGCATTGGTGTAAATAAATGTTGGTTCAGCAGAAAAACCATCCCATTCAGCTCCAAGATTATAACTTGATGACATTTTTTCTGTTAAAGTATGTTGCATCACAAATCGAAATTCAGGCGCAAAAAATTCCGTTTTAAATTCTTTCGAAGCTGTATTTGTTAACGAAAGATGACCTATGAAAGACGTTTTAGGAATAATTCCTTTTTCATCGGTCAATTTTACTTTGAGACCAACATATATTGGAGAAAATCCGTTTATTTTTTCATTGTTTATCTCTTCTGACAAGAATTCTGTTATCAATCGGAATTCAAAATTTTCATTCACACCATATTTCCAAAGTGATGAAGGCAAGCTTAATGATTTACTGAAGGCATCATTTTTTTGAAAAGTAAATCCGGTTTCCACTTGAAACATTCCTTTTGGAACAATGGCTGGAGTTTCGGTTTGGTCTGGTCTATCTGCTTGAATGGGTTCGCTGTTCTGTGAGTAGATTAATGTTGAAATAAAAAGAAATAGGATAGTTATTTTTGTTTTCATAAATAAATTTTTAGACAAAACTAAAAAATATTTTATTCAATATAAAAAAATTATATATTTGTTGAAAATTATAAGAGTGACTATATCCGAAGAAAACTATATTAAAGTAATTTATCATTTATCATTAGTTTCTCCAAAAGGAGTGAATACCAATGCTATTGCGGGAATGTTAGATACTAAAGCTTCATCTGTAACCGATATGTTGAAGAAATTATCTGAAAAAGAGTTGGTTTCTTATCAAAAGTATCAAGGTGTAACATTGACCGAGAAAGGATTTTATTCGGCTAAAATGATTGTGAGAAAGCATCGTTTATGGGAAGTTTTTTTGGTAGATAAACTCAATTTTTCTTGGGATGAAGTGCATGAAATTGCTGAAGAATTAGAACACATAAAATCGGAGAATTTGATTAATAAATTAGATGCTTTTTTAGATTTTCCATCGTTTGACCCACATGGCGATCCAATTCCGAATGCTGATGGCGAGATTAAAAAAATCAACAAATTATTATTATCAGAAACGGAATTAAATAAAGAATATCAATGTGTTGGTGTGAAAGATTCTTCGTCAGAATTTTTACAGTATTTAGATAAACAAAAAATTGCATTAGGTTCAAAAATCATTGTTAAAGAGAAAGAAAGTTTTGACGATACGTTACTTGTTCAAATTGATTCAAGAGCATTAACTATATCTAATAAAATTGCTAATAATTTATACGTAAAATAATATGTTTCAAACAATTTTAGATTATTTCGAAAGTATTGACCCTATTTTGGCGGCTTTATATGCCACATTATTTACATGGTTTTTAACTGCACTTGGCGCATCATTTGTGTTCTTTTTTAAGAATATGAATCGAGTAGTTCTTGACGGAATGTTAGGATTTACTGGAGGTGTTATGATTGCAGCTAGTTTTTGGAGTTTGCTTGCGCCAGCAATAGAAATGAGTGATGGCGAAGGATTTGTGAAAGTGATTCCTGCAGCAGTTGGATTTGGATTAGGTGCACTTTTTATTTTTGGTTTGGATAAAGTGTTACCACATTTGCATATTAATTTTAAAGAAACTGAAGGTGTAAAATCGCCTTGGCAACGAACAACTTTATTAGTTTTAGCTATAACATTGCACAACATTCCCGAAGGTTTAGCTGTTGGAGTTTTATTTGGTGGAGTTGCCGCAGGAATACCAGAAGCTTCAATTGCTGGTGCGGTAACGTTAGCTATCGGAATTGGAATTCAAAATTTTCCCGAAGGAATTGCTGTTTCAATGCCATTGAGAAGAATGGGAATGAGTCGTTGGAAAAGTTTTATGTATGGTCAATCGTCTGCTTTAGTAGAACCAATTGCCGGAGTTTTAGGCGCAGTTGCAGTAACTTTTTTTACACCACTTTTGCCTTACGCTTTAGCATTTGCTGCTGGAGCAATGATATTTGTAGTTGTTGAAGAAGTAATTCCAGAAACACAACAGGATAAAAATACAGATATTGCTACTCTTGGATTAATAGGCGGATTTATTGTAATGATGACCTTAGATGTTGCTTTAGGTTAATTACAACCGCAATCGTCGTTTCCACAACTTTTCTTAGGCCTTTTTTTACCAAAAAACTTTTGATATAAAAAAACTAGAGCAATTGCTAAGGCAATATAAGTTAGAATTTCTTGTATCATTATTTCAAAAATTGATAGGCAATTAGTGCCGTCACGTAAGCAAAGGCACTCATGAAAACCAATTGAATTATTGGCCATTTCCAAGAATTGGTTTCTTTTTTTACAATAGCTAATGTACTAACGCACTGCATTGCAAAAGCATAAAAAAGAAGTAATGAAATTCCTGTTGCAAAATTGAATATTTTTGTTCCATCAGGTTTAATTTCGGCTGCCATTCTGTTTTTTATAGTATCTTCTTCATCACTATGACTTCCTACACTGTATATAGTTGCTAAAGTTCCAACAAAAACCTCACGAGCAGCAAATGAACTCACAACCGCAATTCCTATTTTCCAATCGTATCCTAAAGGTTTGATAACAGGTTCAATAGATTTTCCTATAATTCCAATGTAGGAATGTTCTAATTTATATTCGGAAACTCTATCTTCAATAACTGAAGGATTGACAGGAATTGGACTCGAATAAACTTGATCTTCAATAATTTTTTGAGCATTCCCAAAATCTTTATTTGGACCATGAGAACCTAAAAACCACAAAATAATTGATAAGGCTAAAATGATTTTTCCCGCACCAAAAACAAAAGCCTTAGTTTTTTCTAAAACATTTATTCCAACATTTTTAAGCATAGGAATTTTATAACTAGGCATTTCCACTACAAAATAAGATTTAGAACTTATTTGTAATATTTTGTTTAAAACATAAGCTGAAAAAATAGCCATGCCAAAACCTAAAAGATACAAAAGCATTAATGTTAAGCCTTGTAAACTCATGAAACCTAATAATTTGTCATCAGGTATAATTAATGAAATTAAAATGGCATAAACCGGTAATCTAGCTGAACAAGTAATGAAAGGAGTTACTAAAATTGTAATTAGTCTTTCTTTCCAATTTTCAATATTTCTTGCACCCATTATAGCAGGAATAGCACAAGCAGTGCCTGAAATTAGCGGAACAACACTCTTTCCGGAAAGTCCAAAACGGCGCATAATTTTATCCATTAAAAAGACTACGCGACTCATATAACCACTTTCCTCAAGAACAGAAATAAAGAGAAAAAGAAAAGCAATTTGTGGAATAAAAATTAATATTCCTCCAATTCCAGGAATGATTCCTTCGCTAATTAAGTTAGTAAATTCTCCTGATGGAAGATTATTTTTTGCATAAGATGCCAAGTTAGCAAACGAACTATCGATGAATTCCATTGGATATTTTGACCATTCAAAAATAGATTGAAAAATTCCAAATAAAATCACGAAGAAAATTAAATAACCAAAGACTTTATGGGTTAAAATTCCGTCAAGTTTTGCGCGAATGTCTGAAGCTTTTGAACGATCAACTTTTTGACCAATTTTTAAAGTGTCATTTATAAATTGATATCTTTTAATGGTTTCTTTTTGTTGCAATCTTTTTAAATCGGCATGACTTTTTGTAAATGAACTTTTCATTTCATTTCGGTCAAGATTTAAGAAATTTACATCTTGAGTAATGACTAACCAAAGTTTGTATAACAATTGATTTGGGAATGCTTTTCTTAATTTATCAAAATAGTCAACATCAATTATTGAAGCATTTAAACAAGGTTCAGTAGAAAGTTTTTTATAATTTAAAATTAAGTTTTTTATGTTATCAATTCCAATATTTTTTCTTGAGCTTACTAAAGCAATTGATGTTTTTAATTCTCTTTCTAATAACGGGATGTCAAGTTCAATTCCTTTTAACTGCATTCTATCACTCATATTAATTACCAAAATAGTGGGTAATTCTAAATCTTTTATTTGAGTGAATAGTAGTAAATTTCTTTTTAAATTTTCAACTTCTGTAACAACTACGACAACATCAGGAAAGTTTTCGTCTTTTTTATTCATTAAAAGTTCAATGACAACATTTTCATCAATTGAACTAGCATTTAAACTGTAAGTTCCAGGTAAATCAAGAATAGTTGCTTTAATATTTTCAGAGAGTTTGCAAGTTCCTATTTTCTTTTCAACAGTTATTCCTGGGTAATTTCCAACTTGTTGATGCAAACCTGTGAGTTGATTAAATACCGATGTTTTTCCTGTGTTAGGATTTCCAATTAATGCAACTTTGATGTTTTCTTGTGCCATTAATTTTGATTTACAATGACAACATTAATTTCTTTTGCAGTTTCCAGTCTGATTGCAACGTGCGAATCATTAACAATAAAGTATAAAGGACAACCAAAAGGAGCGATTTGAATTAATTCAATTGAATTGCCAGGCAAACATCCCATTTCAAGAAGTTTGAGCGGAATTTGATCGATATTAAAGTCGGAAATAATGCCTTTCTGACCTTTTTTAAGATTATCAATTGTATTTTGCACAGCTTTATTTAGATTGAATTAAAATACAAAAATACATATTTGAACTGTATTTTATATGATAAATATCAATTTTAAGTTTTTATTTCAATTTGTTTGAAAAACAGAATTACTTTTCTTCAGATGAAAGAAAAATAATGTCTTGCAGAAGTTGTTTAACATTTTTAATTCCTGGTTCCGTTGGACCATCAAGATTAGTTCCATCATAAAATCCGCGAACCCTTTTTTTAGAATCAACCAAAACAAAATTTTCTGTATGAACCATGTCATATAATTCTTCTGGCTTTCCTGTTTTTACAGCCAAATAAGATTTTCTTGCTATGTAGTAAATATCTTTTTTATCACCAGTTACTAAATTCCATTTTGAATCGATAACACCTTTTTTAACGGCATATTTTTTTAAAACCGGAACACTATCAATATCTGGTGTTACAGAGTGAGATAGCAACATTACTTTAGAATTATTTTTAATTTGATTTTGTAACCAAACCATATTGTCTGTCATTTTTGGACAAATTGTTGGGCAAGTAGTAAAGAAAAAATCAGCAACATAAATTTTTCCTTCATAATCTTTTTGTGTTATAATTTTTCCGTTCTGGTTTGTAAATTTAAAATCAGCAATTATATGGTCATTAGCTACATATTGAATAGTTGAATCTACTAATTCAGGATTAACATCACTTGGATTATAAATAGGTAAAGTTTTTTTTGGTTTTAAAACCGAATAGAACAAAGAAATCGTAATTATAGAAAAAACTATAAAAAAGCCAATCAAATATTTGTATTTTTTTATTGCAGACAGCATTTGCGAAATTTTTTACAAAAGTAAATAATCAATGATTATAAATTACTAAACGACTGTTAAAGAGTTATAATATTGTGAATTATTTACATATATTTGGGCAAAATTATCAAATATGAAAAAGTCCCCATTACTTATTACACTATTGATTTGTTTTAACGCATTTTCGCAATTCAATAGAAATGCGCCTTGGATGCAAGAAAATCCAAATGCTTCTACAAGAGAATTATCAATTGATGAAATCAAACAATCATTTGATGAATATTGGATAAATAGAGATAAAAAGAAAAAAGGTAGCGGTTATAAACCTTTCATGCGTTGGGAAAACCATTGGAGAAACAATACAAATGAAAATGGGTTTTTAATAACACCACAGCAAACTTGGGATGCTTTTAATCAAAAGAAAGCTAGAATAGCTAGTAGAAGTTCAAGTGCTGTTTTGGTTCCAACAAGCAACTGGCAACCCATTGGACCAATTAGTAATTCAAAACCAAATTCTATTGCTGCTCGTGGAAGAGTTAATATCGTTCATGTTGATCCATCAAATCCAAATACACTATACATGGGTACGCCTGCAGGAGGAATTTGGAAATCTATAAATTCAGGAACTTCGTGGACACCACTTTCAGATAATTTACCACAAATTGGAGTTTCTGGAATTGCTGTTGATTATTCAAATTCAAATGTAATTTACATTGCAACTGGAGATAAAGACGCAACAGATACTTATTCAATAGGAGTTTTAAAATCAACAGATGGTGGATCAACTTGGAATACAACTGGTTTATCTTTTACAAATACAAGTACAACAGCTGGAGATATTGTTATTCATCCAACAAATAATCAAATTTTGTGGTGTGCAACAAGTGTAGGTTTGTATAAAACCACCGATGCAGGTGCAACTTGGACTGTTGTGCAAGCAGGAGATTTTGCTCAAGGAACAATTAGATTAAAACCTAATGATCCAACGGTTGTATATGCAACTTCTAATAATAGATTTTATCGTTCAACAAATTCTGGAACTTCATTCTCTGTAATAACAACAGGTCTTCCAACGTCAAACGGAAGAATGATCCTAGATGTTACACCAGCAAATTCTAATTATATATATATTCTTGCTTCTACAACATCAAGTGGTTTTCAAGGTATTTATCGTTCTATAAATGGTGGAACAACTTGGATAAAAACATCAGGAACAGTTAATTATTTAGAGTCAACTCAAGCTTGGTATGATTTAGCTTTAGCAGTTTCGCCTACAAATGCAAATGAGTTATACACAGGTTGTTTAAATATTTGGAAATCCACAGATGGTGGTGCAACAGCTAGTGCGATTAATAGTTGGAGTAATTATACACCTTCTTTTACACATGCAGATATTCATTATTTAGGTTACTTCAACAACAAACTGTATTGCGGAAGTGATGGAGGAATTTATGTTTCTGATAATGGTGGAACAGTATTTACTGACAAAACAGGGGAAGCGCAAATAGGTCAATTTTATAAAATTTCAGTTTCAAAACAAACTGCCTCAAAAATTTCAGGAGGAACACAAGATAATGGTGGATATGCATATAGTAGTGGATTATGGAGAGATTATCACGGTGGAGATGGAATGGATAATGCAATAAGTCCTGTAAATAGTAATATTTATTATGGATTTATATATAATGGAGATGCAATGTATATAAGTAGCAACTCAGGTACATCTTTGTCATCTTCAGTCACTGCTCCAACAGGTGAATCAGGTAATTGGGTGACACCTCTTATTGCTAATAATTCTGGAGAAGTTTATTCAGGATTTACAAAATTATTTAAACTTAATGGTTCAGGTTGGACACAACAAAGTACCGGAAATATTGGTTCAGGAAATATAGACTATTTAGCTGTCGATCCATCAAATGACGATATAATGTATGTTTCAAATGGTGCAGGTTTATATAAAAGTACTGATAGAGGAATTAATTTCAGTTTAGTTTACACAGCATCGTCAAGTATAACATCTGTTGACGTTCATTCTTCAAATAGTTCAATAGTATATTTAACTACTGCAGGAACATCTGGTTTAGCTATGAAATCAGTTACAGGTGGAACATCTTTTACTTCTTTTAGTGAAGGATTACCAAATATTGGAAAAAATATAATCGTTCATCAAGGTAGAAATTTAAACAATCCTCTTTATATCGGAACAACTTTAGGTGTTTATTACAGAGACGATACTATGACACAATGGGAACCTTTTGAAACAAATCTTCCTAATGTTCCTGTAACAGATTTAGAAATAAATCTTGAAGATTCAAAAATAATTGCAGCAACTTATGGAAGAGGTGTTTGGCAAACTGATATTCCTGTTGTTGCTCCAAATGATGATATTAAATTTTCTGAAATTCAAGCACCAACTACAGTTGCTGTAAGTTGTAATGGAAATGTCAATCCACAAGTTTCAGTTAAAAACAATGGATTAAACCCTATTAGTTCGGTAAGTTTTAATTATTCAATTAATGCAACTCCTTATACATATAATTGGACAGGAACAATAAATCCTATTCAAACCATATCTATTAATTTGCCTTCTACCGTTTTAACAAAAGGAGCTTATACTCTAAATATAAATTCAACTATTGTAAATGATGCTTTTAATGATAATAATTCAGGTTCTTCAAATTTCTATTTGAATGATGCAGGAACTGTAAATGTCACAAATCCTTTTGATACTGTAGCTTCAGAATTATTAGAATATAATGAAGGATCAACAACAGGATTGTGGACAAGAGGAGCAAGAACAGGCGGAATGTTAGCAACAGGAACAAATCAAGTTTATGCAACTACTTTAAGTGGAAATTATCCTGATTTGGTTAAATCTTATTTAGTATCTCAATGTTATAATTTAACTACGTTATCAAGTCCTCAAATTAGTTTCAAAATGGCTTATGATTTAGAAGTTAATTGGGATTTAGTATATGTTCAATATACTACAGATGGCGGACAAAATTGGAACGTTTTAGGTAGCGTGGGAGCAAACTGGTACAATAGCGATAGAACACCTGAAACAGCAGGAAATGATTGTTACAATTGTGTAGGCGCTCAATGGACAGGAACAAACGCAGCTTTGACAACTTATACGTATTCATTAGCAGCTTTGAGTTCTGAATCAAATGTTATTTTCAGATTTGTTTTCCAATCTGATGAAGCAGTTAATAATCAAGGTGTTGTAATTGATGATTTCCTAATAAGTGGAACACTTGCAAATGCAGATTTTGAAGTTGAAAACATTTCTATTTATCCAAATCCTTCAAATGGTATTTTCAATATTGCATCAGGAAATTTATCAATAGAAAAAGTTGAAGTTTACGATGTAACAGGTAAAGTAATTAAATCAAATAGTACTGGAAACAATTCATCAATTGATTTGACTGATGCGTCTAGCGGAATTTATTTTGTAAAAATTACCGCAAACGAACAATCAACAGTTAAAAGAATAATTAAAAAATAAGTAAATGAAATTTCAAATAAATAAAATTTCAGCTTTAGTTTTTGTAGCATTTTTAGGGTACTATCAATCATATGCGCAACAAAAAAATACTGGAATTAATCTTGATTTAATGGATAAGTCAGTAAAACCTGGAGATGATTTTTTCAGATATGTAAATGGAACATGGTTTGACAAAACAGAAATTCCTGCTGATAGAACACGTTGGGGAAGCTTTGATGAATTGCGTCAAAATACTGATAAAGATGCTTTGGCAATTTTAAAAGATGCTGCTTCAAAAAAGTTAGATCCAAAATCAGATCAAGCAAAGGCAGTAAATGTTTATAAAACATATATGGATACTATTTCAAGAAATAAACTTGGAATAAAACCGATAAAATCAATTTTAGCTAAAATAGATGCTATAAAATCAATAGCTGATTTGAATAAATTAATTATTGAAATGCAACCTCAAGGAGGATTAGGATTTTATGGAATTGGTGTTGGTCCAGATGCCAAAAATAGTAACAAAAATGTTGTAAATATTGGGCTTGGAAGTTTGGGATTACCAGACAGAGACTATTATGTTTCTGAAGATGCTGATTCTAAAGAAAAAAGAGAAAAATATGTTGCTCATGTTGCAAAAATGCTTCAATTTATTGGTGAAAATCCAGAAGTTGCAACTGCAAATGCTAAAAAGATTTTGGCTATTGAAACTGCAATGGCAACACCAAGATTAGATAGAGTAGAACGTAGAGATAGAAGAAAAACGTACAATCCTATGTCAGTTGCTGATTTGCAAAAATTAACACCATCGGTAAATTGGGATAGCTACATTAAAGGTGTTGGAATTTCAAAATTAGATTCAGTTATTGTTTCGCAACCAAAATACATGACGGCTCTTGAAACTATTTTTAAAGAAAATAAAATTGATGAATGGAAAGCCTATTTACGTTGGTCATTAATAAATAAATCATCAGATGTTTTAACTACCGATTTAGAAAAAGCAAATTGGGATTTTTATAGTAAAACATTGCAAGGAGCAAAAGCACAACGTCCAAGAGAGGAAAGAGCTTTGCAAGTTGTAAATGGAACTGTTGGTGAAGCTTTAGGTAAGTTGTATGTGGAACAAAAATTCCCTGTTGAAGCTAAAAAAAAAAAAAAAAAAATGATTGAAAATGTTTTCTTGGCTTTTGAAAATAGAATTAATAATTTACCATGGATGACTCCTGCAACAAGAAAAGGAGCTATTGAAAAATTAAGAAAATCGGTTGTAAAAATTGGTTATCCAGACAAATGGAAAGATTATTCTAAACTTGAAATTAAGAGTATAGAAGAAGGAGGAAACTATTATGATAACATGAAAAATGTTTCAAAATGGGGATTTGCAGAAAATATTGCAGATTTACAAAAACCAGTTGACAAAACTCGTTGGGGAATGTCACCACAAACGGTAAATGCCTATTATAATGCTTCTTATAACGAAATTGTGTTTCCAGCAGCTATTTTACAACCACCATTTTACGATTATAAAGCAGATGAAGCTGTAAATTATGGAGGAATTGGAGCAGTTATCGGTCACGAAATTTCTCATGGATTTGACGATTCAGGTTCAAGATACAATGCCGATGGAAATCTTGTTAATTGGTGGACTGAAGACGATTTAAAACAATTTACAGGACTTGGTGGTGCATTAGCAGCTCAATACAGCGCATTAGAACCATTACCAGGAACTTTTGTTGATGGTAAATTTACGTTAGGAGAAAATATTGGAGACTTAGGAGGAATAAATGCGGCTTATGATGGATTACAAATTTATTTAAAACAAAATGGAAATCCAGGTTTAATCGATGGTTACACACCAGAACAACGTTTATTTATTTCATGGGCAACCATTTGGAGAAGTAAAGCTCGTGATGAAGCAATCAAAAATCAGGTTAAAACTGATCCGCATTCACCAGGACAATATCGTGCTTACGTTCCTTTGTTGAATGTTGATGAATTTTACAAAGCATTTGATATAAAGGAAACAGACAAACTGTTTGTTAAACCAGAAAACAGAGTGAAGATTTGGTAAAAAGCATAAAAAAACCTCAAGTTAATCTTGAGGTTTTTTTATGCTTTTTATTAAACCAATCACACTAACCAAAGCCCATGTTCCTTCAAGAATTACAAAAGGAATATAATTTATTAGATACGACGCAAAACAAGCAATACTTGCACCAATAATATTGAGTAAATAAAATAATTTACCATTGTTTGGAATCAACGAAAACATGTTTAAAAAATAGGCGAGAAGAATTATTCCAACGCCAATTGTTCCTATTAAATCATTTGAATTCATATGTAAATATTATTTGATTTTTTGGTGCATATGTATCGCTATTTTCATTGGTGTTTGCAAGCAAACGAGCTTGTTTATTGCGATTTCATAAGGTTTTCTTTTTAAATTCGTAATTCAAAACCTTTTCAACTTTATCACTCAAAATGGTTTTCCCAATAGAAATTTTACTTTCATCAAATTCAGGTAAAGGCAAATTTAGTTCGATTGCTTTTTGTGTGTAATATTCTTTTCGCGTAGGATGAAAAGGTGCAACTGCATTGAACACTTTATTCTGATTCAAAATGTCGGACTGAGTTTGTCCAAGTCCAATGATAGTTTCAATAATTCCTATACAATCTACTTGATGAATAAGGTTTATTGGTCCTTCTGGATTTTCAATGTTTTTTCTTCCAGCTAAAAATTTAATTGGATGTCTGTCCTCACCAATTAATCCACCAAAACGTACAATTGTTGTTTTGAAATTACTATTACTTTGTAAAAGATGTTCAACTTCCAATAATTGTTTTCCGCTTTCGGTATCAGGATTGGGTTTTGTTTCTTCTGTCACATTGAGCGCTTCCGAAGCTTCGGAAAAAGTGTCAGAATAAACAGATGTTGAACTCACAAAAATCACTTTTTCAACGGATGATTTTTCTATAAATGGAATTAAATTGTTTATTTTCTGAACAAAGTTTTCATTTGAATTTCCTCTCAATTTCGGTGGAATATCTATTATTAATACTTCAGAATTTGATAAAAATAAATCTAGATTTCCTTCGATTCTATCTTCAAATAAATTAATCTGAAAAGGTAAAATTCCAGCTTTTTCTAAAACAGCAATTTTCTCCACAGAAGTTGTAGAACCATTAATTGAAAACCCTTTTTCCAATAACGATTTTGCCAATGGTAATCCCAACCAACCACAACCTAAAATACTAATTTGTTTCATAATTATTTGCCGCAAAGGCTCAAAGGCGCAAAGTTTTTATCAGTGAAAAATTTATTCTGTTGCCGATTGTTTCAAGCTATCAACCGCATTATTTTGATAAACTCTTTTAGGTAAAGGTTTCGGATTGTCTTCTAAAATTGGACTCGCTTTCACTTTTCCTTTTACTATAACAGCATCCGTTAAAACAAATGGAGTTGGAATCATCCAATCGCGTCTTTTTGCCATACTAAATAATGGATTAGTCATCAAATCGAAAGAACTTTCCACAAAATTCATGTCCAATTTATCACTATTTGAAATTGAAAATTCTAATTCCAAAGGTAAATTATCTACCACATAATAACTTAAAATCTTGTTGCTTATTTTGCCCGAAATTTTACTTTCTAAATCAATCGATTTTACTCCATTAGCTCTCAAATTATTGATTTTTGTATTAGAAAAAACATCATATCGGTTTACTTTTCTATTTGGCGAAAGCCTAATTTTCAAATATCGTTTCGATCCAATTACAGAATCTTTCAGGAATTCAATTGTTGGTTTTGCAATATTTTTCAATGGCGCATTACTCATAAAAGTAAATTCTGAACCATATTTACTATACAATTTGTTGGTGTTTAATGATTTTGCATCTTTCGGATTTTCACCCAAATAGCCTTTTGTCCATTCATCTAAATTGGTGTCGTAAGTTGCCCAATTCGCTTTGTTGGAATCAGCATTTAAAACATAAACTAAACTGTTAGGTTTCGCTTTTCCATATACATAACCGCTCGATTGATGTGCTCTTATAAACAGACCAATCGCTAGTAAAAAGAATAAGGTTGCCCAAAGTTTCTTTTGTGTAAACGAGCCAAAAATCGGTAATAATAAAACAAAACTCAAAACCGTTAAAACCGAACTTCCTACCAGTATTTTTAATCCCAAACCAATAGGAAACATTTGGATAAAAGGCGCTAAGATTACTAAAGTTGGAAGTGCCAAAATTAGATTTAATACCGAATTTGTTTTTTGAGTAATTACATAATAACCCAACATGAATGTGCTTGAAATTACCTGAATTATTAAAAATCCTGCGCCTTGAAGTTTTAAGAAAATTCCAATATTTAATAATAACCAAATAAATAACGGAGCAATCATTTGATTCATTTCCAAATATTTTTTAGCTGTTTTCCCGTAAAATAAAAAGCAAATTGCTAACGTCAAACATACAAATCCATAGATGTAATCGTGACCATTATAAGTAAATCCGTGAAGAATGTCATTGTATTGTGGGTAAATGGCAAGCAAAGTTCGCCAACCTAAAAAAGTAATTCCACCACCAATAATTAACGAACCTAATAGCGGAATAAATCCTTTTATAATATCGTCTAAACGTAAAAGTTGTTTGCCTAAACCAATGAAAATGAAAATTAAAAACAGTCCAAATGCAATAATCAACATCGGCAAAATCCATTCAAAAGGATAGCTTACAAATGAAAATGGAATTGAAAAATAAACTTTATCGTTTTTAGAATTTAAGTTGGTTAAATCAGTATTAGAGAAATGTTTCAACAGCGGAAACAAATACGTTCCTTGATGTGCTAGTGTTTTTGGATCTAAATGTTCGTATGTATCTTGCGAAGTATGGTAATCAAAATGGTCATCAATAAAGGCAAAATTAAATCCTTGAATTTTACCACTTTCTCTAAAAACAGTTAAATCAGTATCATTGGGCAACATTTTATAAATGCTATACATCAACGAATTCGAAACCGGATAGCTCAATTTTCCATCAGAAAAACCATCCACCATTTTAGCATTTCCTTCATTGGTTTCCATCAGCATATAACTTGGTCCGCCACTTCCACGAGCTTCAAAATTTAAAACTAAACCTACTTCTTTTGCCCATTGATGTTGGGTTACAAAAAGTGCTGCACCATTCAATCCTATTTCTTCTGCATCGGAAAACAGAATGATAATGTCGTTCTTGTGTTGTGTTTTAGTATGTAAAAAAGCACGTACACTTTCTAGAATTGTTGCCACACCAGAAGCATCATCGCTTGTGCCATGAGAATAAGAATGTGGTGCCGAATCATAATGCGAAAGTAACAACAACGCTTTCGATTTTTCTGTCACACTGAGCGCAGTCGAAGTGCTTTTAATTCTTGCCAAAACATTTTTAGATTTTACCAAAGTACCTTTTTCGGTCATCGTAAAACCTTCTTGAAGTGATGTTTGTAATCCTAAATTTTGCAATTCTTTGACCAAATATTGTGCAACAACTTCATGATTTTCTGAACCTACATAATGTGGTTTAGTCGTCATTTCCTTCACTTTTACCAAAGCACGTTTGGTCGAAAATTCTGAAAGTGGTGCTTCGGTTGTGTCATAATTTTGAGGCATCATAAAATAAAAAATGCCAACCAATAGTGCCACAAGCACCAACATGGAATAAAGAGAAGTGTAGTTTTTTTTCATTTATACTGAACTTGTTTTTAATATCTTTTTTTTAACTCGAAACTCTAAACCCGAAACTCGCAACTTTCTAATATTCCTTCTTCACCAACATATAAAAATCATTTTCCAAAAAACGATAGCCTTGATCGTACACAAAGTAATACGTGTTTCCTGTATTAGTGTTTAAAATATTGGTAAAATAGTCAAAGTCAAATCCTTTACTTAACAATTTTGTCTTAGTAGTTTTCGATTTTCCTTCGGTATTAGCTTCACTTAAAATGCGGTAATTTTTACGCAATTTGTTGTTCACATTGCGCATATAATTATTGCTGTCTTTGTTAATTTTGTTGTTGTACGCATTTCTACAACCATCGCTACAGAACTTTTTATCCTCGCGACCAACAATTTTTTCGTTACACTCTAAACAGTTTTTGCTCATAGTTTTAAATGTTTTTAGGAGCGAATGGCTCGGGCATTCTTGGTTTCCTTATTCCTGCTTTACGTTATATCTCGTCCCAAAAGACGAGATGCCACTTCAATCAGGGCTAGATTGGTTCTGTATTTTTTTCTAGTTCAAGAATTAAAAGATTTATTTCGGAAATTATTGATTCTGTTTTTCTAATATTACAATTAGTTAGAAGAATATCTTTGTGACCATTTTTTAAATGTATTCTCAAAATATCGGATTCTAATTCTTGCCAAAAACCAATAATAAATTCAATAATTTTATTAAAAAAAGATGAACCTCTTATCAATTCCAAATGTGAAATGGAGTTTAAATTTATCACACAATTATCTTTAATATAATCCTTATTAGTAATTACAAGATGCTTATCTTCAACATAAAACTCAAAAAGTGGATTTTTTCTAATTATTTTATTGTCACTCATTGTGTGAAATTAATTCTTTTAAAATCAGTCAAATATAATAAAAAATTTCCGTTTACAAACGTTTACAAATATTTACAATCGATTTTAAATGGTAAGCAACCGAATAAAGTTGGCAATCCACCACAACTTTGCATCGTCGGAAATGAGAAACGGATTTCTTTTAACTGATAAATATACACACATAATAATAACAATTTAAATTTAAACGCCATGAACACATTAAGAAACAAAGTACAATTAATTGGACACGTAGGAAACGAACCTGAAATCAAAACACTTGAAGGAGGAAAAAAACTTGCTAATTTAACTATTGCAACAAACGAAGTGTATTACAAAGAAAACGGAGATAAAGTAGAACAAACCGAATGGCATAGAATTACCGCTTGGGGAAAAACGGCTGAAATCATCGAGAAATATGTAATAAAAGGAAAAGAAATTGCTATCGAAGGAAAATTGACACACAGAAGTTACGATGATAAAGACGGAAACAAACGTTACATTACTGAAGTTGTTGCAAACGAATTATTACTGATAGGTAAGTAGTCTAAATTAATAAAACTTTAGTTTAAGCGATAGAAGTAAAAATTCTGTCGCTTTTAACATTTATGTAGAAACAATGCTACGAAAAGGATGAAGTTTTTAACACGAAAACGTTTTCGAGAAAGATTAAATTAGCAACAGTTAATTTTTTTAATATCTTTATTAGGTATTCAATAAATAATTAACTCTAAAAAGATGTTTAACATTAAACAAGTACTTTTTTTAATGGTGTTTGGCTGCTTTTATCAAAGCGGATTTTCTCAAGTTGGAGTTAACACTGCAACACCTTTGAGTACATTGGATATTAATGGAAATTTATCAGTTAAAGTTGTAAATCTTACAGGAAATGGTTCAGGAACCAGTGGAAGTGCAGTTTTGATTAATGATGGTGTTTACATCTCAATAAGTCCAACGGCAACAGATGACAAATTTCAATTACCAAATCCAGTATCATTTCCCGGAAGAATTTATTTTATAAGAAACATCAATAATTCTATTACAGCTCAATTAACAACAGCTTCTGGACTATTTTTTCCTAAAAATTCTACTACAGGAAGTTCAAGTATATTCATGTATGAGGGAAATTTACGAACAGTTACAGTGATAAGTGATGGAGTGAATTGGACTTATATCAACTAAGCAACTTCTTTGATTTTTTTAATCAAATCAAACATAGGACATTTTTTGCAACGCTTTTTTTCACTCTTCATGTATTTTTCACAACAAGAAGATTTGCAGTTGCTTGAGACTTTTAATTTTTTAATTAAGTCTTTCTTTTTTTGTTTTTTGTCTTTATGTTTTTCTTCTTTGCTCAAGGCTATAAATATAAAATAACACTACAAAAGTAGTGTTATTTTTATAAGTTCTAAATAAAAATAAGAATTATTTAGTATTTGTTGCAGCAGCACTTGTTACTGAAAGAATTTGAATATCTCTGTCAAATAAATATAATCCGCCTTTGTCATCACCAATTAAACTTATTTTATCTAATATTGTTTTGGCTTGAGCTTCTTCTTCAATTTGTTCAGCAACATACCATTGTAAGAAATTGTGTGTGGCATAATCTTTTTCTTCAAAAGTAATGTGAACTAACTTATTGATAGAATCTGAAACAAAAAGTTCATGTTTATATAATTCTTCAAACATTTCTTTAAAGTTGCCAAAACTCGTTTTTGGAGCTTTTAAGTCGGTTACAATTGCATGTCCACCACGTTCGTTAACGTATTTTATCAACTTCAACATGTGTTGACGTTCTTCATCAGATTGATTGTACATAAATTGAGCAACACCTTCAAGTCCTTGAATTTCTGCCCAACAAGCCATTGATAAATAAGTTTGTGAAGATTCTGCTTCGATTCTTATTTGATTATTAAGTGCGGTTTCAATATTTTTTGATAACATAATCTCTTGTTTTTGGTAAAGTTAAACATTTATACAAATAACAATTCTTGTAAGAACGTTAAAATTATTTTTTAAAATTAATCTAATTAAATGTAAATGACTAAAATTTGGAAATCAGATATGTTATAAAAAAATGTTTTTTGCCACTCTAAATGTATTAGCATGAGCATCAATAATTGTTTTAATATTTGGAGAATAACCTCCTCCCATACTCACTTGAACAGGAATGGAATATTTTTTACAGTTTTCAAAAACGATTTCATCTCTTTTCTTACAACCTTCTATTGAACAAGATAATTTACCTAATTTATCTGATTCTAAAATATCAACACCAGCTAAATAAAATATGAAATCGGGTTTATGTTGTTCTATTAATTGTGGAATTAAAACAGTAATGATTGAAAGAAAAGTTGAATCATTTGCTCCATCATCTAAGGCAATATCTAAATCGGAAATTTCTTTTTTAAATGGATAATTGGTTTTACCATGAACAGAAACTGTAATCACATTTGAGTTGTTTTTAAAAATTTCTGCAGTTCCATTCCCTTGATGTACGTCTAAATCTAATAGTATTATTTTGGATGCTAATTTACTGTCTAATAAGTATTGTGCTGCGATTGCTTGATCATTCAATAAGCAAAATGCTTCACCATGATCTGTAAAAGCGTGATGTGTTCCGCCTGCAATATTAAAAGAGATATTATTTTCAATGGCTTTTATGCAACCTAAAAGTGTTCCATTTGCAATTCTTAATTCACGTTCTACAAGTTCAGCAGACAATGGGAAACCAATTTTACGTGCAGCTTTTGCATCAAGCGTTAATTGAAGTAAATCGTTTAAATAATTTTCAGTATGAATTCTTTTTACAAAAGATAAATCTATGATATCAGGTTCAAAGAAATCAGAATCTTCTAAAGTACCTTCATAAAGTAGTTGTTGCGGTAACAGTTCATATTTTTGCATTGGAAAACGATGACCATCAGGCAAAGGATGCTTATAAATAGGATGGTACGCTACTGGAATCATTATTTATTGATTCATTAAATTTTGAAATAAATCTAAAAATACTCCAACATGATATCCGTCCATTAATCCGTGATGCACGTGAACAGACATTGACATTGTTTTTTTGTTGTTCTCATCAATCATTTTTCCAAAAGATATTTTCGGGCAACTGTCTGGCCAAGTGAAACTTCTTGCATGAGAAAAGGAAGTAAAGTTTATCCAAGGCAAAGCCGAAAAATGAATCAAATTTTCAGAATATTCTCTTGTAAAAAGTCCTGTTGTAGATTGAATTCTGGCTATTTCTTTTTTTGTGTTTTCAGCAAACTGCATTAAGTTTTCGGCATATTCAATTTGAGAAAATCCAAACGTTTTGTCTTCTCTTAAAATGGTTGATGAAACATCAATTTGATTAAAAATGTAAACTTCTTCGTCAATTATTCTGTAACGAAAAGGTTCACATTGATTAACTGCAACTAACGTTTTATGCAAATAATAAGTAAAAAATGAAACTCCAAGTTCTTTAGCTTTTTCATAAGCTTTAGTACAATCAACAGAAATTGTAACACCAAAAAAAGGTTCTTCCATTTGTTTGAAAAACAGAAAATGTTCTTTACGATTCCAGGTTTCTAGGTTGAGTTTTTGTTTCATTTTAGTCGACACGAATTGTACAAATTAACACGAATTCAAAGTAATGAAATTACACGAATTAGAAATTTATTTCAAAAGAATTGGTAAAACATCAGTGATTTTTTCTAATGATTTGAAGTTCTCGTGTTGAATTTCAAAATCAATTTTTTCATATTCCCAAGTAGTATGATATGCAATATGATAGCCATGTCCACCAATATTTAAAACTGGTAAAACATCTGATTTTAAAGAGTTTCCAATCATGATAAAATCTTCAGGTTTTGTTTCTAAACGAGCTAACATTTTTTCATAATCCAATTCTTTCTTGTCGCTCATTACTTCAATATGGTGAAAATAATGACCAATTCCTGAATCGTGTAATTTTCTATGTTGGTCTTTTAAATCGCCTTTAGTCGCAACAACAAGTTTGTATTTTTCCTTTAACTGCTTTAAAACATCTTCTACTTCGGGCAAAAGTTCTACAGGTTTTTGCAATAAATCTTTTCCAATTTTGATGATTTTTTCTATTCCGTTACCTGATATTTGGTGATTGGTCAATTCCAAAGCCGATTCTATCATTGACAAAACAAACGCTTTAATTCCGAAGCCATATAGCGGAAGATTTTTTACTTGATGACTTAATATCAATTGCAAAATCTCTTGATTAGAAGCATAATCGGTAAAAAGTTCACAGAATTTTGCTTGCGCTTCATCAAAGTAAGGTTCGTTATGCCACAAAGTATCGTCGGCATCGAAAGCGATTATTTTTGGGTTCATTCTTAATTTTGGAATTTATAAAATGAATAGTTACTGTTTTTATGATTAAAACCACCAAAATATAAGTTTGAATTAAAACGGAAAACAGTTTGACTAGTTAAATTACTTTTCTCTTCAGCGAAAGATCGTAATTCGTCAAAAGCTAATTTTTTAATTGTACCTTTAATGTGATTGAAATTGTTATCAAATAAACAATTGATGTAAACTACTTTTCTGTTTGTATAAGAGTTTAAATTATTAACAGAATAATTAGAAGAAATTGCAGCGCCAATCAAAGCACCGGTTAAACCACCAATCATTCCACCATACATTGCAGCACTATTATTTTGAAGTGTAGAAACACCACCAATAGTCATGTAAATATTATTATCATTTTCAAAACATGCAATTGATGGATTCAGATTATAGATTTTTCTTAGTAATTGACTTGATTTTTCTAAAATTCTTGTATTACTAATTTTTCCATTCTCTTGAATGATTTCAGAGTTTTTAAAATCAATTTCTTGGTCAGTAATTATTTCAAAGTTTTTTAGTTCATTACCTTCTAAATCTTTTATTGTCATTGCCATTTTACTAGAATTAATTTTCATTTGAATAATTTTATTATTCAATAAAAACGAATTAGAATCAAACGAGCTAAACTCACTTTGCACCATAAATGGTTGATTATATAATTTTTGAAAGCATGAAAAGTTTGATAAATTAATATTTAATAATTGTGTAAAGTTTTGATTGTTATCAAAAGTTAGAATTAGATTATTGTCTTTTGTATATGCTTTTCTTTTATTGGCACTAAATGTCAATGATGGAGGTGTTTCGTTTACAATATTTTGAATTGTCAAAGCTGGTTCAAATGAAGTATATTCGTTTACAATTTCCCACAAATTAGTTTTTTTACTTTCATAATCAAGAAAAGTTTTATCTGATAAATCAATGGATTTCTTTTCCATTTGACCATCATTAAAAACATAAACATTTAAAATACTGGTATTTTTTACTACAGTTATTAAGTAAAAAACATTATTTATAGTGATTTTTTTAATTGGTTTTTCTTTCTCAAATTCTAATCTATATGATTTTATGTTTGTGCTTTTTGAATCAAAATCAAAACATTGCGAAGCAATTTCTTTACTATTAAGATTAGACCAATAAGAATAATATTTATTGCCAGAAATACTATAGCCAATAATATCATAATAAAGTTTTGATGGTCGCTGCGCTTTTAATGAATCTATTAAATTAAAGTTATCATCAAATCGTAGTGTGCGTGCATAATTCTTATCACTAAAAAATAAAGAAATTTGTTTTTTATCTTCTTCAACTACTTGAAAAACGTCTGAGTTTTTTGGTAATTTAAAATTGAATTCTTTTATAAGTTCTTGAGAAAATGAGACAGAAGTAACAAATAAGGCAAGAAGTAGTTTTTTCATAGTTTTATTTAATCGTTTATATGGCTTGTTATGTAAATTTATTTTTTAAGAAATCAATGCACCATTTTCAACTCCGTCAGCATCCGGATTTACAAAAACCAATTTACCTTCTGCATTATTTGTCATCAAAATCATTCCTTGACTTTCAACGCCACGCAATGCTCTTGGTGCTAAGTTTACTAAAACAGTAACACGTTTTCCAATTACTTCTTCTGGAGAAAAATGTTCTGCAATTCCTGAAACTATAGTTCTTACATCAATTCCAGTGTCAACTTTCAATACTAAAAGCTTGTTAGCTTTAGGCATTTTTTCGGCTTCTAAAATAGTTCCAACTCGTAAATCTAATTTTGAAAAATCTTCAAATGTTGATGTTTCTTTTTGAACCGCTATTGCTTGTGCTGAGCTTGTCGAAGCATTAGCCACTTTTGTAGCTTCTAGTTTGTCTATTTGTTTTTGAATTTCGGCATCTTCTATTTGAGCAAATAAAATTTCGGCTTGTCCAATCAGATGTCCAGCAGGAATTAAATCACTTTTTTCAGAAACATCCTTCCAACTCAAATTCAAATCTGTTTTTAAAATTCCAGATAATTTACATGCTGTAAATGGCAGGAAAGGTTCTGATAAAATTCTCAAAGCAGCTGCAATTTGCAAGGCAATATACATTTGAGTTTTTACTCGTTCTGGGTTTTCTTTAACCATTTTCCATGGTTCTTCATCGGCTAAATATTTATTTCCTAAACGCGCTACATTCATCAATTCGCCTTGTGCTTCTCTAAATCTAAATCGTTCAATTGACGATGAAATCACCGCAGGATACGCTTTTAATTCGGCTAAAGTTTGTTCGTCAACTTCTGTAAAATCATTTGGAGAAGGAACAATTCCGTCGTAATATTTGTTCGTTAAAACAACCACACGATTGATGAAATTTCCTAAAATAGAAGCCAATTCATTATTATTTCTCGCCTGAAAATCTTTCCAAGTAAAGTCGTTGTCTTTAGTTTCTGGAGCATTTGAAGTCAATGCATAACGTAACGAATCTTGCTTATCTGGAAAATCTAATAAATATTCGTGCAACCAAACTGCCCAATTTTTTGAAGTCGAAAGTTTGTTGCCTTCCAAATTCAAAAATTCATTTGCTGGAACATTGTCTGGCAAAATAAAACTTCCTTCAGCTTTTAACATCGCAGGAAAAATAATGCAATGGAACACAATATTGTCTTTCCCAATGAAGTGAACTAATTTAGTATCAGCATCTTTCCAATACGGTTCCCAATCTTTTCCTTCTCTTGCTGCCCATTCTTTAGTTGACGAGATGTAACCAATTGGTGCGTCAAACCAAACGTATAATTTTTTCCCTTCTGCGCCTTCAACTGGAACGTCAATTCCCCAATCTAAATCACGTGTAACTGCACGAGGTTTTAATCCGTCATCGAGCCATGATTTTACTTGCCCAAGGACATTGGTTTTCCAATCTTTAGCGTGACCAACTAAAATCCATTCTTTTAAGAAATCGTCGTATCTATCTAAAGGTAAAAACCAGTGTTTAGTCGATTTTAAAATAGGAGTTTCACCAGTTATAGTCGATTTTGGATTGATTAAATCGGTTGCATTTAAAGTAGAACCACATTTTTCACATTGGTCGCCATACGCTTCTTCGTTGCCACACTTTGGACAAGTTCCCATTACAAATCTATCGGCTAGAAACTGATCTGCTTTTGCATCGTACAATTGTTCAGTTACTTCTTCAATGAAATCACCGTTATCATACAATTTTCTAAAAAATTCTGAAGCTGTATCGTGATGAATTTTAGACGAAGTTCTTGAATAATTGTCAAATGAAATTCCGAAATCAAGAAACGATTGACGAATAATTCCATCATATTTATCGATGACTTGTTGCGGTGTAATGCCTTCTTTTTTAGCTTTCATAGAAATAGCAACGCCATGTTCATCGCTCCCGCAAATAAACGCAACATCTTTTCCTTGCAATCTTAAATAGCGAGCATAAATATCTGATGGAACATAAACTCCTGCTAAATGACCGATGTGAATTGGTCCGTTTGTATAAGGCAATGCTGCCGTTATAGTATATCTTTTTGGATTTTCTAACATGATAAAATTCGGTATATATAGTGCAAAAATAAGCAATAGATTTCAATTCAACTTAATTTATATATTTGTAGTTCCGTTTTAAAAACAAAAATGAAGAAATTTACATTCTATATTCTAATTTTTATTTTCTCGATAAACCTTCAAGCTCAAAAAAAGATGATATTTCCACCTAATTTAAAAAAAGGCGATACCGTTGCCATTGTAGCAACTGCAAGAAAAAATATTGAAGACAACTTACAACCTGCAATTTCTTGGTTAAAAAACTGGGGTTTAGAAGTGGTTATTGGTTCAACAATAGGATTAGACCATAACCAATTAGCAGGAACTGATGAGCAACGAGCTGCAGATTTTCAGACACAACTTGACAATCCAAATATTAAAGCTATTTGGTGTGTTCGTGGCGGTTATGGAACGGTGCGAATGATTGATTTATTAGATTTTACTAAGTTCAAACAATCGCCAAAATGGATTGTTGGTTTTAGTGATGTTACCGTTTTACACAGTCATTTGAACACCTTGGGTTATGCGTCTATTCATGGAATTATGCCTGTAAGTTCAAAAGCTAGTGAAGAAGCAAAAGAAAGTTTGCGTAAATCTTTATTTGGCGAGCATTTAGAATATACTGTTCCATGCGAAAACATGAACCGACTTGGAACTGCGAAAGGTGAATTAGTTGGCGGAAATTTATCAATTTTATACAGTTTATTTGGTTCACCATCGGCAATTGATTGCTCAGATAAAATTCTATTTATAGAAGATTTAGATGAATATTTATATCATATTGATAGAATGATGATAAATCTTAAACGTAATGGTTGCTTAGAAAGTCTAAAAGGAATTATTGTTGGCGGAATGACAAAAATGAAAGACAATGAAATTCCTTGGGGAAAAGACGCTTTAGAAATTATTGATGATGTAACTAAAAACTACAATATTCCAGTAATTTATAATTTTCCTGCTGGACACATGGCTGATAATCGTGCGTTAATTTTTGGAAAACAAGTTTCTATAGAAGTAAACGATTTAGAAAGTAAAGTGGTTTTTGAATAGATTTCTTTGATTAATTAGACTTTTTAGAAAGTTATATTAAAATCCAATAGTCTAATAATCTAACAATTTAAAGAATGGCAGAACACAACGAACTCGGAAAAATTGGTGAAAAATTAGCTGTGGAATATCTCCAAAAAAACGGCTACGAAATTTTGGAAACCAATTGGGTTTTTCAAAAAGCAGAAATCGATATTATTGCTCAAAAAGAAAATATTCTTGCTATTGTTGAAGTAAAAACGCGTTCGTCAATTGATTTTGGTTTGCCTCAAGATTTTGTAAAACCAAATAAAATTCAATTTCTTGTAAAAGCCGCTAATGAATATATTATTTCCAATGATTTAGATTTGGAAATTAGGTTTGATATTGTAGCAATTTATAAAGAAAAAGAAGTCTATAATATTGAACACATTGAAGAAGCCTTTTATTATTTTTAGACTAAAAACAACTTCTTAATCTTAGTTGGAATATCTTCTTTAGAACTCCAAAATGATAGAATGTATACTTCATCAGTGTCAAATAAATAATAAATTCCATAAGGAAATTTTGATAACCAAATTACTCGGATTGTTTTATATCTAAATTGAAAACTTTCAGGATTTTTAGAAATTTTCAAGAAACAATTTCTAATATCTTTTTCAAATTTCTTTGCAATGGTTTTATTAATTTCAAAATAATGTGCAATTATTTCTTCAATTTCAATTGCTGCTGTTGATTTAATAATGAGTTTTTTATAACTCATATTTAGACTTTAGATTATCTAAAAATTCAAAAGCATCACTATTAGAATCATTTTTTTGATTGTGATTTTCCAATCTTTTCTTTAACTCATTTTTTTGGTTTTGAGTTAAATTTAATGGTTCAATTTCTGTCAAAACAAATGACTTCACTTTTTTTAAAAGCGCAATGTCATTAATGTTTTGAAGTAAATCAAAAAGTATCGATTTTTCTGTTTGAATGCTCATTTTTCGAAAGTTATAGGCAAATATATAAATTTTTATTTAAATCCTATTCATCAATTCCAAAGCCTTATTAATACTCTTTACATTATCAAAAGTCAACAATAAACGTAAGCCGTTTTTGGTTTCTTTTTCTTTCATTTTGCAAAGGTTGCTGTTCATTTGAACAAATTGAACCATTTTCATAAAACGATTCGATTGGTAGAAATCACTTTGCTGATCGCCCACAAAATAGCCAACCATTTTTCCTTGTTTCATTACTAATTTCTCGATTCCGATAGCAGTTGCTTTCCATTTTATTCGGATGCTGTTCAGTAAGGCATTTGCTTCTTTTGGTAAAGCTCCAAATCGGTCAATTAATTTCTGTTCGAATACTTCTAATGCTTCTTCGTTTTTAATCAAACTCAATTCGTTGTATAGATTTAAACGTTCGGTAATGTTATTGATGTATTCATCCGGGAAAAGCAATTCGAAATCGGTGTCGATTTGTAAATCTTTGACGTATTCTTTAGTTTCGATATCGTTTTCTGTTGGATATAAATCTTTGAATTCGTTTTCTTTCAACTCTTCAATGGCTTCGTTCATGATTTTTTGATAGGTATCAAATCCAATGTCATTAATGAAACCACTTTGTTCTCCGCCCAATAAATCTCCTGCACCACGAATTTCTAAATCTTTCATGGCAATGTTAAACCCACTTCCTAATTCTGAAAATTGTTCTAAAGCATGAATTCGTTTTCTAGCATCATCGGTCATGGCAGAATATGGTGGCGTGATAAAATAACAAAACGCTTTTTTATTACTTCTTCCCACACGACCACGCATTTGATGCAAATCGGATAGACCAAAATTATTCGCATTATTTATAAAAATCGTATTTGCATTGGGTACATCCAAACCACTTTCAATGATGGTTGTAGCTACTAAAACATCAAATTCGCCATTCATGAAAGCCAACATTAATTCTTCTAATTTTTTACCGTCCATTTGACCATGACCAATTCCAACTCGCGCATCGGGAACTAATCGTTGAATCATTCCGGCAACTTCTTTAATGTTTTCAATTCTGTTATTGATAAAGAATACTTGTCCGTTTCTTTGAATTTCATAGGAAATTGCATCGCGAATTAACTCTTCATGAAAACGAACCACATGCGTTTCAATAGGATATCTATTTGGTGGAGGTGTTGTAATAACCGATAAATCACGAGCAGCCATTAATGAAAACTGCAACGTTCTCGGAATTGGAGTTGCTGTCAAAGTAAGCGTATCCACATTAGCCGAAATTGTTTTGAGTTTGTCTTTTACGTTTACACCAAATTTTTGTTCTTCGTCAATAATCAACAAACCTAAATCTTTGAATTTTACATCTTTGTTTACCAATTGATGTGTTCCAATGATGATGTCAACTCTTCCTTCGCCAAGATTTTTAATGGTTTCGGTTCTTTCTTTTGCAGTTCTAAAACGATTTAAGTAATTTACAGAAACCGGCATGTCTTTTAATCGTTCAGAAAAAGTACGATAATGTTGGTAAGCCAAAATTGTAGTTGGAACTAAAACAGCTACTTGTTTTCCATTATCGACCGCTTTAAATGCAGCTCGAATGGCAACTTCTGTTTTACCAAAACCAACATCACCACAGACTAATCGATCCATTGGTCTGTCGGTTTCCATATCGGCTTTTACATCTTGAGTTGCTGTAATTTGGTCGGGTGTATCTTCATAAATGAAGGAACTTTCCAACTCTTTTTGTAAATAACTATCTGGTGCGCAAGCAAATCCTTTTTCCAATCTTCGCTTTGCATAAAGCTGAATTAAGTTGAAAGCAATATGTTTTACACGTGCTTTTGTTTTTTGTTTTAAAGCTTTCCAAGCACCACTTCCAAGTTTGTAAATCTTTGGAGGTGCGCCGTCTTTCCCGTTGTATTTAGAAATTTTATGCAACGAATGAATGCTTACGTAAACAATATCATTATCAGCGTAAACTAATTTTATAGCTTCTTGCGTTTTGCCTTCTACCTGAATTTTTTGCAATCCACCAAACTTTCCAATTCCGTGATCGATGTGAGTTACATAATCGCCTACCGTCAAAGAAGTAAGCTCTTTTAGAGTAATGGTTTGCTTTTTAGAATAACCGTTTTTAATATTGAATTTATGGTAACGTTCAAATATTTGATGATCGGTGTAACAAGCTATTTGGTTTTCTTCATCGATAAATCCTTGAAATAATGGGAAAACGACAGTTTTATATTGTTTACGAACGCTTTCATGGTTTTCTTCATCAATATCTTCAAAAATATCATGAAAACGATTGGCTTGATTTTCATTGGAACAAAACAAATAATTTTTAATTCCGTTGAAGTGATTTTCTGCCAAGTTGTTCATCAATAAATCAAATTGCTTATTGAAAGAGGGTTGAGGTTGAATATGAAATTCAATCGTTTTATCAATTTTATAAGTTGGCACATTGCTCAATTCTACTACAGAAAAGTTTAAGGCTTTCTTTAAAAATTGTTCTTGATTAAGGAATAAATCTTTAGGCTCAAGATGTTTTATGGTTGCGTCTAATTTGCTAAATACTTCGGTTGCTTTTGCAAAAAGTTTGTCTAATTGATTGCAAAGCAAATCGGTGTTTTGAATAAAAAGTACTGTTTTTTGGTCGATGTACTCTAAAAAACTTTCTCTGTTTTCTTCGAAGAATTTGTTTTCAACATTAGGAATGATAGAGATTTTCTTGAGTTTTTCAATAGATAATTGTGTTTCAACATCAAAACTTCTTATAGAATCTACTTCGTTTCCAAAAAACTCTATTCGATACGGATTATCATTTGAAAAAGAAAAAACATCGACAATTCCACCACGAACAGAGAATTCACCTGGTTCTGTAACAAAATCTACTCTTTTGAAATTGTATTCAAACAGTACTTCGTTGATGAAATCAATAGCAATTTTATCGTTTACCGAAATTTTTAACGTGTTTTTGTCAAGGTCTTTTTTGGTAACTACTTTTTCAAAAATGGCTTCAGCATAAGAAACAATTATAGCTGGTTTTTTTCGCGAATTGATTCGGTTTAAAACTTCAGCTCTAAGTAGAATATTGGCGTTGTCGGTTTCGTCTATTTGATAAGGACGACGGTACGAACCTGGATAAAACAACACATCTTGATCGTTGATGAGTTGCTCTAAATCGTTAAGATAATAAGCAGCTTCTTCTTTATCGTTAAACAACAATAAGAATGGCAATTCTGCTTTTTCAAAAGTAGATTGAATTACAAATGACAATGCCGAGCCCAACAAACCTTTTGCGTTTATTTTGGAGTCACGTTGCTCTAATGAAGCAGCTAAAAGTTGGACTTTTGCCGACTTTTGATAGACAGAAATGACGTTATTTTTACTCAAAATTATTCTAAATCAGGATCAATATTTGTGGAAGGAACAGCTCTTGATGAATCTTTCATTTGGATAATATCAGGTTCACCTTCTTCTCTTGGAATTTGACTTCGAACAACAATTTCTTCTAATTGTAATTGTAGATAATCAATTTCCATATTGATTTCACCTATAAGTTTTACTACTTTTTTATCTTGAATTTGATTCAAATTGATGAATAAATTCATAGATTTTATTTTGGTTACAATAACACCAATACGAGCTTTAGTTTGAGGTAAATTAAACTCAGTTGGAATATTATTGTTTAAAGCTACTGCTTTATCAGCTAATGTTTTTGCCTTTTTTTGAAAGGCACCAATGGTACTTTTTGGTTTTTGATTGATTTCACTAATGAAATTTCGCCATTCGTTCCAATTGTTTATTCTTGATTGCGTTGCAGGTTCTAATGGAGTTAATTCAAAAATCCAACCACGATTGATGTTATCGAAAATAGCTTCGTTTTTCTTAGCTTGTTTTTCTTGTTCTATTTTGCGTTGCGCTGAATCATCTTGACAAGAAAATACTAAAAATGAGATAAGTGAAAGGAAAACTATTTTTATTTTCATCATTGAAATTACATTTGATTGCAAAAATACAAAAGTACTATTTTGTTTCAGACAATATGTGAAAGGTTTTATAAATGTTAGAACTTGAAAATTACTTTGTATAAAATCCTAATTTGAAATCGTTATCTTTGTTTTACAAACAAACAAACTATGACTACTAAAATTTTAATTATCGGTGCTTGCGGACAAATAGGCACTGAGTTAACCACTAAATTAAGAAGTATTTACGGAAATGATAATGTTATTGCTTCGGATATTCGAAAATTAAATAATGATATTGTAAACAACGGAATTTTTGAAGTTGTCAATGCTTTAGATTACAATCAAATTGAGCATTTAATCGAACAATATCAAATTACAGATGTTTATTTAATGGCGGCATTACTTTCTGCTACAGCCGAAAAAAATCCTGCTTTTGCATGGGATTTGAACATGAATTCTTTATTTCACGTATTGAATTTGGCGAAAGCCGGAAAAATAAAAAAGATATTTTGGCCTTCAAGTATAGCGGTTTTTGGACCAACAACTCCAAGAGAAAATACACCTCAGTTTACGATAATGGAACCCACAACAGTGTATGGAATTTCTAAACAAACTGGCGAACGCTGGTGTGAATATTACCACCATCAATATGGCGTTGATGTTAGAAGTATTCGTTATCCTGGATTAATTAGTTGGACTACTGAACCTGGTGGCGGAACTACAGATTATGCTGTAGATATTTATCACAAAGCATTAGAAAAAGGTAGTTTTGAATGTTTCCTTTCAGAAGATACTAAATTGCCAATGATGTATATGGACGATGCCATTCGTGCCACAGTTGAAATTATGCAAGCTAAATCGGAAGATGTTAAAATTCGTTCGTCATATAATTTATCGGGAATTAGTTTTACGCCAGAGGAAATTGCTACTGAAATTAAAAAACATATTCCAAATTTCACTATTTCATACAAACCAGATTTTCGTCAGAAGATTGCTGATAGTTGGCCTGCATCGATTGATGATTCTTCTGCTAGAGCAGATTGGGGTTGGAAACATCAATATGAAATGGATTCCATGACGGAAGTGATGTTAGAGAATTTAAGGAAGTAAGGTTTTAGAAAAGGTCTTCGACAGGCTCAGACTGACAGTAGGTTTTTTCGATTGGCTATTTTTAAATGGATGTTTATTTTTATACAGAACTCAATTGATTACGAATTGTCACACTGAGCCTGTCGAAGTGCTATTCTAATAAATTAATTTAATGAAAACATACTTTGTTTATATTCTTAAATTTATTATGCAGGTTTTACTAATGATTTAGAAAGAAGATTAGGCGAACATCATTCAGGAAAGAATAAAGATTGCTACACATTTAATAAACGACCAATTGAACTAATGTGGTTTGAAACTTTTAATGATGTTTTAAATGCTATTGCAATAGAAAAACAAATAAAGGGTTGGAGTAGAAGGAAAAAAGAAGCTTTGATAAGTCAAGATTGGGATAAACTTGTTTTGTATTCTAAAAATTACACCCAATTTGGAAATGGGTCTTCGACAGGCTCAGACTGACAGTAGGTTTTTTTGATTGGCTTTTTTTAAATGGATGTTTATTTTTATACAGAACTCAATTGATTACGAATTGTCACATTGAGCTTGTTGAAGTGGTTTGAGTTTAAAAAGAGGTCTTCGACAAGCTTAGACTGACAATTGGTTTTTGAATTGGATTTAGTAAAAAAGCAACGATTAATATTCAAAATACAATTGATTATGTGTATTGTTATACTAAACTTGTCGAAGTGATTTGAGTTTAAAAAGATATCTTCAAACTCTAGACGTTTCGGGACAGACTGACATTGCATATTGAAATTGGCTCTTTTGCTAAATATAACTTTATCTTTTCAGTAAAATCAATTGATTACGAATTGTCACACTGAGCTTGTCGAAGTGGTACCTACTACTTTTTCAACTTATCAATCAAAGCATCTTCTATAGGTGCTTTTGTTTTTACTACTTCGTTCGTGTTGTCATTTGGAATGGTCATTGAAAGAACGTAATGTTTTATTTTCCATTCTTTTTTAACTTTTATTAAAACGCCTGAACCTCTACAAATTTTCATTTGGGTATTTAGTAGTTCATCAAACCAAGCTGTTTTTCCATCTTTAGAAAAGTAAATATTTCGTTCTAATGCAGTAAAACTCCATGCTTTTCCTTTGTCAAAGTAAGGTTTTGCAAAAGCAATGAATTGTGGTTTGGTCCAATTTTCTGTAGCATCAGTTCCAATGTAGATGGAATCATCGTGAAGTACGCTGAAATAGTTTTCAAAGTTGGCTTCCGCCGCTGCTTTGTGCCAATTGTCTAGTAATGTGTTTATGGTTTGCTTGTCTTGAGCTACAGAAAATTGTGTACTGAGAATTAGAAAAAGGAGTATTTTTTTCATGGAGTTTGTTTTGATAAAAATAGGAATTTTTAAACACAAAAGGCACAAAAGTTTAAATAAAGGTCTTTGACAGGCTCAGACTGACATTGCATATTGAAATTGGCTATTTTGCAAAGTAGAACTTTATTTTTTCAACAAAAATCAATTTATTACGGATTGTCACGCTGAGCTTGTCGAAGTGGTTTGAGTTTTTGTAAAGTTTTTGTTGCAGTCTTTTTAATTTGGAGTTAAAACTTCTCGCCGTGTTGGGATAAGTCTAAACCTAAATCTTCTGATTCTTCCGTTACTCTTATTGGGATGATTTTGTTGGTTACTTTGAATAGTAAATACGCACCACCAAAAGTAAATACCGAAACTAAAACCAATGCCATCATGTGGTGAGCAAAAACACCCCAACCACCATGAAGTAAACTGGCATTTTCTCCTTGGGCGAAGATTGCGGTTAAAATCATTCCCATAATTCCGCCTACGCCGTGACAAGCGAAAACGTCTAGTGTGTCGTCTATTTGCTTTAGCTTTTTCCAATTGACCATTTTATTGGAAACGATTGCTCCAATGAATCCGAAGAAAATACTTTGTGGAATGGTAATAAATCCTGCTGATGGCGTGATGACAACTAAACCAACAACTGCTCCAATACAAGCTCCAAGTGCGGAAACTTTTCTTCCGTTTAGTCTATCAAAAAACACCCACGTCATCATAGCTGATGCTGAGGCGATTGTTGTTGTTGCAAAAGCCATTGCTGCTGTTGCATTTGCTGCAAGCGCTGAACCTGCATTAAAACCAAACCAACCAAACCAAAGCAATCCAGTTCCAAGAAGTACAAAAGGAATGTTGGTTGGAATGTGTTCGCTGTTTTTTCTTTTGCCTAAAACAATGACTCCTGCTAATGCTGCGAAACCTGCGCTCATGTGCACCACTGTACCTCCAGCGAAATCCTTTACGCCGAAATAACTACCTAATAGGCCGTGAGGATGCCAAATCATGTGGCATAACGGAGCGTAAATACAAACTGTAAACAAACAAATAAATAAGAGGAAAGAGATAAAGCGAATACGCTCGGCTAAAGCGCCGGTTATGATTGCAGGCGTAATCACAGCAAATTTCATTTGGAAAAGGGCAAAAAGAATGAATGGAATACTTGAACCTAATGCTTTGTGAGGCAAAAGTTCTACTTGATCAAAAAATGCAAATTCTAGTGGATTTCCGATGATTCCATAATAAGTTCCGTTGAGGTTGATGCCTATTGGACTTCCAAAAGACAAACTAAAACCTACAGTAACCCAAAGCAAACTCACCACGCCAAGGCAAATAAAACTTTTGAGCATGGTTGAAATTACATTTTTCTTGCCTACCATTCCGCCATAGAAAAAAGATAATCCTGGTGTCATTAGTAAAACCAAGCACGACGCTGTAAGCAACCAAGCTACATCAGCGTAGTTAATGGTGTTGGCTTCATTGAATTGAGAAGTTGGTAGTTGGTGTTGCCAAAACAAACCTGTTATTGCTACTACAGCGATAATTACAAAAGCCGATATCCAACGTTTTTCTAAACCCATTTTTATTTATTTAAACAACATACCCTAAAAATAATAGGGTAAAATTATAAAAATAGTGCTATTTTAAAGTTATTTTGAATAAAAAAGTAGGGCTAAAAATTAATTTTTATTAAATATGAGGACAAACTTTAATTTTTTTGAAATTATTAAAATTATATTGGGTTATTTTAATGATGTGGTAATTTTTTGAGTTATGAGTGTTGAATTATTTCTTGTACTAAACGTTAAATAACGACTTTACCAGTTTTTAAAGCGTTACCTTACACTATCTTGTCTAATCAAGTGTTGGGAATGTAGTATGGATGCGAATTTTGAAATCTTGATTGCGAGTTATATGGAACATAAAGTGGGAATTGCCGACCATTTTTTGAGTGATGATTTGTGTTATCATTTAAAAGCCAATATGCTTGCTTTGAACGATGACCAAAAGATGATTACAGCTGGCGTTGGCAACGACGGAATTATGGTTTTTGACGATTTGATAAGAAATGACAAAATTTATTGGTTGGACAAAGCCCACAACAACTGCCACGAAACGGAATTTCTAGAAAAGATAGAAGCGTTTATTGTGTACCTAAACGAAACGTGTTTTACTAACATAAAAAGCTATGAGTTTCATTACTCGTTGTATGAAATTGGTAGTTTTTACCGAGCGCATTTAGACCAATTTGAAGACGACAACAAACGTCAATTTTCGATGGTGAGTTACCTAAACCCACATTGGAATACAAAAGATGGTGGCGAACTTTTTATACACCAAAAACCCAAAAACCAAGCCATTGCACCGATGCAAGGAAAAACGGTTTTCTTTAAAAGCGACGAACTTCAACACGAAGTTTTAGTTACCAATGAAAGAAGGTTCAGTGTTACGGGTTGGTTGAAGAGAGGTTAGGTTATTTTAAAACTTTTACTTTATTTCTCATTAAATTACTTAGTGAAACAGTAAAAGGCATACCGATTTTTGAATAAGGATTCTTTATAATTTCTTGTATCTTTTTGTATTCTTCTAATTCTTTAAAATTCCAACTTACATTATCAAATTCTTGAGCTGTTACTTTCTGAATATCAATAGCGAGATAATAATCCTTTGGTTTCTTTGATGGTGGATATTTTAGTTCATCTAAATGATTGGCAGAAAATACTTTTGGACCTTTGCTCTTTATTTCATACAAATCAGAGGCATTGGGTTCTCCACTTTTTCTTAGTAACAAATATTTTGCGTTAACGACTTCATTGGAGAACTCTAGTGAACCAATTTCTTCATCCATTCGGAAAATGTATTTTTTATTTTCCTCATACCATTTAAATCTGTCAGGAGTTGTTGCGTAACCTACTATTACAAAAGTGTCGTCAGGGATCAATTTTATACCACTTAAATATTCTGGAATTGGCTCATGAAGAATATTATTGTCTTCTTTATCAATTTGGTAAATTTGATGGGCTTTATGACTTACATTTTCTCTTTGTGATGCTCTGTCTAACAAGTGGTCAATAACTAAATCAATAAATTTAGATAATTCGGATATGTCATTGTTTCGTCCAGTTGGATTTATTGAAAAAGCACCTAAACCAGGAATGATTTCGTGAAAACCTCTGATTTCTTTTTTTTCTGTACCTGGATATAAAACATAAGCACCTCCCGATCTTCTAATTGCATCTTTATAAGCGTGCATCTTTAACAAATCTGCGTTTTTGTAAATTCCTTTCCGCTCATTATTTTCCTCTTGTTCTATTAAATCATTATCAATAGAAGTTTGAATTTGGAATTGGGTTACTTTATATTTTGCATCGAAATGAATATGTACAATAAGCTCTTGTTTTTCAGCATCTTTTTCTTTTAACATTGCTGGCCAAACTGATAATGTATAATCTGGTCTTAAAGTAGTTGTATAACTACCGGCTTGCTCGTCAGTATATTTTGTGCCACCTTTAAAGGAACGATTGTATGAGAATTTTATTTTTAATTCTCTGTTTTCTGTAATAAAATCTCCGTACAAAGCAGTGTGCTTTCCTTGTTTTACCATTACATTCAAACCGTCTTTGGTAGGTTCTATTAAATGATTGTAAGATTGTTCATCGTGCTCTATATCTTTAATTTTGAATTTAGACTTGAATAGATCATACAATGTGAAAAACAACCAATATTCGTATAAAGTAGCAATATCTCTTTTACCAGCTTTATAAACATCATCGCCGCCCTTCCAAACTAATTTAGCAGCTAAATCAAATTGTAACCATGTACTTAAAATTTCACGATAACCACTTTTTCTTTGTAAAACTGGGCTGTTTAATTTTAATGACGTTGGTCTGGATATATCTTTAAAGAAAGATTGGCTTAAATAGCTATCTAGTTTTGTAACCAAATTGGTTGCTTCAATAGACGGTCTTGTATATCCTTTATTTTTGAAGTACTGTTGACAATCTTCTGCAAATCTTAAAAAAACTTCTAAGGCATATTTTATAAATCGATTTTCAGGTGTATCTGTGTGTTCAATTTTTCTGAAACTATTTATTTTATTAGGTATTGATTTAATACCTGATTTATATAAGGGATGTGATGCTTGTAAAGGGATTCTATTTGAACCCGATGTTATTTGCTTAGTAGCAGCATTGTTGAATCTTTTTATTCTAAGGATGTCTAACTCTTCTTCCTCCGTATCCCAATTGGTTTTAGGAGAAGCTATAATTTTTAATACTGCTTCTTCAAAATCTTTGTTTTGAATGATAGCATTAATAAAACTAAATCTTTGGTAAATCGTTTCGTTGTCTCTTGAAAAGTCTGTTTCAAAATTTTGTTCTATCGGTGAATTGATTTGCATTAAAAGTTCGGTACACTTATCAGTTATGTCTTTTAACATAAAACGATAGTTTTCGCGGTAACTTTTATCAAGTTCTATATCAAACTTTGTTGCTAGAACTTCAATAGTAATTGTAAATTCTTTGCCTTCTTGTGTAATATCGGTAACAAATAATGTAAGTGTCCCTACATAGATATTTGGCACAATTCTTCCTAGTGATGCCTCACGCTTTGATTGTGAAACTACACCATCAATACTACAATTTAAGCGGTATTTTTTATTGGTAAAGGCATATTCATAGTTGTTACCTTCCAAAATTTGAAAGGTACTTTCTCCATATTCATTTGCTTCGTCTTCTGTAATTTCAAAAATTCTCGCTTTGTTCTCTGGATAGATTTCTAAAAAGTCAGTCTCGTTGAAGAATGTTAATGGTATTTGAATATGTTGTTTGGTTTCTAGCATATTTCTTTACGCTTCAGCATAACTAGTAAAGCCATTAGCCAATACATTTTTATACATTCTGATTAGCTTCTCGAATGAAATAGGGTATTTTTTAGTAATACCATCAAAGTTGTTTTTGTAAAGATCATCAAACTGTTTTTCAAACACTTCTTTAGTTATTCCTTCCACACATAAACCAGACAAAGTAATTAAAATTTTTACTAGCTTACTTCTAGAACCATGCAATTTTGGCAACAACTTTTGCATAATCGCAATATCTAAACAATCACTATCGGTAATTGCAGGTTCTATAATTTGCAATTTTGCAACAAGTTGCATTATCTCAGTAGCAGAACGGTAACCGAACTCGGCACCTACTTTCTTTAACTCGTTAAAGAAATAAACCAATTCATTTGTTAGTGCTTCATTTTTCTCTATGTCTACTTTTTCGGCGATTGATAAAAAACTTTTAGCCATTGCAATTCCTTGTCTTTTCAGTTTATTTAAATCTGGAATACCTGGACTTGCTAAAAAGCCTTTTATTTCTTCTTCTGTAATTCTGAATTCGATTACGTTAGCTCTGTCTAATACTTTTGGACTGAACATGTATGTTGTTTCGTCTATGTTAACTGTACCGATAATAAACACATTTTTAGGCCAACCTATTTCTAAATCAATTTCTAAACCATCTAAACTCTTTCTTTTTTTACCAGTATATAATTTTATTGTGTCATTAGATTCCATGATACTCAAAAAGTCTGCAAAATAACGCTCTACATGACTCAAGTTCATTTCGTCTAGAATTAAAAAGAAAGGTTTGTTTTCATTCTCTTCTTTAATGGCTTCAATTAGTAAATGAATTACACCACTATCTGGAGTGATGTATTCTTCTGCAACTAATCCGTTAGGATAACCTACTAATGGTTCACGATTTGTCCAATCTGCTCCAACAGGAATAATTTTAAATTGTTCTTCATTTTCGCAAATCCATTGTACAAAGCTTTGAGCGATTTTAGTTTTCCCCGAACCTGATAAACCACTTAGGATTACAAAGGGTTTTGACGTTAAAGAAGCGAGTAACCGTAAAATTAGTTCAGGTTTAAAATTTAAATTAGCATCTTTATTAAGTTCAAAGAATGTCATATAATTGAATTCTTTAAAATTTAAAAGATCATCATTAAATTCCAAGGGTAAATTATTACTGTAATTATTTTTTAAAAATTTTAAATAATTATTCTTACCCATTATGGCTTCTGGTGCGCCCTTACTTGTTGCTGAACTGTATTTAAACCATTTTTCATTTCTTCTATCTAAAATAGCATTTTCTATTTTTAAATAATTTTCATGAAAATTGTTTTTATCTATGTTAAATATTTTTCCATTAAAAAAATTCTCATCCCAAAAATTTAATATTTCATAGCTAACCAAACCTTCATACGATTTTTTAAAATTTTCAGGTTTATCGTACCATTCGATAAAATCTATTAGTGTTTTCTTTTGACTATTTGGTTTGTCTTCACTATCTTTTAATAAATTTAGTTTTTCAATAGTATAATTACCATTCAGTAAATTTTCATACTCAGAATTTATTATATTAGTTAAATCAATGATTGCTCTAATGATTGACTTTCCGGTAGCATTTTCAATTTTTCTAAATGCCTGATTAGGTGCTGACTTTGTGTCTGGCCCAATATTGGGTGCATCTTTCAAAGATGGATATACATAAAAATCATCTTTTGTTAATGTATTAGGGAGAAATTCAAAAATCTCAACATCTAATGTAAAATGTTTTTTGTCTTGTTCATCTTTTGGTAAATGGATAACTTTTCCAATTGCTCTTAATCCATTTTCGTAATCATGAATTTTTTTTGAACTATCACCACTTATAACAATGAAAACAATATCACCAATTGATATTTCATTTTTATGCCAAGAAAGAGTATCAAAAACAACTAATTCTTCTTTCTTTAAAATTTTTCCAATTGTCTTTTGGTCGTTTGTTCTTATTGAGAAATAATTCATGTTTTTTGTTTTTTTAGTCTATTTCTAACTGTTCAATAAAATCATAATAGGAATTAATTTTTTTGAAATCAATTTCGTAATTTTCATTGTCTATTTTTCTCACTTCAACTGAGTCAATTCCAGCTTCTATTAGCATTTCGTAAGTAACTAATGTTCCAACAGAAATTCCTAGAATATCTCTTAAAATCCATTCCCCTAACTCTTTATTTGGATTGCTCATTAAACCTTTACCCTTGTTGATTTTTTTATCGTTTAAAGTCATATAAGAATCTTGACACATACTAGAAACTAAAATTTTACCATTTGGTAAGTGAAGATTAAAATAAATGCCTTCTTCATTTGGAGGAAAAAAATCAGGAAAAAATCTATGAATTTGAGCTGGAACAGGGATATATACTTCATTAACATCTCGTTTTCTCCCTTTGCTATTCCATTGATTTAACCCACTTCCTTCAGCGACATCATCATATCGTGTTGAGAATAATGGTAATATTACATATTGATAATCATTATTTTTTTCATTAAAATCAAGTTTGTGATTTTCAAATATGTTTTTTAAGATTTCATACGGATCCTTTAAAATATTTACTTTCAATTCAGTAACATTAGCTGTGTTGAATCTCTTAAATAGTGTACTTTTACTTAAATTGAAATTATATTCATTTAATTTATCATTGAAGGAAATAGAATTTGCCTTTAATTTGACATCACAAATACCCTCCAAATTTATTAAATCCATTTTCTCTTCAAATATCAAAAATCTATCTGTTTCTCTTGTTACACAGTGATAGACTAAGTTATCAAGAGAATGAATAACTTTTGTTGATTCTAGCCTTTTATTTCTTAAATATGAAATATAGTTGATAAACTCCTCAGGTTTTTTAACAAGTTCATAATAATCAATTCTGTCTTTGTTGAATTCTGCAACTTTTTGCAATGATTTTCCATTGTAATTTAAAAATGTTTTGAGTCCAATACCTGTTGAGTTTTTTGAAGCATCAGCGGAACTATCTCCTCTAGATAAATTGTTAGCACTAAAAGCTTTGCAAAAGATATTTTCAGCTGCTCTGTAATATAAATATGGCACATCACTGTCAGAAAAAAGATTTGAAATACCACCAACTATTTTGAGCAAATTAAAATATTCATTTATATTGTCTTTTGGTTGATTTTCTAAGAACATATATTAATAATTTATGACTTTAATTATTTCTTGTGCAATTCTTTCAATTAAAGTTGTTGTTACTGAATTACCTGCTTGCATGTATAATTTACTATTGGCAATATTTGGTAAAATATATTTATCTATTGGATAACCTTGAAAACCGAAACACTCTTTTGGTGTTAATTTTCTAATACCGAAATCGTCTAAAACTAAAGGCACATTATGACCTCCAGTTCCCATATTAGCAGTTAAAGTTGGACACACATTGCTTTTGTTTTCTCTTACATAAACTCTTCTCCATTGATAAATTGTATCCTTTGAAGTCATTGTTTTTTTTAATTCAGGATAATATTGATGATCTTTTTTATAATAAAGATTATCAGATTGTTTTCCTTTTTCTAAAATATCATGTATTGTTTTAGTTAAAGGAATTGGTTCAGGAAATTTAAAATTAGCATGATTTGCTACTTGTTTTGTGTCAAATGCCACAATAAAAATTCTCTCTCTATTTTGAGGAACATTTGCATGAGTAGCTGAATTCAAAATTTTGGTGTAAGCTTTATATCCTAGTTTTTGTTCTAATATTTCAAGAATAATTTTGAATGTATTTCCTTTATCATGAGAAACTAAATTTTTTACATTTTCTAAGAAAACAACTTTTGGTCTTTTGGTTTCTATTACTTTTTCTAAATCAAAAAATAATGTTCCTCTTGTGTCGTGAAATCCTTTTTGATAACCGGCAATTGAAAAGGCTTGGCATGGGAATCCAGCACACAATATGTCAAAATTATCAGGGATATAATTTTTTGTATAGTCTTTAGTTATATCTCCAAATGGGACTTCGCCAAAATTTGCTTTATAAGTTATTTTTGCATTTGTATCCCATTCACTTGTATAAATACATTTACCTCCAACATTTTGCATTGCGATTCTAAAACCACCAATTCCAGCAAACAAATCAATAAATTTAAAAGTATAATTTTCAGGAGTTGGGAATGGAACATTTTCAACCTCAAAAAGTAATTGTTGTAATGCAACATCTGAAACTAAAGATAGATTTTCTTCTTGATTTTTGTATTCAACAATCTGATTTAAATATTCTGTAGCTTCTTTTTCAAAATGAGATTTTACTCCATTTCTATAATTGTGTAAGTAATGAGTTAACACAGCTTTTCTGTTATCATCTTCTTCTACAAAACGGATTTTAAATTCTTTGCCATCGAATTCTTCAATAGATATTTTTTCTTTCATTTTCATTTCTTAAATCCTTTATCGTTAAAAAAAGTTGCAAAATCAGTTTCAAGTGCGGTTATTATTTTTTCAATTATTTCAATTGAAACATTTCGTTTTCCTTTTTCTATATCTGAAATATAGTTTCTGTCAACGTTAGATATATTAGCCAAATGCTCAATAGAAATTCCTTTTTCTTCTCTTTGAGATTTGACTTTTAACCCAAATTTTTCTTTAATATTCATAGTTTATAAAATTAGTTTTGCGCCTACAATTGACCTGCCTACAATTGTAAGCAATGTAATGTTAGTTGTTAACAATGTTATGAGATAGTAAAATCAGTATTTGAAGAATTTTATAAAACAAAAAAAACCTCCAACTTTCGTCAGAGGTCTTTACAAATAAAAAAACTACTACTTACTTTACGATTAGTTTTTTAACGATGCCTTCGCTAGTTTTTACTAGGTAGATTCCGTTAGATAAACTAGTAGTGTTGATGGTTTGTGCGTCTTTTTGAGATAGAATTAGTTTTCCTGAAAGGTCAAATAATTCAATGTCGGCACTGCGGTTAAAGTAAACTATTCCATCATTATTAGAAGGGTTAGGGAATAAAGTAAACGTTTTAGGGTTGTTGTTGAAATCTTCATTTGACAAGGTGTTCGTATCAACTTCAAAAATGGTAATGGTTCCGCTAATTTCGTTAGCTACTAAAACATAAGGTGTTCCTGTTGGGCTGTTTGCAGCAGTTACATAAGTAATTCCTTCTGGACCATGATCACCAGCGTAAGCTGAAGTGCTTCGGCTGTTTTTGTAATCTACAAATACGGCATTGTTTGGATTGGTAATATTATATACCATAACGCCACCAACACGTTCTAAAGAAATAAAAGCAAAAGTTTCTGTTCCTATTTGTGCTATAGTTACGCCTTCTGGTTCTGGACCTTTGGCACGACTTCTTCCCTTAGGAGTATTGCTTTCGTGATCTGCATTGAAAATCGTAGGATAATTAGCTGCTGTATATCTTTCGAAAGCATCGCCACTATCATAAACAACTTGTTTTGTAGTAGTATTGAAAATTGAAAACGAACGTGTTCCAACAGCATTGATGGTTTCAAATTGGGCATCGGCATCGGTATTTCCGTTTAAGTTGGTAACTCTAAAACGTCCCATATTGTACGATTGTTTTAAAACAGTAGCATTTGGGAAATTGGTTGCATCTAAAGTGTATGTTGAAGCTCCAACAGTAGTTCTTTCTGTAAAACCAGTGTATTCTTTTTCGTCACCTTCATTTGCCGTTACGATGTAATTAGTTCCTGCAACGCTATAATTTGCTACAGCATCAGGAATATAAAACGCTTGAATTGGCCAGTTTGCAATCAATACTTGTCCGTTATTGTCTGAAATATCCATTCCGTTTCCTGGTTGGCTCACGTCTTTTGTTCCCAAAGCCCAAATGTCTGAAATGGTAGTGGTTGCTAAATTGATTTCGGCAATAGCATTGTTTTCTTGCAAGGTTACCCAAGCTTTTTGAGAATCGGCACTTATCGTAATGTATTCGGGTTCAAAATCTTGTGACATCGTGCTTGTAAGTTTCAATTTACGAACACCAGAAGCAATTAAAGTAGCTTCTTGCGAATTGTAAGCAGTGAATAACAATGTAGTCACATTCGCTTGAGTTAGCGAAGCAATTCCTCCAGCAATATTAATCACACTTACTGAACCTTCAGGATCGATAGAATAGTCAATATTAGGTTGACCTTCGTTGGCTGTCATTACTTTAGTTCCGTCTGGAGAAAATGTAATCATATCAGGTAACGCACCAACGGTAACTTGATTTAGAAATGTTCCGTTAGTGTCGAAAAATACTACCGAACCATTCAACGTTTCGTCTGTATTTGGAGAAGCGACTGCTACAATTCCGTTTTTAACCGCTACAGAAGTCACACCACCATAAGGATTCATATTCACCGAATTGATAACGGTTGGCGCAGTAGGATTTGAGAAATTAATAATGTCTAAATATCCTGCAATGGCACTTGTAGTAAACAATCGTTGCGAAGCTGGATCGTGAACCACAATTTCGCAAGTACTAGTATTGGTTCCAGAAGGATCAAAACTACCGATGTAATTTAGTTCGATTTGATTGCTCGGAATTGGAGCTACGTTGTCGTTATCGATAATATAAATCGTAGCCGTTGAAGTTCCTGTAATTGATAAACCCACAGCATTTTCAATACTTAGAACGAAATATTCTGCTTGTTGTTCAACAGTTGCGTCATCAATAATAGGAATGGTGATGGTTTGTGTTAAAGCACTTGTAGAAGTGAAGTTCAATGTTTGAGTTGTAAGCGTAAAATCGTTAGCATCTGATGTGCTGAACGGAGCTGTTTTTACTACTAAATCAACCGAACTTGTAGCAGGATTGGTTAAATTGATAGTGAAAGAAAGCGTACCCACAGTTTCATTAACAGTAATAAAATTAGAAGCTAAACTCGCTGAAGGATTTCCAGTTGTAAAACTAACCGATTGTGTTGTTGTGATGGCATTATTGCTTGCATCTTCAACAACATTTGGTAGTAGAGCTACATAATATACTTGACCATAAGCCAAAGTTGCATTTGGAATAATAGTGATTGTAGTTCCAGAAATGGTAGCATCAAATGGTACTAAAGTTCCAGAAGCATTGTTTAAACGTAATTCTACTAAAGCATCAACATTGGTATTTGTAATTGCCGAATCATCAATCAATCGAATGGCTTCATTGAAAGCTATGGTCGGATTTACAGTAACAGCTACATTGGTTGCTGCATTTACAGGAGTTATTGTAGCTATTGGGGCAACAGTATCGCCACCAGCAGCAGTTGATCCTTGAACTGTAAAATTATCGAATCTATTGTTTCCAACAGTTCCGCCACTTCCTTGAGTGAATTCAACTTTTAATTTAAAATTCGGGTTGTTGTTAACACCAGTAGTTGATGTAAAATCTAGAGTTGTTAATGCAGGATCGCCGTTATTAGGAATTACCGTTGTAAATGAAGTGTACGTAGTACCATCTATAGAATAAAACCATGTTTGCGTTCCAGCACCATTATTGGAGCGACGTGTAGCAAATTTTACGATGATGTTTTCATAACCAGACGTTGGCAATGCAAATTCTAAAGCACCACCAATTGGATCATTAAAACGCAAATGGGTTCCAGAAACATCACCATTTTGAGCATTCAAATTAAGAATATTAAAATTTTGACCTGTTCCGTTAGCAAAATCGATAGCGCTAATTCCACCAGGAATTGCATTTAAAGAAGCGCCACCAAGTGTTTGAGAAGGCGTTGTGATTGTGGCTACTGAAGCATTATTGTTGAAGTTCCAATAGTGTAATAGTGTTTGTCCCCAAGAAAAGGAGGAAGCAAAAAACAATATAACAAAAAGTGTTTTAGTACAGTAATTTTTTGACATAGTAGTGTAGTTTTAATTGTGCTACAAAACTCTATCGAATGTGTTAAAGTAGTATTAATCTAAAAACAAAGAATTGTCAAGAGATGCTGTTTGCGTGTATATTTATTGTTATATGATGGTTTAAAACTATGATTTGGTTTACAATTTATCAAGGATTTATTAAAGTTTGTTGCTTGATTTTTATATTTAACATTTTCTGTATCTAAGGTTTATTTAAAAAACCATTATATTTGAAGTTCTAGAATTCTTCTATTTAAAATTAAATTTCAACAGTATGAAAAAGATAGTTACTTCCTTATTTATAGTTTCAGTAGTAGTATTTTCTTGTAAAAAAGAAGAAGAAGCACCAACACCAAAAGTTAGTGATGCCGTTTCTGTTTTTTCTGATTCTTTTTCTGGACCAATTGATACCGTTGCGACAACTGCTTCAACTGCTTCTGTTGCAACGACAACTCCAGCTGGAACTACTCCAGCTATGGCACAACCAGTTGCAACGGCTAAAGGCATGAATCCTGCTCACGGTCAGCCTGGACATCGTTGTGATATTGCTGTGGGTGCACCTTTAAATTCGCCTCCAGGAAAAGTAAATGCTACTAAGCCAGCTCCAATTACTAAAACGACTACCATTTCGTCCAATGCTGCACAACCAGGTGTTGTTACAAGCAATGGCGCAACTATAACAACTTCAAATAATAATGCTGGAGCTGCGACAGTTTCGCCTATTGTTACACCAGAAGGTATGAATCCGCCACATGGACAAGCAGGTCACGATTGTGCAGTGGCTGTTGGTGCGCCATTGCCTAAGAAATAACGTTTAGTTTTTCTTAGGTTATCGATACAATTTATATACAAACAAAAACCCCTATTTGATGTCGGGGTTTTTTGTTTTAGTTGGGAAGTATTATTTTTTTGGTAAACTTTTTATTCCCATGTTATATAGTGTAAAAGCAAGAATATCGACGCTTTCTTGAATTGAAGCAGCTACTGATTTTCCTGCGCCATGACCTGCATTAATGTCAATTCTAATTAGCGTTGGGTTGTTTCCGGCTTGTTTTTCTTGAAGTTCGGCAGCAAATTTGAAACTGTGTGCTGGAACAACTCTGTCGTCATGATCACCAGTTGTTACCATAGTTGCTGGATATTTTACATTTTTTTTCACATTGTGAACTGGTGAATATCCTTTTAAATAATCAAACATTTCTTTGTTGTCTTGTGCTGTTCCATAATCGTAAGCCCAACCTGCACCTGCCGTAAAAGTGTGGTAACGCAACATGTCCATAACACCAACCGCTGGAAGTGCTACTTTCATTAAATCTGGTCGTTGTGTCATGATTGCACCTACAAGCAAACCTCCATTTGAACCACCACGAACGGCTAAATAATCGGGAGAAGTGTATTTATTTGCAATAAGATATTCTGCAGCTGCAATGAAATCGTCAAAGACATTTTGTTTTTGAAGTTTGGTTCCTGCATCATGCCATTTTTTACCATATTCGCCACCGCCACGAATATTGGCCACAGCATAAACGCCACCATTTTCCATCCAAATTGCATTTGAAATACTAAAACTTGGTGTGATACTTACGTTGAAACCTCCATATCCATAAAGAATCGTTGGGTTTTTTCCGTTTAGTTTTAACCCTTTTTTATACGTAATAATCATGGGCACTTTTGTACCATCTTTTGAAGTATAGAAAATTTGTTCCGATTGATAGTCTTCCGAATCAAAGTCGATTTTTGGAGTTTGATATACTTTTGAAACACCTGAATCGGCTTCAAAAGAATAGGTTGAACCAGGCGTTATATAATTAGTAAATGAGTAGTAAAGTGTTTTTTCTTTTTTCTTACCACTAAAACCACCAGCAGTTCCAACTCCTGGAAGTTTGATTTCGCGTACCAGTTTTCCGTTGTAGTCAAATTGTTTTACAACTGAAACTGCATCTTTCATATAGTGAGCAAAGAAGTAACCGCCACCAGTTGAAGGAGAAAGAACGTTTTCTGTTTCAGGAATAAAATCTTTCCAATTTTGTGGCGAAGGATTGTTCGCATCAACAGTTACGATTTTACTGTTTGGAGCATTCCAATCGGTTTCAATAAACAATTTTGAACCTTCATTTTCAATGATATTGTTTGATGTTTCGAAATTGTCAATTATGGTAACAATTGAACCGTTTTCTTTAGTTAAATCTTTAATATATAATTCATTTCCATAGGTAGAATTTGCTGCAGTAATAATTAAATAACGATTGTCTTCTGTTACATAACCGCCAACATATCTTCTTTTTTGGTCATCGCCAAATATGACTTTGTCCTCTTTTTGACTGGTTCCAAGTTTGTGATAGTATAGTTTATGTTGGTCTGTTTTAGCGGAAAGTTCGCTTCCGTCAGGTTTGTCATAACTTGAATAATAAAATCCTTCGTTTCCTTTCCAAGAAACACCACTGAATTTAATATCTACTAAAGTAGGTTCCATAATTTCTTTGGTAACGGCATTCATTACAATTACAGAACGCCAATCGCTCCCACCTTCTGAAATAGAGTAGGCAACAATGTTTCCATCTTCAGAGAAGTTTACATCACCAAGAGAGGAAGTTCCGTCTTTAGAAAATGTATTTGGATCAAGAAAAACGGATTCGTTTCCTGCGGCGTCTTTTCTGTACAATACCGATTGATTTTGAAGTCCGTTATTTTTATAATAGTATGTAAAATTACCTTCTTTGAATGGAGCACTGATTTTTTCGTAGTTCCAAAGTTTTTCCAAACGCGATTTCAAAGCTTCTCTATAGGGAATTTTAGAAAGATAATTGTAAGTTACTTCGTTTTGTTGTTTTACCCATTTGCCAGTTTCCTCTGATCTATCATCTTCTAGCCAACGGTATGGATCGGCAACTTTAATATCAAAATAAGTGTCAGTTACATCACCTTTTTCGGTTTTTGGATAATTTATAGGATTTTGTGACATGGAAATAAATGAAGAAGTTAAAGTCAGTAATAGAATTGTTTTTTTCATTGTCTAGTTGTTAGAATAACAAAAATAAACAAATAAGTGTTAAGAAAATGTTGGATAGAAAAAGAAAGAATTAAAATAAAAAAGACCATCATTTCTGATAGTCTTAAATTAGTTGGGTGTAATTACCAAAAGTTGGTAAAAACAAATTCGATTATTTAAAAATAAAGTCAATTAGAATCAAGTTGTCAGACTGAGCTTGTCGAAGTCTTTTTAATAAAGCATTTCAACAAGCTCAATGTGACAGTTGTTGTAAAAAAAGCTGTATAAAATAATTGTACTCAAAAGGTTAATCTTAAGATTTTATTTTATGATAATTTTTTTTGAGGTGTTGTTTTTAAATTTCAACAAGTAAACTCCTTTAGTATAATTATTAAAATCAATTAGCGTAATGGGTTGATTGATTTGTATGTCTTTAATTTTTTTACCATTTAAGTCAAAAAGTTCGGCATTTGTATTCATTAAATCAGGTTTGGTTATACTGATGGTAATGATATCTGTACTTGGATTAGGATAGACATTAATTGTTCCAATATTCTCATCCCATTCATTAGTAGCAAGAGTTGTTGAGTATAAGTTACTTTCCCAAACACCTCTTCCATAGAATGAAACTCTCAAAACGCTATTGTCAGTTCCATCAAAATAGCCAAATAAATCTGAGATTTGAGCGATTAAAGGTAATCCGTTTGAAAAACTTTGCCAATCGGTCATAGTATTGTTTCTGTAATAAACTCCAAATGCTGTTGTTAAATAGAAACTTTCATTGGTTTTGTATGGGTCATGAATTAGGTTTAAAATATTTGCTAAAGAAAGAGAGCCAGAAATATCAGTCCAATTTACACCTTTGTTTGAAGAGCGATATACTTTACTTCCACAACTTAAATAAACAATGTTTGTATCGTTTTTGTTAACAACAATACTACAATAGTCATAAGTGCTCGATGGAGCAACCGAAACTTGATTAAAAGTTGAACCGTTTGAAGTATAGTAAACTTGGTTATTATCAAGAACTACATAAATTTCGCTATTGTTTATTGGAGAAATGGCTAGGCTTTTTATGTTACTTGAAAAAATTTTCACATTAGACCAAAAAGGATTTGGTGATAATAAATTAGTAGTTCTTTTTAGCGTATTTTGTTGACTTACAAAAGCCAGACTTGTATTTAATTCAGAGAAAATATAATTATTGTTGTTGTTTGGGTTTACTAAGTTGTATGAGTTTTCACCATCATTTAAAACTAAATCTCTTCTTTGTGCATTTTCATGGTAGTATGCTAAATTAGGGTTAGCTAAATCGAAAGAAGTTTTTGAACCCCAATCGCCACCACGATTACAATACCAAGAATTATTATTTAGATAAATTTCACCATTGTCTTGCGTTCCAATTGAGACAATGTTTCTTGACAATTTACTTTGTCCTAAATGATAAACTTCGGTAGCACTAAGACCATCAGAAGTAGGATTCCAATTATTTCCACCGTCAGTGCTTATAAAAATTCCACCATCATTTATATTAAAAAGTTTTGTATTGTCATATGGAGAAGAAATTATTTGGTGCATATCGGTATGGCATTTTTCCCACCAATTTGTTAGTTGTGACCAATTTGATCCTCCATCAGTACTTTTCCAAACGACATGTCCGCAAGCATAAAGTATATTGGCATTGGTTCTATCGGCAAATAATGCCCAGTTATAATTTCCTTGTCCATATTCTTCACCCGAATATCCGTTTAAATTTGGTTGAACATCGCCTTTTTTTAGAGTAAAAGTATTTCCTCCATCAATTGACTGATAAATAATTCCGCCAAGACCGCTATCACTATTGCTTCCAACAAATCCCACGTAAATAATGTTGTTGTTTGCAGCAGAAACTGCAATTCTTCCACCATTTCCTGGACTTGGATTAACACTACTAATTTGTGACCAAGAAGTTCCATTATCAGAACTTTTCCAAAGAACATTATCGGTCACTGCAAAAAGAACACTAGAAGAACCTGATTTATAGACCAAATCTTTAAATGCGCCACCAACCAATGTGTTTGACCAAGTTAATCCAGCATTTACACTTTTCCAAATTCCATCGACAGTTGCGGCAATTAAAATATTATGATTTGTTGGAGACATTAAGATTTCAATAGCCATTCTATCACCAATATTTGTATTTGAAGGCGACCACGTGTTACCTCCATCCGTGCTTTTATAGATTCCATAACCTCCACCATAATAATTTGCATCACCTGTTGACAAATAAAGAATATTATCATTTGTATAATCAATGCAAATAGAGGCACAACTACCTTGAGGAATTTGATTATCAGTTTCTGTTTTATTCCAATTTAATCCTGCATCATTACTAATCCAAAGTCCTCCAGAGGCACTTACTGCATACATTTTTAGTGGATTTGAATGATGAAATTTAACCTGACTCACTCGACCAATTCCATGTATTTGACCTGAAATATTTGTTGGAAAAGCAATTGGTCCTTTTATTGTCCAATTTCCACTAAGGTTTTGAGCCAATGTACTAAAAGTGAAAAGCAGTAATATAAGAGATAATTTGTATGTATAATTTAAGTTCATCCGGAGTTTTTTTAATAAAACTAGTTTCTGTTGTTTTTTTCTTTTTCCCAAAGTTCCAATCGTTCTGCTTTATTTAAGATATGACCATCCTCTTTAACAAAAGGCAGCATTTTTCTTCTCCAATTTTGAAATTTTTTATACTCAAAGGCATATTGGAGTGTTCTTTTGCTTTTGTAATCTTTTACAATAGCTTTTTTTGATTTGAAAATTTCTTTTTCTTCTACTGGTTTTTCTTTATCTGCCCAATACTCGTCAAATTTTTTTATGGCTTCATGATAGTTTACATTTGGATCTTCCATCATTTTTATCCATTGTGGAGTTTCGTTTTGGGCATTTGAGAATTGGACAACCAAAAGAAATAGAAAAACGAGAAGAGTTTTAAAGTTATTTAAAAGTTGCATATTTTGGATTTAAATTCAATTAATGATGATCATCAAAGATACTAATTAATTTATTTCGATTAGTTTACGACGATGTAGTGTTGTATTTTTATTTTATAAAAAGTATAAAAACAAAAAAGACTATCATTTCTGATAGTCTTTTTAAAAAGCTCCCCCTCTTGGGCTCGAACCAAGGACCCTCTGATTAACAGTCAGAAATTGATTGAAGCATAAAACCTTAAACCTTTATTTGTAAGCTACAATTATTAAGTTTTATAAATTTTTATTGACTAATTATTGACGATATTATTTACTTTTTTTTCTAAACATATTTTCTTCTAAACCAAAGAAATAGTTAGGATTTCCTCCAAAAACTTTCGATATATTATGAATATGCTTAGTAGTGAAATGCGAGATTCCGTTTTTAATGTTGTTTACATTTTGTCTTTTTACTCCAATAGCTTCAGCAAAATCTTTTTCAAACTCTATAATTCCAAGTTGCATCAGACTATTCATAAAAAGAAAAACTTTTTCATCAACCTCTTTCATTACCAATCACTTTTTTTATTTCCGGTTACATATAATTTCAATCCTTCGTTTAAATCATTGAATAGATTTTCATAAGATGCTTGAACCGATTCACTCGACTTTGCTAACTCTCCATTTTTTTTGTAATATATTGACAGATCATTCAAATCAGGAGTGAATGAATTACCATTTGCGGTAATAACTAATTCAATCACATCAAATTTATATTTACCATCTTTGAAAGATACTTCAATAGTGTAAATAGCATCAGAACAGATAGAACTACCCATCGCTTTGTAACAATTAAAGTTTGACTTCAAACCTTGAAATCTTACTTTTTCATTTTCGATACTCATTTTGATAACTTCATCAGGATTCTTATAAGTTTCTTTTATCCAATTTACAGTCTTTGAATAAATTTCGCTTTGTTTTCCCGATACCTCAGTAACTACATAATCGGTGAAACCTTCTTTTTTAAAAGTGAATTTTGTTTCTTGAGCATAACTTAAAGTTGTGATCAAAATAAATAGTATTAATTTTTTCATCGTCTTTTTCTTTTTTGTTGAACTTCTACAATATTAAAAATCTGCTGTACATCTTTGATATGAATATCGTAATCTTTATAAAATGAATTTAAAGAACGCAATGTTAAAATTCCTTTATCAACATCGTGGTTAATTATTCTTTTTGCTACTATACCTAGTTCTTTGTGAACTATCACAAAATCCCATTTGTGTATATGCAATTTACTTTTCCAATAATCTTTACGCACATTTCTACACAAAAGTATAGAACCTTCAGAAATGCTTTCTTCACTATCACATTCCATGCTATCTCCTTTTACTTCAAAGCAAAGGTACTCTCCTTTATATTCTTTATCAAGAATGAAAGGTATTCTCGGCAATGTTTCCATGTACTCATTATCTGAAAATCCGTTAAGATATCCAGCGTAGGCGTATTGATTTACTAATGGTACATACATAATTGATGAGGTAAGACCATTAATGTGGTTTACTTCAATATTGTAATGACTTTTAGGGTCGTTTAACTGAGACTTTAATTTGTGCTCTTCTAATTTTTGTTGAAGAAGTATTTCTGTAGACTTAGGCATATTTCTATCTCCACTTTCCCATGATTGTACAGCTCTAAGTGATGCTCCAAGCGTTTCTCCAAACGTTGTTTGAGTCATTTTGAGTGTCTTTCTCGCTACTTTAATTTCTAATGAGTCCATATTTTGTGGGGCATTCAAAAATTTTTACGCACAAAGTGTAAAAAAGTGTGTAAATAATTTGCATATATGCACATTGTGTGTATATTTGCATATATATACGAACAAAACTACACAAACAAAATGAAAGTATCACAAATAATCGTAGAAAAACTGCTGAATGACAAGAATTTCAGATTAAATACAGCTTTGGCTTTAGGAGTTACTGAAAGAAATGTAATCAATCTAGCAAAATCAAATTCTGATAATCTCACTAAAATGGCAGCGGTTAATTTTTACAAATCTACAGGATTGAAAGACGATGAAATTTTTGTTTACGAGAAAGTCACTTATACATCAACTTCACATAATTAAATCATGAGACTGAACGACGAGCAAAAATTCAGAATAGGACAATTAATCTTAACCGTATTGATGTGGTTGGGAATTGGGTTAGCATTTTATTTTTTATATGAATACATAATGCTTTGTAAAAATGAGTAATTCAAAAATATTACAACGAATTGGTCAGCTTGAGACATTCGCTGAACTGATTTTAAAAGAAGCTACAATGCTGAAGCAGGAGTTGTCGGGTGTGGTGTCCGATAACTCCCCTCGAAAGAGGAAAAGCTTTTCCACCACAGAAGTACTGAGTAAAAGAGCAAAATCAAGATTAAAACAATAGAGCAATGGCAAAATTTATTACATACAATAGAATTACACTTACTTATACAATCGGTTCAAAAAAAGTAAAACCAAAGGAGTGGTGGTTTATGGCAAAATTTTTAATTATCAATAAACCTGGCTGTTTAGTTCAAGATGATAGAAACTGCCTTATGTATCAAAACTAAAAAAACCTCCCACGAGCATAGGAGGTTTTACAATCAAATTCAATAACGCACCGAGCATGTGCATAATTCAATAGAACATGGCAAATATAAAACAAAATTATCAAATCTTAGTGTGGTTTCGCTTTGTGATAGCTGGAGAACAAGAAAAAGACTTCGAGGTTCACGATATCGAAGCAGATTCAATTCAAGAAGCAGTTAACAATGCTTCTGATTTATACAAGAACCACAAAGCAATCCCTTTTCAATACTTATACAAAGGTGAAAGATACGCTCCCAATAATTTCACTAAAGAAGATTTATTCAACTTAACATCACCAATCTATGGTAACTAAAAAGTCAATCCAAAGATGTAAAGAGCTTGTAAATAACCCAGTGTTCCACAAGCCAATTGAAACAAAAGATTACTCAAAGCAAGGAGTAATAATTCTAGTAACTAAAATGAGTAGATATGGAAATAGTAGTGATTAAAATGTGTATCGCTTTGATAATAGGACTAGGTGTTTTATGTGGAGCATACAAGATATACGAGAAATTAAATAAATGGCATTAATAATTAATAACAATCAAATTTAGAAACAATGAGCTTAATTAAAAAACCGAGTGAGTTAAACATTCAAGGTAAAATCAAAGGACTAATTTATGGTCAACCAGGTATGGGAAAAACAACGATAGCGTTGTCAGCACCAAAACCTTTATTATTTGACTTCGACAAAGGAGTACACAGAGTGAACTTCGCTCACTTAGACGGAGTTGATACTGTTCAAGTTACATCTTATCAGGACTTCTTAGATGTAATCAACAACGAAAACCTTACGCCTTACGAAACTTTAGTAATCGATACAGGTGGTAAATGTTTGGATTTTATGTCTGAGTACATTATCAAAAACAATCCAAAAATGGGCAAAGGAAATGGAGCTTTGACTTTGCAAGGTTATGGAGAGAGAAAAGGACTTTTCTCATCATTAGTGAAAAGAATTTCATTAATGGACAAACACATCATTTTTGTAGCGCATAGAGATACAAAAACTGAGGGAGACGATACTCGTTATGTTCCACAATTTGGAGGTAGTTCTTATGATAGTCTAGTTACTGAACTTGACTTAGTTGGTTACTTAGAAGCTAACGGACGTGAGAGAACAATCACGTTTGATCCGACAAGCAGAAACGATGGAAAAAACACTTGTAATCTCCCATCGGTTATGAAAATACCTGTTATCGTTGATGAGAATGGAAATCCAACAGCTCCGAACAATTTCTTCAGTGAGCATGTAATCAAAGCTTATGCTAAAAGATTGGGAGCTTCCAAATTAGCAGGAGAGAAATACAACACTTTGATTGAAGAACTAAAACACGAAATCTTATTGATTACTGATGCAGATTCAGCTAACGACTTTGTTGGTAGAATAGAGGCATTTGAACACATTGGAAACTCTAAAGCTGTAGCTGGTCAGTTATTGGCAACTAAAGCTAAAGAACTAGGATTGTCATTCGACAAAGAAACTAAAGTTTATCAAGCACCAGTACAAAAAGATAACGCTAAACCATCACTAGTATAATGGAAACTACAAAATCATTAGTTCTAACAGCTGAAAATTTAGAACTTAAAATAGGAAAGAAATCATTAGGACAATTAACTACGAATGCCTTAGATATTAAGGCATTTGTAGAACAAATTTTACCTAACTATGATGTTGCAAACTACAACGAGAACAATATTGAATCAGCAAAAAAAGACAAAGCTTTGCTTAATGCTTCAGCCAAAGCTTTAAATGATGAGAGAATTAAAATTGAAAAGGAATGGATGATTCCATTTGATGAATTCAAAACTATTGTGAATGATACTTGCAAGCTTATCAAATCAGCTACAGACAAAATCGATGGAGTTGTAAAGGAAAGTGAGGCAAAGGAAAAAGCAACTAAGAGAGGTCAGATAGTTGACTACTTCGATGGATTGAATTTCACTTTAGTTCCTTTGGAAAAATTCTTTGATGAGAAGTGGTTAAACAAAACTTCTAAACTAAAAGATGTTCAACTTGAAATCAAATCGAAGTGTGCTAAGATTAGTGATGATATCATCACGATTGAAGCTATTGGAACTGATATTGATTTATTGAAAGCATTGTACTTGGACACGCTTAATCTGAATAACACTATTCAATATGCGAACACTTTAAAAGCTAATCGTGAGACAGCTCAAAAAGAAGCTGAGACTAGAAAAGAAGTTCCATCTCCAGTAAAAGAAGTTCCTGCAGAAGAAAATCCTTTCGCACCTGCTAGTACAGAACCTATTACAGAATCTACAACAAATACAGAAGCTAAAACCGAGTTACTAGTTAGAACGATGAAAGTAACAGGAACTTACGACCAGTTAGTTGCTCTAGGCAACTTTATGAATGATAACGGAATTTCATTTGAAAAATTAGAAAATGAATAGTTACAGATTTTCTCCAACATTACTTGACAAGTTCGAGGGCTACTTAAATAGCTCTCGGATTTACCAAGAATACTGGGGATTCTCAGAAGACCCAGCTAAAACAGAAGAGCAATTTGAACAGGAACAATTTCAAGGACTTATTGATACAATTAACCGAGTTCCGTTTCAAAGTGAAGCAGCTGACAAAGGAACTGCTTTCAATGAAGTAATCGACTGCATCATTGAGAATAGAAAGTCAGAAACTATGGAAATCAAAAGCTATCCTGAAACTAATACCGTCGCAGCATTTTATAATGGTCAATTCTTCAATTTTGATTTGGCAATTTGTGTTGAGTTTGGAAAGTATTTGAAAGGTTGTCTTACTCAGCAGTGGATTAATGGAATTCTTGAAACTACTAAAGGAAGAGTTCATTTTGTGGGTTGCATTGACCAGTTAGGACCATTCAGGATTTATGATACCAAAACCTTGAGTAAGTACTCAGCTTTCAAATTCAGATACAATTGGCAGCACATTGTTTACCCTTTTTGCTTACATCAAAATGGAATTATGATAAATGACTTTGAATATGTGATTACAGACTTTAAGAATACTTGGACTGAGTTGTATGTGTATGATTGGGAGAAAGATGTTCCAAGACTTCAAGAACATTGCGAGAGGTTTATCGAGTTCATAGAATTGAACAGGCATTTGATAATAGATACTAGGATTTTCAATCAATAATTAACCACCACTCGGACTGCAAAATAAAGCTAACAAGCACACTAAAATTGAAACCGCACATCCGAGTGGTTAAAAAAGAGCAAAAATGAATTCAGAAGAAATTAAAAAAACTAGAGGCGACTTAGATAATGTTTTGTATAAAATCCAAACATTAAAAGATAAGTTAGAAAAGCTTGAAGAAAATAAAGAGACAAAGTTACAAATGACTGTTGATTTAGGCTCTTTAAGGTTTGATGATATGTATTTACAAGAAAAGCCAATACGTGAATTTTTAGTCTATCAAATAAAATTAAGCTTACAAAAAAGCATAAAATTTCACGAATCAAGGCTTAGACAAATCACTTTAAAATTATGATTAACGAAATAGCAACCTCAGAGCAAATAGTCGCAGAACTTAAAATCATTCAATCGGTTATCGATGTTGAAATGAATGAGGATATTCAGGAAGCAATCGACAGAGGAAACTATTGCTCAGCTCAATTAGCTAGAACAGGAAAGCTCCTAGCAGATGCAAAGATTATTCGAGATAGAAAATTGAGTTCTGAAGTAGTTACCAACTTAAAAAAGGTCGTAGCACTTCCAGCTAGTACGGCTAATAAATATGTTGACGCTCTTTGTTTCGAGGAGAACTATTTGGTCAACTGGTGTGAGAGAGTGAACAGAAGTTGCACACATCAACTCGATTGGTGCAGAACATTAATCAGTAAAGCAAAAGCAGAAATGACCGCATTTAGCGGATAACATAATTAAATAATAATTTAAAAATAAAGCAAAATGAAAATCTCAGGAAATTTAACAATCACAAAAGAAAATCAAGAAAACTACAAAGATGTAATTGAAGTATCAGGTTATGTCGATGTTCAAGAAGGTGCAACTTTTACTGCTCCTGTATTAGCAAAATCAGGTTCTGTCTATGTTCGTCAAGGTGCAACTTTTACTGCTCCTGTATTAGCCGAAGTATCAGGTTATGTCTATGTTCGTCAAGGTGCAACTTTTACTGCTCCTGTATTAGCCGAAGTATCAGGTTATGTCGATGTTCAAGAAGGTGCAACTTTTACTGCTCCTGTATTAGCAAAATCAGGTTATGTCTATGTTCGTCAAGGTGCAACTTTTACTGCTCCTGTATTAGCTGAAGTGTTTAAAAAAATAGGTTATCAATTTACAGATGAAACATTTCCAAAAGGCACTTATTTAAATTTAACTATAAAAGAAGTTGATTATTTAAAAAGATTAAAACCTCTTTTAAAGTCTAACAAACTAGTTATGTCAAGATGGCATGAAAATGAAAACTGGAAAAATCAAACATATGATGAAGTTATAGGATGTGGAACAACTCATTGTGTAGCTGGATGGATTCAAATTTTTGAAAAGGACAAGTACAATGAAATTAGTGCTGAAGAATGTGGAATAAAATGCGCTCCAAATTTAGCTCATTTATTTTATAAATCTGAAGAGGATGTTGAACTAGTAATCGACACATTGATTAAATAATTAAACCTTAATAAAAATGAAATTAAGAAAATCTTATCCAAAAACTATTGAAATAGTTCAACAAAATTTCAAGGTTTTATTACCTGAAATTAAATCAACTTATATAGATGTTGATGACCATTTAGGAGCTATATCTATTCATTTAGAATCAGAAGAAAAAGTTCAACAATTAGAAAAATTGATTTTAAAAGCTCCTGAAATGTTACAAGCATTGCTTGATGTTAAAGAATGGTTTGAAGAAATGGATAGAAGTAGCGACAGAACCCATTTAAGGTATATAACAGCATTAATAAATGAAGTAACAGAAATATAAATTAAACCTTAATAAATTATGAACATTACCATTAAAAAAGCCAGCCTAAGAGGAAGCCTATTCCTAAGCTACGACTTCGAGCAACAAGATGCCGATGTCAAAAACCTAATCAAAACAAGTTCGGATGCTCCAATCCACGATGACCTTAGAAACGCTTATCGTAGACTAATACCTCACTTCGCTTTTATCTGTGAAGAAGTAAAGGATGAAGAACTAGTTAGAAAAGCAATCGAAAATCCTGACGCCTATCTATACGATAGAGAAGTAGCTTCTGATGATACTTTCTTCAAGTTCCGAGTTGCTGAGTTCTCAATAGAAGAGAAGAAAGGATTTGAGTATTTACACCTTTTCGGATGTAAATCATTAGCAACTTTTCAAGAAGTATGCTTCTCATCGCCAAAGATTCATATGGAAGACACAAAATATCCTTTCAGAAACGAACTTGCTAAAAATATTGAAGATTTAAAGGCTGAGGTTCTAGCATACATGCAAGGAAAACAAGCTCCAAAAACTCAACTAGAAATGTTCGAAGGAGAAGAAGAGGAAGAAACTCCAGCTCCAACAAAGAAAACTAAAAAAGCAAAAGCAGAATCCGCTTTTCAAGAAGCTGAGTAAAATTTTTTAATCACACCGAGCAAATGCAAATCATAGAACATCCAACAAAGTTTCACGTAAAAGTCGAGTATAATCGCTTTCGTGTGAATAATCAAAACCTCCTCAAATCTATTGGAGCGCAATTTGATTGGACATCTAAGTCGTGGATAGTTCCATTATCACGCAGAACAGAATTAGAAGTTATTCAGCAAAAGACAAGAGCTGAATGGATTGTTATTGGACAGGAAACCCCGATGGTTATCGGGGAAATTCCACCAATGCCTGACCTAAATTTTGAACTCGATATAGTAAATCGTGAAAATGGTTTCGCACCACGTCCTTATCAATTGCAAGGAGTTGCTAGAGGTTTAGAACTAAAGAAATTTATCAATGGAGACGAGCAAGGTCTTGGTAAAACTCTTCAATCAATTGCAACTATTTATTCAGCGAATAAATTCAATAACGAAACCTCTTTTCCTTGTTTAGTTATTTGTCCAGCATCAACCAAAATTAATTGGCAACGTGAATGGGAAATGTGGACAGGTAAAAAAGCAATGATTTTAGAAGATAAAATCAAAAACACCTGGCACCGATTCCATGAAGTAGCAAAGATTGATATCTTCATTGTTAACTATGAAAGTTTGAAAAAGTATTTCGTTAAAGAAATGCCAACTAAAAAAGCTTTTAAGTCTAGCGATATCCTACTTGATGATAGAGCAAAGCTTTTTAATTCAATCATAATAGATGAAATCCACCGATGCAAAGATGCAACTACTCAGCAAACTAAAATCGCTTTACGTATTGCTCAAGGTAAAATGTATCGAATAGGTTTAACGGGAACAATGGTTGTAAACAAACCTATCGATGCACTTCCTCAATTAGCAATTATCGGAGCTCTCAAAGATGCTAAGTATTTTAAGCAACGCTATTGCGAGGGAGGCAAAGGAGCATCCAATCTCAAGGAACTGAATTTCATGCTTTATAAACATTGTTACTTCAGACGTGAAAAAAAAGATGTAGCCAAAGATTTACCTGAAAAACAACGTCAAACAATCTTATGTGATATCACAAATCGAGCTGAGTACAACAAAGCTAAAAATGACTTTGTGAAATGGCTTGAGGATAATGGAGCTGACGATGAAGAAATCAGAAGAAAACTTCGTGGCGAGATCATGGTTCGTATGGGAGCTTTAAAGCAACTTTCTGCTAAAGGCAAAATCAATAAGGTAAAAGAATTCATCAATGAGGTTATGGAAGCTGGAGAGAAGTTAATCATCTTTCATAACCTACACGAGATTGGAGATCAGATAAGAGAATTATTTCCAGGTGCGGTATCTGTTAATGGAAGAATGTCATCTGAAGAAAAGCAAAAAGCAATTGATGGATTCCAAAACAACCCTGATATCAAATTGATTGTATGTAACATTAAAGCTGCAGGAGTAGGTATTACGCTTACTGCATCGAGTAGAGTTGCATTTATTGAATATCCTTGGACTTATGCTGATTGTGCTCAGTGTGAAGATAGAGCGCATCGTATTGGTCAAAAGAACAATGTTATGTGTACATACTTCCTAGGGCAAAATACTATTGACGAGGAAATGTATCAGATGATTCAAGACAAACGCCATATAGGTAACACCATCACTGGTGCAACAGATAATATGGACATGGCATTTATTGATAATGTGATTAGCTTATTTAAGTGATGAGAAGAATATTATCAGAAACCGAAAAGATTTTAGTAGTTGATTTATTCAAACATTTAAAGGATAAAAGAATTTCAACTATAGCAAGAATTATTGGTGTTACTGATATTACTATTTCAAAAACAATAGATATCTATTACGATAGTGTACCAAAACAAACACATATTTATTTAGAAAGTAAAATCAACTATGAATTATATAGAGCTAATTAAAGCGTTCTGGCGTTCGCATGATGTAGAAACATATCCAACAAATGTAATTGCACTTTTCTTCTATCTAGCTGAAGTAAATAATAAAACATCTTGGTCCGTTTTGTTCAAGCGTAACAATTCTAAAATCTGTGCAGATTTAGGAATCAGTTATCCGACTTTAAATAATTCTCGTAATAGATTGAAACAATCAGGAATAATTGATTTTAAAACTCAAAATGGTAACGCAAATGTGACCTATACCTTTAAAAATTTTTTCAAGGTTACTGATGAGGTTACTAACGAGGTTACTGATGAGGTTAGCTCGAGGTTGTTTAAGAGTAAAGATAAACTAAAACCAAAACTAAAACTAAAACATATTTCTTCTGTCGCTGATGCTCCAGTGGAAAAAGAACCAACTAAGTTTTGGAGTTCATTTGTTGATATTTGGTTTAGACGTTATGATGAAGTTACAGGAGCTAAACCAACTTTTAACGGAGCAAATGCTAAAAGTTTAAAATCAATTATTCAACGATTGGAGAAATTGTATTACGATAAAAACCTACACGAGTGGGAAGAGGTAAAAGCTTTAATAACATTTAATAAGTTTTTAGACAATGCCTTGAAAGATGATTGGCTAAAAGCAAATTTCATTCTCACGCATCTTTCAGCAAAATTTGACATAATTGTAAATCAACCTAAAGCAGGAAATAAAAACATAAAACTTAAAGAAGACGGAAATTTAATATCAACAAACTAAAATGACAAAAGAAGTAAATCAACAGGAGTATTTAGTATTGACTAAAGAGCAATTCAAAGAAAAATATCCAACAATGTCAGATTCAGATATTGATTTTTATTTTCCTGAGAAAAAGATTTTAGACTTCAGTATTGATTTTGTTGGAGTTAGAAGATACGACCAACTAAAAGCAAAGATAAAAGAGTATAATAATTACAATGTAATTAATCCTGACAAACCAAAGAAGACTTTATCTGAATTTGAATTAAATCAAATTAAATCATTTGAAAGTAAAAGTCAACAGAATAAAGAACAAAACTTTAAAAACGAAGTAGATCATTGGGAAAAAATACACGGAGATAACAGCAAAAAATCATCTTACAACGATGGTTTACTTCCTGATAAGAAAACTATTTACAAAAACTTTTTAATTGCTTACAAGTTCTTAAATGGATTTGAGTTTGAAAGAACAGAAGAAAGTATAAAAAACATTGAGCCAATTATAAAATACTTTGCTTATGACACTACTTTTTTTGATTCTGAAAATTCTATAAAAGAAGTTGGAAACAAAAAACTTACTCCATCATTTAAAAAAGGTTTGCTTTTGATTGGTAATGTCGGTAATGGAAAAACATCAGTAATGAAAGCTATTCAGTTTATGTTTGATTATTATTTTGAAAAAGCTATATCTGAAAAATGGGACACTTCAGGAGATTGGAACAGGTTAAAATTCAAATTCAAAACATGTGAAAATTTAGTAACAGAGTATGAGTTTTTAAAATCAGGACAGGAAAAAGAAATATTCTATTCAAAATATTCTAAAGGAAACTTATTCCTTGACGATATGAAGAGAGAGAAAAACGCATCTAATTTCGGAATAACAAATGTTGTTCAGTCTATTTTAGAAAAAAGGTACAATAATCAAAAGCAATACTCAGAAGAGAAAATCAATAAAGTTAGAACTTTTGGAACAATGAACTTTCACGAGAACTATCCAAACAATATTGATTTTGCAATTCAAGAATGTGGCGTACGATATGGATCTCACATTTACGATAGGATATTTGAAATGTTTAACGTAGTAGAGTTTAAAGGAAAATCATTTAGAAAATAAAAATCAAATCAATGGAACAACAGAGAGCAAATAGAGGTCCATACATAGGTAGAAATAAACCTCAGGAAAAAAAATCGTGGTACGAGAGAAACCGAGAGCATGCACTTGCAAAGAATCGTGAGTGGCGTTTGAAGAAACAAATTGAGGAGCAAGAGATAAAGGCAAAGGTAATTGAGAATGAAAAGGGATTGATAAAACCTGAGGGACTAACCTTGTTTCAGATACTTGATATCTTGAGAAAGGATGTTCACCATTACTTGTGGGGAAAGTCAGTCATCTATTGGAATCAAACGGATTGGTATAAATTTAATCAACTGAAGTAATTATGAAAGTATTAAATAATAAAATAAAAAAAAACAAAGAAAAAATTGTAAAACTTCTAAATGAAAATATTGATTTAGAGTATAAATTATTGGTTAAAAGTATGAAAAAAACATACGACAAGGATGTTAATTTCGGAACAAAAAAAGAACCAAAAATAGAAAAAGTAACTTTTGGAATGTGGTATGAATATTTCAAAGATGAAGATAGACCTAAGGACAAACCAATTAGAATTGAAAGAAATATGCCTATTACAATTAATGGAATACCATCTAACCATTACAGGTTGTTAGCTTATTACAAACTTGAAGATATTTAATTATGAAAGCACTTTCAATCAAACAGCCATGGGCGAGTTTAATAGCTCACGGAATTAAGGATATAGAAAATAGAACTTGGAAAACTAATTTTCGAGGTAGGATTTATATTAATGCATCGGCAAAAATTGATAAAAATTTTCATAAGATTTTATCTGAAGAACAAAGAAATGTTTTAAGAGATACAAAAGAACCTTATGATATTACACATTTATCAGCAATCATTGGAGAAGTTGACATAGTAGATTGTGTTATCAATCATTCGAGTATTTGGGCGGAGAAAACGCCATTTGCACAATCAGGAAATCAAAGATTTTATCCTGATAAACCAATCTACAATTGGGTACTTGCTAATCCTGTTCTGTATGATAAACCAATTTTAAATGTTAAAGGAAAATTATCTTTTTGGGAAATTGATAAAAATGAGATTATCAAAAATGCTTATGGTAGATTTTACAATCCTCAACTACATCATTATTCAGTTAGTGGATGGACAGACCCAAATCATTATTCAGATGATGAATTTTATGAAATAATGCAAGAAATTGCAATGGAGTTTGGAGAACACAGATGCAGACCAAAATCATTGTCTAATATTTTTAAAGTTGATTTATAACTATGGCTTGGTCATTAAAAGATTTGAACGCCTTGAAGAACAAAGGTCTCAAAGTAGATGAGCAATTTCCCAATCATAAATCAAAGTTTAAGCAAGAAAAAATATCAGTCGAAAAAAACACCATCGAGTTAATTCTTAACCAGCTAATGCAAGATGGTAAGATTACAGAATATAGACGTGAACTTCGATTTGATGATGTTAGACAATTTCGTTTTGATTGGGCAATTCCTGAATTAATGTTGGCAATTGAGTACGAGGGAATATTCTCGGATAAGTCAGGACACACAACCATAAGCGGATATGTAAGCGACTGCACTAAGTACAATTTAGCTCAGTCAAAAGGTTGGAAAGTATTACGTTATACGGCTAAAAATTACTTAGAATTTCCTCAGGACATAGAGCATTTTTTAAGTAAACTGTAATAAAATATATTACCAATGCTAACAAGTAAAAGAGAACAAAATCAAAGAAACAAACACATTGTAAGTTGTTTAAGAAAGTTTGGATTCAATGATATTAAAACTGATAAACTAGGATGGGTACTATATCCAAATGAATTATTAGATGTAGAAGAAATTGAATTTATATCCAAAAATGAAAAGGTTTCTCAAAACTCAATTGAAGTTGGAAGAGGTCTTAATAATGTTTGGACTTATGGTATTAGTTATTGTACTGGTGGAGCTGGCGGTTCAGGAAGTGCTTCAATATTTGGAGAGACTTGTAAAACTAGGAATGAAGCCATTATCAAAGCGTTACAAAAACTAATTGAAGCTCATCAGTACCAAGAGCAAAGATGTAAAGGCGACAGTTTAGGAAACTACATTGATTCCTATTCTCAGCAAATCAGAAAAGAAGTTTTAAATATATTATATGAAATCACAAATTGACAAATTAACCAAAGATGAGTTGATAGCTGAATATAAGCTAATCCTCCAAAAGCAATCCAAACTATCTCGTAAGCTTCGTGACCAAATCGAAAGCCGAATAGCAACAATGCACAAAAACGGCAAAGTAAAAATAGAAGAACTAAAAATTATTAACAATCAAATTTAATTACACATGAGCACACAAAATGCAAAACTAGAAGTAATTTCAATCGATAAGATTGAACTAGGAAACACAAACCCAAGAAAGTCATTTGACCCAAAGGCATTGAAAGAATTAGCCGAGAGCATCAAAGAGCACGGAATACTCCAACCTATTCTCGTAAGACCATACGTTGATGAGAAAAGTAATTGGCAAGATTATCAACTCGTATGTGGAGAACGTCGTTATCGTGCTGCTCTTCAAGCTGGACTTGAAGAAATCCCTTGCAACGTTAGAGTTCTTACAGATGAAGAAGCTTTCGAGTTGCAGATCATCGAGAACCTCGAGCGTAAAGATGTACACCCACTTGATGAAGCGGACGCCTTTAAGCAAATGCTAGATAGTGGAAAGTATACCATTTTGGATATCGCAGTTAAGATGGCAAAGTCTGAGAGCTTCATCGCTCAACGTTTAAAGTTAGTTGATTTGATAGATGAGGTTAGAGCTGATTTCTTAGCTGGACACTTAGGAATTGGACACGCCATCTTAATAGCTCGATGTGATGCTATTAAGCAAATGGATATCTACGAGGAAGCAAAACCTTGGGGAGGTGAAGACCCTGACTATGGAACAATATCAGAATTAAAAGGAACTATTGAGAATGATAGTTATTTGATTTCAGATGCTAAGTTCGATACAGAAGATACTGAATTAGTGAAAGGATGTGGAGCGTGTTCTGTTTGTCTTAAACGTTCAGGAGTTAATCCTGTTTTGTTTGAAGATATGGCAGAGGATAGATGTTTTGACGAGAAATGCTTTGATGCTAAAGAGGAAGCTTTCATCATTAAGGAAGTGGGTAAGATTATTAACAATGGAGATAATGTTGTTTTGGTTAATGGATGGGGTCATCCTGATGAAATGATTTACCAAATGTGTGAGCAATTTAAAGTTAGATTGTATGAACGTTATGAGTGGAGATTATCAAAAGATGATGAACCATATGAAAATGAAGTAGAAACTCCTTTCAATGCATTTTGTGTTAATGGAGAGTTCAAAGGAACTTACGCAAATGTTTATCTGAAGAAAGTATGTTTTCAAGAAGCTCCAAAAGAAAACGCACTTCCATCTCCAACTTCAGGTAAACCACAAAGCAACGAGGAATTAGAGTTGAGAGCTGAGTTTGCTAAGATTGAGCAAAGACAAAAGCGAGCTCTTGAGTTGGACGATGAGAAAGTTTGGGAAGGAATTAGAAATATAGATACTTCAGCTATCAAATCAAATGTATCTGACTTACTAATTTCCGAAAGAAATGCGCTTTGCTTCGCAATGATGGAAAAATTAGGGTACTACTCAAAAAGAGAATTATATGATTTACTAGATAAAGAGTTTGATGTTGAGTTTGCTCAAGAGAAAGTTTTTTCTGAAGAAGATTATAATAGAATTGTAAGAGCTTTCATTTTAGATGTATTACCTAACTCTTTCGGAACAGCAAAAAGTTGTCCTGATCACGTGGCTTATGAAGCAGTAATAAATTATTATTTCCAAGCTCAAGTTGACACAATAAAAAACGAACAGGAAATCATTGCTGACAAACGTATTGCAAATGCTGAGAAGAAAAAATCGGATATCCTTGCAAAGCTTGAAAAGTTGGTGCCAGTGGAAGAAATCGAAACTAAAGCAGAGGAAGTTCTTCCATCTGAAGATAAACCATTCAAACAACCATTCAAAAACGAGGTAAAGACTTTTGAAAAGGTAAGTAAAAAATATGCTTTAAACAATTCTTATTTCAAAAACACACCGCCAACTTATCCAAGAAATCCCCTTGAAGTTGCTATGTATGCAGAACAACACAATGAGCTTCCTTTTAACATGGAATTAGAAAGCAATCCAAACTGGTTGTATTATACCTACATTGAGTATCAAAAACGAAATAACGTTTATCATTCTCAATTCTTCACACCTCCAGCAACTGCTATAAGAATGGCAGAAATATCAGAAAGTAATTTCACTAAAGACCCGTACGTACTTGATGCATGTTGTGGATTTGGAATGCTATCGAAAGAAGTTAGAGAAAAAGGGTATATAGTTAAAGGTTTTGATTTCTCAGCTGACATGGTAGATTTATTTAACTTCACAATTGATGGTATTGCAGAACAATTGAATTATGAAGAGGACAGCATCGAACAATGTTATGATAACATTATCGCTAATCCTCCTTATGAATTGCCAAAATTAACAAAGTTCCTAGAGGTTATTTATGATGTTCTTACTGAAAAAGGTGTCGCAGTACTATTAATACCAAAAGGATTTATTGATAAAGACAAGCCAAAAGCTTTGGTAAGTATTTTAGATAAATACATCGTTTTGGATAGAGAAGATATGTCAGAAGACTTTGGACATACTAAAGTTAAAGCAGAAATAGTGGTTTTAAACAAAAAGTAAAAACCTAGTAAAATCAATACTTGAGTCTCTACTCTTCACACGGTGGAGACCAAGTTTAAAATCAATTATTCCATAAATCGGTAATAATCGAAAATATTACCGAAATACGTAATAATCAAATGAAAACACCTTTTTACAAATACCACTACGGAAAGTGAATAATCGCAGGATACATTAACGAATAACGATAATCTTATGACAATAAAAACAAATGTTCCAAAACCTGATTTTTTTTATAAACTAGAAAAATTTGGAAAACTAAATCTTTTCATTAAAGAAGATAAAGAATTAGAAATATTGATAACTGATGGATTTTCTATTCAAGCAACCAATACATTAGATTGTTTGGAGGTTTGCAGAGAGATAGCAAAAGATTATCCATATATAAAAAAATGGATTACAGAAGAAAATAAATTTCATTTGATATTAACAAAGCAAGAAGAAAAATAAAATCACCAGTAATAAATTTTATTACTATATTTGAATCTCTCTAAGTGAGAAAACCATTTTTTATAATGAAAACAAGAATGTTCATTATTGCGCTAATCGGGATGATTTGCTCAACATCGTTTGCAAGTACTCAAATGATGGAACAGAAACAAAAAGCAACAACCTTTGTAGTAGAACAGAACTACTTTGACGTTGTATCAGTACAACCAATCGATTTAACTTCAATCCAATTTGAAGCAACAATCACAAATAGCTATCAAGCTAAAACGGAACTTGATGTACCTAAAGAGGTAGTTGATTCTTTAACTAAAATTGTTTTAGAATTTGAACGAACAGGAAAAGTTCCAGAGTGTAATGAATGCAGAGCAACTTGTCACATTGTTACAAGGACAATAGATGATAATTGTATTATTTATCATTTTAGATGTGAGTCTGGAAATAATTACTATGCTGTCTATACATTAGGTCAAGTGCATGTCTCGGAAATGTTTGGTTATTCTCACGGTGTTACATTACTCCCGCCACATTACCCCTGTAGAGATTAAAAAAAACCAAAATAGAAAAGCTTCTCAAATAGGGAAGCTTTTTTTATTTCCTCAATTTTAAAAATAATCTTCTAGTAATAAAATTTATTACCTTTGCTATATCAATCACTTACAACATGGAAAAAGAGCAAAGCAAAAAAACACCTAAGAAACCTCAATCAAAAACCACCACACCTAAAAAGCCAAGAGTATATAATACTGCTAATCTTAAAAAAGGAAATCCAGCTCCAAAAGGTAATCAATGGTGGAGACTTAGAACCAAACACGGAAGAGATAAGATATTCACAACTCCTGAAATACTTATGGAATCTGCAATTGAATACTTTGAAGCAACAGACCAAAGAAAATGGAATAAAACCGATTTCAGAGGTAAAGATGCAACAAAGGTTTTAATACCAACAGACACACCTTACACAATGTCAGGACTTACTTTATTCTTAGGTGTAAACGAACATTACTTTAATGACTTTAAAGATTCTTTAAAGGATAAAGAGGATTCAATATCAAAAGGCTTTTCCGATGTCATACGCACGATAGAGCAAATTATTTATACTCAGAAGTATGAGGGAGCTGTTGTTGGAGCATTCAGTTCAAATATCATTGCAAGGGATTTAGGATTGGTAGATAAGAAAGAGATAGAGAATAAGAACATCAAACCGATTGAATTTACAATTATTGGTAAAAAAAACTTAAATCAAGAAAGTCAATAATAGTAGGGTTTGAGTTAACATTGTCCACCGATGAAACAAAAAAATTAATACAAGGATCAAATTTAATAACAGAGCAAAAATGAAAAAATTAACTAAAAGAGATTTGTTTTTGAAATACAACATAAATGAATCACATTCAGTTTGGGACAACAACATCGACAACTGGTTTTCAGTCGAGGTTTACAGATTAATGCACAAAGGACAATTACCAAATGAAAATGATAAATCAATTGTTTATGTGTTAGACTTCTTAGATAGATGTAGTAAGTGCGATTTAGAAATAATGAATAGTAAAAATTTCGGTAGTCTATATCTAACTGCAAAAAGAATGGTATTTTCTTTTTCCGATATAATCGTAAAAGAAGTGAATGATTTATTAACTAATCCAATTGCGATTGTAACAGACAAAACTCAAAACTTTAAAGAGTACATCAAAGAAAACCATTTCAACAAAGATTATTATAGGCACATTTATACAGAAGAGCAATGTTTCGGAATGAAGTTTACAAATGTGATATTGCTGCATTGCTCGGATAGAAGCTTAGGTTATAAGCTAGAGAATTGCGCTAGAACTAGAATGATTTAAACACTAACATTATGCCACAATTAGAGATATACAGAAACAATGCTTTAGTAGAAATAAAAAAATGTGAAAATCTTACTGAAGCTAGAAAGCTCAAAAATGAATTCATTTCTCAACTCAAATCACTAGGAGCTAAACAACTATCAAAGCAATCAGAATTCTTCTTTACACAAAGAAAAAAGATATAATAAATGGAACTGTTAGAACATCAAGCAAGTTTTATTCTTAGCGATGCCGTGCATACTGGTTTAGTTGGTGGTTATCGTAGTGGTAAATCTATGGCAGGTGTTATTAAAACAATTATTAAAAAATTAAAATACCCTAAAATAGATGTAGCCTACTACCTCCCTACTTATGGACTAGTTAGAGATATTGCCTATCCAAAGTTTGCAGAGATAATGGATAAATTCGGATTGTCTTATGTTCTTAATAAATCCGACCATGAGTTTATAACACCATACGGAAAAATAATCATGCGCTCACTTGATAATCCTGATACTATTGTAGGTTATGAAGTAGGTTATAGCTGTATTGATGAAGCGGATATACTTTCAATACCTCACATGAATGATGCTTTTACAAAAGTGGTTGCAAGACTTTCAATTCCTCTTCCTGATGAAAAGGCAAATTCGTTGGACTTTGTGTCAACTCCTGAGGGTTTTAAGTTTCTTTATGATTTTTTCGTAAAAAAACCACACAAAAACAAGGTATTAATTAAAGCATTGACAAAAAACAATCCATTTATTTCAAATTCATATATCGAGACTTTGATGATGAGTTACACGCCTCAGCAATTGGAAGCTTATCTTAATGGAGAATTTGTAAATTTAACCTCAGGAAATGTATATCATAGGTTTGACAGAATTAGAAATCATTCTGCTAGAACTATCCAACAAAACGATGTACTGCATATTGGAATGGACTTCAATGTCGAGAAAATGAATGCAGTCATTCACGTGGTAGATGAAAAGGAAATTACATGGAGAATGTATAATGAATTTGGAGAGGATAATGTTATTATAAAAACCGTTAGAATAAAAACAGCAGTTGATGAAATAGTAAACGCTTATGATACTGCAGATATTATTAAATTGATTAAAGATAAATATCACGGGTATAGAATAATTATTTATCCTGATTCTAGTGGTGATTATAGAAAATCAAGTAGTAGTAAATCGGACATTGACTTATTGAAAGGAGCAGGCTTTGTGGTCCGCAAGTTGTCTAAGAATCCATTTGTAAAAGATAGGGTTAACGCAGTTAATCTCGGGTTTTTAGATACGGCTGGTAATATAATTTATTACGTGAATACAGATTATTGCGCAAATTATACTGAAGCTTTGGAGCGACAAACCTACAAGAATGGAGAACCTGACAAGTCAAGCGGATTTGACCACATCACAGAAGCTGGTGGATATTTTGTCTATTACGATTCAAAACCAACAAACACATGGGGAAGTTCAAGTTCAATATAACAATGTTAGAATATTCCTTACTCAATGAAGAGGATAAGGATTTGGTAGATTACACTGTTAAGAACTTTATCAAATCGAATAAAATTCTAAGAGTTAAGAAGTTCTTTAGACAAATTGATTTACAACCAAAGGTTAATACTCTTTGGGAATTGTCTTGGGAGGATTTACTTCTTCTAAGAAGCGCAATAAGTAAAAGCGATATCGATTCTATTTTCAATATTGTTTATGAATTGAAGCCTGAGCAAATGAAATCTTTAGAGGTATTCAACGTGTTTGCTTCTTTCAATTGGATAAGTGATGAACTAAAAGCGATATCTAATGCTGAGATGGAAAGATTGCATAGTGAGTTAACAAACGAAGAAAAGGAAGCAGGAGCTGAGGAGTTAATAGATTACGGATATTATTCAACATTAAAAGCGATGTGTCCCGATTTATTAAAACATAATGAATATTTAAAACTATCATACTCAATTGTTTTCCGAGATATGGCACACACGAAATTGATTAATAAAATTAATAAAAAGTATAATGAAATCATTGCACATAAAAATAAACCAAAGCGTAAATAGTTACAATGCACCATCTCCAGCAGAACCATTGTTTCATTATACGTACGGGAAAGACCATTGGCAAAACTTGTGCGATCATGAGAAAGATGGTCAACTTCCATTTGAGGAAAGAAATAAGTATTTTAAATTACTTTGGGTAGATGAAGAACCAACGTTCAATCAATACTCAGCTATTGAAACTATCAAATACGATGGAGAGCTTTTGATTCTTGCAAGTTCTAAGATATCAGATGCGACTTATCAATATAAGTTTGAAACTCATATCGAAAACCTCAAAGCATTAGCTTATGATTTTCAGGAAAAATTGTCAAGTGATTGTGATGGATGGCTTATTAAAGCTTGGAGAATAGTTGAAGTGGAGAATATTTATGATAACAATCTTGATGGTGTGAAAGTAAGATTTACAATTCAGAATAAGGCATGACAAATGAGGAGCAATTATATATGAAATATTTGGAAAGGCTTCGTTTGAAACTTATAGCAAAGTATGTGGAGTTAGGACTTCGAGCTTTAGGAAAATATGAAAAGGAACTTGAAGCTTTTGCAGGTCCAAATAAATTGATAATGTACGGAGCTTTTCATTCTGAGTATATGGAACACGGAAGAGAGCCAGGGAAATTTCCACCTCGAGAAGTTATATCAGAGTGGATTGATACAAAGCAAGGTTTACCATCAATATTCAGAGAAAAGAAAAACCAATTCATTTTCTTAATAAGTAGAAAAATTGCTGAGGAAGGTATCAAGGTGCCGAATGAGTTTAACAAAGGTGCGGTTGTGAGTTCAGTTGTTGATGACTTCTTAGCAAATGATATTGAAGAAATGTTAAACGAATTGGGAGTTATCTATTTAAGAAGAATAAAATCAGATGTAGTACAAATTTTAAGAGCAGCGTAATGACAACAAGAAAAAACAAAATCAAAAGAATAGTAATTGCATACTCAATCCTTTGGGTAGCTTTCTCGGTTATCTATAATTTAATATCATTAATCAAATGGCTATAGTATTTACAAAAGATATCGCACAGGATAAATTATTGATGGCATATAATAACAATGTTATCAAGTTTTATTCTAGTAGTACAACAACTCCTTTGAAAGCAACAATTTCAGGTTTTGGTATTAATGCTGTTTTATATCCACACCCTAATGGAAGCTTTATGTTCAATCTTAAAGATTATATAATTGCAGTGATCAATACAAAAAACTTTGTTGATGATTTAGTTACTGATATTGACCCGTTAGACATTGAGACATTTCATTATGATGTTACCAATGGTTGTTATAAACAAGATACTTTACAAATTACAATAGAGTTTATAGATGCAACAACAGAAAGCGCATCAAGAGAATTACATTTCATTACTGGAGTAGAGAATTTAGAAAGTTACAAGCGCAATGAAATACTTTTTGTCTCAAATCCATTAAGTATTTTGTCTCCTGTTGAAGATAGAGCCAACAACACTGCTAAGTTATTTTATTTCGACGGATATCCTTTTGAGTTTAGTTTTTACATAACAACTCCTAATATTCCATTGAAGTTTATAAACACAACTAACGGACTTGATGCGACTATTACACCAACTGCAAAAGTGAATAGCTTGTTTATTTCAGATGGAGATACTTCAATTTCATTAGAGGACTTTCTTCCTCTTGTCGCTGGAACAAATAAAATTCTTTTTGAACTTGATGACGAACCTCAAGACTTGAATTTGTTTATTGATAAAAAAGAAGCATCATGTGGCGTATACATTAAATTCTTAAATCAATACGGGCGTTGGAACTATTGGTTGTTTAGTGACAAGCATTTTAGAAATAGAACCACAAAATCAGGTTCTGAAATAAATAATGATTTTAATAATTTGGAAGATACTATTTCTCCAACATTGATCACTTCAAAAACATCAACAGACTCTTTAAAGATTGCTTATGAGAGAATTCCAAAAGAAGATAAAATAATACTGGATAGTATTTCTGAATCAATAAAGATTTTAATGTTTACAGGAGAAAGGTTTTCAAAATCAAATCCTAATGATTGGATGGAAGTTCAATTGAAAACTCAATCGTTTCAATTGTATGATCACAACAAAGAATTATACAATTTCTATTTCGATTTGCAATTACCTGACAGATACACATTGACATTATGAGTTACATCATTTACATAAACGGGAATGAGATAGAGGAAATCGATTCAAAAGCCATTGCTATCAATATTCAGAATAACGACTTAGCAAGATTAGACAATCGCCAATCTAATTTCATGCACAAAATCACAGCTCCATTGACAGCTAAAAATATTCGTGCTATGAAAAATGTTTATTTAGTAGGTAACCAAAGTAATGTGCCATATCAGATTAATAGATTTGATTTGATAGATGGAGACACAGGTAAGCACATTATTTACAATGGTATTGCTATTGTTTCAATGAGTAACAAAAAAGGATATGAGATACATGCTTATAGTGGTATTTTAGAATTTTTTAAAGCCATTGAAAACAAAACCTTAACAGATTGCGGAATTTCGGAACTGAATCATTTGAAGAATCTTTCAACAATCATAAATAGTTGGGAAGATACACAGCCATACAAGTACATAATTGCTGACTATAATGGAAAAGTACTTACTGATGACGGGATGCTTAATGCAGATTATTTAGTTCCTAGCGCACGTTATAGTTACCTATGGCAAAAAGTTCATGAGTTTGCAGGTTTCACTTATAGTGGTTTAGTTTTTGAAAGCGAAAAGTTTTTGAATTGGTACATGACTTTTCCAAAGCCAGTTCCAACTGAAGAACCGAATTACATAAACCAAACAATTCAGAACTCGGTTAATATTGTAACTCCATACTATAATGAGGGAATGTTGTTTCCTTTTATTATAAACCCATTTCCAACACCATATACAAATACTGAATCAAATAACATAGGTAATCCAACAGGAACAATAAACATAACACAGACAGGAGCTTTTTCTTTTAGATGTTATGGTAATGTTACAGTACCTGGAATCGGTTTAATTACACAATTGCATTATCAATCATTAGATGCTATGGGTAATCTCATTGAAGAGGGAGACTTTAATCCTACTATTGATTTGCGAGTAATTGTGAATTGTGAAGCTGGTGGAAAGTTAATGATAATTAATTACTCACTTGGATTTGGTTCTTATGCAGCATTACCATCAGGAACTTTAGAAACTACTTTAGATTTGATTGAGGGATATACTGCATCTTTTGATGAAGCATTAATTGATTTTCCTATAAAGGATTTTGTAAATGAATTGATGCAGCACTTTGCACTTACTCCATTTAAAGACAAATATTCAAACCACATTGTTTATAAAAGCCTTGACGAGATTCTTCAAGGAACAGATATAATTGATGTGAGCGATTACTTTGTTTCTAAAGAGAATGAGAAGTACATCTTAGGAAATTACGGAAAAAAAAATAATTATAAATATCGTTACAACAACGATAATGAAACTCATAACGATGGTTTTATAACTATCAATAATGAAAATCTAAAAGATGAGGTTACAATTCTTTCATCAAAATTATACTCTCCTGAGAAAAGAAAATCAATGGTTTTGGGATTAGAAATGAATGTTTATAAAATTTGGGAGAAAGAGATTAAAGACGATATGTCTATTGATTACAAAGACTTATCAGGTAGGTATTACGGATTAAGAAGTGAAGATAAAAATTTTATTTCCTTACAAAACATAAAATCAGAAGCTTTGAATGTGAGTGATACATTTACGATTGCTCCAATAGAAAATTTTTACAGATTAAAACTTCAACAGGTAATCTATGATAATTATAATAGTATTGAAAGTTTACTTGATAAAGCAAAAGTCAAGGAGATAATGCTTGATATTCCTTTAGTTAAATTAGAAGAACTTCCTCTTGACAAACTTATTTATGTTAGTCAAGAAGCATCTTATTATTTTGTAAATAGAATAATCAATGCAGTTAAAAATCAACCTGTAAAGTTTGAAGTCTTTGAAGTGGATTACTTTAAAGAAATTCCAGTTCCTGAACCTATTGAATACTATATAGATTTGGGGTCAATATCAGTTACAGGTTGTCAAGTAACATTTAATATTGATACTAATTTACCACAACCAACGGAAGTATTTATACAACCTTACTCTTTATCTCCTGATGGACTTGGAGGTTTTTATTTTGCGCCTGTTGGAGAACCTATATCAGCAACGTTGAATTCAAATCAAGTTATTCACAATTTTACTGAAATTCCTCCTAGTTGGTCATCATATAAATTTATGATTTTCTACAATGGAAGTTCAGTATTTGAGCAAATAAACACGTCTTTATCTGATGTAGTTCCTGTGTCGACTTCTTGTTATGTGTCAACAGCTCCAAACCCTACATTGAGCACTATTCAAATTACAAATATCAGTAGAGTTCTTTTAGGTGGAAATGTTAGAAAAATAACCTTAACATACGAAAGTGATTTGTCAGACACATATATGGCCTTAACATTATCTGCGTCAGGATTTACATATACGCCTCCAGTAACTAATATGTTTTCAACTCAAAATGGAACATTTGAAATTGAATTACCTCATTTGTTCTATGGTTCAATAAATGTGTATCAATTACAATTATCAGCTTTAAGTATAACATCAAACATAGTAACAAGTGATTATTAACAAAAGAAATAAAAAACCCAAAATCAGTTTTGGTTTAGGAAAATCAGAAGCAACAATAAATGTTTGCCAAGAGATTTTCTTTTGGCAAACTGAGATTATAAAAGATAACTCATCGTTAAGAGCTTTGCACGATACAGGAATTACTATAACTAAAATAAATAATAGTAAATTCAAAATTAATGCAACCGCAACAGGTGTTTATAAAATAACTATTTCCAACGGAAAAAGAAACGGTAACTCAATTAAACTAACAGTAGTATAATGGAAAAAGCGAAATTACTAGACCTAGACTTAGGTACCGATGCTGTAATACAAAAGTCTGTTGATTTGAAAAATCAATTGAACTCTTTGCGTGATAGTCTTGATAAATTAAAAAAAGCAGAAGGCGACAACACTGTTGAAATTGTAAAACAAGAAGCTGCTTTAAAGAAAGTAACAACTGAATATAACAACAATCAAAAAGTTGTTCAAACTTTAATTACACAAAGAGGAAAAGCTATTCCGGTGCAAGAAAAAGCAAACCTACTTTTGAATGAAGAAATCACTTCAATGGGTAGAGCTAAGACTTCAATAACTGAAATAACAAAGTTGAGAGATCAACTTGATTTATCCATAAAAGAAGAAGCAAGTTTATATGAAAAATTAAACGAAAAGCTAAATGATAATAATGATTTTATGAAAGCCAATGGTTCTGAGCGTGAGAAAAACATTCTGAACATTGGTAATTATCGTGAATCAATTGTCGGAGCTATTCAAGATACAGGATTGATGACTGGAGAGCTACAAACCTTGAACGCAGTTACAACAGCTTTATCATTACCATTCAAGGAATTGAAAAAGGATTTCTCCTCAGCTTTTAGTTTGATAAAAAATGCTGCATCAGAAACTGAGGGATTGACAAATGCACAAAAAGCTCAAACTATTGCCACTAATATAGGAACAGGAGCAATGAGAATTTTTACACTTGCTTTGGCTGCTACAGGTATTGGTTTAATCATTGCTGCCGTTGCTTTGTTGATTGGATATTTTAAAACCTTTGATCCTTTGATTGATGCAATCGAGCAAGGAATGGCAGGCTTAGGCGCTGCGGTTCGTGTTGTTCAACAAATCATTGTTGACTTTGTTTCTTCAATTGAATCTGTTGGAGATTTAATGAGTAAAATTGGAGCGTTCATTGAGGACCCAATTGGAAGTTTAGAGAAAGTAGCAGACAAAATGGAAAAGGCTGCCGTATCTGCTGCTAACTTAAAAGCTGCACAACAAGATTTAGCAGACCAACAAGCAATCCAGTCCTTAGCTAACAAGAAACAAGAAGCAGAAATTGCTCGTTTAATTCTTCAATCAAAAAACAGAGCGTTATCTGAAGAAGATAGGATAGCATTACTGAAGAAAGCAGAAGCACTCAATCAAGATAATTTCAAGAAGAATGAAGCTTTAGCAAATCAAGAATATGCTAACGCAATTGAGAATGCAAGAATTAAAGGAGCTTTAACTGAACAGGAGATTGCTAACTTACAAAAGGTTGGCATTGCTTATGCTTATAAACTTTTGAACATTGGTAAAATTACTCAAGAGGAAGTTGATATTTTAACTAAAGCTGAGGAGGCAAAATTAGACATCTACAACAGAGCCACCGCTGAAGAAGAAAAAATCATAAATCGTCAAAACGCACTAGCAGAAAAAGCTCAAGCGGAAGCTGAAGCAAGAGCAAAAAAAGCAGAGGAGGCGAGAAAGAAAGCTTTAGATAATGCGGCAAAATTAGCAAAGGCAGAACTAGACTTATTTCTTTCCTCTCAAGGTATTAAAGCAAAATCATTAGAGCAAGAGATAGCCATTGCTGAAAAAGTTCGCGACCAAAAACTTAAGATTGCAAAAGCGGAATTCAACGCATCTGAAAAAACCAAGGCCGATGAATTAAAATTACTAACAGATCAGAATAATATTCGTGATGAGTTTCTAAGAAAACAAGTTGAAGCAGTTGTAAAGAATTATGAATATGAACTAATTGCTTTTATAGATGCTAATAAATCTAAAATTGATTCTCAAAAATTCTTTAATGAGTTATCACTTCAGCAAGAACAGAACCGTTTAGATTTATTACTTGAGAAACAATTACAATATGAAGCTTTACGATTAGAGCAAGGAGTAATAAACGAGCAAGAATATCAATTAGCAATTAAGAAAGTTCAGGATGATATCCAAACTCAAAAGGATGAAGCTGTCCAAATGAGGAAAGATGCTGAAACTGAGAAACAAGCTATTGATTTGGAAAACCAAAGAGCATATGAGGATTTAGTTTTTCAAGATAATTTGGCCATACAACAACAAAGGTTGGAGCAAGAGCGTTTACAGAAAATAGCTGAAGTTGATAAAACAGGAGCTGATATTGAAAAGATTAATAAACGATATAAAGCTGCATCTGAAAAATTAGACAGAGAAGCAAATATTGCAAAGATTTCAAACACTCAAAATACTATTGGAGAAATAGGTCAATTGACTTCTGCTTTTTTTGGAGAAAACAAAGAACTATCTGCTGCATTAGCTTCAGTTGATATGTTCCTTGCTATTCAAAAAGCTTATCTTTCTCAATTAATACCTGGAGACCCAACATCGATTGCAAGAGCAACGGCTGCTGCATTTAAAGCTGGAGCATTTGGATTAGCAAATGTTATAAAAGTTTCAGGTGTTAAGTTAGCAAGTGGAGGAAGAGTTTTTGGACCAGGAACTGGAACTTCTGATTCTATTCCAGCAATGTTGTCAAATGGTGAAACTGTTATTAATGCTGAATCAAGTAATAAATGGGCTGGTCTATTGTCTGCTATAAATGTAGATGGGGGAGGCAAGGCTTTTGCTTCAGGAGGAATGGCGACAACTTTTGGAGTGTCACAATCACTAGGAAATGCAATTGGCATTGATTATGATTTATTGGCTGTTAAGATTGCGGATGCAAATAGAAGTTTGCCTACTCCTGTTTTACCATTAACGGATTTTCATTCAGCTAACAATAGTTATATAGAAGTAATTTCAGGAGCAAATAGTTAAGATATGAGCAAAGCAAAAGATATAATAAACGGATGGACTAACTATCTTATTGGGAATGATAAGGTAGTTTTAGAAGAGGCAAAAAGGAGAGCTGATATATGTTCTAATTGTCCAAAAGCTACTCATGGAATGCATACGGCTGTACTTCCTGATTTTGAAATCAAGCAAATACAAGGTCATTATTGTGGAGAGTGTTTGTGTCCATTATCTCCAGCAGTTAGAAGTAAAAACTATCAATGCCCTTTAGATAAATGGTAATAAAATTTATTACTATATTTGTAACATGTTGTACACTAAACTTAAACATTTGCAAAAAGAAATCAAGGAACTTACGTTACTTGGTGTTGTTGATGCATCGTGGTTAAGAAATATTAGAATAGTTGAAAAGTTTTTTGAACTAAGAAGTCAAGGAGTTTGTATTTATTGCTGTTGGGAATTTATAGCAATTGAAGAAAGTATATCAGCTAGTAGTGTACGAAAGATAATAGCAAAGCTTACAACAGAAAAATAAAGCCACTCATAATGGGTGGCTTTATTCATTTATTTTCTTATCCCATTGATGCCAAGATTTTTCTAAATCTTCTTCAGTGATTAATGTTTCAGAAATTACATTTCCATCAACATCGAAAACTCTCATAGTACATTCGTTAAATTGCATCATATCTTATTTATTATATGCTGATTTTATTTTTTGCTCAGCGATGAATTCCTCTTTAGTCATAATTTTATCAATCGGAACTCCTGAGCTATTGTGGATATTCTTTTGCATCCATTCCAAATATTCCTCATATTGTTTGTTGTTTAGGTCAACTCTCTTTTGAGCTAAAATATAAGGATTCTCATTTTCCTTAATCTGTTTACGATTGATTTTTCTATAAGCATGATTGTATAACGACATACATAACTTCCACCATAGGTAGCAAGCTAGCACTCCAAACAATATTAAAATTCCGTAAACAATTATCATAATACAAAGATAATAAAATGTCAAATCTTGTGGACATTTATTTTTTTGATAACAACATACATTTGTAGTAATAAAATTTATTACTGAGATGAGTTCAAAATATTTCAAATCTTTGCCAAACTTCAGTTCGACAGCTCTTAATGTTGACAGAGAAAATGGCATCCTAAAAAATACTTGCGTTGCTAATTTCGGAGACAACAAAAATGATTCTTACTTCGATGAGGTTTTCATTCAGCAACTTTTAAAAGCTGGTAATGAAACTGAGGGAGGTATCAAATCACGTTTCGGACATCCAAACGCTTGTGCAACTTCTTTTGGAACTTACATCGGACGTTACAGAAACTTTTCAATAAAAAACGGAAATCTTTTTGCAGACCTTTTCCTTGACCCAGTTACCAAAACATTAGAGGTTGAAGGCAAAGGAATGAAAATGTTTGATTACATAATGACAATGGCTGAGAATAACTCAGATATGTTTGGAAATTCAATTCATATCTACTCTGATGTATACGAAAAGCCTATTGATGGAGAAATTAAGTACTTACATAATTTGAAGAAATTCAAAGCCGTTGACTTAGTTGATGACCCAGCAGCAACTGACTCTCTTTTCTCTAACAACTCCCTTGATTTTGGAGTGATAATGACTGACTTTCTTGATGACAACCCTGAGATTTTTGATGTTGTCACCAAACAACCACAAATCCTAGAGGACTTCTTCGAGAGATATGAAAATTATTCTAAACGTAAATCTTTAAACACTTTTAATATGAACATTTTTGAAAAACTTTCAAAAAAGTTTAGCGGAAATAGTGGTAGTAAATTCGATATCGAGCTGACCCTTGCGGATGGTTCAATCGTTACTGTCAAGACTGACGCTGAACAACCACAAGTTGGCGATGAGGTAGTAGATGCTGAGGGAAATCCTGTTGCAGATGCTACACACGTAGACAAAGATGGCGGTAGTATTACCACTGTAGGTGGAAAAATCACTGAGCTTGCTGAGGCAACTCCTCCAGCTGACCCACCAGCAGAACCAACAATGCAAGAAGTAATGCAAGCTGTTACAAATGTTGGTAAACAATTCTCTGATATGAAAAAGCTTTTTGAATCAAACCAAAAAGTAACAGAATCAGCACTTGAATTATTGGGAGACCAATTTCAAGACCTTAAAACTACAACAGAATTGAAGTTGAAAAACGTCGGTTCTAAATACGATGTACCTGCTGGAGAAAATCCACCACCAGCTGGAGGAAAAGAATCTGCTTACGACCCTGAAAAGGCTAAGGAAATCAGAGAAAATAGAAAAAAATAATTTTTTATCAATATGGAAATAGTTAGCTCATTTTTAGAATTAGCGGATGACAAAAGATACATCCAAGAGTTACGAGAAATCGTAATGAATGACACTTTTTACCAACCAACTGAGAACATGTTCACAATTGTACCTGGTATTAAAGGAGGTCAACAAGTAGCAGCAATGCGAGGTTTTGAGTACGTAACCAAAAAATCTGCAGGTTGTGGAGGAAGTGGTGTTTCTCCAACATTCCCAGCATTCTCACAAACGTGGAACCCAACTTTGCAAGAAGTAAAAATCGAATATTGCTATTCAGATTTTGAAGCTGCATTTGTTCAATGGGGATTAAATAACGGATACGCAAGAAAAGACCTTACAGGTACTGAACTTGGAGTGTTTTTACAAGATTTAGTATCTAAAGCTATGGCTTTGGATTTACAACGTATCGTTTTGATGGCGGACAAAGATATTGCAGCACAAAACATCTTGACTGATGAAACTGCAAAAGTTCCTTTCTACAACACGATTGACAAAGGATTAATTCCTACGTTAGCGTATTTGAAAACGCTTCCTGAATTTGCTGATGCTTTCGTGGCATTGTCAAAAAACACAGGAGCGATGATTTCTCAGTTATCATTAGATGATGATTACGCTGTGAACTTATACGAATCTGTGACAGATGATGTATACGACTTTGACCCTGATACTTTCTTGACTTCAAACAGATTGTTCAAGAACTACCAAAAATGGGTTAAACGTGCAAACGGATTTGGTTTACAATCAAATGTTGACTTAACTCAAAAAGGAGTTAAAGATTTGAATATTGATGGCGAGAAACTTATGCCTATTGTTCACTATGACAGATGGAAAAGAGCTGATTTCGTAACAGGAACTACTCCAACTATTCACTTACCTCACTTCGCTTTACTTACTCGTAAAGAGTATTTACAAGTAGGTGTTGATGATGTTAATTCTTTAACAGATATCAAACTTGAGTATATCGGAGGTTCTGAAGAAAATTTTTGGATTAAAGCTAACTACTTGTTAGACTTTAAAATGACGAACCCTTATGCAATGAAAGCTGCATTGTAATATTAACAAGGGAGTGTAAAATCTCCCTTTTAAAACCTTATACATCATGCCAGAGTGTAATAATAAATTAGCTGGAGAGTTCGTACAAAAGTGCGGACACAAACCAAAACAAGGTGTCAATAGAAAATGGTACGGAAACGTAGCAGATATTGACAGAGTTGCTACTCAGTTAGCAAATCGTGGAACCAAAGTAACTGCATTAGTTCTTAAAGCTACTGCAAAAATATACGCTGCAGGAGGTAATGACAACGCTCATAAAATTGCTCACGCTTTATCAGTTGGAGATTTCTCAACAGGTTACGTTCATACAGATAGCTTTTCAATTACGTATCGTGGTGTAAACGAATCTGAAAGAATTCAAGAGCTTGTTGATGGTGCAAAAATTTTCTCAATTGAGGAAATGGTTGACACAGGAGAAGCAGGAGAGACAACCTACAAAATTGCTGGACTTGAATCAGGAATGAAAATCATCAATGATGATTATGATTCATCTGCTAACTCAGGAGTAACACAAATAGTTTGTGCAACGAAAGAGGGAGAAGAAGAAGCAACAGGATTGAAACATTTCTTGCTTACTGCTGGACTTGCTGCAACAACAGAGTGGATTGAAGACAATGTCTACGTTCCAGAACCTTAGTCAAGTAGAACAGGTAAAACTTAAAAAGATTTGGGACACAGATTATCAAACCATCGTGAGAGGAAAAGATGACGGTGTCCCTTTTTTAAAATATGTTTTTGAACTCCATTACAAGCTTTTTGGAGAAACCTGTTCAAATTGCCCGAATAAGATTTCGGGTTACATTCAAAAATTAAAAAAACTTAATACAGAAACTATCGTGGAAACTAAGAAAAAAAACACATTCGTATTACAGACAGGAACTATCATTCCAGTGCCTGGAACGTCTGAATCATATAGCAATGCTAATATTACAGATGAAAAAGCAATTCAATTATTGTCTGAAAACCAAAACAGAAAATCTTTATTCGCATCATTACCTAAAGATTGGGAAGAGCAAGTAAAAGCATTTATAGCAAACAAGCCAAACGCAGATGCTCCATCTTTAAAAGTAGTTGGTGTTAAGATTGGTGAAAACGTATTGACAGTTGAAGAAGCTTTGTCTTTACTTGAGAAATTAAACGTTAGCACTAAAGCAACTACTATTTCAGGAGTTGACGGTGTGATCAAAAAACTAGCTGAAGAAGTAGCAAATGAATTGGTAATGTTAGCAGATGCTTTGTCAGCTTCTAAAACTCCTGTAGTTGATGCTGTCACCGAAACTGGTTCTAAAGAAAGAACAAAAGAGGATGTCGAATTTGAATTAGCATCTGCTGAGCAAGAACTTGATGACTTGATTGCTATTGCTCCTCAAGATGCTGAAGCTATCAAAGTAGCTGAAGAAAAAGCAAAAGCTTTAAAAGAAGAGTTAGAAAAACTTTAATACCTAAACTTCTATGAAGTCGGAAATAATTTCCTCTTACACAGAGGAGCCAAAAAAACTATATAACCCTAGACTTGGGATTGTCATCAATGGCGATGATAATCTCAAGCCTTTGGCTATTGAGAACCTTATCGATAGCTCTCCGACTGCTTTCCAATGTGCATGGTTATATGAGAGATTTTTGGGTGGTGCTGGTTTTGAAGTTGATTTATCAAAGATTAATCTTGGTAATGAAATTCTTCCTTACTCTCCTAACAATCTATTGTATGATGTTTGCGAACCAATGTCAAGACATCAAGGTGTTTTTATCTTAGTAGGCTACAATGCAAACTTTCAGAAGGACCACTTTAAAATCATTCCTTATTCGCTTTGTAGAATTGGGAAAAAAGATAGTAAAGACTACTATGGTAAAATTTTGGTGTCCCCTAATGGTTGGGGGAAATCACTAAAGAAAGAGGAGATTGATGTTTTTGATGTTTATAATCCAAAACCAGTGGTAATTGCTGAGCAAGTATCTCGTGATGGCGGTTGGGAAAATTACAAAGGTCAAATTCTATTTTTCAAGTTCTCATATAAATATGACTATCCAAAATCAATGGTTGAGATAGCTTACTTATTTGCTGATACTGAGAATAAACTTGGATTATATTATAACTCAACTACTAAAGGAGGTTTTGAGAACACTACTTTCTTGAGACATAGAAAGTTTGAAAGCGAAAAAGACAAAAAGCAGTTTCTTGAAAATGTAAAAGATGTAACTGGTATTGATAAAAGTTCGAGAGTTCTTGCAGTTGAAGATGATTGGGATGATGAGAGAGAGAAAACTGGAAACTTTAAGTTTGACACTCTTCCTAACACTACCAAAGCAGACAAATACGCTCACTTTGAGAGTTCGAGTGCAAACTTTATTCGTAAAGCTTTTAAAAATATTCCTCCTCAGTTGGTTGATTATGTAGCTGGAAAGCTAGGTAATACTTCAGGAGAGGATTTAATTAAAGCGCAAGCAGTTTACAATGCGATTATATCTCGTGACCAGGAAAAGATAGAGTTATTATTTGCAGAATTGTTTACAAATTACAAGGACAACATCAATCCTTCAGGTAATTGGACTATCAAACAATATTCGTTGTTAGATGATGGAACTGTGAATTACAATACTGCAAGTCCTAAAATGTCAGTTGAAAATCAGGAACAGAAAACTAAAGCTACATTATTAGTGGCTTCTTCTGTTAAGAATAATGAAATAGATTTTGAATCAGGTGTATATACACTTCAATATTTATTAGGTTATTCTTTTGATGAAGCTGTATTGATTTTAAAACCTTATAAAAATTAGTAAATATGATACTACTAATTAACAAAGCAAAAGTAAGCTCACTATTGCGAGTAGCAATTGGAGTTGATGAAAGCGAATTTAATAAATTTATAGAGGAAGCTCAAAAGTTTGACCTGAAGCCATTGGTTTGCGAAGAGTTCTTTTATGATCTGCTAGAGAATAAAGATACAGAACCTTGGAAGAAGTTAATTGATGGCGGAGATTATGAATTCAATTCAAGAACTTACTATCACGAGGGAATTTCAGGAGTACTTTCTTATTTCGCTTATGCTCGTTTCTTCTTAGAGGGAAACAATACAAGCACGAGTTTTGGAATAGTTCAAAAAACTACACCTCATAGTACGCCAGTGGAATTAGCAGAAAGAAAAAACACTTACTACGATAAGAAAAAGAACGCTAATGATTTGTTTGAGGATGTGAAGAAATTCATTGAGAGAAACGAGTCTGATTATCCTAGTTGGAAATGCGGTTCTAGTTGTGGAGGTAGTGAGAAGTCAAAATTTAATTCATACGTTATCAAATGATATTTATAGTAAACATAGATGCTCAGAAATTTAGCTTGAATGGAATTCCATATTTTAAGAATTTCACTCCTTATGTTATTGGTGAGAGAGTAAAAATTGTTAATACTTATGATAGTAAAATTTCTTTAACAGAATTTGAAGATTTTGACCAATATAGTGTTAATGGAGTTATTCATACTAGTGTATCAGCTTTACAAAATGCTTTACTTCCTATGTTATTTACTCGTAACAATTTAGGAGGAGGCGGTGGTGGTTCACAAAATTTGGCTCAAGTCTTGGCGATTGGTGGAAGAGAAATTAAAACAGTGGCTGTTTCAGAAACTTTAATATCAACAGATGTAAATAAACATATAGTTTTAGACGGCTCTAATATAGATGTTACATTTGAAGATTTATATAATGATGGTGGTGAAATTATAATTGACAATTCAAGGCAAAATGAATCGAATAACAATAATATTCTTTTTGATGACGAAGCATTTGGGATTGGAGCTTTTACTTCTCCTATTTTAATACCTAGTGGTTGTGTGGCGCATATCGTAAAATATGGCAATGCAACATATCTTATCTCTTTTAAAGTTAAGTCACAAAACTTGCAATCTATTACAAATGGTGAGGGAAATAATAGTACAACCAACCAACTTATAGTTGTTAATCCAGCAACTGGAGAATCAATAATAATTGATGGTGGTGGAATAGGTTTTATGAATGCAAGCGCAACCAATGGTGTAAGCTTTTTGGCTGATCCACAAACTGGTAATTTTGGTACGGTAATAATTAAGGATGCAGGAGAAAGTCCTAAATATATGGCTTTTACTTCAGATATTCCATTAATAAATGAGCGTTACAAAGGAACATACACAACATTATCTGCTTTAAATATAGCGCATCCAACTGCTTCATCTGGTGATTATGCAATAGTTGATGGTGGTTCATCTGTTGAAGCAGTTCAATATATATGGGATTCTAATGATAATGAATGGATAGCAACTACAAATGCATCACCAACAACAACTGACGCACTTACTGAAGGAACTATAAATTTATATTTTACTAATGCAAGGGCTTTGGCTGCTGTAGCATCTGCTTTAGCCTTAAAAGCAGATAAAACTCAAGTAGAAAAAAAAGAAAATAGCTTGGTAAAATCAAACTATTCAATGTTAACTTCTAATTTAGCACAAATTGGTTCTAATGCTACTTTAGTTACTCAAGTTGCTTCTACAGCGACAATTGCATCAACAAATAATTTCACATCACAGCAAAGAACTATAATGGTTTCTAACACTGGAGGTGGCGGATTGTCATTTCTTTCATTTTCTACTACAACTGGACACACTGTCAATTTAGGAATTAATTTTTGTTATGAGTTTTTAGTTGGAATTGAATTTTATAGAGTAAATGCTGAACATTTTGCAGGAGTTATGTCATCTATAGCTAATCCTACAAATGTAAGTCCGACCACTTTTATTAATTGTTTTGGAATTACAAAAATAAAAACATCCAATAATTGGCAATTGATGTTTAATGATTCAACAGGAACTCCAACCCTTGTTGACTTAGGTTCGAATTTTCCAAGTAATACGTCTGCTTCAGATATTATGTATTGCAAATTTAAAAATATTGTTGGTACAGGATTAGAAGTTACAATTGAAAGAATAAACTCATCAGGAGTTATTGCTTTTACTTATACAACTACAATAATATCTGACTTACCCGCATCAAATTTAATTTTAAGTCAGAAATATATTAATGCAGATTCCTCACCTATTAATCCAGGAGCATCATTTGCTTTTTTAAAAGCAGCGGTTGGATATAATAATTAAACAGATATATTATGAATTCATACAAAGAAAATTTTAAAGGAGAATTAATCAAAATTTCCACTAATGAAATTGTACCCAAAATAATGGGTAACACTTTGTTTGAAGAATATTTAATTTATTTAAATCAAGGCGGAACTGTTGATTATGATAATACAATATTTGAAGTCTTTGAAGTTCCTGAGCAAGTTACAGCCATTCAATTTATAGCACAATTATCTTTTGAAGGAATTACAGAAGCTTCGATTTTGGAAGTAATTGATACTTTACCCGAACCAAATAAAACAATTGCTAGAGCTTCTTTTTTAAGAGCAGTTTATTTTGAACGCAATAATCCTTTCATTCCATTAGTAGGAATGGCCTTTAATAAAACATCAGAGCAATTAGACCAAATATTTATTAACGCTTCTAAATTGTAACTATGGAAAAACGTCTCATTAAACTACACGTCATTTTGTCAATATTATTGGTTTTTATACCGTTAATATTAATAGTAGCTTCAGGAGAAGTTAGAAATTCAATTTCCAATTATGCTTATTCTGAAGTAAGTTATTTATTTTCAACACTATTAAGCATTGCCGGAACAATGTTTATTTTTAATGGAACTGCTTACAATAGTCGTTGGTACAATATTATTTTAGGATGTTCGCTTGTAGGAGTTGCGTTAACTCCTCACCTTGACTATCCTGTTATTCATTATTCGTTTGCTAGTATTTTTTTTATTGGTTCAGTCGTAGTGATGATAGCATACTCTTCAGCTAAACAAAGGCCATTAAAAGCTTATTTTGGAATAATGATTATTCTATCCTTACTCTTTCATTTTATTTTCAATTGGTACAGCTTATTTTGGGCTGAATGGATAGGCATTTTACCGATAACAATTCACTACTTAGGAGAAACAACAAATAAATTAGATTAATTATGAATCAAGAAATTCAACACTATTTATTAAAATTTAAAACTGAATTAGGCCTTTTATTTTTTTCATTTTTAACTTTCATAACTCCTATTTGGGGAATGGTTGGTTTAGTCGCTTTTTCAGTTTTCTTAGATACATGCGCTGGAGTTTATATTGCTAGAAAATTCAATAATTATCAAAGTGATAAACTTTTCAATTTAGTCGTAAAAACTTTTTTTTACATGACAACCATACTTTTAGCATTTTTAATTGATACATATATTTTTGATAAGAAGTTGGCAAATATTGGTTACTTGAGCTCAAAAACTGTAACAATGTTTTGGATTTATATAGAATGTAAAAGCATTGATGAAAAATCTCAAAAATTAGGAAACAAACCTTTTCACGTTGTATTAACAGCTTTAATTAAAAGGATTAAAGCTTGGAAGTCAGACTTAAATGAAATTAAAAAATCGGAATAATGAAAACAGGTATTTCAGAAAATGCATTCAAGAAAGCTGCTGCTAAAATCGGATGCGAAGTAAGAGCAGTAAAAGCAGTTGATAAAGTAGAATCCAAAGGAAGTGGTTTTCTTTCAACAGGAGAAGTTAAAATTTTATTTGAACCTCATATTTTTTGGAAAGAACTCCGAAAAGTTGGAGTTAATCCAATAGTTTCTGACATCTGTTATCCAAAGCAGGGAACAAAGCCATACGGAAAAGAATCACAACAACACGCACGTTTACAAAAAGCCGTTGTAATTAATCGCAATGCAGCATTGATGTCTGCTAGTTGGGGAAGATTCCAAATTATGGGATTCAATTTCAAATTATGTGGATGCAAAACATTGCAGGAATTCATTAATAAAATGAATGAATCTGAAGAATCTCAATTAGATTTATTTGTTAACTACATCATCAATTCATACTTGGATGATGAATTAATTGAGAAAGATTGGAAGTCTTTTGCTTTTCAGTATAATGGTCCTCTTTATTACAAAAACAATTATGACGGTAAATTGAATACTGCCTACAATTTAATGAAATAGATTATGAAACTAAAACACGTTTTTAAAATTTTAATAATAGCTTTGATTATTGCATTATCAATGCTGTTTTCTTCTTGTGATATAATGAAGAAATCGCAAAAAAGCAAAACAGATACCTCAATAAAAACTGAAGAAGAAACAAAGATTTTCAGAAAAGGTGATTCAGTTTCTTATCGTCCTGTTATAAATAATCCAATTTATAAAGACACAACTATTTATCGAGTTACTAAAAACAATACTCGTCTTGAGACTGTCTATGATTCAAATGGAAACATTCGCGATATTAACTGTTATACAGATAAAATTGAGGAATTGACAAAAAGGAATTTCGAGCTTGAAAATTCTGAAAAGAATAAGCAAAAAGAAAAAACTGAAAACTTTGATAGCAGTTTTATTCTTTACATTGTTGTTGGAGTTGTGGTTTTAGGAATATTTGCAATAATAATGATGTTCATATTCATAAATAAAAACACTAAATCTGTTACAGCAATATTGAATAATTTACCAAAATAGATTTTTGTGGTTAGTTATGTTTGGTTTGGTAAAGTGGTCAATTACGACCACTTTACTTTTTTCTCCAACTATCATTGTGGTATTTGTCAGCAGGTTTTGATTTAAAAAAGTAAATCAAAAACCTAAGTATAAAAATTAACAAAACTATCGTGATAATAATATCTTTAATTGTCATTCAGCAAATATACGTATTGATTTTAAACTCTCGTTTTTCCTTCTTTCTCTTCCTGCAGTATAAATCTTTGTAGTGTTTTCTTTCCTATGTGAAGCCATTCCCATTGCATTCTCATTCATACTATCAAGCAAATCAAGAAACGTGTGTTTCATGGCATAAAAGTCAGCAGTAATACTTTCATACTCTGATATGTTTTTTTGCTTTAAATCTTCAATTAAATAAAGCTTGTCACGATAAAAAGCTACTTTATTCTTAACGTGTTTCCTCCAGCGGATAGTAATTTGCTTTGAATTATTTTTCTCAGTTCCTGGAACCAATCCATAGGAAAACAAATAATCATCCTTACTATTACACTTTTGGACAATTTCTGTCCAAAAAGGTATTGCATCCTGAATTATAACTTTAGTTTCCCAAACATACTGCTTTCCCTTTTTTAATAGCAGATCATATTCTTGCTTCTCAAGTCTAACGTGTTTCATTTGAACTGAAAATAGTTCTGTACTTCTTGCACCGGAATAAAAAAATACTTTCCCATAACGATAGAACTCAGGATAATTCAATCTTAAATACTCAAGAACTAAGCTTAATTTATCTACCTCTAAGAATTCCCTTTGCTTTTTTACTATGGAACGCTTTTGTATATCGCGAGTTAAATTGACCTCACAACATTCATATTCTATCAACTCTTTAAACAAGCTTGAGAAGTATGCTTTAAACTTGTTATAGTAATTATCTGTCAGATTAATATAATCTAAAGTTTCCTTTAGTTGGCTTCGTTTAAAATTATAGATAGTTACTTCAGATAATTGTAATTCAATTAAGGCTTTCTCAAATCTGTTTATAGCATAGCGTACCTGGTCCAAATATTCATCAGTTCCTTTTAATTTCTCGTGTGCTAGTCTGAAAGCTTCAATAACTTTTAAATCAGGATTCATTTTTGGCTTTTCAAGTTGTGGTTTTTCCTGAGTGTATTTCTTCAGGTAAGGATTATAACCATCTTTGAGAGCTTTAAATTCATCATCTATTAATGCTTTTGTTATTTCTCTACGTGCTGCCAAATCTTTAAATGAGTTCATTCCTTTAATAACAATTGGATTTGTTGGTTTTGGAAAGTTTGGGTCGTAGAAATAATACTGAATACGCCAGTCTTTTTGCAAAGCTGATTTGTTACAGGTTTTCCAATCTTTAGGATTGACTGATGGAGTGCTGCAGGAACATCCATTAGGAAGAAGAATTCTTTTTGATTTCATGTAGCTTAAATTATTGACGTTTTTATTGACGATAATGTAACTACAATGCTGAGGTATGTTTTAATAATAAAGCCGAAAGTCTTTTGTGGTGTGACTTTCGGCTTTTGCTCCCCCTCTTGGGCTCGAACCAAGGACCCTCTGATTAACAGTCAGATGCTCTAACCAACTGAGCTAAGGAGGAAACTGTATATTTTTATTTTTTAAGAACTTTTTTGTTGCTTTTCTTTTCAGAAACTCCGATTGTTTATCGGCTAAGCGGTTGCAAATATAAAGCGTTTTTTATTTTTTGCAAACAAAAAAGAATAATTTTTTTATTTTTTTTATTTTCCTACTATTGCTTTGTAAATGTCATTGCCATTTGCAAACACTAATAAGCTGATAAGCAATATGAAACCAACTAATTGTGCTTTTTCCATAAATTTATCGCTTGGTTTTTTTCCAGAAATCATTTCATATAATAAAAACATTACATGGCCACCATCTAAAGCAGGAATTGGTAATAAGTTCATTACTCCTAGCATAATAGATAATAAAGCAGTTATACTCCAAAACGCATACCAACTCCAAGTTGAAGGGAAAATACTAAATATAGCTCCAAATCCACCCACACCTTTATAGGCACCAGTGCTAGGTGTAAAAATAGCTTTTAATTGTTTTCCATAACTAGCTAGTTGTTCTGTCCCTTTTTGAATTCCTACAGGGATTGATTCAAAGAAACCAAATTCTTGTTTGTTGACTTTGTATAATCCTAATTTTTCCAAATTGTCATAAGGTAACATGGCTTGTTGTACTACAAATTTAGCATCATTATTTACTTTTAAATTAACAGCTATATCTTTTCCATCTCTGTTTATTACAGCAGCAACAGTTTTTCCTTTGAATTTTTTGGCAATTTCTATAAGTTCATCAGCATATTTAACTTCTTGATTGTTAAAACTAACAATTAAGTCTTTTGGTTTTAAAATGTCTTTATTTGGAGATTCTTTAGGAACCGAACCTATCACAAAAGGTAAACGAAGATTAATTAATGTTGCTTTTTCTGACTTCATTAATTGATCAATGAAATTTACAGGAAAGGTTATTAACTCTTCTTTACCATTTCTTTCAATTAGGACTTTTTTTGCTAAAAGAAGAGAAGGATTAATCTCATCAAATCGATTAATTTTTGCACCATCAACACTTATTATTTTATCACCAGTTTTTATTCCTGTTTTTTCTAAAACAAGATTATTAACCCATATTCCATCTTTTACATCAGCATTTGATATATATTGTTCTCCATAGAAGAAAGTCATTCCTATGTAAATTATGAATGCAAGAATAAAATTGACAGTAACACCACCAAGCATAATAATTAAACGTTGCCAAGCAGGTTTAGAACGAAATTCCCAAGGTTGAGGTTCTCCTTGCATTTGTTCTGTATCCATACTTTCATCAATCATTCCTGCTATTTTAACATAACCACCAAGAGGAAGCCAACCGATTCCATATTCCGTTTCACCAATTTTCTTTTTGAATAAAGAATATTTTACATCAAAAAATAAGTAGAATTTTTCTACTCGAGTTTTAAATAATTTGGCAGGGATAAAATGACCTAATTCGTGAAGAACAATAAGTATTGATAAACTCAATAAAAATTGAGAAAGTTTAATTGCAAATTCCATTTTTGTGATTCAATATTGTTTTTAAAAAGCAAAAGTAAGGTTTTCACCTTACTTTTTACTAATAATGTTGTTTATGTCTAATTTTTTATAATTTTTTTATGAAAAGTTCCTTCAGATGTTTCTACAGAAACAAAGTGGACACCAGAGGATAAAGAGGTCACAGAAAAATTAGTACTGTTATTTTCTAAAACTTTTTGACCGAGACTATTGTAAAAAGTTATTTTGTTTAATATGACATTTGAAGGTAATTGCACATGAATCTCATTTGAAACAGGATTAGGATATAAAGCAATTGCATTTTCTAATTCAAAATTACCGTTAGCTAAAGTTGCAACATTGTTTTTAGAAATTAATTCTTTTTCAATATCAAATTGAACTCCAGTTACAACGAAAGGCACCGAAATTATAAATTCTTGTCCATTAGCAGTATTTTCTAATACAGTGTCAAAAGTTAAACCTCCTGCTCCTAAAAGTCTAATTGGAACTGGCATTTCAAAAAATGAAACACTTGAATGAGATTGTGTTTGATTGATAGTAATTTTTGATTGACCTGAACCCCAATTTTGAGCAGTAATAGTATATGTTGGATATCCTTGATTGTATACCCAATCGTTAAAGAATTCTGTTAAACTACTTCCATAAACGGCTTCTAGATGTGACTTTAAATCAGAGGTTACAGCATATTTATAGGCTAAATTTGAATCGGCTAAATAGTTTTTTAAAGCTTGAAAAAACATTGTATCTCCCATTTTAAATCGAAGCATATTTAAAACCATTGCTCCTTTATTGTATGAAAGTCTAGAACTAAAAATTCTGTTAACATTTGTTGCTTCAGAATCTGTCAGATAAACCGCTCCACCAACTTGTGATGTAATATTGTTTATCATGTTTGTTTTATCTGTAATGAAAGCTGTATTTCCATCAAAATTTTCTATTACCATTGAAGCTAAATATGTTGCAAAACCTTCATTTAACCAAATATCTTTCCAAGTTCCACAAGTAACTTTATCACCAAACCATTGATGAGCTAATTCATGAGCAATTAAACTTCTACTAAAGTTGTTCATAAAAGAAACTGTTGTGTGTTCCATTCCTCCACCCCAACCAAACTGAGCATGACCATATTTTTCATTTTTAAAAGGATATGGTTCAAATAATGTTTCAAACAAGTTCATAATCAAAGGTGTCTGTAACAATTGATTTTGAACAGTAGTTGTATTATTTTCAGGATAAATATAATTTACAATTGGAAATGTATTTGGAGCTGTTCCGGCGGTTTGATTTATTACCGTATAATTTGTAACTGCAATTGCAATTAAATAAGCAGGAATTGGATAATTGTGATGAAAATGAGTTGTCTTGTTTGTTCCATTTATAGTCTGACCAACTTCTAGTCCATTTGATGCAACAGTATATTGTGATGGAGCAGTAACATAAACATCAATAGAATTTATTTTGTCATTTAAATCTTGTTTACAAGGCCACCAATCTCTTGCTCCAAATGGTTCAGATAGTGTCCAAAGAACAGGAGTTCCGGCGTGAGTTTCTGCAGCAAATGCACTAAATCCTGAAACTGGCGGAGCACCTGAATAAATAATTTCAACACTTGCTGTGGTTCCTGCGGCAACAACACTAGGGAAATTAATCACTAATTCATTGTTTCCACTTTCAGAAAATGTCATAGTAACACCATTTTTCTTTGCTGATGTTACTGTTAACTCATTAGCCATATCAAATGTTATTGAATTCATATTCGCTAAAGCGGTAAAAGTTGTCGTTACTTTACCAGATATGAAATAATCAGCGGGATTTACGGTAAATTCTAATTGATGATAGGTTACGTCGTAGTTTAATGTGTTTGAGTTTACTTCAACAGACATCATACTTGAAGCCGATTTCATTTCGGCATTTACAATTTCTTTGAGCTCGCTTTCAGTTATTTGTGCAAACGATAGTGAAAGTGAAAAAAAGAATAGTATTAAGTAGGTTTTTTTCATAGCAAATGATAATTTTTTGCGAATATAGTAAATATTTGGAATTTCTTGTTTCAAACATTTCTTAAAAATTATTTTTAACTTATTATTAATGAATGTTTTATAAATAAGTAATAACTTTTTAGTTTATTCTGTTATTAGAAATCAATTCCTTAAATTTGCAACCTTATAAAATTTAAGTCATGTTACAGATAGCATTTATTAGAGAAAACCAAGAGAAAGTTGTAAAAGCTTTAGCAAAAAAACACATGGATGCTAAAGCCATTGTGGAAGAAATTGTTCAAACTGATGATTTGAGAAGAAGTACTCAATCAGAATATGAAAGCACTCTTGCAGAATCAAATAAACTATCGAAAGATATTGGCGAAATGATGAAGAATGGTGAAAAATCGAAAGCTGAAATTTTAAAGCAAAAAACAGTTCAACTGAGAGAGCTTGGAAAAGAATTATCAGAAAAAGTAGATGCTTTTGCTAACGAAATTACACAGAAACTTTATTTATTGCCAAATCTTCCTGCTGAAATTGTTCCAGAAGGAAAAACTCCCGAAGAAAACATCAATGTTTTTGAAGAAGGCGAAGTTCCAAAATTACATGAAGGAGCTTTACCACATTGGGAATTGGTAAAAAAATATGATATCATCGATTTTGAATTAGGAAATAAAATTACTGGCGCAGGATTTCCTGTTTATAAAGGAAAAGGTGCAAAATTACAACGTGCTTTAATTACTTATTTTTTAGATAAAAATACAGATGCAGGTTATCTTGAATATCAAGTACCTCATTTAGTAAACGAAGCATCTGCTTATGGAACAGGACAATTGCCAGATAAAGATGGTCAAATGTATCACGATGCTACAGATGATTTGTATTTAATTCCAACAGCAGAAGTTCCAGTAACAAATATTTTTAGAGATGTAATTTTATCTGAAAATGAGTTACCAGTAAAATGTACAGGTTATACACCATGTTTCCGAAGAGAAGCAGGTTCGTATGGCGCACACGTTCGTGGATTGAATCGTTTGCATCAATTTGATAAAGTAGAAATAGTACGTGTGGAACATCCTGAAAAATCTTATGAGGCATTAGATGAAATGGTAGAACATGTGAAAGATATTATGCGTGAACTGAAATTGCCTTACAGAATTTTACGTCTTTGTGGTGGTGATATGAGTTTTGCATCTGCTTTAACTTATGATTTCGAAGTGTTTTCAACAGCTCAAGATAGATGGTTGGAAATTTCATCAGTTTCTAACTTTGAAACTTTTCAAGCGAATCGTTTGAAATTAAGATTTAAAGATAAAGACGGAAAAAACCAATTGGCACATACGTTAAACGGAAGTTCGTTAGCGTTACCAAGAGTTTTAGCTGGAATTTTAGAAAATTATCAAACACCTGAAGGAATTGTTGTTCCTGAAGTATTGCGTAAATACACAGGTTTTGACATTATCAACTAAAAGTTAATCTTATATAAATAATGTACTAAATTGGCACAAAATGTGTTACTTTAGTACATTGTTTTTTAAAGGTATTAGATGAAACAAGTATTATATTTATTCTTTCTGACTTTTGTTACAATTGTGAATTCGCAAAATAACAATCCATTTATTCCTAAGGAAGGAAAGTTAGTTGCTGATTTTGTTCCTAATAAATGGAAAGTAATTGCAAAGTCGGAAGGCGATTTGAATAAAGATAAAATTAATGATGTTGCCTTTGTAATTGAAAACACTGCAACAGAAAACATTGTTTTAAACGGAGGTTTTGGAAAAGACACATTGAATCTTAATCCAAGGTTTTTGTTGGTTTTATTTAAAACAGATTCTAAATATGTTTTGAAAAGCATCAATAAAAAATTCATTCCTTCGCAAGATAATTCCGTAAGTCCTTGTTTAGACGATCCATTTATGGAAAATGGCGGAATTGAAATTAAAAATGGAGTTCTCAATATAGATTTTCATTATTGGTTAAGTTGTGGTAGTTGGTTTGTAACAGATAGGAATTATAAATTTAGATTTCAAGGCGAAAGTTTTGTTTTAATAGGTTATGATTCTTCTAGTTTTCATAGGTCAACAGGTGAAGGTAATTCATTAATTATTAATTTTTTATCAAAAAAGAAAGAACTAATTACAGGAACTAATGAATTTAAAGAAACTAATCCAAAAACAACTTGGAAAAATATAAAAATTGAAAAACTAATAAAATTAGAGGATTTAACCACCGATTCTGAAATTGATTATTAAAATGAAAAAAATCATTGCTATATTTTTTCTATCATTCTCGCTGTTTGTTCATGCTCAAAATGAACAATTGGCAATGAATTATTTTGACAGAGGTGAATTTGAAAAAGCGTTAATCAGTTATGAGGAATTATTAAAGACTCAACCTAATAATGCAAACTTTTTTCAAAAAACAGTCGAATGCTATCAGCAATTACAACAATTTGAAAAGGCCGATAAAGCACTTCAAGAACGCTATACAAAATACAAACAAGGTGCACTTTTAGTCGATATTGGCTTTAATTATCAATTGCAAAAAAACACGAATAAAGCCAATAATTATTTTGATCAAGCGATTGATAAAATTAAAAAAAATCCTTCTGAAGTATATGGTATAGGTTTTTTATTTGATAAAAAAGGATTAATAGATTATGCGATTTTGGCGTATCAAACAGCAATGGATTTAGAACCAAAAAACAATTTTAATTATCAATTGGCTTTGCTTTATGGGCAAAAAGGCGATTTTGATACAATGATTGAGAAGTTTTTGACCGAATCCATTAACAATCCTCAAAATTTGATAATGATTCAAAATCAACTGTCTCGATTTATGTCAGAAGATACCACTTCAACATTTAATGATGTTCTGAAAAAAGCACTTTTATTCCGTGTTCAAAAGAATCAAGATATTTTTTGGAACGAATACTTGAGTTGGTTTTATGTGCAACAAAAAGAATACGGGAAAGCATTTATTCAAGAAAAAGCAATTTACAAAAGAAATCCAGAATCTTTTGGAAATATTGTAAATCTTGGTCAACTAGCAATTGAGGAAAATGATGAAACTGCAGCCAAAGATATTTTGGGATTTGTTCTTGAAAACACAAAAGATTTGGATTTACAAATTCAATCGCATTCCTATTTAATGGAAATGAAAATTGATAAATCACAATCAAAAGACTATCCGTTAATTAATCAAGAATTAGATAATTTAATTAAAGAATTTGGTGTCAGTCCGTTTACATTATCATTATTAAAATTGAAAGCACATTTTTCTGCCTTCAATTTGAAAGATGCTGAAACAGGAAAAGTCATATTAAAAAATGTTCTTGAAATGCCGTTAAATAAACAGCAAGTGGCAGAAACCAAAATGGAATTGGCAGATATTTTGTTGTTTGAGGAAAAATTCAATCAAGCATTGTTATATTATTCACAAATCGAATCAGAATCTAATAATAATCCTATTGGTCAAGAAGCAAGTTTGAAAATTGCTAAAACAAGTTATTACAAATCCGATTTTAAATGGGCAGAACATCAACTCAAAGTTTTAAAATCTGCGTCAACACAATTGATTGCTAATGATGCATTAGATTTATATCTTTTAATTTCCGACAATACCGTTGAAGATTCTACACAAGTAGCATTGAAGAAATTTGCTCGAGCTGATTTTTTACTATTTCAAGATAAAAAGCAAGATGCTTTAGAAGCATTTCAAGCTATTTTAAAAGAAAATAAAGGCGATGCAATTGAACCAGTAACGCTATTAAGAATTGGGAAAATTCATGAAAAACTAAACGATTTTACGCAAGCTTTAAGTAATTATCAAGCCATAATTGACAATCACAAAGAATCGATTTATGTAGATGAAGCCTACTTTTTTGCTGCAGAAATTTATGCTCAAACAGGAAATATTGAAGCAGCAAAACCACTTTACGAATATATAATTATGAATAAAGTCGATAGTATTTATTTTGTTGAAGCTCAAAAGAAATATAGGAAACTTCGAGGTGATTCTATTTAATTACTTTCAATTTCAAAAATCATTGTCACACTGAGCACAATCGAAGGACGAAGTGCTTTTAAAAGATTATTAAATTAATAGCAATCAATTATCAAATGATATTATACAATGTAACCGTAAACATTCATGAAAGCGTCCACAATCAGTGGATGAATTGGATGCAAACAAAACATATTAACGACGTTTTAGCCACAGGAAAATTTTCGTCAGCAAGATTAGTAAAAGTTTTAGTTGAAGAAGAAATGGGCGGAACAACCTATGCCATTCAATACACAACCGATAGTATGGAAACTTTACAACGTTACTACGATGAAGACGCGCCAAGATTAAGAGAAGAAGGAGCACGACTTTTTGGAGATAAGATGTTAGCTTTTAGAACCGAATTAGAAATGATTTCGGAATTTTTTCAGACGAATTAAAACAAATAATTTGCTTTGTGCCTTTGTGCCTTTGCGAGAAAAAAACCTTAGCAAAATAAAGCCTTCGTGGCAAACAACATGGAAAAAGTAAAAGCAAAAAAACACCTCGGACAACATTTCTTAAAGGACGAATCTATCGCTAAAGCCATTGCCGATACTTTACATCTTGAAGGTTATGACGACGTATTAGAAATTGGTCCAGGAATGGGTGTTTTGACTAAATATTTATTGGAAAAACCTATTACGACCTATGTTATTGAAATCGACACCGAATCAGTAGCGTATCTTGATGCTAATTATCCAAAACTGAAAGATAAAATCATTTCTAAAGATTTTTTAAAATACAATATCAACGAAGTTTTTGAAGGAAAACAATTCGCAATCATTGGTAACTTTCCATACAATATTTCAACTCAAATAGTTTTCAGAACTTTAGAATATCGAAATCAAATTCCAGAGTTCTCGGGTATGTTTCAAAAAGAAGTTGCCGAAAGAATTTGCTCTAAAAAAGGAAGTAAGGTTTACGGAATTCTATCGGTTTTAGCCCAAGCATTTTATGATGTAGAATATCTTTTTACCGTTGATGAAACCGTTTTCGATCCGCCACCAAAAGTAAAATCGGGTGTGATGCGCATGCGTAGAAAAGAAAATTTTTCCTTGCCTTGTAGCGAAAAATTGTTGTTTACCGTAGTAAAAACGGCATTTCAACAACGTAGAAAAACCATGCGCAATAGTTTAAAATCATTAAATTTGTCCGATAATTTAAGAGAAGATACTATCTTTGACCTCAGACCAGAGCAATTATCGGTAGAACAGTTTATTGAACTTACACAAAAAATAGAAGCCAATGCAATTTAAAATCAGTAAAGAACTTTTAGTTCAAATTGAGCAATTAATTCATCAAAAGAACGACCAAGAGTTGGAAATTTTGTTGAACGACTTGCACCATGCTGATATTGCCGAAATTTTTGATGAGTTAGAAACCAACGAAGCCATCTATATTTTCAAAATTTTAGATAGTGAAATTACTGCCGAAATTCTTACCGAATTAGAAGATGATGTTCGTGAAAAAATCCTTCGAGGACTTTCAGCTAAAGAAATTGCCGAAGAACTTGATGAACTTGATACTGATGACGCAGCTGATATTATTGCCGAACTTTCTGAAAGTAAAAAAGAAGAAGTAATTTCTGAGCTTGAAGACGTCGAACATGCTAAAGATATTGTCGACTTATTGCGCTACGATGAAGATACAGCTGGAGGTTTAATGGGGAAAGAGTTGGTAAAAGTCAATGAAAATTGGAACGTACTAACTTGCGTAAAAGAAATGCGAATTCAAGCCGAAAATGTAACTCGTGTGCATTCTATTTATGTAGTTGATGATGAAAATCGTTTAAAAGGAAGATTGTCTTTAAAAGATTTATTGACCACTTCTACTAAAACCATGATTAGCGATGTTTACATCAAAAAAGTAGATTCTGTTCGTGTCAATGCTTCTAATGTTGAGGTAGCACGAATCATGCAAAAATACGATTTAGAAGCCATTCCAGTGGTTGATGAAATGGGACGATTAGTTGGTCGAATTACTATTGATGACATCGTTGACGTAATCAAGGAAGAAGCCGACAAAGATTACCAATTAGCAGCAGGTATCTCACAAGACGTTGAAGCTGACGATAGCATTATTGAATTAACCAAAGCACGTTTGCCTTGGTTAGTTTTAGCACTTTTTGGCGGATTTATAAGTGTAACATTACTCGAAAGTTTTCAAGGAGCAATGCAATTTCATAAAGAATTATTCTTTTTCACACCACTTATTGCCGCAATGGCAGGAAATGTAGGTGTGCAATCGTCAGCTATTATTGTACAAGGTTTGGCGAATCATACCATTAGCGGAACCATATTTAATCGATTGCTAAAAGAAATCTCCTTGAGTTTATTCAACGGGTTAATTCTTGCAACATTATTATTTATTGGAAGTCATTTTTTATTAGGTGTAGAAACTAAAATAGGAGTAATTGTAACCATAGCTTTAGTTTCTGTAATCATCATTGCCTCCTTAATAGGAACTTCCATTCCACTTATCTTAGATAAATTTGGCATCGATCCAGCACTTGCTACTGGACCATTTATCACTACAAGTAATGATATTTGCGGAATTCTAATTTACTTTTCAATCGCTAAATTAATTTTAGGATTTTAGAAGTAATTGTCCAAAATTTATCAATGGTCTTTTATTTCTAATGGTATCATTAGTAAAGTCACATTCTTCAGGAATTGTTAAATATTTATCAATTTTAATCGCATTTTTAACTTCTAATTTACCTGTAGTCTTTCCATTAGTATCAATGTAATAAATTAATTTCAATATCCCATTTGGGATATTTTTAGAAATTTTCCACATTTCATATACAGTTGTATGTAGCAAAAATGGAGAGTATGTATGACTTGATTTTTCAACAATATAGTGAATGGTTACAATTTTCTTTTTCTTTTGATATTTTAATTTTTTATTACACTTAACAGCATAATGATAATAACTCGTATCATTTATGATAGTGTCATTGAAATTAATAAAATTATAATTTTTGGCTTTATGCTTGTACGTATTTCCATACCTAGATGTTTCATTACAGCTATTTACAAAAGTTTCAGCTTTAAAAAATTCATTACTTGAAACAATTGAAGACACATAAACTCCATTTTGATCAATCAAACGCAAACTTTTAGTTATTGAATCTTTATCTTCAACAAATAAATTGTAATTATTTAATTTTGAATTTAATAAATATATAAATTCTTTTGGGTTTTTATTAGTTGTGCTAGTTGGTTTAATGAATAAAGCATAATCAAAGTGATATTTTTTCTGAGCAAACATTTGACAAAATACTATAAGGCCAATAATCAAGAAAGCTTTTTTCATAACGAATAAATAATGTTGTATTCCAAAAATAAGTATTTTTATGCTTTAAAATTATGATGAATAAAAAAAACATAAAAATCCTCCATATCGACAGCAATCATCCATTATTATGGAATCAACTGGAACAAGCAGGTTTCACTAATGAAGAAGATTTCACTTCCACCAAAGAAGAAGTCGAATCGAAAATCAAAAACTATAACGGAATTGTAATTCGTTCTCGTTTCAAAATCGATAAAACCTTTCTCGACAAAGCAACTAATTTACAATTTATTGCACGAGTTGGCGCAGGATTAGAGAGTATCGATTGTGATTATGCTATCGAAAAAGGCATTCAATTAATTGCCGCTCCAGAAGGTAATAGCAATGCCGTTGGTGAACACGCACTTGGAATGTTATTGTCGTTGATGAATAAATTAAATCGTGCAGACAAGTTAGTTCGCGAAGGAAAATGGATTCGTGAAGGCAATCGTGGCTATGAACTAGAAGGCAAAATCATCGGAATAATTGGTTACGGAAATATGGGAAAATCTTTTGCTAAGAAACTGCGTGGATTTGATGTAAAAGTCATTTGTCACGATATTTTAGAAAATGTTTCCGATGAAAATGCTACACAAGTTTCATTGCAAGAACTTCAAAAACAAGCCGATGTTTTGAGTTTACACCTTCCGTGGACACCACAAACTGATAAAATGGTAAACACTGAATTTATAAATTCTTTTGCAAAACCATTTTGGTTCATCAATACATCAAGAGGTAAAAATGTTGTTACTGCCGATTTAGTAGCAGCTTTGGAGTCTGAAAAAATTCTCGGTGCAGGTTTAGATGTTTTAGAGTATGAAAAACTATCGTTTGAAAACTTATTTATCGATTCTGAAAAACCTGCTGCATTCCAATATTTATTAGATTCAGAAAAAGTACTTCTTACGCCACACATAGCAGGTTGGACTTTTGAGAGTCACGAAAAATTGGCCCAAACTATCGTTGATAAAATCATCAATTATTATAAAGGATAACTTTTTTAGTAACTTTTGTGATAATAGTTCGTCTTATTATTAAAATTTTATATTTTAGTAAAATTAAAAATCAATAACAATAACCAACAAAACAAAAATTATGGAATCAAGTAAAGTAGATATGTTTATGATGAGTAATTCAAAATTTTTTGAAGCACATCATTTAATGGCAGTAAGAGAAAAATTATTAACTCTTGATGATTCAAAATGGGGAATGGTTCAAACCCTACAATTCAAAGATCCAACAACAAGTATCATTGTATCATTACTTGGAGGTCAATTAGGAATTGACAGATTCATGATTGGTGATACAGGAATGGGTATTGGAAAATTATTAACATGTGGTGGATTAGGAATTTGGGCAATTATCGATTGGTTTTTAATCATGGGAGCAACTCGTGAGAAAAATATGGAAATATTCCAAAACTCGTTATACTAGACTATGACCAAAAACAAGTTATATGCTATTGTTTTTATAGCTTGTTTTTTTGGCTTAGCCTATCTTTTTTATAAAATAAATTATTCCGAAAGTTCTCATTTAACAGTTTGTATTATCAAAAATGTGACAGGTTATGCTTGTCCTTCTTGTGGTACAACTCGTGCGGTTCAACTTTTTCTTCAAGGAAATTTAGTTGCATCACTTCAAATGAATCCTTTCGGAATAATTGTTGCTATGCTTATGGTGATTGCACCAATTTGGATTTTATATGATTTAGTTACCAAAAAAGAAACTTTTTACTTTTGGTATAAAAAAACTGAAGAAATCATCCGAACAAAATGGATAGCAATTACTTTAATTGTTTTAGTACTACTCAATTGGATTTGGAATATATATAAAGGATTATGATACAAAATACTACTTTTCCCTACAAACCGTCAGAACACGAATCTGAAAAAGCATCCAATAGTTATTTGATGTCTTTAGTTGCTTTAGTTGCTGGTTTGCCGTTGCCAATAATTAATTTGTTTGCCACTTTTTTCTTCTATTTAGCCAATAGAAAAGGAACTTACTTTGTACGTTGGCATTGTCTTCAAGCCTTGTTTTCACAAATGGCTTTACTTTGTATGAACAGTTTTGGATTTTGGTGGACAATTTCCATAATTTTTAGAGGTGAAAAACCTACCAATTATTATTTTGCGTATTTGTTTACAATAATCTTTTTTAATTTATTAGAGTTTATTTCTACTATTTATAGTGCTGTTCAAACACGAAAAGGAATTCATGTACAACAATGGTTTTTTGGAAGTTTAACTAATTTAATTTGTAAGCCAAATGATAAATAAAACGTTAGTTCAAGGATTAGTTATTATTGTTTTATTCTTCGGAATGTTCTTCGGATTATCAAGAATTGACTTTGTATCTTTATTCGAAATTGAGAGAAGAACAACTTCAGCTGAAAGTAATATTGGTGATTTAATTTGGGATCAAATTCAAGAAACTGAAGATGTAATTCTAAATGATTCTATTGTAAAAACATTAGATAAATTGATTTTGCCAATTTGTGAAGCTAATAATATTAAACGTGATTCTTTGAAAGTTCATATTATTGATAAGGACGAAGTAAATGCTTTTGCTTTACCTAATAATCACTTAGTAGTTTACACAGGATTGATTGAAGATTGCAAAAAGCAAGAAGCACTGCAAGGTGTTTTAGGTCACGAAATTGCTCATATTCAAAACAATCACGTGATGAAAAAACTTTCTAAAGAAATAGGATTATCAGTGATTCTTTCTGCTGCAACAGGTGGAAAAGGAGGTGAAATTCTAAAAGAAATTTTGAATACATTATCATCAACTGCCTACGACAGAACGTTAGAAAAAGAAGCCGATATGGAAAGTGTAAAATATCTTTTAGAAGCTGATATCAATCCAGAGCCAATGGCCGATTTTATGTATGAATTAGCACAAGATCACGACATGCCAAATGCACTAGAATGGATTTCAACACATCCTGATTCTGAGGCAAGAGCAAAATATATTTTAGATTATCTTAAAGGTAAGAAATACAAAAAAATACAAACCCTAACCCAAAAAGAATGGGAAGATTACAAGGTTTTGATTAGGAATAATTAGCACTTCGACAGGCTCAGTGTGACAATACATGGTCATTTGATTTTTGTTTAAAAGACAAATTTCTATTTAGCAAAAGAGCCAATTACAATATACAATGTCAGTCTGAGCTTGTCGAAGACATTTTTTTTAATCATTCTAAATCGTTAGGATTGCAAAATTGTGTATAATTTTTAGAAAATAAGACCAATCTATCCCAGTCTTGAATTATTAGAGCTTCTTTTTTTATTCTACTCCAGCCTTTTATTTGTTTTTCAATTGCAATAGCATTTAAAACATCATTAAAAGTTTCAAACCACATTAATTCTAATGGTCTTTTATTATACGTATAACAATCTTTGTTTTTGCCAAATTGGTGTTCTCCAAATCTTCTTTCTAAATCATTTGTGAAACCAGTATAATATGAGTTATCGCTACATTTAAGGATATAAACAAAATATGTTTTCATTTGTTTTATTTTATACACTTCGACAGGCTCAGTGTGACATAGCGTAATCAATTGATTTTTGTTGAAATGATAAAGTTCTATTTTGCAAAAAGCCAATTAAAATATGCAATATCAGTCTGTCAAGAAACTTCAGGAGTACGATTTTTTTTAACTCAAAACACTTCGACAAGCTCAGTGTGACATAGCGCAATCAATTGATTTTTGTTGAAATGATAAAGTTCTATTTTGCAAAAGAGCTAATAACAATATGCAATGTCAGTCTGAGCATGTCGAAGACATTTTTCATTCAAAAAAACTAAAAACTACTCCTGTTTCTCGCTCAACTTTCTCTCCAATTCTGCTTGAAATTCTTCCATTACTGGTTTCATGGTGCTTTCTGGAATATCAGCAATTCGAATATACATTAATCCGTCGATGGCGTTGTTGAATAAAGGATCAACATTAAAGGCTACCAAACGTGCATTTTGCTTGATGTATTTTTTAATTAAAACCGGCAATCTTAAATTTCCTGGTTCTAATTCGTCAATGATTTTATCAAATTTATTCAAATCGGCTTCTGCTTCATCGAAGATAAAATCCTTATCAGCATCTTTCAACTTCACTTTAAATTCCTTTTTAGGATGAACATATTGTGCAATGTAAGGATCATAATAATTGGATTTCATAAATTCAATCATTAACGACTTCGAGAAATCGGTAAATTGATTACTGATGCTTACGCCACCAAGTAAAAATTTATGTTCAGGATAACGTAAAGTGGTATGAATAATTCCGCGCCAAAGTAAGAACAAAGGCATCGGTTTTTGTTGGTATTCTTTTACGATAAAAGCTCGTCCCATTTCGATAGAACTTTTCATCATATCGTGTAATTCACTTTCAAATCGGAATAAATCGTTCAAATAAAATCCTTCCATTCCGTATTTTGGAAAAATCTCCGAACCTAAACCCATTCTGTAAGCGCCGGCAACTTGCTTGGTCTCTTCATCCCACAAAAACATGTGATGATAGTATTTGTCATATTTATCTAAATCAATAGATTCGTTTGTTCCTTCACCAACTTCACGAAAGGTAATTTCTCTTAAACGACCAATTTCATGAAGAATGTTTGGAATTTTATTTGCTTCAGTAAAAAACACTTCGTAGTTCTTACTTTGGAAAAATCTTGAATCGGTTTTACGCAATTCTTCCACTTCAGCAATCATTTTTTCTTGACTAGCTGGTGTAACTATTTTTTTTGGACTTTTCGGACTTTTTAAGTTTGGAACATTCAATAATTTATTTTCTTCATTGAAAGAATTGGCTAACATGTAGGTTTTCTTTCTTAAGAATTCTGAATATTCTTCGATAGTTTTATGCTCATTTTGTTCAGCAACAGAAATTGGTTTTCCTACACGAACTTTAATCACACGGTCTTTTTGAGTTAATAATTCCGATGGTAATTTAGCTGTTCGCAACGTATCACCAATTTTTGAAAGCAAATAAAACAAGCGACTGTTTTTTGCATGAAAATAAATAGGAACAACTGGAACTTGTGCTTTTCTAATTACTTTAATGGCACCTTCTTCCCAAGCTTTATCAACTACTAATTTTCCGTCTTTGTAAGTAGAAACTTCTCCAGCAGGAAACATTCCTAAAGGTTTTCCATCACTTAAATGACGCAACGTTTCTTTAATTCCGATAACACTTGATTTGGCATCTTTGTGATTTTCAAACGGATTTACAGGCATGATGTATTTCTTCATTGGCTCAATTCTGTGCAATAAGAAATTAGCAATGATTTTGAAATTTGGTTCTTTTTCTAACATCAATTTTAATAACAAAATTCCATCAATTCCACCAAGCGGATGATTGGAAATTGTGATGTAAGCACCATCTTTAGGTAAGCGTTTAAAATCCTCTTCGGGAATTTCAAACTTTATTTGAAACTCGTCCAATATGGCATTTAAAAACTCCAAATCACTTAAGTGTTTGTTTCTATCGTAGATCTTATTAAGAGTAGAAATTTTAAGAACTTTCATTAGCATCCAACCAGCGAAAGTACCAAAAACTCCATATTTATCAGCGTTTATTGCTTTTGCAACTTCTTTAGCAGTGACTAAACCCATTGATTAGATTGTTTATTGAGCAAGAAACAAAGATAGTAATTCTAATTGAATGGATTTTTGAAAAAATACAGAAATCCAAAAAAGGTTAAACAAAACTTATAATTTTTATTTAAAACATAATGATTTCAGGTTTTTAGTTATTTTTGAAAAACTATAAAATTCAATTATGAGAATCATATCCTACAATGTAAACGGCATCAGAGCAGCGATTACTAAAGGTTTTTTAGATTGGTTACAGCAAGCCAATCCTGATGTAATTTGTTTGCAAGAAATTAAAGCACAGGAAGATCAAATTCCAACAGAAGAAATTACCAAAGCAGGTTATCCCTTTCAATATTATTTTTCTGCTGAGAAAAAAGGGTATTCAGGAGTTGCTGTTTTGTGTAAAACAGAACCTAAAAATATAGTATATGGAACTGGAATTCAGCATATGGATTTTGAAGGAAGAAATTTAAGAGTAGATTTTGACGATGTTTCCATCATGAGTTTATACTTGCCTTCAGGAACTAATATTGATAGATTGGATTTCAAGTTTCAATATATGGATGAGTTTCAAAACTACATTAATCACTTGAAAAAAGAAGTTCCAAATTTGATTATTTGTGGCGATTATAACATTTGTCACGAAGCTATTGACATTCATGATCCAATAAGAAATGCTACAGTTTCCGGATTTTTACCATCAGAAAGAAAATGGTTGGATGGTTTTATGAAATCAGGATTTGTGGATAGTTTTCGTCATTTCAACAAAGAACCACACAATTATTCGTGGTGGAGTTATCGCGCTGGAGCAAGAGGAAATAATAAAGGTTGGAGAATTGATTATAATTTAGTTTCCGAAACTTTAAAGAACAGAATGACAAGAGCAGTAATTTTACCCGAAGCCAAACATTCTGACCATTGTCCTATTGTGGTGGAAATTGATTAAGGTTTCAATATTAATCTCAAAATTCAATTTCAATTTCAATATTTACGACTTATGAAATTAAAATTCATTACTTTATTTCTTCTTTTTTCGAGCATTGTGTATGGTCAAAAAATTTATACAACCGACATTGCTAATTTCTATCAAGCATTTGATATAGCATGTGCCGACACTATAAATGCAGAAAAGCTTTTTGATAAATATTATTTCAAAAAAGGAACTAAAGGATTAGATGATTTTTATAAGTTTAAAATAAAAGACAAAGAAAAATTTTCTAAAAAAGTCATTAACGGAAAAGAATTTTACGCTTCTATTAGACATGACTTAGAAAACGTAAGACTATTTGAAGATTCCATAATTAAAAACTATAATCGTTTCAAAGAAGTGTATCCTAAAGCTGAATTTGGCGACGTTTATTTTGTTGTGGGAAGATTAAGTTCAAATGGAACGATTTCCAAAAACGGATTGATTATTGGAACAGAATATTTAAGCAAAACGGAAAACAATTCTAAAAATTGGAATTCAAGTATGTTAAATAATATTTTAGATTTTAATCATATACCAATAACGGTTTTTCATGAAATGATTCATTTCAACCAAAACGGAATGGTTAGAGAAGATAATTTATTGAGTTATTCATTACGAGAAGGAAGTGCAGAATTTCTAACGGAAATCTTTACTGGTAAAACAGATGGCGATTATAAGGCTTTTCAAAATAGGGAAATTGCAATTTGGGAAGATTTTAAAAAAGAAATGTATCAAGATAAATCTATTTCTTGGAGAGATGAAAATGAACCACTTAGACCTCGAAATGCTTTGTATTGGGCAGGATATTTGATTTGTAAGTCGTATTATGATCATTCAAACAATAAACAACAAGCCATTTATGATATATTAAATGTAAAAAATAATTCAGATTTCTATAAAAAAAGTAAGGTTGAAGATTATATAATAAAACATTTTAAATAGAACTATTTATATACCGAAAACCTACAACAAATTGTCAATAACAATGTCAATAACAAAAAAAAGCTATAGACTAAAAACCAATTTGATACTTTAATTTTGATTCGATTCAAAAATAAATTTAAAATGATTAAAAGAATTTCCTTAGGATTATTGATTGTGGCACTTTCAACATCGTGTGTATCTAAAAAGATATACAATGATTTGGAAAATAAGTTTGCCGAATTGAAAAAAGAGAACAGAACATTAGCGGATAGCAATGAAGAATTGACAAAATCCAAAAATCAATTGGAAGCTGATCAATCTAAATTACAATCGGAATATGATAAGTTGAAGGCAGAACGTGATAAACTTCTTGCCGATTTTACTGCAGCTGATAAAAATCTAAAAACGCTTCAAGCATCGTACAAAGCATTAGAAAAAGACAGTAACGACGCACTTTCATCTAATATTGATAAAAACAGAGAATTGCTTGCTAAGTTAGAAGCCAAAGAAAAATCGTTGGCTGCAGAGCAAGAACGTTTAAACAAATTGAAAGCCGATTTAGAGGCAAGTTCTAAACGATTAAACGAATTAGAAGCATACATTGCAGCAAAAGAAGCGAGTATGAATAAGCTGAAAGAAACACTTTCAAAATCGTTAAAAGCATTCGAAGGAAAAGGATTAACGGTAGAACAACGCAACGGGAAAGTATATGTTTCTATGGAAAATAAATTACTTTTTGGAACCGGAAGTTGGGCTGTTGGAGCAGAGGGAAAAACCGCAGTTGTTGCTGTTGGAAAAGTACTTGCTGATAATCCAGAAATTTCGGTATTAATTGAAGGTCATACGGATAATGATAAAATTCTTGGAGCAATTGGTGGCGGAATTGAAAACAATTGGGATTTATCTACAAAAAGAGCCACTGCTATTGTAAATATTTTATCAGAAAATAAAGGTGTTAAAAAAGATAATTTAACGGCAGCTGGAAGAGGAGAATATGCTCCATTAATGAGTAATGATACGCCTGAAGGTAAAGCAAAAAATAGAAGAATCGAAATTATTTTGACTCCAAAATTAGATGAAATTTCTAAAATGTTGAATGAACTTTAAAATAGTTTAAAAGTTTATTAATGTTTAAAAGTTTAAAAGTAAAAGTTCAGAGAGTTTTCTTTGAACTTTTTTCTTTTTTAAACACTTCCTTCCTTTGTATCTTTGCACTTTCAAATTCATAAAATGAACTATACTACACTTCCAAATACCGATATAAAAATTAGTAAAATATGTTTAGGCACAATGACTTTTGGCAATCAAAATTCTGAAGCCGAAGCTCATTCACAATTGGATTATGCTGTTGAAAGAGGAATAAATTTTCTTGATACTGCTGAAATGTATCCCATTGGCGGTAATGCCGAAATCTTTGGAAGTACGGAACGACATATTGGAAGTTGGTTGCATAAAATTGGAGCTACTGAAAGAGAGAAATTGGTCGTGGCTACTAAAATTGCAGGACCAAATCGTGGTATGGAATACATTCGCCAACCGCTAGATTTTTCTAAAAAAAGCATTCACGAGGCCGTAGAATTGAGTTTGAAAAACCTTCAAACGGATTACATTGATTTATATCAAATGCATTGGCCAGAACGTGTAATGAATATGTTTGGAAAACGTGGCGTTACCGAATTGGATACGAAATGGCAAGATAATTTCTTTGAGGTTTTATCGATTTATGACGGATTGATTAAAGAAGGAAAGATAAAACATATTGGTGTTTCTAATGAAAATCCTTATGGTGTAATGAAGTTTTTAAACGAAAGCGAAAAGCACAATTTACCTAGAATTGCTACAATTCAAAATCCGTATTCCTTATTAAATCGACTATTTGAAGTAGGACTTTCTGAAATTTGTATGCGTGAAAATGTTGGATTATTAGCATATTCTCCATTAGCTTTCGGATTTTTATCTGGCAAATATTTGAACGGATATCCTGAAAATTCTCGAATGAAATTATTTCCAAATTTTGTCAGATATACCAATGAAAATTGTTTCAAAGCCACAAAATTATATAAAGATTTAGCCGAAGCAAATGGGTTAACAATAACTCAAATGGCATTGTCTTTTGTAAACCAACAACGTTTAGTAATGTCAACTATTATTGGCGCAACCTCATTAGAACAATTAAAGGAAAACATTGATGCGTTTGAAGTAGTTTTATCTAATGAAATTTTATCTGAAATTGATAGAATTCAAGAGATTCATCCTAATCCTGCACCTTAATTAAGTAATCAGTGTTCAGTAATCAGTTTGAAAACATAAAGTTTGTTATTCAGAAGGAATGTATAATTCTCTGAAGAAAGCCAATTATAAATCAGTTGTCAGTGTGACAATGTTTATTCAGTTGTCATTCCGCTGGAATATCAAAAATGATTACAACTTAATATGAATTGCTTCAAGTGTTTCATTACCAATTACACTCGCTTTGTGTCCGTGAATTTTGTTGTCGAAAACCATATGTTCTGGTAAATTATCTTGTGCAATGAAGGAATCTCCAGCAGAAAAGGTTTTGAAATATCCATTTTGCAATTCAATTTTCAAAGTTCCTTTTAAGATAATTATAAAAGTTGGATCGCCACTTAAATGAAATTCAGTTTCATAACCCACATCACTTTTCCGAATTCTGAAATTCTTAGATGCAATTTGTTCGGTTAGAAACATACCACCACGTTGATGTACTTCAAAATCAGTTTCAGAAAAAACAGAAATTTCGTTTTCGTTTGTTGTAATTGTTGTTACGATAAATGGTTCGAGCATATTATTCAATAATCAATTTTGTGTTATAACTTGTTCCATTTTTAGTTTCTAAAGTAACCAAATACATTCCTTTAGAAAGTGAAGTTGTAGCAATTGTATTTTCTGGATTATTTTCTAATTTTTTTGTCAAAAGTAATTTTCCCGTTAGGTCAAATAAATCAATTTTTGTAGCTAAATTATCTTCAGAACTTTTAATAGTAAATGATTCTTTTGCCGGATTTGGAAATAAAGAAAACCCCATTTTATCAAATTCAGAAGTGCTTAACGAAGTATCGATTATTCTATAAACTGTTCCAGATGTAATTCCTGCGATGTAAAGTTCACCAAGATAATCTTCACCAAAAGTAACAAAGTTATTTCCTGAAAAGGCAGTTGTTGTCGTAATTACTCCAGCGTTATTTACCATTCTAATTTTGTCATCGCAATAGTCGGTAAAAAAGTATTTATTTTGAAAATTTGGATAAGTTGAACCAGTATAAACATATCCGCCAGTTACAGAACACGCGCCGCCAGAACGTGAATATTGAACAAAAGGAAAAGTCATTGTGCTTGCCGCAGCGCAACCTGTTATGTTGTAAGTTGAATTTCCTTCATAACATCTCCATCCAAAATTAATTCCAGTATTTGGTAATGGACTTGCTACTTTGTCAATTTCTTCAATAGCGTTTTGTCCAACATCAGCAATCCATAAATCACCATTTAATCTGTTGAATGAAAACTTCCATGGATTTCTTAAACCTCTAGCCCAAATTTCGTCATTTCCAGCTACGCCAACAAAAGGATTAGTCGAAGGACTTGTGTAAAAAGGAGCAACGGTTGAGTTTACATCAATACGCAACATTTTGCCTAAATTTTCATTGATGTTTTGCGCTCTATTTCCAGGATCACCGCCACTTCCGCCGTCACCCATTCCGATATATAAATAACCATCATTACCAAATTTTATGCTTCCGCCATTATGGTTTGAAAATGGTTGTGTGATCGTCATTAAAATGGTTCCTGTAGTATTAGCGATGTTTGGATTTGCACTTACGCTGTATCTAGCAATTACCGTATTACCAGAAAGATTAGTATAATTTACAAAGAAATAGCCATTTGTAGCATAATTTGGATGAAAAGCCAAGCCGAGTAATCCTCGTTCACTATCAGTAGTTATAATCGAAGATAAGTTTAAGAATGGTGTAGCATTAATAGAACCATTTGAATTTAATACTCTAATTAATCCCGTTTTTTGCACTACAAATAATCTAGAATCACCTGCATTAGCAATTTCTACAGGTTCAGAAAAACCTGTTGCAAATGATTGTAAAGCAATGGTTTGTGCTTGTCCAAAAAAGGACAACAATGTTAAACTTAAAAGTAAAATCTTTTTCATATGTTTAAATTTTGTTTTTTAGCGGTAACATATGGTATCGCCTTATTAATGTTTGGTGTTTGCTTATGCAAACTTGTTGTTAATGGCGATTTCATAGCTGTGAGTTTAATTTTGGTAAATTTAAAAAATAATTTCTAAAGTATTTCATTTATAGTAATTTACAAAAACAAAAAAGCGCAAAGAGTTTTAAATTCTTTACGCTTTTTCTCTGCTTGAGTTAGTTTTATTTTTAAATTACAAATTATCAATTATTTTATCCTTAGGATATTTCACTTTATAACTGATTCTGATTTTCTTGGTTTCGTTTGGAGCGAGTTTCAATTCCCATGTTAGAATTCCAGTTTCGGTGTTTACTTTTGCTTTTCCGTCTTCTAATAATTCTACAGTAACTTCTTTGTCTGTACTCAACGGATATTGATCTTTCAACAACATGAAAATTTCTTCTTTTTTGTTGTTTCTCACAGTTAAATCATAGGTAAACGTTTGCTCTTTGTATGAAGATAAAAATTTAGTACCACTTTTGTCAACGACTTTTTCACGTTTGATATTGATTTTTTTATCTCTACCCATACTTAAATTCAAAGTATCAGCCGTTTGATTTGGATTGATTGTTGTTTTACCAACATACAAACCTTCAAAGATGATATTGGCTTCACCTGGCAATAAATTGTATTTAGAATAATCATTAATTTCTGCCAATAAAAACGCTTCTTTATCTACTCTTGGTGCAGCATAATATTTGTAAGTTGCTGGCAATTTGATTTCTTTCAACGCTACAGAATGTGCTTTTCCATTTGATAAAATGTCATAAGGAATATCAATATCAAAAGAAACGTTAAGTTGGTTTTCGTTGATGGAAGTGTAATTTGAGATGGAATTATCATCAAATTCCTCAAATCCATAACTCGTAGCTGTATCTCTATATTTGAAAGCCTGAGAAATTTCTTTTCTACTTTGAATCACATTTGAAACACTAATTGCCGCATTTCCATTTCCAACAGAATAAATTTCTTGATACCTCAAAAACCACGAACTCAATATTGGAGCTTGATTATTTTGATTAGGATTTCCACTTGACAATGTTAGTTTTACTTTTTTCCAATCGATTCCTGTGTTTTGAGAAACTTGCGCTTTATACATCATGTTTATTGGGTCTTTTACGTTGTCCACGCGCAAATCATAAAACGGATTCCATGTTGCAGAATTGGTGATGTAATTAATATCAAGATTTACGTTTCCAGCAATTTCGTTCATCACTTGAAGCACTAATTTTCCTTTAGAAGTTTTGTCTTCTTTTTGTGTATTGATGACTAATTTTTCGTTTAAAGCATTTAATTTTTTGTTCCAATTGGCCTCTTTTTCTTGCAATAAAACTATAGCGTTGTCTAATTCTGTTCTTTTTGCTTTGTAGTAATCCACTAATTTTATTAATTCAGTGACACTCAATCCTGAATTTGCTCCAGCAACCGTTTGATTATTATCTAATAATCCAATAGTTTGTTGGTGTGAATAGGTTTCAATTTGGATTTTCTTAATCTCTTTTTGAACCAAAGTAATGCTATCGCGCACTTTTTTTATCGCAGGATTACTTTCGTCAATTTCATATTCGGAAATATAATTTTGAGTGAATTGTACCGACAAAACCGTTACCGAACTTGGTGCGCCAATTTGAATCGTGTTTTCATTCAAATAATCGGCAACATTTTTAATGACTATTTCGCTTGTTCCCACTGGAAGATTTACTGTTGTCGTTTGTTGCAATTCGGCAGCATTAAAATAAACGGTTGCAGCTTTTACTTTTGCCGAAGTAAAAATAGGTTTTTGAGCAAAGGATATTGCCGAAATCAATAACGTAATGAAGAGAACTTTTTTCATATTATGAGTTTTTCAATTTTTTATTATCAATATAATTCACGCCTAAACCACCCATAATTTTATAACTATGCATTTCTTTTTCTGAATCAATTGAAAGGTTTAAAATTAGACTATTATTTCTGATTTTTGATAAATCAATTTTCATACTTTTAGAATAACTTGAATCGTTAGAATTTATTGTAACATATATTTCAGAGGTTTTTTTATCCAATAGCAATGGAATGGAATATGCACCAGTTTTTGGATCCACTTTTACAGATACATTTGAACCTGAAACATATATTTGTAACTCAGGATATTTCTCATTTGATAAAGGTTTTTTAGTTGCCTTTTCTAAAATTTTGCCACTCAAAACAAAGGAAGCCATTTTGCCTTCTTGATAAGCAATTTTTCCAACAATATGTGGATTAGGTTTAGCACAACCAACTTCAGTTTTTACAGGTTCTTTTTCTTGTCCAACAATATTTGAAGTCAATAAAACCGATGCAGCAACTGCAACAGCATATTTGAAATTATTGCTTTTAGAAATTTCGTTTATTTCAAATTCTTCTTCGAGTTGTGATGTTTTTAATCGTGCACAAATACTTTTGTTTTTATTTTCAGCAATAAATCTTGCTACTTCAGCATTGGTTTTCGTACTTAAATCAATTACGTTTTTAGCACAAGAATTACAAAATGAACCATTAGAATTAGGAATCATTTTATCAAATTTTTCTTCGCAAGGACTTTTTATTTCTAAGGAAAATTTCTTTTTCATAACGTTTACTATTTAGTTATAAATATAAAGAGTGTTATTTTTATGAAAAGGTTGGGAAGCGATGAAAAATTATTTTATTTCTTTAACTTTTATACCAATACCAATTACATTAGGCAAGTAAGGTTTGTCAAAAACATGACTAACTTTTATAGTATATTTTCCTTTTTGAAGTTTCATTTTTTCCAAAATATTCATTGACATATCACAAATATCGCCACCACAATCAGCTAATGGTTTGCCATTTTTATCAATAATATTAAAATCAATGTTGTGAAATTCTTCTTCGCCTGAAGGATTTTTAACGTCTATTTTTATTGGAACACTTGCAAATTGATAATCGGAAATATGACTAAATTCAAACACAACATTATAGAATTTTGAATCATCATCAATAGTAAACTCAAAAGTTTTAGCATCTGTTTTAAACCATCTGTGATTTTCAGGAAGACGAATAAATTTTGAATATTCTGTTTTTTCTGAACAAGAAGTTAAAAAGGAAATTGAAAGTAAGAAAAGAACAAATTTTGATTTCATGGTTTGGTTTTTTAGATAACGTGATTGGTAACCAAATTATTATCCAAAAAGATGTTCTACAACTTCTTCAATTTTAGACACTAAAACCACTTTTATTCCAGGAAATTTTGTGGAAATTTTATTGTATTTTGAAACAAAAATAGTTGCAAAACCAAGTTTTTCGGCTTCTTGAATGCGTTGTTCTACTCTGTTTACAGGACGAATTTCGCCCGATAGACCAACTTCACCCGCAAAGCAAACGTCTTTTCCAACGGCGATATCTTCATTTGACGAAAGTATAGAAGCCACAACAGCTAAATCAATTGCCGGATCATCAACCGATATTCCGCCAGTTACATTCAAGAAAACGTCTTTTGTTCCTAGTCTGAAACCAGCGCGTTTTTCTAAAACAGCTAAAAGCATGTTTAGTCTTTTTGCATTGTAACCAGTTGTACTTCGTTGTGGAGTTCCATAAACTGCTGTTGAAACAAGTGCTTGAATTTCAATCATCAGTGGACGCATTCCTTCAAGTGTTGAAGCAATGGCAGTTCCAGAAAGTTCTTCTTCACGATGCGAAAGTAAAATTTCAGATGGATTAGAAACTTCTCTCAAACCTGAACCTTGCATTTCATAAATTCCAAGCTCGGCTGTAGAGCCAAACCGGTTTTTTAAACTGCGTAAAATTCGGTAAACATGATTTCTGTCGCCTTCAAATTGTAAAACAGTGTCAACCATGTGTTCCAATATTTTTGGTCCAGCAATGGTTCCATCTTTTGTGATATGACCAATTAAAATTACAGGAACATTGGTTTCTTTGGCAAATTTTATTAGTTCAGCGGTACATTCTCTAATTTGAGAAATACTTCCTGCGGTCGATTCAATATAATCGGTATGAAGTGTTTGAATGGAATCAATAATTACAATTTCGGGTTCAATTTCTTGAATTTGACGAAAGATATTTTGGGTTTTTGTTTCTGTTAAAATGTAGCAATTATCACCATTGGGAGTAATTCTTTCGGCACGCATTTTTATCTGTTTCTGACTTTCTTCACCCGAAACATATAAAGTTTTATAAGGTAATTTTAACGAAATTTGTAATAATAAAGTACTTTTTCCAATTCCGGGTTCGCCACCAAGAAGGATTAAAGAACCAGGAACGATTCCGCCACCAAGTACACGATTTAATTCGCCATCAAGCGTGTTCATTCGAATTTCTTCCGACGAATCAATTTCGGTTACTTTTAATGGTTTTGGAGCTTTTTTTACTTCTGATGTTGGCTTCCAACTTGTTTTTTCTTCCTTTTGAATAACTTCTTCTACAATTGTATTCCATTCTTTACAAGCATTACATTGTCCTTGCCATCTAGCATATTGAGTGCCACAATTTTGACAGAAGAAAGAAGTTTTAAGTTTTGCCATTTTATGCTGAAGAATTTTCAGTAATTATTTTTTAATTTGAGTTCTAAGTTCGTCTGCTTTTGTAAGCATAGCTTCTTTTGTTAATTCACCAATTGGTTCCAATGTAAAAGCATTTTGATACGCCTTTGTTGCACGTTTATAATCTTCAGAAATTTCATAATATCTTCCCATGTAGTATTCTCCAAGCATTGCTTTTGGGTATGATTTATTAGCAAGTTGTGCTAATCCTTCGAATTCTGCATAGGCTTTATTTTTCATAATTGCAGCTTCAATTGCTCTAAAATCATTTACACGAATAGGCATTTTAATTCCAATAGTTTTTTCTAGTAAATCATATTTATTTTTCAAATAATCAACATATCCAGATTCCATTTTGACAATTTTCTCTTGGAATTCTGATGAAGAAATGGGTTTATAAGTTGCAAAAAATTGATATAAAACATTTGGAACAGAATGTAATACAAGAGAATAATGTGATGCGTCTTTTATTTCATCATATTTGTAATTTAAAGCAGGATTTTTAACTAGTTTTAAATTATCATTTAATAGTGTTACATCTTCTTTCATTTTTTTAATATCACCATCTGCTGAAGATAAATAGTAAAAAATATTGTTTTGTTGAGCGGCTAATCTACTTGGAATTCGTGTTTCCATTTCTAAGGCAAGTTCAGGACTCAAACATGCATAAGCATTGAAAAGAGGTGCATCTTTGTATAAAAACAAATTAATATATCCTGCGGTTAAGTCGTGACCAGCAATCATTTTGAAACTTCCTATTCTATATTTTGATTGAATGTAGGGAAGAAGTTCTCCACCAATAAATTCAAAAAAACTAGCTCCTTTTCCTTCAGGTAAACCCGTAGTTTCATCTATAGTACAGTCATCAAATCGTTCGCCTTCTTTGTTTTGATGAAGTCCTACAATAATAGCTTCAGGTAAATCATCCCAATAATTTCCATAACTTAAAGCACCTTGGAAAGCATCAAAAAGATAATCACCATCAAGAAGAAGAATTAAAGGATATGTTTTTTTAGAATTTTTTTCATAAGATTGAGGAACAGAAACAGATAATTCTCTGTATTTATCCATTTTTCTTGAAAGAACACTGTCTTTTACTTTTTGTGAAAACCCACTAAATGAGATAATTAGCGATGCTAAAAGCAATAATTTTTTCATATTCTATTTTGAGTTTAGGTTTTTAGAAAACGATTTTAAAACTCAAGCAAGATATAAATTATTTTTTATTTAAAATAGGTAATAAGATGTAGGAAAGTAATCCTAGAAGTATTGTGAAAATTGTTTGCGATGCCCAAGCTAACCAACCAAAAGCTGTTCCTATATCGTTAGAAATTCCGTAAATCCCAAAAATTAAAGCTATTGAGAAAGGATAAGCACCTAATCCACCATTAGAAAAACCAATTGCTAAACTGCCAAAAATGAATCCCATTAGCACAATGTCAAAACTTATATTTGAGGTTTCAGGAAGTGCAAAAATGGCTGCATAAAACATCATTAAATAAGTAAACCAAATAAAAAATGAATGAAAAATATAATTCCATTTATGTTTCATTTTGTAAATACTTGACATTCCTTCAATCAATCCTGAAAGTTTTTCTTTTAACTTTAAAATTATTTTCCACTCAGCATAAATCCAAATTAAAACAAAAATTATAAAACATACAAATCCAACAATTAAAGCAATTATTATGGTATTTATAGATACATTTTCGTCTAAAAGAAATTGGTAAATTTTGTCAAATTGCGATATAAAACCGATGACAACAAATAGAAAAAAAATCATTAAATCAACAATTCTCTCGGCAACAATTGTTCCAAAAACTTTGTCAAAAGGGATATTTTCATATTTTTTTAACAAAGCTGCTCGAGAAATTTCACCTGAACGAGGAACGGTCATATTGACTAAATAGGAAACAGAAACAGTTAGAAAATTGTTATGAAATTTTGTTTGATATCCTAAATGATTTAATGCAAATTTCCAACGATAAGCTCTTGACCAGAAACCGATAAATGCAAAGACTAAAGAAAGTAAAATGTAATAATAATTAGCTTTTTGAAAACTAATTTTTATTTTTTCAATTTCTTCTGATGTGAGTGTAGAATATTGATAATAAATGATACCTATTCCTATAAAAAGAGGAATAAGTACAGTCAACCATTTACGGATTTGATTCTTCAAAAGATTATCTCAATGAGTTGTCGTTTTCATTCGGAAAAACGAGCCAAGGTTTGAATGATTTTGCTTCTTCAAAATCTAAAGTAGCATAGGAAATAATAATAATAATATCACCTGGATGAACTTTTCTAGCTGCTGGACCATTTAAGGTAACTTCACCAGAATTTCTTGCGCCTTTGATGGCATAAGTTTCAAAACGTTCTCCGTTATTGATATTAACAATAGCAACTTTTTCACCTTCAATAAGGTTTGAAGCATCCATTAATGCTTCATCGATAGTAATACTACCAATATAGTTCAAATCTGCGCCAGTTACTTTAACGCGATGAATTTTCGATTTTACAACTTGAATTTGCATGGTGCAAAGTTAAATTAATTTAGTGAAATAGTATCAATCAATCGAATTTTGTTAACAAAAACTGCAATAAAAGCTCTGTATTTCTTGTTTTTGTTTTTGCGTTTACAAGTTAACAGCGTTGCTTCGTCTGCAATTTCAAAATATTCCAATTCAAACATGGTATTATTTTTAAAAGCTTTTGTAACAAATTCAGAAACCTCTTTAGCAGATTTCGTGCCAAAAAGTTTTTTTGCTTCATTCATCGTTTTGTAAATAATGGATGCTTTATCTTTTTGTTCTTCGGTTAGTCTTTCATTTCTTGAACTCATTGCTAATCCATTAGCTTCTCTGTAAATTGGACAACCTATAATAGTTACTGCAAGCTTTTCTTTTTCGACTAATTTTTTTACAATTTGCAATTGCTGAAAATCTTTTTCACCAAAATAGGCATTCGTTGGATTTACAATTTCAAATAATTTTTTTACAACCGTTCCAACGCCATCAAAATGTCCAGGTCGAAATTTACCTTCCATTTGATTTTCTAAACCATCAAAATTGTAATGTTGTGATTTTGTTTTTCCTTCATAGATATCCTCAACCGATGGTGCATAAACAAGTATTTCTTTTGAAATTGTTTTGATTTTTTCAACATCATTTTCAAGTGTTCTAGGATATTTTTTTAAATCTTCAGGATTATTAAATTGGGTTGGATTAACAAAAATACTAATTACGGTTATAGTGTTGTTTTCTAAGGATTTTTTTAATAAAGATAAATGCCCTTTATGTAAAGCGCCCATTGTAGGCACAAAACCTATTGTAGAATTATTGCTACAATTTTGTTTTAAATGAGTTTGTAAATCTACTTTTTTATTGAAAACGAGCATCTGATTTTTATTAAAATAGGTTACAAACTTAACACTTTAGTAATTATCTGCATAAATTTTTGTAATTTTGCATGTTTTTTTATTGCAAATAAATACAAAATATATAATGGAAGATAAGAGGATATTATATGTCTCATCTGAAGTGGTGCCTTATTTGGCTGAGAACGAAGTTTCTTTAATGTCTTACGACGTACCTAAAATGATAAACGATCAAGGCGGACAAATTAGAATTTTTATGCCTAGATATGGAAATATCAACGAAAGAAGACATCAATTACATGAGGTAATTCGTCTTTCAGGTATGAATTTAGTAGTTAATGATGTTGATATGCCATTAATTATTAAAGTTGCTTCCATTCCAAAAGAAAGAATACAGGTTTATTTTATCGATAACGACGAATATTTTAAAAGAAAAGCCACTTTCTCTGATGAAGATGGAACGTTGTATCCTGATAACGATGAACGTGCTATTTTCTTTGCAAAAGGCGTTGTTGAAACTGTAAAAAAATTAAATTGGGTTCCAGATATTATTCATGTTCATGGTTGGATGACTGCGTTGTTACCGATATACATGAAACATTACTATAAAGATGAAGCACTTTTTTCTGAAACAAAAATAATAAGCTCAATTTACAGTCAATCATTTGAAGGAAATCTTGATATTGAGTTAATCAATAAAATAGAGTTTGATGGAATTCCAAAAGACGCTATTTCAGAGCTTGCTACACCAAATTATGAAAATATTTTGAAAGCATCAATCAATCACTCAGATGGCGTAATTATTGCTTCTGATAATCTTTCCTCAAGTTTAACAAAATTTATAGAATCTTCAGGAAAACCTTTTTTACCTTTCGCCTCTAAAGAAGAGTTTGCACAGCAGTACACTTCATTCTATAAAAAAACATTATAATATTTTCAAATTAGGTATGAAATTCAATATTTATTTAAAAGCACTATTACTAGGATTTACAATCATTTTTATTGCATCATGCGACAAAGATTACAACGAAATTGGAGCTGATGTCATTGGTGATAACGACAACCATTATGGTTTTGATGTTGATAGTACAAAAACAGTAAAAGCGTATAATTTAGCAATTGGACCTGTTCAAACTAACAATTTACCTATTAATGCTTTAGGTTCATATAATCATCCTAAATTTGGAAGAACAACAGCAAATTTTGTTACACAACTAGAACTTGTAGCTGCTGATCCAAAATTTTATAGTCCAACAATTGACTCTGTTTATTTGTATGTGCCTTATTTTAGTGAATTGACAGAAACAGATAGTGAAACAGGAGACAGAACTTTTGAATTAGATTCTGTATATGGTGGAACTGCTAAATTTAGATTAAGTGTATATGAATCGGGTTATTTTTTAAGAGATTATGATCCAGCAGATGGTTTTCAAGAAGCTCAAAAATATTATTCTAATCAAAACGCAATTTTTGACGCAAATAAAATTGGTACACCATTAAATAATGACGTATTGTCGGTATCTCAAAATGAGGAATTTTATTTTAAAACAAATGAATATAAAATAAAATATCAAAAAGACGGCGAGGAAGTAATTAAAGAAAGAAAAGCACCTGGAATTTGGTTAGACTTAGATGAGGATTTTTTCGCGCAAAAAATTTTTAATGCTCCATCAGGAAAATTAATAAATAATAATGTTTTTAAAGATTATTTTAGAGGATTGTATTTTAAAGCTGAGGAGTTGCCTTCTTCACCTATTGGAGCTATGGCAATGCTTAATTTTAAACAAGGAAAAATTGTTATTGAGTATGAGGATGAAACATCATCTACAGATGACACAAGAAAGAAAAAATCAATGTCAATTAATTTAGGAGGTAATAGTGTAAATCTATTCGAAAATGCAGAAAGTCCAGAATTTTCTGCTGCATTAGCAACTGCAAATCCTTCAATTGGAGATGAAAAATTATATTTAAAAGGACAACAAGGTTCAATTGCAGTAATTGATTTATTTGGTTCAGAAGATTTAAAAGGTGTAGATCCAAATACAGGTTTATTAAACAATACTCCTAATGGAATTTCTGATGAAATAGATGAAATGAAAGTAAATAACTGGTTGATAAATGAAGCTAATTTGACTTTTACAATTGACAATACTTCTATGGCGTCATCTGAAGAACCATACAGAATTTATCTTTACGATTTAAATAATAGAAGACCAATTTATGATTACTATACTGATTTTTCTACAAGAGCCAATACTAAATTTAATAAAGTAGTACATGGAGGAATAATTGATACTCAAAAAATTGTTGGAGGAAGAGGAATTAGATATAAAATAAGATTAACTAATCATGTTAGAAATCTTATCAAAAATGATTCAACTAATGTTAGATTAGGTCTTGCTATCACGGAATCAATTAGTACAGTTTCAAATGTGAAGTTGAAAACACCAATCACTTCAGGTTCTTCTTCAATTGATAGAATTCCTACTGCGGCTGTTATGAATCCTTTAGGTACAATTTTGTATGGAAATCGTTCAAGTGTTCCTGAAGGCAAAAAATTAAAACTTAAAATTTATTATACAAAACCTGACTAAATATAAATAGCTTATGTGTGGAATTGTTGGATATATTGGATATCGTGAAGCTTATCCTATTGTAATTAAAGGATTGAAAAGACTTGAGTATAGAGGATATGATAGTGCTGGAGTCATGCTATATGATGGTGAAGATTTAAAAATTTCTAAAACAAAAGGTAAAGTTTCTGATTTAGAAGAAAAATCATCAAAAGAAATTTCAACCAATGGTTCTATAGGAATGGGTCATACTCGATGGGCAACTCATGGTGTTCCAAATGATGTTAACTCACATCCACACGTTTCTAATTCGGGTGATTTAGCTATAATTCATAACGGAATTATTGAGAATTATGAACCTTTAAAAAAAGAATTAATCAAAAGAGGTTATACGTTCAAGTCTGATACAGACACAGAGGTATTAGTAAATTTAATTGAAGAAGTTCAGAAAAAAGAAAATCTAAAACTTGGTAAAGCAGTACAAGTTGCCTTGAATCAAGTTGTTGGTGCTTATGCGATTTGTGTTTTTGACAAAAAGAAACCCGATGAAATTGTAGTGGCTCGTCTTGGAAGTCCATTAGCTATTGGAGTTGGAGAAAATGAATTTTTTATAGCTTCTGATGCTTCTCCTTTTATTGAATATACTTCTAATGCAATTTATCTTGAGGATGAAGAAATGGCAATTGTACGTTTACAAAAACCACTAAAAATTAGAAAAATAAAAGACGATTCATTAGTTGATCCATACATTCAAGAATTGCAAATGAATTTGGAGCAAATTGAAAAAGGTGGTTATGATCATTTTATGCTTAAAGAGATTTATGAGCAACCAAATGTTATCAAAGATACCTACAGAGGAAGACTTCATGCAAATGCAGGATTAATTCAAATGGCTGGTGTTGAAGATAATATTGAAAAATTTCTTAACGCTGATAGAATTATAATTATAGCTTGTGGAACTTCATGGCATGCTGGTCTTGTGGCTGAATATGTGATTGAAGAGTTTGCTAGAATTCCTGTAGAAGTAGAATATGCTTCTGAGTTTAGATATCGAAATCCAATTATAACGAATAAAGATGTAATAATTGCTATTTCTCAATCAGGAGAAACGGCTGATACACTTGCAGCAATCAAACTTGCTAAAGAAAAAGGAGCATTTGTTTTTGGAGTTTGTAATGTTGTTGGTTCATCAATTTCTAGAGAAACTCATGCTGGAGCTTATACTCACGCTGGTCCAGAAATTGGGGTTGCATCAACTAAAGCGTTTACAACTCAAATTACAGTACTAACAATGATTGCTCTTCGTCTTGCAAAGGCAAAAGGAACAATGTCAAATTCTGATTTTCATAGATATTTACAAGAGTTAGAAGTTATTCCTGAAAAAGTGGCTGAAGCACTAAACACAAATGATATTGCAAAAGAAATTGCATCAATATATAAAGATGCACCAAATTGCCTCTATTTAGGTAGAGGATACAATTTTCCTGTAGCTTTAGAAGGAGCATTAAAATTAAAAGAGATATCATACATTCATGCAGAAGGATATCCAGCTGCAGAAATGAAACATGGTCCGATTGCTTTGATTGACGAAAAAATGCCAGTTGTAGTAATTGCACCAAAACAAGGTCACTATGATAAAGTGGTTAGTAACATTCAAGAAATTAAATCGAGAAGTGGTAAAATTATAGCTGTAGTAACAAAAGGTGATACACAAGTAAAAGAATTAGCAGATCATGTTATAGAAATTCCAGAAACATCAGATGCTTTATCGCCACTTTTAACGACAATTCCTTTACAATTGTTGTCATACCATATTGCGGTTTTAAGAGGTTGTAATGTTGATCAACCTAGAAATTTAGCTAAATCAGTGACGGTAGAATAAAATTATTTAAATTTTTAATAAAACGCTAGTTAGATTTTTTCTTTCTAGCGTTTTTTTATTAAATTCATTTTTATTGTGATATATTTAATAAAAATCAAAATTTATTATGTAAGCATAATATTTTTTAGTTAATATTTTGAAAATGTTAAATAAATCACAACAAAATTAAAATACAATATAAACAACAAAACACCTATTTGATTATTAAAAGTGAAATTTATTATTTGTTTTTTTAGTAATATAAAAAATATTTGTATTTTGGCTACTTAAACCAACAAAATTTAAACCTAATGAAGATTTATTATTTTATTTTGACATTGTTTTTTTGTAGCATTTCTTTTGCACAAACCACAATTTCAGGTTCGGTAAAAGACAGTAAAAACGAACCAATTCCTGGAGCCAACATAAAAGTTGTTGGTGAATCAGACGGAACTGTCACGGATGTTGATGGAAAATTTATTTTTAAAACATCAAAAAAGGCACCTTTCAAAGTTGAAGTTTCGAGTATTGGTTACGAGGCACAAAACTTAGAAATTACTTCGAACAATCAAAAATTAGATGTTAATTTAGTTGAAGCTGATAAAGTTATTGACGAAATTGTAGTTTCTGCTTCAAGAACACCAGAGAAAGTTAAAGAATCTCCGGTTACTATTGAAAGAATGACTATTAAAGATATTAAAAAAACCGCTTCACCAACATTTTATGATGGTTTAGAAAACTTAAAAGAAGTGCATATGAATACAAGTAGTATGTCTTTTAAGTCAATAAACACTAGAGGTTTTGCCACTGTTGCAAATACTCGTTTTATGCAATTAGTTGATGGAATGGATAATTCTTCTCCATTATTAAACTTTGTTTTAGGAAACTTAATTGGAGTTTCAGAAATTGATGTTGCTAATGTTGAGTTATTACCTGGAGCTTCATCTGCATTATATGGTGCAAATGCGTTTAATGGTATTTTATTTATGAACAGTAAAAGTCCTTTTACAAGTCAAGGAGTAACTGCTTATGCAAAATATGGACAAACCAGCCAAAAAGCAGCTGGAAATAATTTATATTATGACTATGGTGTTAGAGTTGCACATGCATTTACAAAACATTTTGCCGCAAAAGCAAATTTCACTTTCATGAATGGAACAGATTGGTATGCAACTGATTATGATGATTATTCAAGTCCAGGAAGAGACAGAAGCCATCATAATTACAATGGGTTAAACGTTTATGGTGATGAAGTTTCTACAAATATTAGAGGTGTTGCAACAGGAATGTTTAATGCAGGTGTAATTAATGCTTCTCAATTAGCTGTTTTTAATTCAATTTTACCTGATTATAATGTTAGTAGAACTGGGTACAAAGAAGTTGAATTGACAGATAATAAGGTTCAAAACTCTAAAATAGATTTCTCTTTACATTTCAAACCATGGGCTAATGATACAGAAATTATTTGGCAAAGTAAATTTGGTTTTGGAAACACTGTTTATCAAGGAGCAAATAGATATTACTTAAATGGATTTTTTATGCAACAACATAAATTAGAAGTTAAAGGTAAAAATTTCTTTGTAAGAGGATATACTACAACAGAAGATGGTGGGAAATCATATGATATGTTGTTTACAGGAATAAACATTAACAGAGCATGGAAACCAGATTCAACTTGGTTTGGACAATATGCAGCAACTTATGTTCAATCAACATTATTAGGACAAACTCCAGAACAAGCGCATATTTCAGCTAGAAACGTAGCAGATACAGGAAGATTAATTCCGGGAACACCTGCTTTTGCATCTGCTTTTAATTCAGTAACTAGTAATCCAGATGTTTTAACAGGTTCTAAACTTCAGGATAATTCTAAAATTTGGCATTCTGATGCAAATTATAATTTCAGAGATTTAATAAAATTTGCAGAAATTCAAGTTGGAGGTTCATATAGATTATACGAGTTAAACTCAGGTGGAAGAATTTATACCGATGCTAATAGCCAAATCAACTATACTGACTATGGTGCATACACACAACTACAAAAGAAATTCATGGATGACAGATTGAAGTTTACTGGATCTGTAAGATATGATAAATCTAAAAACTTTGATGGAAACGTTTCACCAAGAGTTTCATTCGTATACTCTGCTGGTGAACAAAAAAATCACAACTTCAGAGCTTCATTCCAAACTGGATTTAGAAACCCAACTACTCAAGATCAATACATTGGATTCAATGTAGGAACAGCAGTACTTTTAGGTTCAGCTCCAGACAACTTAACTAGATATTCAGAAACACTACCTGTTTCATTAAATGGTCAACCTTTTGCAGGATCGTCAACAGTTACTATTAATGGTTTAAATGCTTATCAAAACTCATACACTGCTAGTTCAGCTGCTGCTTTTGGAGCTGCGGTTATTGCTGGAGGTTCAAATGCTGCTGCAATTGTAGCTGCATCATCTCTTCTTGATAGAACAGATGTTGATTATGTAAAACCTGAAATTGTAAAAGCTTTTGAATTAGGATACAGAGGACAAATAAAAGACTTCTCTTATGATATCAATGGTTATTATAATATTTACAATGATTTCATTGGAAACTTAACTGTTGTTGCGCCATTATATGGAGTTGCTACTGATGGTGGTGGAGACTTTACACCATTAAATCCTGCTTTCCAATCTGCTTTTGCTTTGACTCAAGGTGATAGAAGAGCATTCCAATTATACACAAATACTGATGTTGAAATTAAATCATTAGGTTTTGGTGTTGGTATGTCTAAAAAAATAGCTAAAAACTTTGAAATTGGAGCTAATTATAACTATGCACAATTTGATTTTGACCAAGCTAAAGATCCAAGTTTTGAAGCTGGGTTTAATACTCCAAAACATAGAGTTAAAGGAACAATCAGTAATGATAAATTGTTTAAAAACTTTGGTTTCAATGTAAGCGCAAGATGGAATAGCGAATATTTATACCAAGCATCTTTTGCTGATGGAATGATTGATGCTGCTACAGTAGTAGATGCACAATTAAGCTATGGAATGCCTAAATTGAAATCAACATTCAAAATAGGAGCAACAAATATTGGAGGAAAAGAATATAGACAAATCGTAGGTGCTGGAGCAATCGGATCTCAATATTTTGCTTCTTGGACAATCAACCCATAAACCAATAATAAATAAATTTAAAATATCATGATAAAAAATTTCAAATGGCTATTCTTGGTTTCTTTAACCTTTATAGCTTGTACTAGTGATGATGAAAATACAGTTGTAAATAATACTTCTGATGGTTTGCCATTGACAGCAGGTTCAGCTGATTTTTCAAAATATGTTTCTCTTGGAAATTCTTTAACTGCCGGATTTAGTGATGGTGCTTTGTTTGTTGAAGGACAAAGTAACTCTTACCCTAAACTTCTTGCGGATCAATTTTCTTTAGTAGGTGGTGGCGAGTTCAGGCTACCTTTAATGGATGATAATTTTGGAGGACTACTCTTAGGAGGATTACAAGTTCAACCAAAAAGATTATATTTCAACGGTACAGGTCCAGTACAAGTTCCAGGTGCATCAACAACAGATATTTCAAATATTTTAACTGGACCTTTTAATAATATGGGTGTTCCAGGAGCAAAAAGTTATCATTTATTAGCTCCTAATTATGGTAATATTGCTGGTGTCGCTTCAGGACAAGCAAATCCATATTTTGTTCGTTTTGCTTCATCTCCTTCAACTACAGTTCTTGCTGACGCAACTGCACAAAATGCTACTTTCTTTTCTCTATGGATTGGAAATAATGATGTCTTATCTTATGCGCTTTCAGGTGGAACAGGAACTAATCAAACAGGAAATTTAAATCCTGCAACTTATGGAGCAAATGATATTACTGACCCAAATGTTTTTGCAAACGTTTACTCAACATTAGTAAATGGATTAACTGCAAATGGAGCTAAAGGAGTTGTTGCTAATTTGCCTTATGTTAATACAATTCCTTATTTTACCACAGTTCCATACAATGCAGTGCCTCTAAATTCTGCTCAAGTTGCAGCATTAAATTCAGGATACACGGCTTACAATAATGGTTTGCTGTTTGCTGCAAGTAACGGTTTGATTTCATCTGATGAAGTAGCAAGAAGAACTATTAATTTTGCTGTAGGTCAAAACCCTGTTGTAATTGTTGATAGTTATTTGACTAATTTATCAGGTTATGGAATTCCGTCTTATAGACAAGCTACTGCTCAAGATTATATATTATTACTTTCAGGAGGTGTTAGCGCTCAAGCTCATTTAGCTGCAGGAAACGGAACGCAATTTCCACTAGCAGATAACTGGGTTTTATCAAAAGGTGAAGTGGCTGAATTAAAAACAGCAACTGATGCATACAATGCAGCTATTCAATCAATTGCTTCATCGAGTAATTTAGCTTTTGTTGATGCAAATGCAGTTTTAAATCAAGTTGCAAATGGAGGAGTATCAGGAAATGGATTCAATGTTACTTCTACATATGTTACTGGTGGAGGATTTTCTCTTGATGGAATTCATCCAAGTCCAAGAGGATATGCTTTAATTGCTAACAAATTTTTAGAAGCTATAAATGCTAAATATGGATCAAATTTTAAAGGTGTTGATTTAGGTGATTTTAGAATTCTTTATCCAGCTTCTCTTTAAAATAGATTACAATATACATTCAATAAACCACTGATTTTTGTCAGTGGTTTTTTATTTTTCTAAAAAATTATTGATATTTGAGTTGTATCATTACTATAAAATTAAAAATATCAATAAAAAATAGCTTTTTGCTATTGATTTTCTATTTAGAAAAATTATCTTTGCACTCTGAAAAAAGGATATATTTTTTCATTTCTAAAACGCTATTAAATAAATACATAAGCAATGTCAAAAGCAATAGGAAAAGTTTCACAAATCATCGGACCAGTAGTTGACGTAGTGTTCAATACTAAAGATGCTGAATTACCAAAAATTTACGATTCATTAGAAATCATTAAAAAAGATGGTTCTAAGTTAGTACTTGAAGTTCAATCTCACATTGGAGAAGATACAGTTCGTACAATCTCTATGGATTCTACAGACGGTTTAAGTAGAGGTACAGATGTGCTTTCTACAGGAAGTCCAATTCAAATGCCAATTGGCGCAGATGTTTACGGACGTTTATTCAATGTAATTGGTGATGCTATCGATGGTCTTGGAGATTTGCCTAAAGATGGAGCAAATGGATTATCAATCCACAGAGCTGCACCAAAATTTGAAGATTTATCAACCTCTTCTGAAGTTTTATTTACAGGTATTAAAGTAATTGATTTAATTGAGCCTTATGCAAAAGGAGGTAAAATTGGATTGTTTGGTGGTGCTGGAGTTGGTAAAACAGTATTAATTCAGGAGTTAATTAATAATATTGCAAAAGGTCACGGAGGACTTTCTGTATTCGCAGGAGTAGGAGAAAGAACACGTGAAGGAAATGACTTACTTCGTGAGATGTTAGAGTCTGGAATTATAAAATATGGTGAGGAATTCATGCACTCTATGGAAAATGGAGGTTGGGATTTAACTAAAGTAGACAAAATGGGTTTAAGAGATTCTAAAGCTACTTTCGTTTTTGGACAAATGAATGAGCCACCAGGAGCAAGAGCTCGTGTTGCTTTGTCAGGATTATCAATTGCAGAGTATTTCCGTGATGGTGCAGGTTCTGATCAAGGTAAAGATGTACTTTTCTTCGTTGATAATATCTTCCGTTTTACGCAAGCAGGTTCTGAGGTGTCAGCACTTTTAGGACGTATGCCTTCTGCGGTAGGTTACCAACCAACATTAGCAACAGAAATGGGTGCGATGCAAGAAAGAATTACATCTACTAAAAAAGGATCTATTACATCTGTACAAGCGGTTTACGTTCCTGCGGATGACTTAACAGATCCAGCTCCAGCAACAACATTTGCTCACTTAGATGCTACTACAGTATTATCTCGTAAAATTGCTGAGTTAGGAATTTATCCTGCAGTTGATCCATTAGATTCAACTTCAAGAATTTTAACTCCTCATATTTTAGGTGATGATCACTATAACTGTGCTCAAAGAGTAAAAGAAATTCTTCAAAAATACAAACAACTTCAAGATATCATCGCTATCCTTGGTATGGAAGAGTTGTCAGAAGAAGATAAATTATCTGTATCAAGAGCAAGAAGAGTACAACGTTTCTTGTCTCAACCATTCCACGTAGCGGAGCAATTTACAGGTATTCCTGGAGTTTTGGTTGATATTAAAGATACTATCAAAGGATTTAACATGATTATTGATGGTGAATTAGATCACTTGCCAGAAGCAGCTTTCAACCTTAAAGGTACAATCGAAGATGCCATCGAAGCAGGTCAAAAAATGTTAGCAGAAGCATAATAAAAGCTGGAAGTCAGAAGAATGAAGTCAGAAGTAAAATTCTCATCTTCCATCTTTCATCTTCCATCTTCTAACTCAAAAAATATGATTTTAGAAATAGTATCACCAGAAGCTACATTATTCAAAGGAGAAGTTACTTCGGTTTCTTTGCCAGGTATAGATGGTTCTTTTCAAATATTGAACAATCACGCTCCAATAGTTTCTATTTTAAAACAAGGAACAGTAAAAGTTACTGCAACAAGTTTTAAATTTGATAAAGAAGTAGAAAATAAATTTACAAAAGTAAACGATCAAAACTACACTCTTGATATCACATCAGGAACTATTGAAATGAAAGACAATAAAGTAATTGTTTTAGCCGACTAAGACAATTCAAAATAAAGTAAGAAAGCCAAGCATTATTGTTTGGCTTTTTTTATTTTTGAATTATGAAAAATTTCCCAAAATCATTATCTCAAAAACTACAACATCGTGAGCAAAACAATGCTTTACGAAAATTACCAGTTTCTAATAATTTAATTGATTTTGCCTCGAATGATTATCTTGGGTTTGCAAATTCTGAGGAAATTTTCAATCAAACACATCAGTATCTATTAGAAAACTACATTAAAATAAACGGTGCAACTGGTTCACGATTAATCTCAGGGAATCATAATTTGTACCAAATCACAGAAGATTTTATTGCTGATTTCCATCAATCTGAAACAGCATTAATTTTCAATTCGGGTTACGATGCCAATGTTGGATTTTTTAGTTCGGTGCCACAACGAAATGATATCATTCTTTATGACGAATTATGTCATGCATCTATCCGCGACGGAATTCAAATGAGTAACGCAAAATCATATAAATTCCAGCATAATGATTTTGAAGATTTAGAAAATTTAATCTTAAAACAAAAGTCAATTCAAAAAAACAATTGTCAGACTGTCCCAAAACTTCGGGAGTTCGAAGTCCTTTCAATTGAGATTTATATCGTTACGGAAAGCGTCTTCTCCATGGATGGCGATTCTCCAAATGTGGAAGAATTAATAAACCTTTGCGAAAAATATAATTGTTATTTGGTTATTGACGAAGCACATGCATTAGGTGTTTTTGGAGATTCAGGCGAAGGATTAATTCAATATCAAGGATTGCAGAATAAAGTTTTTGCTAGAATCATAACTTTCGGAAAAGGGTTAGGTTGTCACGGCGCAGCTATTTTGGGAAGTAATGAATTGAAAAACTATTTAATAAATTTTGCACGAAGTTTTATCTACACAACAGGACTTTCGCCTCATTCAGTTGCCACAATTTTGATTGCTTATCAGTATTTAAAATCTGAAAAAGAAGCGATTCAAAAACTTAAAAACAACATTCAATTTTTCAATCGAGAAAAACTTCAAATGGGTTTGAAACCAATGTTTGTTTATAGTAAATCAGCCATTCAATGCGCCATAATTCCAGGAAATGAAAAGGTAAAATCTATAGCAAGTCAATTGCAAGAAAATGGATTTGATGTAAAAGCTATTCTTTCACCAACCGTTCCTGAAGGTCAAGAACGGCTTCGTTTTTGTTTACATTCCTACAATTCTCAAAAAGAAATCTCAGAAGTATTGCAACAACTTTCTTTATCTGTTTTTAAATAATATAAAGTTAAAATCTTTGTGAATTTCGCGCTTTCTTTGCGAACTTTGCGTTTAAATTAAAGTCATGAAACTATTCATCACAGGAATCGGCACCGATGTAGGAAAAACTATTACATCAGCCATTGTAACCCAAGCATTAGAAGCAGATTATTGGAAGCCTATCCAAGCAGGAGATTTAGACAATTCTGATAGTCACAAAATTCAACGTTATATTTGTAGTGATAAAACCGTCATTCACGAAAATAGCTATAAATTAAAGACACCAGCGAGTCCACATTTAGCAGCAGCAATTGACGGAATTACAATCGATTTAAAAAAAATCATTGAACCATCCTTCGACAACGCTCTGGAAGCAAATCATCTTATTATAGAAGGCGCAGGTGGATTATTAGTTCCATTAAATGACAACGATACCATTATTGATTTAATTCAACCCGATTACAAAATAATATTGGTTTCACGCCATTATCTTGGAAGTATAAATCATACATTATTGTCTTTTGAAGCTTTAAAAAGTAGAAATTTAAATGTAGCAGGAATCATTTTTTCAGGCAATGAAAATAAAGCTACTGAAGAAATTATTCTCAATAAAACCAAAGCCAAATTTATAGGAAGAATTGATGACGAACCTTATTTCGACCAAAATGTAATCCAATATTACGCTGACAAGTTTCGTGAAAACCTTCTAAATTTGTAATCAAGAAGAGCAAAGAAACAAGAAGAAAGATTAATTACTTAACGTATCTTTGTTGTTGTAATTTGAAAGAACATTAGTCTTTTTTCTTGTTTCTTTCCTCTATTATCAAAAAAATGAATCTATCCCAAAGAGACAAAAAACACAATTGGCATCCTTATACACAACACAAAACAGTTCCTGATTTTCCAGCAATTGTTAAAGGAAAAGACGCATTGTTATGGGATGAAAACGGTAAAGAGTATATCGACGCCATCGCTTCTTGGTGGGTGAATCCTTTCGGACATTCTAACAAAGTTATGGCAGATGCTATCTATGAGCAATTAACTACTTTAGAGCATGTTTTGTTTGGAGGTTTTACTCACAATAAAGCCGTAGAATTATCTGAAAAATTAATGGAAATTCTGCCATCCAATCAACAAAAAATTTTCTATTCCGACAATGGTTCGACAGCCGTAGAAGTGGCAATAAAAGTGGCGCTCCAATACAATTATAATAAAGGAATTAACACCCAAGCCAACAGCGAACTGAGCGTAGCTAAAACTAAAGTCATCGCTTTTGAAGATGCTTTTCACGGAGATACTTTTGGAGCTATGGCTGCAAGCGGAATTACTTTTTTTACAGAAGCTTTCAAAGGTTCGCTTTTAGAAGTTGTTCGCATTCCAGTTCCAACAAAAGGCAACGAAGAACAAACGATTAAAACCTTAGAAAATCTTGTAAAAACCAACGAATTTGCAGCCTTTATTTTTGAGCCATTAGTTCTTGGAGCTGCAGGAATGGTAATGTATTCACCTGAAGTTTTAGATAAATTAATCACAATTTGTAACCAAAATAATGTATTCACAATTGCTGACGAAGTCATGACAGGTTTTGGCAAAACAGGAAAAACATTCGCCAGTGATTATCTAGAAAATAAGCCCGATATGATGTGCTTGTCTAAAGCATTAACAGGCGGAACAATCCCAATGGCAATAACAACATTCTCTCAAAAAATCTTCGAAGGATTTTATGATGATGACACCAATAAAGCGCTGTTTCACGGACACACTTTTACAGCAAATCCTACTGGTTGCGCCGCAGCTTTAGCTAGTATTTCACTTTTACAAACCGATGAAATACAGCAAAATATTCAATCAGTGCACCAATCGCATTTGGCTTTTCAATCCAAAATAAAAAACCATCCAAAAGTAAAGACCACTCGTGTTCTCGGAGTAATTTTTGCCCTAGAAATAAAAACCGAAACCCAAGAAAGTTACTACGGAACCATGCGCAACAAACTCTATAATTTCTTCATCGAAAACGGCATAATTTTACGACCTGTTGGAAACATAGTTTACATTTTGCCACCATATATTATCACGCAAAATCAATTGCAAAAAGTATATCAAACCATCGAAAATGCTCTGGAAATAGTGTAATTTTTTTGGGAGCGAATGGTTTGGGCTTTATCAGTGATGGTAATTCCTGCTTTACATTTCAATCTTTTTTACACCTGACAGGTTTCAAAAACCTGTCAGGTGTAAAAAAGGATTTCCATTTCAATCAGGGCTAAATTGTAAAACCATTTGAATTTCTGTAAGAGGCAGAAAAAATTCGTGTACTATTTTACGCTTATTTTAATTTGTGAAAATTTGTGACCCGAGATCAAAGGTCGAATAGACGAAGTAAATTCGTGTCAACTTTTTTTAAAATCATTTCCATAAAAACTAAAATCATAGCGAACTTTGCAAAAAACTTTGCGAACTTTGTGGCCAAGAATGAAAACTAAAATTGCCATAACATCCTTAGCATCCATTTCACCTTTAGGGAAAAATCCTGAGGCTATTTGGCGTAATTATCTTTCAAATAAAACTTTAATTTCAACCAAAGACTTTAATGGAAAATCACAATTTGTAGCTACAATTCCTCAAGAAATTAGAAATGAAATTGAAGTTTTAAAACAATCCGAAATTAAATACAAAGCTTTAGACGAAACCGTTTTGCTTTCCATATTAGTTTCGCGTCAAGCAATTAAAAATGCAGGTTGGAAAAGAGGTGACGACTTCGGAATCAATATTGGTTCGTCTCGTGGCGCCACACAATTATTTGAAAAACACCACAAAGAATTTCTCGAAACTGGAAAAACGTCAACCTTAGCATCACCAACCACAACACTCGGAAATATTTCTTCTTGGGTAGCACACGATTTAAAAAATAACGGTCCAGAAATTTCACATTCTATAACGTGTTCAACAGCTTTACATGCTGTTTTAAATGCGGTTGCTTGGTTACAATCGGGAATGGCAAGCAAGTTTATTGTTGGTGGAAGCGAAGCACCTTTAACCGATTTCACTATTGCGCAAATGCACGCTTTAAAAATTTATAGTAAAGAACCAATCCGATATTTCGACAAGTTCAATACTCAGTGTGACCATAGTAAATCAATTGACAATAATGAAAATGAATGTCAGTCTGAGCATGTTGAAGAACTTTTCTATCCTTGCAAAGCTTTCGATTTTACAAAAACTAAAAACACTATGGTTCTGGGCGAAGCGGCTTCGGTAGCTTGTTTGGAAATTGGTGAACATAAAAATGCGTTGGCATATATTGAAGGAATTGGCTATGCAACAGACGATATCGAACACAATATTTCAATTTCAGACGAAGCCAATTGTTTTCAAAAATCAATGAAAATGGCGTTGCAAAACACCAAATTAGAAGAAGTTGATGCTATTGTAATGCACGCGCCAGGAACTTTAAAAGGAGATACTTCAGAGTATAAAGCGATTCAGAAAGTTTTTTCTAAAAACATTCCAATGCTAACCACTAATAAATGGAAAGTAGGTCACACTTTTGGTGCATCAGGAATGTTGAATATGGAACTTGCCATCTTAATGATGCAGCACAATCAATTTATCGAAGTACCATTTGCAGAAAAACAAATCGAAAGAAGAGAAATAAAAAAAGTATTAATTAATGCAGTTGGTTTCGGCGGAAATGCCGTAAGTATTCTTTTGTCAAAAGAGTTTTAAGTTTCAAAAATAAATTTCAACTTCAAAATTTCAACTTGCAACCCGCAACTATTTCTCCAACTCCTTAACTTTTTCATAAACACGTTCGCTTTCCCATCCTTTACGAAGTAAGTAATCACAGAATTTTTTTCGTTTTTTCAAATCGTTTTTTTCGGTAATCGTTTCCCAATGTTTTTCTGCTAAAGTTTCAAAAGTCATTTCATATTCCTCTGCTGGAATTTCTTTTAGTGCTTTAGTAACTAAATAATCAGATATCTTTCTTGCCTTCAATTCATTTTTGATTCGAATTTTGCCCCATTTTTTCTGATGGAATTTACTTATTGAAAAAATAGACGCAAAACGTTCTTCATTTAAGAAATTGCTTTCAATTAAATGTACTATAACTTGGTCTTTTTCATACTGATTCAAAACAAAAGAGCGCAATTTTTCAGATACTTCTATATGACATCGTTCTTGATAAGAACAGTAGTATTCCATCTTTTGTATAACTTCTTCTACAGAACTAATTGATTTTGAGTTCAAAACGGTTAAAAAGATTAAAATTTGTTAATAATTTGATAACGCAAAAGTATTGAAATTGTGTGGATTAGAAGTAATTTTGTAGTCCCAAATCGTTTTGCTAAAGACGAACTTTTTATTCATTCATTATGAAAATTAAAATACTTTTTATTGCGCTGTTGTTTAGTTGTTTTACGTTTGGACAGATTTTGATCCCAAATACAACACCAATTACGCAAAACTTTGATGGCATGGGAAGTAGCGCTACGTCTACATTGCCTGCGGGATTTAGAGTTAATTCTACAAATAATTACTCAACAGGAACAACTGCAACTACATTGGCTTATGGAACCACAGGTACTGGAGCGGTTACTGGAACGTCCAGTGGTGGTAATATAAATTGGGCAAATGGGGTTACTGCATCCTCAACTGATAGATGTTTAGGATTTTTGACAACAGGTACTTTTAGTAGTCCAAGAAGTATTATCCTTGCTATTCAAAATACTAATAGTACAAATTTAACTGATTTAACCATTTCATTTGACTACGAAAAGTATAGAACTGGAACTAGAGCTTTTAATTGGACTTTTTTTCATGGTTCAACGGCTACTGCAGTAAATACTGCCGCTACTTCTGGCGATCAAGCTTATGCAGCAGATGGGGCAAACGCTGTTGTAAATCCACCAACAACAATTAGTAAGTCTTTTACTATTTCAGGTTTGAGTATACCACCATCGGGATTGTATTATTTGTGTTGGACTTATACAGGATTATTAGGAGCAACTAATGCTCAAGGAATTGGTATTGATAATTTAACTTTAACTGCAACATTTGGAACTGGATGTTCGACACCAACCAATCAAGCGTCAACTTTAGCATTAGGTTCTATTTCAAATACTACTGCAGATTTTTCTTGGTCAAATGGCGGAGGAACAACTGGAACTGTTGTAACAGTTAGACCAACAGCTACAGCAGAAGTTTCACCTGTGAATGGAACATCTTATACAGCAAATACAAATTATTCACTTGCTCCAGAAACCACAGTAAGTTCTGGAAATAAAGTAGTTTATGTAAACAATGGAACATCTTCTACGATAACTAATTTAATACCTGGAACTCAATATACTGCAACAATATATAGTTATAACACACCAAATTGTTATAACATTTCTTCTCCTGAATCGGTTACATTTTATACTTTAGCTAATGAACCATCTAGTCACGCTGCTAGTTTTAGTTGTTCAACTATTAGTGTTTCTCAAATTAATTTAACATTCAGTGCCGCAAGTACAATTACTAACGCAAATGGATACGTAATTTTATATGGAGAAAATGTTATGCCAACTGGAGTTCCAACAGATGGAGCAATTCATTCTATTGGAACTGTTTTTGGAAACGCTACAGTTGCAGGTTACACAACTTCTTCTGCCGACACTACATTTAGTGTTACAGGTTTAAATGGTGGTACTACTTATTATTTTTTATTAGTTCCTTATGGAGTAAGTGGTGCTATAGCTCAAACATATAATTATAGAACAACAGCTACAATTCCAATGAGTTCAGGTTGCATCACATCTATAGCACCTGAAATTACTGTTAGAGGTGTGATTGGTTCAAATCCAACAATTTCTGATGGAGATGTTACACCTCAAGGAACTGACAATACTTTATATACAACAATTGTAGTTGGAAACTCTCAAGCCAAAAATTTCAGAATTCAAAACCTTGGAAATGATGTATTGAATGTAACATCAATAAATATGGTTGGTGGAACAGCAGCTGGAGATTTTGCGGTTTCTGGAATAACATTGCCAACAACAATTGCCGTTGGAGCAAGTATAGATTTCGTAGTAACTTTTAGTCCAACAGCATCAGGAACAAGAAATACAACACTTACTATAGTAAATAATGATTCTAATGAAAACCCTTATGATTTTGTGATTCAAGGGACAGGAACAATTGTTTCCTCTATTGATATTAATGTTTTAGGAAATACAATTAGCATTCCAGATAATAGTTTATATCCAATTGGAACAAATCATACTGCTTTTCCAGTAACAAATGTTTTAGCTACATCAACTAGAATTTTTACAATTGAAAATCTTGGTTCAACTAATTTATCACTTACTGGCACACCTTATATTACAATTACTGGTCCACATGCGTCCTCATTTTCTATAACTATTCAACCAAGCTCTAATTCTATCCCAGGAGGTTCTTCATTAACATTTGAAGTTACTTTTGCTCCAACTTCATTAGGTGCAAAAAATGCTACTATTATTATAAGCAACGATGATACAGATGAATCTATTTATAATTTTAATATTAGCGGTACAGCTAAAGGATTAAATAATATATATGTTTATGGAAATGGTAATGATGTAATTAAAGGGTCGACATCAACAAGTTTGACTAATTTAACCGATTTTAATTCTGTTGCAATTACAACAGGTGTTAAGCAAAATACTTTTGTAATTACAAATTTAGCTGGAACATCAAGATATTTTTCAAATGTTACAATTTCGGGACCAGATGCAACAATGTTTACAGTTGTTTCAAATCCTACTGCAAATGCTTTAGCAAATGGAAATAGTAGCGCATTCACAATTAATTTTGCCCCAACTTCAGTTGGATTAAAGAATGCAACGGTTAGTTTTTCTGTTTATACTGATTCTGGGAAAACAATTGGAGATGCAATTGACCCTACATTTACATTTGCAATATCAGGAACAGGAATTGTTTTTACAGTTTGTAATAATGGACCAGTTCAAATAATTGCGCAACAAGATTTTGAAGATGTTCCTGCAACGCCTGTTTGGAGTTATTCTCCTATTGTTCTTACATCAGAATCAGCAAATAATGGTACTCTTTTAATTGGTGGTGGAACTTATAATAATGGCTCAGGTGTTAAAAACGCTTATATCGGTGCAAAATCTTTGCAATTTAGTGGATATCCTGATAGTGGAGAAAGCTCAAGTAATAATATTTATCAAACGGCTTCAATAACCCTTAATCCTATAGATGTAAGTTTATATAATAACATTAATTTTTCAATGAGGATTGGTGCTTTTAGAACTGGTTCTCAAGGTTTAGATGTCAATGACTTGATTCAAGTTGAAACTAGTATCGATGGAGGTACTAACTGGTCAACGGAATCAGTATTAAGAGGTTATTCAAATTCAAGGTGGGATTTTCTTGCCTCAGGAACTTTAAATGCTTATTATACAGGAACTAATAATGGCGCAACTATTGATACTAGAAATGGGAATGCTGAACTTGTAAATGGAATCTCAACATATAACGTAAGAAGCTTGCCATCAGTAGCCAATCTTTTAATTAGGATTACTATTAAAGTTGATAATGTGGCAGAGATTTGGGCAATTGATGATATCAAAATTGAAGGACAAATACCACAAATATCTATCTGGAATGGAAGTACTTGGTCGGCAGGGTTTCCTACTTCTAATACAAAAGCTATTTTTGATGCTGATTATATAACATCATCATTACCAAATCAAGGAAGTATAGAAGCTTGTGAATGTTTGATTAATTCAACTTCTAATGTAACTATTCAACCAAATTATTATTTTGAGGTTCAAAGTGGTATCACAAATAATGGTACTTTAACTGTTGAAAATAGTGCAATGTTAGTTCAAGTAAATGATGCAGCTGTTAATTCTGGAAATATCATAATGCGCAGAAATGCGAATATTAGAGAACTAGATTATGTTTTTTGGTCATCACCAATTGATGAGTTTACAGTTAGTAATATTTCTACCGGAACACCTTCTGATGTAATTTGGAAATGGAATCCAAGAGCTAGTAATCCAAATGGAGCTTTTGGTAACTGGATAAATTGTGCTTCAGATTTGATGGAAAAAGGGAAAGGTTATATTGTTCGTGGTCCAAATGGTTATTCTAATGTAACTCCTGCAAATTTTACTGCAACATTTCAAAACGCAATCGCTAATAAAGCAAAACCAAATAATGGTATTATAAACCAAAGACTGTATCGTGGACCTATGCAAGCTGCTAATTTAGGAACTTATACTAGTGCAAATACAGTTGCTTTTTCAGTAAATGATGATAACTGGAACTTAGTAGGAAATCCATACCCAAGTGCTATCAGTGTAAATTCATTTTTAACATACAATGCCGTTACTGTTCCTGTTATTGAAGGCTCAGTTAGAATTTGGAGTCATACTAATTTGCCAACTAGTTCAGTAAATCCATTTTACAATTCTTACCAATATAATTATGTTTCTTCTGACTATATAACACATAATGGAACTGCAACAATATCCGGACCAACAACATTTGATGGTTTTATTGGAGCAGGACAAGGTTTCTTTGTTTTAATGAATGATGGGCCAGAAACTTTAGATGCTGCTGCGCCAATAAATTTAGTATTCAACAATTCGATGCGAGTTAAAACATCTAATAGTAATAGTCAATTTTTTAAAACATCTAATTCTATAGTTACTGCAACAGAAGATAAGCATAGAATTTGGTTAGATTTAATCAATGATTCAGGAAGTGTTATTAGAACGGTTGTTGGTTATGTTCCAAATGCAACTTTAGAAAAAGATGTTATGTATGATGCGTTTGCTCGAATTGATGGAACACAAAATTTCTACTCGGTTATTGGCGACGCAAAAGTGTGTATTCAAGGAAGACCTGTTCCGTTTGAAAATTCAGATTTAGTGCCACTTGGAGTAGCAATACCTACTTCTGGTAATTACACTATTGCCATAGCTTTTGTAGATGGATTATTCTCTGATGTAAATCAAAACATTTATCTTGAAGATAAGTTACTTAATATAGTTCATAATTTAAGATCAGCACCTTATACATTTAATTCAACAACGGGTGTTTTCAATGATAGATTTGTACTTAGATATACGAATACAGCACTTGGAAATGACGAGTTTGATGCATCACAAAATGTTATTGTTACTACTCAATCACAAAACATTACAATTAAATCAGAGATTGAAAACATAACATCAGTAATTATTTATGATTTACTAGGAAGAGAATTGGTTAACAAGAATAAGGTGAATAATAATGAAATTGTATTGTCGAATATTAATGCAAGAAATCAAGCATTAATTGTAAAAATTATTCTTGAAAATGGTAAAATTGTAACAAGGAAAATTATTTTATAATTGACTTTTCTACATAAAAAATGCCCCAAATAGTATCTAACTTTTTGGGGTATTTTCAATGATATAAATTACGATTAAAATGAGTTTCAAAAAAATGCTCCTAACTTCAGTAAGAGCAAGTTTAATAAACTATAATAAAAGTTGAATCTCTATTTACCTTTTATAGAAGCTTCTAGATTTCTTTCTATTTTATGTTCAGGTCTTGACCATTTTGGTTTTTCACCTAACGATTGAAATTGAGAATCCTCAGCTTCAACTGTTTTAGGTTGCATCAATTTTATAAAAGGTTTTTGAGGTTGTAATCCTAATGTTTCAAACATTTTCATGTCTTCATTAACATCTGGATTTGGAGTTGTTAGTAGTTTGTCACCTGCAAATATTGAATTGGCACCAGCAAAGAAACACATTGCTTGTCCTTCTCGACTCATCTCAGTTCTACCTGCTGATAGTCTTACTTGAGTTTCGGGCATAACAATTCTCGTGGTTGCAACCATTCTAATCATTTCCCATATTTCAACAGGTTTTTCATTTTCCATTGGAGTTCCTTCAACAGCAACAAGAGCATTTATAGGCACTGATTCTGGTTGTGGGTTCAATGTTGAAAGCGCAACAAGCATTCCTGCTCTGTCTTCAATACTTTCGCCCATACCAATAATTCCACCACTACAAACAGTAACATTAGTTTTTCTAACATTGTCAATAGTTTGTAATCTATCCTCAAATCCACGAGTGGAAATAACTTCTTTATAATAATCTTCAGACGTGTCTAAATTGTGATTATAAGCATATAAACCTGCTTCGGCTAAACGTTGTGCTTGGTTTTCTGTAAGCATACCTAAGGTACAACAAACTTCCATATCAAGTTTATTTATGGTACGAACCATTTCAAGAACTTGGTCAAATTCTGGTCCATCCTTTACATTTCGCCAAGCTGCACCCATACAAACTCTTGATGAACCGCTAGATTTTGCTCTTAATGCTTGTGCTTTTACTTGACTAACAGACATTAAATCATTTCCTTCAATATCAGTATGATATCTTGCGGCTTGTGGACAATAGCCACAATCTTCTGGACATCCACCAGTTTTTATTGATAAAAGTGTTGAAACTTGAACCGTATTTGGGTCATGATTTTCTCTATGGATTGTTGCTGCTTCATACATTAAATCCATTAATGGTTTGTTGTATATTGCTATAATTTCTTCTTTAGTCCAATTGTGTTTAGTGATGCTCATTTTTGAAATAATATGTTGCATCAAAAGTAGTTAATTTGTTTTAACAAAAAAAGAAATTATAAATGGTAAATCATTTGAAATTTAACTCTCCACGTTATCAATGAATACATTTTTTGTTTTCCAATATTGTGTGTTTACAAAACTAACAATTAATACAGACGTAATTCCTTCTATAAACAAACCAAAACTATATTGAGCAATTGAAGGATTTCCGCCAAAAAGGAATGCCTCAGAAAGGTTTTTTATGTAGGCAGCATCTTTAAAATTCAAATAAATTACTAATCCTAGTATCGAAAGTGATATCGCTATAATTCCTGTTAAGCCACTTGAAAATAAATTTTTTAAATAACTTTTTTTTCCTTCCGATAAATTTGATTTGATAATTTTATTCAAACCATAGATGATTATAAAAATATTTAAAATTCTTAAATAATATAAATCAGAAAACCCTAAACCTTCCATTAGTAGAAAGTATAAACCAATAGCTATAAACAATAAAAAGCCAAACTTAAGTTCTTTTGATATTTTCATAATTTTCATATTTTATTAAAAAAGTTCAAATCAAATTTACGCATAATATGTGTAAATGTTATTTTTTTAACAAAATATACATGAATGTTTAGCTTTAAAAATTCTGTTTCTTGTAGAATTTTAATGTGGTTTGCTTATCAATTTCAATTTGTTTTTTTAGTGATTCCAAAGAATCAAATTTCTGTTCATCACGAATAAAATCTAAAATTTCAATTGTTATTTTTTGATCATATAGGTTTGAATCAAAATCAATAAAAAAAACTTCGATTGTTTGATTCAATCCATTTACTGTTGGACGTGTTCCAATATTCATCATGCCATAAAAATTGTTTCCCGAAATCAAACTTTTTACAATGTAAACTCCATTTTTTGGAATTAGTTTATATTCTTCATCGATGTTGATATTGGCTGTAGGAAAGCCTATTGTTCTACCAAGTTGTTTTCCTTTAACTACCGTTCCTGAAAAAGAATAATTATATCCTAAGTAATTGTTAGCTAAAGTTATATTACCATCTAAAATTGCAGTTCTTATTTTAGTTGAACTCACTGAAATTTCGTCAATTTGTTGTGCTGAAATTTGCTCAACTTCAAAACCATATTGTTTGCCAAAAATGATTAAATCATCAATAGTAGCCGTTCTGTTTCTTCCAAAACGATGGTCATATCCAATTATTATTTTTTGAATATTAAATTTTTCAACTAATATAGTTTTTACGAAATCCTCAGCAGTAAGTCTTGAAAACTCTTTATCGAATGGGTGAATGATTAAATTATCAATCCCAATGTTTTCTAAAAGTTTAGATTTTTCAGTAATCGTATTTAATAGTTTGACCTCATTATTTTCTTGTAAAATCATTCTTGGATGTGGAAAAAATGTCAAAACAAGACTTTCACTTTCACTGTTTTTTGCATCATAAACTAGTTTTTGCAAAATGTGATTATGTCCTATATGCACACCATCAAAAGTCCCAATGGTTACAATTGATTTCTTCGATGTTTTATAAGAATTGATGGAGTTGAAAGTTTTCAAGCAATTATTTTTGGCAAATTTAAGAGATTTTATAAAACAAATAAGGATTGGAAACTATATTATCCAATCCTTATTAATTTTTTTTTATTCAGAATTACTCTTTAATAAAACGCAAAGTTTTATTAGTGTTTTCTGTTGAAACATTTACAAAATAGGTTCCAATACTTAAATTAGAAGTATTAATTGTTAAGTCACTTTCAGAAGAAATTTGAACTTCTGTAATTTTTTGTCCTAACGCATTGTATATTGAATAAGCTTTTGGGAATTCAGAATTTGTAATGCCAATATTTACAAAATCCTTAGATGGGTTTGGATATAAATAAATGTTTGAAACTGTATCAAAAACTTCATTTGAAAGATAGTTGATGCTAAATGCTTTACTTTCTGTAGCTCCAAATTGTCCGCCTTCTCCAACTGTAATAGTATTGTCAGGCGATTTTATTGTATAATATCCATTTCCGTTTCCACAACAAATTCCGTTTGATCCTGCGTCATTAATAGTAAAAACGTAACAAGCTCCAGCAGGAACAGTCCATGTTTGAGAAATAACAATTGAACCATTTCCATAAGGTCCACCACTGTACAGTGTTGTTCCAGAATTATTTTTTAAATTCCAAGTTGTTTCTGATGCAACGTTATCTCTTTTTAATTTGAATAAAACAGTTGTAAAACTTGTGTAGTTTACAGGACCATTTGTTGCGGTAAAACTCCCTGAAGCAGTATTATTTGTACTTCTTTGATCTAAAACACCATTTGCATTTACAACTGATACAGTAATTGTACCACTTGTAGTACTTGAAACTGGCATGTCAAATGTTGAAAATTTATTAGGCTCTATGGTTCCACTCCAATTGTAAGTATAAACAGTTCCTCCGTTTACACTATAGTTTAATGTTGCCGAAGTTAAATTTGAAGTTCCTCTATTAAAAAGTGAAATTTTTTGATAGGACTGACTCGCACCACAAACAGGAGATACAGGTGCGCTACAAACTGCTTCTACTTTCACTTCAGCATCATTAGCAAATAATGGAATTGGAGTTCCTTTTGTAGAAGTTTTTAATGATAATCTTCTTGGAGCATTATTCATAATAACTACCATTCTGTCTTTTTGATTTTGAGTATAAATATTCATACATCCATCATTGGTGTAGTCCATATAATTTTGAACCATTTCTAAACCTGTATTAGTACAATTTGTAACAGATGGACAACCTCCATTTGAGGTATGATGCACAGGAGTATCTGCGCAAAAGTCATCACCACAAGACGAATCACCCCAAATGTGTCTTAAACCAACCCAATGACCAACTTCATGTGTCATTGTTCTTCCTTCGTTGTAAGGTGCGTTTAATAAAAACGTACCATCATTATAAGCAACTCCACCAAAAGTTGCATAATTTGCAACAACACCATCAGTAGAAGCACTTCCTCCAGAAGCATTTAAACCAGGAAGTCCTGAAGCATCTGGAAATTGTGCATATCCTAGTAATGTTTGGTCAGTAAAGTTTACAGACCACATATTCAAATATTGTGTTGGATCCCAAATGGTATTAGGTTTTACTGTTGAATTAATATCAGCAGTTGACCAAGAAGATTGACACATATTAACTCGGTTAATTCCATTTGTAGGATTTCCATTTGGATCAACTTTTGCTAATACGAATTGAATTTCTGTGTCAGCACCAACAGGATTTGTATTGAAACCTGGTGTTCCCGAAAGTCTTCTAAAATCGTTGTTCATTACAGTAATCTGAGATTGAACTTGGGAATCTGTAATGTTAGGAGCAACACCAACAGATTGACCAGAATGGATAACATGAACTACAACAGGAATAGTTATAATTTCAGTCGTTGAAGCAGTACTTCTTCTAGTTTTATAACTTTCAATTAATGGATTTATCCACGCTTCAAATTGTTCATCTGTTAATCTATTTGAATCATTTTCTTGAAGATATTTTTCATACTCTACAGAAGCACATCTTACGTAGTCGTTTGTAGTGGTAACCTCTTGTTTTTTTCCAAAAAGCACCATTTGTTTAGTACTTTTTTCTTGAGCAAAACCTATTGTAGTAGCTAAAAATAAAATAGCCAAAAAAGACTTTGATGAAAGTAAATAGTTTTTCATAAGTTAATTTTTTTTGTAAAAATATGAAAATTCCAATAAATTGTTAGTCTAAAAGTTAAAAAAAAAATATTATATTCGTCAAATGAAATTTTAAACTTGATAGTTATGAAAAAGTACTTCTTAATTTTAGTTGTTACTGTTTTAAACTCCTTTGGGCAAAACTTACCAAATGGAATAGAAACAAATTTAAGCCCAAACGGTGTTTTAGAAAATGTATTTGACCATTATGGTAACAAATATAAACTTACTGATATTGTTGTTGGTAAAGAGATTAAAGATGAAAATGGTCAAATTTTAAGATCCACTAATCCATTACCAATGACATGTGGATATTTTAATTTGTATTTTGAAGATGGTTGCGGAATGGAAAACACTTCTATTGCATCTCATATGGCCAGAAGAGCTGTTGTTTGTCAAGTTTTTACAGATTTATCTAACTTTATTAATACTCCATTAACTACAAATGGTTTAAATAATAAGGTTAATATATGGGTAAGAAATATTAATAATATTGTTCCGCCCGAATCATCATCAGATGTTTTAGGATTAGCTAGTTCCTTCTATAGTATGCCTTATAATACAACAGCGGGTTTTGGCGGAATTGTAGACAATGAAATATGGAAAACAATTCATACTGGTGTTGATTCGTATACAAATGTTGTTTCTCCATTAGTTAGTTCAGCTATAAGTTCTGGAACATCGGGTATTTTTTATCATGGAATGATGGCTTTTAATTTTAATGCCACAACACCACCAATAAATTGGAATACAAATTTATCTATTACATCTTTTCCTGATCTTTATGATTTATATTCAGTGGTTTTACATGAAGTTACTCATTCTTTAGGATTTGCAAGTTTAATAAGTTCAACTGGAACCTCTAAATTTAATTCTGGATACAATTATTATAATAGATATGATAGGTTTTTAAAGAATAATGCCAATACTCAATTTTTATTAACTAGTTCAGGTTGTGGAACAGGCACAGCAGGAAGTATGTATAATTATGGATTTAATCCTGCTTTAAACACAAGTATTTTACAACCAAATCCCACAAGTTGTTCTAATTCAATAAGATTTGTCGGGTTAACTAATGTTCAAGTATACACACCAACGGCTTTTTCTCCTCCAAGTAGCTTAAGCCATTTTGAAGGAACATGTGTTTTGCCAAATCCAAATTTTACCTTAACATATAGTATGGATACAAACGTAATTAGAAGATTTTTAAAACCGCAAGAAAGAAATGCTTTAGGAAATATAGGCTACAGTTTGAAAACATCATATGGAGTAAGCACAACTTATCAAGGGACAGCAATATACACTGGTGGTGTTTTGACTGGAGTTTCAGTTGCAGGTGTAAATGACGGACTTAATTCAAATGGGACATTCAAATATATTGGTACAGCTGGAACACCTATTGTGATTAATAGTTCTACTGATACTTCAAAAAGAATTTTGAGTAATGACACGAGTACCTCAACTAATTTTGAATGTTTGCAAGATGTTTTTGATACCACTGCTACTTTTACTGCAACATCAGGCGTTGGTTCCACAACAAATGTATCTTTTACAAGTTCAGTTCCTGGTTTGCATCTTTTACGATATGTTCCACGAAATAGTACAGGAACACAGAAAGGAAACATAACTTATATTTACGTTTATGTAGATGCTATTAATAATTGTGTTTCAATGAATGCTTGTGATTATATAGGTAATGGAAATTTTGAGAGTTATTCTAGTTTACCATCAGAATTATCTCAAGTAAATTTGTCATGTGGATGGTTTAATGCTCATTTTGGATCAGCAGATTACATGCATTCAAGCGCTACTTCAAGTATGGTTGATGTACCTTGCAATTATTTTGGATTTGAAAATGATAATATTTTAAGCAATGGTGCATATGTAGGAATGTTATTTAGTGTAAACGGCCCATTTAATAATCATTATTATGAAAGTATAAGAACAAAGTTGAAGACACCTCTTTCATCAAATTCTAGTTATCAACTAAGCTTTGATGTTTCTTTAGCAGAAGGAGTGAGTATGTTATCGAATAAATTTCAAGCTTATTTAAGTAAAACTATCATTGCTACAGCAGGTGCTGGAGAAATTCCGATTTCAAATCCTAATATGTTGAAAACAAATTCAACATTTTCAACATGTTCCAATGGTTGGGAAAAAATAGTTTTGACATTTAATACTGATTCCATTGGAGGTGAAGAATATCTATATTTAGGAGGATTAAATGGTGTTGAGGAAATGGTTAAATCTGCAGCCACATCGATAGATGGCTGTTTGTATTATAATTTTAATGGTACTAATAACTCTTATTATTATGTAGACAATGTTTCACTAATACCATTAAACGGAGGATCTTTTACTCTTCCATCAACATTATGTCAACAACAAATCTTGTCAAATTTAAATACTTATCTGGATGGTTTACCAACAAATGGTGTTTTTTCTGGAACAGGTGTTGTGTACAGTGGAGGTGTTTACTCATTAAATAGCACTAGTATGCCTTTTGGGGTTAATACCATTTCCTATACTTATACAAATAGTTCTGGTTGTTCAGTTACAATTTATAGTAATATTACAATAGAAGATTGTGGATGTAATTGTTTGTCAACAATGTATTTTACTTACACAAATGTTGGAAATACAGTTACTTTTAATGTTTTAAATACTAACCCAAATTGTACACTAAGTAGCATGTCGCCACTAAGGTTGTATTGGGAGTTTGGTGATGGTACGTCAGTTTTTAACGGCGGTACTACTTTTACCCACACTTATCCTACAGCAGGAAGTTATTTAGTTAAGTTGTCGCCAAGAATAATGGGTCCAGCTGATGAAGTTATTTGTTCTAGAACAGGAAGAGATGTTATATCTAATACAGTTGTAACAAGCTCAGGAAGATCTTCAGTCGACTTAATTAATCAAAATACATCAGATAACGTGTCAATTTATCCTAATCCAACAACTTCAAAATTTAATATAAATATTGAAAATAATATTGATAAAAAGGTATTAGTTGTTGTTAGAACAATAGAAGGCAAGGAAATATTTAAAGAGACCTACAATTTGAAAAAAGGTAATCAAACTATTGAAGTTGAATTATCGCCTTCTGTTAGTGATGGTTTGGTTTTGGTAGAAGTGAGCTCTAGTAATATTAAAGTTTCAAAAAACTTATTAATTAAAAATTAAGTAATTTTAGTATTTATCTAATGATTAAGGAAACACTTTTTAAATATTTAAAAAGTGTTTCTTGTTTTAGTGTCTTTAATTACTTTAAGTTTTTAAATGGCAAATAGTTAAATATTTTAAATAATCAATAAATATTATTATATTTGAAATCTTAAATTATTAATAAACTAAAATGAAAAAACTATTACTTACTTTAATTGTTGGCTTTTTCTTTGCCTTGCAAGGGAATGGTCAATCACTTTGGAACAAAACATCGGAAGATAGACTTCTAAGTTTTGAAAAAATGGATAGGGCTTCTAAACCAACGGAGTCACTAATTTATTCTCTTGATTTTAATTTGTTTAAAGAGCAACTTTCAAGTGCTCCATCGAGAGATGTTACAGCTGATTCTTCATTAATTATTTCTTTTCCTTTATCTAATGGACAAATGAATAGATTTAAAATTTATGAAACTTCTTTGTTGCATCCTGAATTAGCAGCAAAATTTCCAGATATTAAGACCTATGTTGGGAAAAGTGTTGATGATAATATTTCTGTAGTGCATTTTAGTACAACTATCTTCGGTTTACATGCTATGATTTTTACTCCTAATGATGGCACTGTTTTGATAGATACATTTACAAAAAATTTAAATAATTATATTGTATACAACAAGAGTAAATTAGTAAAAACTGTTGATCATACAAGACAATGTTTAGTTGACGATTCAGCTTCAGATAGTCATGATTTAAATGGAAGAAGTGCTTCATCTTTGTTAGCTTCAGATGGTTTGTTTAGAACTTATAGACTTGCAATGGCTTGTACTATAGAATATGCTGCATATCATATTACAGCTGCAGCACTTCCAGTAACAGCAACAACGGCTCAAAAGAAAGCCGCTGTTCAAGCAGCAATGGCTGTTACAATGACAAGAGTTGGTGGTGTATATGAAAAAGACATGTCATTAAGATTTCAATTTGTTGCTAATAATGATGCAGTAATTTTCATAACCACGGATAGTTTCTCAAATACTAATGCAAGTGCATTGATTGGGGAAAGTCAAACGGTCATCGATGCAAATATTGGTTCAGCAAATTATGATATTGGACACACAGTTAGTACTGGTGGTGGTGGTTTAGCACAAAGACCATCAGTTTGTGTTACTGGAAAAGCAAGAGGTATTACGGGTTCGCCAGCTCCAGTTGGAGATGCTTATGATATTGATTTTGTTGCTCATGAAGTAGGACACCAATTCGGGGCAAATCACACATTTGCTGGTGATACAGGAAATTGTACAGGAAATAGAAGTAATACAACTGCTGTTGAACCAGGAAGTGGTACAACAATTATGGCATATGCAGGAATTTGTTCTCCACAAGATGTACAGTCAAATAGTAATGATTACTTCCATGCAGTAAGTATTGCAGAAATGGTTGCACACATAACTGGATCAGGTAATTGTGTAACTGGTGTGGCAAATGGAAATTCAGCTCCTGTGGTTGCCGCTTTATCTAATTTTACCATTCCTTTTGGTACAGCTTTTAAATTAACTGCACCTACAGCAACTGATGCAAATGGTGATGCATTGACATATTGTTGGGAACAAAATAATGGAACTTTTAATACAAATTCAACTCCTCTTCCTTCAGCAACGGCAACAAATAGTACCAATTTTAGATCTTTAAGTCCAGTTACATCATTAGTTAGATATTTTCCTAAATTTTCTGATGTATTAAACGGAAATTTAGCACCTACGTGGGAAATTGTTCCAACTGTTGCAAGAACAATGAATTTTGCTTTGACAGTAAGGGATAATAGAACTCCAAATGGAGGACAAACAGCTAGAAGAGATAATGTGGTTACATTTGCTAATGTTGGACCATTCACAATTACAAGTCCAAGTGTAGCAGATGTTTCATGGCCATTAGGTTCAACACAAACAATTACTTGGAATGTTGCTGGAACAACAGCTAACGGTATTAATACAGCTAATGTAAATATTTTGATCTCTACAGATGGAGGAGCAAACTTTACAACATTATTAGCCAATACACCTAATGATGGAACACAAGCAATAGTTGTTCCTTCTCCAGCATCTCCTAATTGTAGAATTTTAATTGAAGCTGTTGGAAATATTTTCTATGCAGTTTCTAAAAATATTGCAATAGGTTATACAGTTTCTACAGCATGTAATACATATTCAAATAATACTGCGTTAGCGGTGCCAGATGGAACAGGTTCAAATATACCTGGAGCTGTTGTTAGTAAAACTATAGTTATACCTGCTCCAGCATCTGTAATTTCTGATGTGAATGTAACATTAGGATTTACACACGCTTACATTGAAGATTTAGTTATTGCAATGAATCATCCTGATGGAACACAAGTTGGTTTATGGAACAGAAATTGTGATAATGCACCAGGAACATTACAATATGTTTTTGATGATGCTGCTGCTGCAACAGTTCCTACAACAGGTTGTACAGCGACTTCTGGAACATGGAAACCAGTTAGTTTATTATCAAACTTGAATGGTAAAAATAATAATGGAACATGGACTTTATTAGCTGCGGACTATTTTAACGGTGATATAGGAACCATAAATAACTGGTCAATTGAAGTATGTGCTCAAACAGCGACATTAGTTATGGAAGATTTTGGATTAGATAATTTTGTTGTTTATCCAAATCCAAATAATGGTGAATTCACCGTACAGTTTAACTCAAATTCTACAAATGAAATTTTTATTAATGTTCATGATATGAGAGGAAGAGAAATTTTCAACAAAAACTATCAAAATTCTGGATTGTTTGCTGAAAACTTAAAACTTGATAACGTTCAAGCTGGTGTTTATTTAGTTACAGTTCAAGACGGAAATAGAAAAGAAGTTAAGAAGATAGTTGTTGAGTAATCATCAATGTTAACATAAAAGTAAAAGCCCAACATTTGTTGGGCTTTTTATATTTAAAATAGTTTTATTTTGAAATAGTATAGTTGAATGAATTTATAACTTGTGGAACTTCTGTTATTTTAAAATTCAAATCAAGTATTATATTTTCTTTTTGGTTTTCAAGGAATAACTTACCTGACTGAACTTTATAATATCCTGTTTGTCCTCGACAAAAACAAATTCTTCCAAATATCATTTTAGTTTTTTGTAAGTCTCTATCAGAAAGAGATAATTGCTTTTCATTGTTATTGATTTCAAAAATAATTTCTTCTTTATAACTTGCATCTTGAAGACCTTCTTCAACATTTCTGTTATATCTATATAACACAACTGACGTATTCATATTATCAGTTAAGTTATAATAGTTTGATCCAAATTCATCCGATTTTACCTCTAAACTTTTATTTTTTATGACTTCAATTGTACATTTTCCATCAGATGGACAGGTCGAATTTGTCACAATTTCATCTTTTTTAATTTCAGAAGTTTTATCTGAAACTTTTTTTTGACAGTTACATGCGGTTATTAAAGTCAAAATCGGAATTATTAATAATTTTCTCATCTTGATAATTTTTATTTAGTTAAAGATAAGCAAAAAGTTTACCATTTATTTTCCGTTGAACAAATTCATCGTATTGTTTAAACCTGCTAAAGCAAATGAATTGATGATTTGTGCGCCAAGTTCAAGTCGTTCTGGTAATTTTGTTTTTTCATCATCGTTCCATTCTCCAAGAACATAATCTACTTGTCTTCCTTTTTTAAATTCATCACTGATGCCAAATCTAAACCTTGGATATTCTGTTGAATTTAGTAGTAATTGTATGTTTTTTAAACCATTATGACCACCATCACTTCCTTTTGATTTTATTCTAATTGCTCCAAAAGAGAGATTTAAATCATCAGTAATGACTAAAATATTTTCTTTTTCAATGTTTTCTTTTTCCATCCAATATTTTACCGCCTTTCCACTTAAATTCATGTAAGTATTTGGTTTTAGTAAAATTAGAGTTCGACCTTTAGTTTTAAACTCAGCCACATCACCAAGTTTTGCTGTTTGAAATGAAATAGCTTCTTTTCTGGCAAAATAATCTAGTATTTTGAATCCAATATTGTGTCGTGTGTTTACATATTCGGCACCAATATTACCTAGACCAACGATTAGGAATTTCTTCATTGGGGTTTCTTCTTGTTTGTTGTTTTGTTTAAAAATTCTTGAAAACCAATTCATGTGGTAAAAATAGTATAATTGTTTTGAAAATGGAATTTTATGTAAATAGAATACTGTTTAACCCTGATGGCAATGGAAATTAAAAATGGTGATTGAGGCTGTCGAAATCACCATTTTTTATTGTAATGTACAGCAGGAAAAGGGTTTATATGAATTCCTACTGATTCGTTTCAAATAAAAAAAGCACCAGTAAATGAATACTGATGCTTTGATATAAAGGTTTTGGAAAAATTATTTTTTCTTTCCTTTTGCAGCTGTTTTTTCTGCTTTTGCAGCTTCTTGAGCAGCTTTCATAGCAGCACGTGAAATCTTCACTTGACAAACTACAGTATTGTCTGGGTGCATTAATTTGAAATTGTTTGTAGGTAATTTAGTTACATACAATTTGTTACCCATTTGTAATTCAGAAATGTTAGCTTCAACGAAATCAGGAAGATTTTTTGGTAAAGCTTTCACTTTTAATCTTCTTTGATTTAAATTTAAAACACCACCTAAAAGTACACCTGGAGAAGTTCCTGTGATTTTTACAGGTACTTCCATGATAATTTCTTTATCTTCTGATAATTGGAAAAAATCGATGTGTAAAATAGCATCACTTACTGGGTGAAACTGGATGTCTTGTAAAATTGCATCAAATTTTTTACCTCCTAAATCAATGGCAACTGTATGCGCATTAGGAGTGTAAACCAAACTTTTGAAAGCTTTCGCTTCTGCTTGAAAATGTACTGGTTGACTTCCTCCGTAAATTACGCAAGGAACCATTCCAGCATCACGTACGGCTTTAGTTGCCTTTTTGCCTACGTTTTCTCTTTCTGATCCTTTAATCGAAATTGATTTCATTGTAAAAATATATAGTTAATAAATAATAAATTACATTAAAAATTTTCCACTGATGGAATTGTTGTGTTGCACCATGTGCATTACTTCTGCAAAAAGAGGTGCACAACTCACCACTTTTATTTTGTTTGATTCTTTCTTTAACGGAATAGAATCAGTAACTATTAATTCTAATAATTTAGAATTCTCAATCTTTTCGTATGCGTCACCTGAAAGAATGGCGTGTGTACAAATTGCTCTTACACTTAATGCGCCCTTTTCAATCATTAAATCAGCTGCTTTAGCTAATGTTCCTCCTGTATCAATCATGTCATCAACAAGAATGATATTTCTTCCTTTTACATCTCCAATTAATTCCATAGAACCAATTACATTAGCTGCTTTTCTTTGCTTATAACAAATAACTACGTCTGATTCTAAAAATTTAGAATAAGCATAAGCTCTTTTTGAACCGCCCATATCTGGTGATGCGATCGTTAAATTTTCTAAATTCAAACTTTCTACATAAGGCAAGAAAATGGTTGAAGCAAATAAATGGTCAACTGGTTTTTCAAAGAAACCTTGAATCTGATCGGCGTGTAAATCCATGGTCATGATTCTAGTTGCACCAGCAGTTTCTAGTAATTTTGCTACTAGTTTTGCTCCAATTGGAACTCTTGGCTTATCTTTTCTATCTTGTCTTGCGTATCCAAAATAAGGAATTACAGGTGTTATATGTCTTGCTGAAGCTCTTTTTGCAGCATCAATCATTAATAATAACTCCATCAAATTGTCTGCTGTTGGAAATGTAGAGCAAACAATAAAGACGCGTAATCCTCTTATAGATTCTTCAAACGAAGGTTGAAATTCTCCATCACTAAATTTTGAGAACGTTACTTTGCCTAGCGGAATTCCATAGTTTTTAGCTATTTCTTCTGCTAAATGAACACTTTGTGAACAGGCAAATATTTTTGCTTCTGGTTCTAAATGTGACATTATATTTTTGTTGTTTTAATTCGAACTATTTTAATTCTAATTTGTTCTCAATTTTATAAGAGCAGAATAAATTTAAATGCCTCGAATGTAGTTAGTTAGTTGTGTGTCGTTTTAACGAGGTGCAAATTTAGAAATAAAATCCGAGTGTGAAAGGATATTTTTAACTATTTTCTTTAAAATATGAATTAAATTTTTTTACATTTGCAACGTGTTAAAACAAATTGATTTTTTATCAATTTTAATGCGATGAAATGACTGTTGTTATTTCTGTCTCCAAGAGCAAAAATGGTAAATATTTATTTCCCTTTTGAAGCTTAGTCTGGATGGCAAAATATTTAATTAATTTTTTCTAAAAATTAGTATTTATTAATCCATCTAAAATCTGCCCGGATGGCGGAATTGGTAGACGCGCTGGTCTCAAACACCTGTGGGAAACCGTGCCGGTTCGACTCCGGCTCCGGGTACGTAAAAAGCTTCTGATTTTTCAGGAGCTTTTTTTATTTACAAAGAATTCCTAATAATCAAACTGTTTTTATTCTCTATTTGAACTTTTTTATTTTCTAAAATCATTTCCGCAAGTTGTCTTCCCATTTCATTAAAATCTGTAGAAATGGTTGTGATTCCGTTTTCTACAACTTTTTTTAATGGTGTCTCGTTGTAGGAAATGATTCCGAAATCTATACCTAATTTTAAATTCTGAATCTTTGATTTTTCGATGACTTTAACTAAATCTCTATCGTCTGGAATTACATAAATATCACCTCTAATAAGCGTTCTTTCTTCAAATTGATTGATGACTTCATGATTCAAATGATTGTCATTACAGAATTTTACAAAGCCAATTTTCATTCCTAATGGTTCTCGAAATCCTGGAAAAATTAATATTAACTTTTCATATTTGTCAATCAGATATTTTCCTTTTTGTAATGCATCGTATATATCTTTTACAAAATTTTGATGAATGGAAGGATAATCTTTCAAATCTGAATTTGTTTGATCTAAAATATAAACATCATGTTTTGGAAGAGTTTTTATCAACGTAGCTGCGCCAATTAAATTCGTTGGCATGATGATGTATTTTGAATAGTTTCCGTTACTTTCATTCAGTAATTTCTTGAACATTTCAAGATTAAAATGATGGAAAAAAATATCAACTTGTGCCGTGTTATTCATCTTTTCTAAAAACGAATTATAAATATCTTCTTTAAAAATATTTAATTCATCAAAAAGTAAAAATATTCTTTGCTCAAAACTGAACTCAACACTTTTTACATAATATCCTTTCCCTAAAATGGCATAAATAATGCCACGTTTTTTAAGTTCATCATAAGCTAGTAAAACCGTATCTCTTGAAATAGAAAACTCTAAACTAACTTTGTTAACAGAAGGTAGTTTGTCATTTTTTTTCAATCGATTTTCTGAAATAGCCGCTTCAATTGAAAACACTATTTGTTTGTACTTAGGTAAATTCGAGTGATTGTCAACAGTAATAATTTTCATGTAAAATAAATTAACTGGTGGCAATTTACACAAAAACTGGTAGGTACTGGTATGGTTTAGAAATGTATTTTTTTACTTTTGATATTGTATTAATAAAATAACGATGTTAAAAATTCGTAATTCGCATTTTAAAGAACTTAAAAAAGATAAATCATTTGGTCGTTTACCAAGTGGTGAGGAAGTATTTAGTTACAATTTATCAAATAAAAATGGTCTTGAAGTTGAGGTTATTAATTATGGAGCAGTAATCACTTCAGTAAAAATTCCTATTTCAAAAAATAAAAAAGTTGATGTAGTTTTAGGGTTTGAAACTTTAGAGAATTATATTCAATCATTTAATTTACCAAATGCTCCTTATTTAGGCACCATAGTTGGACGATATGCAGGACGAATAAATAATGCTGAGTTCATTTTAAATGAAGATAAAATAGTACTTACTAAAAATCATGGTTCTCATCAACTTCATGGTGGAATAAATGGATTTAGTAAAGCGTTATGGAATGTAAAGAATGTTACATCAAATGCAATTACGTTAGAATATATTAGTGCTGCTAATGAAGAAAATTTTCCAGGACAATTAACAACACAAGTTACTTATACCATTACAGAAGATAACGAATTGAAAGTAGATATGATTGCAAAATCTACTGAAGATACCATTATAAATCTTACACAACATAGCTATTTTAACTTAGATGGACAATCTGAAGATATTGTAAATCAAGATTTATTTGTAAATTCATCCAAAACTTTAGAAACCAATATTGAAAATATTCCAACAGGTAGATTTTTTGAAGTCGCAAGAAGCCCATTCGATTTTAATTCATCTAAAGAATGTCCAACTAAAATTGATAATACATTTGTTTTAAATGATAAGGATACTGTTTCGGTTATTCTAAAAAGTAAAAAAAATAATTTAAGAATGTCGGTTTATACAAATCAACCCGCAATTCATATATATGTTGGAGGAAATTGTTTTAATCAAATAAAAGGAAAGGGAAATGCTAGTTATCATCCGTTAAGTGGTATCTGTTTTGAAGCACAAAACTTTCCAGATGCGCCAAATCACAAACATTTTCCTAATGCTATTTTAAAAAAAGACGAAACCTACCATCATAAAACTATATTCAAATTTGAAAAATTATAACCTATGAAAAAGCTTTTTATTTTAATTTTCAGTATTTCATTAGTATCATGTTCGTCAAGTGATGATACGCAACCAACACCAAATCCAACACCAACGGATGATTTTATTCGTGCAGCAGACGTTTCCTTTTTACCCTTAATCGAAAGTGAAGGCACTATTTACAAAAAGAATGGTGTAGCTCAAGATGCATTAACAACATTAAAAAATGCAGGTTGTAATACCATAAGAATTCGTTTATGGAAAAATCCAACTGTAAACCAATCTACTTTTAATGAGGTAAAAACATTAGCAACAAGAGCTAAAAATGCTGGATTTAAAGTTTGGCTTTCCGTTCACTATTCTGATACTTGGGCAGATCCAGCTAATCAAACAACTCCAGCAGAATGGCAAAGTTTAAGTTTTACTGATTTAAAAACTGCAGCAGTAAATTATACGTCAACCATTTTAACAGAAATCAATCCTGATATTATTCAAATTGGTAATGAAATCAACAGCGGATTGCTTTGGCCTCAAGGACATTTAATCAATAATGAAAGTCAGAGTTTACAATTAATTGCTGCTATAAGTGCTAAAATTAGAACTCAAAAACCTAATACAAAAATAATACTTCATTATGCAGGAATTGGAAGTGGAGCTACATGGTTTTTCAATAAAATGAGCAGTATAAATTATGATTATATCGGATTGTCTTATTATCCAATTTGGCACGGAAAAAATCTTGCAGATGTAAATTCTTCAATTACTTCTTTAGGACAAACACACAACAAAAAAGTTATAATCGCAGAAACAGCTTATCCTTTTACATTAAGTTGGAACGATTGGACTAATAATATTGTAGGACAAAATGATCAATTGATTACAACGTATCCAGCAACTAATGAAGGTCAGAAAAATTTTGTATTAGCTATAAAAAATCTTGTAAAACAAAATTCTCATGGACTAGGTTTTTGCTATTGGGGTTCAGAATGGGTTGCTTTTAGAGGAACAGAATCAACAAATGGTTCCTCATGGGAAAATCAAGCGTTATGGGATTTCAATTACAACGCGCTTCCAGTAATGGATGCTTTTAGTCAAAATTAATCATGAAAAATTTATTTTATGTAGTATCAATTGCATTGATTTTGACATCATGTACTGTTTACAAAGCTGCTTTCGCAAAAGGTGCCGATGTTGGTTGGTTACCTCAAATGGAAGCCACAGGTTATAAATTTTATGACCAAGATGGTACCGAAAAAGAATGTTTGCAACTACTTAAAGATAGAGGAATGAATTCAATTCGTTTGCGTGTTTGGGTAAATCCAAACGATGATAAAGCAAGCGGGCATTGTAGTAAAGATGAAACTGTAGCCATGGCATTGCGTGCTCAAAAAATGGGAATGCGCATAATGATTGATTTTCATTATTCCGATTCTTGGGCTGATCCTGCAAAACAAAATAAACCTGCAGCATGGAAAAATCATTCGTTTCCTGAATTATTAAACGATGTTTACAATCATACTTTTGAAGTAATTTCTGCTTTAAAAAATGCAGGTGTAATTCCAGAATGGGTTCAAATTGGGAACGAAATTCCAGGAGGAATGCTTTGGCCCGATGGAAGCACTGATAATTGGAACCAACTGGGACAACTTTTAAACAAAGGCTATGATGCAGTGAAAGCTGTGGATAAAAAAATCAAAGTAATTGTTCACGTTGATGAAGGAAATAACAATGCAAAATTCAGAACATTCTTCGATAATGCCACAGCTCAAAAGGTAAAATATGACATCATCGGACTTTCCTATTATCCATATTGGATTAAAAAAGATTATTCAGAAACCATTGCCGATTTAGAATTCAATCTTAACGATATGGTAAATCGATACAATAAAGATGTTATGATTGTTGAAGTTGGTGGTGAAGACGATAAAGTTCAAAACACTTATGAATTGTTAAAAGCTACCATTGAAGCAGTAAAAAGAGTTCCAAATAAAAGAGGTTTGGGAGTAATGTATTGGGAACCACAAGGCGCAAAATCATGGAGTGGTTACAGTTTAAGCGCATGGCAAGCTGACGGAAAACCATCACCAGCATTAGATGCATTTAAAGACTAATTACGATGAAAAAAATATACTATTTTACTCTAATTCTAATGAGTCTAAGTACAACTTTTGCTCAGAAAAAAATCAGTTTAGACGAAGATTGGAAATTTCATTTTGGAAATGCAGCCGATGTTTCCAAAGATTTCGATTATGGAAAAACAGCCTTGCTTCACAAGTCTAATGTGTATGCTACTACTATTGTAAACCCAAAATTTGTAGATACTTCTTGGAAAAAAATCAACGTTCCACACGATTGGGTTGTCGATCTTCCTTTTGTAAAATCAGATCAAGTTGAAATGGATAGTCACGGTTACAAACCTGTTGGCGGTGCTTATCCTGAAACGAGTATTGGTTGGTATCGCAAACATTTTTCTGTCGACAAAAGAGATGATGGAAAACGATTTGAACTTCAATTTGACGGAATTTACAGAAATGCGGAAATTTGGTTCAACGGATTTTATGTGGGAACTAATTTTAGTGGTTACATTGGCAATTCTTATGATGTTTCAGATTATTTAAATTTTGAAGGCGATAATGTCATTGTAATTCGAGTAGATGCCACACAGTATGAAGGATGGTTTTATGAAGGTGCCGGAATTTATCGTCACGTTTGGTTGAATGTTACTGATAAAGTTTTCATTCCAAAAGATGGTGTTTTTGTTCATTCAAAAGTAAACGGTAAAAATGCAACAGTAACTGTAGAAACAGAGGTTGAAAATAAAAATCTACAATCTTCTAATGCCGTTGTTTATTCCATAATTTCGGATAGAAACGGCAAGCAAATCGGCAAAACTTCAGAACAAAAAGTAGCTCTTTCGGTTAACGGAAAAATGATCATTAAGCAAAATTTGAATCTGAACAATGTTACGCTTTGGTCACTTGAAAATCCGTATTTGTATAAAGTAGTTTCTGTAATAAAATCGGGAAACCAAATTCTACATCAAACAAAAACTCGTTTCGGAATTAAAACGGTTAAATTCGATGCCAAAGAAGGCTTTTTCTTAAACGGAAAAAAAATCAAAATTCAAGGAACAAATAACCATCAAGACCACGCTGGAATAGGAGGTGCATTACCAGATTTTATGCAATATTATCGTATAAAATTACTGAAAGAAATGGGTTCCAATGCTTACAGAGCTAGTCATAACGCACCAACTCCAGAACTTCTTGAAGCATGCGATAGTTTGGGAATGTTGGTTTTAGACGAACAACGTTTGCTAAACAGCAGTCCAGAGTATATCGACCAATTTAAAAGAATACTCAAACGAGATAGAAATCATGCTTCTGTTTTTTTATGGTCCATTGGAAATGAAGAACAAAACATTCAAGGAAACGACTACGGAAAAAGAATTGCAAAATCACTTTTAGCCATTCAAGAAGAATTAGATCCAACTCGAACTTCAACCTATGCTGCCGATATGGCAAATGATTTCAAAGGCGTGAATGAAGTAATTCCGATTCGTGGATTTAATTATCGAGAATATGCCGTTGCCGACTATCATCGTGATCATCCCAATCAACCATTGCTTGGAACCGAAATGGGAAGTACTGTAACGACAAGAGGAATTTATGAAAAAGATGAAATTAGAGCTTACGTTCCAGATCAAGATATAACGCATCCATGGTGGGCAAGCAAAGCCGAAACTTGGTGGAAATTAGCAGCAGAAAATGACTATTGGCTTGGAGGTTTTGTTTGGACAGGATTTGATTATCGTGGTGAACCAACACCTTATAAATGGCCAAATATCAGTTCGCATTTCGGAATTTTAGATGTTTGTGGTTTCCCAAAAAACATTTATTACTACTATAAAAGTTGGTGGACAAACGAAGATATTCTGCACATTTCACCACATTGGAATTGGCCTGAGAAAGTTGGAAAACCTATTGATGTTTGGATAAATACCAATGCTGACGATGTTGAATTATTTCTTAACGGAAAAAGTTTGGGTAAAAAAGTGATGCCAAGAAACAGCCATTTACAATGGGAAGTCAACTATGAGCCAGGAACTTTAGAAGCAGTTGCTTATAAAAACGGAAAGAAATTAACTTCAAAAGTGGAAACTACAAATTACGCTACAAAAGTTATTGCTGTGGCCGATAAATCTTCGGTTTTAGCTGATGGTAAAGATGGTGTTGTGGTGAATGTTTCCATTGTTGATGATAAAGGAAGAGAAGTTCCAAATGCAAATAATATGGTTTATTTCAAACTAACAGGCGATGCTAAAATTATTGGTGTTGGAAATGGTGATCCAAGTTCTCATGAAACTGATAAATGTGCTGATGGTGCTTGGCAAAGAAGTGCATTCAACGGAAAATGTCAAGTGATTATTCAAGCCGGAAAAACAGTTGGAGATGTAAAATTGGAGGTAAAATCAAATGGATTGCAATCAACAACAGTTAATTTGAGCATGAAATAATAATTTTAACCACATAGAAACATAGAAATAAAAGTTTTAAAGAAGCTTTGCTTAAGATAGATTTCATAGCTATGTGAAAAATGAAATTTCTATTTAAATCTTGTAATCACATTGTAATCTATGTTTCTATGTGGTTAAAAAACATAAAAAGGTTTTGGGAATAATTAATAAAAGATACTGAAACAAGTTCAGCATAAAATGAAGAAAAAATTAATACAAAATACATCGGAGCATTTTGAAAAATCCTTTCAAAATAAACCCGAGCATATTTTCCTTTCACCAGGAAGAATCAATATTATTGGTGAACATGTTGATTATAATGATGGTTTTGTTTTGCCAGCTGCAATTAATAAATACGTTTGCATCGCGATTTCACCTAATAAAAATTCCGATTGTAAAATCATAGCCAAAGATTTAAATGAGGTTTTCGAATTTAACTTGAAAGATACTTTAGTTCCAAATCAAATCATGTGGATTAATTACATTCTAGGAGTTTTGCAACAACTGAAAGATCAAAAGCAATTTGATAACGGATTTAATGCAGTTTTTAGTAGTTCTGTTCCTATTGGTTCCGGACTTTCATCTTCTGCTGCAGTAGAATGTGGATTTGCTTATGCCTTTAATAAAATGTTTGGTTTAGGTTTAACCAAAGAAGAAATAGCGCTTATCGGACAAAAATCTGAGCATACTTTTGTTGGAGTAAATTGTGGAATTATGGACCAATTTGCTTCTGTTTTTGGTAAGAAAGATAAAGTAATCAAACTCGATTGTAATACTTTAGCATACGAATATCATAAAGCAGATTTCAAAAAATATTCACTACTTTTATTGGATAGTAGTGTAAAACATACTCATTTAACATCAGGTTACAACGATAGAAGAAACGAGGTAGAACAAGGTTTAGCCATTATAAAAAGTCATTTCCCAGAAGTAAAAACCTTTAGAAATTGTACAGAAGAAATGGTAAATGCTCTTAAAAGTGAGCTAGGAGAAATTGTTTACAAAAGATGCCATTTTGTAGTAAAAGAAATTCAACGCGTTCAAGATGCAGTTGATGCTCTAGAAAATTCAGATTTTAATAGATTAGGAAGTTTAATGACAGAGACACATCATGGTTTATCTAAAGAATATGAAGTGAGTTGTGAGGAATTGGATTTTTTAGTCGATGCTGTAGCCAATGAAACTTCAGTTTTAGGAGCAAGAATAATGGGTGGCGGTTTTGGAGGTTGTTCTATAAACCTAGTAGAAAAAGGTTCAGAGAAGGAACTAATCGAAAAAATTTCAGCACAATATCGTTCTAAATTTGGCATTGAATTAAAATCATACAAAGTAAAAATATCCAAAGGAACATCAGAATATAAGAATTAATTAAACCTGACAGGTTTCTAAAACCTGTCAGGTTTAAAAAATAAGACTATGCAAAACTTCAACCATAACGAACATCCACATAGAAGATACAATCCGTTGTTAGACGAATGGATTTTGGTTTCGCCACATCGCGCAAAACGTCCATGGCAAGGTCAAAACGAGAAAATTGCAGAAGACAATCGTCCAGAACACGATGCCAATTGCTATTTGTGTTCGGGAAATGTGCGTTCTAATGGTATAAAAAATGACAATTATACTGATTGTTATGTGTTTGAAAATGATTTTTCTGCTTTGTTGCGAGATGAGGTTGATTTTGAAAATAATTCCAACAATTTATTTCAGTTAAAACCAGAACGTGGCATCAATAAAGTCATTTGTTTTTCACCAAAACATAATCTCACGTTACCAGAAATGGAAGTTTCAGATATTGAAAAAGTGGTTAAAGTTTGGAAAGAGCAATATATCGAATTGGGAAGTCAAGATTTCATCAATTACGTTCAAATTTTTGAAAATAAAGGAAGTGTAATGGGTTGCAGCAATCCACATCCACATGGTCAAATTTGGGCACAATCTTCTTTACCAACTCAAATAGAAAAAACACAAAAAAACCTACGTTCTTACTACGATAAAAATCAATCCAGTTTGTTGAAAAATTATATTGAGCAAGAATTAAAGTTGCAAGAACGTGTTGTTATTGAGAATGAGCATTTTGTAGTTTTAGTTCCGTTTTGGGCAACTTGGCCTTATGAAACCATGATTGTAAGCAAACGACATTTTGGAAATATCATAGCAATGACTAATGACGAAACGAAAGCATTTTCCGAGATTCTAAAAGGAATTACAGTTAAATATGATAATTTATTTGAAACGTCCTTTCCTTACTCAGCAGGAATTCATCAATCACCAACGGATAGAGTTTCGCATCCAGAATGGCATTTCCACATGCATTTTTATCCACCATTATTGCGAAGTGCTACTGTGAAAAAATTTATGGTCGGTTACGAAATGTTGGCTGAAGCCCAACGTGATATTTCACCCGAACAAAGTGCTAAAATTCTAAGAGACTTACCAAACCAACATTATAAAACTAAAACCAACTAATATGCAAACCTTAGCAACCAAAGACTATATTGTTTTCTTCCTCTATTTTATAATAATTGTAGGTTACGGATTTTGGATTTACAACCGAAAAAAGAAAGCACAAACCAGTAGTAACGATTATTTCCTTGCCGAAGGTTCGCTAACTTGGTGGGCAATTGGAGCGTCTTTAATAGCAAGTAACATCAGTGCTGAGCAGTTTATTGGAATGAGCGGAAGTGGTTTCAAAATGGGGTTGGCTATTGCCACTTACGAATGGATGGCAGCAATTACTCTGGTAATCGTGGCAATTTTCTTCATGCCAGTATATCTCAAAAACAAAATATTTACCATGCCTCAATATTTAAAGCAACGATATAATGGGAACGTTGCAATGATTATGGCTGTTTTTTGGTTGTTATTGTATGTATTGGTAAATCTAACTTCTATTTTATATTTAGGTGCTTTAGCAATTAGTAGTATTTCAGGTTTGAATATTACTTTGTGTATGATTTTTTTGGCTGTTTTTGCAGTTATGATAACGCTTGGCGGAATGAAAGTTATTGGTTACACCGATGTTATTCAAGTGTTTTTCTTGATTTTAGGCGGATTGATTACCACATATTTAGCATTAAATTTAGTTGCAACCGAATTTGGTTCTGATGGAGTTATCAACGGATTTACAATTATGCGAGACAAGGCAGATGACCATTTTCATATGATTTTTGATAAAACCAATCCAAATTATATGGATTTACCAGGACTTTCAGTACTAATTGGTGGAATGTTAATTATCAATTTGAATTATTGGGGTTGCAACCAATACATTACTCAAAGAGCTTTAGGTGCCGATTTAAAAACAGCTCGTGGTGGAATTTTATTTGCCGCTTTCTTAAAATTATTGATGCCAATTATAGTTGTTTTACCAGGAATTGCCGCTTATGTTTTATATCAAAATGGACATTTTCAAACGGAAATGCTACAAGATGGAAGTGTAAATCCAGACCGAGCTTATCCTATTTTATTGAATTTATTACCTGTTGGATTAAAAGGACTTTCGTTTGCAGCATTGACCGCAGCGATTGTAGCTTCTTTGGCAGGAAAAGCCAATAGTATAGCAACGATTTTTACATTGGACGTTTATAAAGAAAAAATTAATGTTGAGGCAAGCGAGAAAAAATTAGTAAACATTGGAAAACTAACAATAATTACGGCAATGATTATAGCCGTTGTTGTAGCGCCATTTTTAGGAATAGATAAAAAAGGTGGTTTTCAATACATTCAAGAATATACTGGTTTTGTAAGTCCTGGCGTTTTTGCCATGTTTATTTTGGGTTTCTTTTGGAAAAAAACTACTTCAAATGCCGCTTTGTTTGCAACGATTGGCGGATTTATTCTTTCAATCATTTTCAAATTCATGCCAGCTTTCGTTGATTTATCGTTTTTGAATCCGATGGGATTTGCGGTGCCAAATGCTAATGGCGTTTATGAAATTCCGTTTATTGATAGAATGGGATTTGTATTTTTAATTTGCGTTATCGGAATGTACTTTATTAGTATCTATGAAACTAAAAAAGGTGTTCAAACTAATGGTCTAGAAGTCGATAAAACGATGTTCAAAATGTCACCAAGTTTCACTGTAGGAATGCTTGTGATTGTTGCAGTTACGGCAGCTTTATATACTGTTTTTTGGTAAAAATATTATAAGTTTTTAATCACATAAGTAACGATTCCCCAAATTATCAACTCATTTTCGTCAGTGACTTTTATGGGTTGATAATTTTTATTTTCAGGCATTAAATACATGCAATCTTCTTCGGTTTTAATTCGTTTTACGGTAAATTCACCATCGATGAAACAAACCGCAATTTTATTGTTTTGAGGTTCTAAACTTCGGTCAACTACAAGAATATCTTTATTGTTTATTCCGGCATTTATCATAGAATTTCCATTAACTTTTATGTAAAAAGTTGATAATGGATTTTTACACAATTCTTTATTCAAATCGATGCCACTTTCCATAAAATCGGTTGCTGGTGATGGAAATCCAGCAGAAACGCCTTCTTTTATGTAAGGTATTTTCAATTCGCTTTCTAAATCAGGACGGAAGAAAGTTAAAGAAGGTTCTTTTTTTAGTGACATTTTATTTCTAGAATTTCGTTAAATCTTGTGGTATATCTTGGTGATAAATGATTTTGTTTCATATTCCAAGTGAGATTCAAATTTTGTGTTCCTAACTTTACTTTTCGATCTCCAATTTTAGCATTTAAAAAATCCATTGCTTTCATGATTGCCAAATGCTTCGGATTTTCTTCTTCAAACAACTGAAGCTGTTTTTTATCTTCATCAATTAATTCGGTAACTATTACACCAGCTTTTTTGAATTTAATTCCTTCATTGCCTTTGTACAAATCTTTCAACATGGATATGGCAACATTTGAAATTGTTAAAGTTGAATTTGTTGCATAGGGTAAAGTCACAGCTTTATTGAAATAATATTTTTGAGATTCATATTTGTGTTTATCAATGACTAACATTACAATTATCGTTTGACAGCACGATTTTTGTTTGCGTAATTTTTCGGCACAAACCGCTGAAAAGGTAGCCACGCGTTCTCGTAAATCATCAAATTCTGAAATCTGTTTTGGAAAACTTCTTGTTGTTGCAATACTTTTCTTTTGTTCCCGAATGGGTTCTAAATCTAAAACCGATTTTCCTTCTAATTCATATTTCAATCGCATGCCAATAACGCCCATTTCTTTTCTTATCCAAGCTTCGTGTTGAGGTTTGGTAAAATCGTAAGCAGTGAGAATATTGTGCGCCATCATTTTTTTTCTCAATCGGAAACCAATTCCCCAAACGTCTTCAATTTTGGTCCATTTTAAAGCTTTGATGCGTTTCTCTTCGGTATCAATTACATAAATTCCTTGTGTCCTGTCTTGAAATTTTTTAGCAATTCTGTTGGCTACTTTTGATAGTGCTTTGGTTGGAGCAAATCCAACGCAAACGGGAATTCCAACCCATTTTTGTACCCGTTTTTTCATCTGAATACCATAATCATGATAATCAGAAATTGACATTCCGTCAAAGTTTAGAAAAGCTTCATCGATGCTGTAAATTTCTACATTAGGCGTAAAACCTTCAAGAATTTTCATCACACGATTACTCAAATCGCCATACAGTGGATAATTAGAAGAAAATACTTTAACATTTTTCTCTTTAATCAATTCACGAATTTTAAATTCTGGTGCGCCCATTGGAATACCAACTTCTTTAGCTTCGTTACTTCTAGAGATGACACAACCGTCATTATTAGACAAAATAGCAACCGGTTTTCCATTATATTGAGGTTGGAAAACACGTTCGCACGAAGCATAAAAATTGTTACAATCGACTAAAGCATACATAGTACAAAATTAGTCAATAATTAAATTTCACAATTGTTAAATAGTTGGATTGTTGATAAATAAAAACCCAACAACTTTCGTCATCGGGTTTAAAGATTAAGCTTTAAATTTTCTAAAAGATTGAATCATTTCATAAATGCCAAAAGCAATTACAATTTTCCCAAAAATAAAAATTAACCAACTTAAAGGATTTGTCAAGTAAACTCTATCAGTTTCTAATGGATTATAAAAATCAGTAACTAAGAAAAATCTAAATAAACCAGAGATAAAATGAGTCCAATTGTCCAAATTTAAAATTTCAACAGTATGATTATAATTTTCAATTATATAAAAAAGAAAATATATGGAGAATCCCCAAAACAAAGTGAATTTTAATGCTCTTTTCCAATCTGTTCCATATTCTGAAACCACATCGCTTATCCATAAAACAAAAGCATCTCTTTTTAATTGTTCAGGTTCTCTTATGCGATGATTCAGATGGTCTTTATCTTTTTCAAACTCTCTTAATTGTTTTCTTATATCTTCTCTATATGCATTAAATTCATATACCCTAAATTTATTATAGTCAATTTTATTTTCAGCTTTCTGAAGTTGTAATTTAATAGTTCGAATAGTCCTTCGGTTACAATTATATATTTGTTTAATTTGAATATCATCAAAGTTTGCTTGTTTCTCAAAAATTGTTCTGTCTATATCTACAATATCAAAATAGGTTTCTTGTAAAGATACAATGTCATTAAATTTTATGTTGTTAAATGATATTTTATGAATTCTAGATTTATTAAAACTTACTTGACTTAAAAATTCGCAATCATCAAATCGTAATATTGTTTTTATTTCATCACCAGTGTTTTCTATTTTAGTTACATTCAAAAACTTACAATTCGCAAAGTGTGTATCATTATTAAATTTAGATTCAAAAAAACTAGAGTAATTAAATTCACATCTATTAAAAAAAGCAGAATTATTTATATGATTAAATGTATTTCCAAAATAATCAAAATGACTTTTAAAGTAACAATGAGAAAACAAAACTTGATTTAAATTGCATCTTACAATAGATACATTTTCTGAGAAATTTGAATTAATTAGTTGGATTTTTGAGAATTCATTAAAAATTATATTTTCAAAATCTAAATTTTTTATTTCTGACAAATCAATTTTTAAATTTCCCTTTCTAAAAACATTTTCCTCACTAAAATTTATCTCCAAAATATTGCAATTTCTTATAATTACATATTCGCAATCAAATTGATTTGACACAAAATAAAGGCTCTGAAAAGTACAATCTCCTATGAATAAGTCTGTTAAAAAAGTGCAATTTTTGAATGTAATGTAGTTGGAGTATTTATCTTTATTTTTATAAAAGCTAAATCTCTTTCCAGAAAAAATTATATTTTCGAAGACGAAATCATTCTTGATCTCGCCTAAATCAATATTAGTAAATTTGTCAAATTCAATTTTACAATTTGAAATTGATTTTTCTTTTGAATATATGATACTTTTAAATTCAAGTTCATCAATAATTTTCATCTATTTCTAATTTATCCAAATATAAATAAAAAACCCAACAACTTTTAGTCATTGGGTTTCTTAATATTTTAAACTTTGTACTTCGTAAATTGTACCTCGTACTTTCTAATCATTCAACTTCAAAACAGCCATAAACGCTTCTTGCGGAATTTCAACATTTCCTACTTGACGCATACGTTTTTTACCTTTTTTCTGTTTTTCAAGAAGTTTTCTTTTACGAGAAATATCTCCACCGTAACATTTTGCGGTAACGTCTTTACGTAATGCTTTTATAGTTTCGCGTGCAATAATTTTAGCACCAATTGCCGCTTGAATTGGAATATCAAATTGCTGTCTTGGTATTAATTCACGTAATTTTTCAGTCATTTTTTTACCAATATTGTACGCGTTATCTTCGTGAATCAATGCAGAAAGTGCATCAACCGTTTGTCCGTTTAATAAAACGTCTAGTTTTACTAATTTAGAAGTTCGCATTCCTATTGGAGAATAATCAAATGAGGCATAACCTTTAGAAACCGTTTTCAATCGATCATAAAAATCGAATACAATTTCTGCTAATGGCATGTCAAAATTCAATTCTACTCTTTCCGTTGTCAAATACGTTTGATTAGTAATTTGACCACGTTTTTCTATACATAAACTCATTACGTTACCCACAAAATCAGATTTTGTAATGATGGTTGCTTTTATAAATGGTTCTTCCACTCGATCTAAACGTGAAGGTTCAGGCAAGTCAGAAGGATTGTTTACTACAAATGATGTTTCAGGATCTTTTTTAGTGTAAGCCAAATACGAAACGTTAGGAACAGTAGTAATTACTGTCATATCGAATTCACGTTCCAAACGCTCTTGAATAATTTCCATGTGCAACATTCCCAAGAATCCGCAACGGAAACCGAAACCTAAAGCAGCCGAACTTTCTGCTACAAATACTAATGAAGCATCATTCAATTGCAGTTTTTCCATTGAAGCACGCAAATCTTCATAATCTTCAGTATCAACAGGATAAATTCCGGCGAAAACCATTGGTTTAACATCTTCAAATCCTGTAATCATATTGGTAGTTGGTGTTTTAGCATCGGTAATAGTATCACCAACTTTTACTTCTTTAGCTTCTTTAATTCCAGAAATTAAATAACCAACATCACCAGCAGAAATAACATTTTTTGGAACCTGATTTAGTTTTAAAGTTCCTACTTCATCGGCAAAATATTCATTGTCAGTTGCCATGAATTTAATTTTTTGACCTTTACGGATTTCGCCGTTTTTCACTCTAAAAATTACTTCAATTCCACGAAAAGGATTGTAAACAGAATCAAATATTAAGGCTTGCAACGGTTCATCAACAACACCTTTTGGTGCAGGAATTTTTTCAATAATGGCAGCCAAAATATTTTCGACACCAAAACCTGTTTTACCCGAAGCATGAATAATATCTTCTAATTTACAACCTAATAAATCGATAATATCGTCGCTAACTTCTTCAGGATTAGCACTTGGTAAATCTACTTTATTTAAAACGGGAATAATTTCCAAGTCGTTTTCTAAAGCCAAATATAAATTAGAAATTGTTTGTGCTTGAATACTTTGTGCGGCATCAACAATCAATAATGCGCCTTCGCAAGCTGCAATTGAGCGAGAAACTTCATACGAAAAATCTACGTGTCCTGGAGTATCAATAAGGTTTAAGATATAATCTTCACCTTTATATTTATATTCCATTTGAATGGCGTGACTTTTTATGGTAATTCCACGTTCGCGCTCTAAGTCCATGTTGTCAAGCAATTGCGCTTTTTCTTCACGAGCTGTAACGGTTTGTGTTGCACCAAGAAGTCGGTCAGCAAGTGTACTTTTTCCGTGGTCAATATGTGCAATAATGCAAAAATTTCTAATGTGTTTCATGCTTCAATTTCAATATCAAGTTCAATCCCGAAACTTCGGGGCAATAGCAATTCTAATGCAATTAATCTGCAAATATAAGCTAAAGTTTAGATTATAATGATATGTTTTTGAATCATAATATGGATTAAAGTTGAAACAAAGCCGTTTATTTTTTCAAATCGGTAATTGTACTTTTTTCGCCTTTACTTATTAAATACAATTGTTCTGACATTTCATAGAGATTTGTTGCGCTGGTATTACTAAAAACGATGATGCTTTTGTTGTCATCGAGCGTATGAATCCAATTGGTATTAGAACCAAGAATTCCGCCTGGACGATACACAAATTTAGTATTAAAAATACCATAACCATCGGCAAACCAAAATCCAAACGCCACATTTTCAAGTGCTCTGTTTGGCGCAATCATTAGTTCGGTAGTTTTTTTAGAAAGCAATTTATAGTTGAAAATACCGCTATCAAATTTTAATAAATCTTCCACAGTCGAATACATAGAACCCGATCCAAAAAAGTTTTCTATATAATAAGGTTCGTCATTTTTGAATTCATTTGTTTTTTCATCTAAAGTATAAGAATCCACTAATCCCGAAATAATATCAGTTGATTTTAACATATTGGTATTTTGCATTTGAAGCGGTTTTAGAATTTTTTCTTCCAAATTTTTTTCAAATGATTTTCCAGTTATGTTTTCGATAATTTTATGCAAAATCATGTAGTCACCATTATTATACGCGCTTTTTTTCCCTGGAATTGTATCTAATTTATTGCTACAATAAGTGTCAATATAGTCATCAATAGACAACGGTAATTGGTAGGTTTTCAATTCAAGTTTTTCGGCAAGATTTGGAATTGCAGAACTGTAGGTAAGTAAATTTTCAATGGTAACTTTGTCTTTTGCTTCGCCTTTGTAATTTGGGAAATACGTTCCAAAAGTCGCTTTTAAATCAAGTTTTCCTTCTTGGTAAAGTTGCAAAATTAAAACAGCAGTAAACGTTTTTGTTATCGATAAAATTTTGAATTTAGAATCGGCTTTTATGACATTATCCAATTGTCTATTAGCAATTCCAGTTCCGGTCAAGAAGTCGATTTTGCCATTAGTAGCTACTAAAACGGTTCCGTTAAAGTTTTTTTGCGAATGATAATAATTTATGACTTCGGTATATTTTTCTGTTTGCGCAAAACTGATTTGGCAAACTATAATTAGTATAATTGATAGAATTTTTTTCATATATGTAAAATTTATTTGTTAGCGGTCATATATTGTATCGCCTTTTTATTTATTGGGGTTTGCGTGAGCAAACTTTTTTGTTAATGGCGATTTCATAATTTAGTTTTAAAATTGTTCTCTAAACTACTGATTTTTTATCTTTTATTGAATTTTGCATTAAAAAAAGTGGTGTCCTTTTCAGAAAATAAGATTCTTCGGTTGTCTTCATTTTGAAATTCGAACGTATCGTTGACCACAAATTTTACTTCTGTAAATTTATAGCCGGTTTCTCCAGTAATTATTATTTGAAACAAACTGTCCTTTTTAATTTCCTTCATTTCGGTGTCGTAATCCCAAGACAAAGGTTTGTCGTTTCCTCGAATTCCGACTTTTTTCACGTTTTTAATTTCCGAAGTATCTAATGTGAAAACGACAGTTTTTTTATAGGTTTTCTGAACGCAACTTGTTACCAATAAAGAAAATACAATTGCAGTTATTGTTACTATATTTTTCATATTATGCTTTATTTTTAGTTAGTAAATAATCCATTCCAAATCGTCCTGAACCTATAATTAAATAGAACATGGCAACCCAAAGAAATCCCATTGCAGCAAGACAATTCCATAATCCATTTTGTATTTGTTGCATAAAAATGGCAACTAACATGGTGCAAATAATAAGGAATGATGTTATCTTTGTTTGAAGTCCGAATAGTAAAAATAGTCCGCCAACAGCTTCTGCAAATGCGCCCATCCAAGCAAAAAACGCTGGAGCGATGGCGAAAATTCCACCATAACTAGCCACATCATTTGGAAACCAAAAAGCCACTTCAAACAATCCTAAATTATTATCGACTGGCGACCATGGCATTCCAAATTTAGATGCGCCAAAATCGAAGGCAAGCAAGTAACCACAAACGATTCGTGGAATAGTTAAAAATAAATCTTGAGACCAATGAGGTAACAAAATGGGTTTTGTGATTTTAGATAGTAGTTTCATAGTTTTTGAAATTGAAATTGATTTTTGATTATGATTGAAACTTTAGTTTATAATTAAATTACCGTTTCCTGATTTTTTAGAATTAGAATCAAATTTGGCTTTTCCTTTATTGATGATATCGCCATTTCCGGTTAATTTTGCTGTAAGTTCTTCAGAAGCATTTGCAATTAAATTTCCATTTCCTGTGCTTTTTAAATCGGCTTTTTTTGCCAATAAATTTTCAGCATTTACATCACCATTACCAGTTTTAATAATATCTAGAACATCAATTGTTCCACTGATTTTGCTATTACCATTTCCTGTATTTTCTAGTTTGAAATAACGTCCAACAATATTTTCTACGGTTAAATCACTATTGCCTGTGTTTTTAATTACACTCGCTTCTGGCATTGTAATTTTGATTTTGAAATTGGTATCTTCTATATACATTTGATTGTTCTTGTTTCCTTTAAATTGAATTTTTAATTCATTTTCTGAAATGTTTTCTGAAAAATTCAAAAGATTTTCAAGATTGTCATCAATGGTCACTGAAATACTCCAAGTTTTTCCTATTTCAACTTCTATTTTTCCATCTAAATCTTCTAAAGTTAGTTTGTCGAAATTTTTATAATCATAATTTTTGGTACTAATTTTTCCTGAGCCTTTTAATTGTGCGTTTGCAAAAGTTGAAGTTAGTGTCAATACAATTGCGATGATTAATTTTGTCATTTTTATTTGTTTTTGAAGTTGTTTTTTGATTTTGATTAATGATTGAAACACGTTTAATTTTTATATCCCATAGATAATCCAGTATCGCCAGTAACATACAAATCGACAGATGCACCTTCATTAGATTTATTTTCAATAACTAAAGCGGTATTTTTTTCTGCTTTTACCGTTACAGTTTCATTTGGACTTACGGTAATTGGTGAATGTGTTCCACCAGAAATTGGAGCCATAATTATTTGTAAATCATGGTTGGAAACATTTTTAAGTTTTACTTTAAAGGTTCTGTGTTCGTTGTTTCCTAAAACAAAACTTTCGTTTGGTTTAATGGTTGTGTTTGAAGTTAGCGAACCAAAAATACTGCAAGAAGTAGTAAGTAATAAAATAGCGAATAATGCAATTGTTGTTTTCATAATTTAAATTTTGATGATTAATAACAGGGCAAAATTGCGCCATTAATTATCGTCAATCGCTTCAAATTATGATTTGAGACCTAAGTTTTTGAAATAAAATAAATTGATACTATCTGATAAACAACAGTTTATGATTTGATACCTTTATTGATAGGAAGTTGGACTGCATTGCGCAAATTTTTCAGTCGCTGTTGATGAAAAAGTATATTCTTTTGCAAAAAGTTCTAATAGTCTTTGAAATTCTTTTTGTTTTTCTTCAGAAATTAAGTTTTCTGGAAGTACACTTTTTAGTTTGAAATTATAAATAAAATAATCGATTTTGCCATTTGGAGCAAAATAAATTCTTTGGAAACATTTGGTTTTGGTTTCCCATTTGAAGTTGTTTTTGTTTAAAAACGAACCAAAATCTTGAAGTAATTTAGTGTAAGATTCTTGTAATTTTTGCTGTTGTGCTTCAGTTTTGAAAACAGCTTTTGTACTGTCAACATGAACAGCTGATTTGTATTCTAAATCTAATTTTTCGATACTAATTCCATTTTTTTGAGCTTCTTCAATAGAAAAAACTTTGGATTGTGATTGCATTTTATTGGATAACAAAACGACTAAAAGTATTTTTATAATGGTTTTCATATTAGTATTGGTTAATTATTTGATGCATTCCTGGTTCGCAAGTTAACAAATGCCAACCACCAAAAACAATGTAAACTCGATTATTAGTTTTAAGCAGTTCATTGGTTTTCTGTAATAAAAATTGGTCTCTTATTTCTTTTGATTTTCTACCAATTTCTTGAAATTTCCCATTTTTATCAAATGGATTTGTTGGTTTTAACGAATTGATTTCAAATGGTCTTCCTACTAATTCTTGATAATTTTTCTTGAAATAGTCAAATGTTTTTTCATTTGGCGAAAGCGATAATTTTCCTTTTTTAATGATGTAATTAGCTAAAAATTTATTGTAATTAGAAACAATCGAATCATAATTTGTGACTTTACTGTCATAAAGAGACCAAAGCAATCGTTCAGTAATAATATAAGTTAGGAATTCATTTTTAGAATATAATTTTGAAAGTTCCTTGAGCTCATAATCAATTTCAGGATCACCGTTAACGGTTTTAATTTTCAAACTATCGGATAAATATTTCAATAATCCAATCTCACCATCTTTTAAAATGGCTTCTCTCTTTGAAGTATAATTTTTTCCATCAACAGAACCTCCTTCGTTTATAGCAATTGAAGGATTAGTTTTTAAAAATGATTTTTCAATGTCTTTAAACATTTTGTTAGTTACATCATTATTATCTGTTAGATGTTCAACGCCACAAAATGTTATTGATTTTTCCTTTTTTTCGAATTTAATGATGTAAGGATTGGATGGTAAATGTCCAAAACTATCGAGTTTTATATCTAAATAGCTTTTGGTTTTAAAGTTCTTAATAACTGAAGTTTTGTTTTTCTGATTCTCATTACAAGAAATTAATAAGAGCAAAATACAGATTAAATAAAAAGGTGTGATTGAAAATTTCATTTGATTGATGATTGAAACCTTGATTAAGTAAAAATAAACCTCTTTAATTTAACAAAATTGTAAAATTGTAATCTCAAGAAATTAAATTCAAATACTCTTTTGGAGTTTTTCCAGTATTTTTTTTGAACGCACGGTTAAAAGTCGCTTTGGAATTAAATCCACAATCGTAAGCTATTCCTAATAAAGTAGATTTTTTGTGCTCGCCATTTGCAAAACTATTTTTTACAGCTTCAATTCGGTAGTTATTGATACAATCGTTAAAATTCATTTGGAAACCTTGATTGATGGTTTTTGAAATTACGGAAGCATTAGTTTCTAATTTTTTTGCTAAATCTGTCAGCGTTAATTCTGGATTTTGATAGAGTTTTTCTTCATGAATTAAGGTTTCAATTTTAGATTTCCAAAGTTCAATTTCGGGCGAGTTTGTTTCTTCAAACGTTTCATGCTCTATATCTATTACCGTTTCTTCGATAACAGTATTAGAAGATAAAAGATAAGTAGGTTGGTTGTTAAGAACTGATAATTTGAAAGCAATTTTAGAGATAACAGCATTACTATAACCAGTAACAGCAATATAATATAGTACAATGGAAAACATCAGAAAAAACCACCAAGTACCTTGATAAGAATCTAAAACAGGAAAAAATATGCTAGCAATGGTAAATGTTAATCGAATGCAAATCATGCATAAAAACGCAAATAGATAATTACGAATCCATCGAAACAGTAAGTCATCAGCATTACTTGCAACTTGAAAAATTAATTTTTTGTATTTGAAATAATATCTTAAACTCAAACCAAAATAAATCGTCATCGAAATAAAACCAGAATATTGATACCAATTATCAAAATCTTTATCAGCTTGATCTTCATAAAAATAATATGCTTTAAAAATAAATTTGTCGTAAATCCAAAAGCTCATCATTACAAATAGATACAAAATACCAGGTAAAAAATGCAATAAATCTTTCTTTGAAAGTTTAAACATTGGATTCAATAAACTTTGTGTGTAAAAATATATTATTGGACCAATGAAGAATAAATGCTGAAATGGCATATAAAACATAAAATCTCTGTAAGGTTGATTGTCATACCAACCAGCAAAGCCCAACATCCAAGGTGCAATGAACAAACTGCATAAAAATATAAAAAGACTCAACCAATAGTTGGATTTATCCTCAGTTCTTATGGCTTTTACTAACAATAAAATGCTGTAAATTATTCCTTGCGTGAAGGAAATAAGTAAAAGCGAACTGTAAGATCCAAATTCAAAAAGCATGAAGAAGTTTTTGTAAAAATAAGTATTAAATATTATCTGTTTGTTACAATTATATTAATTTCATAACTGAATATTCTTAACTATCTTTGCAAAAAAATAAAGCAATGCCTAAAATAGGTAACATCATATTACCCGATTTCCCACTATTACTTGCGCCGATGGAAGACGTAAGCGATCCACCATTTCGTAGATTATGTAAATTACATGGTGCGGATTTGATGTATTCTGAATTTATTTCTTCTGAAGGATTGATTCGTGATGCTGTAAAAAGTCGTCAGAAATTGGATATTTTTGATTACGAACGACCAGTAGGAATCCAAATATTTGGCGGTGATGAAGAAGCCATGGAAATGTCGTCACGAATTGTTGATGCTGTTCAACCTGATTTGGTGGATATTAATTTTGGTTGTCCTGTTAAAAAAGTGGTTTGTAAAGGTGCAGGCGCAGGTGTTTTGAAAGATGTAGATTTAATGGTGCGTTTGACCAAAGCTGTTATTAAAGGAACAAATCTTCCGGTAACGGTAAAAACACGTTTGGGTTGGGATGAAAATTCTATCAATATTGATGAGGTTGCTGAACGTTTGCAAGATATTGGTGTTCAAGCTTTAACAGTTCATGCGAGAACTCGTGCGCAAATGTATAAAGGACATTCGGATTGGAGTCACATTGAACGTGTGAAAAATAATCCTAGAATTACGATGCCAATCTTTGGAAATGGCGATATTGACTCTCCAGAAAAAGCATTAGAATATAAAAACAAATTTGGCCTTGACGGAATGATGATTGGTCGCGCTGCAATAGGCTATCCTTGGATTTTTAACGAAATCAAGCATTACTTTGCGACAGGAGAACATCTAGCAAAACCAACAATTTCCGATAGAGTAGAAGCTGCAAGAAATCATTTAACATGGTCAATGGATTGGAAAGGTGAACGCCTTGGAATTATAGAAATGCGTCGTCATTATACTAATTATTTCAAAGGAATTTCAAATTTCAAAGATTACCGATTGAAATTGGTTACTATTGATGATGCCGAAGGTTTATTTAAAGCTTTAGATGAAATTCAGGATGTTTATTCAAGTTATCAAGTCATTTAATCTAAAACACTTTTACTAGCGCGACTACTTGCAATTAAACTTGCTAGAAATCCTAATAACATGATTGTTATAAAAACAATTACAATATTTTCAATAGAAAAGACAACAGGATAAGCAAGTGATTCTGTTATCATTATCAATTCAAATTGTTGTTGTATAAGAACAATTGCTGAACCTAATAAAAGCCCAATAATTCCTGCAATTGCACACGATAAAATTCCTTGATATAGAAAAATTGACTTTAGTTTCTTTGGTTCAACTCCTAAATGATATAATGTTTTTAAATTATCTTTTTTGTCTAAAACCATCATGATAATTGCACCTGAAAAAGCAAACAAAATCATAATGATCACTAAAGTAAAAATCAAATAAATTGCTAAATTTTCGGTGTTGAGCATTTTGTGTAAAGTAGCATTTAATTGTGCTCTGTTTTTTACTTCAACTTTTCCATTGAAAACAGAATTGATGGAGTCAATAATTTTATTTTCATCAACATTAGGATTCGTTTTTATTTCAATTCCCGAAACTTGATTAGGTTTATATTCTAATAATTCTTGTGTTAAACTTAAATCGGCAAAGACAAATTTAGAATCTAATTCTTCGCTTATAGCATATATTCCAACAGGAATAAGTGATGTTTTGTTGAAAGCATCTTCAATATTTTCTATACTAATATTTCCTTTTCCTGGTTTTGGAACAAAAACTTCAAACGGATTGTTAAAATCAAATAACCCTAATGATAATTTTTCTGAAATTCCATAACCAATGACAACCTGATAGGTATCTTTTTTGAGCCATTGACCATTAAATAATTTATCTGAAACTTTATTAACTTTTGAATAATTCGAATCAATTCCTTTTAGAGATGTAAAATATTCTTTTTCGTTGAAAGAAAACATTACTCGCTCTTCAATTATTTTGCTGTAACTTACAACACCTTCAATATTTTTGATTTTTTTTTCTTGTTCAGATGAAACTATGAAGGATTTACCTAATTTTGAATTTACCTTTAAATCAGGATCAAAATCATTTGAAAAAGATAAGCTAAATACACGTAATCCGCTAAATACAGAGAGTACAATAAACAAAGCCATTGCACCAATAATAATTCCACCCGATGCAATTCGAGTAATAATATTGATAGCATTATTTTTACTTTTACTAAAAATGTAGCGTTTAGCTATGTAAAGCGGAAAATTCACTTATGCTTTTTTTCTTTTTTCTAAAAGATCACGATTTTCAATTGGATTTTCTTCACCTTTCAAAGCATTATCGATTTTTTCAATATAATCCAAAGAATCATCAATGTAAAAGGAAAGATTAGGTACTTTACGTAATTGCAGTTTTACTCTCTGTGATAAATCGTGTTTAATTAAAGGAGCATTTGATTTTACTGCTTCTAAAATTTCTTTAGCTTTATCTTGAGGGAATACACTTAAATATACACGCGCCACACCTAAATCGGTTGTAACACTAACTTTAGAAACCGAAATTATCAAATTTGTAAGTCCGTTTTTTCTCACTTCACCTTGAAGAATATCTACTAAATCATTTTGTAGAACACTTCCTATTTTTTTCTGTCTATTTGTTTCCATAGTGCAAAAATACGATTTTTTTAAAGCCACGAAGACTCAAAGGCGCAAAGTTTAATTTTTTCTACTATGTGTTGTTTCAGAAATTTAATTTTTAAGGTTACTTTTTTTAAATTAATTTTTGGAAATTACTTAATTTTACAAAACCTTAGAGTCTTAGAGACTTTGTGGCAAAAAAGCATGAGAAAAATAGAACACATAGGAATAGCCGTAAAAAGTTTAGAAACATCTAATTTATTATTTGAAAAATTATTTGGCGCGCCTGCATATAAACAAGAAGAAGTAGCAAGTGAAGGAGTAAAAACCTCTTTTTTCATGAATGGTCCAAATAAGATAGAATTACTTGAAGCCACAAATCCAGATAGTCCAATTGCAAAATTCATTGAAAAAAAAGGAGAAGGAATTCATCATATCGCTTTTGATGTAAAAGATATTGTATCAGAAATGAAAAGATTAGAAGAAGAAGGGTTCATTTTGCTAAATGCAGTCCCAAAAAAAGGAGCTGATAATAAACTTGTAGCTTTTTTACACCCAAAAACCACTAATGGAGTTTTGATAGAATTATGTCAAGAAATAGAATAGAATAATTGAATTTCAAACAATTATGAAAATATATAAAATCTAAAAAATCAAAAACAAAAAAACACTTGCAATAAATTAAAAATAGTAGTAATATTGCAACCTCATAATCGGTCCTATAGCTCAGTTGGTTAGAGCACCTGACTCATAATCAGGTGGTCCTTGGTTCGAGCCCAAGTGGGACCACATTTTAAAAAGACTTCTTTTTTGAAGTCTTTTTTTATTTTTTGAAAACTAAAAACAATTATTTTACGTTTATAATAACAACAAGTAGATTAAGTTAACAAATTGTCATTAAATTTCTACAAGTATTAAATTATAAGCGAAAATATTTTGATAAAGAGATTTTTTTTTTACTTTTACGCCCTATGAGAATTGTCCCAAGTAGAAAAGTTTTATTATTAGTAGGTCTTTTGGGTTGTAACGTTATGTTTGCAGCACCTGATCCTCCGCCACCAATTCCACCACCTCCAGGGTTGCCAATTGATGGTTGGATTACTTTTGTTGTATTCTTATCATTGGTTTTTGGATTATACAAAATATACAGAATAAAAAAAGCTTCAAATTAATTTTGAAGCTTTTTTTATTTTTGTCACAATTTATTATCTTATGGAATGAAGTTTAGAAACATATTTTCCAATTACATCAAATTCTAAATTTATTTTTGTACCAATAACAAAGGTGTTAAAGTTGGTATGTTGATAGGTATAAGGAATAATAGCTACACTAAATTCATTAATTTTCGAATCTACAACAGTTAAACTAACACCATTTACAGTAATAGAACCTTTTTCAATAGTTAAATTATTTAAAGAAGCATCATATTCAAAGGTATATTTCCAACTGCCGTTAGTTTCCTCAATTGATTTACATACTCCAATATGATCAACATGCCCTTGAACAATATGACCATCTAGACGATCACCAAGTTTCATTGCGCGCTCAAGATTAACAAAATCATTAATTTTCCAACTTCCAACATTGGTTTTGTCAATTGTTTCTTTAATTGCGGTTACCGTGTAATTGTCATTTTCAATCCCTACAACAGTCAAACAAACACCATTGTGTGCAACACTTTGATCAATTTTTAGTTCATTAGTAATGGATGAATTAACCGTAATGTGAAAATTTTCTTCTTCTTTTTTAATGTCTTTTATTGTTCCTAGTGTTTCTATAATTCCTGTAAACATTTGTCGTTTTATTTTACTAAATTTGCACTTCAAAAATAGCAATAAATAAGAAGAGTCACTATGAAAAAAGCAGAAAATATAATTGTTGGAATTTCAATTGGAGATTTAAACGGTATTGGAAGCGAAGTAATATTAAAAACATTTGAAGATACTCGAATGTTAGAACTGTGCACGCCTGTAATTTTTGCTAATGTAAAAATTCTTTCTTTCATAAAACGAAATTTGAATTCTGATGTAGCTCTTCATGGAATTGATAAAATAGAACAATTAGTTAAAGGTAAAATTAATGTTTTAAATGTTTGGAGAGAAGGAGTTGATATTAATTTTGGTCAAAATGATGAAAACGTAGGTAAATACGCTATTAAATCATTTGTTGCAGCAACAAAAGCACTTAAAGAAGGTTTGGTTGATGTTTTGGTGACAGCTCCAATTAATAAATACAATATTCAATCGGAAGAATTTAAGTTTCCTGGACATACAGATTATTTGGATAAAGAATTGGCAGGAAACGCATTAATGTTAATGGTTCAAGATAATCTAAGAGTTGGGTTGTTGACAGATCATGTTCCTGTTAATGACGTTGCAAAACATTTGACAGAAAAATTAATTTTCCAAAAAATTGAAACCATTAACTTGACACTGAAACAAGATTTCAGTATTACAAAACCTAAAATTGCTATTTTAGCTTTGAATCCACATGCTGGAGATAATGGTGTAATAGGTAAAGAAGATGATGAAATTTTGAAACCAGCCATAAAAAAATTATTTGACAAAGGAATTTTAGCATTTGGACCTTATTCTGCTGATGGTTTTTTTGGAAGTGGCCAGTATGAAAAATTTGATGCTGTTATTGCAACCTACCATGATCAAGGTTTAATACCTTTTAAAACACTTTCATTTGGTAGTGGTGTAAACTATACTGCGGGTTTAGATAAAATAAGAACTTCTCCAGATCATGGAACGGCATATGAAATTGCAGGAAAAGGATTAGCAGATAATAGTTCTTTCAAAGAAGCAGTTTATCTTGCAATTGATGTTTATCATTCACGAAATGAGTATTTAGAACTCTCAAAAAACCCACTAAAAATAAAAGAAATTCAATTAGAAACAAAAAAAGGTGCGTAACGCTTTTGAATTTATAATTAATTTATATCTTTGCACTCCCAAAGTCGAATCTTCGGTTTTGGACAAATTGATGAAATGATGAAAGTTACAAATGAATTTTTAATTCCATTTATAGGATTAAAGTTAGGAAAACATCAATTTGAGTATCAAATTAATAAAAAGTTCTTTGATAGTTTTGATTATCACGAATATGAAGATTGTGATATCAATGTAAATGTAGTTTTAGAGAAAAAAAGCACCATGTTAGAGCTTTCTTTCAAACACAAGGGTACAATTTATGTGCCTTGTGATTTAACAAACGAAATGTTTAATCTTCCAATAAAAGGGAAAATAAAATTAGTTGTTAATTTTGGAGATGAGTTTAATAATGATAACGAAGAGTTATTGATTTTGCCTCATGGTGAGCATCAAATAGATATATCACAATATATATATGAGATGATAGTTTTATCTGTTCCATTAAAAAGAGTTCATCCTGGTGTAAAAGATGGTACTTTGCAATCTGAAGCAATAGAAAAATTATCTAAACTAACAATAAAAGAACAAAAAGAAGAGAGTAAAAAAGAAGAAAATACTGACCCACGTTGGGACAAATTAAAACAACTATTAACGGATAAATAATATAGTAAAATGGCACATCCTAAAAGAAAAATCTCGAAAACAAGAAGAGATAAGAGAAGAACTCATTACAAAGCAACTGCTGCAACAATTGCAACTTGTCCTGTAACAGGCGAAGCGCATTTATACCACAGAGCTTACTGGCATGAAGGAAAAATGTATTACAGAGGTCAAGTTGTTATTGATAAATCAGTAGCTGCTGCTTAATATATTTTTAAATATACACTTAAACTCTCACTACAATGTGAGAGTTTTTTGTTTTTTATAAAATTTAATTATAACTAAATAATTTTTTGTAAATTCCACCTCTTTTAAAATTTACTTTTTAAAGAGATTATAAAATAGTAATATGAGTACAATTACAGCCGCAATTACCGCTGTCGGTGGTTATGTTCCAGATTTTGTTCTTTCAAATCAGGTTTTAGAAACTTTGGTTGACACTAATGATGAATGGATAACAACAAGAACAGGGATAAAAGAGAGAAGATTATTAAAAGAATCTGGTAAAGGAACTTCTTATTTAGCAATAAAAGCCGCTCAAGATTTAATTAAAAGAGGGAATGTAAATCCTGCAGAAATTGATTTAGTAATCATGGCTACAGCAACTCCTGATATGCCAGTTGCAACAACTGGTGTATATGTTGCAACACAAATAGGTGCAGTAAATGCTTTTGCATATGATTTATCTGCGGCATGTTCTAGTTTTCTTTATGGAATGTCAGCTGCTGCTGCTTATGTTCAATCGGGTAGATATAAAAAAGTATTATTAATTGGAGCTGATAAAATGTCTTCGATTATAGATTATACAGACAGAGCAACATGTATCATTTTTGGTGATGGTGCTGGTGCAGTTTTGTTTGAGCCTAATAATGAAGGGCTGGGATTGCAAGATGAATTTTTACGTTCCGATGGAATTGGTAGAGAATATTTAAAAATTGATGCAGGAGGTTCTATTTTACCTGCTTCAAAGGAAACAGTTGAAAATAGTCAGCATTATGTTTTTCAAGATGGTAAAACTGTATTTAAATATGCGGTTTCGGGTATGGCAGATGTGAGTGAAAAAATAATGGAGCGTAATAATTTAACTAAAGACGATATCAATTGGTTAATTGCGCATCAGGCTAACAAAAGAATTATTGATGCTACTGCTTCTAGAATGGGACTTGAAGAAGAAAAAGTATTAGTAAATATTCACAAATATGGTAATACAACTTCAGGAACATTACCATTATTATTGAGTGATTTTGAAGATAAATTTAAAAAAGGTGATAACCTAATATTTGCTGCGTTTGGTGGCGGATTTACATGGGGTTCGATTTACCTTAAATGGGCATACAACAAACAATAAAAAACTATAACTAAAAACAAATAATTATGGATTTAAAAGAAATTCAAAACCTAATCAAATTTGTATCAAATTCAGGTGTTGCTGAAGTAAAGTTAGAAACTGGTGATATTAAAATCACTATACGAACTACTTTAGAAGGTAATACTCCAGATATAACTTATGTTCAACAAGCTCCGATGCAACAAGCTGTGCCGCAAATTGCTCAAGCTCCAGTTTCTCAAGCTCCAGCTGCTCCAGCGGCAACACCAGCAGACGATAATGCAAAATATATTACAGTAAAATCTCCAATGATTGGAACATTTTATAGAAAGCCAGCTCCAGATAAAGCTCCGTTTGTAGAAGTTGGTGCAACAATTGGAAAAGGTGATGTGTTATGTGTTGTTGAAGCAATGAAATTATTCAATGAAATTGAAGCAGAAATTTCAGGTAAAATTGTTAAAATTTTAGTTGATGATATGTCTCCAGTTGAATTTGATCAACCTTTATTCTTGGTTGACCCATCTTAATTTAGGTTTCAGATTTTTAGGTTTTTAGTACTGTGTAGATTTCTAATTATCCAAAAATCCAACAATCCAATTGTCTAATAATCTAAATTAAAAGAAGATGTTTAAAAAAATATTAATTGCCAACAGAGGTGAAATTGCTCTAAGAGTAATTAGAACTTGTAGAGAAATGGGCATTAAAACAGTAGCGGTTTACTCAACAGCTGATGCCGAAAGTTTACATGTGAAGTTTGCAGACGAAGCAGTTTGTATTGGTCCACCACCAAGTAATTTATCTTACTTAAAAATGTCAAATATTATTGCAGCAGCAGAGATTACAAATGCTGATGCAATTCATCCAGGTTATGGTTTTTTGTCTGAAAATGCTAAATTTTCAAAAATTTGTCAAGAACATGGAATCAAGTTTATTGGTGCTTCACCAGAAATGATTGATAGAATGGGTGATAAGGCTACTGCAAAATCAACTATGATTGAAGCAGGAGTTCCATGCGTTCCAGGTTCAGAAGGGATTTTAGATTCTTATGAAGACGCTGTAGAAGTTGCTAAAAAAATTGGATATCCAGTAATGATGAAAGCAACTGCTGGAGGTGGAGGTAAAGGAATGCGTGCTATTTGGAAAGAGGAAGATTTGCTAAAAGCATGGGAAAGTGCTCGTCAAGAAGCAGCAGCAGCATTTGGAAATGACGGTATGTACATGGAAAAACTTATTGAAGAGCCACGTCATATCGAAATTCAAGTTGTTGGAGATTCTTATGGAAAAGCTTGTCACCTTTCAGAAAGAGATTGTTCTGTTCAAAGACGTCACCAAAAATTAACCGAAGAAACACCTTCACCATTCATGACTGATGAATTACGTCATAAAATGGGTGAAGCTGCTGTAAAAGCGGCTGAATATATTAAATATGAAGGCGCTGGTACGGTTGAGTTTCTAGTAGATAAACACAGAAATTTCTACTTCATGGAAATGAATACTCGTATCCAAGTAGAACACCCAATTACTGAACAAGTTATCGATTACGATTTGATTCGTGAGCAAATTCTTGTTGCTGCTGGTGTGCCGATTTCTGGTAAAAATTATTTACCTCAATTACACTCTATAGAATGTCGTATAAACGCTGAAGATCCATATAATGATTTTCGCCCTTCGCCAGGAAAAATTACAGTTCTTCATGCTCCAGGCGGACATGGTGTACGTTTAGATACACACGTTTATGCTGGATATACAATTCCTCCAAATTATGACTCTATGATTGCAAAGTTGATTACAACAGCGCAAACACGTGAAGAAGCTATCAATAAAATGAAGCGTGCTTTAGATGAATTTTATATTGAAGGAATTAAAACAACTATTCCTTTTCATAGACAATTGATGGATGAACCAGATTATGTTGCGGGAAATTATACAACTGCATTTATGGAATCCTTCAAAATGAAAGATATAGAATAAAAATTGAAATTTTATTATTTCACATAAAACCATTCTTTACGGATGGTTTTATTTTTTTTGGAATTTACGGAATAAAAAAAACCTGTTCATTGAACAGGTTTTTTTTATTATCTAAAATAATTTAGATTATGCTTCAAAAGGAATAATAGAAACAAACGACTTATCGTCAGCTTTTTTCTGAAATTTCACAATACCATCAACTTTAGCATGTAAAGTATGATCGTTACCCATGTAAACATTTTCACCTGGATTGTGTTTTGAACCTCTTTGTCTTACGATAATGTTTCCAGCAATTGCAGCTTGACCACCATATATCTTAACGCCTAAACGTTTTGAATGTGATTCTCTACCATTCTTCGAACTACCGACACCTTTCTTGTGAGCCATGATGTATTGGTTTTATAAGTTAATACTAAAATTAAACAGCTTTACCACCGTTTAATTCATCTTGTAATTTTTTTAATTCATCCATTTTGCCATCAGCAGCTAATTGAGCTTGTTGTGCCCAAGTAGTTGGATCTAAATGTTGTACTTTTGAAGTAGATGCATCTAAGATTGCTTTTACTTCTTCAGCAGAAGCAGTAGCTAATTTTGCAAATGTATCAATTCCAGCAGCAACTAATGCTTCAGCCGCTTTTGGACCAATTCCTTCAATGATTACTAAATCATCACCTTTTTTTGCTTTTGGAGCTTTTGGAGCTTTTTCTTCAACAGCTTCTACAAGTTTTTCTGCTTTTGGAGCTTTCTCAGCTTTTGGAGCTTCTACTTTTTCTGCTTTTGGAGCTGCTTTTTTAGCACCTGTTGCAACAATTCCTTCAATTAGGATTTGTGTAAAACTTTGACGGTGACCATTTCTTTTTTTGTAACCTTTTCTTCTTTTCTTTTTGAAAATAATTACTTTATCACCTTTTAAGTGTTGTAACACTTTTGCTTCAACAGAAGCACCTTCTATAGCTGGGGCGCCTAAAGTTACATTTCCATTATCGTCTAATAAAAGAACTTTGTCAAAAGAAACTTTTGAACCTTCTTCACTAGCCAAACGGTGAACATAAACCTTTAAGTCTTTGCTTACTTTAAATTGTTGCCCTGCTATCTCTACGATTGCGTACATAACAAATTGTTTAGTTAATTTTTTTAAGGTTGCAAATATACAAATAAATTCTTCTCATACAACTCAATTATAAAAAAGTTTTACTTAGAAATCAGTTCGTTATGTTTTTTTAGAATTAAAAGATAAAACTTTAATGTGTAGTAATAAAAAAATCTATTTTTGTGTAACAGAAATAGCAATTACTATACTAATTGTGCTATCAACTAAATTTATAAATAGTTTTTATGAAAAAATCTTTAATCGCTTTAAGTTCAATGCTTATGCTTGGAGTAACAGCTCATGCTCAAAAGGTAGCTTTTGAGGAATACGATTTAGCTAATGGAATGCATGTCGTTTTGCACAATGATCCATCTGCTCCTGTAGTTATAACTTCGGTTATGTATCACGTAGGTTCAAAAGATGAAAATCCTGAAAGAACAGGTTTTGCTCACTTTTTTGAACATTTATTATTTGAAGGAACTCAAAACATCAAAAGGGGTGAGTGGTTCAAAATTGTGACAGGAAATGGAGGAACAAATAACGCTAATACTTCTGACGATAGAACGTATTATTTTGAAGTTTTTCCATCTAATAATTTGGAATTAGGTTTATGGATGGAATCTGAAAGATTAATGCATCCTGTAATTAACCAAATTGGAGTTGATACTCAAAATGAAGTAGTTAAAGAAGAAAAACGTCTTCGTGTTGACAATCAGCCTTATGGAAGTTGGATTGCTCAAGTTAAAAAGAATTTGTTTAAAGTTCATCCTTATCGTTGGGCTACAATTGGTTCAATGGAACATTTAGACGCAGCTACTTTAGAGGAGTTTCAAGCTTTTAATAAAAAATTCTATTGCCCTAAAAATGCTGTTTTAGTTGTTGCAGGTCAATTAGATATTGCAAAAACTAAAGAATGGATTGAGAAATATTTTGGTCCAATTCCTGCTGGTGTAAAGCCTGTAAAACAAACATTTGTTGAAGAACCAATAACGCAACAAATCAATGCGACTTACGAAGATCCAAATATTCAAAAACCAATGGTTGTTGCAGCATACAGAACACCATCAATGAAAACAAGAGATGCTAGAGTTTTAGATATGATTTCTACATTATTGAGTGATGGAAAAAGTTCAAGATTGTACAAGAAAATTGTTGATGAAAAGAAAATGGCACTTCAATTAAGTTCATTCAATTATAGTCAAGAAGATTATAGTTCATATATGATTATTGGAATACCACAAGGAGATTTTACATCGGCTGATATTATCAAAGAAACTGACGAAGAAATTGTAAAACTTCAAACAGAATTGATTTCAGAAAATGATTTACAAAAATTGAAAAACAAATATGATAACAATTATGTAAACAATAATTCAAGCGTTGAAGGAGTTGCAGAAAATTTAGCTACATATTATATGTTGTATGGCGATATCAATTTAATTAACACTGAAATTGAAATTTACCGTTCAATAACTCGTGAAGAAATTAGAGATATTGCAAAAAAATATTTGAATCCAAATCAAAGATTAATCTTGGATTATGTTCCTGCAAAAGACAAAGCTGAAAACAAATAATAAGAAATCATGAGAAAAATAATTTTAATAGTAAGCTTGTTTTTAACAATAACTATGCAAGCACAAGATAGAACACAGCCAAAACCAGGTCCAGCACCAAAAATAAATTTAAAAAAGCCTGTATCATTTATACTTCCAAATGGCTTGAAAGTTTTAGTTGTTGAAGACCATAAACTTCCAAGAGTTTCCTATAATTTATCAATTGATAATGCACCTTATGCTGAAGGAGATAAAAAAGGAGTTGCTGATTTAACAAGTTCATTGATAGGTAATGGTTCAATGAAAATTTCTAAAGATGCTTTCAATGAAGAAGTAGATTTTCTTGGAGCTGATATTAGTTTTAATTCAGGAGGAGCTTTTGCAAGTGGGTTGTCTAAATATTCAAAAAGAATTTTAGAATTAATGGCAGAAGGTTCTTTAAATCCAAATTTTACTCAAGAAGAATTTGATAAAGAGAAAGAAAAACTTATTGAAGGATTAAAAACTCAAGAAAAAAGTGTTCCTGCTGTTGCTTCAAGAGTTGAAAATGTCCTTGTTTATGGTAAAAGTCATCCATCAGGAGAATATTTGACAGAAGAAACAATCAATAATGTATCACTTGCTGATGTAAAAGCAAATTACGGTTCTTATTTTGTTCCTGAAAAAGCTTATCTAGTTATTATTGGAGATGTAAATTATAAAGAAACTAAAAAGTTAGTAGAAAAGTTATATGGAGTTTGGGTAAAAGCAAAAGCGCCACAGTTAACTTATTCTAATCCTAAAAATTTACAATACACACAAATCAATTTTGTGGACATGCCAAATGCAGTTCAGTCTGAAATTGCACTTGTAAATACCGTAGATTTGAAGTTGTCAGATCCTGATTATTTTCCAGTTATTGTTGCTAATCAAGTTCTTGGTGGTGATTTTAATAGTTATTTAAACATGAATTTACGTGAAGCTCATGGTTGGACTTATGGAGCTCGTTCAAGTGTTGGTTCTAGTAAATATATGTCAAGTAAATTCAAAGCAAATTCTCAAGTAAGAAATTCAGTTACTGACAGTGCCGTTGTTGAATTTTTGAAAGAAATTAAAAGAATTAGAACTGAAAAAGTATCTGATGAGACTTTAAATAATGTAAAAGCTGGTTATGTAGGACGTTTTGTTATGAATGTTGAAAAACCACAAACTATTGCTCGTTTTGCATTAAACATCGAAACAGAAGGTTTACCTGTTGATTTCTATGAAAATTATATCAAAAATATTCAGGCAGTTACTGCTGATGATGTAATGAGAGTTATGAATAAATATTTCCTTGAAGATAATTTGAGAATTATTGTTACTGGTAAAGGTTCAGAAGTTATTCCTGGTTTAGAAAAATTGAAAATACCAATGTTCTATTTTGATAAATTTGGAAATCCAACAGAGAAGCCAAAAATGAAAAAACCAACTCCTGCAGGTGTTACGGTTAAAACAGTTATGGATAATTATATCAATGCAATTGGTGGGCAAAAAGCAGTTGCAGCTGTAAAAACTATTTATGCTACAGGTTCAGGTTCTATTCCTCAAGCTCCAGCACCATTAAAATTAACATCTAAAAGAGATGCAAAAGGAAGAACTTCTTCTGTAATGGAAATGGAAGGAATGGGTGAATTATCTAAACAAGTAATTGGCGATAAAGCAGGTTATACTGCATCTCAAGGTCAAAGAAAAGAGTTGTCTGCTGAAGAGTATGCTGATAAAAAAGCTACTGCAACTACTTTTGAAGAATTACTTCTTGCTAAAAAAGCTGATGTAACTATTGATGGAATTGAAGAAATGAATGGTGTTGAAGCTTATGTTATCAAAAACGGAAAAACTTCTCTTTACTATGATGTGAAGACAGGATTGAAAGTTGCTGATGCTAAAATTGTAGAGCGTGGTGATCAAAAAATGACGGTATCAACAATGTATAACGATTACAAAGAAGTTAAAGGTGTAAAAGTTCCTTTTAATTTAATTGTTAATCAAGGTTTTGAACTAGATTTAAAAATGACCGAAATTAAAATCAACGAAGGAGTTTCTGATGCTGATTTTCAATAATTAGGTAGAAATAATAAAGTTAAAGACCGTTTCACATAACGTGAAACGGTTTTTTTTATCTTTAACACTGAACACTATTTCTTACTCGACAAATAAACTCCAATCAAAATAATAAATGCTCCAATAAATTGAATTGGCGTAAGCATTTCATTGTCTAATAATCCCCAAAAGAATGCTACAACAGGAATTAAATAGGTTACTGAAGTAGCAAAAACAGGTGATGACATTTGAATCAATTTAAAGAAAATAATATTCGCAATTCCTGTTCCAACAACGCCAAGAATGATGATGTAAAGCATCGAGTTTTGAACTTCTGCGTTTTCTACAACGGTTAAAAAATCGGTTGAGAATAGTACAATCAAAGCAGGAACCAACATTACTAAAAAGTTTCCAGTAGAAATACTTAAAGGTTTAACATCAGATAAATGTTTCTTTAGTAAATTCACATTTGTTGCATAACAAATAGAAGCCACAAGAACCAAAATTGTGTACCAATAATTCTGATTGGGATGATTTATTGCACCATTTACGATTAGTAAAAGTGTTCCAACTAAACCAATGATTACGCCAAAAACCTGAGTGCGTTTGAAGCTTATACCGAAGGCTAATCCGCCAATAATTAACGTGTTTAAAGGTGTAAGTGAATTTAAAATAGAACTTACCGAACTGCTAATTTGTGTTTGAGCAATTGCAAAAAGAAATGCCGGAATAAAAGTGCCAAACAAAGAAGTTAACGCAATATACTTCCATTGATGTTGCTTGATTTCTGTGATACTTTTAAATCCAATTATGATTAGAAATAAAGCAGAGAAAATTATTCGCAATGAACCTAATTGCATCGGAGATAATCCAACCAATCCTTTCTTAATTAAGATAAATGAACTTCCCCAAATCAAGGCAAGAACGGTTAGAAAAAACCATTTTAATGTATTTGTTTGCATAGCATTTTTTTAGCACCACAAAATTGACATAATTTTATGAATTGTAGCATAAAAAAAGTTGTAATTTTGTAAAACTAATAAGAATCAAAAAATTTAAAAAACATAAATACAATGAGAATTTCAAAAGCAATCTTTGGTTTAGCATTGGCATCAGTACTTTTTGTGGGATGCAAAAATTCAGATAGTAAACCAACAGAAGTTAAAGAAGAAGCTACTGCCAAAAAAGAAATTGCAGCAGCAACAAAACCTGAAACGGCAACATTTCACATTGAAGGAATGACGTGTGCAGTTGGTTGTGCTAAAACCATTGAAGAAAAATTAGCTGAAATGGAAGGTGTTCAAAAAGCAAAAGTAGATTTTGAAACAAAAACAGCAATAGTAAATTTTGATTTAGACAAATTAAAATCAGACGATTTAGTAAAAGCAGCAGAATCTTGTGCTGACGGAAAAACCTACAAAGTTTCTGATGTAAAACTTGGAAATAAAGCTTAATTATTAATTCAATATAATAATGGAAAGGATTCGTAATTGCAAATCCTTTCTTATTTTATTTCCACTTTAACGATTCCATTAAATTTTGCATATCATTTTGATGTAATCTGCAGCTGGCATTATCGAATCGTAATTTGGTTTGGCATAAAAATAAACGGAACCTGTCAAGAAATGTTTAGTGCTATCTCGGTTAAGTAAAATTATTAATTATTAAAATTAAATGTTTGTACTTTAAACCAAATATGAGTTCCTTTTTCATTTTCAAAGTACAATTCTCCATTTATATACTTAATTCTTTTTTTAATGTTAGTTAAGCCATTTCCAAAAGGGTTGTGATTTTGAATGCCTATTCCGTTATCTCGAATCGATATTATAAGTTCATTATTTTTTGTTGTTATGCTTAAATTTACACTTGAAGCTTTAGAATGCTTTACGCAATTATTGACAATTTCCTTAACCGTTAAAAATATGTTTTTCCTGTAAAAACCACCAACAGAAATAATTTTATTATCATAATCATTATTAATAATCAATTCAATATTTGTAGGTTCAAAAAACTGTGTACAATATTGTTTTATGTATTCTATAAGATTGATTAAGGTGTCTTTTTGTGTATCCAAACTCCAAATTACCATATTTATTTGTTGTGAAACAGATTTAGAAATTTCGGATATTTTTAAAACACTTTCTGCTGTTTTTTGAGAATCTAAGTTGTTATTTATTATTAAGCAGCTAATTATTTGAATACTATTTATGCTACCACCTAATTCGTCATGAAGATCTTTTATAATTCTTTCGCGTTCAAGATGAATAGTTTTTAGTTTTTCGAGCTCTTCTTGAATTTTTCTTTTTCTAAATTGAAAAATAAAATAAAATAATCCAATCATCATTGTTAAGATGATAAAGAATGTAATTGTTAAAAAAATATTTATTTCGGTTTTGTCCATAGCATTCCAATAGAAAATAATGTATACATAAGGCAGTTTAAAACCAGCATAAAAATATAAAACATTTTAAGGTCGTTTGGATAATTATCTAAAAAGTAGTTGTATAAACCAAAAACAGGAAACGTTCCTAGATAAAAAAGTAACAATCCGCTACATAGCCAAAATTCTAATTCTTTATCAAAGTTAAGTATTCTTTTAGAATGAATTAACTGTTTAAAGTAAATCAGTATCAACAATAGTAATACTAAATTACCAAAAGTGTATGATAATGAAACGAAAACTGCTTTTGCATCATAAAAAAACATCCATTCGATTATAAATGAACATGTTAACAATAGAATTCCAATTTTAACAATCAACTTTTCTTTTTTCTTTTTAAAATTTGTCAGAAGAAAAAAATACCAAAAAAAGAATTCTGTAGGAATTACTATAAAATTGTACCAATACTTTGTCAATTCCAAATACCGGTATATGTCAAAGATTTTTCCAATCATTTCTGAAAATACAATGAAAGCAAAGTAAAAAATAAACTTTCTATGAGATTTATTTCCTTTGTAACAATATAAAGCTATTATAAAAGTTAAAGCTTCAATTATATTTAAAACAGTTCTTAATGAGCTTATAGTACTCATTAATTTTAATTGAGAGAATTAATTATTTCGCCATTATCATTATAAATAGCACTTCCAGTATATCCATCAGGAGGAACTAAATTACCATGATTTTTAGAAGAAAAAATGGTGCTTTTTTTGCCAACACTTTTTACAAAATCTTTGTGAAAAGTACCGTTTTTAAATTTTACATCTACAGTTGGCACAAAGAAAACACAATGCTTATGTCCATATTGTTGATCGACATTTTCTAATTGACCTCTAAAATTTGAGTTGTCAGGATATCTTCCATAATATATTCTAACTCCAAGATTTTCTTGTGGAACACCATCGCCAATATCTCTTTTCATTGCACATAAAAATTTTGTTAGGTCATTGTAACTAAACCAAGAACTTCTGGCATCTTTTTCCCAATAATTTAATGGTGATAAACTAGTATTATTAATTCTTTCGATAGATTCTAGAGATTGTTTATAATTATTTACCAAACCTTTTGCTGTTTCTATATCTAAAAGTGATTCACTATCATATTCGCAAATGTTCGCAAATGATTGTTGTGACGTGAATTGGTTTCTACATGAAATTAAGAATAAAAGCGACAACGTCAGTAGATTGCTGAAAATTAAAAATCTTGTTTTCATAATTTGAATATTTGATATTAATAATTAGGTAAATTTAATTAAAAGAGATGATAAATAAATACCATCTCTTTTTACCTTTTTATGCTCTTACTATTTCCCAATAATATTTCAGACGATATCTAGCATTATGGTCGCTAAAAATCATTCTGTAAACAGGTGAAGTATCGTTACCATTAAAATTTGAACTAGCATTTTCTAACGTTATTCCAGAAAAATGTTCATCCGTTATTTGAAAAATATCATCCATAAGTGATTGAACCAACCAGCCAATAAGTGCTCCTAAAATTAATCCTGCAAGAATGCCAATAATTGTTCCAATCGGACCCGCCACTGCAGATCCAACAGTTCCACCAATTTGAGCGCCAATCCAAGCACCAGCTGCCGCACCAGCCGCACCTAATAAGATAGCTACAGCATCTTTAATTGATTTATAGGCTTCATTTAAAAAGTCTGAAAAACCACCATTATCTATTTCAGCAAGAAATGGAATTATAACAAAGCTTTTAGGATATGTATTGTCGTTTAAAACAAACCTTTTAAATAATAAGTCAGGATTAAAATTCACGTTAGTTCCATCATTAAAATTACTGCCAAGATCTCTTTTACTAATTTTAGATGTTTCACCTTTATCATCTGTTGCAGCACCACCAATTGCGATTTTGTCACTACCCAAAAATTCTGGATCAGTTTCGTCAAGACATTTAATACTTTCTAGTTTAAAATGAACTTCCTTTATTTTTTTTGGCGCTGGTGCAGGAGTTGCTAAAGTTGTAAATTCTGTAGAAACGAAACTTGAAAAGGTATTTTCAATCAATTTTGCATTAATATTTGTTACAAATTGTAAATCTGAAGCGAAATTAAATTGCTCAAATACACTTAAATTTTTCTTTAAATCTATTTTAGATTGGCTGATAAATTGTGTTAGTTTCTGATCTGATGAATTTTTTGTATAAACATTTTTGTAAAAGTTCTTTTTTGATTCAACCGATAGAGTATCATAATATTTTCCAAAAACAGTACCAAGAGAAGTAAATTCTTGTTTGTTAATTTTACTATCTTTAAAGTCATATTTGTAAAGATTTGAATCTCTTTTCGCACTAATAGATTGTAAAATTGATGCCTTACATAAGTTCTCAACTTTTTCTTTAATTAACATCAAATTTGGATCTTTAATGACAGCTTTTTGTGTAACTTTTATATTATTCATAATATTATATTTTTAATGATTTTACTTTTTACTTTTAGGATAATCCTATTTTTTAATTTTTTACATTTCTTTAGTTCTTATGTATTAGGGAGGTTTTTTTTTGTAGTACATGATTTTTTTTGTTTTCATAATTTTCAATTTTAAATTCTTTGTAAAATTGTTTCATAATGAAAATCAAAACAATACCGAAATGGGAGTATTTTTGACGTAATTAATTAATTATCAAATAGATTGTTAAACACCTATTTATCAAAGATTCATTGTTTTTTTAAAAAAGTGAGCAAAAAAAAATACGCCTTATGGCGTATTATGTGTAAAAAGAAAATTATTATTTATCGTTTTAAATATTTGTTTACAGCTTCTATTCTTGTATTTACATGAAGCTTTTCATAAATGTTTTGAATGTGCTTTTTAACCGTTCCTGTACTTATGAATAATTGGTCGGCAACTTCTTTATTTAATAATCCTTTTGAGAGTAATGATAGTATTTCAACTTCTCTATTTGTTAATGATTGAGTGGTATTATTGGAAGTATTAATTGAAGAAAAACTACTGACAACTTTTCGAGCAATACTGCTTGTCATTGGACTTCCTCCTTCAAAAAGTTCGGTTATCGCCTCAATAATTTTAATTGGCCCATCAGATTTTAAGATATATCCACTAGCACCAACTTTTAAGCTATCAAAAATTTTTTCATCATCATCATAGGAAGTACACATTAAAAAATGTAATTGTGGGTGTTTTTGTTTTAAGGATGCTACTAATTCAATACCATTTTTACCAGGTAAGTTAATATCAACCAAAACTACATCTGGAAGGGAATTTGATATAAATTGAATTGCAGTCTCAGCGTTTTCAAAACACCCTAACAAGTCATAGAATTTTGTTAAAGAAATTATTGAAGCAATCGCTTCTCTGAAATCTTTATTGTCTTCGACAACACAAATTTTATATTTTCTTTCCATAACTCATTCAATATTTTTTACTTCCACTTTAACGATTCCATCAAATTTTGCATATCATTTTTAATGTAATCTGCAGCTGGCATTATGGAATCGTAATTGGGTTTTGCATAAAAATAAACGGAACCAGTCAAGAAATGTTTAGTGCTATCGGTTACATAAAATTGCGAATTAGTAGCAGCATTTCCACCAACACGATAAAACATTCCATATACTTTCTTATCTGCATTTATGTAGGGTTGTTCCAAGATGTCGTCAGCTTTAATAACGTGTTCGTAAGTTAGTTTTTGAGCATCACGAAGCAATTTATCAATATTGCCATTTACAGATTTATAAGTCAAATAAATTGTTGCTTTCATCTTCGGATAAGTTATCGTAAAACCACAATCGGTTTTTTCTTTAATCACGGCTTCCGAATTAATATCGAATGAAAAAGGACAATGATTTTCAAAAGTAGCATATTCTGCTATGGGATAATCTAATCGCAATTGGCTAGAAGGTTTTGGCAGTACATCGTCCTTGCAACTTGTAAAAATTAATGTACTAAAAACTAAAGTCAATCCTACTATATAATGAAATGGTTTACGCATCAATGGTAACTTTTATTTGTTTAACTCGTTTTTTGTCAACTACTTCTATGGTAAATAGGCAGTTTTCAAATTGTATTTTTTGTCCTTTTTTTGGAAAATTTCCTAATATTTCTAAAATAAATCCAGCTAAGGTTTCGGCTTCTCCTTTTCTTATTTCAAATAAATCCTCGTCAACATCAATAATTCTGTAGAAATCTTTTAGGTTAATTTTACCTTCAAATAAGTAATTTCTATCATCAATTTGAGAAAAATTAATGTTCTCATCATCAAATTCATCACTAATATCACCTACAATTTCCTCAATAACATCCTCTAAAGATACAATTCCTGACGTTCCGCCATATTCATCAACTACAATGGCCAAATGACTTTTCATGCCTTGAAAATCTTTCAATAAATCGTCAAGTTTCTTGTTTTCAGGAACAAAAAAGGGTTCACGGAGTAATGTTTTCCAATCAAATTCTTTCTTATTAATGTGCGGAATCAAATCCTTAATAAACAAAACGCCTTCTATGTGGTCAATATTGTCTCTGTAGACTGGAATTCGCGAATATCCTTTTTCTACAATCTTTGGAAATATTTCAGCAAAAGTTTCTTCAATGTCTAAAGCAAATAAATCGATTCTTGGACTCATAACTTGTTTCGTGTCCGTATTTCCAAAGGAAACGATACCTTCCAATAGTTTTTGTTCTTCTTGCGAAGTGTCTTCAGTTGAGGTTAATTCCAGAGCTTGCGAAAGTTGATCAACCGAAAAGTTGGTTTTTTGTTTGCCCAATTTCTCTTGAATAAAATTAGTAAAAGCTCTCATTGGTAGACTGATTGGCGAAAGCAATTTATCTAAAACCGAAAGTGGATAGGCTATAAACGAAGCAAATTTTATATTATTTCTACTGGCATAAACTTTAGGTAAAACTTCTCCAAAAAGTAAAATTAGAAACGTTACTAAAACTACTTCAACAATAAATTTCAAGAGTGGTGAGGCGATGGTTGAAAAAACTTCATCTAATGAAAAGGAAAATAAAATTACAATAGAGATATGAAGAAAATTATTAGCAACTAAAATAGTCGCTAAAAGTTTTTTAGGTTTCGAAAGCATTTGATTGACAACAATAGCTTTTGAAGCATTTTTTTGTTCTAAATCGGAAATATCTTTAGGTGTAAGCGAAAAAAGAGCTACTTCAGATGCTGCAACCATTGAACAACAAAAAAGCAAAATTATAATTCCAATGATGCCAAAAAGCATGTTGGTGTCAACGGTAGAAAATAATGTAAAACTGGGCTCTAGGTCCAAATTAAATTAAATTAGTTAAACATAATTAATAAGGCAAATCGTTTTCGATAGCTGAATTAGGTGTGTCAAAGTTATTGTTTTTAGATTCAGAACCTGACATTTGTTTGTTGCCTTCAGTATCTTTTTTCACATTTAAAAAGGTAAATTCTGTAACTTGAATTTCTGTGGTGTATTTTGTAGAACCATCTTCAGCTTGCCATTGGCGCGATTTAATTCTGCCTTCAACATATATTTTATCACCTTTCGTAAGGTATTTTTCACAAATTTCAGCAGCTTTATTTCTAACCACAAGATTGTGCCATTCAGTTGAAGTGATTTTTTCGTTGGTAGATTTATTGATATAAACTTCATTAGTCGCTAATGGAAAACGTCCAATGCAGTTTCCTCCTTCAAAATAATGCATCTTAATATCGTCACCTAAATGACCAATCAGCATAACTTTATTCAATGTTCCGTTCATAATTCAATAATTTGAGAATTTCAAAATTACAAATTAAATAGAATATTTCTCAATAAAATTATAAATTACTATCGGAAAAGGATAATTTCTTAAGGATTCCAAGTCTATTCCGTTGTTTAATTTCTTTGAAACTTCAACTTTATAAAAATTAATATGTAGTTTTTGATGCGATAATTTGTGAATAATCTGATTATCATTATAAATCAAGATGCGTTCTATTTCTAAATGTGAATAATTTTGATGAACTAATGAAGACAAAGCATCAAAATCCATTTCATTTTCAGTTTCTATTATTGGAAATTCATACAAGTTCTGCCAAATTCCTTTTTCACTTCTCTTATTAATAATAGTGGTTTTGGAATCATCTAAAAAAACCAAATAATTGAAATATTTATTACTGACTTTGGTTTTCTTAAATTTTACTGGAAGTTCGGCAACTTTTTTCTTTTGCAAAGCAGCACAACTACTATTAAAGATGCATATTTCGCAATTCGGATTTTTAGGTACACATTGCAAAGCACCAAATTCCATGATTGCCTGATTGAATAACGCTGGGTTATCTTTCGGAATCAACTCATTTGCTAAAGCAGTAAACTCTTTCCTTGCAGAACTCGAGGCAATATCAGTTTCAACATCAAAATATCTTGATAATACTCTGTAAACATTTCCGTCAACTACGGGAACAACTTCATTGAAGGCAAAAGAAGCAATGGCAGCCGCAGTATATTCACCAATTCCTTTAAGTTTTAATAGGTCATTATAATTATTAGGAAAATTTCCGTTGAGTTCAAAAGCTATAATTTGTGCCGTTTTGTGCATATTTCTTGCACGAGAATAATAGCCTAATCCTTGCCAAAGTTTTAAAACTTGCTCTTCATCGGCTTTCGCCAAATCAAAAACAGTAGGAAAAGCGTCCATAAATGACAAAAAATAGGGCAATCCTTGCACTACTCTCGTTTGCTGAAGCATGATTTCTGAGAGCCAAATAGGGTAAGGATGTTTGGTATTTCGCCACGGTAAATCACGTTTGTTTTGTAAATACCAATGCAATAATGAGTTAGAAAATTCCATAAATAAGTTAAGATTAACAAAAGTATAACTTTATGTGATTAAATTTTAATCAATTATCCTTGAAATATTGTTTTTTTAATTCCTATATTTGCACTCTCAAAAAAATACACATAATTATTAAATACGAAAGAAAATGACGAAAGCAGACATCGTAGCGAAAATTTCAGAAAAATTAGGTCTAGAAAAAGGTGATGTTCAATCAACGGTTGAAGCATTAATGGAAGAGGTAAAAACTTCTTTAGAAAATGGAGATAACGTTTATTTAAGAGGTTTCGGTAGTTTTATTATTAAAACTAGAGCCGAAAAAACAGGTAGAAACATTTCAAAAAATACTACAATTAAAATTCCTGCTCACAATATTCCAGCATTCAAACCTGCAAAAGTATTTGTAGAAGGAGTAAAAACTAAAACTGAAGTAGCAGTTTAAAAAAACTTATTTATTAATCACAAAAAATCAACCTATGCCAAGCGGTAAAAAAAGAAAGAGACATAAGGTAGCGACGCACAAACGTAAAAAAAGAGCGAGAGCTAACCGTCACAAAAAGAAAAAGTAGTTTTAAACTACTTTTTTCTTTTTAAACGTTCATTGAAAACGAAATTTAGTAATCAGTATTCAGTCACAGTAAGCAGTCTGCTAACTGAAAACTGCTACTGCCAACTAAAATTCACCGGGTAAATACCTGTAAAAAATGTTTAATCCATCCTAACAATTCAGTTGCGAGTTGAAAAGTTGAAAGTTGCGAGTTGAAAAACCCGAAACTCGAAACTCGAAACCCGAAACCAAAAAGTTTGGATAAAAATTTACAACATGAATAAAGAATTAATCATTCGCAAGGATGACAATGCTGTAGATTTTGCCTTATTAAAAGATGGAAAACTAATTGAATTACACAAAGAAGAAGAAAAAAAGAACAGTTTTGCTGTAGGTGATATTTTTATTGCCAAAATCAGGAAACCTGTTGCCGGATTAAATGCTGCTTTTGTAAATGTAGGCTATGAAAAAGACGCCTTTTTACATTATCATGATTTAGGTCCGCAATTAGCTTCTTATTTGAAATTCATTAAACTTGTAAGCGCAGGTAAAATAAAAGATTTCTCCCTAAAAAACTTTCAGTTTGAAAAAGAGATTGATAAAGATGGTGCAATTTCAGATATTCTGAGCGCCAATCAATCTGTTTTAGTGCAAGTGGTAAAGGAACCAATTTCTACCAAAGGACCAAGAATTAGCTCTGAGCTTTCTTTTGCCGGTAGATATTTAGTTCTTGTCCCTTTTTCTGACCGAGTTTCTGTTTCTCAAAAAATAGAAGACAAAGCCGAAAAAGACCGATTAAAAAAATTGGTACAAGCAGTCAAACCAAAAGGATTTGGCGTTATTGTGAGAACAGTAGCAGAAGGCAAAAAAACAGCCGAACTAGAAAAAGATTTGCAAAACCTAAACGATAGGTGGCTTGCAATGTGTAAGAAATTACCAACTGCTCATCATCCTTCTAAAGTATTAGGAGAACTTAACAAAGTTTCTTCAATGCTTAGAGATATTTTCAACGATACTTTCACCGGTATTCAAGTAGATGATGAAGAGTTGTACCAAGAAACGAAGGACTATATAGCCGAAATAGCACCTTCAAAACAAAACATGGTGAAGCTTTACCAAAATAAAGACCTTCCTATTTTTGAGAAATATCATATAGAACGTCAAATAAAAACCTCATTCGGACGAACAGTTTCCATGAGTAAAGGTGCTTATTTGATTATAGAACATACAGAAGCTTTGCACGTTATCGACGTAAATAGCGGAAACCGTTCTAACAAAGCAACGAATCAGGAAGATACTGCTCTAGAAGTAAACATGATTGCCGCAGCAGAAATTGCACGTCAGTTAAGACTTCGCGACATGGGCGGAATTATTGTAGTCGATTTTATCGATATGCAAAATCCTGAAAATCGTCAAGTGCTATACAATTTCTTAAAAGAAGAAATGGAAGATGATAAAGCCAAGCACAAGATCTTACCACCAAGTAAATTTGGATTAGTTCAAATTACTAGACAAAGAGTAAGACCTGAAGTAAATATTGAAACAAGAGAAGAAAATCCTAATAATTTGAGTAGCGACGTCGATGCGCCAATCCAAATTATAGATAAGATTACTTTTTCACTTGAAAAAATTATGAAAGACCACAAGAAAGTAAAACTTAACGTTCATCCTTTCGTGGCAGCATACCTTAAAAAAGGTTTTCCATCAATACGTTCAAAGTGGTTCTTTGAACATAAAAAATGGGTGAAAATCATACCTCGTGACGCTTACACGTACCTTGAATATCATTTTTTTGATAATCAAGGAAAAGAAATTAAATAACAAAAACCGTCTCGTTTTTTAACGAGACGGTTTTTTTATGTCTTTTTTGAAGCTATTTCCAGCTATCCGTTTCAATCTTTTACTTTGTTACCTTCGAGTACCTCAGGCAACAAAGTAAAAGGATTTCCACTTCTATCTGGGCTAGGGCAAAAGTTTTCAAAAGTTGTATTTAAAATTTTAGTTTTTTTTAAACTTGAACTTCACAAAAGACTAAACCAATCTATCCCGAAGTTTCGGGACTGATTGTAGTGGCACGAAGTAGAACGAAAAGCAGGAATAGGGAAACCAAGAATGCGCAAACCATTCGCTCCTAATCTCTTACAAATTCCACCTTTCTATTAATTTCATTTCCAAATTCATCGACAACCGTGATGTAATGAAAACCGGTGTTGGCTTCGATTTGCATTTCGTGAAACGTTTGGGTTTCGCCTTTGTAAACGTTGTCAACATACCAAAAAAGTTTGGCTTCTTTGTTGGAATGCGCCACTTTTAGAATTACAGGTTGTACTTTACTTTGAAAGTTTTTGGTAAGGTATATTTTGCTATTCGTTTTTGGATAAATAAAATCCATTGATGCTTGTTGAGTTTGTTGGCAATCGGCTCTAAATGGTGGCAATGGCATATAATCAATGTGCTGACTTTTGTAATACCATTCCATAACTGGTGGCAAAACAAACCATTTTTTGGTAACGATATTATCTACATTTTCGCAACTGCTGTTTACTCGAAATTGTTGTGAAGCATCTAAATGTACTAATTTATGATATGGACAAATACTAGTTTTTTTGCCATTTTTAGGAATCAATTGATTGGTTTTCGGGCAATCATCTTGAGCTAAATGACCACTTTTGGTACAAACATCGGCATATTCTAAATCATTCAATGTCGGACTGAAAAACGCTTTTCGTGGTAATAAATTAAAAACATCAAACAGTATTGGTGCGGCACTATCAACACCTGTCAATTGAGGTCGTCCTTCACCTGAAGCATTGCCAACCCAAACGCCAACGACATATCTAGAATTGGTTCCAATTGCCCACGCATCACGATTTCCAAAACTGGTTCCTGTTTTCCAAGCAATGTCTAACGACGAATCGTAGAATCTCCAAGCTTCATCGCCTTCTGGTCGGTTGACTTCTTTCATGGCGTTGTAAGTCAGGTAAATAGAACCTGCGCCAAGTATGGGTTTTTGATTGGTTTCATCACCATAATCTTGTTCAAATCCGTTAACGTAATTCAATTCGGCAAATTCTTTATTTCGATATTTTCCTTTTGTTTTATTGAAATAATTTACGGTTGAAGAAAGATTAGCATAGGTTCGACACAAATCCCAAAGATTACTTTCGGCACCGCCAAGAATTAAAGATAAACCATAATGATCTGGTCTTTTATTGATGTTTTTCAGTTGGAATTTTTGAAGTAATTCATAAAAATTATTCACGCCGTGTTCTTGCAACATCAAAACCGCTGGGATATTTAACGAACGTGACAAAGCTCGTTGTGCTGGAACTGCGCCATCAAAAGTCAGATTAAAATTCTGCGGTGCATAACCCGAAATTTGTGTTGGAATATCAGCAACCAAAGTATTTGGAAGAAGTTCACCCGAATCCAACATCGAAGCATAAAGTAAAGGTTTTAAAATACTTCCTGTACTTCGTGGTGCCGAAATAATATCAACATCTTTGTCGTGATCTTTATCCGTTGGGGAATTTCCAACATAACTAATTACGTTACGATTTTGAATGTCAATAACCATAATCGCCAAGTTGTGCACTTCGTTTTGCTTGTATTGATTGTAATAATAAGCCGAAATTTGATTAACACGATTTTGCAACGAAATATCAACGGTAGTTTTGATACGTTTTCCTTCATCAGATTTAGCAACTCGTTGCAATAAATGAGGTGCAATTTGCGGAACATTATAAGGTTTTTGAGGCAATGGTTCTTCAATCGACAACTGATACGTCATTTTATCAATAACTTTTTCGTTGAACAATTTTAGTAAAAGTGTGTTGCGTTTTTTAAGTAATTTTTGTTGGTTTTTCCCAGGGTAAATTAAACTTGGAGCATTGGGTAAAACCGCCAAAGTAGCCGTTTCTGCCCAAGATAATTGATGCGATTGCACACCAAAATAACGCCAAGAAGCCATTTCAAGTCCAACGACATTTCCGCCATAAGGTGCATGAGCTGCATATAATTCTAAAATTTTTTCTTTAGAATGACGAAATTCTAATCGTGTTGCAAGAATTATTTCGATTACTTTTTCAAAGTAAGTACGTTTTTTATTTTTTCGAGACAAACGAATCACTTGTTGCGTCAAAGTACTTCCGCCACGAACTACTTTTCCAGCGCTTCGATTTTGTTGTATGGCTTTGACCATCGCCACAGGATTAAAACCCCAATGATAATTGAAATGCTCGTCTTCAAAATAGACAATACATTTCTTGAATTTATCTGGAATACTGTCTTTCGCAGGAAAACGCCATTGTCCATCGCGAGCAATTTTGGCAGCTAATAATTCGCCATCATTACTTTCAATTACAGTGGAATATGGTTCTTCAAAAAGTGTTCTCGGCAAAGAAAAATAGTAAACCACAAGAAGAATAAATGCAATTGCAGATTTCTTTTTGTTGGTTTTAATGTATTTTAAAATGCGTTGAAGAAACGCTTGGAGTTTTTGTTTCATGTTTTATAGTAACCCTGTCAGAGTTCAAAACTCTGACAGGGTTAGTAATATAATTTACTTCACCACTTCAACCCATTGTCCTTTAGTTCGAGCCAAGAATTCATTGTCATACATAGCTTCACATTGTAATCCTGGTAAGTAGTATTTACCTAAATACGAAGCATTAAGTAAGATTTTGAAGGTTCTTGTTTCGCCACCACGAAGACCGAAATAATAATTGGCTCTATCATCACGAATGTCAATGTAATCAGCAACATTAGAAGTTGATTCACCAAATTCGGTGTATCGTGTATTTACAATTTCGAATCCTGAAGGTAGAATTTGCGAAAGCGCAATGTTTTCTACATATTCATTTTTCTTATTTGAAATTGTAACTTCTGCAATGAATTCTGTTCCTTGAGCTATTTTAGTAACCGAGATTGCTTTGCCTTTTCGGTCTTTGAAAACTACATTGGCCGACACATTGTTTTGTACTACATTTTCTTTTCCAACAGGAAGAATTCCACTATTCAAGACACGAACGAATATCGTATTATTCTTGTTGTTCTTAATAGTAACAGAGTTAGTACCTGAAACTAAAGCTAAATTTCGTTGAGCAATAGTTTTATTGGTGTTAATTACAACTGATTTTCCACCATTTGTATATTGAACAGAAACACCTTTGCTACCATTACTTTGGGCAAACTTTGACATTGCGTACAATCCGTAAGCAGTTGTTTGTGTGCTCATCCATTCATTACTTGAAAGATTTTTAGCCAATTTAGTTGCCATTGCAAAAGCTTTTTGTTTTTGACCTAATAATACTAAAGTTTCTAAAGCCATCGCACGATTTCTTTCGTTTGAACCATAATAATAGTAGTAACCATCTTCGTTTTGTTCGTCAATCATTGATTTGCTCAATAAGGCTAAACCTGCCGAATTTTGTTTGATAATAGCATAAGCTGCTGCCAAACGTAATTTACTTTCGTTAGAAATTCCAACCGTTTCACGAAGTCTGTTCATCGAAGCTAAATCGGCTGAACCTGCTAAAGCTAATGTGTAAAGACGATACGCTTGAGCAAAATCGTTACCATATTGTTTTTCAAAACGCCATTGTTTTGCCATTTTTTTCTGGTAAGAAATCCATTTATTTTTGAAAGAAATTGGTAAAACATATCCTTTTTTCTCTGCTTCAATTAAGAAATGTCCTGCATAAGATGTTCCCCAATCGTCAGCTTCGGCATTTCCTGGCCAATAAGCAAATCCGCCATTTGCAACTTGGAAATTCCCTAATTTTTGGATTCCAGCTGTTACATTTTTCTGAATTCTTTGTTTGTAAGTCGCATCTAAATCCATTACATCATTCAAATACAATTGTGGAAAAACCGATGATGTGGTTTGCTCTACACATCCATGTGGATATTGAATTAAATAATCCAATCTTCTACTAAAATCTACTGTTGGAACCGATGAAACTTCCATTTTAGACTTATTACTTCCGGTTACACCAAATAAATCCCAAGAGATTTTTTTAGAACTATTTGGTTCAATGATAATATCAGTGTAAGTTGTCGTAACAGGATTTGGATTCATTACATCAATTTCAACATCATAAGTAGATTTTTCTTTTCCTGATGTGGCGATGATTTGCACTTTTCCAATACCGGTAACGTTGCCAACACTTAAATTGAAATACGCCATTTTTTCGTCAGGTTCGGTGAATTTCACAATTTGACTTGCTTTTCCAATGACTCTAACAGCATTATTAGTTTTAATTTGAAGTGTAACATTTTTAATGTTTTTCTCTGTTGCAAAAAGTGTTACAGGAATCGTAACATTTTCTGAAGGAGAAATTTTTCGTGGCAACGAAGCCAAAACCATCAACGGACTTTTTACTTGTGTAGCTTTTTCAGCCATTCCGTAAGCGCTATTTTCTTTATTGGCAGCCACAACCATGGTACGAACCGAACCAATGTATTTTGGAAGTTTAATTTGATGCGTTTTAGAATCGCCTTTTTCTAATTCAAATGGTCCGAAATACATCACAACTGGTTTGAAACGATTGGCTTTTTTAGCTTTTCCGCCACCTAAATCGGCATCACCACCAATGGCGAAAACTTGATTTACTTTTCCGCCATAAGCACCAATTACATCGTCATAAATATCCCAAGTTCTAATGCCTAATGCTTCACGAGTATAGAAATTATCCCAAGCATTCGGAGTTTTGAAACGCGTTAAATCTAATAAACCTTCATCAACGACAGCAATGGTATAAGTCATCGCTTTGCCTTGTTTTTCAGATACTTTTACATTTACCGTTTGCTCCGGACGAAGTACATCTGGCATTGAAATTTGTGGTTCTAAAACTGTATTTTTATCAACAACTTCAATCGGAACAATTCCATACATTCTTATTGGTGAATCGTTTTTAGTAGAAGCATGAGGTTGCAATAAAGTTACATTTAGGTAAACATTTGGCGCCATTTCACCTGTAATTGGTAATTCGACAGTAGTTTCACCTTTTTTGGTTTTTGCCCAGAGTGTTTTTACAACTTTAGTTCCGTTTTCTACCGAAATTAAAGCTCTTCCGCCTTCACTTGATGGGAAGAATATTTTAGCGGTTTCACCAACTGCATATTTCTCTTTATCAGTTGAAAAACGTAACATTGTCGCAGCTTTTCCATCTTCGTTTTTAGAACGAGCGGACCAATATGGCGAGTCAATATAAACTCGTGTTCCTGTCGCGTGACCATCATTTGGATCGGAAACACGAACCAAATAATTACCCCAATCGTTTTCTGGAACTACAAATGATACACTTGCTTTTCCTGAATAATCGGTAGAAACTCTAAAGTTTTTGTAAGCAATTGTTGAGGTTGACGAACTATAATTTGACAAATTATCATTGGAAGCATCCCACCACCAACGTGATTCTAATTTGTAAACACGAACATCTAAATTTTGAACTGATTTTGGTTTTCCATTTTCTGAAACGGCTACAATATCAAATCGGTTGGCTTTTCCTGTTTCTAATAAACCATATTTGTTTGGTTGTGGTGCTTTTACACCAATATAAGTTTGATATGGAGAATACGTTGTCGAAGCGACATCGGTAGAAACATCGCCGCCTTGTTCGTATACTTTTGTAATAAATGCTGCTTTCAACATTCCTGGTGCTTGACCTTGCAATGTTGGTTTTATAGGAATGGAAGCACGACCATTTCCATCAACTTTTCCTGAAAAGATATTGATTTCTTCGGTTGAAAAACTTCTTGTTGGGTCATCAAAAACATATTTGTCAAATCCTTTGAACGTTGTAACTTGTTGTGAGAATTTGGCTTGAACTTCGGTTTTTAAATCTTTTGCTACAGCACCGTGAAGCCACAACACTTGTATGTTATTGACGTTATTCTTGCTTGTAGAAAGCACCGCATCATTGAAACTATTTTTGATTTTTAAACGATTAGGTTTTATGGTTTCAATTTTTAAACTTTTGTAAAAACGAGCACCACCAACACTCACAATCGCTTCCCAATTTCCTGTTGGCGCACTTGATTGGGTTGGAACCACAAATTTATAATGACTTAAAGCTGTTCCTTTTTGAACCGATTGATACACGGTTTTTCCGCTTGGATCGTTAACTCTTATTTTTATCGGATGATTTTCTGGTAATTTATTGGCATTATCATTTAGAATGAATGACAAATACAACGTATCGCCTGGACGCCAAACACCACGTTCACCATATAAATATCCTTTCAAACCTTTTTGTAACGTTTCGCCTGAAACATCAAAATCACTTACAGATAAAGACAATTCGTCGTCTAATTTTACATAAGTGCTTTGATCACCTTTGGTTACAATTGCGAAATAGGCAATTTTCTCTAATTGGAACGACGCCATTCCATCGCCATCCGTACTTGAATCGGCAATTTTTTGTTGTTGGTAATTGTATAAAGTAACCGTTGCACCCGAAACTGGATCAGTAGAAACGATATCGCTAACAGCAATAACTACAGATTTATCAGTACCACGTTTAGCAATTACTCCTAAATCGGTTGCTAAAATATTGGTTCCAATGGTTGTATTGTTGTAATAATAATAGTCGGTGCAAGGATCAAGACTTTCTCTATAATCATAATCTTCTTCGTAGTAATAATAGTCATAATTGTTACCACTATAATTAACATCATCTTCATTTTCTTCTTCCGAATCATCGTTTTCTTCTTCGTTATTTGCAGTTTCATTTCCGCATTTGTAAAGCGAATATTTTTTCTTAAATGAAAATTCCACACGATAAATAGCACCTGGTTCTGGAGTTACAATTTTAGAAATATCTAAAGCATAGGTATTCCATTTGGTATAATCGAGCAGGTTATTTTGTTTTAATTCGATGGTTTTTTTGGCGACCGATTGTCCAACTTGTTTCAGATTTCGAGTTCCGTTAAGTTCGTTATTTTGCAAGAATTGCATGATATTGTTTTTGTAAATTTTGTACACTTTTACATCAACAGCATTCAAATTAGCCGCTTGAAAATTGATTTTTAAATTGTTGGAACTTGGTAAAATAGTTCCGCTTTTTAGTAATCGAACGGCTGGTTTTATTTGTTCAAATTGTAATTTTTCAGAATAATTTTGTTTCATTTTATAGCCATATTCGCTTTCAATTCCTTGAAAAACTTCGACTAATTTTGTTCCAGCAAACGATTGAACATTAGATTCTTCTTCAACTGCTTCAACAACAGGTTCAACATAAGCAACAGCTGAATCGACAGCAACAGCAGCAGTATCAACCGCAGCGGCAGCAGCTTCAACCACAACAGCGGCAGAATCAACAGCAGCAGTTACACTTTCGGTAATAGTTTCAGTTGAATTTCCATTATCTACTTCAGAATTTTTTGCTTCATTGCTAAAAAATACTTTTAAAACGTTGCCCATTGTAGCAAATTTCAAATTATTAGTATTTTCTATGGCAATTAATCCTTTAAAATCTTGATCTCTTTTTAATGGATCTGAGAAATTGATAAGTAAAGATTGGTTGTTTTCGTCACCAATTTTAATGTCTAAAACTTTAAATTGATTTTTACCTGGAATAGGATATTGTACTTCACCTTCTTGCTCAATATCAGCATCATCGCCATCCCAAGCAATGGTGATTTCGCTATCGTCATCAAAACGTTTTATTTTGTCTATTGTGAATTTAAACTCAGTTGAAGTGCTTGTTGCTTTATCGAAGATTATTTTTAAATCATCACCATTTTGAGTTGCTTTCAATAATTTTTGAGCCTCTTCAAAGGATAGATTATCAGCAGTTTTAATTGTTCCATTCAAATAGTAAGTATCTCTGTCATATGACTGTAAGTCTAAAGTGTTGACAATGAAATCTTGCTTTATGGTTTTAATCGAAAACTTAAAATCCTCCAACTCTTTAGGAGTTTTATCATTGATTTGAGAAAGGCGAAGCGTAATTTGATACAACGTATTTTGTTCCAATTTGTCTTTCGGAATAAATGCAATCGTATTATTAGAAAGTGCTACAACCTTTCCTGAAACACTTGGCGAAATATCAAATAAATCTTCGTCTAATTCTTGGTTGGGTTTCCAATCACTTTTATTGAATGCCAATTGTACACGAATATCGGAACTGACCGATACAAAACCGGAAGAAAAACTCGATATATAATCCTTGTATAAAGAGAAGTCGGAATCAAAATCGGCGGCCGATTTTTTAGAACAAGAATGCAATACAAAGATTGCAAGAAACAAACCGATTAACTTGCTGGTTTTCATGTGTTTTTTGGAATTATTGATTAGAACTTTTTTGTCTTGAAAAGATGCTTTTTTAACACTTTCAATTAATGCTATAACTTAAATAAATTTTAAATATTGTAGTAAAAGTAAAATAAATTTTTGGACTATTTTTCTTGTAAAAAAAGTAATTTATTTACTTTCTTTTTTCAGCAAAAAAACGTTTCATCAAGTCGCCACATTCTTGAGCTAAAACACCTTGATTTACTTGAGTTTTTGGATGCAATTTAGTTCCTAAAGTTAAAAATCCACGTTGTTCGTCTCGAGCACCAAAAACAATTTTAGAAATTTGACTCCAATACAAAGCACCAGCGCACATTTGACAAGGTTCGAGTGTAACGTATAAAGTACAATCTTTTAAGTATTTTCCACCAAGAAAATTTGCAGCAGCAGTTATCGATTGCATTTCTGCATGAGCTGTGACATCGTTTAATAATTCGGTTAAATTATGACTTCTTGCAATGACTTTGTTATCAATTACAATGATTGCACCAACAGGAATTTCACCTTTTTCAAAAGCGGTTTCGGCTTCTTGCAAAGCTTTTTTCATAAAGTATTCGTCGGTGAAAATGTTTTCCATTTATTTTGAATTCATTTCAAAATCTGCTGATTGTTAGTTAGGTTTATTTATCAGAATAATGTCCGAGAGCAGCAACTACAAAAACGGTTACAACATCTTTGTCAACACTATAAATTAATCGGTCTTTTTGGCTCAATCATCTTGATCAATAACCTGATAAATTATTTTTTAAAGCTTCGGGATTACCTATGTCAGAATACGGGGTTTCTGCTAATTCAATAAAAATTTTCTCAATCTTTTTATAACAGCTTTATTACCAGATTTAAGATGAAATTGAATTTCAACTTGTGCAGAAGGTTCTACTTCAATCCTAAACTCTCCCATAAATTATTAGGATTAATTTCTTTCCAATTTTTTCTTTTTTCAGGATTGTTTATGCTCTCATCACGTTCTAAAATCATTTTCACAAATTCAGGATTGTAGATTTCGTCTTCTTTTTCCTCCTAGCTTTCTATGATTTCGATTCCTTTCGCATCTTTAAAAAATGTTTCCGTCATGGCTCTAAAAGCTTTTCCTGCTTTTGTACGTTCTTAATTTTTATAGTGAAAGTTGTCATATTTATATGATTTTGAATTACAAATATACAAATTACAATAAAAGTAAGACCTTTTCTTTGAAGTTAAATACGAATTATTGCTTTATTTCGTTAATTTTAAAAGCTAAAATTTCATTATTAATATCCAAAATTTGGTTTCAACAAAATAGTAATAAAAAAATAAATATTATGTCAATAAATCCACTAGATGATTTTGATGAAAAAAGTCAAGAAATGCTTAAAAGTATGAAGTTTATAGATATGAATACTTTTTACGATATGAAAAATGAAAATAGATTTATCGATCCTTTAGAATCAATAAGAACTACTAGGAGTTTTGAGGATATATCAAATGAAATAGCAATGGAAATTCCATTTGGTAAAAAGAGCATGTTTTATAAATTACCTGATGGCAGTTTTGTTGAAAACAATATTGATAAAAAACTTTTAGCTCAACAAATAATCAAATATACAAGTTCAAAAAGTAAGTTGGTTTATAATCTTGTTCGTTACAATGTTGGTATAATTTCTAATTTTATATTAGATAATGAAATAATTGATGTCAAAACTGAATTAAATACTTTATCAGGTGAAATAGATTTTTCAAGAAACCCAAGTTTTAAATTCAACTTTGATATTGAAAAGCAAAAATCGGAGTATAAACTATTTTATGAATTTGTTAAATTTAAAAATTCTGCTAATTTCAATAGAGTAGCAATCATTTTAACTTTCTACAGATATTTAGATTTTAACTTTTTTCTTAGTGAGTTAAACAAAGAATTGATTCTTACAACGCAGGAAAGAATAAAGAAAGAGTTAAAAAGTGCATTTATTTTAGCAAAAGACAAATCCGAGGTTCTAGATTTTATATATGAAACAGCACCCGATTTTGCTTTGAGCGAAAGAGGTGATGAATATTTATTTGAAGATTTAATATTATTATCAAAACAAACTATTAATACTTGGGGAACTAACGAGAATATATCTATAATAAATTTATTAAAGGCAATTAAAAACAAACAATGGTTTGCAGATAAAGTTAATAAAAATCCGGATGTTATTAGAGGTTTATTAGAGAATTTTAATGATGCATATGTAAATGTGTTAATTGATATTTTGGTATCTATTGGAAATTCTGTTTGGACTGAGATAGAATTGGAAAATTCAATACAATTTTCCTTAAATTCATTTGATAATGATTATGATGCGGATAATTTTATTGATTCAAGAATAGCATATTGGTGTGGATACGATAAACAAGAAAAAAAGTTTGAAGTTGGGTATTCAATTCACCAATATGATAAGTCAAACGTTCCTTTTAAAACCATTCCTCAAACTCTAGGATTTGCAGCGGCATATTTTCCGTTAAAAATTCAAGTTGAAAAGGAGAAAAAGTATATACCAACATTTATTGGAGAATACATCACTAATCTACAATTAAAAGAAGATAAGGATATAGTTTTAAATGATTTAGTTTCAATGCTTCTACCTGAGTTTAGGATTTCTACAAAAGCAGTATCAAACTTAACAAAACTATTTAGTGGTAAAAAAGTACAGACTGTTGACGAACTAATTGAGATTTTAAATGAAATTGATAGCACTGTAAAAGCAACTGAGCTTGAAAATTATGGTATAGAGGTTTTGTTTAGAGGAACCACAAGAAATGCCCAAGGAGATCTTTTTTTAGGAAATAATAATAGTATTATAAATGGAGCATCTACTTCCACAGATCCGATAAGAGCAGTGATTTTTGGTATTGAATCTTCATCCAAGCCAGGTGCAAAAGGAGTTTTACAAATTTTTGCACCTAAAAATTTAAAAGGATTAAATTTACAAGCACCTCAAAGAGGAAGATTTTCACTAGAGTTAGAAGTGATTATTAACACCTCGCCCGAAAATTTATCAAATTTTGCTGTAAAGGAAATCGCAATAGAAGATGCAAGAAAATTGGTTGAAGAGGTTTATGGTATTAGTTTGGATACTAGAATTACAACAAGAGGTAGTGCTGATTTATGGTTGGCTGAGACTAAAAAACTTAATCCAAGAGAAGCATTAGAATTTTCAAAAAAATTAATAAAACTTAAAGATGCAAATAAAGTATATAAATTTGTTAAGCCACCAATTCAAACAAATGATAAAAAATAGTACTAGAGTTATAAAAATTTAAAAAAGTTATCATTAGAATTTAAAATTTATAAAGTTTAAAAAATTCTTCAAAACTAGTCTAATAATTTTCAAAATTGTATGAATCCTTAATATTGAGTAGTGATTAACGATTTATACAAATATCAAATTCAACAAGTAACAAAGCAATAACATGAACAAATTAGTTTTAGAAATATTGGGCAAATTAAATGAAAAAGAAAATTTGCTGATAAAAAAACCTTTTTTAGGCGCAATGAGCATGTTATCCAATAAGGATATCTCTAAATATAAGCTGCCGAAAATAGATAGAAATAATTATATATATATAATGAACACTAGGAATGAAGGTGATTTGTTATTAGGAGAAAAGTATAATGTGATTTTTTCAATAGGAAACCCAAAAGAATATTTAAAATCAGATGTAGAGGTTGATTATTTATCAATGAATGAAGATGATAATATTAAATTAATGCCCGATGGAAAAGGAGGTTTTGTGGGATTGAAGTTTAAAAATGAGGTGCCTGAAATCACAAAATTTCTTAAACAAAACGATGATGAACAATTCGACAACAATATTCATAGCTTTTTGTTTTTTACAACACAAGAAGTAATGAATAAAATTTTAGATGAATTAGATAAGGTTGAAAATGTGTAGAATTAAACATTTAATTGATAAAAAGTCTTTATCTGAATTTACTGATATGTTTGAATACGGAAACGCATCAACTGTAAATTGGTTAATTTCTAAATTGAAAATTATCAAATCAATTATAGATAATGGTCATTTTGTAAGTATTGAAGGTGATGATATTATAACGCTAAAGACACATGAGGATTTAAAAATTTGGATATCAAAACTTTTTGATGAGGTATCAATAGAAGAGGTCTATAAAACTTAAATAGATATATGTTTGTGAAGTATTAATATTTTATTTTTTTAAGTTAACATTAAAACAAAACCCTAACTTTGCTTTTTAAAATCCGATGAAAAGCAACCTAATTCAAAACATCAATAATCCATCCGATTTGAAAAAATTGGAAACATCGCAATTGCCTCAATTGGCTAAAGAGTTGCGTGATTTTATTATTGATGTTGTTTCGGTAAAAGAAGGACATCTTGGCGCAAGTCTTGGTGTGATTGAACTGACAATTGCTTTGCATTATGTTTTTGATACACCCAATGATTTATTGGTTTGGGATGTTGGTCATCAAGCTTATGGACATAAAATTCTAACGGAACGAAAAGATAATTTTCACACTAATCGGCAACTTGAAGGCATTTCTGGCTTTCCAAAACGGAGTGAGAGTGTTTATGATACTTTTGGTGTAGGACATTCGTCAACTTCTATTTCTGCGGCATTAGGAATGGCCATTGCATCACAACTTAAAGGAGAAAGTAAACATCATATTGCGGTTATTGGTGACGCTTCAATTGCAAGCGGAATGGCGTTTGAAGGATTAAATCATGCTGGAGTTACTGATGCGAATTTGTTGGTAATTTTAAACGATAATGCTATAGGTATTGATCCAAGTGTTGGCGCTTTGAAAAACTATTTAACTTCTGTTAAAGAAGGAAAAAATCCGAAGCAGAATAATATGATTAAATCGTTAAACTTTGATTATTCTGGACCAATCGACGGACATGATTTTGAAGCTTTGATTTCCGAATTAGAGCGACTGAAAAAAGTAAAAGGGCCAAAATTTCTTCATATAATAACTACCAAAGGTAAAGGTTTACAACAAGCCGAAGAAGACCAAGTAAAATATCATGCGCCAGGAAAATTCGACAAAAATACTGGTGAAATTCATCCAAAATCGGAAGAAAATTTACCTCCAAAATTTCAAGATGTTTTTGGTTGGACTTTAGTTGAATTGGCTACAAATAATCCAAAAATTATTGGAATTACACCTGCAATGCCAAGTGGAAGTTCGTTAAAATTCATGATGGATGCTTTTCCTGATAGAGCTTTTGATGTTGGAATTGCCGAACAACATGCGGTAACTCTCGCAGCTGGAATGGCAACACAAGGAATGGTTGTTTTTTGCAATATTTATTCTACTTTTTTGCAACGCGCTTATGACCAAGTGATTCACGATGTGGCTTTGCAGAATTTGCCAGTGATATTTTGTTTAGACAGAGCAGGATTAGTGGGTGAAGATGGCGCAACGCATCACGGAGTTTTTGATTTGGCGTACTTGAGATGCATTCCAAATATGATTATTTATGCTCCGAAGGATGAAATCGATTTGCGAAACATATTATATACGGCTTCGTTGGGATTAAATCATCCGATTGCCATTCGTTATCCGCGCGGAAGAGGAAAGTTTGCAGATTTTAGAAAGCAGATTTCAGATGATAAATTTCAAAATATTGAAATTGGGAAGGCTCATTTGTTGAAAAGCGGAACTAAAATGGCTGTTCTATCAACTGGATTTATTGGAAACAATGTGAGTTTGGCTTTGGATAAAATTTCAAATACTGATGAAGTTGCTCATTATGATTTTGGATTTGTAAAACCATTAGACGAAACAATGTTGCATGAAATTTTCAATTCATTTGAAACCATTATTACTATTGAAGACGGCGTAATTAAAGGAGGATTTGGTTCTGGAATTATCGAATTTGCCTCTGAGAATAATTATAAAAATACTATTAAAACTCTTGGAATTCCTGTTGATTTTATCGAACATGGAACTGTTGAAGAGTTGCAACAAATCTGTAAAATTGACGTTAAAAGTTTAGAAAAACTTTTTTCTACTATTTGATTTTACGATTTTTGTGCAACTTTAAAATTATTTTTGATGCGATTGTTTTTTAAATCCTCTGTTTTTGTACTTCTTTTTTTATCTCAATTATCTTTTTCACAACTTATCCAAACAAAATTACCCGATACTATATCACATTGGGAACAAAAAAACGTAGTTGGTTTTGATATAAGTCAAATTGCTTTTATGAATTGGAATGCGGGTGGAAATAGCTCGGTTTCGGGTTTGTTGAAAGGTAATTTTGTTAGAAAATATTCCAATAATAATATCAAATGGTTGAATGAACTAATTGTTCGATATGGTGTAAACAAACAAGATGGTGTTGAACTTAGAAAAACGGATGACACTTTTCAAGTGAATTCAACTTTTGGATATAGAAAAGATACAATTTCTAATTGGTATCATTCTGCAAAGTTTAATTTTAACACTCAGTTTACAAATGGTTATTCTTATCCAAATACTGATAAAGCTATTTCAAAACTATTTGCACCTGCTTATATATTTTTAGGTATTGGTGCTGAGTATGTAAACAAAGAAAAAAAACTAACCGTTTATTTATCTCCATTGACTCAAAAAACGACTTTAGTTTTAGATCAAACACTTGCTAATCAAGGTGCTTTTGGAGTTGATAAAGCTTCATATGATGTAGATGGTAATTTGATTTCAAAAGGGAAAAAGTCTAGAACAGAGTTAGGTGTTTTAGTAACAAGTGGTTATAAAAAAGAGCTTTGGAAAAATATAACTTTTGAAAACAGAATGAGTTTGTATTCTGATTATATCAATAATTTTGGGAACATTGATATGGATTGGCAAATGCAGTTAGATTTAATTGTCAATGAATATGTGAGGGCAAACATTGGCACACATTTAATTTATGATGATGATATAAAAGCTAAAGAGGAATTTGCTGGTGAACAAATAACTGTTGGGCCAAAAGTGCAATTAAAGCAAATGTTAGGAATAGGATTAGTTTATAATTTTAAATAAAAAAAGCTCCGAAATTAATTCGGAGCTTTTTGTTTAATCAATATTTATATTAATCTTCTATTGCTAATTTTCTGTTTTCTCTTCTATCTCGTAACCAGTATTTTACTCGTTTTACCAAGTAGAACATTACTGGAACCATAACTAGAGTTAAGACAGTTGCATAAGTCAATCCGAAGATGATGGTCCATGCTAATGGTCCCCAAAATATTACGTTATCACCACCAATAAATAAGTGAGGATTTAAATCAGTAATCAATCCGAAGAAGTCAAAGTTTAAACCGATTGCTAGTGGAATTAATCCAAGAACAGCTGTTAACGCCGTAAGTAATACCGGACGTAAACGAGATTTTCCAGATTCGATAATTACTTCTTTTATTTCTTCTAATGATAAATCGTCGTGACTGTTCAAATGTTTATCAGCTACTTTTTTGTCTAATAAAAGTACAAAGAAGTCCATTAATACAATTCCGTTTTTCACTACAATTCCCGCAAGTGAAATAATTCCCATCATGGTCATTAAGATAACGAAATCCATATTTGCAATTACATAGCCATAAAATACACCACTAAAACTTAGTAATACAGTAAATAATATTACCATAGTTTTTGAAACAGAGTTGAATTGTAAAACAATGATAATTGTAATTCCTGCTAAGGCTAAGAACAACGCATACATCAAGAAGCTTTGATTTTTTCCTTGCTCTTCTTGAACTCCTGAAAACGAATACGTTACTGTTTTTGGTAGTTTGTATCCTTTTAATTCCGTTTGAATTTGTTTTGAAATTTCATCGCCATTAAAACCTGTCAAAACATTAGAATAAATCGTCATGATTCGTTTTTGATTTTTTCTTTTGATTTGATTGTAAGTTGTAACTTTCTCTGTTTGAGAAACAGCAGAAATTGGCACTTGCATCATTTGACCATTGTTTTGATTTCTGAATGTTAACGATTGGTTGAACAATACATTTTCATTCTTACGTTGGTCATCTTGCATACGCATTGTGATATTATAATCGTCATCACCTTCTTTATAAGTTGAGATTTCTTGACCATAAACCGAACGACGCAAATTGAATCCTAGTTGACCTGTAGAAACTCCTAAACTTCCTGCGCTTACTCGGTCAACTTTTACTTCAAGCTCTGGACTTTCTTTGTTCACATCAACACTCAATCTTTCAATTCCTGGAATATTTTTAGCATTTATGAAAGCAATCATTTTATCAGCTTCTTTCAACATTACATCATAATCAATACCAGTTAATTGGATACTAATTGGATAACCTGCTGGCGGACCATTTGAATCTTTTTCTACGGTTACGGTTGCTCCAGCAATTCCTTTTACTTTAGCACGAATTTCTTCTAAAACATCGGCTGTATTGACACCTTTTCTAAATTTGAATTCAGAGAAATTTACCGTAACTTTTCCTTTATAAGGAGTTTCAGATGCTGAACCTGCATCAACATTAGGATTTCCTGCGCCAACACCTACTTGCGAAACAATAGATTCTGCTAAATAATTCTCTTTTGTATTTTCATCAACATATTTACTTAAAATCGTGATGACTTGTTTTTCTACAAATAAGGTAGCTTTATTCGTTTTAGAAATATCTGTTCCTTGTGGATATTCTATGTAGGTAATTACTTGATTTGGAATATTATCTGGAAAAAACAATACTTTTCTTGGGAAAATTCCAAGCAAAATAAATGAGAAGAATAATAAACCAATAATTCCAACTAAAGCAAACCAAGCTTTTCTTCCTGTTAATATTTTAGCTAAGAAATTCTTGTATTTATCTTCCATTTTTGGGAAGAAATTGTATTGAAAATCTTGTGTCCATTGGTATAATTTTAACTTATACAACCACATTAAACCAAGTGAAATGATCGATAAATGTCCAATTGCTCTTGCAAATTTTGAATCATAAATATTTCCAAGAAGTACAAATATAACTGCTACTATTGTAAAGATTATAGAATATAATTTTGCCGATTTTTTAGAAACATTTTTATCGGTTGTATCCATCGAACCTCCAGTCATGGCAGCGTTTACAACCATTGCCACGAATAACGATGCTGTTAATGTTACCGATAGCGTAATTGGGAAATATTTCATGAATTTACCCATTGTTCCTGGCCATAATAAGAAAGGTAAAAACGCCATCAATGTAGTTGCTGTTGAGGATATTACAGGCCAAGCTATTTCACCAATACCTATTTTAGAAGCAGAAATACGATCCATTCCTTTTTGCATATTGGCAAATACGTTGTCGACCACAACAATTCCGTCATCAACTAGCATTCCTAATCCCATTACTAATCCAAAAAGAACCATTGTATTTAAGGTTAGTCCAAATGCTGATAGAATACTAAACGCCATCAACATCGATAATGGAATTGCTGCTCCAACAAATAGTGAATTTCTTAATCCCATGGTGAACATCAACACAATCATAACTAACACAATACCAAAAATGATGTGGTTAGAAAGTTCGTCTACTTGGTGTTCAACTCTTGATGATTGGTCATTGGTTAATTGTAATTCTAAGTTAGATGGCAAATAAGATACTTTAGCTTTTTCTAATTTTTCTTTTACTTGCTCAATGGCAGAAATCATGTTTTGATTAGAACGTTTTTTCACATTAAGCATTACCACTTCTTTACCCGATTCACGAGCGTAAGTAGTTTTTTCTTTTTCTTTAAAACTTATTGTTGCAATATCTTTTAGATAAACAGCTCCACCATAAGATTTGATAATAATATTTTCAAGCTCTTTAGGGTCTTTAATTTCTCCAACGATTCTAATATTATTTCTTGAACCTTGCGAAACTAAATTTCCACCTGAAAGTGTCATATTTTCATATTTCACTGCATTTTGAATCTCATCAAAAGAAACTTGTGCTGCGGTCATTTTGAAAATATCAACAGCAATTTCTACTTCTTTATCATCAACTCCAAGAATATCTACTTTTTTAACTTCTGGGATTTCTTCAATATCATCTTGAAGCAATTCACCATATTTTTTAAGTTGTTGCGTAGTATAATTTCCTTTTAGATTGATGTTCAAAATAGGCACTTCTTCAGAAATGTTTAATTCAAAAACACTAGGTTCAACCTTACTTCCATTATCTAGATTTGGCCAATCAGTATCAGCTTTTACTACATCAACTTTATCTTTGATTTTAGTTTTAGCATCTTCGATTCCAACTTTATCTCCAAATTCTACGATTATCATTCCATAATCTTGAAACGAACTCGACGTAATTTTTTCAACACCTGAAATGTTTTTGAATTCTTTTTCAAGTGGTTTTGTTACTAATTTTTCAACATCTTCGGCAGAGTTTCCTGGGAAAACAGATGAAATGTAAACTTTATTCTCGATGATTTCAGGGAAATCTTCACGTGGCATAGTAATATAGGCAATTACACCTGTAACTACTATTAATAAGGTCAAGATGTAAACAGTAACTCGATTGTCAACTGCCCAACTTGATATACTAAATTCTTTACTTTGATGACTCATATTTTTAGTTTCAGGTTTCAAGTTTCAGGTTCAAGCGTTTTGAGAACAACTTGAAACCTTAAACTTGAAACAATTATATTTTAGAAATTCAATTTCATTCCGTCTGCAATACTGTTAACTCCTTCAGTAATGATGATGTCATTTGCAGATAATCCACTTAAAATTTCGGTAACATTATCTGATGATTTACCAACTTTTACAAGTACTTTTTTTGCCGTTCCTGTTTTTCCGTTTGAATTAGTAACAGTGAAAACAAATTTACTTCCTGTTCCATCTTCTTGCACCACATTTGTTGGAACAACAATTGCATTTTTACTTGTGTAATCAATGATTTTAAGTTTTGCAACTTGGTTTGGACGCAATAAATTTTCTGGATTTGGAACACTCACTTCAATTCCGAAACTTCTGTTATTTGGATTCAAATAATTTCCTACTTGGCGTACTCTTCCTTTGTAAGTTTTTCCTAAAGAAGTTAAGAAAACATCTACTTCTGTTCCTACTTTTAGTTTCCCGATGTAAGTTTCAGGAACTGATGTTGAAACATACATATTTCCTAAGTTTATAATTCGCATTAAACCTTGTTGACTTGGAGCTACAATTTGTCCTTTTTCTACAAAAACTTCATCAATCGTTCCAGAAAAAGGCGCGCGAATTAAAGTTTTTGAAACTTGTGAACGCATTTGTGCTACCATTTTTTGAGCCGAAACCATTTGAGTTTGTGCTTGAAGATATTGTATTTCAGAACCAATTTTTTTGTCCCAAAGATTTTTTTGTCTTTCAAAAGTAGTTTTTGCCAAGTTGTATTGATTTTCTAAACTCGCTAATTGTTGGCTCATTCCTGCATCATCAACTCTACCAAGAATTTGACCTTTAGAAACTCTTTGTCCTGCTTTTACATTTAGTGAAGTAAGATTTCCACTAAATTCTGGTTGTACTAAAATGTTTTCTTTAGTATCAACATTTCCTTGAATTTCAAGATAGTGATTGAAAACGGTATCTTTTACAGTTAAAACAGAAACTAAAGCTTCGTCTGTTTTTACATCTAAAGTAGCAAGAGCATCTTCAATTTTTGCAATATCGGCTTGTAATGCGCTTTTCTTTGCTTGAAGTTCTTTCGTGTTTTTTGATTTAATTAATTCGTCAATTGACTGATTATTTTCTTTACCTCCACATGAAAATAGTAGGATTGAAAGTGCTGTTAATGATAGTATTTTTCTCATTGTATATTGGTTAGTTTTTATTTAATAATTTTTCTAATGATGCTCTTTTATTAATGACATCAAGCATTGCTTGAAGATAGTTTTGTTGTGCAGAATACAATTGTTCTTGTGCTTTTGTTAAATCAAAACTGCTTGATAATCCTTCAGTAAATTTGATTTGGTTTTTATTTTCAATTCGTTCCGCTAAATTCAAATTACTTTTAGAAGTTGATAATTGTTCCAAACTAAATTCATAATCACTTTTTGATTTTTCAAATTGTAATCTTAATTTTTGTTCGGTTTCTGTTAATTGTGTTTTTGATTGTTCTAAAGCAATTTTTGCCTGCTGAGTTCTAGAACTTCTACCAAAACTACTAAAAATGGGAACGTTTAAATTTATACCTAAATTAGAATAATTCAGCCATTTTTGATTGCTTGTAAAAAATTGAAATTCATTACCAAAAGCATTATAACCAAAATTTACTGCTGCTCCAAGTGAAGGTAGCGCTTTGCTTTTTTCTAATTTTAATAACAATTCCTTACTTGTTTGTAGATTTTGACCAATTTGATAATCGATATTGTTTGTAACATTAAATTCTTCTCTTAAAACTGCTAAATCAAGATTGCTTAAAGTTAAATTTTCTAATTTATCAGTTAGTGATAATTGATTTTCTAGATTTATTCCTAAAATCAATTTCAGCATATCATTTGCAATTGTTTTTTGACGTTTTACATTTTCAAGCGAACTATTTATTGATGATAGAGTGATTTGTAATTGTTCGACATTTTCTTCTTCAATTAATCCGTTTTTATAAATTTCTTTAGTGTCAGAAAGTGTTTTCTCTAAAATTCCTTTGTTCTTTTGAAGAATTAAAATGCTCTCATCCGCTAGTAAAACATTACCATAAGAGTTAACCACAATTTCTTTGATTTCTTGTGCTGTTTTAACTTTAGCATTTTCAGAAATCTTTAAATAGGTTTTAGCGGATTGTAATCCAACTAAATAGGAACCGTCAAAGATTAGTTGGCTCAATGTTGCAGAAGCATTCATGCTATGTTTAGTTCCAAAAGCAACTTCTTGAAAAGTTCCAGGTGTACCTCCAAAAATTTCGGCAGGAATTAATGATTTTTGTAGTTCAAAATTGTTTACATATCCTACAGCACCATTAATTTGTGGTAAACCAATTGTGGTTGTTTCCCATTTTTTTTGTTTAGCAGCTTCAATATCACGATTTGCATTAATAACAGAATAGTTATTTTGAATAGCATGTTCAATGGCTTGTTTTAAAGAGAAAGAATAACTCTCTTTTTGTTCTTGAGCCTGCAATATAGAGGCAAACAAGAGTAAGGTTAGAATGATTTTGTTTTTCATGGATTGATGATTATATGTAGTTTAATAATTGTTTTTCTAATTCTAAAATTCCTTTTGGAGTTGCAATGGCTCTTGTGTGATATTCTAATGCTTTTCCTTCTAATTTAAAGGCATCAATTTCTAAAAGTGTATTTTCATTAATTGAAAATATTAAAGTGTAATAGAATTGCGCATAAGTTTCTACGTCAGTTTCTTGTCTGTAAAGACCTTGTTGAATACCTTTTACTATATTTTGAGTAAACATTTTATGACAATCTTGAATTTCATTAGCTATCATTTTTTCATAGATTTCAGGATAATGTTTTTTTAACTGATAAGCTGGTGAATGGTCAAATGATTTAAACATTTCTTTAAACATTTTTCGCATTTCAAAATTTTCTTCAATAGCATTAAAATTTTTGCTAACCACTTCATCCATTAATGTATGAATCTTTTGATGAATAACTTCTGTTCCTTCTTCAATAAGCATTTCTTTGTTACCGAAATATTTGTAAATTGTTTTTTTAGAAATACACATTTCACAAGCAATATCATCCATAGTAACACTCTTGAAACCAAGTTTCAGGAACATATCAGTTGCTTTTTTGATGATTTTATCTTTCATATTGTTTTAAATTTCGTTTGCAAATATAGAGCGGAAACTTTGAATACAAAAATAGTTTCCTTAGTATTTACATAAATTTAACATTAGTTACTTTTTGATTCAAATTCTAAGTTGGCCATAATATTAATGTTTGAACCAATCATTAAACCATTACTTATCGTAGCTGTGTTTGAATAAAGTTCAAAATCATGTCGGTTAATTTCACCAACTATTTCAAGAAGTACTTTTGACGATTTTACATCCGAATCCAACGGAACAATTTTTGTATCTAGCTCTACAACTTTTGTAATATTGTTTATGGTAAGATTTCCTTTTACAAAATTGATGTCGTTGTTTATTTTTTCAAAAGATATCGATTTAAATGTCACTAACGGATAATCATTACTATTGATGAAGTCTTTCAAATTCAAATGACTATCGATATGTTCTAATTTGCCCTCTTTTTTATTTACATCTAGAACAAACTCTACATTTGCATCAGTAAGTTGATTATTAACAATATTAATTGTACTAGAAAGATTGTTGAAAGAAGTATCTAAAAAAGCAACAATCGAGTTTCTAGCTCGAATCATAAAATCAGATTGATTTGTATTCAAATTCCATTCAGCTGTTGTCATTATTATAATTTTAAATTAAATTAGAGTGCAAATATATATAGGAAACTTTAAACACAAAAATAGTTTCCAAAGTATTTTGATAATTTTAACATTTGGAAATATTTAGGAGTTGATAAGTTTAGGAGTTTTGTTTGTTTTGCGAAAAAAAATATACTTTTGTAAAACAAATCTCCAAGATAAGAAAGTGAAAAACTTTTAAACTCTTAAATTTTTAAATTCTCAAATATAAAATGCACGCACTTTCTCACTATCAAGAACTTATTTCAGAATATTTCACAGAATTGCATTTGAATAAAGAACCTAAAAATCTTTATGAACCTATTGAGTACATTCTTCATTTAGGCGGAAAAAGGATGCGACCTATTTTAACATTAATGGCAACAGAGGTTTTTGATGTGGATTGCAAAAAAGCATTGGCAGCAGCTACAGCTATTGAGGTATTTCATAATTTTTCGTTAGTTCATGATGATATTATGGACGATGCACCTTTGAGAAGAGGAAATGAAACGGTTCATGAAAAATGGAATGTCAATACCGGAATTCTTTCAGGTGATGCAATGTTGATTTTAGCGTATCAACATTTTGAAGAATATGAACCAAAAATCTTTAGAGAATTAGCAAAATTATTTAGCAAAACTGCTTTAGAAGTTTGCGAAGGGCAACAATATGATGTCGATTTTGAGACTAGAGAAGATGTTACTATTCCTGAATATTTAAAAATGATTGAATATAAAACAGCTGTTTTGGTTGGAGCTGCCATGAAAATGGGAGCAATAGTTGCAGAAACATCTGAAGAAAATGCCAATTTAATTTATGATTTTGGTTTAAATCTCGGAATAGCATTTCAATTGCAAGACGATTATTTAGATGCTTTTGGCAATCCAGAAACATTTGGAAAACAAGTTGGTGGCGATATAATTGAAAATAAAAAAACCTATCTATACTTGAAAGCGATGGAGTTTGCTAATGCCGATGAAAAAGAACAATTATTACATTTATTTTCCATTCAACCTACCTTTAATATTGACAAAATAGAATCGGTAAAGAATATTTTTAATCAAACAAAAGCTTCAGAAGCTACTCAAAAAGCCATTCAAGATTATACATTTAAAGCCTTTGAAACTTTAGAGAGAATGAATATTTCAAGTGATAAAAAACAGATGTTGAGAACGTTTGGTGAAAACTTAATGAATAGAAATGTCTAGTTTTATTACACCAATATCGACTGATCATTTACTATCAGAAGCAGAAAAAGAAAATTTATATCAAAAACTTATTGAGCAAATTAATAAGGATTTTAATTTTGCTAATGAACCCATTGATTTGCCCAAAAGTACTTCGCCAAATGAACTAAAAATTCAACTTCACGAAAAAATTTACCGTCTAATACAGTACAAGTTTGCCGAATATTTAAGTTTGCTATATATAGTTGATGTTCCAGAAGATCAAGTAAAAAAACTTGATGGTTCAGATATTATGGAACTTTCTGAACAAGTTTCATTTTTGATTTTAAAAAGAGAATGGATGAAAGTTTGGTTCAGGAATAGGATGGAACGTTAAAAAAATGCCTAGTAGGCATTTTTTAGTGAACAGGCCAGATGGCGCGCTGGATTAGAAAAACACTCTAACAAAAGGCATTAAAGCATCGCCATAAACATTTTTATCTTTGTCAAATAAGACATTGTATCGTGCTCCGATAGTTACATTTTCTGCTCTGTAACCTGCTCCAAGAAATAAACCGGTGTTCCAAAAATTGTCTGATAAATTAATATCTTCATAATTTACATTTACACGCAATTGTTCTAATTCAACAGACAACTGAATTTCAGGAATTGGGTTAACCAAACCAAGAATGCTTCCTCCATATTGACTTGATGAAAAAGCGTCTTTTTGTTTTAGATAATTATATTGAAGTCCAACACCAGCAGAAAAATAATCATTAACATTGTAAATTGCACTCGGCGCAATAGATATGTTAGTAAAGCCTGTTCCAAATCCTAAACCTAATCCACCACCAAATTGTACTTTATTCCAAAAATCACTTTTTGTTTGAGGTTGCGTATTTTGTTGTGCGAAAATTGAAAAACAAAAACATAAAAAAAATACAAATGTTAATCTTTTTGTTAAATTATGTAAGGCATTCTTTTTCATACTCGTATATATAGTTAATTAGCGACATAAAAGTAGTAAAAACATTGAAAGATTGTTATAAATATTTTACTTTTGCATAAATTTTTTTAACACAACGATTATTTTATCTAAAAGTATGGATAGATTTTCCTTTTTAAACGCAGCTCACACCGAATTTTTCGCTCAATTATACGATCAATATCTTGTAAATCCTGACAGTGTTGAACCAAGTTGGCGTGCTTTCTTCCAAGGTTTTGACTTTGGAATGGCAACTTTCAATGAAGAAAACGCTGGCGAATATGTGGCTAATTATGCTGCAAACTCTATAGATAACGGACAAGCTTCTGAAAAACTTCAAAAAGAATTTAATGTTCTTAAATTAATTGATGGCTACAGAACACGCGGACATCTTTTTACTGAAACCAATCCAGTTCGAGAAAGAAGAACGTATGAGCCAAATTTAGATTTGGTTAATTTTGGACTTTCAGATGCTGATTTGAATACGGTTTTTGATGCAGCCAAAGTTCTTGGTCATCAGCCAAAAACTTTAAAAGAAATCATTACACATCTTAAAAATGTGTACTGCCAACATATTGGTATTGAGTACATGTACATGAGAAAACCAGAGGTTATTCAGTGGATTCAAAATAGAATTAACATCAACGATAATCTTCCAAATTTTGATGGTGAACAAAAGAAACACATTTTAGGAAAACTAAACGAAGCAGTTTCTTTTGAAAACTTTCTTCATACAAAATATGTAGGTCAAAAGCGTTTCTCTCTTGAAGGTGGCGAAAGTATTATTCCAGCACTTGATGCCTTGATAGAATCTGCTGCTGAAAAAGGTGTAGAACATTTCGTTATGGGAATGGCACACCGCGGAAGATTAAATATTCTTGCTAATATCTTCGGAAAAGCAACGCAAGATATTTTCTCAGAATTTGACGGAAAAGACTACGATAAAGAATATTTTGATGGTGACGTAAAATACCATTTAGGTTTAACTTCTGAAAGAAAAACTAAATCTGGTAAAAAAATCAATATCAATTTAGCTCCAAATCCTTCACATCTTGAAACCGTTGGTGCTGTTATTGAAGGAATTGCTCGTGCAAAACAAGATAAATATACGCCAGACGATTTCTCAAAAGTATTGCCAATTGCCGTTCACGGTGATGCTGCTGTTGCTGGACAAGGAATTGTGTATGAAATTGTTCAAATGGCACAACTTGACGGTTACAGAACAGGAGGAACTATTCATATTGTAATTAACAACCAAGTTGGATTTACTACTAATTATCAAGATGCACGTTCATCAACATATTGTACAGACGTAGCAAAAGTGACACTTTCTCCAGTACTTCATGTTAATTCAGATGATACTGAAGCGGTTGTTCACGCTATGTTATTTGCTTTAGATTTCCGTATGCAATTTGGTCGTGATGTATTTATTGATTTATTAGGATACAGAAAATATGGACATAACGAAGGTGATGAACCACGTTTTACGCAACCAGTTTTATATAAAATCATTGCTAAACATAGAAATCCTAGAGATATTTATGCAGAGAAATTAATTACTGCAGGTATTGTTGATGCAGCTTACATCACAAAAATTGAAAACGAGTACAAAGATAAATTAGATGAAAATCTTCAAGCATCTCGTAAAAAAGATTTAACGATAATCAAACCTTTCTTGCAAGACGAATGGAAAGGATTTGAGCAAGTTTCTGATGATGTTATGTTGCAAAAATTTGATACTAAATTCGACAAAAAGAAATTAGATCAAATTGCAAATGAAATTTCAACTTTGCCATCAGATAAAAAGTTCATTAGCAAAATTTCAAAAATTGTTAATGACAGAAAAACCATGTATGATAACAATGTTATCGATTGGGGAACAGCAGAAACCCTTGCTTATGGTTCGTTATTAACAGAAGGTTTTGATGTTAGAATCTCAGGGCAAGACGTAGAAAGAGGAACATTCTCTCATCGTCATGCTGTTGTAAAAGTAGAAGATAGTGAAGAAGAAGTAATTCTTTTAAATTCACTTAAAGATAAAAAAGGAAAGTTCAATGTATTTAATTCCTTCCTTTCAGAATATGGAGTTTTAGGTTTTGATTATGGTTATGCTTTAGCAAATCCGAATGCATTAACTATTTGGGAAGCTCAATTTGGAGATTTCTCTAATGGTGCACAAATCATGATTGACCAATACATTTCATGTGGTGAAGACAAATGGAACAACCAAAATGGTATTGTTCTTTTATTGCCACACGGATATGAAGGTCAAGGTGCAGAACACTCTTCGGCTAGAATGGAACGTTATTTACAACTTTGTGCACGTCATAATATGTACGTTGCCGATTGTACAACGCCAGCCAATTTCTATCACTTGTTGAGAAGACAAATGAAAACGAAATTCCGTAAACCATTAATACATTTTTCACCAAAAAGTTTGTTGCGTCACCCATTGTGTGTTTCTACTCAAGAAGACTTATACAACGGACATTTTCAAGAAACAATTGATGATACTTCAGTAGATAAGAAAAAAGTAAAAACAGTAGTTTTCGTTACCGGAAAATTCTATTACGATATTCTTGCCGAAAGAGAAAATAACGGAAGAAATGATGTAGCTTTGGTTCGTATTGAGCAATTATTTCCATTACCAGTGGAACAATTAAAAGCCATTATTGCGAGTTATCCAAATGCTGACGATTATGTTTGGGCACAAGAAGAACCAAAAAATATGGGTGCTTACAGCTATATGTTGATGAATTTCGATTTAGTGCCTTGGAGATTAGCATCATTAAAAGCATACGCAGCACCAGCAGCAGGAAGTCACACTAGAGATAGACGTCGTCATGCCGATGCTATTAGAATGGTTTTTGATAAAAATTTATTTAGATAATTAGGAGCTATTTCCCGCTTTCCGCTTTATCTTTTCCTTTTTAAAGAAAAAAGAAAAAGGATGCCGCTGCAATCGGGGCTAGAACAAACAATAAAAGAACACGATATTAAATAATTATATAATTTTCAGAATAAACTTTTAAACTTTTAAACTTTTAAACCTGAAACTTTAAACTAAAAGAATATGATTTTAGAAATGAAAGTGCCTTCACCAGGCGAATCGATAAAAGAAGTTGAAATTGCTACTTGGTTAGTAAAAGATGGCGATTATGTAGAAAAAGACCAAGCGATTGCTGAAGTAGATTCAGACAAAGCAACTCTTGAATTACCTGCTGAAGCAAGCGGAATTATTACTCTAAAAGCAGAAGAAGGTGATGCTGTTGCTGTTGGAGCAGTAGTTTGTTTAATTGATACAAGCGCAGCAAAACCTAGTGGAAGCGCTCCAGCTGAAGTAAAAGCAGAAGCTCCAAAAGTGGAAACTCCTAAGAAAGAGGAAGTAAAATCAGCTCCAGTTGCCGAGAAAACATATGCAACTCAAGCGCCGTCTCCAGCAGCGAGAAAAATATTAGACGAAAAAAACATTCAACCAACAGAAATCGTTGGAACAGGAAAAGGTGGAAGAATTACTAAAGATGATGCTGTAAATGCAGTACCATCAATGGGAACTCCAACAGGTGGAACTCGTGGTTCTGAAAGAACAAAATTGTCAATGTTGCGTCGTAAAGTTGCAGAAAGATTAGTTTCTGCTAAAAATGAAACAGCAATGTTAACTACTTTCAATGAAGTTGACATGACAGCTATCTATGCTTTGAGAGCTGAATATAAAGATGCATTTAAGGAAAAACACGGATTAGGTTTAGGTTTCATGTCGTTCTTTACTAAAGCAGTTACAAGAGCGTTGCAATTATTCCCAGACGTGAACTCAATGATTGACGGTCAAGAGAAAATCTCTTATGATTTTTGTGATATTTCTGTTGCAGTTTCTGGTCCAAAAGGATTAATGGTTCCTGTAATGAGAAATGCAGAAACATTATCATTTAGAGGAGTTGAAGCAGAAATCAAACGTTTGGCAATTCGTGCTCGTGACGGACAAATTACGGTTGATGAAATGACAGGTGGAACATTTACTATTTCTAATGGTGGTGTTTTTGGAAGTATGTTGTCAACACCAATTATCAATCCTCCACAATCAGGAATTTTAGGAATGCACAATGTGGTTGATAGAGCAATCGTTAAAAACGGTCAAATAGTTATTGCTCCAGTTATGTTTGTTGCTTTATCTTATGATCACAGAATCATCGACGGACGTGAGTCGGTTGGTTTCTTAGTAGCGGTAAAAGAAGCATTAGAAAACCCAGTAGAAATTTTAATGGGTGGCAATGCTAAAAAAGCTTTAGAACTATAGTTTTTAAAAGATATTTCAAAAATTAAACTCGTAATAAAATTTTATTACGAGTTTTTTGTTTTTTATAGGTAGATAAACAGAAAATTTGGTTGTTAATCGATTAGATAATTACTTAATATCAAAACGATTATAAATTTGTAAAAAAATAATTTATGAGAAAGATTTATATTTTATTAATTATTGCATTGACAGCAAATGGTTTTGCTCAATCAAATATTGTTGCAACAGGAGGAAATGCTGTTGCAATGGACAATGCTTCTTTAAGTTATTCTATTGGTCAGATAGATTATATTCCGTTAAATTCTGCTTCAGGAAGTTTGAATTTGGGTAATCAACAACCTTATGAAATTTATGTACTTGATATCGAAAATCCAAACGGTATTATTAAGTATAGTTTGTTTCCAAATCCAACTACAAATCAAATAGAATTATCATTGTTTGAGATTGATTTTTCTAAAATGAAATACGTGCTTTTTGATGTAAATGGTAAATTACTTTTTGAAAATACTATTTCAAATGAAACTACCGTCATTTCAATGGAAAGTCTTTCAGCATCTATTTATTTTCTATCTGTTATGGATGAAAAATCGAATATAATTAAATCGTTTAAAATCATAAAAAAATAATACTATGAAAAATATAATTACCTTACTTTTATTTTGCTTTTTTACAAGTATTGCTCTTGCTCAAGCACCAAACAAGATGAGTTTTCAATCTGTGGTTAGAGATGGTTCTGGAAATTTAGTTGCAAATTCTAATGTTGGAATAAAAATTAGTATTCTACAAACATCAGCAAGTGGTACTGTTGTTTTTTCAGAATCTCATACTGTTTTAACCAATGCCAATGGATTAGCCACTTTAGAAATTGGAAACGGAACAAATATTTCAGGAACTATTGCAGGAATCAATTGGGCAACCGGACCATATTTTCTAAAGGTAGAAAGCGATCCAACAGGAGGAACGAGTTACACAATTTCGGGAACTTCTGAATTATTGAGTGTGCCTTATGCTCTTTATGCAGCTAATTCTGGTAGTTTAAATGTTTGGAATATTTTAGGTAATTCTAATATTGATGACGCCACAAATTTTATTGGAACGACTAATGCTAAAGATGTAATTTTTAAAAGAGACAATACACGCTCAGGAAGAATTGGTTTAAACAACACCTCTTTTGGATACAATTCTTTGAATGCAGCCGCAACTGGAATCAGAAATACATCTATTGGGGCAAATACTTTACCTTCAACAACTACAGGAACATTAAATGTAGCAGTAGGAGAAAGCACTATGTTTCTTAATACAACAGGACAGGAAAATAGTGCTTTTGGAGTAGGTTCATTATATTCAAATACGACTGGAAGCCAAAATACATCTATCGGTAGAAATGCCCTTACATCAAGTACTACAGCAAATTCTAATACGGCAATTGGTTATGCAACTTTGAGAAATAATACTACTGGAAATTTTAACACAGGATTAGGTAGAGATGCATTACGACTTAATACAACAGGTATAGAAAATACGGCAAGCGGTGTAAATTCATTATATGATAACACCACAGGTGAAAAAAATTCAGCGGTTGGTGTTCAGTCACTTCGCAAAAACACAACTGGATTAAATAATACGGCTATTGGTTATCAAGCGCTTTTTGAAAATACAACAGGAAGTAACAACACTGCTGTTGGAAATACCGCTTTTTCAACAGGTTTAGCATATAGTAATTCGACAGCAATTGGAGCTTCTAGCGTCATTACGGCAAGTAATCAGGTTAGAGTAGGTGATGTTAATGTTAACTCAATTGGCGGACAAGTGAGTTGGACTACTTTAAGTGATGGTCGTTTTAAGGAAAATGTTATAGAAAATGTTCCTGGTTTAAGTTTTATTTCAAAATTGAAACCTGTAACTTATAACGTTAATAGAGATTTATTAAATAAATTTTATAATGCTAAACTTTCTAATAATGTAAATGGAGGTTTAAGCGAAACGACAGTTGGTTTTATTGCTCAAGATGTTGAAAAATCAGCAAAAGAAATTGGATTTAATTTTAGCGGAATTGATAAACCGAAAAACGAAACAGATCATTACGGAATTCGTTATTCTGATTTTATTCCTCCAGTTGTTAAAGCCATTCAGGAGCAACAAGAAGAAATTGAAAAATTGAAAACAGAAAACGAAAATCTTAAAAAACGATTAGAAATTTTAGAAAATATAATTTTAGAAAGAAAATAATAACAATCCCGATTTGAATTTAAATCGGGATTTTTCGTTTATTTGCGTTCATTAACCAAAATTTTTATGGCTTCTAACAAAAAATCGGCTGCGATAGGTTTTATTTTTATAACGATGCTTATCGACATCACAGGTTGGGGAATCATCATTCCAGTGATTCCTAAATTAATTAAAGAATTAATTCATGGTGATATTAGCGAAGCTGCAAAAATTGGTGGTTGGTTAACCTTTGCTTATGCTATTACACAATTTGTTTTTGCACCTTTGGTTGGAAATTTAAGCGATAAATTTGGTAGAAGACCAATTATTCTAATTTCGCTTTTTGCTTTTTCAATGGATTATTTACTTCTTGCTTTTGCACCAACAATCACTTGGATATTCATAGGTAGAATTATTGCCGGAATCACAGGCGCAAGTATCACAACGGCTTCCGCTTACATTGCAGATGTGAGTACACCCGAAAACCGAGCTAAAAACTTTGGAATGATTGGAGCCGCTTTCGGATTAGGGTTTATCATTGGACCAGTAATTGGTGGACTTTTAGGTCAATTTGGTTCTAGAGTTCCTTTTTATGCTGCTGCGGTGTTATGTTTATTAAATTTCTTATACGGTTATTTCATTTTGCCAGAATCTTTATCAAAAGAAAATCGCAGAGAATTTAGTTTGAAAAGAGCCAATCCAATTGGTGCTTTTTTAAATTTGAAAATGTATCCACAATTAATTGGACTAGTAATTTCTATTTTCCTTTTATACACCGCTTCACATGCCGTTCATAGCAATTGGAGTTATTTTACTATTTATAAATTCAATTGGGATGAAAAAATGGTAGGAATTTCACTTGGAGCCATTGGGCTTTTAGTAGGAATTGTACAAGGAGGTTTGATAAGAGTTATCAATCCAAAATTGGGAAACGAAAAAAGTATTTATGTGGGAATGGCACTTTATACTATTGGAATGTTTCTTTTTGCAACAGCAACACAAAGCTGGATGATGTTTGCTTTTTTAATTCCGTATTGTCTTGGAGGAATTGCCGGACCAGCAATGCAAGCCGTCATTTCAAGTCAAGTTCCAGCTAATGAGCAAGGCGAAATTCAAGGTACACTTTCAAGTTTGATGAGCGCATCAGCAATTGTTGGACCACCTATGATGAGTACCGTTTTTTATTATTTTACACATAAAACAGCACCATTTCAATTTGCAGGTGCACCATTTGTTTTAGGTGGATTTTTGATGTTATTGAGTACGATTATTGCTTATTTTTCTTTTAGGAAGAAATAGATATATTAAAAAAGAAAATCCAAATTCTAATATTATTTTATTGGAATTTGGATTTTTATTATTGGATTTTCTCACTTTTACTCCTTCACAATCTTAACCACTTTTTCTTGATTTTGACTTATAATTTTTACGAAGTAAATTCCTTTAGAAAGATTACTCATTTCAATTTCGGTTTGTAAATCATTTACTTTTTGTGCAAGTATTTTTTGTCCTAAAACAGAAGTTATTTCTATAAAATCAATAGTGTTTGAATTAGTTATAGTAAAATTATTTTTTACAGGATTTGGAAAATAATTCAAATCAGTGAAAGCAAAATTTTGGTTGGATAAAGTTGCAACAAACTCAGTTGTGCAAACATTAGTTACAATTGCTGGATTAAAATCGAAATAAATATTAGCATAATTCGGAATAATATCACCAATAGCATAACCCGATTTTGGTTTTATTTGGAACGTAATGTAACCATGACCAATAGTCGCACTTCCATTTGATGGAGGTAAATTAATTCCATTGAAACGCCATGATAAATTTGCTCCATTTCTATTCAATACATAATTGTGAGACGAAGCTACCATTACAATTGAATTTTCATCAAGTTTTGAATCTAAAAAATCATCAACTTTTATATTTATTGCATTTGCTGTACCTGTATTTTCAAATCTGATGGTATAAGTTAAAAAATCATTTGATGTAAATGTGGAATAAACAATTCGTCCACCATGAGTTTCTTGTTTGTCATTTGGATCATAAGAACCAACAATAGTTTGTGTTAAACTTGAAGTGTTATTTGAAACAAGTACATCACTTGCAGGAATTGTAGTAGAAACAGAGTTAGTAAGTTGTTGTCCCAAAGCCACAGTTGGAATAGTTGGCACTTGCATTGTTACAATTATAGAACGAGTTTGAAAAGGCAATAAATTTGTAAAACTGTAAGTAAATCCTGTCGGAGTATTAGTTACTGTTTGGCTTACTCCTGTAATAGTAACATTAGCATCTTTAGTAAAAGTTGCCGTTCCTGATGGAATTGTTTGTGTTCCGTTATTTCTTATAAAAATAATATTATTATAAGTAAAACCGGGCATTGGTGGAACTGAATTACTATATAAAGTAACTCCTAAATCAGTAAATGGATTGTACTGAACAGGAAAATTATAAGTTGTAATTCCAGAACCTGTAGTTACTGTTACATTAGAATAGGTTGTAGTACAAGTATATAGTGGTGTTGTGTAATAGGAATTACCAACAACAAAACTAAGATTGTAAAGTGTTGATGGATTTGATTCATATAAATAGGCAATATTACTAGGATTTGCAAAAATATAATTTGGAGAACCACCATTGATTGTATAAGCAAATGAACCATAATATCCTGAGTTTGTTTCGCCTGAGTCTTGAATTCCGTTATTATTTGTATCTAAAAACGCATTTAATCTAATACCATCAGAAATAGAAAGATTGAATGAATTTGAAACACTTGAATTTACAGTTGCTCCATTATTTGTTCCTGTTGATGTAACAGTTGTATTTACCGTGTGTGTATTTATATCGTTTTGAGTTATAACATGTGTTCCTGTAAAAGTTGTGCTATTTGTTGCTCCTGAAGCTAAAGTTGCTAAAGTTCCACCATATATTGTAACATTAGGACTTGATAAGCTAATATTTGTAGCTGAAGTAGATTCATTATTAGTTACAGAATATTGATAATTAACAACATCACCAACATTTACAAAACCATCACTATTGAAATCATTGTATGTTGGAGTAATATTTATTATTAAATTGTTTTGAACAACAATGGTTGCAGTTGCAATATCACAATTTGTGGGATTTAAAATTTCACAAATTTGATAAGTTACAGTATAGGTTCCACTTGAAATTCCGCTTCCGGCATTTAATGTAATCGTACCATTTGGGTTTAAAATAAAGGCAGGATTTGACATCGAGGATACGGTCAACGTTATTTGGTATGGCAAAACGGGTACACCATTTAAAGTATCATTCAATAATATAGTTGGAGTTGTTCCACCAGTTGTAGCATCAAGAGTAAACGCTCCGTCATTAACAGCATCTATTGGTGCGGCAGTTACATAAACATATATATAACCAGTATCACAGTTTGAAGAATTTGCTGTTTCACAAATTTGATATTGAATAGAGTAATAACCCGCAGGAGTTCCAGGGTTTATAATAAACAATCCACTTGGCTGTATAAAACCTACAGTTGAGCTTACGATAGATACAGTAACATTACTAGAATTTACAGGCGAACCGTTTAGCGTATCATTAGAAAAGACATTCGACCATGTTCCACCAGTAAGACCATTTATAATTGACGGAACATTATCATCATTTGCTACAATCTGCCCAAAGGAATTTGAAGAAATAAATAAAACGAATAAGAATAAAGTGCAAGTGTAAAGTTTTCTCATAATCAAACAATTAGAAAACAAATGTAGAAAAATGAGTGTTAATTTTATTGTAAATATCGATAAAATGCAAGTATTATCGTCAATCTATTACTTCAAATACAAACAATGATTATAATAATCAATAATAGCTTTACCTTGAAGTAAAACATCAGCGCCAATAATGCCGTCAACTCGTTTGGCTTTGTGTTGTGTAAGTGCAAAATTTACATGTGATAAATCAAAAATTACTAATTGAAATTCAGGATTTTTCCATCGTCCTAATTGTAATTTATTATCATTACTTTGTTGCGTAAACATACCTATTGCACCAGCGCCAGCAGCTTTTGTTTTTGATTTTTGTGCAACCAAATTAAACTTTTCAACACTTTCAAAACCCACACAACTGTTGCTTGCACCTGTATCGAGAATAAAATTCCCTTTCACACCATTTATTGTTCCTTTAATTAATAAATGTTGGGTTTTAGAAACTTTAAAATTTATTTTTTTGTAGTTATTTTTCTTTAGAGTCGTTTGGAATTCTTCCATTTTTTAAAAAGTTTGAAAAGCAAAAATAAACCAATTAACCCACCAACAATTGAAATCCAAAAGAAATAATTTGATGAAGAAGAAGATTTGTTTTCCAATGTTCCATAATATACAAATGCACTCCAATAGTAAGGCGATTTTTTAGCACTTGGAATAGTATTATCTTTTAAAAAATTGAGTTTTGCATTGTGAATAGCATCAAAATAGGATTGATTTTTACTAATGTTAGTATAGAAATTGGTCATCAAAACCGAAGTCGTAAAATCGTTTACTTTCCATAAAGAAAACAATAAGTTTTGCGCTCCAGCAAACTGAAATCCTCGTGCTATACTCATTGCACCTTCCGCTTTATAGAGTTTTCCAATACCGGTTTCACAAGCACTTAAAACTACTAAATCTGGATGAACTTCTAAGTTATACAATTCAGAATATAAAATTTCATTATTGATAAATTTGATACTTGCAGGATCAATAATGTCGCCAGAATCTGCATGCGTAGAAAGATGAAGTATTGAAAAACTAGATGCATTTGAAGTGAAATTTTCAAATGTTGCTTCGGTTTTTGACAAATATTTTCCTTTAAATTTTTTTTGAATGGCTTCCATTTCTTTTTTAGAAAAGGCTAATTCTAAATTAGTGTTTTCAAAAATTGGAAACACACCAAGAACCGTTTCTTTATCATGTTTAAACGGAATAGAATTCAAATAAAAAGTTGCCGAATTATTGTACCCAATTCTGAATTTTTTTAACAGATAATGCATTTTGGCAAAATTTGTTGTTACAGATTCTTTCGTGATTAAAGCTTCAAAGGGTAAAAAAGTTAAAATGCCATCAGGAATAATGACTAGGTTTTTAGTATTTGATTTCTTAGGAAGTTTCAATAATTGATACAATGAAAAGCCATCATTATTGTAAGCAGCAACATTGTTTATAATTTTTTCACTATCAGAAAAATAATCAATAAATGATTTTATTTTTGTGATTGAAGTTGCATCATTTCTTATAAAATCTAATGTTATTTTTCCGTTTACTATTGTGAAAATATAGATTTTGTTTTGCCCAAAAAAGTATTCAACTAAAGTGCTGTTGTCTTTTTTTAGTTTAGAAAACAAATCATTAATTTCTAATGGTTTTGTTTCTTTTGTTTCTTCCGAAGTTTTAGATTTCAACAAAAGCATCAATTCATTTTGTTTTTTTATGGCTTCGTTTATTTTTGAAATATCGGCGTAATTTCCTTTTTTTTGTTCTCTTAAAATAATATTGTTCCAATCTTGCAATTGTTTTCGGATGGTTTTTTCTTGTCTCGAAATGGTTTTAGAATTGGATAAATAATCTTTTAAAACAGCTGATTTTGTATTTTCTGAAAGTAAAAATGCAGATACTATATAACTGATTTTCTTCTCTTTTTGATATAACTGATAATATATTTCTATACATTTTTCAGTACGATTTCGATTTCTTACTTGTGTTATAATTTTAGAGTTTTCGTATACTAAAACCGATTGAAATAAATTTTCAACATGAAACGAAAGTTGATGACATTCTAATGCTTTTTTAGGTTGGTTTTTTGCTAAAAATAATGCAGCTTGTAAATCAAAAGCATCTAAAAAAGTGGTTTCTGTGTAGAGCGAGTTTTTGTTTGGAAGAAATGATTTCTTTGCATCGTAATTTGGAATTAAAACTTTAAAAACTTCTAAAATTTTATTATTTGCCTCGGTTAATTTTTGTTGTTTGAATAACAAATTTGCTTCTTCTAAATAAAATTTGGCTTTAGTTCTTGGTTCAATATTTGAAAGTTTAGAAAACTCAATTTTAGCTTTTTCAAAATAATTAATGGCCGCTTTAATATCAGAATTTAATTTTAATTGGGATAAATTTCTATACGTTTTTGATAAATTTTCAATTTGTGTTTTATCATTTTTTAAAAGTGAAATTGATTTTAAATAAGCGTTTTCAGCTTTATCTAAATTAGTTGAATTGAAAGTTGAAAACCCTTGCGTTGAAACCAAATAATTATTACCTAAATTAGTATATAAATTTCCTTTTTGAATAGTTGATAATGATTCGGTTTTTATTGTTTTTTCTAGCAAATCAATAGCTTCAGAAACCTTTCCTGTGCTTTGATAAATGTTTGATAGATTAAGAATTGCAGCATATTTGTGTGCCGAACTTTCGGGTGAATTTACTTGAATTGTTGCAATATAAAAATACTGTTTTATGATGTTTTCTGCATTTTCATAATCACCAATAATGGTGTAAAGATTTCCAAGTGGTTTTAAGCAATATTCAATTATATCAAAGTCTGATTTGATTTTGTTTTTGTCATAAAGTTGCCATGCTTTTTCATAGCTTTTTATCGCATCTTGATGAGCGCCAATTTGTTTTTGATAAAAAGCTTTACTGCAACTTAAGAATACATATTCTAAAATTACTGCTTTGTTTTTTGAACTTTGAATGGTTTTAGAATTGCTTTTTTCAAACGATTCTAATTTTTTTAAACCATCATTATTTTGATTTTCTTGAAAAGTTTTTGTGGCAAAATAAATTTTTTCTTCTAAAGGCAATTGCTCACTTTGAGAAAAAGCAAGTTGTGTAAATAGAAGTAAAAACCAATACCTTTTTATCCACATGAGAATAAAATTATTCGAAACTTAAATAAATCTTTGTGACTTAGTGTCTTTGTGTCAAAAACTAGAACTTCCAAATGGCATAAAATTGCCAATAATTAAAGTCTTTTTCAAAAGTTTTATAATAGCGAATTCCAACACTTGGACCAATTCTTGCAAATCCAAAAGTAGCATCGGCAAAAACACTGGTTTGCATTTTTTCAAAAGCATTTGATTTTGTAGAAATAGAGGAATTATTTCTAAGTTCAACGATTTCATTTCCTACAGTAGGAGGTAAAGCAGCATTAAAAATGGCTTCATATACTAATCTTGAAGAACTTATTTCTTCATTTTGATTTAGTAATACAGAAAATTGTGGACCAAAACCAACACCAATAAAATTATTGATATTGTATCGAAGCGAAACTGGAACAATGTCCATATTTACTTTTGTTAATTTGCTTGAAGAATTTGTAGTTTCAAACCCAGCATCAATGACTGTTCCATTCGTCAATGTTATTGGTGGTGTGTATTGAACCAGTTCCAAAGGAGATGTTATTCCTGATGAATTACTTGTGAGCTTACTAAAATAAAGTTCAGATTGCCAGTAAAAACGATAGGATTTGTAGGGAGAAATTGTGGCTCCAAGAAAATAACTATCTGTTTTAATTGTTTTAGAAATCTCTTGAGAAACATTAGTTTTGTTTAAATCAGTATAAAGATTATATCCTGCTCGAACGCCAATTGAAATTCCTGGTTTGAAACGAGTTGTAGCGTAATTTGTAATTACGGGTTCGTTTTTATCAAAGAAAATAGAGGTTTTGCTTTTCGTTTTTACTTTATGAAAATCTTTAGCAAATTTCATAGAATACTTTACAAAACCTTTTGTAGAATCTTTTTCGGTTATATTTTTTTGATTACTTCCTGGAACATAAATGTTTTTAAATGTAAAGTGAATTTGTTTTTCTTTAATAATCGTGTCGAGGCAACTAATTTTTACCTCTTCACCTTTTGGACAAATAGGACATTTTGGATAAGAATCGACAATTTTTAAGGTTTTTTTGTCAAACATATCTGGAATATCAGTTTCTAGACGAATCATTCTCGCTGGACCTTCGCCATCGTTTTGAAAACGAGTTTTGAAATTTATGGTTTTAAAACGCACTGTTCTATAGTTCATCAAAGTAGCATTGCTAGACATCTTATTTGGATCATGAGAAGTTACAATTTCCATTTCAAGAGTTTTCTTTTTGTGGTTTTTGTAGTTTCTATCGGGAACATAAATGCCTCGCATTTTTACTGTGGCACTCGTGTCTTTAATCATTTCAGGAGTAGTTTTAAATGTCATAAAAACATTACGAGTTTCTTTAGCATTCATATTTTCAAATTCTAAAACTTTCGAATCTGAAAATAAGGCATTACTTTCTAAAAGTGTCATGTCTAAATTAGCATCGTCAATTTTAAAATTGTTTATGAAAGAAGGAATTTCTGTAGATGAAGCAACGTTTTCATAGGAGTTATTAAAATCATTGATCATTACAACACCGTTTTCATTAATCTCTTTTTCTCCAAAATGGGTTCGGGTTTCTAATAATTCAAAGTTTTTATTTTTGAATTCTTTATCGTTGTAAAACAGATATAATTTTCCGTTTGCAACATAATCTAAAGGATTTTGATAAGTTATAACAACTACAATTTCTTCATCGGGAATTGGTTCTCGATTTTTAAAAAGTAGAATAGAAGTGGTGTCTGCTAACGAAGCAATATCTTCATAATTTGTGTCAGAAATTTCATTTACGGATACTAGTTTTGGTCGTGTTTTTGGTGGTTTTCCATTGTCATAATTATTGGTAACGGAAAGATTTACTTTATAATCTGCTTTCTTTTTATAGACTTTTTTTGGCGTTGCTTCTTTGCTATAAGTTCCATCGCCAAATTCCCAAAAATAACTATAACTTGCTGGTGGCGCACCTGCAACTTGAATCAATGGTGGCGTTTCTGGTTTGAAGGAAACTAAATTTCCTTTTTTGTCATAACCAATAGTAGCTCTTCTTGTGATGGTATCTTTTACTACAGTTTGAGAAAATGAAAACATCGTAAAACAGAAAAATAAAAGAAGGTATAGATTTCTCATAATCAGAAAGTTTGGTTTGAATTTATAAAAATAGGAAAAAGCAATGAACTTGTTATTGTGTTTTTTGAAAAACTAGATTATGTTTTTAACCAATTTTCAAAAATGTTATAAATTAATAAGATAGTTTGTAGTTAATCAACTAAAAAAACATCCGTTATTTAACGGTATTTTTTTAAAAAAAAGAAAGTGATGAAGACTATCATCACTTTCTCAAAAAACTAATAATCTAACCTAACTATTATTTTATGGTAGTGCATTTATAGCAGCAACTAATTGTGCTTCTGTACCTAAAGTTGTTTCTCCCATGGTAAAAGTATAAACATCACCCGCAGCAATGGTTGCACTTTTTATAGCATATCTCCATTGTCCTGCTTCTTCTGTTGCAAAAATCACATGACATTCTAAACCAATTGGAATTTGACCGTAATGTTCTGAAAATTGGTTTGTTGCATCATTGTAAGTGTCTAATTTTGCTAATGTACTTGCTTCTCCATCATAGTGTAAATAAATCGCACTGTTTCCAAAGTTGTATCCGTTTGGTGCTTCAGCAAGAATAGTAGTTCTTGGTCTTGGATCATCATAAAATCGGTCAACATTTGTCCATCCAAAGCTGTTGAAAAAAGCATAGTATGGTGCGTTTAAAGCTGTTCCTTCAACAAAAACTCCGTTTTGACCTACTGGATCTGCTCCTTGTTCGTCCCAATCAAGATTTCCATTTTCATCAATTGTTCCGTCCCAAAGCGTCATTGTATTGTCAGCGCCACCAGTTAATGTTGATGGAATTAATAATTGCATTGGACAAGTGATGTCAAGTTCAACGCCACCTTGAGTTGCATTGATGTAAAATTCTCCACCAGAAACTAAAAGTCCCATATCTCCATTTGGCAATCTTCCCATTGTGGTTTTATCAGTTACAAGCATTGATCCTGCATCAAATAATTCTACAAATTCTACAGCTACACTTCCTGTAACGGGATTTCCATTTTTAGTTAAACAAGCTCCATCAATGGTAAATTGAACTCCTTTTTCTGATGTAAATGTGGTTGCGCCATCTTCTGCTACTAAAGTAAATTCTTGTGTTAAATTGTCTAAAGCAGTTTGTCTAATGTTTGCAAATTCTGCTGCGCTTGGTGCTGAATTTTGATTGTCGTTGTCGTCATTTGAACAACTTACTAATGCTATTGAAGCTAAAAGTACTAATCCGATGTTTTTTAAATTTGTTTTCATAATTTCTAATTTTTAAATTTTGTTTTATATAGTTATATCAACGATGGTTTTAATTTGTTACCCATTAATCTAAATTAATTTCATTTTTTTAAGATGTGATTTATTACAAAAGGTTGCTTTTAATTTTTATCTACTAGTAATAAGCAAAATCGATGTATGGAATTCCCATGTTTACAAGTGGACCGCCATTTTGGTAAAAATTAGCTCCTGTAATAGTCATTATTCCAAAAGTTTGAGGAAAACTAACCAATGCTCCAGGTTGATGTACAACTCGTCCAATAATGTTTCCAAAATTATTTCCGGCATTTGATAAAAGTATCGTTCTTCTAACAGTATAAGGTTGATTTGCAACAATCAATGTTGGAGGAATAGATACATAACTTGTATTTGCAGAAGAAAAAACATGACTTCCTGAGTAGATTACAGTGTTTGTATTTACATCAACAATTTCCATTAGATAAGGAACAGCAGCAATAGCAGGTTGACTTTGATAACCAATACTACAAATGGTTTTAGTTTGCGAAAATGTAAAAGTATATTCGTGAATTTCAGTATCAAAAGTGTTATTGTTTTGATGTCCTGGTAAAGCAACCACATTAGTGTATAATTGGTTGAAAATGGTGTTTGTTGAGTTACAAGGTGGAACAGGAATTGGATTTGTTCCGTTTGAGCAACTACTAATAATTATTCCTAAGATGAATAAAGTTACGATGTTTTTAAATGTTGATTTCATAATTTCTATTTTTAAATGTTGTTTATAGTGTTATATCAATTGGATAACGAATTTGTTACCCCAATTTTTAATTATTTTTCAAAATCTGTACTTTGAATAATTTTATAGTTCAAAATATCACCAGTACTTACTAATTCTATCATTCTTTTAGCTTGACTTTCTGAATTTGAAAATCCTTTTGCAGTTCCGTTATTAGTTGTTACTTCCCAAAAGAATAATCTCAATTTGTTTGAAGCTACTTCTTCTTTTACTTGAAAGAAACTTTCAATTTTTTTGTCAAGAACAACTTCACCTACAGTAACTAATTCAATCATTTTTTGTGCTTCTTCTAATGAAATTGCGGTTCCAGAATAGTTACCTTGTGTTGTTTTTACGTTCCAATCGTAAACTTCTTTAATTTGATCTCTTGATAGAGTTGCAGTTGTTTGTTTCGCCAGTTCGCTTAAGCTTGGGTCGATTGTGTTTGAAGTTGTTGTTACTTCTGTAGCATTGATGTTTGAAAATGTTAATGCTACGATTGCTAATGTTAAGATTGATTTTTTCATGATTTCTAAATTTTAATGTTTTTATTAATTGTTTGATTTTGTTTTCTATTGTTATATCAATTAGTGTTTTAAATTGTTACCCCATTTTTTTAAAAAAATTAATTTTCTTTTTTTGGTACTTTCTAAATCTCAATTGAAGAACTTTTCTTTATATCAATTGCTATTTTAAATTGTTACCCATGTAATCTGAATTTTTTTAGATTCCTTTAATTTTTTTTCGGAGAACTTTCAAAAACACTATTTCAATGAACTTTATAACACTATATCAACACACATTAAAATTTGTTACCCTATCGAACCAAATCTTTTTAACATTAAACAAAGGTTGTTCATTGAAACCTAATAATCTTCCGTTAAAACACCATTTGTTTATCCGTTGAAGAACCTAATTTTGTTGTTTCATGTATTTATTTTTACATTAGCAGTAAATAAGATACTTATGTCAGATAAAAATCTTCATCCCGATCAAATCTATATTGATGGATTGGAACAAAATAACTCTACCATCATTCAATCTATATATAAGAAGTTTGTTCCTAAAGTGAAAAACTACATTAGAACAAATAGTGGTGACGACTATCAAGCGCAAGATGTTATTCAAGAAGTACTTATTACTATCTACAATCAGGCAAAAACAAATGGTTTGCAATTAACATGTCCGTTTGATGCCTATTTTTTTCTATTATGCAAACGTCGTTGGTTGAACGAATTAAAAAAATCTTCTAACAAAGAGGTAACATTAATCGATGATAATGTATCTACAGATGAACCTGTTCAAGAAATGACACTTCAAACCGAAACTTTTGATGAAAAACAGTCACTATTTGACGAAATGTTTCAAAAGCTTGGGGAAAAATGTCAAGAAGTTCTCAAACTTAGTTTTATTACAAAAACTATGGAAGAAGTGGCAGAAAAACTCAATGTAACTTATGGTTATGTTCGCAAAAAAAAGTCACTTTGCACAGGTCAATTAACAGAAATGATACAACAATCACCTAGATTTCGATCTATAAATTACTAATGCTATGAACGAAGAAGTATACATCAGCTTTGAAAGTTATCTCAATAACGAAATGTCTCAAGCGGAAAAAGAACTGTTTGAACAGCGACTAAATTCTGATAATCAATTTAGAGAAAGTTTCAATTTGTATAAAGAAACAACAGCCATGTTGGAAAACAAATTTGATTCTAAAACAATTGATTTTAAAGAAAATTTAAAGTCAATTTCTAAAACCCATTTTTCTGAAAACAAAGAGGATAAATCTAGAGTTATCAACTTTAAACCATTCTATTATGCAATTGCGGCTTCGGTTGTTCTAGCTTTTGGAACTTGGTTCATGATGCAAGGAAATCCAGAATATGGCGATTTCAACCAACATGAAAATGCTTATTTTACAGAACGTGGTAGTATTATTAAAAATTTAAGATTGGCACAAAATGCTTTCAATGAAAAGAATTATAAAGCTGCCATCGAAAACTTTGAAATTGTACTCAAAGATTATGACAAACCCGAAGTTAGATTTTTCTACGGAATATCATTATTAGAAGAAAATAGATATTCCGAAGCAGAAACAAATTTTATTACTATTCAAAATGGGACATCAGTTTATAAAGACAAAGCCACATGGTATTTGGCATTATCTAAGTTAAAACAAAACCAATTTGATGAATGTAAAGACTACATCAAACAAATTCCTGAAGATGCTGAAGATTATGAAAAAGCTCAGAAATTGTTGAATAAATTAGATTAAATAATTTTGTAAAGTGTCTTCGAACTCCAGAAGTTTCGGGACAGACTGACAGTGGTTTTCTTAATTGGATTTTTAGGTTACGAAAAATCTTTAAATTCAATAAAATCACAATTGTCACACTCAGCTTGTCGAAGTACTTTTTTTATATAACATTTTCTTTCATTACTTTTGCAACTCGCAACTCGCAACTTTCAACTCGCAACCCGAAAATGATTTTCACCGATACACACACGCATTTATATTCTTCCCAATTTCAAGACGATAGAGTAGACGTCATTCAACGTGCCATTGATGCAGGTGTTTCACGATTTTTTATTCCGTCGATTGATTCAACGTATTCGCAACGAATGTATGATTTGGAAGCTCAATTTCCAGATAATATTTTCTTGATGATGGGTTTGCATCCTTGTTATGTGAAAGAAAATTATTTAGATGAATTGGCTCATGTAGAAGCAGAATTTGCTAAAAGAAAGTTCTATGCCGTTGGTGAAATAGGCATTGATTTATTTTGGGATAAAACTTTTTTGAAAGAACAACAATTTGCTTTTCAGCAGCAAATTCAATTGGCAAAGAAGCAAGGTTTAGGTATAAATATTCATTGTCGCGATGCTTTTGATGAAACTTTTGAAGTTCTTGAAGGTGAAAAAAGTGATGACTTGTTCGGGATTTTTCATTGTTTTACAGGTGATTTTTCTCAAGCAGAACGAGCAATTTCATTGGGATTAAAACTCGGAATTGGTGGAGTTGCAACTTTCAAAAACGGAAAGATTGATCAGTTTTTGAAAGATATCGATTTAAAACATATTGTACTTGAAACAGATTCGCCATATCTTGCTCCAAATCCGCATCGTGGCAAACGAAATGAAAGCAGTTATACGGTTTTGGTAGCACAAAAATTAGCTGAAATTTATAATCTTCCTATAGAAGAAATTGCTCGAATTACTACAGAAAATTCAAAGGATATTTTTGGGATTTGATCTTTTTTACATGAATTTAAAAGATTTTCACGAAAGTAGAATTAATTAATAAGCTTTCTAAATTTGTGTAATTTATTTGAATTTTAAATTTGTGATAATTCGTGAAATTCGTGTCAACTTTAATCCATTTAACCATTATATAATCAAAAAGTCATAATTTTTTTGTTATTTTGTTTTTCTTAAAAATGAAATTTAAAATGCAAAAATTTGACGCCATTCGTCCGTTTTATGAAACCGAAGTTAATGATGCTATAAAAGCGTCGTTAAATCATCCGATGATGAAAGCGATTATGAATTTTACATTTCCTGATGTTGACCATGACGTGTGGAAAGAGCAACTGAAACGTACACATTCTATCAGAGATTTTCAATGCAATTTTATTTATCAAGCCATTCAAAAAGTGTTGCAAAAATCTTCAGAAGGATTATCTACTTCGGGATTTGAAAAATTAGAAAAAAATACTTCCTATATGTTTATTTCTAATCATCGCGATATTATTTTAGATACTTCTTTATTGAATGTTTGTTTGTTTGATCACGGATTGGTGATGACGGCTTCGGCTATTGGTGATAATCTTGTGAAAAGAGATTTCATGAATACTTTGGCAAAACTGAATCGTAATTTCTTGGTTCAAAGAGGTTTGTCGCCAAGAGAATTATTGCAAAGTTCAAAATTAATGTCAGAATATATTGGTCATTTACTTTTAAGAGAAAATCGTTCCGTTTGGATTGCGCAACGCGAAGGAAGAACGAAAGATGGCAATGATGCGACACATTCAGGTGTTTTAAAAATGCTCGGAATGGGTTCTGATGAGAAAAATATATTGGATTATTTTAAGAAATTAAAAATAGTTCCCGTTTCAATATCATATGAATATGATCCAACTGATGCTTTGAAAATGCCTCAACTTATGGCAGAAGCTAACGATGAGGTTTACATTAAAGATAAAAATGAAGATTTTGTAAATTTATTAAGCGGAATCATTGGTCAGAAAAAGCGAATTCACATTCACGTTGGTGATGTTTTAGATACAGAATTGGATATGATTTTGGCTGAAAATGACAATGCAAACAAACAAATTCAAGCATTAGCGCAGGTTATTGATGATTCTATTTTGCAATCGTATAAATTGTGGCCAACTAATTACATCGCCTATGATTTATTGAATAAAACGAACAAATATTCAGATAAATATACAGAAGACGAAAAGTCATTATTTGAACGCCGATTAGAAATGAAGATTGATGTGACCAATGATTTTATGGTAGAAAGTTTTTTAAATATGTATGCCAATCCGGTTGTGAATAAATCCAAATACGAGAATGCAATCTAAACCAAAAATATTTCTGATTTATACTGGTGGAACTATTGGTATGATGAAAGATTTCGAAACAGGTGCTTTGAAGGCTTTTGATTTTAATCAATTGTTGGATAAAATTCCTGAATTGAAACAATTAGATTGTCAAATTGAAACTTTTTCGTTTGAAAAACCTATAGATTCTTCGAATATGAATCCTGAAAAATGGGTTCAAATTGCTTCAGTTATTGAGGATAATTATGATCAATTTGATGGATTTGTTGTTTTACATGGTTCTGATACAATGTCCTATTCGGCATCTGCATTGAGTTTTATGTTAGAAAACGTTTCTAAACCTATTGTTTTTACAGGTTCGCAATTGCCAATTGGAGATTTAAGAACCGATGCTAAAGAAAATTTAATCACTGCGATTCAAATTGCTTCTTTGCAACAAAAAGGAAAACCAGCCGTTCAAGAAGTTTGTTTGTATTTTGAATACAAATTATATCGAGGCAATCGAACGACTAAAATAAACGCCGAACATTTTAATGCTTTTACCTCACCAAATTATCCTGCGTTGGCAGAATCAGGAGTTCATTTGAATGTAAATAATTCTTCTTTATTACCAAAAAACACAAAAAAACTTCACGTTCACAAAGAATTAGATGATAATGTTGCTGTTGTAAAAATGTTTCCTGGTATAAGCGAATCAGTATTTTCTGCTATTGTATCTATTCCAAATTTGAAAGGTATTGTTTTAGAAACTTACGGTTCAGGAAATGCTCCAACGGAAGATTGGTTTATTCAAATTCTGAAAAAAGCTATCAAAAACGGTTTATATATTATCAATGTAACACAGTGTTCGGGCGGAAGTGTAAGTATGGGTCAATATGAAACAAGCACACAATTAAAAAAAATCGGATTAATTTCTGGAAAAGATATTACTACAGAAGCGGCAATTACAAAATTGATGTATTTATTAGGTCAAAATGTAGCGCCAAATGTTTTCAAAACCATTTTTGAAACTTCCTTGCGAGGCGAAATGGATTAATCTTTCGCTTTGATTATTGCTAATTTTTATTGTTCTTTGCATAACAATTAGAGAGGTGTCCGAGTGGTTGAAGGAGCAAGCCTGGAAAGTTTGTATATGGGTAACTGTATCGTGGGTTCGAATCCCATCCTCTCTGCAAAATGTTTTTTTAAATTTTTAGAAAAAATTAATTAAAGTAGGAGTTCGAATCCCTTATTCTGAATTAAAATGTTTTTTAAATTTTTAGAAAAAATTAATTAAAGTAGGTGTTCGAATCCCTTATTCTGAATTAAAATGTTTTTTAAATTTTTAGAAAAAATTAATTAAAGTAGGAGTTCGAATCCCTTATTCTGAATTAAAATGGTTTTTAAATTTTTAGAAAAAATTAATTGAAGGAGTAGTTTGAATCACTTATTCTGGATTAAGATGTTTTTTTAAATTTTTAGAAAAAATTAATTAAAGTAAGAGTTCGAATCTCATCTTTACTATAAAAAAATGTAAAAAATGCGTTTTCTACTATCAATAGTATTTTTTTTATTTGGATTGAGCGTTTTCGCCCAAGAAAAAACTGTTGATTTTGATGCTGTAGATTCTTTATATCGAGAAGATCAATTTTACTTTGGATTGACTTACAATAAACTTCAAAATACACCTTCAGGTTTAAGTCAAAATAAATTTTCATCAGGAATTTCGGTTGGTTTTTTAAGAGACATGCCTATAAATAAAGCTCGAACTTGGGCTATTGCTTTAGGTTTAGGATATTCATTAAATAATTATAACGACAATTTGTTTATAAATAATTCAGATGCTGAAAATTTATATTTTACAGATTCTAGTGTTATTTTTGATAAAAATAAATTATCACTTCACTTTGTTGACGTTCCTTTAGAGGTAAGATGGCGAAATTCCACTCCTGAAAGTCATAAATTTTGGCGAGTTTATACTGGTTTTAAAGTGAGTTATTTAATTTATGATAGATATAAATTTACTGGTGAAGACGGGAAAATTATTATTACGGGTAATAAAGATTTGAATAAAATTCATTACGGAACTTATGTTGCAATGGGTTGGAATACCTGGAATTTTTATGCTTATTATGGTTTAAATCCATTATTTAAATCGACTAAAATCGCTGGAAAAGATTTAGATATGAATACGTTAAATCTTGGTTTGATGTTTTATATTTTATAACCAAAAAATCCACAAAACTAATTGTGGTAAAGTGCCAACTGCCATTCCAATTACTAATTCTTCCATGGTGTGTGCTTTCATTTGCAATCTTGACGAAGCAATAATTCCATTTAATAGAAAAAGCGATGCAATAGTGTAAATTATATTTACTTGATTGTGCATACTCATTCCAACAACAAAAAAGGTTAGTGCTGAAATTCCAATCATGTGAATACTTGCTTTTACTTTTATAAACAGTAAGATAAAGGTGAAAAACGTACTAATAAATCCACCAAGGAAGAAAAAAAACAGTTCAGGAAACCGATCTACAGTTACACTTTTTGTTATCAATATTGAAGTTAAAGCCATTTGCATCAATAACGGAATTTTTCGTTGATGAATATCAGAAAGCATTATGGTATCTGCTTTTCCAAAGGTTCTCAATAAATAGAAAAACGCCAGTGGAAGAAAAAAGGTGATGATTATTATTTGAAGAATTAGCAAATAATTATGTGTCATTGGAAAATAACTTCCATTGAAAAGCAAATAGAAAAGTGTTCCAAATAGTGGAATAAAAATAGGATGGAAGAGATACGAAAAAAAAGGAAGTATTTTTTTCAAGATGAATTATTTGAAAAACAAATATAGGATTTTTAGAATTAAATCTTCTTTCTCATTCGAGCCACAGGAATATCTAATTGCTCACGATATTTTGCAATGGTTCTTCGTGCAATTGGATAGCCTTTTTCTTTCAAAATTTCAGCCAATTGATCATCTGGAAGTGGTTTGCTTTTATCTTCTTCTTCTATTGTGTTTTTAAGAATTTTTTTAATTTCTAAAGTTGAAACATCTTCGCCTTGATCGTTTTTCATTGCTTCAGAGAAGAATTCTTTTATTAATTTTGTTCCGTAAGGCGTGTCAACATATTTACTGTTTGCCACACGAGAAACGGTTGAAATGTCAAGACCAACCATGTCTGCAATGTCTTTCAGAATCATTGGTTTCATTGAAGTTTCTTCTCCGTCAAGGAAATATTCTTGTTGAAAATGCATGATGGCATTCATCGTTACAAATAATGTTTCCTGACGTTGTTTTATAGCATCAATAAACCATTTAGCCGAATCTAATTTTTGCTTAATAAATTGCACAGCATCTTTTTGAGAATTCGATTTGTCTCTCGAATCTTTATAGGTTTGCATCATTTCTTGATAGTCTTTAGAAACGTGCAATGATGGTGCATTTCGTCCATTTAAAGTTAATTCTAATTCTCCGTCGTTAATTCTGATAGCAAAATCGGGAACAATATTTTCAGTAACTTTATTATTTCCTGTAAAAGAACCTCCAGGTTTTGGATTTAATTTTTCAATTTCATGAATTGTTTTTTTCAAATGATCTTGAGAAATTCCGTATTTCTGTAATAATTTATCGTAATGTTTTTTGGTGAAAGCATCAAATTGATTTCCGATGATATCAATTGCCAAATCAACATATTCTGTAGGAGTTTTATGTTTTAATTGCAATAACAAACATTCTTGTAAGTCACGTGCACCAACTCCTGCGGGTTCTAACTCGTGAATGATGTGCAACATTTTTTCAACCATTTTCTCATCAGTATAAATACCTTGAGTAAAGGCCATATCGTCAACAATATCTTGAATATCACGACGTAAATAACCGTCATCATCAATACTTCCAACGAGGAATTCAGCAATATCTCTTTGCTCATCAGTAAGTATAAAAGTATTTAATTGATTAATCAAATCTTGATGAAAGCTTACTGGTGCAGCAAATGGACTTTCGCGATCATCATCGTCATCACTATAATTATTTGATTGAAGTTTGTAATCAGGTGTTTCGTCGTCGCTTAAATATTCATCGATGTTGATGTCCTCGGCTTCAATGTTGTCGCTTCCTTCATAATCATCATATTCGTCATTGTTGTCTAGTTCATCTTTTTCATAAACTTCTTCTTCATCTTTACCCGATTCTAATGCTGGATTCTCATTCATTTCCTCCAATAATCGTTGCTCAAATGCCAATGTAGGCAATTGAATCAACTTCATCAACTGAATTTGTTGAGGAGATAATTTTTGAGATAATTTGAATTGTAAGTTTTGTTTAAGCATTTTATTTTGTTTAAAAGTTTAAGGTTTCAAGTTTCAAGTTATTGAACCAACAACTTGAAACTTGAAACTTGAAACAATTATTAGAATTCTGCGTTTTGTGGTGTTCTTGGAAAAGGAATTACGTCTCTAATATTCGTCATTCCTGTTACAAACAATACCAATCTTTCAAATCCTAATCCGAAACCTGAGTGAACTGCCGAACCAAATCTTCTTGTATCCAAATACCACCAAAGTTCTTCTTCGTCAATTCCTAAAGCTTTCATTTTTTCAACTAAAACATCGTAGCGTTCTTCTCTTTGCGAACCACCAACGATTTCTCCAATCCCAGGAAACAAAATATCCATAGCACGAACCGTTTTTCCATCTTCATTTAAACGCATATAAAACGCTTTGATATTCGCTGGATAATCAAACAAAATTACAGGACATTTGAAGTGTTTTTCAACCAAATATCTTTCGTGTTCACTTTGCAAATCTGCACCCCATTCGTTGATGATATAATTGAATTTTTTCTTTTTATTTGGAGTAGAATCTCTTAAAATATCAATAGCTTCAGTGTAAGAAACACGCTTGAAATTGTTTTCTAGAACGAAATTCAATTTTTCCAACAAAGCCATTTCGCTTCTGTCAGCTTGTGGTTTTGATTTTTCTTCTTCTAACAAACGACCTTCTAAAAACTTCAAATCGTCTTGGCATTTCTCCATCGTATATTTAATTACGTATTGGATAAAATCTTCTGCCAAATCCATATTATCATTCAAATCATTGAAAGCAACTTCGGGTTCAATCATCCAAAATTCAGCTAAGTGACGCGAAGTGTTTGAATTTTCAGCTCTAAATGTTGGTCCGAATGTATAAATTTGTCCCAAAGCCATTGCGAAAGTTTCTCCTTCTAATTGACCAGAAACCGTTAGATTAGTCTCTTTTCCGAAGAAATCTTCTTTATAATTTACTTTTCCATCTTCAGTTCTTGGTGTGTTGTCAAATGGTAAAGCGGTAACTTTAAACATTTCTCCAGCACCTTCAGCATCTGAACCAGTAATGATTGGCGTGTTTACATACACAAATCCTTTTTCTTGAAAATACGTATGAACGGCATGAGCCAAAACCGAACGAACTCTCATAATTGCACCAAAAGCGTTGGTTCTAACTCTTAAGTGTGCATTTTCACGAAGAAATTCTAACGAATGTTTCTTTGGTTGCATTGGAAATTTCTCAGCATCTGAATCTCCTAAAATTTCTAATTTAGAAACTTGAATTTCATACTTCTGACCTGCACCTTTGCTTTCTACTAATTCTCCAATTACTGAAACGGCAGCACCAGTTGTAATTCTTTTTAAAGTTTCTTCAGGTGTATTTTCAAAATCGACTACACATTGAATATTATTAATTGTCGAACCATCGTTCAACGCTATAAATTGATTGTTTCTAAAAGTTCTAACCCAACCTTTTGCATTTACTTCATAATTCGCTTTCGAGCTACTTAATAAGTCTTTAACTTTTGTATGTTTCATTTTTTTAAAATTTTGCCCTTCGACTGCGCTCAGGGTGACAGTTTGTGCTAAATAATCTTATGCAAATATAAATTAATTATTTTTCTTTTCTAATTCGTCCAATTCTTCGTCGGTGTGTTCTAAGATGTCTATAATTGGAGTTTTTAATTCTTGTTCGTTTGCCAATGTTTTGTTCAAAGTTAATACTAATGATGGAAGTAAAACTAAATTAGATAACATTCCGAAGAAAAGTGTCAAGGCTACCAATCCACCAAGAGCAATCGTCCCACCAAAACTTGATAACATGAATACCGAAAACCCAAAGAATAATACGATTGAAGTATAAAACATACTAATTCCGGCATCATCGAAAGTGGCAAAAACCGATTTTTTTATCTTCCAATCGTTTCTTGAAAGTTCCAATCGATATTGTGCTAAGAATCTCAAGGTATCGTCAACCGACATTCCAAAGGCAATTCCGAAAACTAATATCGTTGATGGTTTTAAAGGAATTCCTAAAAATCCCATCAAACCTGCGGTCATCAAAAGAGGCAATAAATTTGGAATAATAGAAACTAAAACCATTTTGAAAGAACGGAACATTATTGCTACTAATCCTGCGGTAATTAAAAACGCAAACAATAACGATGATAATAAATTGTCTAATAAATATTTGGTTCCTTTTTGGAAAACTAATGCTTTTCCAGTAATGATGACTTCATATTTAGGTGACGGAAATATTTTATTGATTTTATTTCTCAGTTGAGACTCGATGGATTTCATTTTTTCACCGTTTTCATCTTTTATAAAAGTGGTGATTCTGGCTACACTTCCGTCATCAGAAATATAACTTTTTAACTGATTGTCTTTCGAATTTTTTAGAGAATTTTTGATGTACGGCAATAAGGCAAATTCTTCATTTGGCGATGGCAACGTGTAAAAATCAGGATTCCCGTTATAGTAAGCTTGGTTGAAACTTTTGGCAACATTTACAATGGATAACGGTTTAGAAAGTTCTGGAATATCGGTAATGGTTTCTTCCAAGTCTTCCATTCTTCGCAAATTGGTTAATTTCATGGCGCCATTTTTCTTTTTGGTGTCAATCATTATTTCCAAAGGCATTACACCATCAAATTCTTTTTCGAAGAAACGGATATCATCAAAGAAAGCTGATTTTTTAGGCATATCTTCTATTATACTTCCCGAAATTCGTATTTCATAAATTCCGATGATTCCGAAAACTAGAAGGATTACTGCCGTTACATAAACACCAACACGATTGTATTTTACAGTACGAACAATCCAATTCATGAAAGAAGTTAAATATTCTCGTTCTAAATGTCCAAGATGTCTAGGAATAGGTGATGGAATGTAACTAAAGAAAACTGGAATTATAATCAAACAAAGCAAATAAATAGCAATGATGTTGATGGAAGTTACGACGCCAAATTCTGATAACAATGTGTTGTTTGTAGCAATAAAGGTAGCAAAACCAAACGCTGTAGTTAAATTTGTCATTAACGTAGCCGTTCCAGTTTTTGTAATTACACGTTGAAGTGCTTTGGCTTTATTGGCGTGTTTTTGATATTCTTGATGGTATTTGTTAATGAAGAAAATACAATTCGGGATTCCAATTACAATTACTAATGTTGGAACTAAAGCCGTTAAAACAGTGATTTCATAACCCATTAATGCAATGATTCCAAAAGACCACATTACACCAATAATTACTATTACTAATGAAATTAATGTAGCTCTAAACGAACGGAAGAAAAAGAAGAAAATTAAGGAGGTAATTAGTAAAGCTGCGCCAATAAATATTCCAATTTCGTCAACAATTGTTTTAGCATTTAACGTTCTAATGTAAGGCATTCCCGAAGTATGCAATTCAATTCCTGTTTCTTCTTTAAACTTATTTAATTTAGGAATCAGATTATGTAAAACATATTCTTTTCTTGCAATAGTATTTACAATTTTCTTATCAAGATAAACCGCAGAGCGAATTGCGCCTGATTTTTTATTGAACAACAAACCTTCATAAAAAGGCATTTTGTTGAACAATTCTGATTTGATTTGCTTTAAATAATTTTCGTCAAGTGTTTTTGATTGATCAACTAAAGGTTTCAGTTCAAAGGTTTGTGACGAATCGTTTTTGGTAAGTTTTTGAAGATTATCAACCGTAATGACCAAATCAATTTCTTTGTCAGATTTGATTTTATGCATCAATTCACTCCATTTTTTATAAATTTTTGGAGTAAATAATTTTTTATCTTTTGTAGCAATAACTATAAGATTACCTTCTTCGCCAAAGTTTTTTAGAAAGCTATTATAGTCGACATTTACTTTGTCATCGGCAGGAATTAGGTTGGCTTCAGTGTGAGTAAATTTCAAATTTTTCCACTGAAAAGCCATTAGAATTGTAATAAATACAACTATACATAAGAGTAATATTCTATTTCTAAGGATAATTCGGGCAATTAATTCCCAAAAACCAATACCTAATAACTTTTTCATTTGAAAATTTAAAACGAGTGCAAAGGTAGTGAAAAGTGCTTGAAACTAAAGAACTAAATCCCATCTTTTGTGTAGAAATTTGTATGCAATAATGATGTGTAATTTTTATATTAATTTTATCTCTATTTACTAATATTTAGTTTAGTTTTCTCATATTTGTAGTATAAAAAAGTGTCTTATAAAATGAGGAAGTTTAAGAATGGATTATTCTATATTGGTGTTACTGGTGGCTTTATAGCATTAATGTTTTGGATTGTTACTAAAGGGAAATCTTTAGAAATAGGTCGTGAAGTTATTGCTAAAACATCAAATGATACATTTTTTGGCCAGTTTATCAATTCTTTAATTCATAATTTAAAACACCCTTTAGCCATTTTATTATTACAAATTATCACGATAATAATTGTGGCTCGTTTCTTTGGATGGATTTTCAGAAAAATTGGTCAACCAAGCGTTATAGGTGAAATAATTGCCGGAATTTTTCTTGGTCCATCGGTTGTTGGAATGTATATGCCAGAATATTCTGCGATGCTTTTTCCTACTGAATCTTTAGGGAATTTACAATTTTTAAGCCAAATCGGATTAATTCTTTTCATGTTCGTCATAGGAATGGAACTCGATTTGAAGGTGTTGAAAAATAAAGCCAATGAAGCCGTAGTTATTAGTCATGCAAGTATTGTTTTTCCTTTTGCTCTCGGAATAGGATTGTCTTATTTTATTTATCACAAATTTGCGCCACAAGGTGTTGAGTTTTTATCCTTCAGTTTATTCATGGGAATTGCCATGAGTATTACTGCATTTCCAGTTTTAGCAAGAATTGTTCAAGAAAGAGGAATTCATAAAACTAAACTAGGAACAATTGTAATTACTTGTGCTGCAGCCGATGATATTACCGCTTGGTGTTTGCTAGCAGCAGTTATTGCTATTGTAAAAGCAGGAACTTTCATGAGTTCGCTTTACATAATTTTGCTAGCAACAGTTTATGTTTTGATGATGCTTTTTGTGGTAAAACCTTTCCTAAAAAAAATTGGAGATTTATATGCGAAAAGAGATAATTTGAGTAAACCAGTTGTAGCTATTTTTCTTTTAACCTTAATTATTTCTTCTTATTTAACCGAAATTATAGGTATTCATGCGCTTTTTGGAGCTTTTATGACTGGAGCGATCATGCCGGATATCATCAATATTAGAAAGATTTTTATAGAAAAAGTAGAAGACGTTGCCTTGATATTATTACTTCCTTTATTCTTTGTTTTTACTGGTTTGCGAACACAAATTGGTTTGATCAATGATCCCTATTTGTGGAAAGTTACTGGATTAATAATTCTTGTGGCGGTTGTTGGAAAATTTGTTGGAAGTGCATTAGCAGCAAGATTTGTTGGGCAAAATTGGCGTGACAGTTTAACCATTGGTGCGTTGATGAATACTCGCGGATTGATGGAACTTGTTGTTCTTAATATTGGTTATGATTTAGGAGTACTTTCTGCCGAGGTTTTTACGATGATGGTAATCATGGCATTGTTTACAACCTTTATGACTGGTCCAGCGATTGATATTATTAATTATTTTTTCAAACGAAGAGAAGTTATTATCCCGAAGGAAATAAGTAATAGTAATTTTAAGATTTTGATTTCTTTTGGAAACAATGAAAAAGGAAAATCACTATTACGATTGGCAAATAGTTTTGTAAAAAAACAAAAAGAGAATTGCAATGTTACCGCATTACACTTGTCGTTGAGTGACGAGGTTCATTCTTATAATCTTGAAGAATATGAGAAAGAAACTTTTGAACCCATTTTAGAAGAATCAGAAGTGTTAAATCAAAAATTGACTACGATATTCAAATCTACAATTGATATTGAAACTGACATTGCTGATATTGCTGTGAGAGGTGAATATGATTTGGTTTTAGTTGGTTTAGGAAAATCTATTTTTGAAGGTTCGTTTCTTGGAAAAGTGCTTGGTTTCACCACACGACTTATAAATCCAGACCGATTGTTAGATAAATTTACAGGGAAAGAAGGACTATTTGTCAACTCACCGTTTGATGATAGAACACGATTGGTGATTTCTAAAACTAAAAAACCACTCGGAATTTTAATTGATAAAGATTTAGTAAAAGTTGAAAATGTATTTGTTCCAATATTTGGTTCGGAAGATGCTTTTTTGATGGAATACTCTCAAAAATTAATTTACAATAATGATACTAGAATTACTATTTTAGACATTAACAATCAAGTGAAAAATAATTTTGTAATAGAAAATGCTATAAGTTCGCTTCAAAGTTCCTACACAGATAAAATTTCAATCATTGATGAAAGTCAAATGAAAGCAGGTTTTCTTTTACAACAAGATATGATGATGATATCGCTTGAAAGTTGGAAAAATCTTGTAGATTCTGAAAGCGTTTGGTTGAGTAATATTCCTTCGGTTTTGATTATTAAACCATAATCTTAAAACCCTAAATCTAATACATAACTTAATTTTAAAGCAAAATTATCTTCAAATCTGGGTAAAGCATTTGGACCATAACGCATGAAAAATGTCAATCCAAATCCTTTGAAAATTTGATTAGCTTCCACACCACTTTCGAAAAAACCTTTCTCCATGGTTTTATAACCAAAACCTACATGTTGACTTGGATGATCCATTTCACCCCAAGCCATTCTTGTAACAACTGAAATTACGGGTTTGATTTTATAGGCAATTTTTACTTTATCAAAAGTATGTCTTGCATGAAAAGCTACATATCTACTTGAGAAAAATTCATTAAAGAACATCGTTTCAAAACTGTTTTTACCCGCAAAAGTGATACGCTTAAATAAGGTTTCTCTATTCAAATTATTAGGAGCAATACTATATAAATGAGTTAATGGTGTATCGCCAAAAGCCATTCCGCTTTGCAAAATAAAAGAGGTGTTTTGCCCATTCAAATAAGGTATTTCGTGAGTAATTTTTAAATCAACTTTTGTGAAATCAAAATCACTTCCTAGAATATTATCAAACGATTTTGTTACTTGAAAAGCAAATTTTGGAAACTTCTTTTCTATTTCAAGTCTTCCTGTTGGCGTTTGCATATAACCACTAAAAGGATTCCATTGAATAGAAAATTGCGCTGTTGTTAAATTAAAATTAGTATAAGAATTGCCATCAACAACATAATTATAATTGAACAAGGGAAGAATTTCACTTCTAGAAATTCCAAAATAAATATCCGTTTTAGGAACGTATTTACTTTCTATAAATGATGAAAATGTTTTGTAATTATAGAAGGTGGAAATATTAATTGGTCGTGGATCATAAATTTTAAAACGACGTGGTTGTGTAGCAAATTGAATTTGACCAATTTCACTTAAATCATCAGCATAGGAAGCACTTATCCAAGTGTTAGTTTCTTTGTTCAACAAATAGGAAGGCGAAATTCCAAATTTAAATTTATCATCTTTCAAACCATAAGCAACATTGAAACTTACTTTATAATTTTCAGATAATTTATTGTTTGTCACGCCACCAATTCCGAATCTAAAACCTTCATAATTATTGTATTTAATTAGTGTTTTTAAATCTAAATCAATAATACTTATAGGCAGATAACCATTGAATATTTTTCTTCCAAATATTATTTTTCCTTCAATATTTTCAGCCACAGAAAGACTATCTAAGTTAGCATAAGTTCTGATTTTTCTTGTGTCGAGTGTATCTTTTTTTAGTGATTTCCAATATGAATCTGGCTTTGACATACTTGCCTCTGGAACATCGATTTTGATACTTGGAATTTTAAAACTCACAGGTTTATTAATTTCAATATCATAAGGAGTTGACTCTAATTTTAGATACAATTGATCGGAAGCATTTTTTTGTATTCCTTCTAAACTTGAATTGAATTTTATAGTTCCGCCAAAAATATTCAAGTCTTCACTGTTATTTCCTTTTACAACGGTGAACTTTCTTTTTTCGGGAAACCACAATTGATGTTCTTTTAAATAATTGAAAGTATAGGTTGCATTGATGTTAATGATGCCATAAATTCTGAAAAACGCTTGAGCAATTCCAAAATTTTCAGCATCTACATAAAGCAAGCCACGAAGTCTATCAGAATTAAGTTTTTTAGGTTGAAAATAGATGCGATAAACCGTTCTGTTTTCAATTTTCATGGTATCAATGATTTTGAAAACAAATAATTTTCTACCATAATTTGAAATTGGATTTCGAACAGGAGTTTCAAGGATATCTAGTTGATTGTCATATAGCGAATAAGAAACTAAATTCAATCCTAAGTATTCGTACAACGGTTTTTTAAAACCTGCCATTCGAGTAGCAATAAGTGTTTCTTTTGTGCCTTTTTCGTTATGTTGAATTAAATTTACTTTCTCAGTTTGATATAAATGTTGTTGTTGAATTAGTTTTTTGAATTTATAATTTGTGGAATCTAATTTCATGGTATTTCTTCCAAATAACCTTTTTTTATATACAGTATCAATTTTACTAGAAACCGAATCAGGATTAGCAGAAACTAATAAATGTTCGTAGTTTTTATATTCAAAAGTTTGTAATGCTTTTTCAGGTTGATTCTTTGGTTTGTTTTCAATGACCTTTTTTATAATGGCATTTACCTGACTTTCAGAATAGATTTCTTTTTCTTTTAAGGTGTTGTCATTCACCATTTTTATTAAAAGAAATGGTGCGCCAACGGTAATGTAATGTGTTTTATCGTAGTAACCTTTATAGGAAAATAAAATGGGTTTATTGTTGTCTTTTATTTCTAAAGTAAATTTTCCTTCCCAATCAGTTGCGATGGTTTTATTGTTGTAAGTGATTTTTGCAAAAGCAATAGGAACAGTTGTGTCGTAGTCAATTACTTGTCCTTTCATTACTTTTTGAGAGAAAGAAAAGTTGCAAAAAAGCACTACTGTAAAAATCCAAAAATATTTCATCAATGTGATTTTGTTTTCAAAATACCTTTGCCAAAGTTTTTTTTGAATAATAATTTTGGCAAGGTTTGTTTAAAAGAATTATTACAAAAATAGCAATAAAAAAATCCGCTCGACAAATCAAGCGGATTTTAATTTATAATTAACTGAAAATTTAATCTTTAATAAATTTTGAAGTGTATGTTCCTTTTTCTGTGAAAACTTTTAAAAAATAATTGCCAGTTTTTATCGTAGAAACATCAATATCTTCTTTAGGATTATTTTTAACTAAAACAACTTGACCTAAATTATTGTAAATTATTATTGATGAAACTTCAATGTTTTGTTTTAATTTGAAATTCAAAACATTTTTTGTAGGATTTGGAAATAAACTTACACTATTTTCAAATTCATTATTAATTAAATTACAGTTTGAGTCAACAGTACAATTTACATAACCATAATCAATAATTTTTTGTTGCACTAAACTTACATCCTCTGAATCAGAGCATACATATTCAAGATTTGGATTGTATGAAAACAATAAATTAAACCAAGTAGCATTGTTATTTTTGATTTGTAATCCTATTAAAGAATTGAAACTACAATCTAAAATATCTAAAATCGGATTTTGGGAAACATCCAAATAAGTCAATAAGTTATTCCTGCACACCATAGTAGCCAAATTATTTAAACCAATAACATTAATATTGTTTAAGAAATTATCATTGCAGATCAGATAATTTAAATTAATATTTTGGGTTAAATCTAAACTTGTTAATTGGTTATTAAAAGTTAACAAATTTTGTAAATTGATCAAACCTGTTAAATTCAAACTTGTCAATTGATTATTAAAACTTTCTATAACATGTAATTCAGATAATCCATTACAAGTCAAGTTTGTTAAATTATTATTATCACAAAATAATTCTTCTAAATTAATATTTGAACTTACATTTAAATTTGTTAATTGATTGAATTCACAATTTAAAATTTTTAAATTATTTAAACTTGAAATATTTAAGTTAGTTAATAGATTATTAGAGCATTTTAATTTTTCTAGATTTATTAAGCCAGAAACATTTAAATTATTAATATTGTTTATTTGACAATCTAATGATTTTAGGTTACCGTTTTGAGTAGCATCCAATGCAGTCAAATTATTATTTGAACAATATACAGACTCCAAATTAATTAGACTTGAAATATTTAAATTCACAAGCTCATTGTTTATGCATACTAATTGTATTAGATTTGTTAATCCACCGAGATTTATCTCTGTTAATTCATGATTCCCTTGGCATCTAATAGCTTTTAAGTTAATTAAACTTGAAAAATTTATATTTTCAATGTAGTAATTGTTATTAAATTCTAGATACTCTAAATTTGTAAAGGTTTCAAGTCCTGTTAAATTTGATATATACGAATTATCTTCTAGTACCAAATATTTTACTGCTTGAGCCTCTGTTAATTGAATTTCACCATCATTATTTAAATCAATTTTATTATAATTTGAAACTGACCAATTGCCATTAATTGAGTTATAAACAGGAATAGAACTTGATGATATTTGATCAGATGGAACTGCATTTGTAAGTAAAGTTTTGAATTCTAAATCTGGAATATTTACTATCTGTGCAGTTGTAAATAAAAAAGTAATTGTTGTTAGAAATGAGAAGTAAAGTTTTTTCATAATTTTTTTTAAGATTTCAAAAATAAAATAGTAAAAGATATTTATTAAATTGTTGAGAAAGAACCTATTTATTGAAGAAAATACACTTTTAAGAGATTATAACGAAATCTATTTTACCATTTCTATTTTTTTCAAATTTGAAATAATTATAATAATTTGAAAAAATAGAAATTTTACTTATAAATATTTGTACCAGTATAAATAATAGAAATTTTATACTTTCATAATTTCAGCTTCTTTTAAAGCTAAATGTTCTTCAATTTTTTTAATGAAAGTATCTGTCAATTTTTGAACGTCTTCTTCAGCTTTTTTACATAAATCTTCTGATGTTCCGTCTTTTTCTAGTTTTTTAATGTCGGTATTCGAATCTTTTCTATGATTTCTAATTCCAATTTTAGCATCTTCTGCCTCTTGTTTTGCTTGTTTTACTAAATCACGACGACGTTCCTCAGTTAATGGTGGAACACTAATTATAATTACGTCACCATTATTCATTGGGTTAAAACCTAAGTTAGCAATCATGATGGCTTTTTCAATAGGTTGTAACATGCTTTTTTCATAAGGTTGAATGGTAATGGTTCTGGCATCAGGCACACTAATGTTTGAAACTTGAGAAAGTGGTGTTTGTGAACCATAATAGTCAACAAAAACACTTCCCAGCATTTGTGGAGATGCTTTTCCAGCACGAATGTTTAAAAAAGATTTTTCTAAATGAGCTACAGAACCACTCATTGCTTCTTTTGTACTATCTAAAATAAATTCTATTTCTTCCATTTTTATTTATGTTTGTGGTTTTAGTTTATAGTTTGTTGTTAACTATGAACTACAAACTATAAACCTTAAACTTTATATATTTACAATTGTTCCTACGTTTTCGCCTTCGCAGATTTTTAATAAATTACCTCTTTTGTTCATGTCAAAAACTACAATTGGTAGTTTGTTTTCTTGACTTAAAGTGAAAGCTGTTGTATCCATTACATTCAATCCTTTTTTCAATACATCTTCAAAAGAAATGTAATCAAATTTTACTGCGGATTTATCTTTTTCAGGATCAGCAGTATAAACTCCATCAACTCGTGTTCCTTTCAAAATTACATCGGCGTGAACTTCAACTCCACGTAAAACGGCAGCCGTATCTGTTGTAAAATATGGATTTCCTGTTCCAGCACCAAAAATAACTATTCTTCCTTTTTCAAGATGACGAACTGCTCTTCTCTTAATATAAGGTTCTGCTATGGCTTCAATTTTTAATGCAGTTTGCAAACGGGTTAACATTCCTTTGTCTTCTAAAGCTCCTTGAAGCGCCATTCCGTTAATAACGGTTGCTAACATTCCCATATAGTCGCCTTGAACTCGATCCATTCCGTTACTTGCACCAGCAACACCTCTAAAAATATTTCCACCTCCAATTACAATGGCAATTTCTACACCTTTATCATGAATTTGTTTAATTTCATCAGCATATTCTGCTAGAATTTTTGGGTCAATTCCATATTGTCTTTCACCCATTAAAGCTTCACCACTCAATTTTAGAAGTATTCTTTTGTATTTCATTAGTAGTTATTTATTTTGAACAAGGTTGTGTATTTCTTGTGCAAATATAGTTATTATATGATTTTATGAAATAGTAATTTAAAAATTATCCATTCAATTGTTCAAATGAATTTTTTGTTGCTTGATAACCAATTTCGAATATTTTATCCATTTTATTTTTGTTGGTTTCAAAAGTGCTAAAACTAACTAATTCTTCAGGTTCAATTACCCAATCACAATGATTAAACTTTTGAAAATTAGAATTAGCAGAAAGTAAATCAAACGCTCTTGTTGTAACTGCTTTGATTGAATTCAAATCTTTAGCTTCAATTTTTTGTATTGGACTAACATAAACACCAATAATACTATCACACCTTCCTTGCAAAATATCGGTTGGAAAATGATTTAGAATTCCGCCATCGCTATATAGATTTCCGTTGACTTCATAAGGAGAAACCACACCTGGAACAGCAGATGAAGCTAAAACTGCATCTACAACTTTTGAATTATTATTAAAAATTTTGAGTTTACCTTTTACCATATCGGTAGCGGTAATATGCATTGGAATGGGTAAATCACTCATTTTTGCATCTTGAAAAATATCTTCAAAATATTTTTTAAAAGATTCAGAATCTATAATTCCAGCTTTTTTGATGGTAAAATGTTTCCAATGAAAAAAATAAATTGATTTAAAAAAAGATAAAATTTCCTCGGGAGTTTTACCCCAAGAATACAAAGCACCTACAATTGCACCTGCGCTTGAACCTGCAATTTGAGTAGGTTTGATATTTTTTTCTGCAAGAAATTTTAATGCTCCAGCATGAGCTAATCCTTTTGAACCTCCGCCTGACAGAGCTAATCCGATTGATTTTGATTGTAAATCCATTACTATTTTTGTTTAGATAACGCTTCAGTGTAATTATTGTTACAATACTTTAGTAAAAATAAAACTAATTTTGCAAAATAAAATCACTTCAATGAATTCAATAATAAATAAAAGTATAGAAAATAGCTTTTCCTACGATGAATACAGAGCATTTGTTTCTGATTTAGCAAAACAAAACAAAACTACAGGTCATGAACAAAGAGAGGATTTAATTCACTACACTCAATTGAATGAAGCTCGTTTGCATCGATTAGATAAAACAATACATGTTATTGATGAAGTAAAATCAGTTATAGAAAATATTTCGAAAGAGTATATTTGGTTAGTTCTAACGGAAAGTTGGTGTGGCGATGCGGCTCAAATTCTTCCAATTATAAATAAAATGGCTGATTTGAGCGATAAAATTGATTTAAAAATTGTACTTCGTGACGATAATGAAGATTTGATGAATTTATTTTTAACCAATGGCACAAAATCCATTCCGAAGCTAATTATTATCGATAAAGAAACGAATGAAGTTATCAATGATTTTGGACCAAGACCAATAGGAGCAAAACAACTTATTTCAGATTACAAAGCTGCTCACGGAATTGTTGATGAAACGGCTAAAATTGAATTGCAAAAATGGTATTTGCAAGATAAGGGAATTTCAACTCAAAAAGAAATTGTGGCGTTGATGAAATAATTAGTTCTTTTCTTTAAAGATAGTTTTTGAAATACCTAAACTGATACTTCCCGTATCGTTAAATTCATAAACTGAAAATCCATTCAAACTAACATCAGCAAAGAAACTTATATCTTCGTCGCTAATACCTATTCGGAATTTTTTATATGTTCCTGAAAGATTTCCACGACCAATTGCAAATGATTTTCCATATCCAAACTGGAATAATAAATCAGTATCATTCGCGATTCTTGGACATAAACTTACAGAAGCATAAATAGGAACGCTTACAAGTTTTTGTTGCAAAACAGTATCAAATCCTGAATTTATACTCAGTTTAATCCATTGGTCATAGTGAATTCCGTATCCAAATTTTGCTCCTAAACCATCAGCAAGAAACCAATAATCGCTTCGATTTCCATTTTCATCAATTTCGCCATAGGTTTTGTTTCCTCTAAATGGAATGGTAATGTCAAAATCAAAAAAAGTTCCGCTTTCTTCTAAAGGTTTTCTTTTTTCTTTCTCATTATATGCTTCTAAATGACTCTTATATTTAGTAATAGAATCGTTTTTTGTTTGTGAAAAACTTAAAAAAGAAATGAAGAATATTAAAAATAGATACTTTGTATTCATTAAGAATTGGTTTCAAATACTTCGGGAGAAATGCCATTTTCAACAGAATAATCTCCAATTTTTGTTCTACGCAAAGCAGTCAAATGTGCTCCAGAATTCAATGCAATACCAAAATCATAAGCTAACGAACGAATGTAAGTTCCTTTACTACATTTTACTCTAAAATCAATTTCGGGCAAAGCTATTCTAGTAATTTCAAATTCGTAAATGGTAGTTTTTCTTGTAGCAATTTCAACTTCTGAACCTTCGCGCGCATGTTCGTACAATCGTTTTCCATCTTTTTTAATAGCAGAAAAAACAGGTGGTTTTTGGTCTATTTCTCCTAAAAATTGTTTTGTAGTTTCGAGAATCAAGTCTTCCGAAATATGCTCGATTGGAAAGGTAGCATCAATTTCGGTTTCTAAGTCGTAACTTGGCGTTGTTGCTCCAACGGTTATCGTTCCGGTATATTCTTTGGCTTGTGCCTGAATTTCAGTAATTTTTTTGGTAAATTTTCCAGTACAAACAATCAATAAGCCTGTTGCTAATGGATCTAAAGTTCCGGCATGACCAATTTTAAATTTCTTTGGAAGATTGTATTTTCTAATTAAAGTATATTTTAATTTATTCACCGCTTGAAAAGAACTCCAAGTTAGAGGTTTGTCTATTAAAAGGATTTGGCCTTCAAGAAAATCTTCAGTAGTCATTATAGTACGTCTAATTTTTGAATGAAAAAATGAATCAGTAGCAAGGCAATTCCAACTACAATTCGATAATATCCAAAGAGTTTAAATCCGTTTTTACTTAAATAGCCAATAAAACTTTTGATAGCAATAAGTGCTACTATAAATCCAACAACATTTCCTATAATTAAGAAATTGATTTGGTCATCAGTTAATACAAATCCTTCTTTATAGTAATCATAACATTTTTTAATGGTTGCTCCAAGCATCGTTGGAACTGCCAGAAAAAATGAAAATTCAGCTGCAGTAGTTCGAGATAATTTTTGAGACATTCCGCCAACAATACTTGCGCCACTTCTTGAAACGCCAGGAATCATAGCCAAACACTGAAATAATCCAATTTTGAAAGCAGTTACATAGGAAATCTCATCTGTCGAAGTAATGCCATCTTCTTTAGAGAACCAATCGTCAACTTTTAAAAGAATAATTCCGCCAATTAAAAGTGAAATGGCAACCGTTACAGGATTTTCTAATAAAGCATCGATTTTTTTGCTAAAAAGCAATCCAAAAATCACTGCTGGGATAAAAGCAACCAATAATTTAAAGTAGAAATCAATACTTTGAAAAAAGCGTTTGAAATACAAAACCACCACCGAAAGTATTGTTCCAAGTTGGATTACAATCGTAAAAAGTTTGGTAAAATCGTCCTGGGCAATCCCAAAAAAAGAACTTGCAATAATCATGTGACCTGTAGAAGAAACCGGAAGAAATTCTGTAATTCCTTCAATTATAGCAAGAATTATCGCCTGTAAATAATCCATTTTTAGTGATGAGTGATTAGTAAATGTGATTAGTAAAAAGTGATTAGTAAAAAACTCTTTACTAATTACTTTTCACTATTTACTGATTTAGGATTCTTAAAAATAGAATAAATAGTGATTCCAAAACCAATTAAAACCATTGTTGGAGCTAATCTAATTCTTCTAAAACTAAATAGTTCTGCTTCTTTAAAAACATTTGGATCTTCACTTCCGCCACCACTCATTAAAATAAATCCAAGCGCAATTACCGCTAATCCAATTAATAATATTTTGTAATTTACAGCTTCAAACAAGAAACCATTTTTATTTTCGTTTGCTTTCATATGTCTATATATTCTTTTATCTATTTTTCTATTCTCCAACTTCCAACTTCCAACTTCCAACTTCCAACTTCCAACTTCCAACTTCCATCTTCTAACTTCCATCTTCTAACTTTTAATACAAATCATCCGTTCTTAAATTTAAAAAACGTTGCGTTGCAAAATGTGTGCTTATCCAAGTGATTAAAACACCTAAAACTAAAACACCTGCTAAAACGGCAATAGTCAATTCAATATCTTTAAAAACTTCTAACGCTGGAAAATTTACATTCAAATAAATTAAAACTCCAAGTATTGCTAGAACAGCTAAAACCGAACCAATAACTCCTAAAATAACACTTCTCTTAACGAAAGGTTTTCTGATGAATGATTTTGTTGCACCAACCATTTGCATTGTTTTGATGATAAATCTATTGGCATAAATCGATAATCGTAAGGAACTGTTGATTAGTAAAAATGAAATTACTGCAAAAATTCCGCTGATAATTAAAACCCACATCGTTACTTTTTTGATGTTATCGTTTACTAAAGTGATTAATTGTTTGTCATAAACTACATCGGCAACCATTGGATTGGCCCTAATTTGTGCCTCAGCTTTTCCAAAACCAGGATTAGTAACATAATCTGCTTTCAAATGAATATCATAAGAATTATTCAACGGATTTGCTCCTAAAAATTCCATGAAATTTTCACCAAAAACTTTCTCATGTTCTTTAGCTGCATCTTCTTTAGAAACAAATTTATAATCTTTAGCAAATTTTGAAGCTTTCAATTCTGCGTCAAATGCTTTGAAAACACTATCATTTGCATCAGCCTTAAAGAAAACCGTCATTGGAATATTTTCCTTAAAGTTTTGAGATAATCGTTTAGAATTAATGATAAAAAGTCCTAAAGTTCCTAGTAAAAATAATACTAAAAACACGCTCACCACAACCGAAACATAGGAAGTGATTACTCTTCTTTTTTGAAACTTATCAAATTTAGATGACATACATTGTAATTTAAGCCGTAAAAATAATAAAGAATTTGTTTATTCATAGTTTATAACGTTTAAAGTTTTGAGTTTAGTACAATAAATGTAAATTTGTGACCGATTAGCGTAAACATTAACTTTCGATTAACTTTCAAGGATTTAAGTAAAAATTATTTTAAAGTAAAATCTGACAAATTAGTACATTTCGCTTTTAATTTTTTATACAACTATTTAGGATGAAATACTTTCACGAACAAATCGAAGCCAAATGGCAAGAATATTGGGCAAAAAATCAAACATTTGCAGCAACTAACAATTCTGATAAACCAAAATATTATGTTTTGGACATGTTTCCTTATCCATCAGGAGCAGGATTACACGTTGGTCATCCACTAGGTTATATTGCTTCCGATATTGTAGCGCGTTACAAACGTCACAAAGGATTTAATGTTTTGCATCCACAAGGTTACGATTCGTTTGGTTTGCCAGCTGAACAATATGCGATTCAAACTGGTCAACATCCAGAAAAAACCACTCGTGAAAATATTGCTCGTTATCGTGAACAATTAGATAAAATTGGATTTTCATTTGATTGGAGTAGAGAAGTGCGCACTTCAAATCCTGATTATTACAAACATACACAGTGGATTTTTATTCAATTATTCAATTCATGGTACAATAAAAATACTGATAAAGCAGAAGACATTGCAACCTTAATTTCAATTTTCGAAAAAGAAGGAAATACTCCAGTAAATGCGGTTTGTGATGATAATATTGCTCCGTTTTCTGCTGCTGAATGGAATGCTTTTTCATCAGAAGAACAACAAAAAATATTATTACACTATAGATTAACGTATTTGGCTGAAACCGAAGTAAACTGGTGTCCAGCTTTAGGAACAGTTTTAGCTAACGACGAAATCGTAAATGGTGTTTCAGAACGTGGCGGTCATCCTGTTATTCGTAAAAAAATGACGCAATGGTCGATGCGAATTTCCGCTTATGCCGAAAGACTATTACAAGGTTTAGACACTATCGATTGGACAGAAAGTTTAAAAGAATCACAAAGAAATTGGATTGGAAAATCGGTTGGAGCATTAGTAAAGTTCAACTTAATTCCAACTTCCAACTTCCAACTTCCAACTCAAATAGAAGTTTTCACCACGCGTCCTGATACTATTTTTGGAGTTACGTTTATGACTTTAGCTCCAGAACACGAATTGGTTTCACAAATTACAACGCCAGAACAAAAAGCTGCGGTTGATGCTTATGTGGAAGCCACTGCAAAACGATCTGAAAGAGAAAGAATGGCCGATGTAAAAACCATTTCGGGAGTTTTCACTGGTGCGTTTGCCGAACATCCATTTACTAAAGAACCAATTCCGGTTTGGATTGGAGATTACGTTTTGGCAGGATACGGAACAGGTGCAGTGATGGCAGTTCCATGTGGCGACGAACGAGATTATGCTTTCGCCAATTTCTTCAAAGGTCAGAACGGAATGCCAGAAATTAAAAATATTTTTAATCAAGATATTTCAGAAGCGGCTTATGGTGAAAAAAGTGGTTTCGAATTAGTAAATTCTGATTTCCTTAACGGTTTAAGTTACAAAGACGGAACAAAAAAAATCATCGAAGAATTAGAAAAAATCGGACAAGGAAAAGGCAAAACCAATTACCGTTTGCGTGATGCTGTTTTCTCTCGTCAAAGATATTGGGGTGAACCATTTCCGGTATATTATGTGAATGGATTGCCACAAATGATTGATTCCAAACATTTACCAATTGTTTTACCAGAAGTAGAAAAATATTTGCCAACCGAAGACGGACAACCACCATTAGGAAACGCAACAACTTGGGCTTGGGATAGTGTTCAGTGTTCAGTGGTCAGTAATCAGTTGATTGATAATGTGACTATTTTTCCTTTAGAATTGAATACAATGCCAGGTTGGGCTGGAAGTTCGTGGTATTGGATGCGTTATATGGACGCGCACAATGAAAAAGAATTTGCGGCAGCCGACGCACTAAAATATTGGGAAAACGTAGATTTATACATTGGCGGAAGCGAACACGCAACTGGACATTTATTATATTCTCGTTTTTGGAACAAATTCCTAAAAGATAGAGGTTACGCACCAACCGAAGAACCATTCAAAAAATTAATCAATCAAGGAATGATATTGGGAATGAGTGCGTTTGTTTATAGAGTTTTATGGAAGATAGAAGATAAAGACGGAAATAATGTAGAGGATTTGAGAGGTTTGCCAAACAGTTTTCCTTCGATATTTATTGGAAAGGGTATGTATGATAAAGTTTTCAAAGACAATTCAGGGTTTATGTTTTTTATGCTTGATAAAGTTTTAAATAAATACCCCAATTCAAATGATATAATAAAATTAAGTAATGGTGGAAAATTAGTTTCTTATTTTCAACAACTTCATGTTGATTTATCAGTAATCAATGATTTTACAAATGAATTAAACATTGAAGATTTCAAAAATCATCCATTATATTCTGATTATTCAGATGCTGAATTCATTTTAGAAGATGGAAAATACATCGTTGGTCGCGAAGTAGAAAAAATGTCAAAATCAAAATACAATGTGGTCAATCCAGATGATATTTGTAATGATTATGGTGCGGATACGTTGCGTTTGTATGAAATGTTTTTAGGACCATTGGAACAAGCAAAACCTTGGAATACTGCTGGAATTACAGGAGTTTCTGGTTTCTTGAAAAAATTATGGCGTTTGTATTTTGATGATAATGGTTTGATTGTAACTAACGACGAACCAACTCCAGAAATGTACAAATCGTTACACAAAACCATCAAAAAAGTTACTGAAGATATCGAGAATTTCTCATTCAATACTTCGGTTTCACAGTTTATGATTTGTGTAAATGAATTGGCTCAATTAAAATGTCATCATAGAGCGATTTTAGAACCATTAGCAATTTTGGTTTCGCCTTATGCGCCACATATTGCAGAAGAATTATGGTCGCAATTAGGTCATGAGGGTTCGATTTCAACTGTAGATTTTCCAATATTTGAAGCTAAATATTTAGTAGAATCTGAAAAAGAATATCCAGTTTCGTTTAACGGTAAAATGCGTTTTACGATTAAATTACCTTTAGATTTGACCGCAGCGCAAATAGAGGAAATTGTAATGGCTGACGAAAGAACGCAAGCACAATTGCAAGGAAGAACACCTAACAAAGTGATTATCGTTCCAGGAAAAATCATCAATTTAGTAGGATAATTTTAAAGTATAAGTTTAGCCACAAATTCAAAGATTAATTTTAAATCATTGAATTTGTGGCTTTTTTATTAAATTCTTGTATAAAACAAACGTTAGATGATTTATAATTTAAAGTTAAAAATGAACTAGACAAAAATTCGATTTGTAGCTTTGAATAAAATAACATTAATCTAAGTAAACATGAGAAATTTAAACGTTTTAATCGCATTATTTTTTGTCAGTTGGTCTTTTGCGCAAGAGACAGAAACAAGTTCAACTAAAGAAAAACCAAAATTTTACTTTACTTATGGTATCAATGCACAAGTTCAAGATGAGCTTAATATTGATAAAAAACTCCAAAATGCAGGTTTGCCAACAGTTAAAAGTTTTACACCGGAATTGTTTGTTGGGATGACTTTTTTTGATAAAAAGTTTTCAGGAGATTTAGATTTTGGATTTTTGAATTCTAAAAATGATCGTGGAAGTAATGAAAACAGGTACATTGGTTTTACAACAAGATTGCGCGTGCATTATAACGTAATTAATAAAACAAAAGTTGCTTTGACAACTGGATTAAATTTGTCAAATACCATAGGAGAACTTATACTTTTTACAAAAAATAATTCGATTGATCTTAATGATTTAACTCCTATAAATAACGTTGGCAATCTTTCTATTAAAAATAATATGTTTTATGCTGGTCCATCGGCATCGTTATATTTATTTAATGATAAATCAACAAAATTACGTCTGAATGTTGGTTATGAGTTTGCCTTCACAAACGGTAAATGGAAATCTGATTATGCTGATGTAGATAATACAGTAAAGGAACAAGGTAATAATCGATTTGTTTTTGGATTTACAATATTGTAGTTTTTTGTAACATTTTTCATTTTTTACGTATAAGTAAGAAACAAATACAATGAAAAAACACGAAGTACATATTCTAAAGAAATCAGCTGGTTTTGGTGGAATGAAAGAAGAATTAGCTAAAGAAGTAGAACATTTTCTTGATGAAAAAGTGAATCAAGGATATGAAATTGTCAATATTTCTTTCACTTATTATGAAGCAAGTGAGTTAATCGCTTTTATAACTATTTGCAGATAGAAATTGACAATCTGTCATTATAAATATTTGGCGTACAATTTGATATTCATTTTATAACTTTAATTTTAAAAATATAATTATGGGATTTTCATATATGATAATTATTGGTGTAATCGCACTATTTAGTTGGATGGTAAGTTCTAAACTTAAAAGCAAATTCGAACAATACTCAAAAATCAGTTTACGAAACGGAATGTCAGGTGCAGAAATTGCTGAAAAAATGCTTGCTGATAATGGGATTAGAGATGTAAAAGTGATTTCAACTCCAGGACAATTAACAGATCATTACAATCCAGTTAATAAAACAGTTAATTTAAGTGAAGCAGTTTACAATCAAAGAAATGCTGCTGCGGCTGCGGTTGCTGCTCACGAATGTGGTCATGCGGTGCAACATGCTCAAGCGTATTCTTGGTTGACTATGCGTTCGCAAATGGTTCCTGTTGTAAACATTTCATCAAGTTTATCGCAATGGTTAATTATGGGTGGATTGATTCTTGGAATTGCTTCAAAAGGAACTTCTATCGGACTTTATGTTGCAGTAGCAGGTTTGATTTTAATGGCAATTGCAACAGCATTTAGTTTTATAACTTTACCTGTAGAATATGACGCGAGTAATAGAGCTTTAGCTTGGTTGAAAAATAAAAACATGCTTGGTCAAGAAGAATACGCTGGCGCAGAAGATGCTTTAAAATGGGCAGCAAGAACTTATGTAGTTGCGGCACTTGGAGCTTTAGCATCACTATTGTATTGGGCTTTTCAAGTTTTAGGTAGAAGAGAATAAGCTTAGATTAAATAAAATATAAAGGATTTTAAGACAACTGTTTTAAAGTCCTTTTTTTTATTTTTGTCACACAGAGCGCAGTCGAAGTGGCATCTTCCATCTTCACACTATTGCTTCAAATTTGTTAAAAAAGTAACTATTGAAAACCAAGCAACGGTATGAATTAGCAAACATTTGAAGTAGCTTTTATCGGAATTAAAATGTTTATAAATTTGAACGCAAGCATAAGCGAAAGCAATTGGTACAAGCAAAAACATCATCAATTTTCCAAAGTTTGGTGTTTTAGCATCACCAGGAAAAAGTAAGTAAAACAGATAACTTATTGCAATATAAACAACATAAAAAACTATAGTCAGGGTTTCTTTTGAAAATTTGTTGAGGTTCATATTTTTGTTTTTTTGTCACACTGAGCTTGTCGAAGTGCTATAATTGTATTTGTCTTTCTATTTGTTGTTCTAATGAAATAAAAGTTTCTGTTCGAGAAACACCATCAATGGGTTGGATTTTTTTATTCAAAAGTTGCATTAAATGTTCGTTATCTCTACAGATAATTTTGATTAAAATACTCCAATTTCCTGTGGTATAATGACATTCTAAAACTTCAGGAATTTTTTTTAATTCTTTTACAGCTTCAGCATTGGAAGCCGCTTTTTCTAGGTAAACACCAATAAAAGCCATGGTTTTATAACCCAATACTTTGTTGTTTACAATAAATTTAGAACCCGAAATCACACCAGCATCTTCTAATTTTTTCAATCGTTGGTGAATTGCTGCTCCTGAAATTCCAATTTTATTTGCGATTTGCAGTATAGGTTTTCGAGCATCTTCCATTAAGAAACGAAGAATTTCTTTATCGATTCCGTCAATTTCAATTTGAAGCTGATTGATTTTCATTAGTTATAATTTTAAAGCAAAAATAGAGATTTTGTTTTAAAACTAAATATAATTTAAACAGAAACGACTAATTTATCAGGATTATATCCAATGTAAGGCATAACCGTTTCTTTGAAAATCACTCCAAATTCTTCTAATTCTTTCAAAATAGGTTCGTAAACTTCTTTTCTAATTGGTAATTGAACTCCAGGTGTTTTTATGTTTCCGTTTAAGATTTGTAATGTCGCCATTGCTACAGGTAAACCAACAGTTTTAGCCATGGCAGTGTAGGTTTGATCGTCTCCAATGCAAACCATTTTAGAGTCAATTTGTTGTTGTTTTCCATCCAATTCGTAACCAAATTTATGGTACATTACAATCATGTCTTTATCATTAGGTTGTAAAGTCCAACTGTCATTTAAAATGCGTTCAAGAATTTGTGCAGGAGAAGCATTTTTTAGACCTACAATTTTATTTGGGTTGAATAAATCCAATTCTAATAATTTATCCCACATGATGTCATCTTGCTCAATATTTAAAGCCAAACGCATTTTAATTTCAACAGAATCCGTTGGATGATAAGGTAAAAATGAATTGGTAAACTCACGGAAACTCATCGTTTCAGAATTTTCCATTACGTAAGTATCATCGGTCATTCCTAGTTGGACAAACATATTCCAAGCTTTAGAAAAACCAACTCTTCTAATGGTTCCACGATATAAAGTTAACACATCGTCTAATCCATAAACGCTTCTGTATTTTAGAGAATCTCTGTTGGCATAACCTTCAAATTTTCCGTAACCTTCAACTAATAAAAACTCAGTTCTACGAAACAATTTATTATACGGAATGTATTTGTATTTTCCTTCTTGAATGAATTTTGCAGCGCCACCTTGACCTGCTAAAACTACGTTTCTTGGTGCCCAAGTGAATTTGTAATTCCAAAGATTATTGTCGCTTTCTGGAGCAACTAATCCGCCACAGAACGATTCGAACAAAATCATTTTTCCACCTTTTTCACGAATTTCATCAATAACTTTCATAGCACTCATGTGATCAATTCCTGGGTCAAGCCCAATTTCATTCATGAAAATTAATCCGTTTTCTTTTGCAGCAGCATCTAAACCTTGCATAGCATCAGAAACATAAGAAGCGGTAACCATGTGTTTTTTGAAAGTAATACAATCTTTAGCAACTTCAATATGCATGTGAGCTGGCAACATCGAAATTACAATATCCGCTTTTTGAATTTCTGCATGACGTTGAGTTTCATTGTTGATGTCAAGCTGAATTGCTGTTGCATTAGGATGGTTGTTAGTTTTTCTTTGAGCCAATTCTAAAGATAAATCACCAATAGTAATATGAAGATTTTGTTCAACAGATTTGTTTAAAAGGTATTGAATTAAAGAAGAAGCCGAACGACCTGCGCCAATGATTAGTATGTTTCTCATGGTTTGTTTGTAATTGGATGCAAAGCTAAACAAATTCCAAATAGCAAAAAACAAATAGCAAAAATCAAATAGCAAAAAACAAATCCCAAATAAATTCCAAAAATCAAATTTGAAAATTTCAAATGCTCAGGTTTTGAAAATTGAATTTTTGAAAATTGAATTTTATTTGGGATTTGTTATTTTGTTCCGAAGCATCGGAATTGAAATTTCTCCTTTTATTCCAAACCTTCAAGATCTTTTATTGCTTCTTTATTCTCATTTATTTTTTTCTGTTCAAATTGTTGATCTTTTTCAACTTCGTCTTTTATTAAATATGTTTTTCCCAAAACAAAAATGGCACATATATATGCGATGGCAAATAACCATTTGGTAAGCTTTCTTTGATTTGTATCTGACTTTTTAAAAGTAAGAAATATTAAAACTAATGCAATTCCAATAGGTAAAAGAGCTAAAGTATCTAAAGGTAATATTGAGAAAATTACACTCAATACAACAAATATAAATGATAAAATTAATAATGTCTTCCTCATGTTTATGATGAATTTGTTTCAGTAATTATATACCAGTTGCTGATGCTAAAACTAATTGACCAGTTCCAACAGGAATGCTAAATTTCATCAGCGCAGGAACTTTTTTAGAATCGGCTGTGAGCCAAATTAAGTTTTTGTCTGTTCCTTTTAAAACATTTGTTTTTGCTCCAATGGAAAGTTTGTAACATACTTTTTCACCAAGATTTCCTGCATTTACTTTTTCATTTCCCATATATTTCAAGGTTACAGGAATTTGTTTTTCATCAAAAACTATAGTAAATGATTTTGTGTCACCTGATTTCATTTTAGAAAAATCTAAAGTTCTAACTTTATATAAAAGAGAAACTACATCTTGAGTTGATCCACCAATTGTAAATGTTTTTGAGGTTTCTGCTTGATTTCTTTTTTTTACAACACTTGTAACTTGTGTTCCTTTAAAAGTATATTTTTCTTTTTTGGTATAACCACCTTCATCAATACTTCGTTTGTACAAACTTGGTTTTAAAGTAGATGGATTTACATAGGATTCATAAATATCACGAATTTTGAAAAACTTGTCCCACTTACTAAATGTAGCTAACTCACAATTCAAATGTAAATACGTGTTTTTTGCGGTGCTAACAGTTTCTGTTGACATAGTTACTTGAGCTAATTGTGTCATTAATCCACTCATGTTATAAGAACCAGAATAAACTAATTTTTCCCCAGATGGAACAACAACTACCTTGGTTTCTGTTGTAAAAGAGCAGAAAATTAAAAGAGTCGCAATGATAAATGTTATTTTTTTCATGTCTTAAGTTTATGATGCAAATATAAAATTTTAAAATTGTTAAAATCTAAAGGAAAACATAAAAATCCTTTACGGTTCAATATATAACTGATATTTTTGTTTAAAATTATATACAATCATAATTATGGATAAAAAAATATTTGGAGCAGCAAGTTTTTTTGGAATGACAGCTATAATTCTTGGAGCTTTTGGAGCACATGCTTTGAAAAAAGTTTTAACGGTTGATCAATTAGTAACATTTGAAACAGGAGTAAAGTATCAAATGTATCATGCTTTATTTTTACTCTTTTTAGGATTGAATAATCATTTGAATTATAAAATCAAAAAAACCATTTTAATATTGACTATTTTAGGAATAATTTTCTTTTCAGGTTCTATTTATTTATTGGCTACAGATAGTTTGAATGACTTTAATTTTAAGATAATTGGTTTTATTACACCTATAGGAGGATTACTGTTAATAGTATCATGGGCTATTTTAATGATACATTTTTTAAAGAAAAAATCATAAATTTTTAATAAACTACAACGTTGTAATAATTAATTTTTACCTTTGCAGTCAATTTAATAATTGCAACACAATACAATTTTATGGAGAATACTGCCCAATCTACGAAATCGATTTCGCTAGAACAATATGGAATCAAAAATGTCCAAGAAATTATATACAATCCATCTTTTGAATTTTTATATAATGAAGAATTAAGTCCAAGTTTACAAGGTTTTGAAAAAGGCCAACTTACAGAACTTGGTGCTGTGAATGTAATGACTGGAGAGTTTACTGGTCGTTCACCTAAAGATAAATACATAGTTAAAGACGCTATAACTGAAAATACAATTTGGTGGAATTCTGAAAAAGCAGTAAATGATAACAAACCAATTTCTCAAACAACTTGGAATGCTTTAAAAGAAACAACGGTAAATCAGCTTTCTGGGAAAAGATTATTTGTGGTTGATGCTTTTTGTGGCGCTAATGAAAATACTCGTTTAAAAGTACGTTTCATAATGGAAGTTGCTTGGCAAGCACATTTTGTAAAAAATATGTTCATTCGTCCAACAGATGCTGAATTAGAAAATTTTGGCGAACCCGATTTTATTGTAATGAATGGTTCAAAAACTAGTTTCAAAGATTATGCTTCACATGGATTAAATTCTGAAGTTTATGTAGCTTTCAATCTAACGGAGAAAATTCAATTAATTGGCGGAACTTGGTATGGTGGTGAAATGAAAAAAGGGTTATTCTCTATGATGAACTACTATTTGCCGTTACAAGGAATTGCTTCAATGCACTGTTCTGCAAATAAAGGAAAAGATGGTGATGTAGCTGTTTTCTTTGGATTGTCTGGAACAGGAAAAACAACTTTATCTACAGATCCAAAACGTGAATTAATTGGTGATGACGAACACGGTTGGGATAACGATGGTGTATTTAATTTTGAAGGTGGATGTTATGCAAAAACCATTGATTTAAGTGCTGAAAACGAGCCAGATATTTTTGGAGCTATCAAAAAAGATGCTTTGTTAGAAAACGTAACTGTTGATGCAAACGGAAAAATTGATTTTAAAGATGGTTCTGTAACTCAAAACACACGTGTTTCTTATCCAATTAATCATATTCATAATATAGTAAAACCAGTGTCTAAAGCGGGTCATGCTACAAAGGTTATTTTCTTAACGGCAGATGCTTTTGGAGTAATGCCACCGGTTTCTAAACTAACACCAGAACAAACAAAATATTACTTTTTATCAGGTTTTACAGCTAAATTAGCAGGAACTGAAAGAGGAGTTACTGAACCACAACCAACTTTCTCAGCTTGTTTTGGAAAAGCATTTTTATCATTACATCCTACAAAATATGGCGAGGAATTAGTGAAAAAAATGGAGCAACATAACGCAACAGCTTATATGGTAAATACAGGTTGGAACGGAACAGGAAAACGTATTTCTATAAAAGATACACGAGCTATAATTGATGCTATTCTTGATGGTTCAATTGAAAAAGCGGATACAAAAACAATTCCAGTATTTAATTTTGTGGTTCCAACATCGTTACATGATGTGAATTCTTCAATTTTAGATCCAAGAGATACTTACGCTGATGTTTCTGAATGGGAAACTAAAGCAACCGATTTAGCGGAAAGATTTATTAAAAACTTCATCCAATATACGGATAACGCAGAAGGACAGAATCTAGTTAATGCTGGTCCACAATTATAAAACAACAAACAAACTATAACCTAAACAAACGAAAAAATCCAACAGCAATGTTGGATTTTTTATTTTTTAAAATTTTAAATTAATCTTCATCTAAAATTAATTCTTTGAAATCTATTTCATTAAATGTTTTTGGATCTTTAATGCTAATTCGAGCCATGTTAGTTGAGTCGCTTCTTGAGAAAAGAAAAGTTTTAACAAAATTATTTTTAACTCCTTCAGGGTATTTACTGTATTCTGTAAATAGAGAATCGATGTCATCAATTCTATTTTTTGTATCTTCACAATAAATCATCATGTTGTAAAGCTTATAATAATTTTCAAAAGACTTTTTCAATGTATCTTCAAACCATTTTTGATTTAATTTATTATCTTTGATAATACTTGCAACTTCAGTTTTATATTCTAAAAGATTTTTTTCTTTTTTAGATACTAATGATTCAAGGTCGAGAACAATAATTTTAATGTCGTTTTTTGAATATATGGTTTTATTAATTTTCTCTAAAACACGATCAACTTCTATTATTGTTTCTGCCTCTTTTGAAATAGTGAAAAAGCGTACTTTGCCATTTATTGAACTTAATTTTTTAGATTTTTTATTTTGTTCAAAAGTTATCCAAAACTCTCTGTTGGCTTGAGTTAAAAAATATTCAGGTGTAATTTTTTGATTGTTCACGTCAGTTGCAAAAGCATTAATGAGTTCGCATCTATTTTTATCACTTGGGAAATTTACAACTCTCAGCTTTACAGTTTGTTGGATAACATCACTTGTATCCATGTCAGTTCTATCGTATTCAATTTTTACTTCTTGACTTTGTGCAAGAAAAGCAGTTAGTATAAAAAGGATTATAAGCTTAATTGGAGTTTTTTTCATGGATTCAAATTAAAATGATATCATTTTAAACTATTTATTTCCCCATTTTTTGCCACATATTTTCATATCCTAAATTTATTTCTGGATACACTTTTTTTACAAACTCTAAAACCTTATTTCTATCAATTTCAGAAGCTTCAAATAAAGATGGGAAAGCATCTATCTCTTCTTTAAATAAGCTCGTTTTTGATCCTTTTTCTTCAAAAGCATAAGAGTAGTTGTTCATCATGTATTTAGTTCTCTCTCTTACAACGTAAAATTTCCCCATTTTACTTAAATCAATACTTTCGGATTTGTTGAATATCTTTCCTGATTCATTTTTATTGAAAAAAACTATTGTTTTTCCATCAGATTCAACTATAAGTTTTACTTGATTGCTTGTGAAATAAGTAAATAATTTTGAACCAATAAAGATGGCACCAAAAACAAAAATTGACCCTATTATACCTGTCCACCAAGAAAAACCGTCTCTTATTAAATTTGCACCAAAACTAATAACCCCAAAGGTGCAAAATAGACCTGCTAAGATGTATAAAATGAGTTTGTTATTTCTTTTTACTAATGTTATTTCTAAATTTTCCATAATTTTATTTTTAAGGATTGAGTTAACTTATTTTCCCTTTATTTAATTTTATACTTTTAAAAAATCCCAAACTCAAAAGTGGGTTTATAATTCTATTTTATATATTAAATATATTAATAGAAATAATAAATCCAATTACACCAGCGATTAGCCATGCTGCTTTGTGACTTTTCGGTGCCTCATTAATCCAAACTTTCGGATCTTTTGTTTTGTTTTTACTTTCTGTTGTTGTAATATCTCCTCCAGGGAAAAATAGCATGGCAAGTCCAATTAAAGTAAAAACTGGAGCAGCTAGAAAAAATTTCACAACAGATCCAGTTGTTTCCATCATTCCATATCCAATATATGTAAATATTCCTCCCGCAACTAAGGCAAGAAACCCGAATAATCTTCCTAATTTCATATTTATTTAGTTTTAATTATAATTATTTTATTGATTAATAAGTTTTTAAAAAATCCCAAACTCAAAAGCAGGTTTGGGATTTTAAAATTATTGTTTTATGCTTTTTATAAATGTTTGCATATTAGTATCAATAGCTTGTGCGGTTTCAGTACCTCTTCCAATTTCATTGCAAATCATTAATATTAAATCTGGGTTTGTAGGATGGTTAAGGATATAAATTCTGAATTGCCCAACATCTTTATGGATTTTTCCATCTTGTCTTCCTATGTTGTATAGACTAGATTGAAATGTGTATCCTTTCATATTTCCAAATTCTACTTTTTCATATAAACTCATCAAATCTTTAGATTTTACGTCTTTGGTTATAACATAATCTACATTTTGTATTTGTTCATCTCGAAAAAGTACACAGATATGATACCAAGGTAAATTATATTTTTTGAAATCATATTCATGGATTTTTTTTACTTTATCGTTATTTGAATGATAGGTAACTCTATGAATGAAATCTTTAGCTAATTCATCAACCGTCAAACCTGAGTGTGAAGATTTTTCGAAGGCATAAATTTTATAAGTTTCTTGATTTTTATTTATTTGATAGCCTACCTCTGTATCACTCTTGTCTGTGCTTCCTGTCTGGCTCGTATTAATATCTTCCTTTATATTAGTTTTATCAATACTTAAATCAAGATATGGTAAATATAGATTTTTTGATTCCCATATGGGTACATTAAAGTAGATAGGTTCTAATAATTGTACTTGCGGACCATATTCTCTATATCCTGTTTCTTGAACTACATAAAATCCTACTTTTAATTGTATTGTTTTTTGATCTTCACTACCATTAGCTCCATTTAAAATCCAATCTAAAGTGTTTCCTCTTTGTGGAAAATCTCCTTCTCCAAATACTTTAAACTTTTTTTGAGCGGAAGTTTTTAAGAAATCTTCAATTGCGATATAACCTTCTTTTTGCAAAAACCATTGTTGTATTGACTTCTTTTTAGCATCGAGAAGGTCAACATATAAAACACTTGCGCCCGAAATAATAGTAATTTTTTTAGGGTTTTTATAGCTTATCTGAAGTGATGCTAAATCTTTTTTTGAAATTGTAGCGCCAGACTTTACTTCCTTGCCATTAATAAAAGCAGATAATTGTGCTTGAGAAAAAGCAAAGGAAAGTAACGAAACTACTAATAGTAAACGATTAATTTTCATAGGTAAATATTGAATATTGAATTTTGATTCTTAAGATTAATTAAGATATTGCTTGCGATTTTTTCAAATATAATTTGTAACTCATAAAAGCGCAACCTGATGCTATAAGTAAACCAACTAATGCTATTGTTGCAATTGATTTAGGATTTGCACCAGAGAATGTTCCAGCTTCAATGTCTGGAGTAATAATCCAAAGAAGAATTGCTAAACCAGCAACTAATAGACTTAATTTTGTTACAAGCTCTTTTTTCATAAAAGCAAAAATTACCATAACAAATGCAAGTAATGATAAAACCATACCTACAATTCCAGCACTAGAAACTTTCCATTTTGCAGGAGCTTTTTCTAAAATCTCTAAATTTTCTTTAATTTGAGGATCTTCAATTTTAGTAATATCTACGCCTTCTTTCTTTAAATCGTCAATTTCTTTTTGTATCTTTTCTAAAAGACTGTAATCAAGACCTTCTGTGCGTGAATCGATGTTTACCTTAAGTAAACCTGCACAACCTCCGCCTACTAAAAAGGCTAATACCATAAAAATTAAAGCTACTACTCTCATAAATTTGTTTATTTAAATTAAAAAATTGGTTACTAAAAAAAGATTAAAATTAAGATTTGTGAAACGAAATTAAATTTTGTGAAACGTTTAATCTTTACTTTTAAATTTTAATCGATTTACAAACATACACTTTTTTATTTTGTATCAAAATAAAGAGTGAATTAATTAAAAATCAAAAATATATAAAATAGAAAAATGTATTTCAATCAATGAACATTCGTTAAGGATTAATGGAAATTCGATTGTTTTTTAATGAAATTCGTTCTTGGCAAGACATTTAGGCGCTTTAAACACAAATAAAAAATCCCAAGTTTTTTAAAACTTGGGATTTAATAATTTATTCCTTTTATAATTTTTGTAGCATTAGTATTCTACAACTTCGATAGAAGTTACTTTTCCATTTTCCCAATACGATGTTACTTTTGAAGTACCACCTAAAACATCAGTAATTTTAAAAACATATTTTTTTCCATCTTCGGTAAAGTAACTAACTTCTGCTTTATTACTCATAATATTACTTGCAATGATTTGTCCTTCTTGTTTAGCAATATCAAAAACATTTTTACCATCTTTAACAAAAGGAGCAAAACCTTGTAACAAACCAATTGCTTTTGTTGTAGTGTATGAATCAACCACTTTTTGTACTTCTTCCGTAACAGAAGATTTACTTTTTGTAGCAACAGGTTTTAAAACAGTATATTCTGTATCAGAAGGAGTTGAAATTATAATTTTATCAATAGTTGCATTTTCATCTACTAAATAGTAATTATCTTCAAATCCAGTGTCAACATCATGCGTGTAATCATAAAGGTTTTCTTCTGCTTTTAGTTCGTTTTCACCTATAAATGCTTTTAGGAAAATCATTTCTTTATTAGGGTTTTTAACTTCAAAGTAAACGTATTTTTTGCCTTTTGGAGCCATTTGTATCGCTTCATCTTTGTCAGCACGTAAGACTTTTGTCTCTTCTAATTTTAAAATGGTAATAGGATTTGCATCTATTTTAAATTCTTTTCCTATTTCTACAGTTACATTATCTTCTCCGCAAGAAGTAAAAATAAGCATTAAGGAAAAAAGTGAAATTAAAAAAACGGATTGTTTTTTCATAATTTAATGATTTTTAATTAATTAATTTTTTGTTTTTTTAAAAAAATTCTTTCTTTTAGAAAGATATATGATGCGAATGTATATAAAAAAAACATCAGTTTAGAATAAATGAACATTCGTATAGTAATGTCGGTTATTCGTTACGTTATGAAGGAAATTCGTTTTAGTATTTATAAATTATTGATTGTCTAACAAAGTTAAAAACTCTTCTTTTTTACGAACCGAAAGCGGAATTGTTGCTTTGTTTTTCATCACTATTGTATTTCCTCCATCAGTTTTGATAAAATGATCAAAATAAGCCATGTTGATTAGATGTGATTGATGGGTTCTAAAGAAATTAAATGGTGTCAGTAACGACTCATATTCTTTAAGATTTGTTGATACAACTAGCTTAGGAGCATTTATAAAATTAAAAGTAGTATAATTTTTTTCTGATTCGCAATTTACAATGTCTTGAATATTAACAGAATATATTTTTTCTGCTGTTTTTAAGATTAGTTTTTGAAGATTTTTTGGACGTTCAAGATTGGCAAATAAATTATTGAGCTTCATGTCAAATACTTCTTTACTCATCGAATCTTCAGCTTTTTTAACAGCTTCAATTAATTCATTTGAATCTAAAGGTTTAAGTAAATAATCAATCGCAGAAAAACGAAATGCTTTTATAGCAAAATCTTCAAAGCCTGTAATGAAAATAACTTTAAAATTAAACGGTTTAAGTTTTTGAAGCAAATCAAATCCTGTACCATCTGGCATCTCAACATCAAGAAACACAACGTCAGGTGATAGTTGTTTTATGATTTTAATTCCTGATTCAACAGAGTCAGCTTGACCAATAATATAAATATTTGGACAACTAGATTTAATTAAAGCACTATTTTTTTTTCTAATAGTTTCAATATCATCAATAACAATGGCTCTCAACATAAATATTTATTTTTCGTAAATGTAAGGTATTTCAAAAACAACTTGGGCGCCAACTACATTCATGTTTTTATCCATGATGTTATTGGTTTTCATTTCAAAATTCTGATTTTTTGTATAGTAAACTAATCGTTCTTTTGTAATTGTCATGGCTAACGATTTATGATTAGTTGTGTTTTTATTTTGGTCAAAACCTTTTCCGTTATCAGCAACTTCGAAAAATAATTTTGTGTCTTTTAAGTAAAAATTAATTGTAATAACGCCTTTATCCGATGTTGAACTTAAACCATGTTTAATTGCGTTTTCAATAAAAGGTTGAGTTAACATTGGCGGTAATAAAATAGATTCAGTTTCAATAGATTTTTCTACCGAAATGGTGTAATCAAATTTTCCATTATATAAAAGTTGTTGTAACGCTATATAATTTTCAATCATTTCAACTTCTTCTTCTAAAGTGATGTAGTTTTCGTTAGAGTTTTCAAGTATTTGACGGGTTAACTTTGAAAATTTTGTCAAATAACTAATGGCGTCTTTATCTTGGTTATTGTAAATTAAACCTTGGATATTATCGATAGAATTAAATATAAAATGCGGATTCATTTGGGTTACAAGCAATTTTTGCTCTAATAATAATTGTTGGTTTTGCATTTTTACTTTACGTATTTTTAGTAAAGCAATTACAAAACCTAAAAGAACAAATAAACCTAAAAGAACAACAATTAACCATTTTGTTCTTTGTTGCGATGCTTCTAATTTTGTATCGATTGTTTTTACCGCTTTTTTCAAGGTATTTACACTTTTATTAGCAGAGTTTAGCGTGTCTTTATAAGCGTACTTGTATTTTATTTGAGAAATACTATCAAAATTTTCTATATTGAAAATACTATCATTTAATTTTTTGTGAATTAATCGATTCTCATAGGCTAATTTATAATTCTTGTTTTCATAGTTTAATTCAGAAATTAATAGCGATAAATCTCTTTGGAATTCAATATGGTTTAATTCTTTCGCAATTTCCATAGCTTGATTTGCATAATTTAATGCTTTATCATATTCTTTTTTTGCTTGATAGACTTTTCCTATTTTTAAATAACAATAAGTTAAGTCTCTTTTAAGATTAAGTTGCTTATTAATATTTATTGCTCTTTCAAAACAATCAAGGGCTACGTCATATTTTTTGTTTAATAATTCAACGGTTCCAATATTCGCTAAACAATTTGAAATGCTATTTTTGTCTTTTATTTCTGTACTGATTACCAATGCTTTTTTAAATAGTTCCATCGCTTTAGCTTCGCCATTGTGATTCATATAAACCGTTCCAATGTTAATCAAACTCGCCAAAATTGATTTTGGGTTTTTCAATTTTTCATTAATGGCTAATGATCTTTTGTAATATTCTAAAGCCTCTTTGTCTTTGTCTAATGAAACATATAAATTCCCAATATTCTCAAGATTTGTTGCAATTCCTACTTGATCGCCTAATTTTTCTTTAATTTCTAAAGATTTGTTATAATTTTCTAATGCTAGAGTAAATTTTCCTTGATGTTTAAGCAAATTACCTATAGCTAATAAGTCACTTGCGACACCATTTTTATTATTTAATTTTTCATTGATTTGTAAAGCTTTTTTATGACATTTCAAACTTTCGTCATAGTTACCTTGTTTTGAGTAAATAACTCCCATTGCGGCAAGAGTTTTTGTAGTTCTGTTTAAATCGCCAGTTTCTTCACAAATTGATATCGTTTCTTTAAAGTATTTTAACGCTTTGTCATATTCTCCCAAAAAAAAGTTTGACCGACCAAAATTGAATGATGAGTTTGCTATTCCTTTTTTATCTTTTAGCTCTTTGTAAAGGTCTAATGATTTTTGAAAATAATGTAGTGCGTTTGTATATTCCGCTTTATTTAATAGAGTATTTCCTGAAAAGAGAAGGCTGTAGGCTTTGCCTTTTTTATAATTTAATTCACTTGATAAAGTTTCGGAATCTTTAAGAATTGTTAATGCTTTTTCAGTATCAGTAATATAAATTTTAGTAGCTAAAGAATTCAGAAGATTGACTCTAACAGTGTCTCTTTTAGTATAATTATTTAAAACATTTTGTAAACTATCTATTGTTTTTTCTTGGGCAAATGAACTTGATATTATAATAAAAAATAATAGAGAATATAATAATTTTGACATGTGAAATGTTTTATTGTTGCAAAATTTAAAAAGCAAAAATAGGTAAATAAAAAATGATTTTTTTGCAAACAAAAATCCCAAACTCTTTTGGAATTTGGGATTTTGAATATTTTAAAATCTGAATTTTATTTTCCTTTATTAGCTTCGGCTACATATTTTTCTAATGCCATAGTCATGGAAGGAGTTTCAGGTGTTGGAGCAAGAATATCAATTCTTAAACCATGTTCTAAAGCTTCTTTTTGAGTAGTACTTCCAAAAACAGCAATTCTAGTATTATTTTGTTTGAAATCAGGGAAATTTTTAAATAATGATTTAATTCCAGTTGGACTGAAAAACGCTAAAACATCATAGTAAACATCAGCTAAATCAGACAAATCACTCATTACAGTTTTGTAGAAAACAGCTTGAGTCCAATTGATTTTTAAATTATTTAAAGTTATTGGAGCATCAGCATTCAACTGATCTGAAGCTGGAAGTAAAAACTTCTCTTCTTTATATTTTTTAAACAAAGATGTCATGTCAGCAAAGTCTTTTTGACCAACATAAATTTTACGTTTTCTGTAAACAACATACTTCTGCAAATAGAAAGCAATGGCTTCCGATTGACAAAAATATCGTAAATCTTCAGGAACTTTATAACGCATTTCTTCAGCAACTCTAAAAAAATGATCCACAGCATTTCTGCTGGTTAGAATGATTGCTGTAAAATTATTTAAGTCAATTTTTTGTGCTCTAATGTCTTTTGCACTAACGCCTTCTACATGAATAAAAGAACGAAAATCAATTTTTACCTTGTGCTTTTGTTGTAAATCAAAATAAGGCGAATTCTCCACTTTTGGCTCTGGCTGTGACACCAAAATCGTTCTCACTTTCAAATTTGACATATGTAAACTCTAATTTTTTGTAATCAAATAATATATGAAATAATAGGGCGCTATTTCAAGTGCGCAAAGATACAAAATAAAATAAAACAACTTACCAAATATTAAATTTTGATAATTCTTCAAAGAAATAAGATAAGTCAATATATTTATTATTAATAATATTCCAATAATTGTAAAAATTAGAGAATTTGATGAATAATTGCTATAAAATAGAAATACAGACACAGGCAATAATAGTAATCCTATGTAAGTTCTGAAGGTAACTTTCTGTAAATTAAATTGCTCAATGATTTCTTCAATACCAAAAGTAGTTGCAATTATCTTTTCGATTAAAAATTTTGATAAAATAAAAACGGTCAATAAAGTAAAAATTCTAACAAATAATATCCAATCTAATTTTTCTCCATACCCAAAATGAGACAATGTTAATTGTATGAAAAAAGAAAAAGAAATTAAGTTTACAACAAACAATAAAACATTAAATCCACTCATTAAATGAGAACTTTCTCTGTAAATTTTAGTATATTTATCAGAAACTAATAATCTTGCAAAATCATAAAATCGATTTTCAAACGCGGACTTTGCAATAACAATAAACACTAAGGATAAAACAAAAATTAGGGTTGCCCAATCTTTGTTTTCAATAATTCTAGGGTGTAATTCAAGTGCTATCATCGGGTGCAAAATTACTAAATTTTATTTGTTGATTAGTATTATAATATTATTAAGATTATAAACACTTAAAATGAGTATTTTTGCACAAACTTTTATTGATTGATATGAATTGCGGCATTGTAATTATTCCTACTTATAACGAAATTGAAAATATTGAAAGTATTGTGAGAGCAGTATTTTCATTACATAAACCGTTTCATATTCTTATTGTAGATGACAATTCGCCCGATAAAACGGCTGATAAAGTTAGAGAATTACAAGAGGAGTTTCAAAATCGTCTTTTTTTAGAAGTTAGAACTAAAAAAGCTGGATTAGGAACGGCTTACGTTCATGGATTCAAATGGGCATTAGCGCATGATTATGAGTTTATTTTTGAAATGGATGCCGATTTTTCACACAATCCTCATGATTTAGAGAAGTTGTATGATGCTTGTCATTTTGGTGGTGCCGATTTAGCTATTGGTTCACGATACGTTACTGGAGTTAATGTTGTAAATTGGCCTTTAAGTAGAGTTTTACTTTCCTATTTTGCATCGGTTTACGTAAGAATGATTACTGGAATGAAAATTATGGATGCAACAGCAGGATTTATTTGCTACAGCAGAAATGTTTTAGAAAGTATCAATCTTGATAAAATAAAATTTATTGGATATGCGTTTCAAATTGAAATGAAATACAGAGCATTTTCAAAAAAATTCAACATACAAGAAGTTCCTGTAATTTTTACAGATAGAACTAAAGGACAGTCAAAAATGAGTGGTTCTATTATTAAAGAAGCTATTTTTGGTGTTTTGTCACTTAGAATTAAAAAGTTTTTTAATCGATTATAATTATTATAAAATGAATACCGTTTTAATTAAAAATGCGAAGATTGTAAATGAAGGAAGAATTTTTGAAGGCGATGTTCTAATTGAAGGCGAAATCATTAAAGAAATTGCCGAGAGTATAAGCCACAAAAGTTCAAATTGTAAAATTATTGATGCCGAAGGTAATTATTTAATTCCAGGTGCAATCGATGATCAAGTACATTTTCGTGAGCCTGGTTTAACTCATAAAGGCGACATTGCTTCAGAAAGTCGTGCTGCTGTTGCTGGTGGAATTACTTCGTTTATTGAACAACCAAATACGGTTCCAAATGCAGTAACACAAGAATTATTAGAACAAAAATATCAAATAGCTTCTCAAAATTCGTATGCCAACTATTCTTTTATGATGGGTGGAACCAATGATAATTTAGAAGAAGTTTTGAAAACTAACCCAAAAAATGTTGCCGGAATTAAGTTGTTTCTTGGTTCGTCAACAGGAAATATGTTGGTTGATAATGAAGAATCGTTAGAAAAGATATTTTCTTCAACAAAAATGCTAATTGCCGTTCATTGTGAAGATGAAACTACCATCAAAACTAATTTAGAAAAATATAAAGCTGATTTTGGTGAAGATATTCCTGTTACAGCTCATCATTTGATTAGAAGTGAAGAAGCTTGTTATTTATCGTCTTCAAAAGCTATTGAGTTAGCAAAGAAAACAGGAGCAAGATTGCATGTTTTTCATCTTTCAACGGCTAAAGAAATGGAATTGTTTACAAATAAAATTCCATTAGAAAATAAAATGATCACGGCCGAAGTTTGTATTCATCACCTTTGGTTTACCAATGACGATTATGCTACAAAAGGTAATTTCATTAAATGGAATCCTGCTGTGAAAACGGCTGTTGATAGAGACGCTTTGTGGAAAGCGCTTTTAGACGATACAATTGATGTAATAGCGACCGATCATGCGCCGCACACTTTAGAAGAAAAATCACAAAAATATATGAGCGCACCTTCTGGTGGACCATTAGTTCAACACGCTGTTGTAGCAATGTTTGAAGCACATCATCAAGGAAAAATTTCGGTGGAGAAAATCGTAGAAAAAATGGCGCACAATCCGGCAAAGATTTTTAAAATTGAAAACCGTGGTTTTATTAAAGAAGGATATTATGCCGATTTAGTTATTGTAAATCCAGCAAAACCTTGGAATGTAAATAAAGATAATATTTTATATAAATGTGGTTGGTCACCATTAGAAGGAACTAATTTTAAATCCAGAATTTCTCATACTTTTGTAAATGGTCAATTGGTGTATGAAAATGCAAAAGTTAAAGAAATTAAAGCAGGAAAACGATTGCTGTTTGATAGATAATATAATGTTATGAAGAGATTACTTTTATTTTTTATTGGTTTAGTTTTTATAACTTCAAGTTGTAATAATGGCGCTGTTGAAAAACCTAACAACCTATTAGATGAAGATCAAATGGTTGATATGATTTATGATTTATCGCTTTTAGACGCAATGCGAAATCAAGGTTCGGATTCACAAAAAAAATATCCTACATCTACAGAATTTCTAAAACAAAAATATAAAATTGATAGTTTGACATTTGCTAAAAACACTTTGTATTATGCTTCTGATTTAAAAAAATACAAACGAATTTATGATAATGTTAAAAAGCGATTAGATAACGAAAGCAAAAAAGCTAATGGTGGTAAAAAGGAAGCTTTGCCAGATGTTGGTGTTGTAAAATGAAATTTAATTCTTCTTATTAATAGAGATAATTTTATCTAAGTAACTATCAATTGGTTCAAAATCATAATTCAAATAATTCTTTATTTTTTCATTGGAAATTAAATCATTATTCAAAAGTGATTGAGCGCTTTGTTTAGAGATTTTTCTTTTGGTTCTAAAAACAAATGAAAGTAACCAATCCAATCGCCATGCAATATTTAGCATCCATGATTTAGCTTCAATGTTTGGTTTTTTTACGTTTAATTTAGTTGCGATTTTAAATATAATATCTTTAAAATTTATATTTTCAGAAATTAATATAAAGCGTTCGCCATTGACTTCAGATTTCATCAATTGAAACATAATTTTCACAACATCAGTTACCGCAACATATCCTGTTGAACCATTACTATAAAAAGGAATTCCTTTTTTAACAGATGTAATAAATTTTCCACTTCCTTGATTCCAAAAACAAGGTCCAAAAATGACGCCAGGATTAACAATAACTACTTGTAAACCTTCTTGATGACCACGCCAAACTTCCATTTCTGCACCATATTTGGAAATTCCGTAGTCGCTGTGTAATACTTCAGGATTCCATTCGTTTTCTTCAGTGATAATTGTTTCGTGTTGCGCTAAATCGCCAAGTGCTGCAATGGAACTAACATGGCATAATTTGGTTACATTTTTATCAATACAAAAGTTAACGATATTAGCAGTTCCTTCAATGTTTACTTTTCTTAACTGGTTTTCATCATCTGGATTGAATGAAATTGAAGCGGCACAATGATAAACATAATCAATATTTTGAAAAGCAATCTCTAAAGAGGGAATATCAAGAATATCACCTTGAATCCATTCAATTTTTGAAAATAACTCACCTTTATTATAATGTTCGAATAGAGATTTAGTTTTGGAACAATTTTTAGAATTTCGATACAATGCACGAATTTTTTCTTCGCCATTTTCAAGTAAATGAAGAAGCAAATGTGCACCAACTAAACCTGTTCCGCCTGTTACTAAAATCATTTTGTAAAGATAAGGTATTGCCACGAAGTCTCAAAGCCACAAAGTTTTTTTAAATCAAAATGAGAAAATCTGAAATCTGAAATCTGAAATCTAAAATCTTAGAACTATATTTGCGCAAATTATAGAATAAAATGAAGAATTTAGTAGAAGAATTACAATGGCGAGGATTAGTGCATGATATTATGCCTGGAACGGAAGAGCAACTTACAAAAGAAATGACGACAACATATATTGGTTTTGATCCAACAAGTGATTCGTTACATATTGGTAGTTTGGTTCCGATTATTTTATTAGTTCATTTAGAAAAATTTGGTCATAAACCAATTGCTTTGGTTGGTGGAGCAACAGGAATGATAGGTGATCCGTCTGGAAAATCGGACGAGAGAAATCTGTTGGATGAAGCTACATTAGATAAAAATGTTGCTGGAATAAAAGCTGTTCTTTCTAGATTTTTAGATTTTAATTCTACTTCAGCTAATGCTCCAATTTTAGTAAACAACTACGACTGGATGAAAGATTTTTCGTTTATAAATTTTGCTCGTGACGTTGGTAAACGTATCACAGTGAACTATATGATGGCGAAAGATTCTGTAAAAAAGCGTTTAGCTGGCGAAGGTGAAGGAATGAGTTTTACAGAATTCACTTATCAGTTAATTCAAGGATATGATTTTCACCATTTATATAAATCGCACAATTGTTTGTTGCAAATGGGCGGAAGCGATCAATGGGGAAACATTACGACTGGAACTGAGTTAGTGCGACGAATGAATGGTGAAGGAGCAAAAGCATTTGCAATGACTTGTCCGTTAATTACAAAAGCTGATGGATCAAAATTTGGAAAATCAGAAGGAGGAAATGTATGGTTAACTGCCGATAAAACTTCGGTATATAAATTTTACCAGTTCTGGTTAAATACTACAGATGTTGATGCTGAAAAGTATATTAAAATATTCACGTTTTTAGATAAGAATACGATTGATGCATTGATTGCTGAACATAATGAAGCACCGCATTTAAGAGTGTTGCAAAGAAAATTAGCAGAAGAAGTTACAACTTTTGTGCATGGTGCTTCCGAATTAGAAAAAGCCATTCAAGCTTCGAATATTTTATTTGGAAATGCTACTGCAGATGATTTGAAAAATCTTGATGAAGCTACTTTTTTAGAAGTTTTTGATGGTGTTCCTCAAGCAGAAATTACTAAAAGTGGTGTGGAAGCAGGAATTGATATTGTTTCTGTTTTGAATGAAAAATCAGGTTTTTTTAAATCTAATGGTGAAGCAAGAAGAGCTTTGACTGCCAATTCAATTTCGGTGAATAAAGCTAAAGTTACAGAAGAATTTAAGTTGACTTCAAATGATTTAATTAATAATCAGTTCGTTTTATTACAAAGCGGAAAGAAGAATTATTTTGTATTGAGAGTTAAATAATATCTAAAATATATTATTAATAAGACGTGCTTAGGTGCGTCTTTTTTTATTCCCTAAAGTTCATTTCAACCTTATTCGAAATTATATGTCCTTCTAAAAAGTTAGGATTATTAATCATTTTTTTAAAATGTTCTTCTTCGAAAAAATATTGAAATTCCTTCTTGAAAAAAACCATTGATAATTCTAAATAATACGGTTCCTTTTCATCAATATAATATTCCAAATCATCTACTTTGTAGTACCTTTTTTTGTTCCAATATAAAGTTTCAGTAAAAGAACGAACTTCTTTAGGCTGGAATATTTGAATGGCACTTTTTACATACTCAAAATCGTTTATTTTTCTACGTTTTTCAACTTCGCTCTTCATTTTTGTTGTATCGCGCGATCTGTTTTTGATGTATGCTAAGATTATTTTTGCTTTTGCTTCCGCACTTTCTGCATTAGCAAGACTATCTAAATGTCTCAAATAACTAATGTCTTTATGCAAAATATTTAATCGGATGTATTTGTTATTTTCAACAATTACTGAAAATACATTCAACTTAGTTACATCGGGATAAAAATTGGTTAAAGGAAATGCACAATTTATAAACATCACTTCTTTATTGGTTGTATTTTGAATATGATAGTTTACGGTGAATTTTCTAACATCTGAAATTGAATCAGAGGTTTGTATGGAATCAATTATAATTTCAAGTGGTTTTTGTCCAAAAGAAAGTGATGAATAAATTAGAAAAAGAAAAATTCTTATTTTCATATAGCTATTCTTTAAAATCAAGTTTGAATTTATTAGAAACAAATTCGCCTTTAATAAAATTAGGATTTGATAGAATCGATTTTAAATCTTTTTCGTGCAATTCGTCTTTGAATAAATCTGTTTTCAAATCTAATATTAATTCTATTTCGAAGGTATCATTTTCATTTAAATAGTATTCTAATTCATCATTTTTAATGAATCTATTTTTGTTCCAAAGTGTTTTTATTGAGAAGTTTTTGGTTTCGCTAGGGTTGAGTTTCACTATGTTTTTCAATAATTTTGTTCTGTAATAAACCCATTTGAAATCTTCTGAAATTCCACCATCATCTTTATATTGTTTGTAATAATTCATAGCTACAATAGCTTGATTCGTTTGAATAGTTTTCAATAATTTCTTTGCCTCTTCCGATTCTTTATTTAATAATGTAGCGTATTCTAGTTCTTCATCAGTTTCATATTCAAAAAAAGGTCCGTCCATGTCTTCAAATTTACCATTTTGATAAATTTTATAAACCGTATAAAGCGTTGAGGAACTTGCTGTATTTGCAATTAAAGCATTTGGAAGTAAGAAAAAGGCAATAGTGTCTTTAGTTTTGTTTTCAATTTGATAATTTATATAATATAATCTATTTTCCTCATTTACATCTTTTGTTGTAATTGAGTTTATGGTTACTTCAAGTTTTTTATTTTGAGCAGAAATCGTAAAAGTAACGAATAAGAAAAAGTATAAAAATCGCATAGGATAGGGTTTGATACTCAATAACGAAGTAAATGAAAATTTATTATAAAACCATCAAATTACAACCTCGAATATCTGAATTATCAAAACGTCCCAAGACTTCAAACGAATTATTGGCGTATTTTTTTCCTAAATCTTGTGTTGCAATAAACGAACACGAATTAATGTTTGCCAAATCGATTACATTTATTCCTCCAGTTTTTCCCGTCTCAACGTAAGTCAAAGCATCTTCTGTATCGCGAATTAGTATGTTCATCCAATTTGGACATTCAAAAATTCCGTTTCCAAGAGAATAAGCTTGTGATAGTAATTCGGTCATTCCATACTCAGAATGGATGTTAGAAACTCCAAATCCATCACATAGTATTTCATGTAACTCTTCGCGAATGATTTCTTTTCGTTTGCCTTTCATTCCACCAGTTTCCATGATGATGGTGTTTTTTAATTGAAATTTTTGTTGTTCAATTAAATCTAGTAAAGCATAAGTTACACCAATTAAAAGAACGTTTTGTCCTAATTCATCAAGCTCAATCAATTTTGAAATTAATTCATCATAATTATTCAAATAAAAACCACTGTGGTCATTATTAGAAAGTTCGATTAAATCTTTAACCATGTAAATCAACGACGAACCAGAACGTTCTAAATAGGATGGAAGTAAAGCTAAAACTGCATAGTCTTCGATGTTTCCATAAAATTCTGAAAAAGCATTTCGATAGCTTTCTTCATATAATGTAATGTCAGTAATTTGATGTTTGCTTGTAATCATTCCGGTTGTTCCACTACTTGTAAAAGTTTCTTGAATAGCGTCAGTTGAAGAAAGAATAGCATGACTTTTAAAAAACTGAATGGGTAAAAACGGTATTTGTTGCAATGATTTCACACTACCTTTTTCTACTTTTAATAATTGGCAAAACTCACGATAAACGGAATTGTTATCATATTGAAAACGAAATACTTTCAAAGCTATTTTTTCAAATTGCTTTTGGTTAGAAATAGTAAATATATAGTGGTTTGAAATCATTTATATAAGTTTCTGATTCATCCCGAAGTTTCGGAACAGAAGCACTGCAAAAGTACTAAAAATAAAAAAGCTCCAACGTTAATTGGAGCTTTCAAATATAATTTTAAAGAAATATTATCTGATTACTAATTTTTTAGTAGCCGTTTTTCCTTCTTCAACAACTTGAACTAAATAAACACCAGCAGTTAAGTTAGAAACATTAATAGCTGAGTTTGAAGTTGTAACATTTAATACTTGTTTTCCTAAAACATCAAAAACAGTAACTGTTCTTTCAGCATTTGCATCAGTATTGATGTAGAAAACACCATTATTAACTGGGTTTGGAGTAATAGTTAAACCTGCAATTGAGAACGATTGATTAGCTAATGTAAAGTTAGGTGTAGTAGTAATTCTTAATTCATCAATTGTCATTGCTGGTGTAGCAGTAGCTGAATCTTGTCTTAAGATAAAATTAGCTAAACTTGTAAGAGCCGTTGTTGGTGTAACAGCAACTGATGGAGAAGCACTTCCGCCTATTGTAGGATTTTCGTATAAAGCTAAAACATTGTTAGCAAAATCATAAGCTAAAACTAAATATTGAGTTGTTCCTACATTGTATAAATTTGATGACCAAACGATGTCAGCAGTTGCAGTTGTTGGGCTGATTCCGTATTGAAATTGAGTCCCATTAGTTTTAAACCAAATTCTTGCAGTAGAAAATGCATTTGTAGAATTTGACAAAACAGCAAAATAAGTAGAACCTGTTGTACTTACACCTGTTAAATCAGTAACACTTATTAAAAATGAAGTAAATAAATTATCTGCAGTTGTGTTTGTAAAAGGTAATAAAGTATCACTTCCTGTTCCTACAAATGCTATAGAATTACCTGTTGACGTTATTCCTGTGTAATTTAAGTTACCAGCAACAGCAAGTATTTCATCAGAACCTACAGAAGTATTTTTCCACATTTGAGATGTATTTAATGCTGTTCCTGCTGTGTAATTGAAAGGTTCAGTTACAGGTAAAGTTAACGCTTCAATACAGCTATCAGGACTTGTGAATGTGAATGAAAAACTACACGTTGGACTAGAACTTACTGTAACAGTATTTGTCCCTAATGTACTCTCACTAACAGTGATGATAATATTTCCTGCTGCAGTCGTTGTTGGATTGTCTCCACTTACAGTTCCCACAGTAGTAATTGTATATGTTGCATTACCAGCTCCAGTATATGGAATTGTAACAGTAAAGTTGTCTATAGCAGAAGTAGAAGTAACACATGCTATAACAGGTGTACCTAAAGATAAAGTACAAGAAGAATCTACGTTTGCTATTTTAACATCATCAACTCTCATTCCACCACTAGTAACTGGAGCAGTAAATCTTAATTGTAAAGTAGCTGATGCCGGAATTTGACCTCCAGAAATAGTAACTAAATTCCAGTTTGCATTTGTGTTGTTAGTAAAAGTAAGTGGAGTCCAAACAGTACCATCAGTAGAAACTTCAACCACCATTTGTGCAGTAGTTGTGGTTGTTAAATATCCAAATGATAATTGTAAATTTGATGACGTATAAGCACTTGTGTTTAATCCTGCAATTTGAAAAAATTGAGATCCAGCAGCAGCAAAGAAAACATTTCCACTTCCAGAGACACCAGTATATCCAGTTGATGCAGCCGATGTTCTCATCATATTAGCGCCACTTGTTCCTGTGTAAACAATTGGCGAGCCATTTTGGAAAGTTGCAGGTGCTGTTCCTGTAGAATAAGTTGCTACAGCTGTGTTCCCTGAAGGTGTTCCCATGTTTTCAGAATAAATTGTTTGTCCAAAAGACAAAAAATTTACTGCTAAAAATAATAAAGAGTAAAGTTTTTTCATTTTTTTAAATTTAATTTTATGCCACAAAGGTAGGTACAAATTTTAAATTTAAAAATTAAAAAAAAAAAAAAAAAGTTAAATCTTTTGGATTTAACTATCTGACTATTAGTTTTCTGGTAGCACTTGCGTCACCTTCTTCTATTTTAATGATATAAACACCGGGAGAAAGAGAAGAAATATTTAATTCACGTGAAGTTAAAAGCGTTTGAAGCACTTTTTTACCTAACACGTCAAAAATAGTGATTTGCTTATCTTCGTTGTTTTTTGTAGTAATAAAAATTTTACCTGTACTCACAGGATTTGGATAAAAACTCAACCCTTCAATAGCATTTTCCTGTGCTCTTGAAGCAGATTTACCTTCTTGAGCCAACGCGCTTGTCGTTGAAAGGCAAATGAAAAATAAGATTATATAAAGGTAATTTTTTGTCATGAGTTCAATTTGGTTAAAGCAAATATATAAATAACTTTTCAAATACAATGCCAAAATTCAAAAATTTAACATCTAATATTATTTTTACATCTATTAGTTATTAGATAATGTTAAATTTTATAATTTTCCGTTTAATGTTACCAAATTGTTAAGAAAAAGTTTTTTTATTGTAAATTAATTTATACATTTGTTTCAACATTAAAGATATGAATTATGAAAAAGCTAATTTTAATTGCAGTATTAATGATTTTTGGATTGGGTTTTAGTCAAAGTAACAATCCTGTTTTAGAAGTTGAAGGTCAGTTAGTAAAAGCAACTTATTTTCATGAAAATGGAAAAGTTCAACAAGTTGGATATTTCAGAGATGGTAAATTGGATGGAAAATGGGTGTCTTATGATGTTGATGGTTCTGTGAAAACTATTGCTGAATATAAAGAAGGACAAAAAGCTGGGAAATGGTTGTATTTCTCTGATAGTGTTTGCACAAGTGAAGTTGATTTTTCTAACAATCAAATTTTGGCGGTTAGAACTATAAATGCTATTGCAGGTAAAAATTAATTCAAACTTTTATAAAACAAAAAAGCTCATCAGTTATGATGAGCTTTTTTTATGAAAATTGTTTTTATTATAAACCTGTTGTCCAACCTGTTGCCCAAGATGGTGTTGATGCACCATTTCCTGCTCCAGTTGCTGTTGTTGTTTCTGCTGCTATACTAGATACATCTGTTGTAGTTCCAGCTGTGTTTTTACCTTTAGTTTTTGAAGCAACATCACTGTAAGTTACATTTGAAGCTTTTAAAGTTAATGCTGTAACAGCAGCAATACACTCGTCATGTTCTACATTGAAACCAGCTTTCCAAGCACTTAAATGTAGGTTTGTGAAAATTGCTTTTGTTCCTCTTCTCAATTTTAATCCATCATTCTCAGCATAAACTACTGCGTCTGCTGTACTTCCTGGTCCAACTAAAGTTAGGTTAGAAATTGTTGGGTTAGAAATTGGTGTGTTAGTGAATCCAAATTCATAGTTGTCAGCTTCAACGCCTCTGTTACCTTTTCCGAAAGCTAATTTTCCATACCAGTTTGTGTTTGTACCGTTCCATCCTTCAGTCCAGTCAAATTGATCATCTTCATTTCCGTATGAAACTAAGTTAGAAGTATTCACTGTTCCTCCAAAAAATTCAAAACCATCATCAGAACCATGGAAACATTGAACATATTCGAAAATAGTTCCAGAACCTACACCAAATAACGAAGCACCATTAAATTCTTTAGTAGCACTAAAGTTAGCGCCTGTATACTCTAATCTTAAATATCTGATAGAACCAGAATTATCGTTCGAAATTGTTCCTCCGTATGTTAAATCTGCAACTTCAGACTGAGCTGTTGATGTTCCACCACTAACTGTATTTATTGGAGCTTTTCCACAAATTACTAATCCACCCCAATTTCCTGGAGTTGGAGTAGCAGCACCACTTGTCATAACAACTGGATTTGATGCTGTACCATTAACAAATATTTTACCACCTTGCGCTACAGCTATGTATGATGATGTTCCACCTGTTGCTTTTATTAAAGTTCCTGCAGGAATTGTTAGAGTAGCACCATCTCTGATTACTAAAGCTCCAGTTAAATTATAAACTGTACCTGCATTAAGAATTACTTCTCCGTCATTAATATTTCCTTGAAAGTTAGCTGGATCAACAACAAATGTTGAAGATGAACCACCATCGTCTTCAGTTGTTGAACAGCTGTAAAAAATAGCACTAGCTAAAGTTAATAATCCAAATAATTTTACAATTGAATTTTTCATTTTAATTGATTTTTTTAATAGTTATTTTGTTTTTACAAATGTCTACTTTGTATTTTCTAATTAGGTTATCTTAGTGTGAATGTTTGTTTAAGAAAACTCTAACTCTATATTAATTTAATGTTTGTAATTCGTTAAAATAAAAAGAGAGCTTTGTATTTAAGCTCTCTTTTTTTGTTTTAAAATTGATAGTTTATATTCAAACTCAAATTCATTCCTTTTTTATAGGCAAGAACGGTTACATCTCCATTATCATTTTCTTGAACTCTATTGATGGATGGATTTAGAAGATTTTTTGCAACAAAACCTAATCCTAAACTTTTGTTTAATTTAACTTTTGTAATAAAATCTAATGAACCAAATGCTTTGTCAACCTGGTTTCCTCTTCCGTTAGTTCCGATTGAGTAAACTCTATCTGAAAATTGTGTGTATGCAATTGTTGAAGTCAAATTACTTTCTTTATTGTTCCATTCTTTTAGGAAAGAAATATCTGCGTTTAACAATAAATCAGATGCTCCAGTTAGTTTACTTTCTTTATTTGTAAAGGAAACATTATAATCTGTTTCTCTAATAACTTTAGTTGAGTTAAGTTCTTGATTACTGTATAAATAAGATGCATTAATTCCTGCAGAAAGTTTTTTAGAATTTCCTTCTTTTACATTGAAAAGTAATTTTCTAAATTCAACTTCAGCTCCTGCAACATAACCAAAATCTCCTGTATTAATGTAAGACACATCATTTGTTGAAGATACAATGGTAACTTCATTGATTGGATTTTGAATGTATTTTCCGAATCCTGTAACCGAAATTACTTCTTCGCTTTTTGGAAACATTTCCCATTTTAAATCAAAATTATAATCATCTGACTCGTATAAATTTGGATTTCCAATTTTTGTTTCATTAACTTCTTCATAAATAAATAATGCTCTTTCTTTGAATTGTGGCAAAGTATAAGTTTTGCTAAAACCAAATCGCAAGTTTTGCTTTTTATTTAATTCATATTTCATTATTAAACTAGGTAAAAAAGCTAACTTGATTAATTCATCCTTATCACCAATTGGATCTAAAGAAGTATTCCAATTCACTTTTTGCAATAAATATTCTGCTCTTAATCCTAAAACAGTTGTTAGTTTTTTAAATTTATATTCTGTGTTCAAAAAACCTCCACTTACCAATAAATCACCTTTGTAAAATTGAGGTTTTAAAGCATTTGGCGCTGAAAAATCACCTCTAAAAGTTGAGATCTCAAAGAAATCGTTTGTGTAGTTTTGTTGATTAAAAAATAAATCTAAATTGTTAATGTCTACAACATCTGCTAAATGTGAATTATTAGATTTGAAGTTAAACTGGGTTGCTTCAAAGTCTCTCTTCTTTATTTTAGCTGAATAACCTGCAGTAAATTTCCCTTTAAAATCGCCTTCTTCATTCTTGTTAAATTTATAATCTACAGATAAATTTGTTGCGACTTCAGTTTCTTTTAATTCTTGAAAATATCTATGATTATTTGAAGCTGATTGCGATAGTAAAACATAATCTCCAGAATTATTATTTAATATATTTTGAGTTCTATCTGGTTGGCTACCAGTAATAGAATTTAGAGAAACTGCCCAATTAAATTTAGAACGTTCAGATAATTTATGATCACCTAATAATTGATTGATCCACAAAGTATTTTTATCATATTTATTTCTTCTAATAAAACCATTATTGTCCTCTGCACCATCAACAAAATATCCTGTGAATTCTTCTTTCGATTGAGTTGAGGTATTTATGAAAACGCTATTAAAATTAATCTTGTGATTAGAGTTCATTTTATAACCAATATTTGCCATTCCAGTTGTATTGGTTCCAAAGCTCATGTTAGTGAATTTTTCGAAATCTTTATTGATTACACCTGTACCGTTGATACTTTTTACACTTCCATCAGTGATTGAATTTACTTCATTTCCATAGCTTATTGTTCCAAAAACATTCAATTTTCCAGATGAACCAACGTTAAATGTTTCTCCACCAGAAATACCTATAGAACTTGCTACAGGACTTTTGCTTTCAAGTTGTAATGTATTGAAGTTATATTCTGTCAAGCCATTACTTGGAATCGAAGGATTGCTGAAACCAAAACTGTTATATCCTTTTTGTAAGTTAAAATCATTTTCATTAACCGCATTTGTATTGATTTTACTTCCAATTTCTAATTTTAAAAATCCTTTTCCTTTAAAATCTTTGGATACAATATCAACATTTCCTCCTGCGAAATCTCCAAATAATTTACTGCTATATACTTTGTCAATTGAAACATATTCAACAATATCCGTTGAAAAAATTTCAAGATTAAGATTTTTCTTTTCAGGATCATTTGAAGGAATTGGCAAACCGTTCATTGTTGTCGAATTATATCTATCACCTAAACCTCTTACAAATATATTTCCGCTGCCTTCTTGTTTAGTAATTCCTGTTGTTTTTGTTACAGCAGTTGCAACATCACTAACTCCTTTTCTTGATAATTCTTGTGCGCCAATACTTTGTTTGATATCAACTGCATTTTTCTGTTCAGTTAATAAGGCACTTTCTTTTTCCTTGCTTGAAGAAGCTTTTTGAATCACAACATCTTCAATTTTATATCCTGCTGCTCCTAACGCTCTGTTTACTTCAATAGTTTCATCAGCTTTTACAGTTACAGCAACTTCTACATTTTCATATCCAATAAAACTAAATTGAATAATATGATTTCCAGCTACAACACTTATCTTGTATTTTCCGTTTTCATCAGTTGTTACTCCTATATTAGTTCCTTTAATTTTTGCATTGGCAAATGGAAGTGGAGCATTATTCATATCTTTGTCTGTAAGTACTCCAGTTATGACACCTTTATTTTGAGCTAATCCAGATAAACTAAATAAAATTGATAAAATAAGTAATTTGAATTTCATTATTTCCTAATTGTTAAATTTTGATGCAAAGAACGATACACTTTGTAAAGTTGAAGTTACTTGCATTTTATCATTAGGTTTTGTAATTATTATCTAAATGTTAACAAATTAAATTACCGTTAACTCATTTTTAATAAGATTTTTTTGTGGATAAAATACTATATTTACAATCGCAAAACAACATAATTTTTTTGCATCATGAAGAAAAAAGACATAAAGATTTTATTGGTTGATGATGAACAAGATATCCTAGAAATTGTAGGTTATAACTTGTCACAAGAAGGATATAAAATTGTTACAGCTGCTAATGGTAAAGAGGCCATAGCTATGGCTAAAAAAGAGCGTCCACAGCTAATTATTATGGATGTAATGATGCCTGAAATGGATGGTATGGAAGCTTGTGAAAATATTCGTAAAATTCCTGAACTTAGTAATGTTATTATAACTTTTTTAACTGCAAGAAGTGAAGACTACTCTCAAGTTGCAGGGTTTGATGCTGGTGCGGATGATTATATTGCAAAACCCATCAAACCAAAACTACTAGTAAGTAAAGTCAAAGCTTTACTAAGACGATTGAAAGATGAAACTTCTTCTAGTGAAAATCTAAATGTAGGTGGAATTGAAATCAATAGAGAAGAGTATAAAATCATAATGGAAGGTAGAGAAGTTGTGCTTCCAAGAAAAGAATTTGAATTATTTTATTTACTAGCTTCAAAACCTGGAAAAGTTTTTAAACGTGAAGAAATACTTGACAAAGTTTGGGGTAATGAAGTAATTGTTGGAGGAAGAACTATTGATGTTCATATTAGAAAACTTCGTGAAAAAATAGGAGAAGACTTATTTAAAACCATTAAAGGTGTTGGATACAAGTTTGAAGTTTAAGTACTATATTTGTGTAATTGAACTTTCAAAATGGGATTAAACTTCAAAAAAACATACACTTTCGCCGTAATATCAACATTATATATTACACTTTTTTCAACTAGTTTGGTTGCCATATTATTGTTTTTATTTGCTACATTTTCTTGGCAGTTTTGCCTTTTTTTTGCAATTTCAGTAGGCTTTTTTTCTTTTTTTGTACTACAATATCGTGTGGAACATTTTATTTATCGTCGTGTAAAAAAGATTTACGATGATGTTTCTTTATTAGATTCGACAACACTGCGAAGTCAATCCATTACTACAGATATGGCAACGCTTACTAAAGAAGTTAAAAAGTTTGCCACTGATAAAAAATTAGAAATAGAAAACCTAAAAGTTAGGGAAGAATACAGAAGAGAATTTATGGGAAATGTTTCTCATGAATTAAAAACACCACTTTTTACCGTTCAAGGTTATATTTCTACATTAGTTGAAGGCGTAAGAGATAAAGACCAACGAAAAAAGTATCTTGAAAGAGCAGAAAAAGGAGTAGAAAGACTAATTTATATAGTTGAAGATTTAGACATGATTTCTAAATTAGAAATGGGTGATTTGAATTTAGAATTTTCAGAATTCAACATTATAGAGTTAATTCAAAATGTGTTTGATTTATTAGAAATGAGTGCTGATAAAAAGAACATTATTTTAATGTTTGATAGAAAATATAACAAACCAATAAATGTTTTCGCTGATCAAGAGAAAATCCAACAAGTGCTTACAAATCTAATTGTAAATTCCATTAAATATGGAAAAGAAAATGGTACAACAGAGGTTACTATTGAAGATTTAGTTAAAAATAAAATTATTGTTCGAATTAGAGACAATGGCGAAGGTATTGAACAACAACATATTTCTCGTCTATTTGAACGCTTTTATAGAGTTGACAAAAGTGGAGCACGAAGTGAAGGCGGTTCAGGATTAGGACTTTCAATTGTAAAACATATCATTGAAGGTCATGATGAAAAAATCTATATTGAAAGTGAATATGGAAAAGGATCGGAATTCTCATTCACACTCGAAAAGAAGCAATAATTGTTTCCAATTAATTTCTGTTTCCATAACGGGTAATCCTCTGTAAAGCGGAACTGAATTTAAATCTTCTAATGAAAATTTATCCTGCCTTGAGTAAGGAACCAAGCCTTCTCTTTTATATTTTTTTGCCAAATATTCTTGCTCAAATTGACCAGGAGTTGGAATAAAAAAAGCTTTCTTTTGTAACTTACACAAATCCATAACAGTAGTATAACCTGATCTACAAAGCACCATTTCACTTTCATTAAAAGTTTTTTCTAACTCTTCAGATTGCATAAAATTGTAAAAAGTTACATTTCCTTTTTGCTCTTTTATTTGTTCTTTTTCAACTTTACCTTTAATAAAGACGATGGTTTCTTCTGCGTTTTGAATTTCTTCAATTATTTTTTCTTCTAAAATTGTTCTTTGAGGTTCAGGTCCAGAAAGTAAAATCATTATATCATATTTGATTTCAAGAACTTTCTTCTCTAATCTACTTAAAACTCCAATGTATCTAATATTTAAATTCGAGTTTTTTAAATGTCCTAATTTACCCGTAAGATTTGGAATTTCATTGACATCTGGAACCCAACATTCATCAAATTTATTAATAAAAAATTGATGTAATTTACTGGAAATCCAGGTTGTTTTTCCTGATAAAACAGTTAGTTGATGTGTTATAAAAACGGAAGGAACTTTCTTAGAATGAACACCTAATCTATTGTCCGAAATAATACCTTTTAAATCATGTTCTTTAATCCATTTTTTAACTAATTGCTTTTCAGATAAAATGGCGTTAATCGTTTTTGGACTATTTTTTATCAATTTCCATTTAAAATTTTCCCCTTTTTTAGCATATTCAATGTTGTAAGAAGGCAATTCTAATGAGGTTAAATGCGGAAATTCTTTTTTTAATAAAGCTAAAGCAATACCATCTGAAGCAATGATTGGAGTAAAACCGTTTTTTTCTAATTCACGAATAATTGGTATGCATCGAGTAGCATGACCTAAACCCCAATTTAGTGGCGCAACGAGAATATTTTTGTTCATTTTTAGTTTTTTAATAAAGTGATAAATTGTTCTGCAAGTTGGTTTTCATATTCAAATTGTTCTTCTTCAGTTACAATTTCACTTGGAGCATGTTTGTATAATTTCCACTTTTTATTGTTGTATTCTAATGCTGTTAAATTTTCAATCCAATCACCTGAATTTAAATAGATTGTCTTGCCTTTTTCGGTTGTAATGTGTTCGATTTTTGGTTCGTGAATGTGTCCACAAATTACATAATCGTAGTTGTTTTCGATGGCTAAATCGGTGCAAACATTTTCAAAGTTAGTGATAAATTTCACAGCCGATTTCACATTATTTTTAATTTTTTTTGAAAGCGAATAAGGTTCTTTATTCATTTGTGCCAAAATCCAATTCAGAAAACGATTTATTAGAATTAAGATGTCATAACCCCAACCACCAAGTTTTGCAAGCCATTTAGCATGATTTATTGAAGCATCAAATACATCACCATGAAAAATCCATGCTTTTTTTCCATCTAAATTCAATACTAATTTATTGAGCAAACTTAAATTCCCTAAATGTAAATCGGTAAATTTTCTTAAAAATTCGTCATGATTTCCTGTCAAATAATATACTTTGGTACCTTTTGAACTTAACGAAATGATTTTCTTAATCACTTTCAAATGACTTGCCGGAAAGTATGACTTTCTAAATTGCCAAATGTCAATAATATCGCCATTGAGGATAAGTATTTTTGGCTTGATTTCAGATAAATACTGCAATAATTCTTTGGCATGGCAACCATAAGTTCCCAAATGAACATCAGAAATAACTACAACTTCAACTTTTCTTTTCTTCAAAATAAATAGTTTCTACAAAAATAGGCAAACAGCAGTATTGTTAAGGTTACATAAACATTATGAAAACTTTATTTGTGTTGGATATTATTTCCTTAATTTTGCCGAAATATTAAATTAAGTCGTGGGAAGTAAAAATAAGTTAAAAAGATTCAAGGAAAACGAAACATTCAACAACGTTTTTCAACCAACAAGAGAAGAAGTAGTAGGAAATGAATTTCCTTTAAGAGGAAAATGGAACGCAGATTTCTTCAAAAATGATAACCCAATAATTATTGAGTTAGGTTGCGGAAAAGGTGAATATTCTGTTGGTTTAGCCGAACGTTATCCTGAGAAAAACTTTGTTGGTATTGATATAAAAGGAGCACGTTTTTGGCGTGGTGCGAAAACAGCTGTTGAAGATGGAATGCATAATGTAGCTTTTGTTAGAACTCAAATTGAATTAATCAATCATATTTTTGCTGATGGTGAAGTTTCTGAAATTTGGATTACTTTTCCCGATCCACAAATAAAATATAAGCGTACCAAACACAGAATGACCAATTCTGAATTCTTGAAACTATACAAAAGAATTTTAAAATCGGATGGTGTTGTCAACCTTAAAACTGATTCTGAGTTTATGCACGGCTATACTTTAGGATTGCTTCATGGTGAAGGACACGAAGTTTTATATGCCAATCATAATGTTTATAAAAATGAGGGTGCACCAAGTGAAGTAACTGAAATTCAAACGTTTTACGAAAAACAATATTTGGAAATTAACAAAGCAATTACGTATATTCGTTTTAAAATTAAAAAGTAGTGTTGTCTGTTGTCAGTTATCTGTTTTGCAAACACTGAAAACTGAAAACTGAGAACTGAAAACTGATAACATGAACATCATCCTTCCACTTTTATCGGGATTTATCGCAGCAGTGATAGGAATTCTTCCACCAGGATTAATTAATATGACGGCAGCAAAAGTCGATTTTACCGACGGAAGAAAACGCGCCATGATTTTTGTTCTCGGTGCTTTAATTGTAATATTTTTTCAAACCTATATTTCTGTAATTTTTGCACAATATATTAACAGTCATCAAGAAGTTGTAGTTTTATTACGTGAAATTGGTTTGGTAATCTTTTCAATTTTGTCTGTTTACTTTTTGTTTTTCGCCAAGAAACCCAAACTAAAATCACAAGATTCATTACATTTAAAAAGTAAAAGAAGTCGTTTTTTTATGGGAATGTTGATTTCGGCAATAAATTTTTTCCCAATTCCTTATTATGTTTTTGTAAGTGTTACATTAGCTTCCTATAATATTTTTACCTTCAATCCGCTATCGATTTATAGTTTGGTTTTTGGTGTTGTATTGGGTTCGTTTTTAGTGTTTTATTTGTACGTTTTGTTTTTCAATAAAATGAAATCTAAAACCGATTATTTTATGCAAAATATGAACAAAATCATCGGAATTATAACAGGAATTGTAGCACTGTTTACCTTATACAATGTTGTAATGTATCATTTGTAATGGAAGAAAATTTCTTTGAACGCGTTTATGAAATTGTTAAACAAATTCCTGAAGGAAAAGTAACCTCTTATGGTGCTATTGCCAAAGCTTTAGGAACAGCACGTTCTGCACGAATGGTTGGTTGGGCAATGAATGCTAGTCATAACCGTGACGATGTTCCAGCACATCGTGTTGTGAATAGAAAAGGATTACTTTCGGGAAAACATCACTTCGAAGGAACCAATTTGATGCAACAACTTTTAGAAAATGAAGGTGTTGAAGTGGTTGATAATCAAATTGTAGATTTTGAGAAATATTTTTGGAATCCTGACGTTTCTAAAGAGTAATCTATCGATAGTGAAAAAACTACTTTCTATAATTCTAATTATTTTATTTTTCTCTTGTTCTAAAAAAAGCGAGAATGATTTGCCTCGAGTAATTATTCTGGAACACGAAAATGTTGTTGAGGTGAATAGTAAGGAGATGTTGCAAAATCGATCTCCATTAATAGCTTTAAACTTTCTAAACGATACAACTATTATTAAAAATATTGATGGTGTATTTGAATTTAATGATTATAAAACCTACAAAGGTTTACCTGAAAAAGCAATTAAAAATAAATACGATTTAAAAATTATAATTGACACTTCATATTCTTTTAAATCAAAAGGAATAGCATACAAAAACTTACTATATTCTGTGAATGACAGTATTTTAAGAGACAGTATCAATAAGCCATTTTACAAAAATAAACTTTCATTTAGTAGAATTAGAACTTTAGAAAGCAAATCAGTGGCTGCTTATCCAGTTTTATTTTACAATAATTCTAATAAAAATATCCCTTTAGGAAAAGGTGATTTACAGATAGAAATTATACAAGAAGCAAAAGATACAAATGGTAAATGGAAACCAATAGAGTTTTTTTATGGAGATGGTATTTGTTTGCCACAAATGAATCTTGTGCTTGAACCAAAACATTATTCAGCTGCAGCAATTATTAAATACAAAGGAGATTTTAAAACTAAGATTAGAGTAAAATATTTTGATGGTAAAAACGTTTTTTATTCTAATGAAATTTATGGTACAATAAATCGTTCTCAATTTAATCAAGAATATTTCTTAGAATTATATAAGGACAATCATAATGGTCGCTATCCTCGCTACTTTGAAGATTTTAAAAGAAGAATATTTTTAAATAATAGTAGTTCCTCATTTCCATAAACTACTCCATCAAACATATCACAAAGCTTGTTGTTTCATTTTCATTTTGAAATGCCAAATAACCGCCGTGCGCTTCAACAATGCTTTTAGATAATGTCAATCCAATGCCTGCACCTTCTTTTCGAGTGGTGAAAAACGGAAGAAAAATTTTGTCTTTAATTTCGGTATCAATCCCAATTCCAGTATCGGTGATGGTGATGAAAATTCGCTTTTCCTTTACTTCGGCAGCGATGGAAATCTGTTTTTCTTTTCTTTCAGAAAGTGCATAAATACTATTTGTTAGCAAATTTATAAGTACTTGCTCCATTTGATTTTTGTCAATTTCAAGCCATCTTTTAAAAGAAATTTCATTGCTAATTGATATTTTTTCTTGCTTAAAAAGTGGCGCCATTATCTGTAAACTTTCTTCAATAAGTTGCAATAATTCTACCTTTTCTTTTTTGGGTGAAGGTAGCATCGCCAGTTTTCTGTAGCTTTCTACAAATTGTTGCAAATGATTACTTCGATTGAGCATTGTAGAAACACTTTGTTTCATGTCTTCTAAATCTTCTTGCGATAGCGTTTCTTGTTGCACTAATTCATGTAAATTTTGCGACAGAGAACGAATTGGCGTAAGCGAATTTAACAACTCATGCGAAATGACTTTCATCAAATTAATCCAAGCTTCTTTTTCTTTCTTTTCGATTACTTTTTGAATAGAGTCTAACAAAACAATGTAGTAATCTTGATTGTAGGTTTTGCTTCTAGAAGATTGCATGACAAAGGTTTGTGTATCTTGATTGTTGACTCTAATTTGTAGTGACGTTTTAATTTCTTCAAAATTTTGCTCTTCAATAATACTACAAAGTGATGGCAATTGATTTTTCAAATAACTCCATTTAGACACTTTTGGAACTGTAAAATGTTTCGAGAAATAATCGTTCATCAAAAAAATTGCCCAATCGTTTTCTTCTTTTTTCAGAATCAATATTCCGGTTTCAATATTGTTTAAAATAGATTGGTAGATAATGTCTTTGGAAATTTGATCGTTTTGTTTTTGCTTCAGATTATTGAATAGCTTAAATAAACTTTCATAATTTTTGAATGATTTATGTTTTGAAAAATCGGCAGAAAAATCATTTTGCAGAATGGCTTCTATAGTTTTATCGTAAAGAAGAAAAGCATTTTTTATATATAAATACAACTCTATTAAAAGCAGTAAAACAATGAAAAAAGAAAATATTGAAGTATAAATCAGGTCTTTTTCTAGTAAATAAAAACTTATTGCAACACCAAAAACAATCACAAGTAATCGGATGAAAAGGTGGTTATAAATTTTAAATGATGAAAACATACGTCTAATTACTAATATTATATTTTTCCATTCTTCTATATAATGAAGCTCTTGATAAACCTAATTCCTCTGCCGATTTACTAATGTTTTGATTGTTTTTTGCCAATACTTTTTCGATAGTATTTTTCTCTATTTCCGAAAGCTGTAAATCATCTTGCGTATCATCATAAGAAGTTATTTCATCCAAATCTAAATCAGATGCTGAAATGGAATTGTTTTCACACAAAATAATGGCACGTTCAATTCTGTTTTCCATCTCACGAATGTTCCCATTCCAAGCGTGCTGCTCAATTTTAGTTAAAGCATCTTGTTCAAATGTAATTTCGGTTCTATCATATTTGTCAATCATTTTTTGCAATAGAAATTGCGCCAACGGAATTTTATCTTCTTTTCGATCTCGAAGCGGAGGCAAAATAATTTCCATGGTATTGATGCGATAATACAAATCTTCTCGGAATGTTTTTTGAGTAACTTCTTGCTTTAAATTTAAATTAGTCGCAGTAATAATTCTAACATTTAAAGATCTTGGTTTAGATTCGCCTAATCGAGTAACGGTTCTCGTTTGAATTACTTGCAACAATTTGGACTGTAAATGCAATGGAACATTACCTATTTCATCCAGAAAAATGGTTCCGTTTTGTGCCATTTCAAATCGTCCAGCGGTATCATTTTTGGCATCGGTGAACGCACCTTTTGCATAACCAAAAAGTTCGCTTTCAAAGATTGAATCGCTCAACGAACCTAAATCAACTGCCATAAAAGCGTTATTTTTACGTTCTGATTGTTGATGAATGTAATTGGCCAAAACATATTTTCCTGTTCCGTTTTCTCCTAATATTAAAACGTTTGCATCGGTTTTAGCCACTTTATCAGCAAGTGAATAGGCTTTTTTTATGGCTTCAGAATTTCCAATAAAAAAGGAATCAACAACATTTTTATCAATTTTTTTCTGTTCTTTTCGGGATTCATCAACAGCTTGTTTTACAACTGCAACTAATTTTTCGTTTTCCCAAGGTTTCAAAACATAATCAAATGCGCCACTTTTTAAACCTTCAACAGCAGTTTCCACTTTGCCAAAAGCGGTCATTAAAATCACAATGGTTTTTGGCGAAAGTGTTTTTATTTCTTTCAAAAGGTACAAACCTTCACGGCCGTCTTCAAACCCAATTCTGTAATTCATGTCTAACAAAACCACATCAATAGGGTTTTCTGCAAGCAATTTTACCACATTTCTTGGGTTATTTATGGTGTAAATAGTTTCAAAATGTTTCTTCAAAAGCATTTTTGCAGCAAAAAGAATGTCTTCTTGATCGTCAATTACTAATATGTTGGCTTGCGTTTTTTTCATTTGTTTTTTTTCACACGAATTACTCGAATTGTCACGAATTCTTTTCTTTAAATTTAATTACACAAATTTTACCAGAATCTATAATTGGTAAAAATTTGCGTAATTCGTGGTCAACTTTTTTAATTTGTGTCAACCTTGGTACTTTTCCCAGTGTTCGGTTTCGTACAAAAGGTGTTCGATTATGAACATTTTGTAAAATTGGTAAATTTATAAAAGCTTATAAATCAATTACTTATAAATTTTAAGTTTTTGGCATAAAATTGCTTATTACTTATTCAAAATAGTACCAATGGACACTGTCATCACTCGTAAAAATAACAAAAAAAAGTATCTAATTATTGCTTTGCCAATCTTTTTAATTTTGAGCTATTTTATAATTTCAACTCTAAATAAAAAGAGAAGTTTGAATGTAAAAAAAGCTGAGATTACGATAAAAACTGTTGAAGAAGGTTTTTTTGAAGATTTTTTAGTTTTTCAAGCACGAGTAGAGCCAATGAATTCAATGTTAGTCAATATTATTGAAGGTGGTGCAGTTCAGGAAATATATGTTGAAAACGGCGATATGGTTGTGAAAGGTCAGCCTTTGGCGCGATTGTACAATCCAAATTCGGAACTGAATTACATGCAACAAGAAACTTCAATTATTGAGCAAATTAATAATTTGAATAAAGCAAAACTCGATTTACGAAATCAAGAGCTTAATCTTGCAAAGGATTTAATTGCTATCGAACACGATTATTTGGATGCCAAAAATTTATTTGATTTGAATAAAAAACTATTTGAGCAAGAAATTTTAGCTAAAAACGAATGGCAAGTTACACAAGAGAATTTCAGGTTTCAAAAAGAGCGCATGAACATCATAAAACAAAGTGTAACCAAAGAAAAGCAAGCAAATCTAATCCAAATTGGTCAACTCAATCAATCGATAGCAATAATGGATAAAAGTTTGTCTATTTTGAGAAGCAATAAAAAGAATTTTCTAATCACAGCACCACAATCTGGAAGACTTTCTTCTTTTGAACCAATACTAGGAAAAACATACACACAAGGTTTGAGCATTGGAACTATCGATGTAATGAAAGGATATAAAATGGTTGCCGATGTTGATGAATTCTATTTAGATAAAATAAAGATGAATCAAAAAGGTACCGTTGAATTCAACGGAAAACCATTAGCTGTAGAGATTGTAAAAATTATTAAAGAGATAAAAAGTGGTCAGTTTCAAGTAGAATTGAGTTTTGCATCTACAGAAAATATCGATTTGCAACAAGGATTGAGTTTTAGTGTTCGATTAAATCTATCGGAAAAATCAAAAACGATATTGCTTTCTAAAGGAAGTTTTAATCAAGAAACCGCTGGAAAATGGATATTTGTTGTAAACGGAAATTCTGCTGAACGAAGAACAATAAAATTAGGAAGAGAAAATCCGTTGTATTATGAAGTTATAGACGGATTGAAAGTAGGTGATAAAGTAATCACATCATCGTATAAAGATTTTACTGATGTTGAAGTGTTGAATTTGGAATAATACAATTTCAAAAATCAATTTCAATTTCAAAAATCAATTTCAAAAAATAGTAATAAATCAAAAAACGAATAATCATGATAAAAATCAACAATCTTTCTAAAGTTTTTAGAACTGAAGAAGTAGAAACTAAAGCTCTTAACGAAGTTTCAATCACAATCAATCAAGGCGAATTTGTAACCATTATGGGCGCATCAGGTAGCGGAAAATCAACACTGTTAAATATTGTTGGTCTTTTAGATGGTGCGTCTAGCGGAACGTACCAACTTTTAAATCAGGAAATTATTGGTTTAAAGGAGCAAGAAAAATCGAAAGTTAGAAAACAAAATATTGGGTTCATCTTCCAAAATTTTAATCTAATTGACGAACTTTCGGTGTATGATAACATTGAATTGCCACTCATTTACAACAACATTCCATCATCTGAAAGAAAGAAAAAAGTAGAAGTTATTGCAGAACGATTAGGTATTTCGCATCGATTAAAGCATTATCCACAACAACTTTCTGGCGGACAGCAACAACGTGTAGCCGTGGCAAGAGCGTTAATTAACGATCCAAAAATCATTCTTGCCGATGAACCAACAGGAAATCTTGACAGTAAAAACGGAAATGAAGTAATGGAATTATTAACTGATTTGCACGCACAAGGCAGTACGATTTTAATGGTTACACATTCTGATTATGATGCATCATTTTCACAAAGAACCATTTTTATGAAAGACGGAATGATTCTTTCAGAAAAGACAAACAGCAAAAATGTAGACGTTTTTGTTTCTTAAAATCATCATCATCAAAAAACGAATAAAATCATGCTAAAAAATTGGATAAACATATTTTTATACCACATCAAAAACAACAAGCTTTTTACGGCTTTGAATGTTTTAGGATTGAGTATTGGAATTGCAGGATTAATTTTTGCCATTCTATATTGGAACGACGAACACAGTTATAACGATTGGAATCCTTATAAAGAAAGAGTTTTCCAGTCGATAAACAGAGTTAGTCCAACGGATTATTGGGCGAGTAATGTAGCACCATTGGAAGCACATTTGAAAACTGATTTCGACGAAATTGAGTCGTATTGTTACATGGACAATTGGTATTATGAAGAAATTGTTCAATACAAAAACAAAAAAGAAATTCTTAAAATCACCGATGCTCAAAAAACTTTTTTCGAAATGTTTCCTTTTGATTTTATTCAAGGAAATGCAAAAACGGCTTTGAAAGACAATACAAGTATTGCAATTTCAAAAGCAGCTGCTGAAAAATTGTTTGGTGCTGAAAATCCAATGGGTAAAATTGTAAAATACTCTGGTCGAAATTTAGTAGTTCGCGGCGTTTACAACATTCCAGGAAAATCGTCAATGCAACCTGATGCTGTGACCAATTTAATTGACAACAAACTTCTACCCGAAAAAGAAAATTGGGGAAACTTTAGTTTTGGATTGATGTTGAAATTTAAAAACCCAAACGATAAGGAAAAGGTAACTGCCAAGATTGAAAAATTAATGTTTGAAAATCGAATTGTAAGATGGGCAAAGTCTGAAGGAATAACAGTTGAAGAATGGCTTAAAAAAAATGGAGGCGATGATTTAAAAGCAATTCTTGAACCATTAAAAGATTCAAGATTACATTCCATCACTGAAGGATTTGCAGAAGGCAGAGGAAACTATCAGTTTTTACTAATTATGGTTGGTTTGTCTGTTTTAATTTTAATTTTATCTATTGTAAACTACATCAATCTTGCTACGGCAAATGCTATAAAACGCGCTAAAGAAGTTGGTGTTCGCAAGATTATTGGCGCTTCAAAATCTAATATTATCAAGCAATTTATTTTTGAAACTATTTTAATCACTACTTTTTCAATTTTGTTAGCTTTAGTAATTGTAGAATTATCGTTGCCTTATTACAATGAGTTTCTTGGAAAAGAATTAGTCATTTTTGGTAGCCAATTTTACTTACAATTGGCATTAATTTTCATCATTACAATTATTGTTGCTGGAATATTTCCTGCGGTTTATGTATCTAATTTTGAAACGTTAAAAGTACTAAAAGGTAATTTCGGAAGGAGCAAAAGTGGCGTTTGGTTGCGCAACGGAATGTTAATTCTTCAATTTGCTATAGCCACTTTTTTTATCATAGGTTCTTATATTGTTTATGAGCAAATAAAATTCATTTCGGCCAAAGATTTAGGATTTAAAGGCGATCAAGTACTTTCTATAACCTATCGAAATAAATATGATTGGAAGGAAGATGATTATAAGAAAAAAGTCTACAATCGTTACAATATGATCAAGACAGAAATTTCTAAAATTAATGGAGTTGAGAAAGTAGCGACAGGTGCTTTTAGTTTTGGTTCAGCAAATGGTTCAACTTCTGGTTTTACTTATAAAAACAGTCATAACATTCAAGGTAGAAATATGGGAGTCGATTTTGGAATGTTAGAATTGATGCAAATAAAAATCAAAGAAGGAAGAAGTTTGTCCGAAAAATTTGCTTCCGATACAATCAGTTCTATGTTAGTAAATGAAACTGCTTTAAAAGAAATGGGTGAAAAAAATCCGATAGGAAAACCGGTAGATTGGAATGGTCATAAGTTAAAAATTATTGGAGTAGTGAAAGATTTTAATTTATTTGGACCACAAGAAAAAGTTCCGCCAATGGTGTTTTTTCACTTCAAAACCGTGGATTGGATGTTACAAAATGCTAACAAAATTCACGTGAAAGTAAAAGCAGAAAATATGGAACAAACTATTGCCGATATTGAAAAGTTTTGGGTTAAAAATGTCGATACAGACTATCCTTTTCAATATGATTTTGTCGATAAAGAATATGCTCGAACTTATGAAACCTATGTAAAACAAAAGAATTTATTTTCATTGTTAAACGTAATTGTAATCTTAATTGCTCTTTTCGGATTGTTTTCTTTGGCATCATTTTCAATTCAAAGACGTATGAAAGAAATTGCTATCAGAAAGACACTTGGAGCAGAAACGAATGTTTTACTAAAAGAATTATCAAAACAATACATCGTTTTTTGTGTAATCGGGTTTTTAATTGCGCTATTTCCGGTGTATTATTTACTCAATTTATGGTTAGAGAATTTCGCTTTTAGAATTGATATTTCTATAATTCCTTTCATTATTGGGTTTGTTGTTTTATTGATTTTAACGCTGGTAGTCGTATTATCAAGAGCATATCAAGCAACAAGGGTTGAAGTATTAAAATATTTAAAATACGAGTAATTTCAAAATTCAACTTCAAAATTCAACTTCAAAATTCAATTTTGAAAAAGGTTTGTCAGTCTGAGCTTGTCGAAGACTTCTAAAAATATAAAAGATCAGAGAAAATTCCATCAATTTTTCTAATTTCTTAAATCTGTGTATCAAAATCAATCAATTTTAAAAATGAATTGTTTAGTAAAAATAATTTTGACTTTGTTTTTAATAATCTTAAGCAATTTTGCTAACGGTCAGGAAACAACTTGGCCGTTGCAAAAATGTATCGAAAAAGGATTAGAAAACAATATTGAAATAAAAATCCGTCAACTAGAAGTAAAGCGTATTGAAAAAAGCCGAAATTCGGTTTGGAATCAATTATTGCCAACTGTTAGTTTCAATGGAAGTCAATCGTATAATTTTGGTTCCACCATTGATCCAGCTACTAATAATAGAGTAAGTTCTAACATACAATATGATAATTTTTTTATCAATGCTAATATGAATTTAATCGATTTTAATGCGTTTGCCAATGCTCAAAAAAATAAAATAGATATCGAAAAAGCAAAAGCCGATAAAGAAGTTATAGAAAACGAATATAAACTTCAAATTTTAGATAGTTATTATCAAGCGCTTTTTACACAAGAATTACTAAAAATTCAACGCGAACAATTTAAAAATGCAGCTTTTAATTTGGATAGAATTTCAAAAGAAGTCAAAATTGGTAGCAAACCTAAAAGCGATTTATATGATGTGCAATTTAGTTTTGCTCAAGAAGAAAAGCGTATTTTAGAAACCGAACAATTGTACAATATCCAGAAGATGCAATTATTTCAATTGATGAATGTTGTTGACTTTTCAATTTCAGAAGTCGTTTTAGTTTCTAATTCTTCAGATGAAATGACTTCGGTTTCGACAGAAATTTCCAATCCAAAAATAAAATTTGCTGAACTATCTTATCAAAGTAGTTTGAAAGAATTAAGAAGTCAAAGAGCTTCTAATTTACCTGTTCTATCCTCATTTTATTCTATTTCAAGTTTTTATTATAAACCATTAAATCAATCGACCGCAGGATTATCAAGTTTTAGTAATCAAATAGGAGATAATAAAAACCAGCAAGTTGGAATTCAATTAAGTGTACCTATTTTTAGTGGTTTTAGAAATAATAAAAAAAATGTAGCTGCTAAAATCGAAACCGAAAAAAGCAAACTCACCATTACTCAAGAACAACAAAAAATTGAAAATCAAATTGCTCTAGAAAAACAAAATCAACGAAATTATTTGCAACTTCAAAGTAAATTTGAAGAAACACTTTCCTATGCAAAAGCATCTTTTACAACAACACAAGCCAAATTTTTATCAGGAAAAATAGAATCAATTTCATTATCATCAGTTAAAAATCAATTGCTTTCATCAGAATATGAATTTTTAAAAAATACGCTTCAAATTCAGTATACCAATTTCAAAATTAATTTGATTAAATACAATAAGTTATAACTATTTCATTATAACAAAACTTTAAACCTTGTTTCTATCATACTTTTAAACTTCTTATTATCTTTGCAATTCATATTCAGTTTAAATAAAAATGAAGTTAGATAGAAAAGAAATCCTCAAAGCTTTAGAAACCATTTCTATTGCAGGTGAAGGAAAAAATATGGTCGAAAGTGGTGCGGTTCAAAATGTAATCACTTTTGGCGATGAGGTTGTAGTTGATTTGTTGCTTTCAACTCCAGCAATGCACATCAAAAAAAGAGCTGAAGACGATATAAAAAAACTAATTCACGAGCAATTTTCTCCAGATGCTGTTGTGAAAGTAAATATCAAAGTGGAAGCTAAAGAAAATCCAAACGAAATTAAAGGAAAATCAATTCCGGGAATTAGTAATATTATTGCTGTAGCTTCCGGAAAAGGCGGTGTAGGAAAATCTACAACAACGGCTAATTTAGCGGTGACTCTTGCAAGAATGGGATTCAAAGTTGGTGTTCTTGATGCCGATATTTACGGTCCAAGTATGCCAATTATGTTCGATGTAGAAAACGAAAAACCAATTTCTATTGAAGTGGACGGAAAGTCTAAAATGAAACCTATCGAAAGTTATGAAATAAAATTACTTTCTATTGGATTTTTTACTTCACCAAGTCAAGCGGTTATTTGGCGTGGACCAATGGCTGCAAAAGCGTTAAACCAAATGATTTTTGATGCCGATTGGGGACAATTAGATTTTATGTTAATCGATTTACCACCAGGAACAGGAGACATTCACTTGTCAATTATGCAAGCCTTGCCAATTACTGGTGCGGTTGTAGTTAGTACGCCTCAAAATGTGGCTCTAGCCGATGCTCGAAAAGGAGTTTCAATGTTCCAAAGCGATGCGATAAATGTTCCGGTTTTAGGAATTATAGAAAACATGGCGTATTTCACACCAGAGGAATTGCCAAATAACAAATACTATATCTTCGGAAAAGAAGGTGCTAAAAACCTTGCAGAAGATTTGAATGTGCCATTTTTAGGAGAAGTTCCATTAGTGCAAAGCATTCGTGAAGCAGGCGATTATGGTCGTCCAGCAGCATTGCAAACAGCATCTCCTTTGGAAAAAATATACGAAGAAATCGCTAGAAATGTGGTTCAAGAAACGGTAAATAGAAACGAAAATCTTGCACCAACAGAAGCAATAAAAATAACAACAATGGCAGGATGTTCTGCTGTGAAGAAATAGTATTCAGTTAGCAGTGGCAGTTATCAGTTTTTTTACAGAACTGAAAACTGCGACTGAAAACTGTAACTGAAAAACCGAAAACTAAAAAAGATGACAAACGAAGAATTAACATTAAATATCGAAAAAGCATTAGAAGAAATTAGACCTTTTTTGAATTCTGATGGTGGTGATATAAAATTAGTTTCTATTGATGAAGAAAAGCATGTAAAAGTACGTTTTGAAGGTGCATGTATTGGTTGTAGTGTAAATCAAATGACTTTAAAAGCAGGAGTTGAAACTACCATTAAAAAGTACGCACCTCAAATAGAAACGGTAGAAAATATAGCATAATTTTATTCTGAGTTAGTCGAAGGATTTGGACTTTCCCACACAGGTCGGGCTTTCCGTTGCATTTTTTTATTTTATAAAAAAAATAAAAGGATTTCCACTGTAAACGAAGTTCTCTGAACACCAATAAAATAAATGTAATGTGAAAAAATCCCTAACGCAACATTAAACTGATAAATATCATAATAATAAAAAATTATGTTTTAGATTTTTGCATGTTTAAACTTCTAAAGTCATAACTCATAACCTTTCAAAATGATTGAAACAGACATACTTATTATAGGCGCTGGTCCAACGGGACTTTTTGCAGTTTTTGAAGCAGGACTTTTACAATTGAAATGCCATATAATTGATGCTCTTCCGCAACCTGGAGGACAATTGGCGGAGTTATATCCTAAAAAACCAATTTTTGATATTCCAGGTTATCCAGAAGTTTTAGCTGGTGATTTAGTGACTAATTTGATGGAACAAATCAAACAATTTCAACCCGGATTTACCTTAGCTGAAACAGCTGAAACTATTGATAAATTAGAAGACGGAACTTTTATTGTTACTACAAATAAAGGAACAAAACACCATGCAAAGGCAATAGCAATAGCTGGTGGATTAGGAACTTTCGAACCAAGAAAACCACAATTAGAAAATATTTCTTTTTACGAAGAAAAAGGAGTAGAATATTTTGTAAAAGATCCAGAATTGTTTCGTGATAAGCGAATTGTAATCGCTGGTGGCGGAGATTCTGCCTTAGATTGGAGTATATTCCTTTCAAATGTAGCTTCAGAAGTTACTTTGGTTCACAGGCGAAATGAATTCCGTGGTGCTTTAGATTCAGTTGAAAAAGTTCAGGAATTGAAAAAACTAGAAAAAATCAATTTGATTACGCCTGCCGAAGTGGTTGCTATTAACGGAAAAGACCATGTTGAAAGTATTGTTTTAGAAAACGAAGGCGTTCAGCAAGTTTTTGAAACCGACTATTTTATTCCGCTTTTTGGGTTGACACCAAAATTGGGAGCTATTGCCAATTGGGGATTAGAAATTGAGAAAAACGCCATCAAAGTAAATAACGCTTTAGATTATCAAACAAACATCGACGGAATATATGCCATTGGTGACGTAAATATTTATCCAGGAAAATTGAAATTGATTTTGTGTGGTTTTCATGAAGCTACATTAATGTGTCAAAGTGTTTATCAAAGAATTAATCCAGGAAAACGATATGTTTTAAAATACACAACAGTCTCTGGAGTTGACGGATTCGACGGAACCAGAAAAGAAGCTGAAAAAGCGGTTGTAAAATCGATTGATTAAATTTTTATATTTGTTCTTCAAAAATGATATATGAAAAATTTTAGAATGGACAGATCAGTCGTTACAAAATCTAGTTTTAAAGATGCAGACGATCATACTTCTTTTTATAATGATAAAACGCCTTTAGAACGTTTAGAAGCTGCGTGTTCCATTATAAATCAAATTTTTCAAGTTTCTGCTAATTCTAAAATTGATAAAACTATAATTCAGTCAAGGAAACATGCCAAATCTGTTTAATCCCGATTTTTTAGATTTTTTAGAACTTTTAGATAAAAATGAAGTTGAATATCTATTAGTTGGTGGTTATGCAGTGATTCTTCATGGATATATCAGAAGTACTGGTGATTTAGATTTGTGGTTAAATAAAACATCAGAAAATTATAAAAAATTAGAGCAAGTTTATTCAGATTTTGGAGCACCGATTTTTCCTTATGAAGAGTTTTTAAACGATAAGTTTGATGTTTGGAGTATCGGAGTTGAACCAACAAAAATCGAAATCTTAACACATGTTGATGGGTTAGAATTCAAAGAAAGTTTTATAAACTGCAATTGGTTTGATTTAGAAAAAATTAAAGTTCCTTATATTTATTTTGATGATTTAATAAAAAATAAATTAGCTTCAGGAAGATTCAAAGATTTAGCTGATATTGAACAATTAAAGAAGAAAAAAGAATAATAATGCCACAAGACGTAACAGTTTACATAACAGATAGAAACGGAGAACGACACGAAGTTCAAGCTCCAACGGACATGAACATGAACATCATGGAATTAATTCGTGCTTATGAACTAGCTGAAGAAGGAACCGTTGGTGTTTGTGGCGGAATGGCAATGTGCGCTTCTTGCCAGTGCTACGTTTTAAATGATGTAATTTCATTAGAGCGAAATCCCGATGAGGAAGCCATGCTTTGGGAAGCATACCATGTGAAAGATAACTCACGTTTAGGTTGTCAAATTCCAATAACAGAAGCCATCAACGGATTAGAAATCGAAATTGCACCAGAACAATAATATAAAGTGAGACGAAATTCTCACTTTTTTTGTAACAAAATTTTAACACTTACGTATAATCAAAATATCCCGCAAAACTAATTGGGGTTTTATTTTTTGATGGATCAAAATACGTATTCTCCGGGATTGCATAAACTAGTTACTCTTCAAGTTAAGGAGGTTACTTTACTAACTGATAGCGAAAGTTTTATCACATTTTCAGAAAAAATTATTCGAGACTTTGAACTTGAAAAAGTTGGAATTATAACTCATAATTTTGAGAATAATAGTTTTACCATTGCTATTTGTTTAAAAGAATCCCATATTTGTATTCACACTTGGCCAGAATTTAAACAATTAACACTTGATGTTTATTTGTGTAATTATTTACAAGATAACTCTCAAAAAGTAAAAAGTATTACGAATGCTTTCGTAAACTATTTTAAGGCAGTTGTTTTAAAAGATTTTGAAATTAATAGATAAAAAATGATATGGATTTCCCTTGTTTCCATTGTAATACTGAAACTAAATTAGATGTAAAAATAGACGTAAGTTTTTTTGCATGTCCTAGTTGTGGCACATTGTATTCTAAGAATAATAATAATGATTTTAAATTCAAGGAAAGATTTAAAAAAGAAATTTATAATAATGTTTTTTCAATTGGTCAAAAAGCTGACTTTAAAAATGAAATCTATACCATTATTGGAATTTTGATAAAAAGATTTGATTCATTTACAAGATGGGCAGAATATGTTTTGCAAAACGATAAAGGAGAATTTCTTTATTTATCAGAATCATCAGGAAATTTTATTCTATTGGAGCAAATTGAATTTGAAAAGAAAGTTGGTAACCATCCTTTAACAGTTGATTATCTTGACAAGACTTTTGATAGGTATGATTACACTTATCCTAAATTAGATTATGCATCAGGCTATTTTGATTATAATGTATTGAACAAAATTGAACTAATCGAATATATTAATCCGCCATATATTCTTTCTTTTGAAAAGTTTGGGCAAGAGCAAACAACTTTTTACGGAGAACACATTTCAAGAAATGATGTAAAAAGAGCTTTTAAAACATCCGCAATTCCTTCAAAGTCAGAAATTGGAATGGTGCAGCCTTTTTATATCAATGTTAAGAATTTAGCAATTATTTTTTGTTCGGTTGCTATCTTAATATTACTATCGCATTGGTTTTTAAACAAAGACAGATCTTCGCAAGAAGTATTAAATACATCAATTCCATTTGAAAATTTCACGGCTAAAGATTTTGTTAGCCCTTCTTTTGAATTAAAAGGAAGTTCGGCACCATTACAAATTTCGCTATATTCAAATGTAGATAATTCTTGGGCAAATGTACAGGTGGCTTTGATAAATGAAAAGACCAATGAAGAAGTTTATGCCTCAAAAGATATTGAATATTATCATGGATATACTGATGGCGAAAGCTGGAAAGAAGGAAGTACTTCAGAAGATTTTAACATTTGTGGTGTAGCTCCAGGTAAATATCACTTAACCATTACGCCATTAAAAGCTCAAGAAGATTTATCAAATAGTACTATAGATATTACTGCAACTTGGAACAAACCTTCTTTAAGAAATTTTTTCATGACGTTACTTTTCATGGCTGTTTTTCTTGCTATAGTATATTTTATGTCTAGGAATTTTGAAGAAAAAAGATGGAATCAATAAAATAAATTGAACATGGAAAAAGTATCCGATTTTATCAAAGAAAATTATCTTGCATTACTAATAGGTTTGTGTTTTTATGGATTATTTCTCTATTATACAACACAAGGAAATAGTTTGTGTGATTGTGAATCTACAGAAAATTACAAACCAACCAATTCAGGACATAGTTCTGTAAATCGTTTTTATCATAAATAACTAAAAAATAATATCATGAATATTGGACAACTTATTATCAACTCATTAGTATTTTCTGCTGTTGGCATTGCAGTACTTTTTGTAGCCTATTTTATTATTGAAAAAATTACACCCGAAAATACTTGGAAAAAAATTACTCAAGAAAATAACACTGCTGTAGCACTTGTTTTTGCAGCCTTAATTATTGGAATTTCAATGATTATTAGTGCAGCTATTCATGGGTAATAAGTTCCTAAAATTTGAATATTTACTACTTTTTGCAGTTTTTACCATTGCAACATGCGGACTAGTTTACGAATTAGTGGCTGGAACTTTGGCAAGTTATCTATTGGGTGATTCTGTAAAGCAATTCTCTTTCATCATTGGAGTTTATCTCTTTTCGATGGGAATTGGCTCGTATTTTTCAAAGTTTTTAACTAAAAACCTACTCAATACTTTTGTAGAAATAGAAATTCTAGTCGGATTAATTGGCGGATTGAGTTCAGTTGTTCTTTTTTTGTTGTTTGAAACTGATTTTGCTTTTCAATTTATTCTTTACTTACTTGTTTTTGTTACCGGATGTCTTGTTGGATTGGAAATTCCGTTACTAATGAATATTCTTAAAGATAAAGTAGAGTTCAAAGATTTAGTTTCAAATGTTTTTACTTTTGATTACATCGGTTCTTTATTAGCATCCATTCTTTTTCCGTTGATTTTAGTTCCAAAACTCGGAATTATTGGAACATCTCTATTCTTCGGAATGATTAATATTTCTATTGCAATTGTACTTTGTTTTTTGTTAAAATCAGAGCTAAAAAAAGTAAAATTACTTCGAGCAAAAGCTATTTTTTCATTTCTAGTTTTATTGATAACATTCTTTTTTTCCGAAAATATCCTTTCCTATTCTGAAGGTAAATTGTATGGCGAAAACATCATTTACACCAATTCAACACAATACCAGCGAATCGTTTTAACCCACAATAAAAGCGATTACCGATTGTACTTAAACAACAACTTACAATTTAGTTCAGCCGATGAGTATCGTTATCACGAGGCATTGGTTCATCCGGCAATGTCAATGGCTAAAAAAGTTGAGAATGTATTAGTTCTTGGTGGTGGCGATGGTCTAGCAGTTCGAGAAATTCTAAAATATAAAGATGTAAAAAAAGTTACTTTGGTCGATTTAGATGAAGGAATGACCAAGTTGTTTAAAACCAATCAAGTATTAGTCGATTTCAATAAAAATGCTTTGAATAATTCCAAAGTATCAGTGTTCAACAAAGACGCTTACATATGGGCAAAAGAAACCAGAGAAAAATTTGATGTAGTTGTAATCGATTTTCCCGATCCATCTAACTATAGTTTGGGTAAGTTGTATTCACTGAATTTTTACAGTACGATGCAAAAACTACTTTCAACTGATGCTGTTGTGGTAATTCAAACTACTTCGCCCTATTTTGCTCCAAAATCTTTTTGGTGTATCAACAAAACGGTCATGCAAGTTTTTCCTCAGGTTGATGCTTATCATGCTTATGTACCATCTTTTGGAGAATGGGGTTTTACCATTGCAATTAATGGTTTTGGAACCAATTTCAATAAAGTCAATAGAACCGTTGACGGATTAAGGTTTTATAATTATCAATTTGAAAAATTCAATTATTTTTCAAAAGATATGATTTTTAAAGACATTGAAATAAATCGATTAGATAACCAAGTTTTAGTACGCTATTTTGATGAAGAATGGGGAAAATTATAGTAGTTCTAGGAGAAATTTCTTCAAATTTTTAGGAGCAACTTTACTGATTGTCCCACTCATTAATGCTTGTAAAGAAAAAGTAATCACACTCTTAATTCGATTGTCGGGAACCAATCATATTTTAGGACATAAACTTCGAGTTAAAAATTTTCCAAAACCTTCTGAGCAAATTCATATTCCTTATTTAATTGTTGGTGGCGGAATTACTGGTTTGTCTGCTGCAAGACAACTTTCTAAAAAAGGAGTTTCTGATTTTTTGTTGGTCGAATTAGAAAATCATTTAGGCGGAAATTCTTCCAATGGTGAAAATCAATATTCTAAATTTCCTCTTGGCGCACATTATTTGCCTTTGCCAAACATTGAAGATGTAGAGTTATTACAATTTCTTGAAGAAGAAAAAATTATTTTGGGTTATGATTCGAAAGGTTTTCCAAAATTTGATGAAACACAATTAACGTTTTCGCCTGATGAACGATTGTTTTATAAAAACAATTGGCAAGAAGGAATAGTTCCTAGAGTTGGAAATTCAGTAGCTGATGAAGAAGAATTGATTCGATTTTTCTCAATGATGGATGAATTTAGAATCAAAAAAGATGACTCTGGTTTATATTGGTTCAATATTCCAATGAATTTATCTTCTCAAAATGATCAAGTAAAAAGTCTGGATAAACTAACAATGAAGGAATGGTTAGTGCAGCAAAATTTAAAATCGAAACCGCTTTTAGTTTATATAGATTATTGTTGTAGAGACGATTTTGGTTTAGGAATTGATTTCGTTTCAGCTTATGCAGGAATTCATTATTTCGCTGCTAGAAAACAAAATAGCACATCTGAAAAAAGTGATAATGTTTTAACTTGGCCCGAAGGAAACGCCAGATTAGCTAATCATTTGAATAAATATTCCAAAGGCAAAACATTACAAAATCATTTAGTTTATGAAGTGAAAATAAAAAGCGATAAAGCTGTAGCATTTGTTTTTGATGATAAAACTAAATCTTCTGTTGAGATTATTGCCGATAAAATTATAATGGCAACTCCGCAATTTGTAAATCAATATTTGTTTGAAGGCAGAAAAGAATACACCAAAGATTTTCATTATGCACCATGGCTTTTGGCAACATTAGTAGTTTCCGATTTAACCGATAATTTCAGTTTTCCATTGTGTTGGGATAATGTAACACATGGTTCAAAAGGATTGGGTTATATTTACGATCAACACCAGTCATTGCAACAAATTCAAGATAAAAAGGTGATTACTTATTACTACAGTTTTTCGTCATCAGATTGTGGAAAGAGTAGAAGAGAAATTTATAAAAAGTCAAAAGAATATTGGAAAAATTTAGTTTTTGAAGATTTAAAAATTGCGCATCCTAATATTGAAGAAGTAACAGAAAGTATCGATATTCATCTTTTAGGTCACGGAATGATTAGCCCAAAAAACGGATTTTTATTTGGCGAAAGTAAGCGAAAAGCTGCGCAATCCATTGATGATAAAATCTATTTTGCACATTCGGATTTATCGGGAATATCTATTTTTGAAGAAGCTTTTCATCAAGGAATCAATGTAGTAAATAAAATTGTGTAATGGTTCAACCTTGGATACATAAAGCTAAAACCGATAGTGTTTTTATACTTGCACCATCATTTATTGTTTTGGCTATTGTTTTGCTATTTCAAAATTGGTTGACAGAAATTGAAGAAAGTTATTCTTTTTATACGTGGCTATTTTTGATCGTTTTTATTGATGTAGCTCATGTGTATTCCACCTTGTTTAAAACTTATTTTGTCACTTCAGAATTTCAAAGAAGAAAGCAATTGTACATTGGATTGCCCATTTTTTGTTTTCTAATTGGTTTTATTTTATTTCTATTTGGAAGTCAGGTGTTTTGGTCTGTTTTAGCTTATGTAGCAGTTTTTCATTTCATTCGACAGCAATATGGCTTTATGCGATTGTATTCTAGAAATGAAGATAAAACCTATGCTTGGATAGATAATTTGATTATTTACACAGCTACAGTTTATCCAATGCTATATTGGTTTTTATCTCCAAAACGAAAGTTTAATTGGTTTGTAGAGAACGAATTTTTTAAGTATGAAAATCCAATTTTACTACAGATTCTATCTTGGATATACTTTTCAATTATACTTTTTTATTTTGTTCGAACAGTTTATGTTTCAATAAAAACGAACTATTTTAACATTCCTAAAAACGCTATAATTATTGGAACAATCTTGTCTTGGTATTTCGGAATTGTATATTTTAATAATGATTTAGTTTTTACATTATTAAATGTTGTCTCTCATGGAATTCCATATATGGCTTTAATTTATCTCAATGAAATAGAGAAAAAAACTATTGAAGATTTGGGATTTTTAGGTTTGTTGAAACAATTTAAAGGTGTTTTAATCTTTATTACAATTCTATTGATTACTGCTTTTTCAGAAGAATTTTTGTGGGAGATTTTAGTTTGGAACGAACAAATATCAATTACAAATTTTGACTTTTCAAATTGGCAATACATCTTGGTTCCTTTGCTAACAGTTCCGCAGTTTACCCATTATTTATTGGATGGATTTATTTGGAAATCAAAAAAGTAATGAAGTTACAACCCTAAAACTAATTTTGCTTTCGGTAAAATCCGCTCCACAAATTTACTATAAGCAATTTCTGATGGATGTAAACCATCACTAGCTACTAAATTAGGTTGCGCTATTCCTTGTCTTGTAATGTCAGTGATGTTCACAAAAGTGATATTATTTTCAATGCAATAATTTTCTGCAAAAGCATTATAATTATCAATTTGGGTTGAAATAGTTGCATTACCATTTCCAAAAGGTGTATAGGCATAATCAGGTATTGAAACCACAATTACATTTTCTTTAATTCCTTTTGCTTTTTCAATAGCAATGGTCACTAATTCAGGAAATTCTTGTTCATAGAGACTAAAAGGTTTGTTTTGATATTGATTGTTTACGCCTATCAATAAAGTTACCAAATCATAATCATTTGTTGGATTTTGAGTCGCAATTGCCGATTTTAAATTGGTTGTTGTCCAACCTGTTTGTGCAATGATATTGGTAATAAATATATCTTTCGTAGTTAGACTATTTTTAATTTGTGTTTGCAATTGAATTGGAAAACGACAAGTTTCGCATACACTTTGACCTATAGTATAGCTATCGCCAAGGGCTAAATATTTTATTGTTTTACTGCTCGTTACTGTTTGCGCAGTATCATTTACTGAACAACTAACTAGTAACGTAAATACAAGTAAAAAACTAATTTTTAGTAAGTGTTTCATAGTGATTTATACGAAATTAAATTCACAGGAGTTTCAATATATTCTTTTACGATTTGTAAAATTCCATCATCGTTAGTGTCAATTAGCCATTTTACCAAAGCTATTTTACCATTTTCAATTTCGATTCCAGTAATATTTCTTGGGTGAACACAACTTCCGTCATTGAAAAAATTTAATAAATTTTCATGAGGTTTTGGAAAATGTGGTCGATGGGTATGACCTACAATTGTAATTTTATTTCCGTTATCAGCAATCCATTTTTTTATTCTTCTTTCCACTTTTATGGATTCGATATAATTTTTTGCCGGACTTGTTGGGTCTTTTATTCCCCAAACTTGTAATGGCTTCCAAAGAATTCTAACAAAGAAACGATTGAATTTCCAGCCAACATAATTAAAAAAATCAGCTTGATGTCCGTGAGTTAAAAATAATTCCTGCCCAGTTTCAGAATTTTCTAAAACGATAGCTTCATGAAATTTTAAATCGGGCATCAATGGCATATTTTTTCCCTCTGTGGTATCAAAATATTCAGAGAAATTTCGTTTTACAATAGATGGATTTCTATAAACCATATCATGATTACCATAAATCATGTGTAGTTTATTTTGCAAATAGAATTTCTTTAGTAATAAAAAAACATTCTTATTAGCTTCCAAAATATCTTTGAAAAATAAATTTTCCCACAACTCATCACCATCACCTAGTTCAACATACTGAAAACCATTTTTATAATAATGATTCAAAGCATGCATATAAATATTGCGATTATTGGCAAAATCATCGGCAAAACTTCCATCTCCACGGTGACAATCACTAAACAATATGAACTTATCCGAATTAGTAAATTGAATTCGTTTGGCTTGATTGTAGGCGCGTGTTAATCTTGTTTGAGATGACATAATGAAAAATTTACTTGATAAAGATATAAATTTTATACCATTTCAAGTCTCATTTCCATTTGCTCTTCAATTGCATTCCAAAGTCCAATACGTTTTTCAAGTGCTTGAACAGAAACTTCTTCAACTTCTTTCCATTTTTGTTCAGAATCGTTGCAAAGTTCACTAACCATTTGCATTGCCATTGGTCCGTGTTCGTCAGCATCGAGTTCAATATGACGTTCGAAATAGTAAATTAGTTTTGATAAATCTGTTTCGGGGAAATTGTTTTGAAAGTTTTTTAATATTTCTGTAAACATATTAGGAATTAAATCTTCTCTACCAAAAGTGAATGCTGCTGCAATTTTATGTGGTTTTCCTTCTTCAATAACTCTGAAAGTAAAATCTAAAAAGGCTTTCACATTAGGATGTAAATCACTTTGTTTTATAGACACAAAAATATTTTGAGTAGCTTTTACGTTGATTAAAAATTCATGAATTTGAGAGGTATTTGCACCACATTGTTCCATTGCATCAATGTACATTTCAAAATGACTTTGACGTAATCCATCTAAAGTTAAATCGGTTTCTTCAGCTACTACAATTTCGTTGATTAAGTATCGTATTTCTGGATTTCCTACAGGTAACCAAGGAGTTGTGGTACAAGTTAATTTGTTTTGCAAAGCTTTTAACAAAGACATAAAATCCCAAACGGCATAAATATGGTTTTCTAAAAAACAGTGAAGATCTTCAATTGTTTTTACTTTTTCATATAATGAATGGGTAAGTAATTGATTTTTATACTCTTGAATATTGTTGTTGATTGTTTGAATAGTCATTGCAATTTTTATTAGAATTTACGTAAAATTAAATCATTTAGATTTCAAAATACTTTATCAAAAGTAAAAAAGCTCCTCGAAATAGAGAAGCTTTTTATATCAATTTTATTTTTTGTTTAATTTATTATTTGAAGGCAGGAATTCCAGTAATATCAGCACCAGTAATTAACAAGTGAATATCATGCGTTCCTTCATACGTAATTACAGATTCTAAATTCATACTGTGACGCATGATAGAATATTCTCCTGTAATTCCCATTCCACCAAGAATTTGACGCGCTTCACGAGCAATATTTATAGCCATATCAACATTATTTCTTTTTGCCATCGAAATTTGAGCAGTTGTAGCTTTACCTTCATTTCTTAAAACACCTAATCTCCAAGTAAGTAATTGTGCTTTAGTGATTTCGGTAATCATTTCGGCTAACTTCTTTTGTTGTAATTGTGTTCCAGCGATTGGCTTGTCAAACTGTATTCTTTCTTTTGCATAACGCAAAGCAGTGTCATAACAATCCATTGCAGCACCAATTGCACCCCAAGCAATTCCGTATCTCGCAGAATCTAAACACATCATTGGAGCACCAAGACCTGATTTTCCAGGTAATAAATTTTCTTTTGGAACTTTAACGTTATCAAAAATCAACTCGCCAGTTGCACTTGCTCGAAGTGACCATTTGTTGTGTGTTTCAGGAGTTGAAAAACCTTCCATGCCTCGTTCTACAATTAATCCGTGAATTCTTCCTTCTTCATTTTTTGCCCAAACTACTGCAACATCAGCAAAAGGAGCATTAGATATCCACATTTTAGCACCATTCAATAAATAATGGTCGCCCATATCTTTAAAGTTGGTAGTCATACCGCTTGGATTCGATCCATGATCTGGTTCAGTTAATCCAAAACAACCCATGAATTCTCCAGTTGCTAATTTTGGCAAATATTTCATTCTTTGTTCTTCTGTTCCGAATTTCCAAATTGGATACATCACTAATGAAGATTGAACCGATGATGTTGAACGAACACCAGAATCACCTCTTTCAATTTCCTGCATGATTAACCCATAAGAAATTTGGTCTAATCCAGCACCACCATATTCTTCTGGAATATAAGGTCCAAAACCACCAATTTCTCCCAAACCTTTAATGATTTGTTTAGGGAATTCAGCACGTTGTGCATAATCTTCAATTATTGGAGAGACTTCTCTTTTTACCCACGCACGAGCAGAATCTCTAACTAATTTATGTTCTTCTGTTAGCAAATCGTCTAACAAATAATAATCTGGAGCTTGAAATAAATCTGGTTTCATATTAATTGTATAATGTAAACGGAATAAATTTTACGAAAACGTTTGCAAAGGTAAGAAAACAAATTTGAGATTTACTTTAACGATTGTTATTTTTTAAGTAAAGTATAATGCTTTTAAATCTTTTTAAATTCATCGTTTTTAGAAATTAAAGCATTCATCATTTCAAATTTATTTTTTTTACTTATTGTTTCTAAAAACTTTTCGTCGGCCAAACAATATTCTAGAAATAATTGAACTTGGTCAGCTTTTAACTGTAATGTTTTAATAAAAAATTCTTCATTGAAAACTGTTTCAATAAATTCCTGATAATCAATTTCTTCCTGTTTTGTTGTGGGTGTTTTCTTTTTTCCTTTTATTAATTTCCAAATTGATTTTCCAATTTGAACAAAATCCATTCCATTAACAATTTCGCCAGTATAAACACCAACTACTTTTGGAGCAGTTGCATCCTTTTCAATTTTTGCCATTTTGATATCATTGTAACCAGCAATACCTTTAAAATTGGTTTTTTTCTCAATAGAAACCTCTTCAATTTCAATTGGTTTTTTGGTTAAACTGATAATAAGATTTTTATTGACGTTATCGTGGGTGATTTTTACTTTTAAATCGTGATAATCTTCTGATATAAAATAAAGAACTTCATTAACGGTTGCCTCAATTGTAAAATTTCCATTTTTGTCAGATGTAGTACTTTTTTTAGTGTTTAAATTAACAATATCAACAGCTTGTACAGCTAATTCATTTGATATAATTTTTCCGTAAACTTGCCTTCCTGTTTGAGAATAAGTTTCAAAAATCGATATAATAATAATTAGAAGAGATAGTTTTACTTTCAAAGCACTTGGTTTTAATTTGAAAATTTAAAAGTATCAGATTTTATTAATTGAGTATAATAAAGAATTGTTAATTGTGATTTTTATTTTACATTTTTAGGTAAAAATCTTTGGTAAGATTAATGTATTCGTCAGTATACTCATGACGACTGATTTCTATAACCAGTTCATCGGCTGTTAAAACAGATAATTCATAACGTTTAAATGCCAATAAACTCCTAACAATAGGTGTTGTGTGTGAGCCTTTTACACGAGTAACTTTCACTGGGAAAAGTTCAACTTCAGCACATAAATCAATAAACCGTTCTTCTTCTTTATAAGGAATAATTACAGCAAAAATTCCGTTCTCTGATAAGAGTAAATCGGCAGCTTCAATTAATTCTTCAAAAGGCAAGGCATCTTGAAAACGAGCTAAATCTCTTTGAGAATCACTTGTTTTATAGTCTTCTGAATAAAAAGGAGGATTCGAAATTATAATATCATACTCATCTTCGGGTTCATCTACAAATTCATCCAAACCAGCATGAAAACAAAATAATCTATCTGACCAAGGTGAATTTTCAAAGTTTTCTACACATTGTTCGTAAGCTTCTTCGTCAATTTCTATGGCATCAATTTGTTCTGCATTGCTACGTTGTGCCAACATTAAAGACAAAATTCCAGTTCCTGCTCCAATGTCCAAAACCGAAAATGGATTATTATCAACCGGACACCAAGCGCCAAGCAAAACAGCGTCTGTACCAATTTTCATGGCACATTTGTCCTGTTGAATTGTAAATTGCTTGAAACTGAATGTTGACATTTTTTGTAAAGGATAAAATCTAAGGAGTCTAAAAATCCAACAAGTCAAAAATCTAATTAAAGATACATTTCTACCAAACCTTCTGGCAAATCCATGATTACTTTCTTATTTTCTCTATCAATTTTCACAAGAAATTGGTCAATCATCGGAATAAGAATTTCAACATTGCCATTTATTACTTCAAAAAGTGGCTGTGCTGAAGTGTCGTTTATAGAAACAATTTTTCCAAAAACTCCTAAACGTTGATCTTCAATTTCAAAACCAATAACTTCATGAAAGTAGAATTTATTGCCTTCAAGTTTTGGCAACATATTTAAAGGTAGATAAACTTCACAATTGATGATTTCATCAGCTTGTTCCTCGTTGTCAACGTCTTCAAATTTAACTCTAAGAAAATCTCCTTTATGAAGATTAGAGTTTTCAATAAAAAATGGAATCAAATTTTTGTTGAATTCAACAAAAATCGATTCCATCTCTTGGTATAATTCTGGTTCATCAGTATCTAAATAGATAAGGACTTCACCCTTGAAACTAAATTTTTTAGCGATTTTGCCTAAGTAGAAACAATCTTCTTTACGCATTATCGCACAATATTAAGCTTCTGTTTCTTCGCTAGCTTCTTCAGCAGCTGGTGCTTCTTCAGTAGCAGGAGTTTCCTCTACAGCAACTTCAGCAACAACCTCTTCGGCAACTTCAGCAACTTCTTCTTCAACAACTTCTGGTGCTTCAGCAGCTTTCAAAGCTTCAGCAGCAGCGTTTGCACGTTTTTCGTTAGCAGCAACTTCAGCTTTTAATGCTTTAGCTTTAGCTTCAGCTTGTTTTTTAGACAATCCGTCTTTTTTAGCGTCAACTTTTCCAGCTTTTTCTTCAATCCAAGCAGTTAATTTTGCATCAGCTTGCTCTTGAGTTAAAGCACCTTTACGAACTCCTCCATCAAGGTGGTGTTTCAATAAAGCGCCTTTGTAAGAAAGAATTGCTCTAGCAGTATCTGTTGGTTGAGCACCATTGTGTAACCATTGAACAGCTTTGTCAAGGTTTAAATCAATAGTTGCAGGATTTGTGTTTGGATTGTAAGTTCCTAATTTTTCAAGGAATCTACCATCTCTTTTAGCGCGAGCATCAGCCGCTACGATCCAGTAAAATGGTTTTTGTTTTTTACCGTGTCTTTGTAATCTAATTTTTACTGACATAATCTTTTTGATTAAATTTTGAGGTACTCGACCTCGATTAATTAAGGGTGCAAAGATATAAAACTTTTTCATTCAAACTAATACATTGAAAAAAAATACTTTTTAATTGATTTTTAGTTAAAAAAAGTATGTCAATTCACTAAAAAAACTATTTTTGTGGTTGTAATTAATATTAAAATGAAAAAATTATTTTCTCTTATCGTAATTTTAGTGGCATTTAGTTCATGTCAAGAAGATGTAAAATTTAACAATCCAGGATTTCAAGCATTTAAAGATGATGTTTTGTTTAAAGGAATTGATGTAAAAGCCTATAAATCTACTAGTGGGGCATTAAGAATAGTTGCTTTAGCTCAAGAAGAAGAAATTGAGCTTAGAACAGTTAGTACTAATATAGGAACATATTATTTAGGTTCTGTTAATAATAACACAGCTGATTATAATAATAGTTTTGATAATTTGAATCTTTTTTATTCATCAAGCGATAGTTTTGGTCCAATTTTAAACATTGCTAATCTTGTTATTGCAGGAGGAACGGGTTATACAGCAGGAACATCTGTTGAAACCTCTTCTACAGGTGGAAATGGGATGAGAGTAAATACAACAGTTAATGAAGCAGGAGCTGTAAACTCAGTCGAAATTGCAGCATCAGGTTCAGGTTACGGAATAGGTGATATTATAACAATTTCTGGTGGTGATAATAAAGCAAAATTTAAAATTTTAAGTGAAATTGTAATCACTGATAATTCAAACAATACAGTTACAGGAACTTTTAAATTTAATGCAAGAAGATTAGGTACTGATGAGTTAGTGAATTTTCAATATGGAGCATTTTATAATATTCCAGTTATTCCTGAATTATAGTAATTTAATATAAAATTTATAATTAAAACCACTTGTTATTTAATGAGTGGTTTTTTTGTTTTAAATAATAAAAACCTATTTAATAGTAGATTACATTTTATTTAACTTACCTTTGACAGGAATTTTAAAATAAAATTATGAATATTTTTGTTGGAAGTCTTCCTTGGAGTATAGAGGAAGCAGATTTAAGAGAGTCTTTTGAAGTGTACGGATCAGTTAGTTCTGTTAAAATTATTACTGATAAATTTACTGGAAGAAGTAAAGGTTTCGGTTTTGTTGAAATGGAAAATGACGCAGAAGCTGAAAAAGCAATAACTGAATTGAATGGTGCTACTGTTGAAGGTCGTACTATTGTTGTAAACAAATCTGAACCAAAACCAGAAGGTGAAAGAAGAAGTTTTAGCAACAACCGTGGAGGTGACTCTAGAGGAGGAAACCGTAGCGGTGGTTATGGTGATAATCGTGGTGGTGGAAACAGAGGAGGTTACTAAACCTTTCTTTTTCACAATTTAAATAATAAACCATTCGAGAATTCGGATGGTTTTTTTGTTTTTGTTAATAACTAAAATTGACAATTTGTTAGTTAAAATGTACTTTTGATAAATACAAGTTCAGAAAATGCTATTGGAATTTGTTATTAATTTTTGCCATTGATTTTGATTTTTTTTAAAGTATGTATTTAATATTCGACACCGAAACCACAGGATTACCAAAAAGTTGGGCTGCACCAATTTCTGATACAGACAATTGGCCGAGATGTATTCAAATTGCATGGCAGTTACACGACGAAATGGGAAATCTTCTTGAACATCAAGATTATCTCATTAATCCTGAAGGTTTCAATATTCCTTACGATGCTGAAAGAATTCACGGAATTTCAACTGAATTAGCTCAACAACAAGGTATTCAGCTTAAAGAAATGTTGGAGAAATTCAACATAGCTTTATCTAAAGCCAAGTACATTGTTGGGCAAAATGTTGGGTTTGATATCAACATCATGGGTTGCGAATTCTACCGAATGGGAGTTAGTTCTACCATGTCGCAAATGCCTATTTTAGATACATGTACTGAAGTTACAGCATCACTTTTAAAACTTCCTGGTGGACGTGGCGGAAAATTCAAATTACCAACATTAACAGAATTACATCAATATCTTTTCAACGAACCATTTGCAGAAGCACATAATGCAACTGCCGACGTTGAAGCTACAACACGTTGTTTCTTAGAATTAATTCGTACCGAAGTTTTCACCAAAGAAGAACTTGATGTTGAACCCGAATATTTTGAAGATTTTCAATTAAAAAATCCAAGATCAATTCAGCTTATTGGATTAAAACACATCAATCTTAAAGAAGCTTCTGAGCAAATCAGAAAAAAACTTCAAAAAAGTGAAGAAGAAACGGTTCAAACTTCTATTTCTGATGCCGATAAAAAAGATTTTAAACAATCTCGATTTGCTCATTTACACAATCACACACAATTCTCAGTTTTACAATCTACCATCGGAATCCCATCACTAGTTGCAGCAGCTGCAAAAACAAAAATGCCTGCAGTTGCCATGACTGATACCGGAAATATGATGGGTGCCTTTCATTTTGTAAGTGCTGTAATGAATCATAATAAATCGGTTAAACCAAAAATTGAAGCCGCAATTGAAAACGGAGAAGAACCTTCAGATGCTGAAATAATTCCTATTGTAGGTTGTGAGTTCAATATTTGTGATAATCATAAAGACAGAACCAAAAAAGATAACGGCTATCAAGTTGTATTTTTAGCTAAGAATAAAAAAGGCTATCACAATTTAGCAAAAATGTCTTCTATTGCTTACATCGATGGATTTTATTATGTTCCTAGAATTGATAAATCTGTAGTTGAGCAATATAAGGAGGACATTATTGTTTTATCGGGAAATTTATATGGTGAAATTCCTAATAAAATTTTAAATGTTGGAGAAAATCAAGCTGAAGAAGCTCTAATTTGGTGGAAAGAACAATTTGGTGATGATTTTTATTTAGAAATCATGCGCCACAATCAAGAGGACGAAAATCGCGTCAACAAAACCTTAATTGAGTTTTCACAAAAGCATAAAGTAAAATTAGTTGCTACCAATAATACTTACTACGTAAACAAAGAGGATGCAAATGCCCACGATATTTTATTGTGTGTAAAAGATGGTGAAAAACAAGCCACACCAATAGGTAGAGGTAGAGGTTATCGTTATGGATTACCAAATCAGGAGTATTATTTCAAATCGGAAGAAGAGATGAAAAAATTGTTCACTGATTTACCAGAAGCGATTATCAACGTTCAAGAAATTATTGATAAAGTTGAAACCTATTCGTTGTATCGCGATGTATTACTTCCAAAATTTACTATTCCTGAAGAATTCGTGAATCCAGAAGATGAAGTTGATGGTGGCGTAAGAGGTGAAAACGCTTATTTACGTCATTTAACCATGCAAGGTGCGCAAAAACGTTATGGCGAAATTACTCCAGAAATTCAAGAGCGATTGGATTTTGAGTTACTAACGATTTCTAATTCGGGTTATCCTGGTTATTTCTTAATTGTACAAGATTTCATTGCTGAAGCCAGAAAAATGGATGTTTCCGTTGGTCCAGGTCGTGGTTCTGCTGCGGGTTCTGCGGTTGCTTATTGTTTAGGAATTACCAATATTGACCCAATTAAATATGATTTACTTTTTGAGAGATTCTTAAATCCAGACAGGGTTTCAATGCCCGATATTGATATTGATTTCGACGATGAAGGTCGAGGTCGCGTTATGGATTATGTAATTAATAAATATGGTTCGAATCAGGTTGCTCAGATTATTACTTATGGTAAAATGGCGACCAAATCAGCTATTCGTGATACAGCTCGTGTACTAGATTTGCCGCTTTTTGAAGCCGATAGAATTGCTAAATTAATTCCAGGAATGATGCCTTCTAAATGGAATTTAGCGCGTTTTATTTCAGAAAAAGAAGAAGACGTTAAAAAGGCATTACGTTCTGATGAATTTGATAGAGTAAAAGAATTAATTGCGATTGCTAACGATGGAGAATTATCAGGTGAAACCATTCAACAAGCAAAAGTTTTAGAAGGTTCGCTTCGAAATACTGGAATTCACGCTTGTGGTGTAATTATTACGCCAAGTGATATTACGAATTTCGTTCCGGTTACAACAGCCAAAGATTCTGAATTATATGTAACCCAATTTGACAACTCGGTTGCAGAAAGTGCCGGATTGCTAAAGATGGACTTCTTGGGTTTGAAAACCCTTACCTTAATAAAAGATACCGTTAAATTAGTAAAGTACAGAACTGGAATCCAATTAGATCCAGATACTTTTCCAATTGATGATGTTAAAACCTATGAGTTGTTCCAAAGAGGAGAAACGGTTGGGATTTTCCAATACGAATCACCAGGAATGCAAAAATACCTTCGCGATTTAAAACCCACTGTTTTTGGAGATTTAATTGCCATGAACGCACTTTATCGTCCTGGACCATTGGAATATATTCCTTCTTTCGTTCGTAGGAAAAATGGTGAAGAGGAAATAAAATACGATTTAGATGCTTGCGAAGAGTATTTAGGTGAAACCTACGGAATTACGGTTTATCAAGAGCAGGTAATGCTTTTGTCACAATCGTTAGCTAATTTCTCTAAAGGTGATGCCGACGTTTTGCGTAAAGCGATGGGAAAAAAAGATCGTCCAACGTTGGATAAAATGAAGCCAAAATTTGTGGAACAAGCATCTGCAAAAGGTCATGATGCTGCAGTTTTGGAAAAAATTTGGAAGGATTGGGAAGCCTTTGCAAGTTATGCTTTTAACAAATCACACTCTACTTGTTACGCTTGGATTGCTTATCAAACAGCTTATCTAAAAGCACATTATCCAGCAGAATATATGGCTGCGGTACTTTCCAATAATATGAACGACATCAAGCAAGTTTCCTTTTTCATGGAAGAATGTAAGCGTATGGGATTGCAAGTTCTTGGTCCAGATGTTAATGAGTCGTATTATAAATTTACAGTAAACGAAAATAATGCCGTACGTTTCGGAATGGGTGCTGTTAAAGGAGTTGGAGCCAATGCTGTGGATACAATTGTTCAAAACAGAAAAGATGCGCCTTATAAATCTATTTTCGATTTAGCTAAAAAAATTGATTTGCGTTCTGCCAATAAAAAAGCGTTTGAAAGTTTGGCATATGCTGGAGGATTTGATTGTTTTACCGATACACATCGAGCACAATATTTTCACATTGAAGGAGAAGGAATTACATTTTTAGAGAAAGCCATGCGTTTTGGGTCTAAATTTCAAGAAAATGAAAATTCTTCACAAGTGAGTTTGTTTGGTGAAGCTAGTGATGTTCAAATAGCCGAACCTGTTGTGCCGCCATGCGAAGAATGGAGTACGATGGAAAAACTAGCCAAAGAAAAAGACGTTGTCGGAATTTACATTTCGGGACATCCGCTTGACGATTATCGATTTGAGATGAATTATTTCTGCAATGTAAAATTGACGCATTTAAAGAGTTTAGGAAATTTAATTGGTAAAAATCTAACCTTTGGAGGAATTGTAACCAATGTACAATATCGAACAGGAAAAAACGGAAAAGATTGGGCAATGTTCACTCTAGAAGGATATGACGAAAGTTATGACTTTAGAATTTTTGACGAAGAGTATTTAAAATTCCGCCACTTCTTGGTTAATAATCAGTTTATTTATTTTAAGATTAATGTAAAAGATGGTTGGGTAAACCGTGAAACAGGCAAGAAATCTGATCCTAGGATTACTTTTCTTGATGCTAAATTATTAGCCGATGTATTACCCACTTTTGCCAAAAAATTAGCAGTTCAACTCAATATTAAAGACATAAGACAAGATTTAATTCAACAATTAAGTGCTGTTTTTCAACAAAATGAAGGCGATAAGCAAGTAGATTTTGAAGTGGTAGAAACCGAAATTGTTAAAAGAACGATAGAAACAGTTGCTGCTCCAATGCCAATTCCATCAGCTGAATTGTCGGATGATGAGTCAGAAGTTGAAGATGAAATGATTGAAGTTGAAGCCGATAATGAAGAAGAAATTCCAATGACAACTACGAAAACAGAAATTGAAGAAATACGCAAAATAACTTCATTAGAAATGAAAAGCAGAAAGCTAAAAGTGAAAATTTCAAAAGAATTATTGGAACAATTAGAGAAGTTGCAGGTGAATTTTAAATTAAATTAATCAATTCTTTCAATGAAAAAATAGTTAAAAGTAATGCAAGTTACATTTCAAAAGTAAAATCTTTCTATATCTTTGTACTTCAAAATTATTAAGAATTGTTTAAGAAAAATAACACTTAAATATTTAAACTTTTAAATAAAAAAAAATATGGCATTAGCAATAACAGATGCTACTTTTGATGAAGTAGTATTGAAATCAGACAAACCAGTAGTAGTAGATTTTTGGGCAGCTTGGTGTGGACCATGTAGAATGGTTGGACCGGTTATTGATGAGGTTTCTGCAGAATATGAAGGTAAAGCTGTAGTAGGAAAAGTAGATGTAGATGCAAACCAAGAATTTGCAGCAAAATACGGAGTTAGAAACATTCCAACGGTTTTAATTTTCCAAAACGGAGAAGTAGTTGGTCGTCAAGTAGGTGTTGCCCCAAAGAAAACGTACACTGATGCAATAGATGCATTACTATAATAAATTAATAATAATTGTATTAAAACCCTTTGAAAAGAAATTTTTTAAGGGTTTTTTTATGAGCGAATCATTCGGGCATTTTTTGTCATCCCTATTCCTGCTCTCGTCAGTCGTCTCGTTTGAAAAAAACGAGACTCCAACAATGACGATATCAGGGCTAGCTTGTAATTCATTTTTGTAAAATTCATTTTTCAAAACAATTTTGTGAAACTTTTACCACTAAATTTCGACACTAAACTTCTAAAATTTCTAAACTTTTAGTTACATTTGAACTATGAAGATAGAAGAACAAAAAGAAATAATATCAGGTTTCAAACATCTTGAGCTTTTAGCAAATCAAGTTGTAGAAGGTTTTATTTCAGGCATGCACAAGTCACCTTTTCATGGATTTTCTGCTGAGTTTGCAGAGCATAAAACGTATAATTCTGGTGAAAGTACCAAACATATCGATTGGAAACTTTTTGCCAAAACCGATAGGTTATATACCAAGCGATTTGAAGAAGAAACCAATCTTCGTTGTCATTTAATTATTGACAATTCTTCTTCCATGCATTTTCCTAAATTGAAAAGCGACCAACCTTTTTATGAAAGTAAAATTGGTTTTTCTGTCCTTGCTTCGGCAGTTTTGATGAATTTATTAAAAAAACAGAGAGATGCTGTTGGATTAAGTGTTTTTTCTGATTCCTATGAATATTATGCACCCGAAAAAGGAAGTGATAGACATCACAGAATGTTGCTGAATCAATTGGAAAATTTGCTTGAAAATTCCAAAACTCCTAAAAATACAGATACAATAACATATCTTCATTTAATTGCTGAAAAAATGCACCGTCGTTCTATGATTGTGCTTTTTACGGATATGTTTCAAGATGGAAATCAGGAACAGCTTTTTAATGCTTTACAACATTTAAAACACAACAAACATAAAGTTGTAGTTTTTCATGTAATTGATGAAAAAACAGAGTTAAATTTCAATTTTGATAACACTCCAAGAAAGTTTATCGATGTGGAATCGGGTGAAATTATCAATTTATATGCTGAAAATATCAAAGAAGAATATGAAAAAAACGTTTCAGAGTACTTCAAAAAGTTGTCTTTAACTTGTGCTCAGAACAAAATTAAGTATGTTCCGGTAAATGTAGGAGCAAATTTTGAAAAAATTCTTACTACATACTTGGTTGAAAAACAAAACTTTGGTTGATTTCATTGAAATTAATTGAAAAAAAATTAAAAAAATAGTTGCAGAAATAAAAAACGTGTGTATATTTGCAACCGCAATAAAGCGATGGTTTGGTAGTTCAGTTGGTTAGAATACATGCCTGTCACGCATGGGGTCGCGGGTTCGAGTCCCGTCCAGACCGCAAAATTGGGAAAAGCACTTCAGAAATGAAGTGCTTTTTTGCCCAAAAAAGCATATGAAATGAATTCAAGAACAATTGTTAAAGTTCAAATGAGTCATTCAAAATAGTTGTGTTGTTTTCGATACGAATTTGTAACTCGTATCACGGTTTAGTAGTTAGACCAATGAAAAGCTTTCTCGTTTATTCGAGATGGCTTTTTTGTTTTTAAATCAGTTCTATGTTTTACACTTATATTCTATATTCCGCATCTTTAGATATCTACTATAAAGGCTTTACAACTGATATTGATAAACGCACAGAGTATCATATTTCAGGGAAAAGCAAGTATACATCTAAATCTAAAGATTGGATAATTGTTTATTATCATTTATTTGTCTCTAAGACAGAAGCATTGATAGAAGAGAAACGATTAAAGAAATTAAATAGAGCTTCCATTGAAAAGATAATTTTAAATTTTAACTCTAATAAGTAAATGGTTTAGTAGTCTCGTCTTTTTGGACGAGACTCGTTTATTCGAGATGGCTTTTTTGTTTTTTGTGACTTTCCATATTTCTAACTTTCTTTTTTTAACATTAACTTTGTTATCATTCTAAAATTTGTATATTGCATTGTATTTGTGATTTTTAAGTTACTTTGCAAGATGATTAATCACTCAAAATAGAATCAAATTTAACATCAATCATATGAAAAAACTATTACTTTTATTTACTTTACTTTGCTCAACTACATTTGTTTTTTCGCAAGGTTTAAATCAACCATCACAGTTCAACAATATGTGTGATGACAATTCAGATGGTTTTGCACAATTTTATTTAGGTGAAATTTCTTATGAAATTTTATTGGGATTGAATTCTGCAGATTATACAGTGACACATCATGAAACACTTTCTGATGCAACCGTTGGAGTCAATTCTGTGTCTGATCCTTATTTCAATATTACTCCATTTCAACAGACTATGTTTGCTAGAGTCGTAAACAATATAACTAATGAGGTTCAAATTGTTACTTATCAATTAAATGCAATTCCAGCTCCATTTGCTCTAACTCAAACATTAACAGCCTGTATAGGAACTCCTGGAACAATTTCTTCATGTTGGGATTTGTCGAGTACCGTAACAATGATTACTAATGGTGATACTTCATTACAAGTTACTTTTTATCAAACTCAAATGGATGCTTACAATAACACTAATATGATTCTTAACACAACATGTTATGTTAGTTTAGTAGCAACACCTACAACATCTCCTGTTTTTTATCGTGTTCAAAATGCAAATGGTTGTTATTCTGTTGGTATTGTTGAGTTAATTCCTGTTAGTTGTAATCAAGCAGGTTATCCTCAAAATTTAACACAATGTGTAGATTCAGGTAATGCTTGCTTTAATTTAGCAGACAATGATGTAAATGTTATTGGTACATTAAATCCTACTCAATATACAATTTCATACCATTTATCTCAAACGGAAGCTATTTCTGATAGCAATCCTTTGAGTTCTCCTTATTGCATGATTGCTATTGGAACTCAAGAGCTTTTTGTAAGATTAGAAAATAACGCAACGTTAGAAAATACAGTTTATCCTTTTACAATTACATCGCAAATTGTTGCTCCAAATGTTGTTGTATTGCCAGATATGGATCAATGTGATGAAAATGGTGATGGTACTGTTACTTTCAATTTAACAACAGTACAAGCTCAAATTTCAACTACAAATCCATTGGAATATTATACAAGTTTAGCAAATGCTACAAATCAAGTTGTTCCTCTTACAAATCCTTCAGCAGTTAATGTTGCAGCTACAACTTTAAATACTCCAATTTTTGTTAGAGAAATAGTTTCAGGTTCATGCGATACTATTTATAGCTTTACTGCAAGAGCTCACGCGGTTTGTAATTTAGCTTATGTTTGTAATCAAGCCAATTCATTATGTAGTGCGCTTGGTGTACCTTTTAGTAACACTGTTGGAGCTCCATCAAGTGGAACTGCAGGTTGCTTAGGTACAACACCTAATCCAACATGGTTTTATTTACCTGTTAGCACAGCTGGAAATATCGGATTAATGATTCAACAAAGTACAGATATTAATTTCACAACAAATAATCTTGATGTTGATTATGCAGTTTATGGACCATTTACAGATCCAGTTACACCATGTGGAACAGGAATGCCATTGGTTAGTTCTATTGTAAGTTGTAGTTATTCAGCAGCGCCAGTTGAATATCCATTGATTCCAAATGCATTACCAGGTCAATATTATTTAATTATGGTGACTAATTTTAGTAATGGTTCAGGTTATATCAAAATTACGCAAACATCAGGTTCATCTGGTACTATCAATTGTTCAGGAATGGTATTAAATGCATTCTTGGATTTAAATAGTAATGGTACTCAAGAAACTGGAGAATCTAATTTCCCTTTAGGACAATTTCATTATGAAGTTAATGATACAGGTGTTGTTCATAATATAACTGCTCCAACTGGGGTTTATAATATTTATGAAATTAACCCTTTAAATTCATATGATTTTAGCTTTTCTATCGATACAGCTTATGCGTCATTATATAACGTAACAACTTCATCATATAACAATGTAAATATCATTCTTGGTGCAGGAATGACAACTTATAATTTTCCAGTTACAGTTACAACACCATACAATGATTTAGCTGTTGCAATAATTCCTGTCAATGCGCCACGACCAGGATTTCAATACATAAACAAAATAGTTTATACTAATCTTGGAAATCAAAACGTAGCTTCAGGAACTGTTGCATTTAATAATGATACTGATGTAACAATAACTTCGATATCTCAAGCTGGAACTACGCCAACTGCTACCGGATTTACGTATAATTTTACAAATCTTGTTCCATTTGAAATAAGAACTATTGATGTTGTAATGCAAGTTCCTACAATTCCAACAGTTGAAGCAGGACAATTGCTAACAAATACAGCTACAATTATTCCTTTAACCGGCGATGTTGTTCCTGAAAATAACGCCAATACATTAGCTCAAATTATTGTAAATGCATACGATCCAAATGACAAAATGGAAGCTCGTGGTGAAGAAATTTTACATTCATCATTCACTTCAAATGATTATTTATATTATACAATTCGTTTTGAAAATACCGGAACGGCAAGTGCAATTAATGTTCGTGTGAACGATATTTTAGATTCTAAATTAGACGAATCATCTGTAAGAATGGTAAGTGCAAGTCATGCTTATACAATGGATAGAGTTAATGAAAGCTTAACTTGGAATTTCAATAACATTCAACTTCCTGTTTCAATTGCAAATACAAACATTGGAAAAGGATACATCACATTTAAGGTTAAACCAATGCCAGGTTATTCAGTAGGAGATATTATTCCTAACACGGCATCAATCTATTTTGACTTTAATCCAGCAATTATTACAAATACTTTCAATACAGAATTTGTGGCTGCATTAGCTGTTAATCAATTCGAAAATAATGATTTTGTATTTTATCCAAATCCAACGACAGACTTTGTTACTGTAACGTTAAAAGATGGATCTGATTCTATTACATCAATTTCAGTTTATGATGTTTTAGGAAAACAAATTATGAATGTGAAAGCGAGTTCAATTTCTGAGACTATAGATTTGTCTTCAGTAAATTCTGGAATTTATTTTGTTGAAGTTGCAACAGAAAATAACTCTAAAGTAGTTAAAAAATTAATTGTGAAATAAAACGTACTAATCAAATACAACTGAAAGGCGTTCTATATTTTAGAACGCCTTTTTTATTTTAAAAGTAATTCTTAATTGCCACAAAAAGGAATAAAATCAAGAAAGACAAACAAATCATAAATTTCATAAAACTTGAAACTAGAAATCCAATAAATGCTCCAGTTGCAGCTTTTAAAGCACCTTTTTTATCTTCAAAATTATAAATTAATTCTCCCACAAAAGCTCCAACAAAAAGTCCAATGATAAATCCAATTGGCGGAAAAAACAAACCAATTAGTAACCCAATATTGGTTCCCCAAACGCCATATTTAGTTCCGCCAAAATGCTTTGCACCTTTTGCAGGAATTACATAATCAAGAATAGAAACCACAATAGTAAGCAATAATGTAAATCCTAAAACCCAATAATTATTTTCAACAAAATCGGTTAAATAAAGAAATAGTAAACCTAACCAACTAATTGGTGTTCCAGGTAAAGCAGGAAGAAAACTCCCAAAAAGCCCAACAATACAACAAATAAGTCCGAGAATAACCAATATAATATCCATTGAAATAAATTTTTAGTATTTTTGATGACGAATATGAGAAAAATAATTCAAATAGCCGTTTTTTACTTTCTTCTTTTTTGCACCAGTAGTATTTCTTTTGGTCAAGAAAAAGTTTCTAATGATGCTGATCTTGTTTTCAAAGAAACACTCTACGCTAAATTTAAAAAGGAAGTAAGAGCTTACGATAAAAATGATTTTGATAAATTATTCTTCGAGTTTTTTCAAAAGCAAAACGATAAATCATTAACATTATCAAAAGAAGAATTTTATACCTATACCATCAAAATTGCCTGTTATTCTGAAAAATTTGGGTTATTGTATAAAGACCAAAAAGAAGAAGCTCTAAAAGCAAAAGAAGATTGGTTCAGCCGAAGTTACAACGATTATTTGAATTCTAAAAAATAACATTTTGAAGAAAATTTCCCTTTTATTAGTAGTTGTTTTTTTTCAATCTTGTCAATATTTTGAGAAGCAAATTCCTAGCGAAAAAGAATTGTTAGAAAAGCAATTAAAAGAAATCAATTGGAAAGAAGTAGATGAATATCCTTCGGTTGGCGATTGCGATAGTCTAACTGATAAAGAAGCTCGAAAACAATGCTTTTTCGATTTTCTAAAAACTAAAATCCAAGAAAAAATTGGCGTTGATTCCTTATCTATTTTATATCCAGAGCTTGATACAATCGAGGTTCGAGTAACCGTAAATCCTGATAAAACAATGTCTTTCGAGCCACAATTTCCTCAAGATTCAGTGGTTTATGATAAAGTAAAAATTGATAGTATTTTAAAAGTTAAGCTAGTCGATTTGCCACAAGTAAATCCAGCCGTTAAACGCGGAATTCCGGTAAAAACACAATTCATTTTACCCGTTATAATTAAAGCTCAAAAGTAGTTTTATTTGGAGCTCGTTTCCAGCTATCCATTACAAGTTTTTATAAAAAAATAAGTTTTTCTAAAACAAAAAAAGAGCTTCCGTTGGTCGCTTTTTTTCGTCAAGAAAAATTATATTTTTTCAATAAAAAGCTTTCCATTGTTATCTGGGCTAGGGCAATCATTTTCAATAAAACTATTTCTTAAAACTTCTACCTTTCCATGTAAAACTCCCAAAAAGTGAGTAAATTCCAACCAAACTACAAAAGATAGGATAAACCAAACTACTTGCAATTGGCAAAATAAATTTACTTTTTCGCAAATATTGATTCGATTTCAACAACAATAAATAATCCACAAAATATTTAATTGAAAAAACAATTAGCAAAGTTTCCCACTTCAAAAAACCCGAAACTCGCAACGCGAAACTCGCAACTAACAAAGCATTCATTGCCAAAACCACAACAGCCAAACTTTTAGAATAATATCCAGAATATCCAGTTGTTTTACTTGCCCATCGAACCCGTTGCATAAATAATTTATACAAATCATTTTCAGGTTTAGTTTTTACAATCGTGTCAGTATTTTTTATGTAATGCACTTTATCTGAATGGTTTTTCAATGCTTTTTGTAATAAAAAAACATCGTCACCGCTAGCCATTTTGTTGTTTTCACTAAAACCTTTAATTTCATTAAAAAGTTTTTTGGTGTAAGCAAAATTGGCTCCGTTGCACATGAATGGTTTTCCAATGCCAAAACTTCCAATTGTAGTTCCTTGTAAACTCAATAAATCCAATTGCTGAAACTGATGGAACCAATTGTTTTTAGTTTTATAAACCACAGCACCAACAACCATTTCGGTATTATTTTTTTGAATATAATTATCTAAAGTCAGTAGCCAGTTTTTATTTACAATACAATCGGCATCAGTCGTAACAACCCATTCGTGTTTCAAAATAGGAATCGCTCTCGTAATGGCGTCTTTTTTTGGCGAATTCGATAGACGTAAGTTTTCTAAAAGTGTAGTTTGTATCAAACCATTTTGAAAACGCCATGTAGTAAAAACTTTTTCAGAGGCATCGGTAGAAAAATCATCCACGAGAATAATCTCGAACAAATCCTTCGGATAATTTAGTTTAGAAATTGATTTTAAAAGTTTAGGCAAATTCTTTTCTTCATTCCTAAACGGAACAATTATCGAGAATGTAGTTACAGGTTTTTCATCCGTTCTTACAAATGATTTTACTTTATCAAAACCAAAAATCAGTTGCAAAATAAACACAACATAAATTCCTAAAACAACAAATAATACAATTTCAATCATAAGTGACTATTTTACACGACCCGAGTATTAGCGAACTGGCGAAGCAATTTACACAAATTATAAGATTTCACGAATATAAATCTTAATGAATCTTAATTTCTTAATGGTTTAAAATCTTTGCGACTTGGCGTCTTCGCGAGAATACAATACAAAATTAATCAACTTTAACTTTTAAAATCTTTGTGACTTAGCGTCTTTGTGGCAAAACCCTAAAAATCATAACATAATAACTTCCAAAAACTACAGGTAAAACCACGTTTAAAAACCACATCAGCATGGTTACAAAAACCACAATCCATTCGTTAACACCAAGTAATCCAAAGAAATAAATCGCCAAACTTCCTTTTAATGCAAAGTCTAAAAACTGAAAACTCGGAACAATCGAAGCTAAAAAGTAAACCGTAGTAATCGTTGCCATTAAAATTGAATAAGGCAAATCGACATCAAATGCCAAAAACAAGAAATAGTATTGATGCGAAAAAACCAAGTAACGACAAAATCCTAAAATCAAGTTCTTACGATGAATTTTCTTCGGAATTTCATTGATTTTTTCAATCAAATCTTCCATAGAATAGCCTTTGATTTTTATCTTTTTTGTGAAATATGAAAACACAAAAAGTGTCATTGTAATCGCTAGTATTACTAAACTCCAAAAACCAATATTTTTGTCACATTGAGCGCAGTCGAAGTGCAAAATCATCATGCCCAGAATGCCAAAAATTCCTGTTGCAACAATTTGAACACCATTGCAAATTAAATTCAGAAAAATAATTTTTTTAGTGTCTTTTTTCTCAAAATACAATGCTTTTCCAGCATATTCACCAACGCCAACCGGAGTAAAAACACCCAAAGTTAAAGCAGCTAAAACTTGTTTCGTAGCTTCATTTACTGAAATAGTTTTTACAACTTGCGCCAAATTTTGCCATTTCAGAATTTCAAAAAATCGATTCAAAAAACTAAAAAGTAAAATAAATGATATTCCTGCAAACGATTGATTTTTATGAAATAAAACCAAAAATTTATCCCATTCCAATTTGTCATTTGTAGCCAATTGATTGTAAATAAAATAAAATGCACTAACAACAATCAAAAGTTTGACTGAAAAAACCAAGAATTGTTTAGCTTTGTGAGGAATTGTAATCATTGATGCAAAGAAACAAACTTTAAACTTTTAAACATTAAACTTTTAAACTAATTCATTGGCAAACGAAAGAATAATTTTAGGAATTGACCCAGGAACAACCATTATGGGTTTCGGATTGATAAAAGTAGTCAACAAGAAAATGCAGTTTCTTCAGTTGAACGAACTGATATTGAGTAAATACGACGATCATTATACGAAACTAAAAGTCATTTTCGAAAGAACTATTGAGTTGATTGAGACACATCATCCAGACGAAATTGCAATCGAAGCGCCATTTTTTGGTAAAAACGTGCAATCTATGTTGAAATTGGGTCGAGCACAAGGCGTTGCTATGGCTGCAGGATTATCGCGTCAAATACCAATTACAGAATACGAACCCAAGAAAATAAAAATGGCCATCACCGGAAACGGAAATGCCAGCAAAGAACAAGTTGCTAAAATGTTGCAACAACTCCTAGGGTTAAAAGAATTACCAAAAAACTTAGATTCCACCGATGGATTGGCAGCAGCTGTTTGTCATTTTTTCAACTCTGGAAAAGTGGTTGGCGAAAAAAGTTATACAGGTTGGGATGCTTTTGTGAAAAATAATGAATCTCGAATTAAAAAATAAATATATTTGTATTTATTAAAAATTAAAAACATAAAACAAACAAAATGAAGAAATTTAAATTTATTCTATTTATTGCAGTTACTACAATTTTTGGTTCTTGTTCTTCTGATAGTGATTCATCATCATCTACAGATGAATACTTTAATTATAAAATAGCGGGAGAAACAATCACTATTACCGATTGGATAGTAAATAGAAGTGAAGACTCTTTTGAAGTTGTAGGAACTAATTCAAATGAAGAAACTATATATTTTGAATTTAATGCACAAGGAAATATAGGTTCTGTTACAACTTATTCTCCAAATGATTTAATTGAACAAGATAGAAGTGCACAAAACTATTATACAAATCAATCATTTGATTTTAATTTGGTTTCTATAAATGAAAGCAGTAAAATGATTAAAGTTACTTATTCAGGAAAAGTATATGAAGATGAATATGATACATCATCAGATTTTGTTTTAGTACAAGGAGATTTTCAAGTGAAATATACTGATCTTGTTCCACAAGTTGCAGGATTAGGTGTTTTTGCAAAAATTGCAGGAACTGATTTTTATTCCTCAAGTGGAGATCAAACCGGTGGTTTCTTTCCAAGTTCTAATATTACATTAAATTCTTACGATGGTGGAATTTATAGTATTGGAGTTACCACAAATCATGATAATACAACAACTGGTTCATATAATTTTACACCAGCTTCATCAACAAATAAAGTTACTCTTTCAAAATATAATACTACTTTAAATTATTTTGAAAGTTTAGATTGTACAGGTAGTGTTAATATAACAAGTAAACAAGTTGGCTCTCAATTGACAGTGATTTCAGGAACGTATAGTTTTACAGCTATTAATCCAGATACAGGTGAAGAAACTCAAGTAACAAACGGAACATTTAAAGATGTTTATTCAAATTATTAATTAAAAAGTTAAAATAAACATGCCCCAAAAAAAGTCTAACTTTTTGGGGCATGTTTATTTATTTTAGGCTTTTTATAAATTATTAATTGTCATATTTATAATTGAATGTTCCGTTAGTAACGGTATAATTTACTGGAGCAGAAGAATCAAATGTGTCTGCAACAGTTGTGAATTGAAAAGTTCCAACCACTTTTTTAGTAGTAGTATTTACACTTTTTATTGTAATACAACCTTCTTTAGTTGATTCATAATCCATAGAAGTTAAATCAATTAAATCAATTTAATGAGATGGTGGAGTGTCAAATCTTTCTCAACCAAATGTGTAGGTTTCAAAAGCAATTTGTGATTTTTTTAACCAAATATTGATTTGAGGCGTTCCAAAAGCACCGCCTTGTCTTCCTTGTAACATTACAAAATCTTCAAGCGGATAATAATCCAAGCGATTAGTTTCAGAAAACATATTAGTTTCAAAAGGATTATTTGCGTTAAAATTTGTTCCATTAATTTTAGCTATCATTGCTTAAGTTGGAGTGGTTGAAGAACTGACACTATCTGAAGAATAAGAAAAAAAGAAAATCGGTAAAAGAAATAATAGTCTTTAAGGTTTTTCATGTTAAATAATTTTATTTTTAAAAACGTAAATAAAAAAATAACGGTTAACAATTAATATGTCCGGAATCTACATCCACATACCATTTTGCAAGCAAGCATGTCACTACTGCGATTTTCATTTTTCGACTTCATTGAAGAAAAAGGATGAGATGGTTTTGGCATTGGCTAAAGAAATCGAAATGCGTAAAACTTCTTCCAGCTTCCAGCTTCCAACTTTCAACCCTGAAATAATTGAAACCATTTATTTTGGTGGAGGAACGCCAAGCATTTTAGAAATATCTGATTTGAAATTATTGATTGATACTGTTTATTCTTATTATAAGGTTGTTGAAAATCCAGAAATTACGGTAGAAGCTAATCCTGATGATTTAATCGCAAACGTCTTGTCATCCCGAGCGCAGTCGAGGGACTTTTATGAAGAATATCGTTCTTTAGGAATCAATCGCCTTTCCATTGGAATTCAATCGTTTTTTGAAGATGATTTAAAAATGATGAATCGCGCGCATAATTCGGAAGAAGCTAAAAAATGTTTGGAGTTAGCAACACAATATTTTGACAATATTTCTATCGATTTAATTTACGGAATTCCAAATATGAGTAACGAAAAATGGCTTCAGAATATCGAAACCGCTTTGTCGTTCAAAATTCCACATATTTCAAGTTATGCCCTAACGGTTGAACCAAAAACGGCTTTGCATACCTTTATTCAAAAAGGAATTATTCCGCAACCTGATGATGAAGTGGCTCAAGAACATTTTCAGATTTTGGTCGATAAGCTAACCGAAAATGATTTTATTCATTACGAACTGTCTAATTTTGGAAAGGAGAATTACTTTTCTAAAAACAATTCAAGTTATTGGCTAGGGAAAAAATACATCGGAATTGGTCCTTCAGCGCACAGTTATGACGGAGAAAAACGTAGTTGGAATGTGTCAAACAATTCTTTGTATCTGAAATCAATTCAAGAAAACAAGTTGCCGTCAGAATTCGAAATTTTATCTAAAACGGATAGATATAACGAATATGTTATGACAGGTTTACGAACCATTTGGGGAATTTCTCTAGACAGGATTGAAAACGAATTTGGAACAACATATTTAGATTATCTCAACCAACAAGCAGCAAAATATATTGAAGATCATTTACTTTTTGTTGACGAAAATATTTTGCGAACAACTCAAAGAGGAAAATTTTTAAGCGACGGAATTGCAAGTGATTTGTTTTTATTAAATTTGGAGTAAAAGTAACGCAGAAGAATCCGTTAAATCCGCGTTTGAAAATCCGTTAAATCCGCGTTCCATTATGATTGCATTCATCGAGAATAAATATAAAATCGACCTATCAAAACCCATTGATATTTCCATTCCATTATCAAATACAGACCAAAATCCGATAGCATGGTATATTGAAAAACCAGAAATTGAACCAGTAGTTTTTGGTGATTGGATAGGAAAAGTTTCTGAAGGAAGTTCAACCAATTTTAATAATATTTTCTTCAATCCTCACGGACACGGAACACACACCGAATGTCTAGGACATATTACTCGAGAATTTTATTCGATAAATCAATCTTTAAAACAGTTTTTTTTCACAGCTGAATTGATTTCAATTACTCCAGAAAAGATAAATGGAGATTTAGTGATTACGTTAGAAAACATCTCGACTGCGCTCGATATAACAAACCGCAATAATCCGGAAGCTCTTGTTATCAGAACATTACCAAATTCAGAATCAAAAAAGCATAAAAATTATTCTAAAACCAATCCGCCTTATTTGTCTGAAGAAGCAGCAATTTTTATCCGAGAAATCGGAATTCAACATTTATTAATCGATTTGCCAAGTGTGGATAGAGAAGAAGATGAAGGAAAATTGTTAGCACATAAAGCTTTTTGGAATGTGAAAGATATCAATAATTTAAACGAGGATTCACGATTGAATTGTACCATAACCGAAATGATTTTTGTTGAAAATGAAATTCAAGATGGAAGTTATATACTTAATTTACAAATTGCTTCGTTTGAAAATGATGCAAGTCCGAGTAAACCAATATTATATTCTTTGATATGAAATATAGTAAAACTAAAATAGTGTTTTTCGCTTTTATTGGTGTATTCTTTTTATTGTTGGCATTTCTTTTCATGTTTTATCTTTCAGTAACAGATACTGAAAATGTAAAAATTGAAGGTTATGTTTATGATAAAATGACAAATAAACCAATAGAAAGTGCAAAAATATTAATTGAAAATTATAGATATGAAGATAATAATGGAAATTCTAATTATGATGAATATTTAGGATTAGATAAGATTTCGGTCTGTACCGATAAAAATGGTTTTTATGAAACTAAATTTGATAAAAGTGCTTATGTAGTAATTGAAATACATAAAAATGGATATAAAACAACTATGGAAAATGGAGAATATTCCTCTAAAAATATGGATTTTAAAACTGATTTAGAAAAAAATGATTACAGTATCAACAGATAAATCCAAACTCAATATTCCATTTATTCAAAACTTTTTGAAAGACGTTTATTGGGCTGCAGGTCGAACTATGGAAGAAGTTCAAACCACAATAGATACTTCTTTTTGCTTCGGAATTTATTTAAATAATCACCAAATTGGCTTTTGTAGAGTAATCACTGATTATGTAGTTTTTGCATATGTAATGGATGTTTTTATTGATGAAAAGCATCGTGGAAAAGGTTATTCGTCAATATTAATAAATGCGATGATGACTGAACCCAAATTACAACAAGTCAAAATTTGGCGATTAGCAACATCAGACGCACATTTTCTATACGAGAAATTCGGATTTGAAAATTTGGCGCATCCAGAAAAAATGATGGAGAAAATAGTGATTAGTGAAATAGTAACAAGTAAATAGTGAAAAGTAATTAGTAAATAGTCAAAAGCTAATCACTAATTACTCATCACTAAGCACTGAAAAAAAAAAAATGAATATTCAACAACTCTATGAATTTTGCCTTTCTAAAAAAGGAGTAACCGAACACTTTCCGTTTGATGAAGACACTTTGGTATTTAAAGTTGGCGGAAAAATGTTTTGTCTAACCTCTTTAAAAGAATGGGAAAACGGGACGCCATCCTTAAATTTAAAATGCGATCCAGAAAAAGCATTAGAACTTCGTGCCGAATATGAAGCCATCAATCCTGGTTATCACATGAGTAAAATTCATTGGAATACCATCGATTTTAATAGTGATGTTTCTAATAAAATGATGTGTGAACTAATAAATCATTCTTACGATTTGGTTTTCAAAAGTTTGACCAAAAAAATTCAAGCAGAAGTTCTTCAGGAATAAATTATTGTTGTTCTAATTTTTTGATAGCTGCACGCCATTGGTGTAAACTACTTATCATTAAAAGTAATTTTACGATTGTCCAAAACAAGGTCATAATTGCTAAAATTATTACTGTTGTTGAGAAATAAGAAATCAATCCAAATCCAATAAAAAACAATATCATACAAAAAATAACTACAAAAAGAGAGATTTTTTTATGTGTTAATCCTGCAGTTAAAAGCAAATGATGTAAATGTGATTTGTCTGCTTTGAACGGTGAATTTCCTTGTTTTATTCGCCCAAGATAAACTCTTATTGAATCTAAAACTGGAATTGAAAAGAAGGCAACTAGTATCAAAAAAATATAGGCATAGCCATAATTGTTTGTTGAATGTTGTTTTTCCATAAAATGGATACCAATTGTTACTAGAATAAATCCTAAAAATAAAGAACCTGCATCGCCCATAAAGATTTTCTTTTTAGACAAATTGAATTTTAAAAAGCCAAAAATTGCTCCAATAAAAATGACACAAACTTTTGCTAAAAAATAATCGTTATAAAAAACCGAAGAAACTAAAAACATTGTAAATCCTAAAAGCGACAATCCGCCAACTAAACCATCAACTCCATCCATTAAATTAAATGCGTTTACAACTCCGGTAATAACAATTATGGTTAGAAGATATTGTGCTAAAATTTCAATTTCGTAAACACCTAAAAAACCATAAAAAGTTGTAATTCTTGTGCCAGACAATGCTATTATAAATGCTAAAAGTAACTGGATAATTAGTTTGTATTTTGCACTTAAATCGGTCTTGTCGTCAATAATTCCAATGATAAGCAATACATATCCGGAACTTAAAATTGGCAAATATTCTTTTAAAAATGTTAATTGATTTCCTGAAATAATTAATACAATTAAGACTGATAATGCAATCGAAATTCCGCCAATTAATGGAACAGCGTTTGTGTGAATTTTTCTGTAATTAGGTTTATCAACTAGATTGACTTTTACCGCTATTTTTTTTATGAATGGAATAAAAATTAAAACCAATAATAAGGATAAAATTCCAAGAGTTGAAAATTGTAAAAGTGTTTTCATGACTATCTTTTTTCGTAAAATAAATGGTTGTTTTGTAAATGCGACAAATTATATTCTTTTAGAAATTCAGGATTTAGTTTTTTAATTTCTGGAAAAACACTGCTTTTTTTGTCAATGGCTATGGCTTCTTTTATTAATAAATCATATTGATTTGAAATTTTTTCCCAAGTATATCGTCGCATTGCAATAGATTTCATTTCCTTACGTACCATTTCCATTTCTGTTTTAGAAACATTTTCTAATTTGGCAACAAGTTCTTCGGAATTTGAAAAATAAATAGCCTTATTTTCGGTAGTAGTTTTATTGTAAGACACGTTAAATGCTATGATTGGAAGCTCAAGAAACATTGCCTCAACTAAGGATGGATTTGTTCCGCCAGCAGAGTGACCATGAACATATAAAGTTGCATTTCCTCTAATTAAATCAATTTCTCTTTGATTGTAAATCGGATCATAAATATGAATATTCGCTACTTTACTGTATTTTTCTTTCAGATTTTTACCGTATTCACTATTATTCCAGTTTCCAACTAACACTAAATTTGAATTTGGTAATTGTTCGAAAGCTTCTAAAACTATATGAACATTATTTTCGGGTTCGATACGGCAAACTTTTACAGCATAATCATTTTTCATAAAAGGATATTTTATAAAATCCTCTTGATTTGGAGTTACTTGCAATGTGTGATCTGCACCATATTCTATAACGCGACTCAATGTTTCGTAACGCAAAGCGGTATAATCTTGAATCGATTCGTTGTCTGAAATATCAATATGCGAATGGCGAACAGCAATTTTTTCTGCCCACCATAAATACAATTTTGCAAAAAGTGACCATTTATCTCTTTTCCATTCAATTCCGTCAATAGAAATAATGATTTTTTTATTGGTAAAAAGCTTAACGAAAGGTAAAATCCAAGCTCCAGCAACACCAAGAATTAATAAAACGTCATTTTTTCGTAATGCTTTTAAAATCGAAATGGTATCATAAGGAATGCTTTGAACGCCATTTGCCTCTAGGTTGATGTATTCAAGTTTCGCACCTTTATAAGTGTTGATTTGTTCTTGTTTTGAATATTTCTTTTTAGAACAATAAACCGTAAAATCGTATTTGCTTGAAAGATGTGTTACTAAGTGATCTGCAAGTGTTTCAAATCCGCCATATTTTGCAGGCAAACCAACTGTTCCTATAATTGCTATTCTTTGTTTTCTCATTTTGGTATTTTTATTAATTTGTGACATAAGCTACTATACTAAAATAGAGCCAAAAACATAATGTATTTAAAATCAATTATTTGTGTAGTATTCTGTTTCCAAAATATGGAATAATTATTTTAATTTGAAAGAATTCTTATCGATTCATTCTCGAAATAGTCTTCGCCAAAAAACTGACTTTTCTCGATTGCATTTTTGCTTATAGCATTATACAAAGAAGGATTAGATAATATAGTATTCAGTTTTTCTGAAATTAGGGTGTACTTTTTACTGTCAATTAAGAAACCATTTTTACCTTCGTCAACAAGTTCAACAACGCCACCAATTGGCGGAACAATTGCAGGTAAACCATAAGCCATTCCTTCTAAAACAGTTAATCCAAAGGTTTCAACCCAAAGATTTATATCGGATAAATTAACTAAAACAGAAGCTTCTTTATAAAAGAGATGTGTGTCTTTTTGAGTTGGATAAACCAATAAATTAGTTGGAATGATATCATTTTTGAAATAATTATCAATTTCAGTTTGGCTAGCGTTTACTACAAGTTTGAAAGTAAATTTCGAATTTAATAGTGCCAATTTAAGAAACTCATTTACACCTTTATACGCTTTTAAGGAGCAAATCATCAATACAATTTTTTCTGTTTTTTCTGTTGTAAAACTTAAATTTGCCTGTTCTACAAAACTTTTTTCAAGCACATTGTAAAGTACACTTTTTTTGTTTTTGGTTGGTTCTTTATTGGCTAAAAAATTTGAAACATAAACGACCTCAGTTGCCGACCAACTTACAATTCCAAATAGAAATTTCTTTAGAATTTTAGGTTTCATTGATGTTTCGTGAATGTGATAAATTACTTTACAACCTTTTATTTTTCCAATGATTCCTGCACCAAAAGGCAAAACTGTATTTACATACAAAACATCCGTTTTTTTGAGAAAGAAAAATAATTTGAAAGCCAAAATAATTTGACTGATACTTAAAAAACCCAAGCGAATAAAAGGATTTTTAGCAAATTGATACCAATAAAAATGGTTGCTAACTTTTGGAATATCAGATAAAAAACCGTCTCTTCCGCTACAAGTGAAAAGATGGGTTTCTATATTATTTTTTGTCCAACCTTTCAATAATTGCATCAAAACTTTTGGGCTTCCGCTGTAATCGTTTAATAAATGTACTGCTATAACTCTCATAATTACAATTTCTTATAAATATTTTTTAAATGTTCGCCACGACTATTCCAAGTGAAATTTTCTTCAAACTGTTTTCTCGCTTCAAGACTCATTTTGTATAATAATTCTCTATCAAAATAAAGTTTTTGTAACGCTTTATTCAATTCCGAAATAGTATTGTTATAATCTAATTGAGGAACAGCAAAACCACAATTTGTAGTTACAAATTCGCCCGGACCTTCATTGTTTAAACAAATTACTGGTAAGCCAAACGATAGTGCCTCGGCAACAACCATTCCGGCACCTTCATGCGATGGAAAAAGAAAAACAGCCGCATTTTTATATAATTTCATCAATTCATTTCGGTCAATCCATTCAATGATTTCTACATATTTTTCTGCTTTATTTTCGGCAATTATTTTTTTGTAAAACTCTTTTTCTGGACCAGTTCCAACCAATGTTAAGTGACAGTTTTCTCTTTCTGAAATTCTTATTGAATTGATGAATTTTATAAAAGAATTCAATGTTAAATCAAATCCTTTTAATGGTACAAATCGACCAACGCTTATAATTTTGAAACCGTCTTTTTTTGTTATTTCACCTTCAAAAAAATCTTCGGTTGCAACAGATGGTTGTATAGATAAAGATTTGTTTTTAAGATTTAATACCGATGAAACTCCAGTATTCATACATAAAATATGATTGGCATTTTTCACTGTTTTCTTTAATGAAAATGATAAATTCCAAAATATTTTTTTTACCAGCCAAGTAGCTCTGTCTTTGATTAAATAATTGATTGAGTAGGGTTTTAAATAGTGTTTTGGAATTATGGGATGATGTCCAATTGGTCCCCAAACCATTTGTTTTTCTAGCTTATAAAGAAAGCTCGGTGTCCAATCGTTATGAAAATTTACATTATGTGTGATATCAAAATGTAGATTTTGTTTTTTGATAAATGAAACAATTCCAAGTTGCCACATATAATAATATAGCATGGCACCACGACTTCCTTTTTTCCAAAAGCGCATCCAATAAGGCAAATCAAAATATAAAAAAGTGATGTTTTTATATTTCTCATTTGGATTTTCTGCCATGAATTTTTCAATTGCTTGCTGGTTATTTTCTCTTGTAATTGCAATGACTTTGTTGAATCGTGCAATTTGATTTATAAAATTCCAACCCATTCCATCTTCCGAACCTTTGTATGGATTTACTGCGTAGCAAGTTGCTAAAATAGTTTTGTTACTCATGAGTTCGTGTTTTTAATAATTTGGCTGGAACACTACCAATAATTGAATTTTCAGGAAAAGATTTTGTTACAATGCTACCAGCAGCAATAATACTTCCGTTGCCAATTTCTACTCCGTCAAGAATAGTTACTTTGCTTCCAATCCAACAGTTTTTACCAATTTTTATTCCTTTTCTAGTTACACCTTGATGACGAATTGCTGTTGTAATATCTTGAAAATTATGATTTTCTGGATGACAACTTAAATATTGACCCACGATGCAGTCATCGCCAATTTCTAAACTTCCTGCGCCACCTAAATAGGCAAATTCGCCAATTCCTACATTGTTTCCGATGCTAATTTTATCACCAATTTCGTTTAAAGATGTAGAAACAATAACGCGACTAAAAGCTCCAATAGAAACATTATCGCCAAATTGAATTCCGTTTTTGCTTAATGCTGAAATATAGACATGACTTCCTAGTCGAAGAAATTTTCCGTAGTGAATTTTTGAAATATTGAAAAAAGTAACACCTGTTCCAAGTAACATTCCTTTTGGGTTTTTTAGAAAAAAAAGCACTTTCAATCCACGTATTAGGCTGCCAATTTGTATCCATAAGAATTGAAATAAAGCTCTTGAATTTAATGCTTCATCAAACTTAAAATTTGGGTTGCGAAGTTGTATTATTTTTTGAATTATAGCTTTCATTTTAGGCTTGAATAATTGTTTTAACAATATGATTTAAAGTAACATCCAATTCTTCATTGTTGATGGATTCATAAATTGATACTTTGCTTTTCATTCGTAGGGAATTAAAAAGTGAACTGTAATTGTTAGTCAATTCCTCTATAGTTTCTTTGGTTAATTCTTTTTTTCTATTCAAAATGACATTGGCATCGGCAAAAAGAAAGAAATTGAATTTTGGTTTAAGTAAAAAAAGATAACCCAGCTTAGAGATGCTTTTTGGTAAAACGATGTTGCTTCGTTTGCTATCATTTATAAAATCAAAATAATAACGATCATAAATTACTACATAACCTCTTGAAATGTATTTGAAATAAATTACAAATTGTCCAAATAAATAATCGAAATAATAGTAGGAAAATCGTAACATTGACGAAATAAAACTCGCATTTTTTCCTTGTCTTGGAAGACTTGAAATAGTGTCTTGATGTGCTTTTTCCTTTCCTTTTGTCCAAACACTTAAAATTGGTAAAACCGATGGACGATGACGCAAAATGATTACTGGTTTGCGAAGTTGTTTTTCAATTTTATAAGCAATATTTTCTATAACTGTCGATTTTCCTGCACCATCTACACCGCTAAATGTTATTGTAAAACCATTGTTTTTTTTCAAATTTTTGACTGTATCAACCAAATAATTTATTGTGTTTTTTAAATAGTTTGTGCCTTTGTTTTGCTTGTTTTTTTCTATGAAATTCAATAAAACTTGTCTGTTTTTAGAAGAATCAACAAAATATTCTTTAATGATTAAATCAAATGGTTTTTTTGAGTTTTGTATTGCTTGTTCATATACTAAATATTTAGCTGGAATTTTTGAATTGTTCAAAATATAAAATAGTACTAAATATCGAGCAGTATCAATGTTTGAAGCATTTTTTACACCAAATGAAGAAATGATATTTCTTGAAATTAGCTTTTTTGCATCAAATAGTTCAAGATTTCTGCGTTTTAATTTCCAAATCAAGTCTAGCGATAGCATTTCGCCATCAATTGTAAATACTTGAATGGTATTCATAAATGATCTTTCAACAATAGTGATTTTAGAAACCAAAGTGTGATTTTTTAAATATTGGACTATAGAAAGATTATTTTTTTTATCAATAATTAAATCAATATCCGAATTCAAATCTAATTTTTCTGGAAAACCATTTTGAAATTTCAAAGCGGCATATTCCTGATTTTGAATAGAATCAAATAAATCCATGATGATTAATTGTCTTGGCGAATAACTATGGGTTAAAAAAGTATTTAAAGCTTCATTCCATGTTTTTAGTAACCAATCAATTTGTAAATGCCACTCTTTTTGTTCCGAATATACCTTTAAATAATGCATGCAATTGATAAGTAAATACCATTTTAGATACGAATAAGTAGTTGCCACATTGTCATTGAACAATTCACTTTTACCCAATTTAGTACTATCTTCAATTATTTTTTTCCATGATTTGTGATTTACCAAAACACTATTTTGTATCATAAAATGAAAGAAATCAAATCCTTTTGGTTTGTCACAACTTGCTAATTCAAAATCATAAATAGCTAGCTTATTGTTTTTTTCAAATAAATTCCATTGAGTAAAATCGCCATGCGAAAAGGTTAATTCAATAAATTTATTTTCTGAAATTTCATTTAGTAAACCATTGATTTTTCGTATCATATTTTTAGGAATACGTTGGTCATCAATTTTTATAAAATCATTTTTTAAGTTTTGAAACAGTTGCCAATTACTTATCTTCACAAAGTTTGTTTCAATGTTATTAAGTTCAGAGATTGTATTTATATGTTCATGAGAAAGATTTTTTATTCTTTTTCCATTTGTTGAAATATCAGAAAGCTGTAGTATGTTTTCGTTGTAATTTATAACTACTGGAACTTCAAAAGAAGATGAGACGTTGTTTAATTTCTGTAAAATTTCGAATTCTTTTTTAATCAAATTTCTAGCATTTGGGGTTGTTGCAATTTTGTAGAAACAATTGTTAGCATACAAAATACCTTTATTGTTTGGACCTACAGTTCCTGTAAATAGCGCCCAATTTTCGTTTAAGTCAATTATAGAATTTTCTAATTTTGAAAAAGAATAGCTTCTTTTCTTGAAAACCAATTTTTGTAGCTTAAAAATAAATACTATTTTGATTAGTAGTGAAAAAGCAAAAGCTCTGTTACTTCCTACATTGTAGAATTTTAGAAATAATGGTTTGGAGCATTTAGCATTCCAAATCCATCTTGGTGATCCATCAGGATTGTTTATAGAAAGTAAGTTGACAACATTACTTGCGTTTTTTGTTTCTGTTGAAATTGAATAACCAATTAAATTAAAAATAGTTTCCATTGTAAAATTTTTATTTACAATAGTATTATTATAATCGTGCCAAAAACATAACTAACTGAATAACAATATTTTATAAAAAATTTAATTTATTTTTTTTCCAAAATTTGGAATATTGTTATTTTTTGGAAAACAATTATGCAATTACCTCTGGTCTTCTTTTCTTTAAATGAAGTTTTTGAATAGGAGTAAGGTGAGTTCTGTTTTTAAATGCAATAGAAAAAATTATCAATTGATAGAATAGAATTCCGTAATTGCTTTCGCCAAAAATTCCGAATTCGGTAAACGAATTTATTAAAATTGGGATTAGAATTCCAATAAGCATTAGTCGGGTTTCTTTATCTTCTGTAAAAAATGCTTTGATGGTAAAGAATACTTGAAAAAGAGCAATAGTTAGTCCAATAAAGCCCAAATTCATAAGCACTTGCATAAAAGTATTGTGTGTCATTTTACCCGGATACGTATGTACACTTTGAAAGAATTCTTTGTAATCTATACGCATGTAGCCAAAGCCTAAAAGTGGTTCGCGTGGCAAACCTTCGGTTATTAATGCTTGCCAAAAAGGTAATCTTCCTGTAAGCGTTAGAATTTCTTCCATTCTTTTTTGATCGCCACCTTTTAGTATCATTTCGTTAATTGCAAATGGCATTACCATTAAAACACCACCAATAATAGCTAATTTTAAACCTTGCTTTTTGGTTTGATTGATATGAAAAAAAATAATCAGCAACGCACCAATTAATGAAGATCGTGATCCAGTCATAAACAAAGCATAAAAAATTACAAGGATTTTTATAATCGTCCAAGTTTTGTTTTTGAAACGATAAAGATCAAAGATTAAGCAAGCTACGCCAACGCCAGCTAACATTCCAAGTTCGTTCGGATTCATAATAGTGCCACCAAGTCGGGCTTCTTCTCCACCATTTGTAAGTCGGAAAAAAATATCAGGATTAATCCACATTCCAACTACAAAAACGAGTTGTAAAATGAAAACAGAATTTCCCAATAAATGATACAATCGTATGGAATGTCCTTTATAAAATGTATCTAAAACTTTTAAACTTTTGATAAAAAAATAAGCAAAAACAAAACTTTGAAAGGTCATGAACCATTGCAATGCACTAAATCCTGGATTGGTACTCCACATGAAGGACATGAAACCTAAAAATAAATATCCAATGTAAAACAAAGTTGCAAATGAGTTTTTATATCCCATTGTATTTACAGCTCCATGATTAATTATTTTTTTATAAATAAATATTGAAGAAATCATCACACCCATTCTGCCCACTATTTTGATGCCACGAGTGATGTTTACATTTTCGCTCCATGTAAAAAAACAAGCAATCATCAATAACAGAATGATAAACATATAATTGTTTATTTTCTTTAAAAAATCTTCATTGGTAGTTGTGGCTAAAAATTCCATTATGCTTTGTACAGTTTTGTATTAAAATCTTGAATAACTCTTCTCCAATTAAAATTTTCTTTAACCATTCTAATTGCGTTTCTACGAATTTTAATAAACTCGTTTTGGTTTTGCCAAATGATAGCTAGTTTATTCATCGATTTTTCTAAATGATTACTGTTATGTTCAAATATCATATCTCCAGCTTGAAATTGATAAATTAAATCGCCAATGTTCGTAGCATCAGTAACGATGCATGGTTTTCCATAACTGGCTGCTTCAATTACTGATGTTGGCAATCCTTCATTTCTTGATGGATGAACAAAAATGTCCATTTGTTGAAGCAAATCTTCCTTTTCTTTTCCAAATTTTTCACCAAAAAGGATGATGTTATTTTGTAAATTATTATCAACTATCATTGTGTTGAGCTTTTCTTTCTCTTTGCTATCACCAACAATCCATAGTTTAGAATTCGGATTTTTTAAAGTGTACTTTTTGAAAGCTTTAATAAGCGTATCCAATCCTTTGGTATAAATATCCAATCGTCCGATGAAACCAAAAACAATGTCTTTATTTTTTGAATCAGACATAGAAATTGTATTTTCATTTTCAAACCCATAAGGAACTAAAATTGTTTTTTTGTTTTTGTACAAGCATTTTAATCCTACAGTTTCACTTTTTCCAATGCAATGAATTTTAGTAGAATTTTTTAAAAGATGTAATTCAAATAAATTGAAATACATTCTTTTAATCCAAAAACTTCTGTCCATAGCGATGGAATTATAAGCGCCATGTGGAGTAAAAACAAAATCAATATTATTTTGTTTCATTACTTTTCCAATGCCAGAAAAAACAGGTATCCAACCACCATGAATATGGAAAACAGCTTTTCCCTTTTTTTCTAAAATTGCTTTTTTCATACCTGATGGAATGGCAAAAGGGTTCAATCCTCTTAGAAATAAACGTGTTTCAAAATTACGCTCGCCATAATTCTTTTTTAAATCTTTTGTGATTCCCCAAACAGCTACTTTTTTTCCAAATTCGGCTTGTTTTGTAGCCAAATTATAAACTACTTTGTTTACGCCATTCATCCTGTTTGGATTGGCTTTTCCTAAAACGATATGAATTATTTCCATAGGTAAAAATTGTTTTTAGTAAGACGATTTTGCCAATACAAAATCATTATAATTTGATTGCAAATTAATCCAGAAACTGCTCCATAAAGTCCAGAGTAGTTTAGTAAAAAATGAAAAGTTAAAATTGAAAACACAAATGATAGTAAGTAACCAACAAAGAAAATTTTGTTCAAAACCAATATTCTAACAGCAATTCTAATGGGATAACTCAAGAAAATAAAGAAATATAAAACGGCAACAATTTTTACAACATATCCATATTCTTGGTATTTTGTTCCACCAGTTAATACTATGATTTCTGTTGAAAAAAGAAATAATATTGAAAGCAAAACACCAAATAAAATAGCGCCATAAGTTGTAATTGTGAGCAAATATTTTTTGGCTTTGGCTATATTTTCATTGTACAAAAAGGCAACTTTTGGTAAGAAATAATTTTCTACTGATTGTAATATGATGTTTATAATTCCGAAGAATGATTGCACTAATCGTAATGCGCCTAATGCTTCAATTCCAAGATATATTCCTGAAATTAATACGAAGAAATTGCTCGAACTCCATTGTAAAACGGCTACGCTAAACAACCATTTTCCTTGAAAAATATGATCGTTTAAAAAAGTTTTCCAAGATATTGGATGTTCATAGTTTTTGAAAATAAATACTAACCCTGGAATGGCAGAAACAAAATTTGCCAAACCAATAATGTAAAGTGTGATTGTTAAATTAATATGGTTATTAAAAGAGTAAAACCCAATGATTATAAGTAGTAGGAAAAGAAAATCAATAACTAAAACCAAAAGAATCGAAGCTAATGATAAAAAGAATTTTCTGAAAAAATCTTGAAAAATATAGCCACTGATAAAGCAGATAATTGCATTGGAATGAGAACTAAAAATTGCTTCGATGGAAAAAGAAATGGCTAGCAGCTTTACTATGAACATGAAAAAAAGAAGTAAAGCCACTAGCCCAAGGAATAAAGACACATAATATTCCTTTTTCTTTGTAATTTTTGAAATAGAAACTTGAAAAGGTTGAATTAACAATGCATTTATAATGCTCATTATTAAATATGTAACAAGTAGTATTATTGAAAAAACGCCAAAGTTTTTCACATCTAGTTTTTGAGCTAAAAACAAGGTCAATATAAAGTTAGTTCCGCTAAAAATGGCTTGGTCAAATAAAACCAAAACTGATTGCGAGAAAACTATTTTTTTGATGCGATTCATTTTTTAGTAACTTGTTTTGTAAAGTATTTTTTCCAAAGTTTTTTTATTTCAACCAATACATTTGGATTGTAACCCGCTTTGTTTAGCACAAACCAAGTATTTGGCAATTGGTATTCATCTTTCAACAATTCAATTTTTATAATGTTTTTTTCAGCAGTTTTTCTACTATCAAGTACAATTAAATTTTGTGTTGCCAAATTCATAAAAAGTAATCCCAATTGATCTTCTTTAATGCTTTGATTGTGAATTAAACACAAATCATACGATTCGATTTTTGTTTGAATTTCGTTTAAGAAACTAGTTTTGGTATAACTTAAAAATTTGTTATCGGCATAACTTACATAATCATTTTTTGGAATTAAATTTTCCAATTCACCAGTTGCATCGATAGCTAAAACTTTTCTACCTTGCGTTATAAAAGCGTTAATTAAGTTTTTAGAATGAAAAAGATGATGGTTTGATTTATCGTATGAACTCACCACAATTATGCTTTGTTTTTGCAACAAGCCTTTAAGTTCCATTTGAATTGCTTCCTTCAGGAAATTGTTTTTTATATTTTCATTTTTCTTTATAAATGGTGTTGAAAAGGCTATTGGAATGGTACTGTTTTTTTCAATTGTAAAAGCGTCATTCACTTTTGCTTTAGCATAATGAACAATATAAATTAGTGTAATTGAACCCAATAATCCCAAGAAAGCTGCAACAACAATTATAATTCCTCTTATTGGAGAAACTGGCGATTTAGAAACTTCTGCTGGAGAAATGATTTTGTGAAAAGCAATTTTTGCCGATTTTGCTATTTCGGCTTCGATTCGTTTTTCATTCAGGAAATTATAATTTTTCTCGTATAAACTGAAATCTCTATTCAAAATATTCAATATTTTTTCTTTTTCAGGCAAACCAATAAATACTTTCTCCGATTCTTCAATATCGTTAGAAAGCTCGTTGTATTTAATTAGTAAATTTCTTTCGGTATTTTTTACACTTTCAATTTGATAATCGATTAAGTCTTTTAACTTGGCATCAATTATTTTAACTTTTTCGTTTTCTGGCGTATAGGTTAATAATAAATCTTTTTTGTCTGCTTGTAATTTCTTCATGTTTTTTACCATTTCTGTTGAAAGTAAATCGGTAAAAGCTTCAAAATTTGGTGCCAAACTCATATAATCGTCTTTGCCAGAAGCAATATATTTATTCAAATCTTTTATAGCATCAAGATTCATTTTGATGTTTGTTTGTTGAATTTTCAATTGGGATATCTTACGCAAGTCGATTTCTGTTTCTTGACGAACATTGATAATATTTCTTTTGTCTCGATAAGATTGAATATTTTCTTCTGATTCTGAAAGTTTTTTATTGGCACAATCAATTTCATTATTTAAAAAGGAAACCGTTGTGTTTGCTGCTCTATATTTATTTTCGATATAATCTTTGATGTACATTTCTGCCAATTTATTTACAAACAAAGCTGCTTTTTCCGGCACATTACTTTTCAGATTAATTCTTATAACAGGCACATCTTTATCAACAGGAACGATATCTAAATTTTTATTGATTTTAGTCAATAATTTTTGTTTGCTTAAAAATTCAAATTCATAATTGTCGATTATTTTTAGGTCTTTTTTAGAATTAATGAAATCTTCATTTAAGGAAATTAATAGTTTTCCGTTTTCAATTTTTAATGGTTTTCCAAATGTTCCTTTAATTTTAGTTTTAGAATCAGGATATGAAAAGTAATAATCATTTTTAGAACTAATTTGCAATGAATATCTTTTATCTAACGCTTTTTCAGAATCAAAAGTTCCTTCAATGTGAACAGGAGAATTATTGAATAATTCAACCGAAAGCATGTCGCCTTTTCTGAAAATTTCCAATTCAAACGGCAATTCTGAAATTGCTTTTTCAATAAGCATTGATGATTTTAAAACTTCAATTTCAGTTGATATTTTATTAGCCGAGGCAAAAACATCTAAATCCTTGAAAAGATTCGCTCCAGGAATACCTTCATGAACGTCAGCTAATTTTAGCATCGTTGTACTTTCATACATTGGTGTTACGTAATTTAGATATTTTTTTGCAGACAAAATCGAAAGCAATACCACAAGAATTATGATTGGAAATCCTCTGAAAAACGGTTTAAGTAATCTAATATTTTCGTTCATTTTTCTATTTGTTAGAATAATCCCATTATAATTGCTGCGGCACTTACCGTTGTTGTAAACGGAATAATTGTAGAGATACGCTTATCAAATTCTTTGTTCTTTTTAGATGGAACAATCACAATATCACCAGGATGGAGTTGGATATTTTGGTTTAGAATGTCTTTTGCGTTTGTTAAGTCAATATTGGTAACTTTTACATCGTTTCCTTCTTGACGAAGAATTTTTATTGATTTTAGATTGGCATAGAAATCGAAACCACCAGTTTTACTTATCATTTCAAGTAAATTGTTATGGTCTTTATCGACTTGAATGGTGCTGGGATTTCTAACTTCGCCAAGAATAGTTATTTCTTTGTTGAGTACTTTTACATCCACAACAGGATTAACCAAATATTGTTTTAATTCGTTTTTGATTTCTGCTTTTAATTCAGGAATGGTTTTGTTCAGCACATTTTTTGTTCCAATTTTTGGTACTTCAATGTTTCCGTTGGCATCAACTAAAAGCCATTTTCCATAAACTTCATTCGAATTATAAATTCCATATACCGAACCGACGCTTAGGTTATCTTCACCCCAAACGGAAATTGAAATTTTGTCGTCTTTTCTTATTTTGTATTGATAATTTTCATCATATACAAAATTGGTTTTATCGTTTGTTTCGTTTTTTGAAACTAATAAGTTTTGAGTTTTACATGATGTAAAAAGCAAAACAAATAATGATAGTTTTATAAGTGTTTTCATGTTCTTTATTAACTATTGGTATTTATTTTAATGTGTGTCTTGTGTCTTTTTTAAATTAAAGTGAGTAGCCTTTGAATTAAATTTGGATTTGCTTTTTTTAATTGTTCCCTTACTTTAATGATGTTATTAATAGTTTGTGTCAACTTATAGCAAGCATTAGAATCTTTAATTATGTAGTCAAAAGCTCCATATTTCAAAGCATCAACGGCAGTTTTAATGTTTTCTTGTCCAGAAATCATTACAACATAAATATTGGGATTGTAGCGTTTTATCTTTTTAAGAACTTCAAAACCTGATATGTCATCCATGTTATGGTCTAAAAAGATAATGTCTGGATTTAGATTTAAATTATTTATACAATCATTTCCATTACTAAAGTACGTAATGTCATTGTATTCGGCATTTTTTAGATGTTGATCGTATAGGTTTGCACAAAATACATCATCATCGACAATAAAAAATTTGAATTGATTTTGGTTTTTCATTTTATTTGAATTTTAATTTTCAAATAGTGTTTAGCCAAAGTCAAGCCAAAAATTTAAATAATTTAAAATGAGATAATTACATTTATTGCGTGGTTTGTATTTTTCCAAATTTTGGAAAAAAGTTCCATTTTAGTTAGTTATTTCGTAGTCTTTTAACTGATCGACAACTTGTTTTAGAACTTCTTTTATATATAAAAATATAGCTTCAATTTGAGTTTTATCATCAGATTCTTTAGCTATTTTTTCAAGAATTTTCACATCGTCAATTATTGATGTAACTCCAATTCCCTCAATGCTAGGTTTTATTTTATGAATTAATTGACTTACTTCAATAAAATTATTGTTCGCAATAGCAACTTCTATTTTATCAATTGTGATGTTGGTTTGGTCTATAAAAATGGTGACCATTTTATCAACAAACTCTTTGTTTCCTCTGCTTAAATTATTTAAAGAGTTGAGGTTATATAGTTTTTGAATTTTTTGATTTTTTTCAACTTTTGGAAGTACATTTCCTTTGCGAATGGTATGTTTTGCAATAGTTTCAATCAAATTTATTTCGTCAAATGGTTTAGTAATATAATCATTCATTCCTGCTTTTTTGCATTTTTCAATTTCTGATTTAAAGGCATTAGCAGTTAATGCAACAATAGGTGTTGCAAGTTTGAATTCGCTTCGGATGATTTTTGTGGCTTCAATTCCATCCATTTCTGGCATTTGAATATCCATAAGAATAATGTCGAAATTCTCTTTTTTTAATATTTCTAGAGCTTCCATTCCGTTTTCAGCCTCGGTTACTTTGCAATTATAATATTGTAATGAATTTTGTGCAACCATTCTGTTCATGTCATTATCTTCAACTAACAAAATTGAAATGTTTTCTAATGAAGTTGTGGTAGCTTCTTGATGAGAGTTTTTGAGGTTAGATATATCACCTTTTTTAAAATGAAGAAAAATATGAATTGTTGTGCCAACATTTTTCTCACTTTCTATTTCAATTTTTCCTTTCATTAGATGCACCAATTCATTTGTAATTGCCATGCCAAGACCAGTTCCACCATACTTTCTGGTTACTTCTATATCTTCTTGAGAGAATTTTCTAAAAATAGAATTTAGAAATTCTTTATCCATTCCTATTCCTGTATCTGAAATTGAGATAGAAATATCTTGTGAGTTGGGATAATCATTTATCAATTTACAGTTGATATTTATTTCGCCTTTTTGAGTGAATTTTATTGAATTACCAACAAGATTAAATAGAATTTGCTCAATTCTCAATGCATCACCTTTTAAGACTTTTGCAATTGAAGGACTATTTTTAGAATATAAGTTTATTTGTTTCTGCGTTGCTTTTGGGTGTAAGACAGTTATTACATTATTAATGCTGTTTTCTAAAATAAATTCTTCGCTTTCAAGTGACATTTCGCCAGCTTCTATTTTAGAAATATCTAAAATGTTGTTGATAATTGCCAATAAATGTTTCGAAGCAATGGAACTGTTTTCGATATATTTTTTTTGTAAATCGGTTAATTCTTGTTTACTCAATTCTCTTAAAAATCCGATTATTGCATTTAATGGTGTTCTTATTTCATGGCTCATATTAGCCAAGAAAGCTTCTTTTGCATTTGATGCTTCTAGTGCTTTTAATTTTTCGTTTTCTAATTCAATTTCAAGCTTTTTTTGTTCAGTAATATCGAGGTGAATCCCAATAGTACCTATTAAATTTCCTTTGTCATCATAATTTGGTGCACCACTAATTGCCCACCATCTTAGTTCTCCTCTTTTGTTTTTAATTGGAATCTGATAAATATCTGATTTTCCTTCTGCTCTTAATTGCTTTTTTTGTTCAATTTTTTCAACATTTTCACCAAAAACAAATAGTTTAGATGGGTTTTTTCCAATAAGTTCATCCAATTCATAGCCGGAAATTTTACAAAAACTTTGGTTTGCAAAAAGAATAGTTTCATCGTTATTCACTTCTATCATTCCAAGGTTCATATTTGCAATGATGTTTCTGTATTTTTCCTCTTGAAATTTAAGTTTGTTTTCTGATTTTTTTCGTTCAGATATATCCTGAATAAAAGAGCAAAAGAACAATTCATTATTTTGTTTAATAGGAATGATTGCAATTTCAACAGGAAATTCTGTTCCGTCTTTTTTTAATGCTGGTAATTCTAATTGTTTATTTAAAGCTGGACCTTCGCCAGTTTTCATGTAATGCGACATTCCGTTTACATGGGCTTTTTTGTGCTGATTTGGAATAATTGTTTCTTGAAGAGTTTTACCTAGAACTTCTTCTTTTGTCCATCCAAATATAGTTTCAGCTTGTTTATTCCAAAAAATTATTTTTCCATGTGTATCAATATTAATTATTGCATTAAGAGCAGAATTCATGATTAAGCGATTTCGCTCTTCACTTTGTTCTAATAATAATTTTGATTCAATTCTTGAAGTTATATCTGTATATTTCCACAAATGGCCTTTGTATTCGTTTTTAATATAGATAGGAATATAATCTCGTTCTAAGAATTTTCCATTTTTCATTTCAAGTAGTTCATCAACAACAACTTCTCGATTGTTAAGGATTTTAGTTATTCTTGGACTAAATTTATCTGAATCTACAAAGAGATGTTTAGATTGCTCTGCAGAATCTGTGCAATCCATTCCAATCATACTATCTGGAGCAGCAGGAATCGAAAATAAATCGCAAAAAAGTTGATTAGTAAATAAAATGTTTCTGTTTTCATCTTCCACTAAAATTCCAGATTGAAGATTAGCTAAAAGAGTTTTTAAAAGTTCAACCGTTGTAACAAGATTTTTTTCTGTTTCTCTTCTTTTTTCAATTTGTCGATTTAAATATTTTGAAATAAAAAGTAAATCATCGGCATTATCTTTATTTTGAATATCTTCAAAATCATCTTCCATCGCTTCTAGACCATCATATAAATTAGCGATTGACTGTTTTTTTAATTCATATTCTTCTTTTAAACTTTGATTGATGGAATGGTACTCTTTTTCACTTTCTTGAAAGGCATGATTGACAATTTCTTTATCACGTTCAAAAGAAATATATGAGTCATTTATTGCTTGAATAAAGTTACTAAAAACAGGATTTTCAAGATATTCAGGCGTTAAGTATTTTTTAATTTGTTTTTGTAATAATCGATGTTGTTCCATAAATTAGTTTAATTCATCAATACAGGTTATGGTCATGGTTTGATTATGCAATTCGCAATTTGTAAAAGGTTTTAATGGTGAAATTTCTCCATAAGAATAAAATCCTGTGAGCGCAGTGTCATTTCCAAAAATTTCAGAAATGGCTTCAACTTCTTCATCTATTCTATTGTTAAGTATTATTTTTCTACCCACACAACTAATTAAAAATGCTAATTTTGGATTTATTTCATTTATTTTCAAACAATTTGTAGCAGCTTCACTTGCAGCATCAATTAATCGGTCGAAATTAGCTTTCATAAATCGCACTTTGCTTCCAATAGGAATATCTCCAGCAAAAGTCATCGATTGATTTTTTTCATCAATAGACAAAATAGTTCTAACAATAGGCTCTTGTTCATCAGAAGGTATCAATGAAAGCGGAAATAACAATGCAGAACCAGGTAATTCATCTGCATATTTTCCAAGATATGTTTTGTATAAATCTAATGCATTTTTGTGATCAATTTCAAAGAGAATATTGCTGTTTACCTTAGTTACTTCTCTTTCTAGTCCAAAACTTTCCCAACCTCCAAGTGAACCATGCGATAGTTTTAATTTTTCTCCATAAAAGCCAATTGCAATAATATTTCCAGATTGAGGTATACTGTTTAAACCAACAAATGTTTGTTCAAATTTAGTGCCGTCTCCAGCTAAACCTCCAGAAATTAATACGCCTTCAGTATTATTTGCATTCAATCCTTTTACTAATTCACTTCCATTAACTTTTCCACCGTCAGATAAAACAAAAATTAGTTTTAAATCTTCTTTTGATAATTGTTCAACAAGTTTTTTTCCAGCTTCTAAACTAGAAGAAACATTATTAATATTTATGACAGAAGTTTTTATGTAAGATGAAGCAAAAGCTAAAGCTACGATTGAAATGGAATCTTCATATACTCCAACATCAAAAATTTCACCAGCTGTAGAACACAAACAAATAGTTGCATTAGGAAATTTAGATTGAATATTAGAGTATGAACTTTTTGAAGTTAAAATAGTTCCTGAACCAAATCCAATTATAAGTTGTACCTCTTCTTCTGAAAGATTTTCTTTATTGATTTCTTTCGTAAAAGAGCCATTTTGATAGAGCAGAGTAGCAACTTTCATAGTAGATTACTTATTTTGAGCATTCAACAAATTGTAAATAGTAGATTTTCCGATGTCTAATTTTTGAGCTGTTTTTATAACATCATTATTGTTTTTTTTGAGATAATGCAAAATAATATCTGACGTATATTCTTTTAATGTTTTTTCTTCCGAAAGGAAAAAGTTGGTGTCATTAATACTGCTAAAAGTTAAATCTTCAGTTTGAATTTCTTTTCCGTCGCTCATAACACAGGCTAAATCAACAACCGATTTCAATTCGCGAATGTTACCAGGAAATGGATATTTGGATAGTTTATCTTTAGCTTCTTTAGATAACGAAATGGATTTCATTTTGTTTTCTTTAGTGAACAAATCGATAAAGTACTTGGCTAATAAAAGTTTATCATTTCCTCTGTCTCTTAATGGTGGAAGTTCAATTGGTAAACCAATGATTCTATAGTATAAATCTTCCCTAAAATTACCTTTTTTTACTTCTTGCGCCAAGTCTTTGTGGGTGGCAATTATCAATCGTGCGTTGAATTTTATTTTTTCTTTTCCACCAAGTCTAATTACTTCTCTTTCTTGTAAAACACGCAACAATTTACTTTGTAAGTTCAAGTCTAGTTCTGCAATTTCATCAAGAAAAATTGTTCCGCCATCAGCTTGTTCAAATTTTCCAATAGCTCTATTTTCGGCACCAGTAAAAGCTCCTTTTTCGTGACCAAAAAACTCACTTTCTATTAATTCTTTTGGAATTGCAGCCATATTTACTGCAATAAATGGTTTATTTTTTTTATCAGAATTGTAATGAATAGCTTTAGCAACCACTTCTTTTCCTGTTCCGGTTTCGCCTGTAATGGAAACATTTATATTAGTGTTTAGAGCTTTGTTTATTTTATTGAAAACACTTTTTATAGCATCACTTTGTCCGATTATGCTTTTCTCGAAACTAAACTTTTGTTCAAGTTGTTCTTTGAGTTCTTCAACCTCATGAACTAGATTGATGTTTTCTCTAATTTTTATAATTGAGTTCCAAAGAATGTCTTTAGTGTGATTGTTTTTTACAATATAATCTTTGACTCCAGATTTTAAAAAATCTACGGCAATTTCAATGTTGTCTTGACCACTAATAATAATAATTGGTATGGAGTTGTTGATTTCTTGGATTTTTTTCAAGAGTTTGTCACCAGAAATATCAGGCAAGCCAAAGTCCAAGCAGATGATATCTGGTTTCTTATAAAGATTTTCAATGCATTCTTTTCCGGTTTGAAAAAGATGAATATCATAATCGGGATTTAATCGCAAATGATATCTTAGTGTTTCACCAAAAAAAGGATCATCTTCAATTAAAAAAATCTTTAATGAATTCATAAATTGAGATTTAGGGTGTACTAATATAGCACTTTTTTTTTACAAACACCTTTTTTTCCAAAAAATGGAAATAATATTTTTTTCCAACAGAAATTGTCTAAATACAAAATTAGGCATTACTTTTGATGCTTCTTTTAAACACTTAAACCGATAAACTTATAAACTTTTAATATGATTGATAATTTAAAGAAAATATTAAACGAAGACCAAGATCCAAAAGCGATTGAGAAAATTACGTCTAAATTGAGTAATTTATTAATGTCTAATGAAGAAGTGGGTTATATTGCTGTGCAAAAAAAACCTGCAGTTACCATTTTGCCCGATAGTATTGTCGTTACCAATAAAAGAATAATTCTTTGTAAGCCAAAAAACCTTGGTTTATCGATGGAATTTGTAGATTATGATTGGGATGATATTGCTGGAAGTTTTGTTAAAGAAGGAATTCTAGGTGCAGATTTTACTTTCAATACCAAATCTGATTTAACGCATACGGTTGATTATTTACCAAAAAATCAAGCTAGAAAATTATATACTTACGCCAAAGAGCAATTGGATTTATTGAAAAACCCAGTTTCAGCTCCAACTGCTAGTTCAGTAGTTGAAGAAATTGCTCCTGTTTATGATGAAGTGGTTGAAGAAGTAGAAGAAGTTGCAACAGAGGAAGTAACTAATTTTGCCGAAATTATTCCAGTAGAACAATCAGGTTATAGAGATGAAAAACAATTTCCTGATGAAAAATTAAATGCCGAAAGTGGTTTGGCAAGTTTAACGCAAGATCAATTATTTGAAAAACTTCAGAATTATAAAAAATTGTTAGACAATGGTTTAATTCTGCAAGGCGAATATGATAAATTGAAAACTGAAATTTTAAGTTATTTGTAGTTGCCACAAAGACACTAAGTCGCAAAGTTTTATAATAAATTAAAACCCGATAAAGTTAATTTATCGGGTTTTTTATTTGAAAAAGTAAAATACTTTATACTTCGTATATTGGCAGCAAATCTACATTGACTTCTTCTGCTTTTCAACAAAACCATCGGCTTGTAGCTTCAATAATTCTAAAGCACCTTTTTTCTTATAATTGTATAATTCTTTGTCGTCTTTGATGTCAGCATAGACTTTATCGTAAATTTCGGCATCGGTTTTTCGTTGCAAATCACTTTGATAACGATTTTGTGCTAGTACATTTTTAATTCCCATTTCGGCATCTTCTTGCTTAAAATCGTATTCGCCTCTTGGAGAAAGTAATTTGGCAATAATAGGCGAAGTTTCAATAGCTAAAAACAACAGCATTATAAAAAACGATGGCAACCAAGGCAATTTATTCAAAGCATTAATTCGAGCCATTAATCCATCAAAACCATCAATTATAGGTTGTGATTCGGTTACTTTTTTGTCTAAATCAGCTTGAAGCGTTTTGGCTTTAGCTTCTTTTTCTTTAATTTTTACAGCGTTTGCGGCTTTCATAGAATCCAATTGTTTTAACGCCATGTCGTGTTTTTGACGTTTTTCTTTGTAAACTGGACCTTTTCCTAATTTTTTTGTTCCCGCAGTTCCTTCAGCTTCTGAGATGAATACTGAGTATAAATCGTTTACTTCTTTTTCTTTTTTAGTAATATCACTTTTTAAGCTATCGATTTCGGCTTTGTTTTTATCGACATCACTTTGAAAATAATTAGTTACTTGTTTTTTGTTTGCCATTGCCATTTCGTTTTTCTCTTTTAACAAAACGGTTTCAATTTCTTTCTGAAAAATTTTGATTTCCAATGGTTTTGAAATTACTATTGCAATAATAATCGCCAAAGCAATTCGTGGTGTCGCCTGAATAAATTCGTCTAAAAAATTATCACGTTTTTTGATTGTAGAAACAATAAATCTATCGAGATTGAAGATTAAAAATCCCCACACTAATCCAAAGAAAACTGCCGTATAGACATTGTCGAAAACGGTAAAAAGTGCATAACTACTAGCTATAAAAGCCATAATTGCTGTGAAGAACACTGTCGCTCCAATTCCAGCATATTTGTTTTGTTCGCCGTTGGAACAACCGTTCACAATGTCAGTATCGACACCAGAACAAAGAATAAAAAAACGTTTTAACATGATTGATTGATTTTATGATGATTGATGTTATACAAATTTAACGCCAAAAATTTTATAATGTTGTAAAATGATGGAAATTAGTTTTGTTAGCCAATGTTTTATAAATCGTTTTTAAATAAAAAATCCGCTTGATTAGAGCGGATTAGTTCAGACTATTTTGTTGAATTAAATTACTTTACCTCCGAAATAAAATCTACAATGTATTTAGCAATTTCGGTTTGACCTTTTTCACTTGTAATAAATTTTCGGTCATTTTCATTTGAAATAAATCCAAGTTCAACAACCATTGAAGGACAAAGCGAATTTTTTAAAATCCAAAATGGAGCAAATTTTAATCCTCTATTTCTTAGTTGTGTTTTAGATAATTTTGTGGTGAGCTTTTCAGCAAAAACTTTAGATTCTTCTATTAGGTTATTTTGATCACTTATAAATACTTCAAATCCGTTTGCGTCTGTATTCTTATTTTGATTAACGTGAAGAGAAATCACTAAATCTGCTTTTAAGTTATTTATAAAGTCACTTCTTTTTTTCAAATCCATAAACTCATCATCAGTTCTAGTGAAATGAATTTCTACATCAGAATCAGAATGCATTTCTTTAATTTTTTTTGCAATCAGTGAAGTTAGGTTTTTTTCATTCCATTCCTCATTTGTAGCACCAAAATCTTGACCGCCATGACCAGCATCAATTACAATAATTTTCTTTTCTTTTTTCTCATTCATGTACAAATTGTATCCTTCTTTGCCTTCAGTATACCAAACAAGTGTATCAGCTTTTAAAGTTTTTGCTATTTTATTTTTCATCGCAGTTTGATAGCTTACGTTTCCAATTATTATGGTATCACCTTTAAAATGAACTTGACTGTTTTTCATGTTTTTATCAAAATATTCCTTTGTGTAAAGTGTATATTGATATCCTTGCGGAAACTCTTTTGTTCTCTCACTTTTATTAATCATATGACAGGAATAATAACTAAAATCAGTTCGTTGATACTTTTTTAATTCCTCTTTTTTAATCAACTTATTATTAATTCCAATTTTAAAGTTTTTGGATTTTAAATTTTCAAATAATAATGCAGGAATTTCTTTTTCAATTTGAATCTCAGGAATTAAATTTAAGTATTTTCTTTTATCTTCTAATGAAAGATTTTCATACAGAGTTACGTCTTTTCTATTAGTTCGTTCATCAATAATTTTTACATAAACACCACTGTAATAATTATCTCTAATTTTATCTTTATCGGTAGTTTTTAGGTTTTTATCATTTGAATTTGTATTGATTACCTTTTCTTGTGCTACAATTTTGAAGCAGAAAAGGTAAATTAATCCTGCAAGAATTGGAACAATTGCAATTTTTTTTAAAACTGCTATTTTTTGCGATGTTTTTTTTGTCATCATAATTAATCGTTTTTTGGTTACGGAATAATTTAGGTTACTAGCTAGGTAAATCGTTTGGTTGTTGCTTCCTTTTTGTAAAAGTAAATTTTGGTAAAACGGAACATTGTTATAAGTTTTCACAATTTCTTCATCGGCGAGAAATTCGTGGTTGAGTTGAATCGCTTTTTTATAGAAAAGGAAAAGTGGATTGAACCAGAAAATTGCTTTTAAGAATTCTATAAATAAAATATCTAAGGTATGTTTTTGCGTTACATGAACCAATTCGTGCGTGTACAATTCATCTTCAATATTTCTATTGTTATAATCGTCAAGATTTATAAATATCGAATTCAAAAAGGTGTGAGGAAGTGTTTTTTCTTCAACTAAAATCAAATTGGCATTTTTATATTTTACAATAGAATTGGATTTAGATTTTGCAATTAATTTCCAAATGTTTTTTCCGAATCTTGATAATAAAAAGAAGCTAATTAGTCCATACAAACTCCACAATACGATTGCGATGTAATTGATGTTTTCTTCATTTGGTAAAAGATTTCCTTGATTTTCATTTTCTGGAATTTCAGATGAAGTTATTACAGTATTTAAAGGTTCGATGTTTTGAATAACAGGAACAATTTTGATAATTTCAAAAGTCAAAAACGGAATTACAAACGAAATTATAATCGTAAACAAAAGATAAAATCGATTGAAATGGTGGATTTTTTCACGTTCTAAAACCAAATGGTAGAAGCCTAGAAAAACGGTTAAACTGATGGTTGATTTTAATAGAAAGTCGATCATTTTTTCTTTTTTTGAAGTTCAACATCGATGATTTTTTTTAGTTCTTCTAATTCTTTTTCGGTTAGATTAGTTTCTCTTGTAAAGAAGGAAGCAAATTGTGAAGCTGAATCGTTAAAGAAGTTTTTAATCAATCCGTTAACGTGTTTTGAGAAATAATCTTCTTTTTTAACTAATGGATAGTATTCTCTTGAATTTCCAAATTCGTTGTAAGCCACAAACTTTTTATCAATCATCCTTTTTAATAAAGTGGCAATAGTTGTTGTAGCTGGTTTTGGTTTAGGAAAAGCTTCTAGCAAATCTTTCATGAAAGCTTTTTCAAGTTTCCATAAATGTTCCATTAACTGTTCTTCTGAATTTGATAATTGCATTGCTCTACGTTTTTAGAATTAACTCTACAAATGTAGAATAAAATTTTACTTCTACAAGTGTAGAATGAAAATTTAACATTTTTCCAAAAAAAATCCGTTCACTCAATTAAGAATGAACGGATTAAAATTCTTTGTGTCTTAGTGTCTTTGTGGCAAGTTTACTTACTCATTTCCACAAAATACTTGTAAAACAAAGGAATAGTTTCAATACCTTTTAAGTAATTAAAAATTCCAAAATGCTCGTTTGGTGAGTGAATGGCATCAGAATCTAATCCGAATCCCATTAATATAGTTTTAGATTTTAATTCTTTTTCGAATAAAGCAACAATTGGAATACTTCCTCCAGAGCGTACAGGAATTGCAGGAACGCCAAAAGTTTCAGTATAAGCTTTATTGGCAGCTTGATAACCAATACTGTCAATTGGCGTTACATAACCTTGTCCACCATGATGCGGTGTAACTTTTACTTTTACAGATTTAGGAGCAATACTTGTAAAATGTTTCGAGAACAATTCTGTAATTTCTTCCCAATCTTGATTTGGAACCAAACGCATTGATATTTTTGCGTAAGCTTTGCTTGCAATTACTGTTTTTGCACCTTCGCCAGTATATCCACCCCAAATTCCGTTAACGTCTAATGTAGGACGAATTGAGTTTCTTTCATTGGTAACATAACCTGTTTCACCATAAACATCATCAATATCTAACGCTTTTTTGTAGTTATCTAAACTAAAAGGTGCTTTTGCCATTTCGGCTCTTTCGGCAGCAGAAAGTTCTTCTACTTTGTCATAAAATCCAGGAATTGTGATATGGTTGTTTTCGTCATGTAACGACGCAATCATTTTAGTTAATACGTTGATAGGATTAGCCACAGCGCCACCATAAAGTCCAGAATGCAAATCACGATTTGGTCCAGTAACTTCCACTTCAACATAACTTAAACCACGCAAGCCAGTTGTTATGGATGGTTGTTGGTTAGAAATCATACCAGTATCAGAAATTAAAATCACATCATTAGCTAGTTTTTCTTGATTTTGAGTAACAAACCATGATAAGCTTTTTGATCCAACTTCTTCTTCACCTTCAATCATAAATTTTACGTTGCAAGGCAAACAATTGTTTTGAATCATGTATTCAAATGCTTTTACGTGCATATACATTTGACCTTTATCGTCACATGCGCCACGAGCAAAAATTGCACCTTCTGGATGAATTTCTGTAGCTTTTATTATAGGTTCAAAAGGTGGAGAAGTCCATAATTCTAGTGGATCTGGCGGTTGTACATCATAATGTCCGTAAACCAGAACTGTTGGAAGATTTTTATCAATAATATGTTCTCCAAAGACGATTGGGTAACCTGGAGTTTCACAAATTTCAACATGATTACAACCTGCTTTTTCTAATGAAGCTTTCACGGCATTAGCAGTATCTATCACATCTTGCGAGTAAGCCGTATCAGCACTTACAGAAGGAATTTTTAATAATTCGATTAATTCGTTTAGAAAACGCTCTTTGTTTTCTTGAACGTATTGTTTTATATTATTCATTTTTAATGGTTTATTTTGAAATTCAAAAGTACGAAAAAGAGTTTTAAAAAAAATTCCTATTTCATAATTTGTAATTAAGAATTATTCTTATATTTGCACTCACAAATTTCGCGGATATGGTGAAATTGGTAGACATGCCAGACTTAGGATCTGGTGCCGCAAGGCGTGTAGGTTCGAGTCCTATTATCCGCACAAAAAGTCCAAACAAGAGTTTGGACTTTTTTTGTGGGCAAAAAGGACGAGAAGTTTATGCTGAGCGAAGTCGAAGTAATTCCTATTATCCGCACAAAAAGTCCAAACGAGAGTTTGGACTTTTTTTGTGGGCAAAAAGGACGAGAAGTTTATGCTGAGCGAAGTCGAAATAAGTCCTATTATCCGCACAAAAAGTCCAAACGAGAGTTTGGACTTTTTTTATTTCTACAAAATCGGTTAATTTCTATGTTAAGAACTTATTTTTTTATCTAAAATTGATTCCTTTTCAATGAGTATTTTTGTATAATCTCTAAGTCTGAATTGTAACCAATTTATTGGAATGAAAAGAAATCCTTCTATGACAGCACTTATTTTAGCTTTTATTGGTTTTGCATTGATAACCGGTGCATTGTTTTCGTTGTATCGTTCAAGTAATGAGGTGATTTCTATTGAAGAAAAAAGTGAAACTGGAATAGATATTGCCAATAAAAAAATTGATGTTTTAAGTGACGAAATTCAAGAAACAAAGGAGCAATTTGTTGATGCAGATTACAATCCAAAAGTTTCGGGAGAATCGAAACCAGAAGTAATGACTCAAGTATCAGGTCAGAACATTCCTATTATTGAAATTAAAGATATTGATTTAGGCGAAAGCTCTGATTTAGCTGATGATGAACCTCGAAAAAAAGGACAACGTATTACCTACATTCATCAATTGAAATTTTCTTTGGTAAACGTTGGAAAGTTTTCTTTGAAAGATGTAATATTTTCTGTGAAGGATATTTATAATGATCCGAAAGAAGGAAAGAGCAAGAAAAAAGCCAAGGAATATAGTTATATGGGAAGAACTTTCGATAACGAAGACGTAGGTGCATACAATAATATTGAGGTAAATACTTTAAATTTAAAATCTAAAAAATTGGTTTATGTAAGTAATTTGCCTACAAGCTTTGGAGTAGGTGATTACTATTTTGATATTATTGTAGAGTGGAATAATGGTTTTTATCAAATGCATGTTGATATAGAAGAAGTAAATGGAAAATTGAAATACCGTTATCAGTTTTATGATGTTGATGGAAAACCGATAAACTTAAAATCCTCGGAAGAAGTTACTGCTTAAAAAAAAAATGCCTTTCAGTTTGAACATGCCCCAAAAAGTTAGACACTATTTGGGGCATTTTTTATGGAAAGAAAAGTTAAGTATGATTACACATTTAAATTAGAATGTGTAGAACTAGTTTTAAAGAAGCATTATTCAA
>NZ_JAIXUB010000006.1 GCF_027484205.1 Flavobacterium sp.
ACTTGTTTTAATCCGCCATTGGTTGTGATTTCAATCATATAAACACCTTGAGAAAGTTCAGATGTGTTTATTTGTGTTTGATTTGAATTTACTTCATCAATCATTTTAATTGTTTTTCCTAAAACATCATGAATTAGAATTGATTTAATACTTTCTGAATTATTTTGTAAATAAATTTGAACAAAATCAGATGCTGGATTTGGAACCATCATAAAACTTCCGGAATCAAAAGCTAAATTACCCAAAGCGGCAACAAATTCTGTGTTGAAAGTATTGGTAACAATAGCAGGATTGGTATCAAAGAAGATATTTGCGGTGTTTGGAACAATATCTCCAACAGCAAATCCAGGTTTTAGTTTTATTTTGAAGAAAACATAACCTTTGCTCAATTCTTCATTTGAAAGAGCTGGAGGCAAATTGATGTAATCAAATTTCCAAATGATTTGATTATTTACTCTTTCCATAATATAATCATGACTAGCATTAACCATTTGAATACTAGTTTCGTCTAATCTTGAATCTAATAAATCTTCAATTCTAACAGTTATTGCATTTGCAGTTCCTTCATTTTGGAATCGAATGGTGTAATATAAATAATCATTTGAAGCAAATTGATTAAACTGTATTTTATCTCCATGCGATTCCATTTTGTCATTTGGATCATAAGAAGCTACTACAATTTGAGAATTTGAAAAAGCATTGTTGGATAAGTTAATATCTCCAGATGGAGCAGAAACTGTTACGTTATTTGTTAAAACATCGCCCAAATTCACTACAGGAATTGCAGGAACACTCATCGTTACATTAATAAATCGAGTTTCATATGGAGTTAAATTTGTAAAATCATAAGTAAAACCTGTTGCATTGTTGATAATTCCTGGTTGTGATACAGATGTTATTGTTACATCCGCATCTTTAGTAAATGAAATTTGCCCGTTTGTTGTTGCAATACCTAAATTTTTATATACAATTTTATTAGTATAGTTAAAACCTGGTCTTGGGGCAGAAGTAGGAACGATTGAAACAGCCACATCATTATATCCATTTACTAATGTTATTGGGAAATATAATGTTTGTGTTCCACTACCTAATGCAATGTTAACATCATTATAATTTGTAGTTCCAACAGAATAATATGGTGCATATTCAGCATTTAATACATAACTAAAATCATAAGTATTTGTTGAATTTGAATCATAAATTGTATAGGTACCAAAAGGTGATGAAATATTACTAATGTCACCAGTATTATTTTGTTGATAGACAAATGAACCATAAGTAAAATTAACTTCACCACTATCTTGAATTCCATTACTATTTGTATCAACAAAAGCTACTAAATTAATTTTGTCAGAACATTCAGGTGGACCAGATGTAAAACTTCCAGCTTTAATGAATACAGCAGAATCAAAAGCAGCATCACTTCTGTCAGCAACAACTAATTTAATGTGATAAGGATGATTAGGAATGATTGCAGATGAAGCTGTCATTTCAGTAGTTTGTCCATTGAAATTTGTTGCTGATGAATAAATATTTGCACCATTAAAATAAGTGTCAAAGAAATCTGCATTAACAGATGAACATCCTGTATTAAATTCAGTATCTCTAATTGTCACAACAGATATTGGCGTTGTTGTTCCAGGAACTACTGCTAAATTTGTTGTAATTCCAGATTCTAAATCGGTTAAAAGAAATGCAAAAGCATCTGAATAAGAGCATTGGAACGTGCCATATTCCTCTGATGCAAATAAGAAATCAAAACTCATAAATTCATTCAAACTTGTAAAATCAAATTCAAGTTTAGTTGCGTTCAATGAGTTCATTGCAGTTCCTGTAGCAGTTGTAATGATGTTGTCAAGTTGTGCGTCACCTGCCCAAGAACTTGCACCATTACTTAAAATAGATGAATTTGGACCAGGAATGTTATTTACGTTACCAGTAGAGAGAACAATACCTGAAGCTAAAGGGAAAGTTGGATTTGTATTTGTAAAATATCCAATACCATTGGTTGAACCAAAATTTGTACCCGTACTTGAGGTAACATTTGAAATTGATATGCAAGGATTGTTTACTAAAACATTTGTAACTAATTGTTCATTTGTGTAAGTTGTTGTATTAGTCACTAATGGTGGTAAAGATGAATATGGAGTAAATGTATAACCTATTGACCAGTTACTTATAAAATCAACACCACAAATTGCTCTTACATAAAATTTATATGCAGTTCCAGTTGTTAATCCAGATGCAGTATAGGTATTTTCATTTACTATTGTTCCAACTGAAGTACTTGTAGGTACTGTTTCAGTAGCCAATGAAACAATTACTTCCCATTGAGTAGCAGAACCAACAGCCCAAGTTAAAATTGCACTTGTTGGACTAATACCATTTGTAGTAATGGAAGTAGGAACTGAACACGTTGATGTTGTAAAAATTGAGGATAAAGCCCAATTACTTGAGGTTGTTGTAGAGCAAATCTCTCTAACATAATATTTATAAGATGTGTTTGATGATAAACCTGAAATTACATACGGTAAACTGCCATTATAAATCACTCCTGTTCCTGTTGGAGTTGATCCTGATGGTATAACTTCTATTTCCCAAGATGTCGCTCCATTTGGATTTGTCCAATTTAGTGTTGCGCTATTTGCTCCAATTCCAGTGGTATCTAAAGTTGTTGGTGTGGCGCAAGAAGTAGATTCTATATTAACGTTATCGAGTAGCCATCTATCACCTTCAAGTGATGGAGTTGTTTGTGTATGTTTTCTAACAAAAGCTATATATACTTGTGTTCCAACTAATGAAGAAGGAAGAGATAAAATTTTTTCTTCATATATATTAAAAGTGCTAGAAAGTTGGTTTTCATTATATTCTGCAAGAAGTGTAGTATAATTTGCAGGAATTGATGGGTTTAATGTACCAGGACATAATTTTACTTGATAAATTGTTCCTTGATTTCCTAGTGTAAATGTTCTACTTGAAAATCTTAGAACAGGATTTGGCGGAATTGAAACTAATGGAGTAGCTAAATAATCTTCGGAGGTATTTCCAATTCCAATATTTTCTCTATTGATGTAGGCAGCATTTAAACCTGATTTAACTAATGGAGGTGTTGCAACAACATTGTTGATTTCCCATCGTTGACCTAAACCAACACCGTTATCAAAAACCGTCCATTGATTTCCTGATATTCCTGTTCCAAGCGTCCATGGAGTTGGTGTTGTAGGTGATGGTAGGTTAGGTCCAGTTGTATTCTCAAA
>NZ_JAIXUB010000008.1 GCF_027484205.1 Flavobacterium sp.
GTTGTTCCTGTTTGTGCATAAACATAAATAGTTTGTGAACTTGTAATTGATGTTCCTGCGGATAATGTTGTTCCTGTTCCGCCTGAAGCTGTATGATAGCTCTGTCCTGCTGGTAAAGCAGGTAAAACATAACTATCACAAGCTGTTACATCGGATGGATTTGGTGTAGTTGGAGAAATATTTACAGTAACAACAAAATCTCCTTCACTTGTACAATTTGGAGTTGTACCTGTTTGTGAAAAAATGTAAATCGTTTGAGTAGTTGTTATTGATGTTCCTGATGCAATTTGAGTTGCTAAACTTCCTCCAGTTGCAGAATGATAAGTTTGACCTGAAGGTAATACAGGTAATATGTAACTACCACAAACTGTCACATCTGAAGGATTTGGTACAGCAGGTGTCGTATTTACTGTAACTACAAAATCACCTTCACTTGTACAATTTGGTGTTGTTCCAGTTTGGGCAAAAACATAAATTGTTTGAGTAGTTGTTATTGATGTTCCAACTGGTAATAATGTTGCAAGACTACCTCCTGATGCCGAATGGTAGGTTTGTCCTACAGGTAAAACTGGCAAAACATAACTATCGCAAACCGTTACATCTGATGGATTTGGTGCAGTCGGTGTTGAATTTATAGTAACTACAAAATCTCCTTCTGCTGTACAATTAGGTGTAGTTCCAGATTGTGCAAAAACATAAATTGTTTGAGAAGTAGAAATACTAGTTCCAGCAGAAATCAAAGTTGTTGCACTTCCGCCTGATGCCGAATGATAAGTTTGTCCTGTAGGTAAAGCTGGTAAAATATAACTATCACAAACCGTTACATCAGATGGATTTGGTGTTGCAGGTTGAGGATGAACTATTAATTGAAAAGAGTTTGTTGCGTAAAATGTTGGATCTGTGTTATCTTCAACTCTAATATATATAGTTTGTGGATTTACAGTATTTTGAAAATTAGTAATTGAAGTTATTGCACCTGTATCTCCTTGCGCACCTGCTAAAGTCAAATGATATGTTACCGTGTAGTCAGCTGGATTTTGCGCTCCTAAAGTAATTGGTGTTTGGGGTGAAAAATCAAAAGTCCCTATTCCATCATTCGAAGCGTCATCACACTGTTCAAGATTTGGTGGTTGATTTGCATAAGCTAAACAAGTAACTGGGTCAACTGTTACGGTAAATGATTGAATACTAAAACAATTAGAACCCGACGAATCATCTACTCTAATGTAAATAGTTTGAGGATTACTTGTAAGTGTGTATGCTGTTGGAACTAATATATTACTTGCATAATTCTCTGCATCTGTCAAGTTTGTAAAATAATTCACATCAAATAAACTTGGCGAAAGTGATCCTAATACTTGAGATGTATTTTGTGTTAAATCAACTGTATTAGTACATTCAACTAAATTGTCTGGTGGATTTATAGGCAAAGGTGGTAAAAACTCAACTGTAATACAATCTGATATAGGACAACCTGGACCATATGGATACGCCGTTGCACAATAAACACCTGGTTGAGAAACAGTAATACAAGGACCAGTTTCTGCAGGCATTGGAACACCATTGAATGTCCAAGTATGAGGAATTGTCGCTGATAAACCAGTACAAATTGTAGCAGTACTTCCATCACAAGGAGCAAAACCGTTCGAAACTAAAAAATCATTTGGAAAACTAAATGCATTTGTATTAAAACTTTGTGCCTGTAAAAATACAGCAGAATCAAATGCAGAATCTCCAACATTCGATATTGCTAATTTAATATGATAAGTCATACCACATTGAACATTAGCTTGAGCCGCAATCACAGTAGTAAAACCATCAAACTGAATTGTAGGATTTGCCGCTGGTGTAGCTCCAGTTCCATTATTAACATAAAAAGCAGGAAATGAAGTTGCATTTACATTATTAATAGATATCGCTGTTGTTGTTGACGGTACTAATGCAATATTTGCTGCGCCACCAGTATATGGACCAGTTATTCCTGGACCACTTAAAAAGAAACCAAATACATCATTAAAAGAAGACCCAACATATTCTAAGTACTCCTCAGAACCAAAAACAAAATTAAAGCTTAAAGTATTTCCAATCGGCACAAAATCAAATTCTAAAATCGCCTTTGTGTTAATAGCACCAGTAGCAATTGCTGCTAAATCAGGATCGCCACCCATAGGAAAAATTGATGCCTGTGTAGTACTTCCAGAATTATTTGGACCAATAGCTTCGGTTGCTCTTCCTGTTGAAAGAATAATCCCTTCGTTGATTCCTAAGTTAGTGGTAACTCCATTTGTAAAAAAACCAACTTGATCTCTTACCATCGTAGCATTGGCAGCAGCTCCATTAAAAGTAATATTTGAAACTGTAATACCACCACCTAACAATACATTTTGAACTAATTGAGCTGGTGTCTGCGTTGTATTATCTACAATAAGTTGCCCGAAAACACTATTGCAAAATACAACTAAAAAAATAAGTAAAATTCTCTTCATAGTATATTTGGTTACTAAGACAATTGTTATTAAATAACGTCTAAAGTGTTAATTAATTGTTTAAAAACCCCAAATATAAACATTCCATGAAAATAACTTTGTTAAATTTGTAGAAAATTACAAGATTTACTATGAAACTAAATATAAAAGAAACACAAAATCCAACAATTCTTAAATTTGAATTCCCAGATTTTATAACTCAAAACGAAAGTTTTGAATTTAAAAACATAGATGAAGCTAAAAATTCGCCTATTGCACAACAATTATTTTACCTTCCATTCGTAAAAACAGTTTACATTTCAAGCAACTTTATTGCCATCGAAAGATTTAGTATTGTCGATTGGAATGACGTTAAAGATGCTGTTGCTGAACAAATTGAAGAATATGTAAAAAACGGCGGTAAAATAATAATTGAAGACGCTTTCAAACCAAAAAAATCTGCTATAACCGTTTATGGAGAAACCACTCCAAATCCTGCAACTTTAAAATTTGTTGTCAGCAGAAGATTGACAAAAACAGCAGTCGAATTTAAAAATATTGACGAAACTGCAGCATCGCCAATAGCAAAAGAATTATTTCAATTTCCATTTGTAAAAGAGATTTTTATTGATGAAAATTATATTTCTATTACAAAATTTGACATTGCTTCTTGGGACGAAATAACATTGGAAGTTCGCACCTTTATCAAACAATTCATCGAAAATGGAGGAACAGTTATCGATGAAGATTTAATCGTTCAGGATGCCAAATCTGAAAAACAACAAATAAAAAATTTTGATAACCTAGACACTACTTCACAACAGATTATTAACATCTTAGAAGAATACGTAAAACCTGCAGTAGCAGCAGACGGAGGAAATATCTTGTTCGATTCTTACGATGAAAATAGTAAACGAGTGAAAGTCGTTCTTCAAGGTTCGTGCAACGGTTGTCCATCGTCGACATTCACTTTAAAAAATGGCATCGAAAACATGCTAAAAGACATGCTAAACGATAAAGATATTATTGTTGAAGCATTAAACGCTTAAATTAATTTGGAGCAAATAGTTCGGGAATTTTTATAAACCCTATTCCTGCTTTTCGTTTCAATCTTTTTATTGTTTTGTCACCCTGAGCGCAGTCGAAGGGCTTTTTTCTAAAAACAATAAAAAAGATTTCCATTTCAATCAGGGCTAATTAGTTTTTGTATTGAATAAATTTCAGTAGTTTTAACCAACCAATAACCAAAATATAAATGAAAAATTTGAAAACAATTTCTTCCTTCATTTTACTTTCAATCTTGTTAGTAAACTGTAAATCGGAAGAAAAATCAGTAGATTTCAAAAAATTAACCGAAAGTTATTTTGACGAAAAAAACATCCTAAATCCTTTAGATGCAACACTCAATGGTCAAAACAAATACAACGACCAATTGCAATTTGAAATGACGGATTCTTTCAGAAAAAAGCAAGTTGAATTTTTCAACAAATACGAAACCGAACTTTCAAAAATCGATTTTGAATCACTTTCTGAGGAAGAAAAAAACAGTTTCGACATCATTAAATGGGAAATTGCTGTCGGAAAAGATTTGCTTCAACAAAATGCTAATCTTACACCAATTCATCAATTTTGGGGAACGCATTTGACTATGGCACAATTTGCAGCAGGCGAAAGTGCACAACCATTCAAAACCGAGAAAGATTATAAAAACTTCTTAAAAAGAATGGATTTGTATGCAGTTTGGTTAGATTCTGCAATGGTTTACATGAAAAAAGGAGTCGATAAAAATGTAGTTTTACCAAAAGTTTTGTCTTTCAAAGTATTAAATCAATTTGACGAAATGATTACTCAAAATGCAGAAGACAATATTTTTTACACAACTATAAAATCAATACCATCTGAAATTTCAAATTCCCAAAAAGAAATACTAAAAAAAGAATACGCATCAACAATCAACGATAAATTACTTCCGAGATTTAAGAAAATGACTGCATTTATAAAATCAGAGTATCTTCCAAAATCTAGAAACACAAGCGGAATTGGAGCGTTACCAAATGGCGCAAATTTATACAAAGCCTATGTAAAACAATGGACTACAACCGAAATGACTCCTGAAGAAATTCACAATTTAGGTTTGCAAGAAGTAGCTCGATTAAAATCGGAAATGGAAAAAGTGAAAACCGAAGTTGGATTTAAAGGAACCATAAAAGAGTTTTTCGATTACGTGAGAAACAAAGCCGAATTAAAACCTTTCAAAAAACCGGAAGAAGTAATAGCTAATTTTGAAAAATACCACGCTACAATCAAACCAAATGTGGATAAATTATTTTCATTGCAACCAAAAACAGCATTCCAAATAAAAAGAACAGAAGCTTTTAGAGAAAAAACAGCAAGTGCAGAATATGTTCAAGGTGCAGCAGATGGTTCTCGACCAGGAACTTTTTATGTTCCAATTCCCGATGTAAAAAGCTATAATTATTATGCCGATGAAGATTTATTCCTTCACGAAGCCATTCCGGGACATCATTTTCAAATTTCACTACAACAAGAAAACAAAGCTTTACCCGATTTTAGAAAATTCAATTGGTTTGGTGCTTATGGTGAAGGTTGGGCTTTATACACCGAAAGTTTAGGAAAAGAGTTAGGTTTATACAAAGATCCATATCAATATTTTGGGATGTTAGGAAGCGAAATGCATCGTGCCATTCGTTTAGTAGTTGACACAGGAATGCATTCAAAAGGTTGGACACGCGAGCAAGCCATTCAATATTCTTTAGACAACGAAGCCGAAAGTGAAGCGAGTATCATTTCAGAAATTGAGCGTTATATGGCAGTTCCAGGTCAAGCATTATCCTATAAAATAGGTCAACTAAAAATAATTGAACTTCGCAAAAAAGCCGAAAAAGAATTAGGTTCAAAATTTGACATCAAAAAATACCATCAAATAGTTTTAGAATCAGGTGTTATGCCATTGGCTCTTTTGGAGAAAAAAGTAAACAATTGGATTAAAACAAGTAAATAAAAAAATGCCTTTCGTAACTAGACTGCACCCAAAAGTTTAGACAAATTTATAATTAATTTTGATAATAATGAGTTCGATATTTTATCGGACTCATTTTGTTTAAATTTGATTTTATTCTTTCGTTGTTATAATAGATA
>NZ_JAIXUB010000019.1 GCF_027484205.1 Flavobacterium sp.
GGATGGGACGGAACCTTTAATGGACAACCACTACCATCAACTGATTATTGGTTTAGTGTAGATTATATAGAACAATCAAAAACAAAACAATTTAAAGCCCATTTCTCATTAAAAAGATAGGTTTTTAAATTAAATCAATAAAGGATTCTCGTTTTGGGAATCCTTTTTTTGTATCTATAGTTTGCTGTTTAGCCCTGATTGAAGTGGCATCCTTTCATAAAAAAAAGTTCCTGAAAAGGAACTTTTTTTTATGAAAGATAGAACAAAAAGCAGGAAAATGGACTACAAGAAAGCCCAAACCATTTGCTCCAAAAAATTATTTAGAATTGTAAACTTTTAAAGCTTCTTTTAAAATTTCAACAGAACGAACTAAATCTTCTTTTTTTAGTACATATGCAATTCGGACTTCGTTTAAACCAACATTAGGTGTGGAATAAAAACCTGCCGCAGGTGCAACCATAACAGTTTCTCCATTTAAATCATATGATTCTAATAACCACTGTGCAAAATCATCAGCGTTTTTAATTGGTAATTGAGCAATACAATAAAAAGCACCTTTTGGAGTAGCTACTTTTACTCCTTCAATTTTTTGAAGTTCAGTAATTAAAGTATCTCTTCGGTCTTTATACTCTTCAATGACTTCATCAAAATAACTCTGAGGAGTTTCAAGAGCAGCTTCACTAGCTATTTGAGCAAATGTAGGCGGACTTAATCTAGCTTGAGCAAATTTCATTGCAGCTTTCATAACTTCTTTGTTTTTTGAAACAATGCAGCCAATTCTTGCGCCACACATGCTGTATCTTTTTGAAACAGAATCAATCATGATTGCATTTTCTTCAATTCCAGCAACATTCATTACAGAATAATGTTTGTCAGTTTCATCATAAATAAATTCGCGATAAACTTCATCTGCAATTAAAAATAAATCATGTTTTTTGACTATTTCTGAAAGTTGTTGAATTTCCTCTTTTGAATACAAATAACCAGTAGGATTACCAGGATTACAAATTAAAATAGCTTTAGTTTTTGGTGTAATTAGTTTTTCAAATGCAGCTATTGGTGGTAAAGCAAATCCATCATCAATTGTAGAAATTACAGGAACAACTTTTACTCCTGATGCTGTTGAAAAACCATTGTAGTTTGCATAAAATGGTTCAGGAATAATAATTTCATCATCAACATCCATGGTACTTCCCATTGCAAAAAGTAGTGCTTCAGAACCACCAGTCGTAATTATAATATCTTCAACTTCAATTGGTAAACCATGATTTTTATAATATTGTGATAGTTTAGTTCTGTAACTTTCAAAACCTGCTGAATGACTGTATTCTAATACTTTTATGTCAACATTTTTTACAGCATTTAATGCTACTTCTGGAGTTTTTATGTCAGGTTGACCAATGTTTAAATGATATACTTTATGACCTTTTTTCTTAGCAATGTCAGCATAAGGAACCAATTTTCTAATTGGTGATTCAGGCATTTGTTGTCCTTTGTTTGAAATTTTTGGCATAATTGAAATTTTAGTAGTGCAAATTTGCAATTTTTTATTCTATTATTAGTAAAAAATCATTTTGTAAATGAATATTTTATTAAATTTATAAAAATTATGACCTAATGTTTAGAAGTTTAATTTGTATAATTTTATTTTCTTGTAGCTTAAATATATTGGCTCAGAGTCAGTTTCAATTTAGTGATTCTAAAAGTAAAGCTACCATTCCATTTAAATTAGTAAATAACTTAATTGTTATACCGGTCGAGGTTAATGGAGTTAATCTCAATTTTCTTTTAGACACAGGTGTAGAGGAAACAATTCTTTTTAGTATCGACGAAACAAGTGAAATTGTTTTTTCTGAAATCGAAAAAATTAAGATGAAAGGTTTTGGTTCTAAGGAATCTTTTGAAGGTTATAAATCCACTAAAAACAAAATCAAGATTAAAAATATTGAAGATAATAATCATATGATTTTTTTAGTTTTAGACCAAGAAATTAATATTTCTTCACAAGTTGGAGTTCCTATAAATGGAGTTATTGGATATAATTTTTTCAAAAATCATTTTATAAAAATTGATTATGAAGCAAATAAAATAATTGTCTATAAAGATGTAAATAAGCAAATTAAAAAATTTAAATCATACTCTAAGGTTCCACTAATACTTCACGAAGGAAAACCCTACATAATTTCAAAATCAGTTTTTGAAACCACTCAATTAGATACAAAACTTTTAATTGATACAGGAAATAGTGATGCTATTTGGCTTTTTAAAAGTACAAGTAAGAATATTCAAGTACCTAAAATTGTTTTTGAGGATTATTTAGGGCTTGGTTTTAGCGGTGATGTTTATGGATTACGTGCCAGAATTAATGAGTTTAAAATTAATGATTTTGTTTTTTCAAAACCATTAGTTGCTTTTCCTGATACTTTAGCAACAAAAGAAATTGATAATATATACAACAGAAATGGTTCTATTGGTGCTGAATTAATGAAACGATTTACTGTGGCATTTGATTATCAAAATAGTATGATGTATCTTAAAAAGAATAAATATTTTGAAGATGATTTCAATTTTAATATGTCAGGAATTGAAGTGCAACATCAAGGATTACAGTGGATACAAGAAGCATTTCTTGATAACACTAATAAAGGATCAACAAATGATTTATTTGATACTAACGGAAATAGAATTAGCCATCAACTCAAATATAAATTTGAACTTAAGCCGGTTTACATCATTGCAAATGTTCGAAAAAATTCTCCAGCTGAATTGGCAGGATTGAAAAAAGATGATGTAATAGTTAAAATCAATAAAAAGGATGGTTTTGATTTTAATCTGCAAGAAATTAATGATTTATTAAAATCAGAGGAAGGAAGAACAATTGAATTTCAGGTTGAAAGAAATGGAAAACCATTAAAAATAAAATTTCAACTAAAAAGTATAATATAAAAAAAAACGCTCTAAATTTTAGAGCGTTTATCATTTATTGCATCGGGCTTGATTTTTTCTTCTCAAGTGGATTCACTTCTTGTTTCACAACTACGTCACCTTTAATTTTCAAAGCAACTCTTCCGCCTTCTACATTTGTTGCATTCGTTTCAACAGTAATCGTTTTTCTAATCGGACCAGGATTCATGTTATATTTCACCGAAATTTTATCAGATTTACCAGGCATAATTGGAGCAGTTGGCTTCGTAGGAACCGTACAACCACAAGTCGATTGAACGTTTGTAATAATCAAAGGAGCATCACCAGTATTGGTAAAAATAAAATCTCTCACACCATCATCATCGCCTTTAGAAACCGTTCCATAATCAATCGTGTTGTCTTTGGCTTTAAATTCAATTTTCGCTTGAGCAAAACTCACAGCACTCATCAAAACAGCAGCAAAAAGTATAATTTTTTTCATTTCTTTTTTTAATTTGGTTAGTGTAAAATTACTTACTTTAAATTAATACACAAAAATTTAATTCTTAATTTTTTATAAAAGTACATATTACTTACTTTTGCATTAAGATATACAAAAAACATACCAATTTTTTTGGAGCGAATGGTTCGGGATTTATCGGCAATCCATTTTCCCGCTTTTCTCTGCAATCTTTTCTTTTTTAAAGAAAAAAGAAAAGGATTTCCGTTTCAATCGGGGCTAAAAAGCATTGGTATTGCATATTTGTAATCTCGTTCGAAACAACTTTAAACTAAATTAAACTATAAACATTTTAAACAAAATAAATGATTCCTGCACAATTCAACGCCAAAGAAATAGAGCAAAAATGGTACGACTATTGGATGAAAAATGACTATTTTACATCTAAACCTGACCATAGAACACCTTATACCATTGTAATTCCACCACCAAATGTGACCGGAGTTTTACACATGGGACACATGTTGAATAATACCATTCAAGATGTATTAATTCGTCGTGCTCGATTAAAAGGTTTCAATGCATGTTGGGTTCCAGGAACTGACCACGCATCTATTGCTACTGAAGCAAAAGTTGTTGCAAAATTAAAAAGCGAAGGAATCAACAAAAACGATTTAACTCGTGAAGAATTCCTTAAACACGCTTGGGATTGGACTAATAAATATGGCGGAACAATTCTTGAGCAACTAAAACAGCTAGGATGTTCTTGCGATTGGAGTAGAACTAAATTTACAATGGACGACGATATGTCTGCTTCAGTAATTCATTCATTTGTAGATTTATACAATAAAGGATTGATTTATCGTGGTTACCGAATGGTAAATTGGGATCCAGAAGCAAAAACTACTTTGTCTGATGAAGAAGTAAACTTTGAAGAACGTCAAGGAAAATTATATTTCTTAAAATACAAAATTGAAGGTTCAGAAGATTTTTTAACTGTTGCAACAACGCGTCCTGAAACAATTTTTGGCGATACAGCAATTTGTATTAACCCAAATGATGAGCGTTTTTCTCATTTAAAAGGAAAAAAAGCAATCGTTCCCATCTGTGGAAGAGTAATTCCTATTATTGAAGACGAATATGTTGATGTTGAATTTGGTACTGGTTGTTTAAAAGTAACTCCAGCTCACGATGTAAACGATAAAACTTTAGGAGATAAACACAATTTAGAAATTATTGATATTTTTAATGACGATGCCTCTTTAAATTCTTATGGATTGCACTATCAAGGTAAAGATCGTTTTGTAGTTCGTACAGAAATTGAAACAGAATTGGAACAAATTGGAGCTTTGTTAAAAACAGAAAGTTACACTAATAATGTTGGAACTTCTGAGAGAACAAAAGCGGTAATCGAACCACGTTTGTCTGATCAATGGTTTCTAAGCATGGAAGAATTAGTTAAACCTGCTATCAAAGCCGTTTTAGAATCTGATGAAATTAAATTACATCCTTCTCGTTTTAATAATACTTACAAACATTGGTTAGAAAATATTAGAGATTGGAATATTTCTCGTCAATTGTGGTGGGGACAACAAATTCCGGCGTATTATTATGGTGATGGAAAAGAAGATTTTGTAGTTGCTGAAAACATCGAAAAAGCAGTTGAGTTAGCAAGAACAAAAACTTCTAACTTCAAACTTCAGGCTTCTGACTTAAAGCAAGATGCTGATGCTTTAGATACTTGGTTCTCTTCTTGGTTATGGCCAATGGCGGTTTTTGGTGGAATTTTAAACCCTGAAAGTGAAGATTTTAAATACTATTATCCAACCAATGATTTAGTTACTGGTCCAGATATTTTATTCTTTTGGGTTGCCCGAATGATTATTGCAGGTTATGAATATACTGGTGAAAAACCATTTACAAATGTATATTTAACAGGTTTAGTTCGTGACAAACAGCGTCGTAAGATGTCAAAATCATTAGGAAATTCTCCTGAGCCATTAGAGTTGATTGAAAAATTTGGTGCCGATGGCGTTCGTGTGGGATTACTTTTAAGTGCTTCTGCAGGAAACGACATCATGTTCGATGAAGAACTTTGTAATCAAGGAAAAGCGTTTTCAAACAAAATTTGGAATGCTTTCAAATTAATTAAAGGTTGGGAAGTTTCTGATGCAATTCCGCAACCAGAATCTTCTAAAGTAGCTATAGAATGGTACGAAAATAAATTACAAAGAATATTAGCTGAAATTGAAGAGAATTTTGATAAATACAGAATTTCCGATGCTTTAATGGGTATTTATAAATTGGTTTGGGACGATTTCTGTTCTTGGTTTTTAGAAATGATTAAACCAGCATATCAACAACCAATTGATAAAACTACATTTGATAAAGCTATTGAAATGTTGGAAAATAATTTAAAATTATTACATCCATTCATGCCGTTTTTAACGGAGGAAATTTGGCAACATATAACAGAAAGAACTTCTGAACAAGCATTGATTGTTGCCGAATGGCCAAGTGCTAAATCATTTGACGAAAAATTAATTGCTGATTTTGATATTACTATGGATGTAATTTCTGGAATTAGAACGATTAGAAAAGATAAAAATATTCCATTCAAAGATGCTATCGATTTAAAAGTTGTTAATAACGATAAGTCTTCAACCTACTTTGATTCGGTAATAATGAAATTAGGAAATATTACTTCTTTAGAATATGTTACTGAAAAAGTTGATGGTGCTTTATCATATAGAGTAAAATCAAACGAATATTTTATTCCAATTACAGGAAATATTGATGTAGCTGCTGAAATTACTAAATTGACAGAAGAGTTGAACTATACAAGAGGTTTTTTGAGAAGTGTTCAAGGAAAATTGTCAAATGAAAAATTTGTAAATGGTGCACCAGAAAAAGTTCTCGAAATGGAACGCAAAAAAGAAGCCGATGCGCTTGCAAAAATTGCCACAATTGAGCAAAGTTTAGCAAGTTTGAAATAAAATGAAACCCAAGTTTTAAAGCTTGGGTTTTTTTATGAAAATTACTTATTTACAGTAATTATAATTTCTCTTAAAAATAATGAAGTAATTGCTCCTAAGGCAAATATTGATAAAAATTCTACGGTTCTAATTGATTCAAAATTACCAATTCTACTATAATTACCTAAGGTGATAATGAACAATAGTGCTAAAATGATTAGTTTCTGATTTGTTTTCATGTTATAAGTATTTGATTATTAATGTAAAAGTAATTAAAAATAGTTTTAAAATATTGTTTTAAATCAAATTATACACTGATTTACAAAATCAACATTTTTCCTTACTTTAGCAATTCAAATTTAGATTATGATTTCAGAAGAACAATTCCAAAACGAACTCCAATTAATTATACAAAATGCCATTCGAGAAGATGTTGGCGATGGAGATCATTCTTCGCTAGCGTGCATTCCAGTGGATGCTCAAGGAAAAGCTAAACTATTAGTAAAAGACAACGGAATTATTGCCGGAGTTGAATTTGCTAAAATGGTTTTCAACTATGTTGATGCTAACATGAAAGTAGAAACGTTCATTAATGATGGCTCAAATGTAAAATATGGTGATGTTGTTTTTCATGTATCAGGCAGTTCACAATCGATTTTAAAAGCGGAACGATTAGTGTTGAATTCAATGCAAAGAATGAGTGCAATTGCAACTAAAACAAGAAAATACGTTGATTTGTTAGAAGGAACAAACACAAAAGTTCTCGACACAAGAAAAACAACTCCTGGTTTTAGAGCTTGCGAAAAATGGGCGGTAAAAATTGGTGGAGGCGAAAATCACCGATTTGCACTGTATGATATGGTTATGTTGAAAGACAATCATAACGATTTTGCTGGCGGAATTACAAAAGCAATAAACAAAACAAAAGAATATTTAAAAGCCAACAATAAAGATTTAAAAATTATCGTTGAAGCTAGAAATCTTGATGAAATAAAAGAAATTTTACAAAGCGAAGGAGTTTTCAGAATTTTAATCGACAATTTCAATTTTGAAGATACCAAAAAAGCTGTCGAATTAATTGGAACAAAATGCTTGACAGAATCATCTGGAAATATTAATGAAAATACCATTTGCCAATACGCTGAATGCGGAGTAAATTATATTTCTTCTGGAGCTTTGACACATTCTGTTTATAACATGGATTTGAGTTTGAAAGCAATTGATTAGGTAGCAGTTTTTAGGTGGCAGATAGCAGATTTTAGTTTTAAAAATAGTATTATGAAGTTTCAAGATTTACTAGCTTATAAAAGATCATTTGAATTGGCAATGTATATATTTAAAATTTCAAAATCATTTCCAAAAGAAGAACAATATTCATTAACAGATCAAATAAGACGTTCATCAAGAAGTGTTGCAGTAAATATTGCCGAAGCAACCCGAAAAAGGCGCTATGAAAAACATTTTATTTCAAAGTTGACAGATAGCGATGCTGAAAACGCTGAGACGCAAGGATGGTTAGAGTTTGCTTATGCGTGTGAATATTTGAAAAAAGATGAATTTGATTTTTTAACAGAAAAAAGTAATGAAGTTGGGAAGCTTTTAAATTATATGATGAATAACCCTGACAAGTTTCTATAAATCTGCAAACTGAAATCTGCAAACTGCAAACTGAACAATATGACGTTAGAAGAAAAAATAAAAGGATTTCCTGTAATTAAGCAACTTATAGCTTTGGGCGAAAGTATTAAATTACCTTGGCTTCATGGATTGTCGTTGTATAAGTTATTGGAGTTATACATTACTGGAGTTGTAGAAGGAGCTTTGTCATATAGAGCTGCTGCAATTGCCTTCAGTTTTTTCATGGCGTTGTTTCCTTTTGCTTTATTTATTTTAAATTTAATTCCTTACATTCCTATTGATGGATTTCAAGAGGATTTTCTTGGCTTTGTTAAAGATGGTGTTCCGCCAACAACTTATGATGCCATTTTCAAAATTATAAATGATATTCTTCACAATAGTCATTCAGGATTGATTTCTACCGGAGTTATTATGGCGGTTTTGTTGATGACTAATGGTGTAAATGCAATTCTTGGAGGTTTTGAAAATTCACAACATATCACTGTCAAACGTGCTTTTGTTCGTCAATATTTAGTAGCTCTCGGAATGTCAATTTTGCTTTCATTGATATTGATAATTACCGTTGCAGCCATTGTTATTTTTGAAGTTTTAATTCAGAAGACTAAAATTCAAGATGTCCTTTCAGAAAGTATTCCAATCATAGAAATGAGTCGATACATTTTCTTAATTTTAATGATTCTAATTGCAACTTCTATACTTTTTAAATTTGGAATTAAACGAAATGGAAAACGTGCTTTCATATCAATAGGTTCAGTTTTTACAACAATTTTAATCATTTTGTCTTCCTATTTCTTCGGAATTTGGGTAGTGAAATTCTCTAAATACAATGAACTTTATGGTTCTATCGGAACACTTTTGGTAGTGATGTTTTACATTTGGATTAATTGTATGATTCTTCTATTGGGATTCGAATTGAATGCTCTTATTCAAAAGCTAAAAAGAGAAAAAGCACTCGAATTAGATGCAGAAAATAGTTTAAATTAATATTTTTAGTTCATCAATCAATATTAAATATTCATAAATTAAGAAATAAATTCAGTCAAGAAGATGTTAAAAATGTTCAAACTCAAGAATAGTTTAGTTTTACTTTTTGTTTTGTTTTTTCAAATAGTGCAAAGTCAATCTGTTTTAGGAATATGGAAAACTTATGACGATGAAACAGGCAAAGAGAAAAGTATTGTCGAAATTTATGAAGAGAATGGAAAAATTTATGGAAAAATAATTGAGCTATTAGAAAAAGAAAATAAAGGAAAAAAATGTATTAAATGTAATGGTACAGATAAAGATAAACCTATTTTAGGAATGGTTATTATTCGTGGTCTTTCTAAAGATGGAGATGAATATAATGATGGTAAGATTTTAGATCCTAAAAGTGGTAAAATTTATAAGTGTAGCTTGAGTCTTGAGTCTAAAGATAAATTGACCGTTAGAGGTTATGTTGGAATATCTTTATTAGGAAGAACTCAAAAATGGATAAGAATTAAAAAATAGTCAATTTGTATTTCATCGAAGTAATTTTACCGCTTTCTTTACCCAAAACGTTCACTTACAGCGTTTCGGAAGCCGAGTACAATTACATCAAAATCGGAATGCGTGTTGCGGTTCCATTTGGTAAAAGTAAAATTTATACAGGATTGGTTTTAGATTTGCATCAAATTCCACCAAAATTATACGAAGCCAAAGAAATTCATCAAGTATTGGATGAAAAAACTATTGTAAATGAGTTCCAAATACAACATTGGCAATGGATTGCATCGTATTATATGTGCAATCTTGGCGATGTTTTTCGTGGTGCGATGCCTTCAGCTTTTATTTTAGAAAGTGAAACTATAATTTCTCAAAAGAAAGATTTTAATGTAATTGAAACCGAATTATCCGATGATGAATTTCTAATTTTTGAAGCCCTTCAACATCAAAGTTCGTTAAAAGTTCAAGATATTATGGCAATTTTGAATAAAAAGAATATTTTTCCCGTAGTTCAAAAATTACTTAACAAAAATGTGCTTTCTCTTCAAGAGGAAATACAAGAAGAATATAAGCCAAAACTTATACGATATATTCGTTTGCAAGAAGATTATACTTCTGATGAAAATTTGATTTCGCTTTTAGATTCTTTAAAAGGAGCAAAGCAAAAAGATGTTTTATTGCATTATTTTCAGTTGAATGCACAAGAAAGAAAACCAATTTCTGTAAAGCAATTAACTGAAATTTCGAAGTCAACATCAGCTACAATTAAAGCGTTGATTGATAAAAATATTTTTGAAGAATATTATATTCAAGAAGACAGAGTCAATTTTGATAAAAATAAAACCGAAAATAATTTAGTTTTAAGCCAAGCACAAGAAAAAGCGTTTACCGAAATTAAAGATAGTTTTCAAACCAAAGAAGTTTCGTTGCTTCATGGCGTTACATCATCAGGCAAAACTGAAATTTATACTAAATTAATAGAGGAATTCATCGCTCAAGGTAAACAAGTTTTGTATCTATTACCCGAAATTGCTTTAACCACGCAATTGGTTTCTCGTCTAACGGCGCATTTCGGAAATCAAGTAGCTGTTTTTCATTCGAAATATTCTAATAATGAGCGAGTTGAAGTTTGGAATCAAGTTTTAGAAAATTCAGAAAAAGCTAAAATCGTAATAGGAGCAAGGTCGTCTTTATTTTTACCTTTTTCAAATTTAGGATTGATAATTATTGATGAAGAGCACGAACAAACTTTCAAACAACAAGATCCAGCGCCAAGATATCATGCTCGTGATGCTGCAATTGTTTTAGCAAATTCACAAAAAGCTAAAGTTTTATTAGGTTCGGCAACGCCAAGTATTGAAACGTATTTTAACGCTCAGTCTGGAAAATATGGATTGATTTCAATTTCAGAACGTTTTGGAAAAGCACCATTGCCCGAAGTTGAATTGGTTGATTTAAAAGAAAACTACTTCAAAAAACGAATGAAAGGTCATTTCAGTTTGGCGCTAATTGAAGCCATAACTGAGGCTTTGAGTTTAGGTGAACAAATCATTTTATTTCAAAATCGTCGTGGTTTTTCACCCGTTTTAGAATGTATGACTTGTGGTCACATTCCGCAATGTACCAGTTGCAATGTGAGTTTGACCTATCATAAATTTAAAAATCAATTGCGTTGTCATTATTGTGGGTATTCTATTGCAAAACCAACAAATTGCCACGCTTGTTCGAGTGTAGATATTTCTGCTAAAGGTTTTGGAACAGAGCAAATTGAATTGGAATTAGCCGAATTATTTCCGACAAAAAACATCAAACGAATGGATCAAGATACCACTCGTGGAAAATACAGTTTTGAAAAGTTAATTGATAGTTTTAAAAATCGTGAAATTGATATTTTAGTCGGAACTCAAATGCTTGCAAAAGGATTGGATTTTGATAACGTTTCGTTAGTCGGAATTATGAATGCAGACACGATGTTGTATCATCCAGATTTTAGAGCTTTTGAAAGAAGTTTTCAAATGATGACACAAGTTTCTGGTCGTGCAGGACGTTCAGATAAACGCGGAAAAGTGATTATCCAAACGTACAATGTAAATCATAATATTATTCAGCAAGTAACTCATAATGATTATATTGGAATGTGTAAAGAGCAATTATATGAACGCCAAATTTATAAATATCCGCCTTATTTCCGTTTGATAAAATTGACTTTAAAACACAAAGATTTTGATAAATTAAAAGAAGGTTCGATGTGGTTGTATCAGGTAATGCAGCAACATTTGCAACTACCAGTTTTAGGTCCAGAAGAGCCAGGAATTAACCGTATTCGTAATGAATATATCCGAACCATTATGGTTAAAATTCCGCAAAATGTGTCCATTCCAAACACAAAAAAAACTATCCAAAAAATTCTGAATAGTTTTGATGTTATTCCGCAATACAGAACTATAAAAGTTACTGCAAACGTTGATTTTTATTAAGCAATTGCTAATGCTTTAATTAAATCTTCTTTCTTATTACGACTCAATGGGATTTTAGTGACACCAATTTCGGCAAACTTACTATTGAAACGTTCCACTTTATCAATATTAATGATATAGGATTTGTGAACTCTAATAAATTTGTCTTTAGATAAGTCTTTTTCAAATGATTTCATGGTAGAAAGCACAAGGTTAGTATCTTCTTCAGTAACAACTTTTACATAGTCACCATAGGCTTCAATCCATTTAATTTTATTGGTAAAAACTTTCAATTTTTTTAGATTACTCTTAATAAAAATATGGTCACCTTCATCGTCATGATTGTCTTGACGTAACATGTAATGATCTAATGCTCTTTTGACAGATGCATTAAAACGTTCTAATACAATAGGTTTTTGTAAATAATCTGTGGCATCATAATCGAATGCTTTTAAAGCATATTCGGCTTTCGATGTTATAAAGATTACTTGAGGTCTAACTTTTAAACCATCTATAAAATCAAAACCGCTAATTACAGGCATTTCTACATCTAGAAAAATTAAATCGACAGTATGAACCGTCATACAATTTTTTGCCTCAATTGCATTAGAAAAATCCCCAACCAAGTGTAAATTTGGATGGTTATTTACTAACTTTGCAATGACCATTCGCTGAAGCGAGCTATCATCAACAACTACACAATTTAGTTTCATACTTTTTATATTTATTTAAGATTTGGGAATACAAACATAGTACTTTTTTTTGAATAAAAATACGTTTATCGATTTTTTTTGCTTTTAAGCAGTATTTTTGTGCATTTAGGCGATATTTTATAATTTGGAGTTGTGTAACTAATATTTATTCTTACCTTTGCACCCAATTTTATATAATTAAAACATATTTATTATGAATCATTACGAAACTGTTTTCATCTTAAATCCCGTTTTATCTGAAGTTCAGGTAAAGGAAACAGTAAGCAAATTTGAAGATTTTCTTACAAGTAGAGGAGCAAAGATGGTATCTAAAGAGGATTGGGGCTTAAAAAAATTAGCTTACGAAATCCAAAACAAAAAAAGTGGTTTTTACCATTTATTTGAATTCCAAGTAGCTCCAGAAGTATTAATTGCTTTTGAAACTGAATTTAGACGTGACGAACGTGTTATGCGTTTCTTAACTGTAAGTTTAGACAAACATGCAATTTCATGGGCAGAGAGAAGAAGAGAAAAACTTAAAGTAGCAAAAGCTTAATCATGGCAACATTACAACAATCAGCTTCAGGAAAAAAAGACGGAGATATCAGATATTTAACGCCTTTGAACATAGAAACTAACAAAACTAAAAAGTATTGTCGTTTCAAAAAATCAGGAATCAAATACATCGATTATAAAGATGCAGATTTCTTATTAAAATTCGTTAACGAACAAGGTAAAATTTTACCAAGACGTTTAACAGGAACTTCATTGAAGTATCAAAGAAAAGTGTCAGTAGCTGTAAAAAGAGCTCGTCACTTAGCTTTAATGCCATATGTAGCAGATTTATTAAAATAATTAATTAATTAAAAAGTTGTTGTCTCGTTATATTCAGCGAGACTAACTTCTATAAATAAGGACAACAACATGGAACTTATATTAAAACAAGACGTTCAAAACGTAGGATTTAAAGATGATATCGTAACAGTAAAAGCTGGTTACGGACGTAATTTCTTAATTCCACAAGGATTTGCTACTTTAGCTACACCTTCTGCTAAGAAAGTATTAGCTGAAAATTTAAAGCAAAAAGCTCACAAAGAAGCTAAAGTTATTGCTGATGCAAACAAAATTGCTGATGCATTAAAAGCTTTAGATATTAAAATTTCTTCAAAAGCTGGTGGTGAAAAATTATTTGGTTCTGTAACAAATATTGATATTGCTGCTGCATTAGAAGCTGCTGGTCAACCTGTTGATAGAAAATTTATCACTAGTGGAACTGTGAAAAGAACTGGAAAATACACTGCTTCTGTAAGATTACACAGAGATGTAGTTGTTGAATTACCATACGAAATCGTAGCTGAAGTTTAGTATTTCACTACTATCAATATAAATCCCGATGAAAGTCGGGATTTTTTTATTTAGCCACCAAGACGCAAAGGCTCAAGGGTTTTAATAAATTTAATATTTAATTCTTTATATCCTTGTTTTGTTTGGTGGAAAAAATAAGCAAAAATAACTTAGTGACTTCGTGTCTTAGTGGCAAAAATTATGAAATACAAAAGATTAACCAAAGAACAATTTGAAGCTTTGCATCAAGAATTTGCAAATTTTCTTGCTTCTCAATCTATTGATAAAAAAGAATGGGACGAGATTAAAGCTAATAAACCAGAAGTTGCCGAACAAGAATTAGATGTTTTCTCTGATTTAATTTGGGAAGGCGTTTTGTCTAATTCTCAATTTTTGGAACATTTTTCTAAAAATCATATTTTCCTTTTTCATTGTCAAGAAGAGTTTATTGACTCAATGGTAATTAAATCATTAGTGCCACAAGTTGATTTTCTTACAAAAGAAGGTTTGCAATGGTTGAGTGAAAACCTCTTCACTGAAACAGTTGAAATTCATGTTGGGAAAAAGAATTATGATGCTGAAAGAAAAGAATCTATTTTCGATTTAATTACTCAAGGTGCTATTTTGAGTGACGGACAATTATATATCCAAGTCAATACTATAATTCAATCATAATTTTCTTAAATTAGAAATATTTGCTTATTTTAGTGAAGAATATATATTTTTTGATTTATGGACATTCTGAAAAAAATTCAAGACCTACGCGAAGAACTTAACTTGCACAACCACAATTATTATGTGCTTGATAATGCAACAATTTCTGATTTTGAATTTGATCAAAAATTAAAGGAATTACAAGATTTAGAAGCTAAACATCCTGAATATTTTGATGAAAATTCGCCTTCACAACGTGTTGGAGGAACAATAACTAAGAATTTTCAAACCGTAGTTCATGAAAATAGAATGTATTCTTTAGATAATTCTTATTCTAAAGAAGATTTACAAGATTGGGAAATCAAAATTCAAAAGGTTTTAGGGAATGTTGATTTGCAATATACTTGTGAATTAAAATATGATGGTGCGTCTATTTCTATTACTTATGAAAACGGAAAACTATCCAAAGCTGTTACGCGTGGTGATGGTTTTCAAGGTGATGATGTAACCAATAATATTAAAACCATAAAATCAATTCCTTTGCAATTGAAAGGAAATTTTCCGCCTAAATTTGATATTCGTGGAGAGATTATTCTTCCGTTTGAAGGTTTTGAAAAAATGAATCAGGAATTGATTGAAATTGGCGAAACACCTTATTCAAATCCAAGAAATACGGCTTCTGGAAGTTTAAAATTGCAAGATAGTGCTGAAGTTGCTAAACGTCCGCTTGATTGCTTGTTATATTTTATTACTGGAAATAATTTGCCTTTTGATACGCAATTTAAAGGATTAGAAACCGCTAGAAATTGGGGTTTTAAAGTTCCGACACAATCAAAATTGGCTAATAATCTGGATGAAGTTTTCGAATTTATAAACTATTGGGATGTTCATCGTCACGATTTGCCTTATGAAACTGATGGTGTTGTAATCAAAGTCAACGATTTTAATCATCAAAATGAATTAGGATATACTGCAAAATCACCTCGTTGGGCAATTGCGTATAAGTTTAAATCAGAGCAAGTTACTACAGTTTTAAACTCGATTTCGTATCAAGTTGGTCGTACTGGTGCAATTACTCCAGTTGCTAATTTAGAACCCGTTCAATTGGCAGGAACAATTGTAAAACGTGCTTCTTTGCACAATGCTGATCAAATTGAAAAATTAGACATCAGAGTTGGAGATGAAGTTTTTGTTGAAAAAGGAGGTGAGATTATTCCGAAGATTATTGGTATAGCCAAAAGAGGAAATGAAGTCGAACCAACAAAATACATAACTCATTGTCCAGAATGTCAAACGGAATTGATTAGAAAAGAAGGCGAAGCACAGCATTATTGCCCAAATTTCTATGGTTGTCCACCACAAATTATCGGTAGAATTCAGCATTATATCTCTAGAAAAGCGATGGATATTGAAGGTTTAGGTGGAGAAACTGTAGCTTTATTGTTCAATAATGGATTGGTAAAAGACTATTCTGATTTATATGAATTGAAAGTGGAGGATGTAATTCCGTTAGAACGAATGGCGCAAAAAAGTGCTGAAAATCTTGTAAACGGAATTGAAAAATCTAAAGAAATTCCTTTTGAAAGAGTTTTATTTGCCCTAGGAATTCGATATGTAGGGGAAACTGTAGCAAAAAAATTAGCAAAGCATTATAAAAATATAGAGACTTTAAGCCAAGCTTCTTTAATGGATTTGATTCTCGTGGATGAAATTGGTGATAGAATTGCACAAAGTGTTATAGAATTTTTTGAAAATCAAGAGAATAGAATTATCATTGAAAGGTTAAAATCTTTTGGTGTTCAATTTGAAATTGTTGAAAAATTTAATCCTAATGCAACTGTAAAACTTTCTGGAAAAACCTTTGTTGTTTCAGGAGTTTTTGAAAAATTTTCTCGTGATGATTTGAAGAAAGCCATCGAAGATAATGGAGGAAAAGTAGGAAGTTCAATTTCTACAAAGACTGATTTTGTGGTTGCAGGTGAAAATATGGGTCCAGCCAAATTAGAAAAAGCAAATCAACTTGGAATAGCTATTATTTCTGAAGATGATTTTATACAAATGATAAATGAAAATTGATAGAGTTGCATTAATTGTATATCTTATTTTATGCGTTGTGGCAATTTTTGCTAACTTCTATGAACTCTATGGTTTAAAGTTAGTATCTAAATCATTATTAATTCCAGTTTTATTTTTTTATTATTTAGGGAATGTATCAAGAGTAGATGTCATAGCATGCTTTTATTTTATATTTAATTTTATAGGCGATTCTATAGGTGTTTTTGAGCTAGAAGACGAAGTTATTTATCTTATTATTCCTTTCTTTTTTTGTAATATCTCGCTTATTTTTATAATGTTAAAAAAGTTAGAAAGGCCAAAAATGTCTTTCATTAATGTATTGGCAATTTTGATAATATCTATTTTTTTAAGTTATTTATGGTGGAGCATTGTTGATGTTTTTTCCTATCGTGAGGATGATTTGCAATATGAAGTTGGAATTTATGGAGCTTCTTTATTTTTGATTTCATTTTTAGCGTCTTACATTATTATTAATAGAATGAATTTGGCAAACTTATTTCTTCTCTTTTGTGTATTATGTATATTGATGTCAGATGTTTTTTATGTTGTCTATAATTTTCAGGCAAAAATTGCAATATTTGATACGATTCATTTTTCTACACAAATTTTCTCGTACTTATTATTTGTAAAATATATGATTAATAGAGAGGTTGTTTCTAATGTTTAATCCGGCATTAAATTGAATAAATATCTTTTAAATAGAGTTTTGATGTCTTTATTTGTAGTGGTTTCATTTTTTGAAATTGTTGCTGAGTTTGCGCAAAATATTTTTTTGACGTCAATCTTAAAACCTTTTATTTTGCCATTACTTCTGGGTATATATTTGATAAAATCAACAAGTAAATCAGTTTTATATATTTTGGCAATAGTTATCAACTGGATTGCTAATATTCTTTTTTTATTTGAACATTCAAAATATATTACACTTGCCGCAATATTTTTTATATTTAGTAAGTTGTTTGTAGTAGCAAAGGTATATAAGGAAATAAAATTACCTAGTTTATTCCCTTTTACAATTGGCACTATTCCTTTCTTGTTTTTATTTATATATCTAAATTTTTTAATTTTTCAAGATATAGATTTTCAAACTTTTCTAATAACTATAATTCATAGTGTTGTAATGTCATTAATGGGCGGAATTGCACTGGGTAATTATATTATGAGAAATGATAAAGTCAGCAAGTTTCTTTTAGTAAGTGCTTTGTTTTATGCTTTTAATATTTTGTTTTTAGGTATTAAATTCTACTACATAGATTTGTCTTTCCTTAAGCCATTATCAATGGTGTTTTTTATTTTAGGTCATTTTTCGTTGTTACAATTTATTTTATTGTCAGAAAGAGCAAAGTAAACAGCGTATTGTAAAAAAAATAGTATATAAATTTAAAAGTTTGTATTTATTTTCATAATTTTACTAGATGAGTATTGTTTTTGAAAATAAAATAGTTAAATATTTAACAATCATTTATTTCTTTAACGCTATCATTGAGGTGTTAGCTGAACTATATTCTTGTGAGTTTATTATTTTTATTTCAAAACCATTAATACCTATTTTATTAATGGTTTTATATTTTTATACAAGTAAATCAAAAGGGAAATTATTTTATTTAATCATGTTTTTTTCTCTGTTGACTAATCTTTTGTTTATTCCAAATACTTCTGATTCTCTTTTTTATGGAGTTATAACTTATACAATTCATAGGATTTTTTTATTGATTTTAATTTTTAAAATCGTAAAAATCAAAGACTTTATTCCTTTGTTTATAGCCACAATTCCATTAGGGTTCATATTTTTTTATCTATTTGCGGCATCAGATATTCCTGAAAATTCTTATTATTTAATTTTTTTTCATAATCTAATGGCAGCTTTTCTAGGTGGAGTAGCAATTTCATCTTATGTCATGGATGATATTAAACAAAATTCCTTTTTGCTAATCAGCGTTTTGTTATTTTTAGGATTGCAATTAGTAATATATATTGAGAAATACTATTTGGTTGAATCACATTCTTACGCACTTCGTCCATTAGCAATGATATTAAATATTCTTGCTTTTTATGTGTTTTATAGGTTTGTAATTATTTCTGAAAAAAATTAGACAACTATTGATTTACCTTGTGAAAGTAGTTGTTTATCATTAGTTAGATAAAAATCAATTCGACCTAAATTTAGTCCATAACATCCTACTTGATTGATTATAACATCTTTTTCATCAAGATTTTTTTCAATAACAGGTTTATCTAAAAAAGTGTGCGTGTGACCACCAATAATTAAATCAATGTCCTTAGTTTTTTTTGCCAATATTAAATCGGATATTTTTTCAGGTTCGTCTTTATATTTAAAACCTAAATGGGAAAGACAAATTATCATATCGCATTTTTCATCCTTTTTTAGCTTCTTTGTGATGTCATTTGCAATTTCAACTGGATTGTTATAAACCGTTTCTTTGTAGTTTTTTTTGTCAACTAAACCATCTAATTCTACTCCTAATCCAAAAATTCCAATTTTAATTCCATTGATGTTTTTTATCACATAAGGTTTTACATGACCATTTAAAACTGTATTTTTAAAATCATAATTAGATGAAACAAAATCAAATTTTGCATGTGGCAACTGAGTATAAAAACCATCAACACCATTGTCAAAATCGTGATTTCCTAGTGTAGCAACATCATATTTCATCATGCTCATTAATTTGAACTCTAATTCACCACCATAATAATTGAAGTAAGGCGTTCCTTGAAAAATATCGCCCGCATCAAGCAATAAAGTGTTTGGATTTTCTTTTCGAATAGTTTCAATTAATGCTGCTCTTCTAGAAACGCCACCCATATTTGCATTTCGAGGATGATCAGCAGGAAAAGGATCGATGTAACTATGAACGTCATTAGTATGAAGAATAGTAATATGCTTAAAATCGTTATTTTTAAAACTACTTAAAGATAAACCACTTAAACCTAATAAAGCCGAACTTGCTGCTGTGTTTTTTAAAAAATCTCTTCTTTTCATGGCTTAATTTTCTTTAATGATTCGTTTATCGGTATTGATTTTTAGAGTGTCAACTTCTTTAAAATTATCAATAATTACATTTCTGAGTTTGTAATCTAAATCGGTTCTTGAAATTGCTTTTTTAAAGAAAGTCATGTTATCACCACCATTTGCTAAATAATCGTTGGTTACAATAAAATAACTTTTTGAATTATCTAAAGGTTTTTCCTGGATTAATATATCTTTTGGTAGATTATTTTTTGTGATTGTAAATTGAATTCTTGAAAGTGGGTGAGGTTTTTTTTCAGTAATAAAATAGTTAATCATTTCTAAAACTTGTTCACCTTTTAATTCTACAACTGTAGCACTGTTTTCAAACGGCATTACTTCATAGGCAGTTTTCGATGTTACATTACCCATTGGTATAACGGAACGAATTCCACCATTATTTAAAATACAAAAATCGATGTGTTTTTGTGTTCTTGAGTTAAAAACGGATTCGCATTTTTCAAATGTTATGTCTGCTATGAAATTCCCAATATTAGTTTGCCATTCTCCTTTTGATTTGTCAAGAGTAACTGGGCAATAAGCTAAAACGGAACTTAAATCTTTGTCGATATATTCTTTATATGGTTTTATAAAGTTTTCAATTTCAGATGTTTCTGAATATTCGGAGGTAATTCCAATTTTTTTACCTTCAATTTTTGAAACAGCGAATTTTTGTTGGTTACAAGAAACAATTAATAAAAATGTTAATAATAAACCAAAATGTTTCAATGCAATGCTATAGTTTTTTAGATTTACCATCTGATATGCAACTAAAATTAATTAAATTTGTAATCAAGTAAAAGTACAATGTTTTTAGACAAGATAAAGGATTTTTGGGCAAAAAAAAATGTTAAGAAACGGTTATCAAACGTAAAACATAACAGTTCAAATAATTATATTAAAAAAGTTGGATTACTTATAGATGAAAGTTATTTTTCAGAGAAAGATCAGTTAATAAATGAATTGATTCAAAACGGAATTCAAAATCAAAATATTGAATTGTTAGTTTTTAGAGATAAAATAAAAAAAAATGAAGTTTTTGATTACTCTGTTTTTAGTCCAAAGGATATGACTTGGAACGGAACATTTGATAAAGAACAAATTACTACTTTTACAAATGCTAATTTTGATTTACTAATAAGTTATTATGATATTGAAAAAGCACCATTGCTATTAGTAACATTAAATTCAAAAGCCGATTTTAAAGTAGGTTTTTCAAGTGTTGACATGCGTTTAAACCAATTTATGATTGATACTAATGCAGAGAAATACAAAGTTTTTGTATCCGAATTATTCAAATATTTAAAAATATTAAACAAATTATAATATGCAATCATTAATTGGAACTGGAGTTGCACTTGTAACACCATTCAAAAAAGATTTTTCTGTTGATGTGGAAGCATTAAACCGAATTGTAAATTTTCAAATTGAAAATGGAATCGACTATCTTGTAGTTCTTGGAACAACTGCTGAAAATGCTACTTTATCTAAAGAGGAAAAAGAATTAGTGATTCAAACTGTAGTAAAAGCTAATGCTAAACGATTACCTTTAGTTCTAGGAGTTGGAGGGAATAATACTCATGAAATTCTTCAAGAATTAAAAACAAGAGATTTTTCAGATTTTGTTGCCATACTTTCAGTTTCTCCATATTATAACAAACCTACACAAGAAGGAATTTATCAGCATTTCAAAGCCATTGCAGAAGCGTCACCAATTCCTGTAATTTTATACAATGTTCCAGGAAGAACATCAAGCAATATGTTGCCATCTACAGTTTTAAGATTAGCCAATGATTTTAAAAATATAGTTGCAATTAAAGAAGCAGCAGGCGATATAGTGCAAGCAATGAAATTAATTCAAGGAAAGCCAGATGGATTTCATGTAATTTCAGGCGATGATATGATCACTTTGCCAATGGTTTTAGCTGGTGGAAGTGGTGTTATTTCTGTAATTGGAGAAGGTTTTCCTCGACAATTTTCTGATATGGTTCGTCTTGGATTAGAAAGAAAAGCAGATGAAGCTTATAAATTGCATTATCTTTTAGCGGAAGCTATTGATATGATTTTTGAACAAGGAAATCCTGCAGGAATCAAAGAAGTGTTTAAAACATTAGGGTTTTCGGAGAATTCAGTTCGTTTGCCACTTGTAAATGTAAATGAAGATTTAGCAAAAAGATTGTCTGATTTTACCAAAAAGTTGAATTAAAAATCAACTAAAAAAAATATTTTATTGTATTCAATAATTAACTAATTTTGCAGTTCGTTTTTTAGAAAGCAATTTTCTATTTCGAGCTCACACAATTTTAAAATGAAAAAAATAATAATAATCTTCATCTTAGCCATTTTTGCTACTTCATGTAATGAATATCAAAAAGCATTGAAATCTGAAGATATGGCAGTGAAATTAGAAACTGCTACTAAATTGTACGAAAAAGAAAAATATTTCAAAGCATTAACGTTGTTTGAACAAATTGCTCCTGCATATAAAGGGAAACCTCAAGCAGAAAAGTTGTTTTACATGCAAGCTCAATCTTATTACAAAAGCAGACAATATGGTTTGTCTGGATATCATTTTGGAAGCTTTGCATCAGGTTATCCTAAAAGTGAAAAAGTTGAAGAAGCTTTTTTTCTTGCAGCTAAAAGTTATTCAATGATGTCGCCTGTTTATAGTTTAGACCAAGTTGATACAGATAAAGCAATTGAAAAATTACAAGAGTTTATTGATAGATATCCAAATTCACAATATTTTTCTGAGGCAAACTCTATTGTAAGAGATTTAAAAACAAAACTTGAGAAAAAAGCTTTTGAAAATGCACGTCAGTTTAATTATATAACAGATTACAAAGCTGCAATTGTTGCACTAGATAATTTTGTAGCTGATTTTCCTGGAACTCCATTTAAAGAAGAAGCTCTTTATTATAAATTGGATTCAGCTTATCAGTTAGCGATTAACAGTGTGCCGGAAAAAATGGAAGCGCGTTTAAACAATGCTAAAGCTTCGTACGTAACTTTGATGAAATTTAAAGAAGATACAAAATATAAAGAAAAAGCTAATACAATGTTAGCTACCATTGAAACAGAATTAAAAAAATATAATAAATAAAAAGTCATGGATTTAAAAAAAACAAATGCACCTGTAAATACAATAACTTATAACAAATCAGTTATTGAAGAATCAACAGGAAATGTTTATGAAGCTATTACTATTATTGCAAAAAGAGCAAATCAAATCAATGCTGAAATCAAAAAAGAATTGATTGACAAGTTAGAAGAATTTGCTACTTACAATGATAGTTTAGAAGAAGTTTTTGAAAACAAAGAGCAAATTGAAGTTTCAAAATTCTATGAAAAATTGCCTAAACCACACGCTCTTGCAGTTCAAGAATGGTTAGACGATAAAATTTACCATAGAAACTCAGATAAATAATAGCTAAAATGTCAGTTTTAAGCGGAAAAAAAATAGTGCTAGGCGTTTCTGGCGGAATTGCCGCATATAAAACAGCCACTTTAGTCAGACTTTTCATAAAAGCAGGTGCACATGTCCAAGTGATAATGACACCTGCTTCTAAGGATTTTGTAACTCCATTAACTTTATCAACACTTTCAAAAAATCCTGTTCATTCCTCTTTTTTTAATGAAGATGATGAAAATGCACAATGGAATAATCATGTAGAATTAGCACTTTGGGCAGATTTTATGGTAATTGCTCCAGCTACTGCAAATACATTATCAAAAATGGTGAATGGTAACTGTGATAATTTACTTATTGCAACTTATCTTTCGGCAAAGTGTCCTGTGTATTTTGCACCAGCAATGGATTTAGATATGTATAAACATCCATCAACTATTGCTTCTTTTCAAGCCTTAAAACAATTTGGAAACACAATAATTCCTGCTGAATCTGGTGAACTTGCAAGCGGATTGTCAGGAGAAGGTCGAATGGCTGAACCTGAAAATATTGTTGCATTTTTAGAAGCAGATTTAGAAAGTAAATTACCATTAAAAGGAAAAAAAATACTAATTACTGCAGGTCCAACATACGAAGCAATAGATCCTGTACGTTTTATAGGAAATCATTCTTCAGGAAAAATGGGTTTTGATATAGCAAATTGCGCTGCAAATCTTGGTGCTGAGGTCATTTTAGTGTCTGGTCCAACGCATTTTAAGACAAGTAATAAAACCATAAATCTTGTAAAAGTTGTTTCTGCTGAGGAAATGTATGTAGCTTGTCATGAATTTTATAAAGATGTTGATGTTGCTATTGCTGCTGCTGCTGTTGCGGATTACAGACCAAAAAATGTAGCCAGCCAAAAAATCAAGAAGTGTGATGCTAGTTTTACAATTGAATTAGAAAAAACGAAAGATATCTTAGCTTCGCTTGGTGAAAGTAAGGAAAATCAATTTTTAATTGGCTTTGCTTTAGAAACTGAAAATGAAATTGATAATGCTAAGTTGAAAATTCAGAAAAAAAACTTAGATTTGATAGTTTTAAATTCGCTTCAAGATGAAGGAGCAGGATTTGGAAAACCAACAAATAAAATAACTTTTATTGATAAAGATTTTCAAATTCAACCAATGGATTTAAAATCAAAAGAAGAAGTTGCAATTGATATAATTAATAAAGTAATTCAACATTTCCATGCGTAAACTAATTTTGTTTTTATTGTTGTCAATAGTGTCTTTTTCAAATGCTCAGGAATTGAATTGCACTGTATCAGTTAATTATGATAAAGTAAATAATGCAAATGGTCAAGTTTTCAAAACTTTGCAGACTGCACTAAATGATTTTATGAATAAAACTGTATGGACAGAACAATCTTTTGATCAAAAGGAAAAGATTAATTGTTCTATGTTTATCATTATTGATACTTACGATAACAACAATAACTTTACGGCTTCAATTCAAGTTCAAGCTTCTAGACCTATTTTTAATTCAACATATTCTTCACCAATTGTAAATATAAATGATAAAGAGTTTGTATTTAGATATATAGAATTTGAAAATTTAACTTTTAGTCCAAATAGTTTTGATTCAAATTTAATGTCTGTTCTAGCTTTTTACAGCTACCTTATTATTGGAACTGATGCCGATTCGTTTTCTCAAAATGGCGGCAGTCAATATTTTAGAATGGCTCAAGATATTGTAAATCTAGCTGCACCAAGTGGATATAAAGGTTGGTCACAAGCTGAGAGAAATCAAAATAGATTCTTTTTAATTAATGATATTTTAGCTCCAACATTTAGTGCTTACAGAGAAACATTGTATAGTTATCATTTTGAAGGACTAGACAATATGCATAAAGACTTAAAGACATCTAAAGAAACTATTAAAAAAGCAATTTTAAATATTAGTAGTTTGAATTCTGTCAGACCAAATGCTTATTTAACTCGTACTTTTTTTGATGCAAAAGTTGATGAAATTGTATCAATATTTTCTGGTGGACCAAACGTTGATATCACCGATATGGTAGATAAATTAAATAAAGTATCTCCAACAAATTCGAACAAGTGGTCACAAGTTAAATTTTAATTTTTGAATTAAAATAAATTATGATTACATCTTTATCCATCGAAAATTTTGCTTTGATTGAAAAACTATCAGTGAATTTTTCTGATGGATTTTCTGTTATTACAGGTGAAACTGGTGCCGGAAAATCAATACTTCTTGGTGCTTTGGGGCTGGTTTTAGGAAAAAGAGCCGATCTGACATCATTGAAAAATAAAGAAGAGAAATGTATTATTGAAGCAAATTTTAGCATAAAAAAGTACCATTTAAAACCTTTTTTTATCGCAAATGATTTGGATTATGAAGATGAAACAATCATCAGAAGAGAAATACTTCCATCGGGAAAATCCAGAGCTTTTATTAATGATACGCCTGTAAATTTGAATGAATTACAGGAGTTGAGTAATTATTTAATAGATATTCATTCGCAACATCAAACCCATGAACTTTCAGAAGACAAAGTTCAGTTTCAAATAATTGATTCAGTTGCATCAAATTTTGATTTAATTTCTGAATATACACTAAAATTAAAGGGTTATAAAAAAGTAAAATCAGATTTAAAATCTAAAACAGAATTATTGCAATCTGTTTTAAAAGAACAAGATTATAATTCGTTTTTACTAGAAGAATTACTTGCTGCAAATTTAAAAAATGGAGAACAAGAAGAACTTGAAGAGCAATTTGAGAAACTAAATAATGTTGAGTTCATTAAAGAAAATATTGTAAAATCTCTTACTATTGCTAATGATGATCAAATAGGAGTTTTAAATAATTTGAAAGAGATAAAACTATCATTTCAAAAAATTGCAGGATTTTCATCAGAATATAACGAACTGTTTGAAAGAATATCAAGTATTTTAATTGAGTTTGATGATATTGAAAAAGAACTTACTAATTTATCTGAAACACTCTATTCTAATCCTGAAGAACTTGAGTTATTAAATCAAAAATTGCAATTAATATATGCACTTCAAAAGAAGCACCAAGTCAATTCTGTTGAAGAATTATTGTTGATTCAAAATGATTTGGATAATAAGGTCGTTTCTGTTACAACACTTGAATCAGAAATAATTTCCATGGAAAATCACATTGAAGAAATAAAGATTCAATTGGATATTTTATCTGAACAAATTTCTAAAAATAGAGTTGAAGCTGTTCCTGTTTTAGTAAATAAATTGTCGCAAATATTGGAACAATTAGGTATGCCAAATGCCAGGTTTGATATTCAATTAATAAAGAAAGAAGAATATTATAATAATGGTAAAGACGAAATTCAATTTCTGTTTTCTGCTAACAAAGGTTCTGATTTTGGGATGTTAAAAAAAGTAGCATCTGGAGGCGAAATGTCCAGAATTATGCTTGCTGTAAAATCGGTATTATCAAAATATTCAAGTTTGCCAACAATAATATTTGATGAAATTGATACCGGAGTTTCTGGAGAAATTGCTCATAAAATGGGAGAGATTATGAAAAGTATGAGTCAAAATATGCAAGTATTTGCAATTACGCATTTACCACAAATTGCAGGAAAGGGTAAAGAACATTTCAAGGTTTTTAAAGTGGTTAAAGACAATCAAACGCAATCTGAATTAAAACTTCTTACAGATGATGAGCGAATTATAGAAATTGCTCAAATGTTGTCTGGATCAACAATTTCTGATTCGGCTTTAAATCATGCAAAGGAATTGCTAAACTAAAAATATAGAATTATATTTGTTTTTTAAATAAGACAAACTAAATAACGATTAAAGATAAAGTATATGATTATTGAACCAAGAATGCGCGGATTTATTTGTTTGACAGCACATCCAAAAGGTTGCGAGCAAAATGTTAAAAATCAAATTGAATATGTAAAATCTAAAGGTAAAATTGATGGCGCAAAAAGAGTTTTGGTTGTTGGAGCTTCAACAGGTTTTGGTCTCGCATCAAGAATTACAAGCGCATTTGGTTGTGATGCTGCAACAATTGGAGTTTTCTTTGAAAAACCTGCTACAGAAGGGAAAACAGCAACTCCAGGTTGGTATAATTCGGCTGCTTTTGAACAAGAAGCACACAAAGCAGGATTGTATGCAAAAAGTATTAATGGTGATGCATTTTCAAAAGAGATTAAGCAACAAACAATTGATATGATTAAAGCAGATTTAGGACAAATTGATTTAATTATTTACAGTTTGGCTTCTCCTGTAAGAATGCATCCAGAAACAGGTGTTTTACATCGCTCTACTTTGAAACCAATTGGTTCAACTTTTACAAATAAAACAGTTGATTTTCATACTGGAAATGTAACTCAAGTTTCAATTGAACCTGCTTCTCAAGAAGATATTGATAATACTGTTGTTGTTATGGGCGGAGAAGATTGGGCTATGTGGATTGATGCTTTAAAAAGCGAAAACTTATTAGCTGATGGAGCTTCTACTATTGCTTATTCATATATTGGTCCTGCAGTAACAGAAGCAGTTTACAGAAAAGGAACGATTGGAAGAGCAAAAGATCATCTTGAGGCAACAGCTTTTACCATAACTGATAAATTGAAAGAAGTTAATGGAAAAGCATACGTATCTGTTAATAAGGCATTAGTTACTCAGGCAAGTTCGGCTATTCCTGTTATACCTTTATATATTTCTTTATTGTATAAAATTATGAAAGCTGAAGGAATACATGAAGGATGTATAGAGCAAATTCAGAGATTATATAGTCAAAGATTATACACAGGAAATGCTGTTGCAACTGATGAAAATGGAAGAATAAGAATTGATGATTGGGAGATGCGAGATGATGTTCAAGCGCAAGTTGCAGATTTATGGACAAAAGCAACAACAGAATCTTTACCTGAAATAGGAGATTTAGCAGGTTATAAACAAGATTTTTTAAATTTATTTGGTTTTGGATTTGATGGGGTAGATTATAATGCTGATGCAAATGAAATGGTTAATGTTGAGAGTATTAAATAATTATTTTTACAAATTATCATTTAACAATTAGTTGATTATTTATTATTGTTGATAAAAAAAACTCACTTCAATTAGTGAGTTTTTTTTATTTATTTATATATTTATGGCTTATTAACTTAATTTCATTATTTCATGAAAAAAATTACTTTATTATTAATTATGCTTTTTGTGGGCATCTTTAATGTAAATGCGCAAGCAGTTGCATATGGATTTTCACAATCAAGTGGGACTTACACCGAAATAACGGGCGGTACACTTTTAGGGGCAGAAACATCTGATGATCAGCGTTTTCTTGATCCAGCTGTTCCTCTTGGTACTACAGCAACAGCTACAGGTGTTGGTTTTCCAATTGGCTTTAACTTCGTTTTTAACGGAGCAGTTTATGATCGTTTTGCGGTCAATAATAATGGTTGGATATCATTAGGTATGTCTTCTTTGGGTGCAGCTGCTGTAAACATGAATACTTCTAGTGCTTATACACCATTGAGTTCAACAGTTACTACTGTTTCTGATGATTTGGTTGCTAGAATTGCAGGACTTGGAAAAGATATGCAAGGGCAAGTAGGAAGTTCATTGCGTTTTGAGTTAACAGGAACTTCTCCAAATCAAGTTTTAACAGTTCAATGGAAAAATTATAGAAAATACCTTCAAACAGGAGATGTTTTTAATTTCCAAATCAAGTTATATGAAACTACAAATGTAGCGCAAGTTGTATACGGTGCTTTTACATGTAATGCTACAACTGGAACTTATCAAGTTGGTTTAAGAGGTGCAACAGCAGCTTTAGCAACAAATTTTGCTTCAAGAACTTCAACAACATCTTGGACTGCAACTTCTGGAAGTGTCGTTGCAACAGATGCAGTTACTATGGTTAGTGCAAATGCGCCAACAAATGGTTTGACTTTTACATGGACACCACCAGCTTGTCCTGGTGCTGTTGGATTAACAACTAGTAGTTTAACAAATAATTCAGCTACAATTGTTTGGAATCAGCCTACGCCAGTTCCTGCAAATGGATATGAATATGTTGTGTCAACTACTAATACAGTTCCAACTACGGGAACAGCTTCAGCGACTAATTCAGTTAATTTGACAAGTTTAACTTCAAATACTATTCATTACGTTTTTGTTAGAACATTATGTTCTTCTTCAACTGGAAATTGGGTTTTGATGGGAACATTTAGAACATTATGTGATGGTGTAACAAGTTTTGTTGAAACATTTGATACAACACCTACAGGGACAACTTCTTTACCATCATGTTGGGGTAGAGCAGGAACTTCTGTAAATGTTTACAATACAACTGGTAGTGTGGCTCCAATGTCACCAGCTAATAGATTGTATATGAATATTTCAGCTACAACAACTGCATTTGCAATTTTGCCTCCTGTTTCTAATCTTCAAGCTGAAACACATAGACTAAAATTTAAAGCTTATGCTACTGCTGCTGCAAAAAAATTAAGAGTAGGATATTTCACAAATCCAGCTGATGTTAGTACATACGTGTTTTTTGAAGAAATAGACATGCCAAGTACTGCAGCTACAACAGCTACTGAGTTTACAGTTGTACCTTACACAATTCCTGTTGGAGTTACTAGTTTAGTTTTTAGTGTAACACCGGGAACTGCAACAACTATATATATTGATGATGTTAAATGGGAAGAGAACTCAACTTGTTTAGAGCCAACGGCTTTGAATGTGTTGTCTTTAACAAATTCTACTGCTGAATTAAATTGGGTTGCTGGTGCAACTGAATCTGAGTGGCAAGTTCAATACGGAGCTAATGGTTTTACACTTGGAACAGGAACTATAATAAATAGTGTTACAACAAATCCATATATTTTATCTTCTTTAACAGCTAATACTAATTATCAATATTACGTTAGAGGTATTTGTTCAGGACCAACTTACAGTACATGGTCTGGACCATTCAATTTTAAAACTTTATGTAATGATGTTACTGAGTTTACAGAAAGTTTTGATACCTATGCAACTGGTGTAAACAGTCTTCCTGACTGTTGGAGTAGAACTGGTACTTCTACAAGTACATACATAACTACTGGATCAACTTCTCCAATGACACCTGCAAATAGATTATATATGTTTGCTAGTGGAACAGCTCCATCAGAAGCATATGCAATTTTGCCTCCAGTTTCTAACTTACAAGCAAATACACACAGATTGAGATTTAAAGCTTATGCTACTATTAATCCTAGAAATTTAATTGTTGGTTATTTACCAAATCCAAATGATACTTCAACATTTGTTCCTGTACAAACATTATCTATTGCAGGTACATTAGTTGCTAATACTCAAGAGTATGTAGTTATTCCAGGTGCTTTACCTGTTGGAATTAAAAGTCTAGTGCTTAAAAATCCAGGATTTACAGCGTCTTCTGCTACATTTTATATTGATGATGTTACTTGGGAGCCAATTCCAGCTTGTGCTAATCCTACAACTACCACTGCTAGTTTTGTTACTTCTAATTCAGCTCAAATTGGTTGGACTGGAAATGCTACTGATGTTTCATGGGAAATAGAGTATGGACCAACTGGATTTACATTGGGTACAGGAACTATTGTTGCAGCTTCAACAAATCCTTTTACTTTAACATCTTTGTCTCCACAAACTGCTTATCAGTTTTATGTTAGAGCAATTTGTTCAGGTCCAACTACAAGTACTTCATCTTTAGTAAATAGTTTTACAACATTATGTGCACCATTTACACCAGATTATACTCAAGATTTTGCAACATTTGTACCAACTTGTTGGAGAACTGCTGATGCAGGTACTATTTCAACAGGACCAACAGGAACAGGAGCAGGGTTTTGGGTTGCTGATGGTTTCTTAAATAATACTACAACAGGAGCAATTAGAGCAAATTTATTTACTCCTAATAGAATTGGTTGGATTATTTCACCAATATTTAATTTAAGTGTTGGAGGTTATCAAGTTAAATACGATGTAGGAGCTACTAATTATGCATTAACTACACCAGCTACAATTGGTTCTGATGATAAGGTTGATTTTGCTATGTCGACTGATGGTGGTGTTACTTGGACTTCATTAGAATTGTTCAATGCGGCAAATGCACCAACAAATGTTTCTACTACAAAAGTTTATAATATTGCTACTGTAACATCTTCTAGCGTTTTATTCGCATTCCGAGCAGATGAAGGTCCAGTTGATGATGCTGCAGATTGGGAATTTTTTGTTGATAACTTTAAAATAGATACACCAGCTACAACACCACCAGCTTGTGCTACAAATGTTGTTGCAACACAATCAGCAGGTTGTGGAAATTTCCCAATAACAATTTCATGGGATGCTACTGCATCTACTAATGGTTATAGAATTAGTGTTGGTACAACTGTTGGTGGAACAGAAATTGCAAATAATATCGATTTAGGATCAGTTTTATCTTATGTAATTAGTACTCCAAATCCAAGTACGACATATTATTATACTGTTACTCCATATAATGGTATTGGTAATGCTGTAGGTTGTACTGAATTAAGTTTTGCTACACCATCAACTATCTGTGTGTGTACTCCAGTTTATACAACAGGTGTTGCTTCTTCAGATTATTTTTCATCATTTGCAATTCAAGGAACTCCATTAAATAATGTTACAGGAACAAGTACAACTGCACCATCCTATAATTATTACACTGGAGCTGCAAATTTAACTGCAAATTTAGTTCAAGGTACTACTTATACTGCTGATGTAACTGTTGGATACACAGGTCAAGCATTTTCAGTATGGATTGATTTAAATGATAATGGAACTTATGAAGCTTCTGAAAGAGTTGGAAATACTCCAGCTACAAATATTCCTACTCCTGGAGGTTCATTTAATATTTCAATACCATGTACAGCAACACCTGGTCTTCATAGAATGAGAGTTCGTATGATATTTGCAGGTACGGGAAGTTCTATGGATCCATGTGCTTCTGCTACTTATGGTGAGGCTGAAGATTATGATGTTACAATAGTAGCTCTATCTGCTCCAACTGGTAATTCGGCTCAAACATTTTGCGGTTCAGCAACAGTTGCTGATTTAGTTGCAGTTGGTTCAACAATTAAATGGTATGATGCTGCTACAGCAGGTACTGAATTAGTTTCAACAACTGCTTTAGTTTCAGGAACAACTTATTATGCTTCTCAAACAGTAGGAACATGTGAAAGTGCAACAAGATTAGCTGTTACAGCTACAGTAAATCCACAAGTTACTCCTGCTTTTAATCCAATTGCAGCAATTTGTTCAGGAAGTACTGCACCAACGTTACCTTTGACTTCAACTAATGGAATCACAGGTACATGGTCACCAGCAAATGTTGACAATTTAGCTACAGCTACATATACATTTACACCTGATGCAGGTCAATGTGTATCATCAACAACAGTTACTTTAGATGTAACAGTAAATGCTTTACCTGCTACTCCAACTGGTGATGCTGCTCAAACTTTCTGTCCTGCTGACGGAGATGTTTTGGCTGATTTAACAGTTACTGGAACTAATTTAGTTTGGTATGATGCTGCAACTGGTGGAAATATTTTACCTAATACTACAACAATTACTGCAACTACTTATTATGTTGCTTCTAATAATGGAACATGTGATAGCCCGAGGTTAGCTATAACTACTTCAGAGGATTGTCCAGTTGCTCCTTGTTTAACTGCTGTTAATGGACAATGGCCTAGTGCTACTTTTGTACCAAATTCAGCTAATTGTGATGGATATGCATTGCAAACAATAACTACATGTGGTTATGCTAGTGAATATTCAGTTGTTACTGTTGTTTCTGGTGAAACTTACACATTTGCAAGTTATACTGCAGGTGCTCTAAATAGTGATGTTGTTACTATTAGCACAGATGGTGGTTTAACAGCTGTTGCTACAGGAATAGGTTCTGTAACTTGGGTTGCTACTGTTTCGGGTAATATTCGTTTTTATACTCACTTAGATGGTTGTGCTGCTGAGTCTGTTTGTAGAACTAAAACTGTAACTTGTGGAGTTATTACTACTGATTCTCCAGATTATGTTAATTTACAATGGCCACCAACTATTACTATACCTCAAGGAGGAAATGGTACTGTTTATGGACAAATTTATGAAGGTGGATTAACAGATATTGTACCAAATATAAATGGTCAAGCTCCAGGAATTACTGCTTGGGTTGGTATTAGCCCAGTAGGAAGTAATACTAATCCTAATACATGGACAAACTGGACTCCAGCTACTTGGAATTCAGGACATATTTCTAATAACGATGAGTATCAAGCTACTATTGGAGCTACATTATTACCAGGAACATACTACTATGCAACAAGATTTAGATTAAATAGTGGTGCATATGTTTATGGTGGTATCGATTCTTCAAATAATGGGAATTTCTGGAACGGAACTACTTATAATAGTGGTGTGTTAACAGTAACTCCTCCACCTGCGCCAGCTAATGATGATTGTGCAGGTGCATATGCTGTAACTGTAAATACTGATTTAACATGTACATCTGTTACGGCTGGTACTTTAGTTGGAGCAACTGCCTCTACAACTGATGCTACTGCTTGTGGTGGAACAGAAGATGATGATGTTTGGTTCTCATTTGTTGCTACAGCTACAACTCACCAAATTAGTTTGAATAGTATAACTGGTTCTACAACTGACTTATATCACTCATTATGGACAGGTGCTGATTGTGCTTCTTTAACTTTAGTTCCTGGAACATGTTCAGATCCTAATACAAGTACACCTGTAGGTTTAACAATTGGTACTACTTATTATATAAGAGTTTATTCTTGGACAGCTACTGCTGGTCAAACATCTGCATTTAATGTTTGTGTTGGAACATTGCCTCCACCTCCAGCAAATGACGATTGTGCTACAGCGGTTGCATTAACTACTGGTGGTACTTTTGCAACTAACCCTGTAGTAGGAACTAATAGTTCAGCTACAAATTCAAATCCTCCAGCTCCAGGTTGTGCATCGTTTGCTGGTGGAGATGTATGGTATACAGTAACTGTTCCTGCTTCTGGAAATGTTACTATTGAAACTAATCCTGATGGAACTAGTGCAATTACTGATACAGGTTTAGCTGTTTATAGTGGATCATGTTCAAGTTTAACATTAGTTGAATGTGATGATGATGACTCTGCAAGTGGTAATTTCTCTCTTGTTTCTCTTTCAGGTAGAACTCCAGGTGAAGTTTTATATGTTAACGTTTGGGAATATGCTGGAGGAACTGTTGGAACTTTCCAAGTTTCGGCTTATGATGCTTCATTAGGAAATGGATCATTTGATTCTTCTAACTTTACATTCTATCCAAACCCAGTGAAAGATGTATTGAATTTATCATATTCACAAAACATCAATAAAGTTCAAGTAATAAATATTTTAGGTCAAGAAGTGAAAACTTTATCAATGGATGCTACACAAGCTCAAGTTGATATGTCAAATCTTCCAACTGGAACTTACTTAGTAAAAGTAACTTCTGATAATCAAGTTAAGACTATCAAAGTTATCAAACAATAAGTTTTAAATATTTTGAAATAATTAAAGTCCCGCTTTTGCGGGACTTTTCTTTTTATAGAAAAGACTATATTTGCAAAAAGAATTGATATGTTTTTTTCAATCATTATTCCAGTATATAATAGACCTGACGAAATTAAAGAACTATTAGATAGTCTTGTCCTATCAAATTATAAGAAAGATTATGAAATAGTTATTGTCGAAGATGGTTCATCGATAACTTGTCAAGAAGTAGTAAAATCATTCGTTGATAAACTTTCTATTTCCTATTATTTTAAAACAAATTCTGGACCAGGTGATTCAAGAAATTTTGGGATGAAAAAAGCAAAAGGAGATTATTTTTTAATCTTTGATTCAGATTGTATTATTCCAAGTCAATATTTATCTGAAGTTGAAAAAGAATTAAAATTAGCTTATGTGGATTGTTTTGGTGGACCAGATAAAGCTTTAAAGTCTTTTTCGAATATTCAAAAAGCAATTAATTTTGCAATGACTTCTTTTTTAACTACTGGAGGAATTCGCGGTGGTTCTGAAAAAATTGATAAGTTTCAGCCAAGAAGTTTCAATATGGGAATTTCTAAAAAAGCATTCGAAGCATCTAACGGTTTTGGAAATATTCATCCTGGTGAAGATCCGGATTTATCAATTAGATTATGGAAATTAGGTTTCGATACAAGACTCTTTGTAAATGCTTTTGTATATCATAAAAGAAGAATAGATTGGGATAAATTTAGTGTTCAAGTATCAAAATTTGGAAAAGCAAGACCAATTTTAAATCATTGGTATCCTGAATATAAAAAAATAACGTATTGGTTTCCGTCGATATTCGTAATTGGAATATTTATTTCTTTTGCAGCATTATTCTTTTTATTTGATTGGTTTTTAAAACTATATTTCCTTTATTTCCTGATAATATTTATTGTTTCAAGTATTCAAAATAAAAATCCTTTAATTGGATTATTATCTATAATTGCAGTTTGGAAACAATTTATAGGATATGGATTAGGGTTTTTAGAATCATTTTTTAAAATTAATCTTTTAAGAAAGCAACCTAAGCAAGCCTTTCCTGAATTATTTTTTAAAACTAATGAAGGTAATGAAGTTAAAGAAGAAACTATAATTCTTCCAAAAAAACAGCATATCCCAATTCATGAAGCAGTAGAAAAAACTATCGAAAAAGTTGTAAAACCAATTGCAAAAATTGTTGAACCAATTGAAAAAAAGACAAAAATTATTGGTTTAACAGGCGGAATTGGAAGTGGAAAAACAACTGTTGCAAATTATATGCAATCAAAAGGAATTCCTGTATATATCTCTGATGTTGAAGCTAAAAGAGTTATGGACTTTCCTGAAATTATTTCTAAAATCGTTAAAGAGTTTGGTATAGATGTTATTGGGACAAATAATTTATTAGACAGAGAAAAATTAGCAGCTATTGTTTTTAACAATCCTGATCAATTAAAAAAACTAAATGCTATTGTTCATCCTGCCGTAAAAGAACATTTCGATAATTGGGTTTTAAGCAATAAGAACCAATCAATAATAGTTAAAGAGACTGCAATTCTGTTTGAAAGTGGAAGCTATAAAGATTGTGATGTAATCATTTCTGTAGTTGCGCCTTTAGAAACAAGAATCAGTCGAGTAATTAAAAGAGATACGACTACTAGAGAAAAAATTCTACAAAGAATTAACAATCAACTTTCTGATGAAGAACGAATTGAGCGAAGTAATTATGTTATAAACAATGAAAATTTTGACAATACTAAGCAAAAAGTCGACGAAATCCTTAATTCGTTGAAAAATTAATAATATTTATCTTCAATGTTAATGTTTGGTTAATACATTAACACTATAAATGTTAAAATGCTAATTTTGTTGTGATGAATAAGTTTGTTTTTCGCCTATTAGTTTTTTTAATGAGTTTATCCTTGTTAGGGATAATTTTGATTCAAGTTTATTGGTTCAATACTTCTCTTGAAAAGAGTGAAGATGAATTCAAGTTTCATGTAAAACAAGTCTTAGGAAATGTTTCTGATAAACTTAAGCAAAAAGAATTCTATTCCTTTAGCAATAGATACAACAGAGTAAAAGATAGTATTGGAAAAAATCCTCAAAAGGATGATTTACTCGAATATGGTTACTATCAAAGGAATGCTAAAACAAAAGAAACAATAATTTATTCTAACAGTATTATTGCCGAAGATTATGATGTGTTTTCGACGTTCTTTGATAAAAAATCAGATTCTGTAAAAGTAAAATCATTCAGAGCAAATAGAAAGACTGAGATTTTCAATAATAATGGTTTCGATAATACAGCAATTCAAAATAAAATTACACCAGACATAACTATAAAAAAGGAAGGTTATGTTGAAAGTCTTGAGAATGCACAATTTGAAATTTTTTATAAAGATATTGCTTCTGTAACACCAATTCAGGAGAGAGTTTCAAAAGAAGAACTTAATAAATTACTTTCAAGCGAATTAAAAGAATATGGTGTAAATACACCTTTTGAATTCAATGTATATAGCAATGGTTTAGCAACAAAAATCAAGTCGGAACATTTCCGATTTAATAAATACGAATCCTATTCCATTCCGTTATTTATTGATAACGAACAAAATACAAAATATCAATTGTGGGTTTCATTTCCACAGAAAAAGAAATTTTTATTTAGAGAAATTGTTGGAATCACTTTGCTATCAATAATTTTTACATTAATTATAATTATTGCCTACGCTAATGCATTACATCAATTAATTAAGCAAAGACAGATTTCTGAGATAAAAACAGATTTCATCAACAATATGACACACGAGTTTAAAACGCCAATTGCAACCATAAATCTTGCTCTTGATGCCATAAAAAACCCAAAAGTCATTGACGATAAAGAAAAAATATTTCGTTATCTGCAAATGATTAGAGACGAAAATAAAAGAATGCATGCCCAAGTTGAAAATGTTCTTAGAATTTCTAAATTGGAGAAAAAAGAATTAGATATTTCTAAAGAATCAAATGATATTCAGCAGATTATAGAAGACGCAATTGATCACGTTAATTTAATAATTGAAGATAGAGGAGGAAAAATAACATCACATTTTGAAGCTAAAAGAACAACAGTTTTGTTAAACGATGTTCATTTCACTAATGTAATTGTTAATATTTTAGACAATGCTATAAAATATTCTCCTGATGCGCCCGTTATAGATATATACACGGAAAATTTTAAGGAGTTTATTCTTATTAAAGTACAAGACAGAGGAACAGGAATGAGCAAAACAGCTCAAAAAAGAATATTTGAAAAATTCTATCGTGAGCATACCGGAGATATTCATAATGTTAAAGGTCACGGATTAGGATTAGCCTACGTAAAAAGGATTGTTGAAGACCACAACGGCCAAATATTCGTTGAAAGTGAAAAAGGAAAAGGAAGCACATTTACAATAAAATTACCATTGATAAATTAAAAAGTTATGGAAAAAGAAAATAAAAAAATACTATTAGTTGAAGACGATCAAAATTTTGGAGCGATTCTAAAAGACTATTTAATGCTAAATGATTTTGAAGTTGTTCTAGCTAAAAATGGTATGGAAGGTTTTGAAAAATTCAAAAAAGACACTTACGATTTGTGTATTCTTGACGTAATGATGCCTTACAAAGATGGATATACTTTAGCTAAAGAAATCCGTGAAAAAAATAAAGAAGTGCCTATCGTGTTCTTAACGGCAAAAACCATGAAAGAAGACGTATTGAAAGGATATAAAGTAGGAGCAGACGATTATCTTAACAAGCCTTTCGATTCTGAAGTGTTGTTGATGAAAATTAAAGCCATCATGCAAAGAAAATCTTCCGAAACTAAAGCAGAAAATGTTCAGTTTGAGTTCCAAATTGGTAAATTCCACTTGAATTCTAAACTACGTTTCTTAACTTTTCCGGGTAATGAGCCAATAAAATTATCTCCAAAAGAAAACGAATTGCTAAAAATGTTAGCACTTTATGTAGAAGATTTAATGCCAAGAGAATTAGCATTAACTAAAATTTGGAGAGATGATAACTACTTCACATCAAGAAGTATGGACGTTTACATTGCTAAACTAAGAAAATATCTAAAAGACGATCCAGGTGTTGAAATCTTAAACATTCACGGTGAAGGATTTAGATTAGTCGTAAAAAAATAAGTAATAAAGCTCCAAGAAATTGGGGCTTTTTTTATTTAACTGTCAGTCTGAGCTTGTCGAAGACTCTTTTTATTAGCTAATTCCTGCTCTACATTTCAATCTTTTGTAAACAAGTCATTTTTTCTAAGCCATAAAAGGAGCTTCTGAGGTCGCTCTTTTACAGCAAGAAAAAAATAGACTTCTTTAACAAAAGGATTTTCATTTCAATCAGGGCTAGGGTTTCAGCTATAAATCGAACTTTAGTTTTCCAGTTCCAGTTCTAATCCAAAACAAACTTTCCCATCTTTACTTACTGTAAAAACGTTTTTATTAGTTCCAATTGAAATGACTTCATTCAGTGAAACTTCTTTTAAATAATTCATTTCAAATGCAGTCAATTCTTGTTTCAAAAGCTTTTTTGAATCTACATAATCCAAACACCATTCTAAATATTTCACACTATTTGCATGATTTACAATATCTAAATCTGATAGTAAAACAGTTCGTTCAGCAACTATTTCAAATTCCTGCTGTAAATCGATTTTAGCATAACTTTTCGCTGTTGCATCAGCGTTTGGATATTTTTCAAAATGCTCGTGTGGCAAAGCCAAAGCTTCCGGTCGACGCGTTTTGGTATTAAAAACTGCCCAAAAGGTTTCGCAACCCACAATCTTTTCATCACCAAGATACAATTCTAAACAACGCGTAGAACGTGAATTCTCTAACGATTTTATCCAAGTTTTTACTTTTACCTTGTCTTTCCATTTTGGTAAACGTTTAATCTCAACGCGCATCTTACTCAAAACCCACGCTTGATGAAATTCTTGCATATCGCTAAAACTTATACCACCAATTTCAGAATGCGTTGCAGCAGTCAACTGAAATAAATTACATAATTCAGTATATTTCAAATAGCCATTAGGATAACATTGCAGGAAATTGATTTCCCAATCTTTGGTGAGAATAGAGGTGAAGTTAGGTGAAATTGGCATCGTTAATTTATTTCAAGTCCAACAGAAAATTGAACCATATTAGATTTTCCAAAATATTTTTTATTTTCGGTTGAAGCATTCAAATCATTAAAATAGTAAGCATAATGAAAACTAAAAAAAGCAGAAAACACTTTATTTAATTTATAATCGATTGCCGATCCAACTCTAATTTCGTTACCTATTTGTTTCGCTAATGTGGTTTTCTCTTCGTCTTTAAAATTTGAAATAACACCACTGTAACCAACAAAAGGATGTATTTGAATTTCTTTGTTATAATTTATTATATATTCCGTTTGGAAATAAGTCGAACTTGCATTTATAAAGCCAAAATCACCAATAATTTCTTTGTTTTCAGAAGTATATCTTTTGAAATCATATCCTAAAGAAAAACTATATTTTTTTATCCTTAATAGTGAAACGTTTATTCCAAAACCTAAATTATTTCTGTAATCTTTTGCAAAGTGGTTGTTCCCAAAATTGAATGGTGCAATTAATGAAACCTTTAGCTTTGGTTCAAAATTAAAAAAGGGTTCCTTCTTTTTTGAAATTTGTGAAAATACCAAATTGCTAAATAATATAAGATAAAGAATATATTTTTTCATTAAAATGTAAGTGTGTAGTTATATTCTGTATCAGAAATGGATAGATTTTCCTCGATGGTTTCGGTTAAATTCGTTATTGAATTTACTAACTCATATTTCAAAATAAAGTTCTGATTTTTTTTCAATAAAAAATAAGTTTGTAGTTCATTACTTTCATAAATCTCTGAACCTAATTTTATTTCATTTTGATAGTGATCTCCAACAATTTCAATATTAGTTATTGTTTTTGTAGCTGTAATTTGGTTTATAGTTATGTTAAAGGGTATTATTTCTTCTTGTTTAAAAAGCATAATAGTTCCAATATCCCAATTTAAACTTGAAAAAGTACTATCACTCAATCCGCTAATTGTTACAGGTAAATAAGTTATGGAATTGTCAATATATAAAGTTGCAGGATTTACAGGCATAAACATATCAAAATTGATAATTCCATCAAAATTAGAAGTCTTTTTATAGATTTCGTAGTCATAAACTTCAAAAGCATTATTTCCTGCGCCAATATTTGCTTTTACATTCGGAATGGGTTGACTATTAGCATCAACAATTTTCAAATTCAAATTTACAATGGTCTCACCATCATAGGGATTTCCACACGAAAACAATAGCGGTAAAATCATTAATAGAACTATATTTTTCATTTCCTTTTTTTTGTAGATGAGATTTGTATACTAAGGTTGCGTCATTAACCTTTTTCTAGCTAATTTTCTTTAATCTGTCTTGCCTAAATTATTTTCAATGAAATTTATAATCTTTTTTCTATCAGTTAAATAGTCAAACCAAATTGCATTTTCCGTTCTCTTGAACCAAGTTATTTGACGTTTTGAAAAGCGTCTTGTGTTTTTTTTGATTTCTTCTACTGCAACATCTAATGTAATCTTTCCTTCAAAATAGTCAAATATTTCTCTGTAACCAACTGTTTGCAAAGCATTCAAATTTTTATTTGGATATAACTTTTCAGCTTCTGCGAGTAAACCTTCATTCATCATTATGTCAACTCGTTGGTTGATTCTGTCATACATTATGGCTCTTCCAGCTTCTAGTCCAATGATAATTGGCGTAAAGTTTCTTTGGTTTTTTTCTTTATTCAAAAAAGATGAATAGGGTTTATTTGTGCTAAGACAAACTTCCACAAAACGCATCATTCTTTGCGGATTTTGTAACGTTTGTGGATTGGTTTCTGTTATGAAATTGAAATATTCTAAGTCTAATTCTTCCAATTGATGTTGAAGATAATCGATTCCTTTTGTTTCATAATTTAATCGAACTTCTTCGCGAATATTCGAATCGATTCCGGGAAAACTATCAAATCCTTTCAACACCGCATCTACATACAAACCTGAACCACCAACCATTATTTGAACATTGCTTTTTAAAAATAATTCGTCCAATTTAGCTATGGCTTCTTTTTCAAAATCTCCAACAGTGTAATTTTCAAAAATGGATTTATTTTGAATAAAATGATGGATTGCACTTGTTAATTCTTCATCACTTGGAACCGCAGTACCAATTTTCATTTCCTTAAAAAACTGACGACTATCACACGAAATAATATCACAACCAAAATGTTGAGCCAATGCAATACTCAAGGAAGTTTTTCCTATTGCTGTTGGTCCGATGATAGTTATTAAGTAGTTCATTTGTTTTTTTTGTCATCCTGAGCCTGTCGAAGGACTCTTCTCTTTTTCAAAACTTCAAAACCTTCAACACCTTATTTTTTCTCAAATAACCTTGAATAATTGTTCGTGTATCGCGATTATTTTGCATCGGAATTAAAATGTTTTTTAATACTTCAACATTGGTAATTTGGTAATTCAAATCATAAAAGCAATAGCCTTTATAAATGCCGTTTTCAATCAAAACCGCACTGCGCTCATCAACTCTTCGTCCTCTATCAATAATAATCATGTTGTTATTTTCAAACGACATATCATTAATAAAATCTTCAACACGTTCATTATATTCATCGGGTGATTCAATTCCTAAACATGCGCCGTTGCATTCTTTTATTTTATATTGAAAACATCCATTTTGAGTTTCGTATAATCCGTTCAATTTCTGACATAAATTATATTTCTCCGTAATTCTAAACAACGCATTTTTTCCTTCTTGAATTGTAGTAAAAGCTGTAATTTCTTTCTTTCTACCATCAGCTTTTTGTAGGCGTAAATTCAAATAACCTTGATCGTCCAAAACTTCATACAAAGCCCATTGAAAAATGCTTTTACGCTGCGCACGATTGTAGATAGGTTTGTTAATTTTGATTTCTTCACTTTCTTTCAAAAGCGCAATCAATTCGCTACCAGTTTCTTCATAAGTCACGGCAAAAACTTCTAGTTGAATTTTTTTACACTTATTTGTTTTGCCCGTAAAATGCTGATTGACACGTTTTTTAATGTTTTTACTTTTTCCAATGTAAACCAAATCACCTTTTTCATTGTGAATGTAATAAATGCCAGTTTTGTAGGGTAAACTTTCAACAATATCAAGCAATTTTGGAGTCAAACCACTTTTGATTTCTGCTTTTATAGAACTAATTAAAATCTCTTTTTCAGTATCTTTCGATAATAATAATTTGAACAATTTAACGGTTGCCAAGGCATCACCGCTAGCTCTATGTCTATCGGTCACAGGAATTCCTAAAGCACGAACTAATTTACCCAAACTATAGGATTCCATTCCTGGAATTAGTTTTTTAGATAATTCAACGGTACAAAGTGTTGGACGTACAAAATCGTAACCTAATCGAGTAAATTCGGTTCTTAATATTCGGTAATCAAATGAAGAATTGTGAGCCACAACAATACAATCTTGAGTGATTTCGATGATGCGTTTAGCAACTTCATAAAACTTTGGAGCCGAACGCAACATGGCATTATTAATTCCAGTTAACTTAACCACAAACGGTTGAATTTCTTTTTCAGGATTGACCAAACTGATAAATTGATCCACGACTTCGTGACCATCATATTTGTAGATGGCGATTTCGGTTATTCCTTCTTCGTTGAATTGACCTCCAGTGGTTTCTATGTCGAGTATGCAGTACAAAATAGTATTCAGTGTTCAGTTTTCAGTTTTCAGTTTGTCATTCCGTAGGAATCTCAACTTTAATTATTATAATTTCTGTTCCCAAAGATACTACTTCCAATTCGAACCATCGTACTTCCGCATTCAATTGCTAATTGATAATCGCCAGACATTCCCATTGAGATAGTGTTCAGTTGGCAGTTGTCAGTTGTCAGTTTACTTATTTTGTCGAATATTGCTTTTAGGTTTTGGAATTCTTTCTTAATTTGGTCTTGATTGTCTGTGAAAGTTGCCATTCCCATTAAACCAATTATTCTGATGTTTTTAAGGTTTTTGAATTCTTCGGATGATAAAATATCATTCAATTCTTTTTCATCCAATCCAAATTTTGTTTCTTCATCAGCAATATATATTTGAAGCAAACAATCAATAATACGATTATTTTTTAAAGCTTCTTTGTTGATTTCGTGTAATAATTTCAAACTATCAACGCCATGAATTAGATTTACAAAAGGTGCAATAAGTTTTACTTTTCTCGATTGCAAATGACCAATAAAATGCCACTGAATATCTTTAGGAAGTTCTTGTTGTTTTTCGACTAATTCTTGGACATAATTTTCTCCAAAAACACGTTGACCAGCATTGTAAGCTTCCATCAAATCGGCAACAGGTTTGGTTTTAGAAACCGCTACAAGTGTTACGTTTTTAGGAAGTTGTGATTGTATATTGAGGAGGTTTTGTTTTATTATTTCCATTTTCTTTCGTAAAAAATATTGTCTATTTTTTTAGATATACTATAAATCCAATTTTTAAAGCTTACACAAAAACTGAAATATGTGATATCATTATCTTTTTCTAAACTTGAAAAGTTTGTAAAAATACTATAAGTACCATTGTAATATGTATTTAAAACCTTTATGTCGTTAATTTTATTATTTTCATAATATAATTCAACAAATACATATTCAACACTTTTTTTGTTATATATTGTCTCATATTCATAAGTGGCTTTAATTATTTCAGGTTGTGGAATAGGATAATCTGGACCGACTATTGCCATTGAATCAATTTTTATTGTATCTAAATATGAATTTTTATATATTTTTAATAATGCATCAGTTTTAACTTTTAAATTCTTTTTACGACTAACACTCACGTTCCTTTCTATTTCAAATTTCTGCTCAATGTATTTTTTTGACTTTAGACAAATACTGTCAATTTGTTCCATTGTAAATGTTTTGTTTTGAGAAAACGAAAATGTTGTAAATAGTAAAAACAAAATTATTTTTTTCATGCCTTCAAATTTTAAATGAGATTTTTTCTTCGTCGAAATGACAAAATCATGTTTATTTCTTGAACTTCGTACTTCGTATCTCAAACCTCGTATTTATAACTCATAAACCATTAAGCCACTACGAAATTTAGGTTCAATATAAGTTGATTTTGGAGGCATAATTAAATTGTTGTCTGCCAATGCTTTGATTTCTGAAATATCACTTGGAAATAACATAAATCCTACTTCAAATTCACCTTCGTCAACCAATTCTTTTATAGTCAAAATAGATTGCTTTCCGGGAATGTATTCAATGCGTTCGTCGTTTCTTAAATCTTCAATTCCTAAAATAGGTTGTAACACTTTATCGTATAATATTTGCGCATCTAAATTTGACAATATTGAATTTTGCTTTTTGATATTGTCATTGTCATTGACTTTGTAAAATAGCGCATAAAAAGCACCATCTAAATACATTCCGAATTCAAATTTTCCTTGCGGTTTCCAAAGTTCTTGTTCTTTGGTTTTGATGATGAAGTGCTCCGATAATTTTAAAATAAAATCTTCTTTTGAATGTCCATTCAAATCGCGAATGATTCGGTTGAATTCGTATATTTTGACATTACTTTCGGCAATTAAAAAACTCATAAAGAAATTCAAATTCTGATTTTCTAAATGATTGTTTTCATCAAATAATAGTTCTGCAGAAGCAGAGCGATGATGACCATCAGCAATATATAACTCAGGAATATTTTCAAATTGTTTTTCTAACCAAGTTATTTCTGTATCAGAATCTATTTTCCAAAGTGTATGTTTTTCTTTGTTGGTTGTGGCAAAATGATAAATGGGTTGTTCTTTTTTCTTCTCAGCAATCCAATTATTAATTTCTGATTTATCGGGATAAGTTATCAAAACTGGTTCGGTGTTAAAACCCGTTTGATGCAAATAATCTTTGAATAATTCAACACGATACTGTAAAGTGTCTTCGTGTTTTTTGATGATATTATTTTTGTAATCATCAATCGAAGTTCCGCATACAATTCCAGTAAACGATTGACTTTTCGTCTGAATTTCATACAAAAAGAAAGCCGCTTTTTCATCTTCAAGAAAAACTCCATCGTTTTTGAAATCTTGATATTTATGAGCGACACCTTTGAAACGTTTGTCCAACGTAATTTTTTGCGAATGCACATAGGCAGGATTAATCACATGTAAAAACGAATACGGATTGAAATCCAACCACGAAGCCAATTCTGCAGGCGAATAGTCATCATAATTACGACACGTGACCAACGCGACTTTATCTGGAGTTGGACGAACGGCTTTGAAAGGGATTATTTTGCTCATTTTGAGTGAATAGTGATTAGTGAATAGTGATTAGTGAATAGTTATTAGCAAAAAACTATTTACTAATCACTTTTTACTCTTTACTTAGAAAATTGCTTTGCAATTTTCTCTGCTTTTTTACTTTCGCTGTAATCATAAAAACCTTCACCAGATTTTACTCCGAGTTTTCCAGCCATTACCATATTTACTAAAAGTGGGCAAGGAGCATATTTTGGATTTTTGAAACCATCATACATTACGTTTAAGATGGAAAGACAAACGTCAAGTCCAATAAAATCTGCTAGTTGCAATGGTCCCATTGGATGTGCCATTCCAAGTTTCATAACCGTATCGATTTCAGAAACTCCAGCAACGCCATTATATAACGTTTCGATAGATTCGTTAATCATTGGCATTAAAATTCTGTTGGCTACAAATCCAGGATAATCGTTTACTTCTGTTGGCGTTTTTCCTAGTTTTTCCGATAAATCCATAATAATTTTAGTCACTTCATCAGATGTTGAATAACCACGAATGATTTCAACCAATTTCATAATTGGAACCGGATTCATAAAATGCATTCCGATGACACGCTCAGGATGAACAACTTGTGCTGCAATTTGAGTTATTGAAATGGATGAAGTATTAGTTGCCAAAATCACATTATGGTCGCAAATTTCACTCAATTGCTTAAAAATATTTAGTTTTAATGCTACATTTTCAGTTGCAGCTTCAACCACTAAATCCGTTCCAACCACGCCATCTTTTATGTCGGTATAGGTAATTATATTTCCGATAGTTTTGTGTTTGTCTTCTTCGGTAATCGTTCCTTTAGTAACCATTCGGTCAAGGTTGGAAGCTATGGTTGCTATTGCTTTTGCAATTGTTACTTCCGATTTGTCAATCAATTTTACGGTAAAACCGCTTTGTGCAAAGGTGTGAGCAATTCCGTTACCCATCGTTCCTGCGCCAATTACAGCTATTGTTTTCATTATATTAGTTTAGTTTGTTTAAAAAATTTATTTGAATAAGAAAAAAGAAAAAATATCCCAAATATTAGAATAATAAATTTATTTTCTTCCCAATTTCTATAGAATATGTAAAGTAAAAATGGGATACTGAGGTATTCTAAAAATTTAAATAATTGATTAATAATTGATTTAAATTTTTTAGGAAAAGTATTCCAAATGGTAAGTAAAAAATATTTTATAAACCATATTAAAGATATCATTCCGAAGATGATTAGACACAATACAGAAATTTGTCTTTCATTACTGTTTTCATCAAATAGACTATTTTTCAAAAAATAAATTAGAGAACTAATCACTAAAAGGAATAAAATAATCTTAGTTATTCTTCCAATTTTATGAATAGAAGTCAATATAAATTCTTTTCTTGTCATATTAAAAATTATAAATCATTAGTATTTTGAATATTTAAAATTTCTATTTCTCGTCTAATTTCCGTCAATAATTGTTCTTCTGTAGGAAGGTATAATTGGTATTGACTTGCTAAAATCGAATTGTTGTTTTCTGGTAATGAATATTTTACTACTGCATCATTTTTATCGGCGCAGAGTAAAATACCAATTGTTGGTTTCTCGTGAGCCACTTTTTCAACTCGGTCATAATAGTTTACATACATTTGAAGTTGACCTAAATCTTCGTGTGTTAGCTTATGTGTTTTAATTTCAAATAAAACGAAACATTGTAACAATCGATTGTAAAAAACTAAATCTATAAAAAACTCATCTCCATCTAAATGAATTCTTTTTTGTCTTGCAACAAATGAAAATCCGTTTCCAAGTTCTAAAAGAAAATCTTGCAGATTTGTGATAATTGCCTGTTCAAAATCTTTTTCGTAGTAAGCACTCTCACGTTTTAATCCTAAAAATTCTAGAATTAAAGGATCCTTTATAATTTCATTGGGATTGGTAGGGATAACTTCACTTCTAGCGATTGCCAAAACACTTTTTTTATCATTACTCAACAACAATCGTTCAAATAATTGACTATTTATTTGTCGTTCCATTTGACGAACAGACCAATTATTTTTTACTGTTTCTGCAATGTAATATTCTCTTTTGTCTTCATTATCAATGCGTAATAATAATCTGTAATGTGTCCAACTCAATTGCGAACGCAGTGAGTTCGCAATTGGAAATGTTCTATAAAACTGACGCATCAATTCTAATTGACGATAAGAAAATCCGCTCCCATACTCAGGTTGCAATTGTTCGGATAAATATTTTATTAAATAATTGCCATAATCAGCTCGGTCTTTTCCTTCTTGTTCTTCATTAAAAATTCTTTCGCCAATATGCCAATACATGACCGTCCGATGATGATCTACCGAACGAATTGCACCTTCTTTAGCTTTAGCTATTAAAGATTTTATTTCATATATTAGGTTTTGGGAAAGCTTCATTTTTTATTTCTCATTCATCGAATCAATAATCATATAAGCCACTCTCAAAGCTTCCGTTCCGTCTTCTAGAGTTACTATAGGAGTTGTATTATTTACAATAGCATCGGCAAAAGTCTCTAGTTCATCTAAAATGGCATTGTTAGGTGCAACTTCAGGATTGTTAAAGTAGATTTGTTTCTTTTCGCCTTCAGCATTTTGTAAAATCATATCAAAATCTCCAGGAACTTCTGGTGCATCTTTCATTTTCACTACTTCACAAATCTTATCTAAATAATCTACAGAAATGTAAGCGTCTTTTTGAAAAAAACGTGATTTACGCATGTTTTTCATTGAAATTCTACTCGAAGTAATGTTGGCAACACAACCATTTTCAAATTCAATTCGGGCATTGGCAATATCTGGAGACTGACTCAAAACTGAAACTCCGCTTGCATGAACAGCTTTAACTTTTGATTTTACAACACTCAAAATAGCATCAATATCATGAATCATCAAATCTAAAACCACAGGAACATCAGTACCACGTGGATTAAATTCTGCCAAACGATGGGTTTCAATAAACATTGGAGTTTCTATTTGATCTTTTACAGCTATGAACGCCGGATTGAATCGTTCCACATGTCCAACCTGACCTTTTACATTGTATTCTTTAGATAAAGCAATGATTTCTTCCGCTTCTTCAACGGTAGTTGCAATAGGTTTTTCTATGAAAACGTGTTTACCACTTTTGATGGAAACTTTTGCACATTTGTAGTGCGAAAGCGTAGGAGTTACTATATCTATAACATCAACAGCATGGATTAATTTGGCAATGGTATCAAAACGTTTATAACCAAATTCTGCGGCGATTTTGTCTGCATATTCAGCATTTTCATCATAAAAACCAACTAATTCGTATTTTTTAGATTGATTTAACAATCGTAAGTGTATTTTTCCAAGGTGACCAGCACCTAAAACGCCAACTTTAAGCATAAAATTAAATTTTATCAAAAATAGTAATTAATTGATAATTGGTAATTGATAATTGATAATTTGTTTTCTATTTTTACCAAAATAAATACTTGCCCAAATTGAAAGATACAAACAAACATCAAGGACTTAGAAATCAATTAGCTAAACAGCTTGAAGAAAAAGGAATTACCGATAAAAACGTTTTGGAAGCTATAAAAAAAATTCCAAGACACTTGTTTTTGAACTCAAGTTTTGAAGATTTTGCCTATCAAGACAAAGCGTTTCCTATTGGCGCTGGACAAACTATTTCACAACCTTATACCGTAGCTTTTCAAAGTCAATTATTGGAAGTCAAAAAAGACGATAAAATTTTAGAAATAGGAACTGGTAGTGGTTATCAAACCGCTGTGTTGTGTACTTTAGGTGCTAAAGTTTACTCCATTGAAAGGCAAAATGAGTTGTTTAAAACGACTTCTTTATTGTTGCCAAAACTTGGAATTCGCCCCAAACATTTATCGTTTGGTGATGGTTATAAAGGTCTGCCAAATCATGCTCCTTTTGATAGTATTATAGTAACTGCTGGCGCTCCAATTATTCCAAAACCACTCATGGCGCAATTAAAAATAGGAGGAAAACTAGTTATTCCAGTTGGAGAAAAAGAACAAATCATGACAATGCTAATTCGTAAAAACGAAACCCAATTTGAAAAACACGAATTTGGTGATTTTAAATTTGTACCTTTATTGGAAAATAAGAATTAATATGATTAAAAGACTACTTTTATTTTTATTTCCATTACTTGGTTTTTCCCAAGGATATACAAGTTATTTTACAGGTAATCCAACTAATATAACGACGACTACACAATTTGGAGTTTGTTTAATGGGCGGAGCAACTGAAAATGATAATGCGATGATTTGGCTTTTAAATAAGGCTAATGGTGGCGATGTTGTAGTTTTGCGATCCACTGGAAGTAATGGTTATAATGATTATTTATATTCAGATTTAGGTGTTACAGTAAATTCAGTTGAGACTTTAGTAATTACTTCTGTTGCTGGTGCCACAAATCCTTATGTTTTAGATAAAGTTTCAAAAGCTGAAATGATTTGGTTTGCTGGTGGCGATCAATGGAATTACATTTCATATTTTAAAAACAATGCTCTTGAAGATTTATTGAATAATCATGTTAATGTAAAACATGCACCAATTGGAGGTACAAGTGCAGGAATGGCTATTTTAGGTGGATATTATTTTTCTGCCCAAAATGGAACAGTAACTTCTGCCCAAGCAATGAATAATCCATATCATCCTAATGTTACAGTAGGTGGTTTTACAGGTACACCTTATAGTGATTTTTTGAATATTCCTTTTTTAGGAAATACAATTACAGACACTCATTATGATAATCCAGATAGAAGAGGAAGACATGCAACTTTTCTTGCTCGATTTAAAGCTGAATTAACTCTTGACATAAATGGAATTGCATGTAATGAATATGTAGCTGTTTGTATTGGTAGCGATGGAATAGCTCATGTTTATGGGGATTATCCAAATTATCAAGAGTTTGCATATTTTATTCAAGCAAATTGTAATATTGCAAATTTTGTTGAAAATTGTCAATCTGGCCAACCGTTAACTTGGAATTTTGGTGGAAGTGCTTTAAAAGTTTATAAAGTTCCTGGAACCATGAACGGAACAAATTATTTTCAAGTTAATAATTGGGAATTTGGAACACATTCAGGAGGAAGTTGGGAAGATTGGGGAATTTTAAATGGAGTTTTAAATGTCACTACAAGCGGAATTCCAATTAATTGTGTTTTAGGTAATTCTGATTTTGAAAATGATGAGTTACATCTATTTCCAAATCCTGTTGATAATAATTTGTATGTTGAAGGATTGTTTGATTTTGAATTTGAAATTTACGATTCATTGGGTAAAAATGTAATTAGTGGGAAAAGTGTAGTCAATGAAATTGAAGTATCTAATTTAGCAAAAGGCATTTATTTACTTAAAATTACTTCAGAAGATAAAACAACAATTAAAAAGTTTATAAAACAATAATTTAAAATCCATTACCAAAAAAATGGAATGAATTTTTATTTACCAATTATATTTAAATATCTCTCTAAACACTCTTTTTCTACTTGAGCAATAAAAAGTAAAAACTCTTCTTTATTATTTGAAGTTTGAGCTGTCTCCAAAGCTTGATAGTAGCGCACTCTGGTTTCATAATCACCTTTTATATTGGCAATTACATAACCATTTTGTAGCAGAATTAAATTCATGACTAATCTTGATGTTCTTCCGTTTCCATCAATAAATGGATGAATAGCAACTAATCGTTCGTGCATTTCTGCCGCAAGAAGTATAGGATGAATTTTATTTTTATTTTCTTCAAACCAAATAAAGTAATCTTCCATTTCTTTTGGAACAATGAAAGGTTGTGGCGGCATATGATTACTGCCTTTTATCATTACTTGTACTCTTCGGTATCGTCCAGCATCTTCCGGAATAATTCCTCTCAAAATTAAATTATGAACCGAAAGTAATTCTCTTTCATTAAAAGGGAAATTACGTTCCATTAATTGTTTAATGTAACCAATGGCTTCAACGTGATTTATGGCTTCAAGATGTTCTCGCATACTTTTTCCTGAGATCGTCAAACCTTCATTGATGACTAAATCAGTTTCATGAAGCGTTAACGTATTTCCTTCAATTCTATTACTTTCAAACGTATATTCTAGTTCTAATGCCTTATTAATTTTATAACTATCAAACTTTCTGTAGTTATCAAGTTGTTTTTTTAAAGAATCAATTTCGTCTAAAATAGTTTGCAAATCTCTTGAAATCGGATTTTTTTTAATGGATGCTATATTTCTAATTTCCTCCTCAGCAAATTTCATTGCCTTTAACGCAAGCTCTTTATCATCTCCAATTTCATATAATATTTTTTCTTTTAGCCATGCAATCATTAAAGTTTCAAAATCAATATCTAAAATTTTTGATAGTTTGAGAACTTGCTCTTTTGTTGGTTTTCTGGAGCCATTTTCGAATTTACTTATCAATGCTTGATCAATATTCATGAGTTGTGCAAGCTCACGAGTTTTCATAGCTTTAATTTCTCTGGCATTTTTCAGTAAAGTTTTTATTTGATGACTTTCCATATCTTGACAAATTTAGTCATACTATATAAATCGCAAAACACCAATCTTAATTTTTTAAAATAAATTAAAATGATTTTTTAATTCGGTCTAAGTCACGTTTAGTGTCTTGTTCTTTCAAGGATTCGCGTTTATCATAGGTTTTTTTACCTCGACAAAGCCCAATTTCAAGTTTGGCTAAACCTTTTTCATTAGTGAACAAGCGCAAAGGAATTATAGTTAAGCCTTTTGTTTCAACACTTCTTGCTAATGACTTTAGTTCTTTTTTATTGAGAAGTAATTTTCTTTCACTTCTTGATTTATGATTAAACTGATTTCCAAAAGCGTATTCTTCAATGTAAGTATTGATTGCAAAAAGTTCACCATTATTAAATTCACAAAAACTTTCTGCAATTTGAGCTTTCCCAAGTCGAATCGATTTGATTTCAGTTCCTGTTAAAACTATTCCAGCAGAATAAGTTTCAATTATTTCGTAATCAAATTTGGCTCTTTTATTAAGTATGTTGGCAGTTTTTATCATTGTGAGGCAAATGTAATAACTATTTAATGAAAGAAAAAAGAAATTATTTACTATCAAAAAAAATTTCAAACAATGATTTATGTCAGTTTTTATCTGATTTCATGCTCATAAATTTGTCCTATAATTTTAAAACTAAAACAAAAATGAAAAAATTATTTTTATTAGCAGGATTTGCATTAATGAGTTTAACAGCTAATGCTCAAGAAGGTTTAAAAGGAGCATGGTGGGCAGCAGGTCAAGTATCATTTTCTTCAGACAAAGCTGGTGACGACAAATCTACATCTAACATGATTTTACCTATCGTTGGTACTTTTATTTCTCCATCGGTAACTGTTGGTGCAGGTGTTGGTGTTATTAGTGGAAAAACGGAAGTGGGTTCAGTAACAACCTCTGAAACTAGTACTTTTGTAGTTAAACCATTAGTAAGAAAATATTGGAATATCAAAGGAGGTTTATTTTTCTATGGTCAAGCAGCTTTGCCTGTAACTTTTGGAAAAGATAAAGTAGCAGATTCTAAAACTTCATCTTTCTCTTTAGAGTTAGCTCCAGGTTTTGACTATTTTGTAAACAAATGGTTAACTGTTGAAACTTCATTCACAATTTTTAATGTTGGAACTTCAACTTTTACACCAGATTCAGGAGACAAAACAACTTCATTTGACTTCAATGCAAATCCTATGAATTCTATTGGTGATAGACAATTAGGTAGCTTACAAGTGGGAGTTAAGTTTTTATTCTAAGTAAATTATAAAGTTATTGGTTAGTACCGAAATAATATTCGGTAAAAGAAGTCGCTGTTCATAATTGGATAGCGATTTTTTTTGTGGTTTTTATTAAAAATTTACTACATTCGTAAAACCAACCATTAAAACTTATTAAAATGACAAAATTTTTCTTCAAAATTTCAATTTTTTCACTTTTGGTTTTTGCTTCTTGTACAAAAGACGAAACTAATGAGAACCCAATCGTTATTGATGCTACTCAAAAAGACCCATTAACGATTGACCAAATTACTACAAAGATTGATGAATCATTTGCTGCTCAAAATTCATTCAATTGGAAAGAAGCTTCAAATCATATGTTATGGAGTGCCATTTATCAAGGACAAAAAATAGCAACTATAGGTTTTGGGAATTCTGAAAATGATTTTGACAGAAGTAAATCGTCAAATAATGCCAACATACAACAAGAATTATTGGATATAATTTTAAAGTATGAAGGAAAAGAATTAGACAAAGTTTTAATTTCATCAGATGAATATTTAAATTTAGTTGATGTTTTGATTGAAAAACAAGAAACTGTTATTGCTTTAAGAAGAAGTAAATTTATCAGATATATTGAACCTGCAGATTATAGATATATTGAAAGTAAAGGAATTGTAGAGCGTTCGACATCTTCATCATCATCTTCGGGTTGTGGCTATGAATCAGAAACATTGAGCACTTCAGATTATACTACTATAACGCCAAATGCTAGAATGCCTTGGAATTTTCCATTACATAATATCAATGCAGCTTGGAATGTTTCTACAGGAAGTGGTGTTACTATTGGAGTAATTGATACGGGTGTTTCTCCTAATCAATCTTTGTTAGGAACAAGTTTTAACAATGGTTTGTCATCAGGAAGAACAGTTCAAAAATATGGAACTTATGTAGATTCTATTTGGCCTTGGAGTACAACTACTGATGGCCCAAATGATCAATGCGGACATGGAACAAGTATGGCTTCTGTAGCAACAGCACCAAGAAATAATGCAGGTTTGCCTGTTGGCGTGGCATACAATGCAAATTTAATTACATATCGCGCAGCTTCAAATGTAGTTCTTGAAGGTTATCATGAACACAATGGTGTAAAAAATGCTTTTACGGCTTTAGGAAATAATGCTTCTGTAAAAATTATTTCGATGTCAATGGGACATATTATTTCTGTTGGAAAAATTGAAGATGGAGTTAGATATGCTTATGGAAAAGGAAAATTAATTTTTTGTGCTGGTGGAACTTCTACAAGTTTTACATCATTCGCAGGAGTTATTTTCCCTGCTTGGATGGCTGAAGCTGTTGCAGTTACTGGAGTTAAAGAAGGAACTTCAAACCAAAAATGTGATGTTTGTCATAATGGAAGTAAAATAGATTTTACTGTTCAAATGCAAAGAACTTCTTCAGGAAATACAGTTCCTGTAACGAGTTATTATAATGCTCAGAATGATTATGTTGGTGGTTCATCTGTAGCAACGGCTACAACTGCTGGAATTGCGGCTTTAGTTTGGTCTAAAAATCCTACGTGGACAAGAGACCAAGTTTTAACCAAAATGAAACAATCAGCAACGTATTATCCAACGAGAGATGCAAATTATGGACATGGAAATATAAATGCATTTTTAGCTGTTCAATAATTTAAAAAAATAAATACTAAACCATCTTGTTGAAAAATGAGATGGTTTTTTGTGTTAACACATTTCAAAAAAACTACTTTTGCACTATGGAAAAACATAAAGATCCACTTCACGGAATTACACTTCAAAAAATTGTAGAACAATTAGTTGATTATTATGGATTTGATACGCTTGCAGAATTTGTAAATATCAAATGTTTTAAAGATAATCCTAGTGTAAAATCGAGCTTAACTTTTTTGAGAAAAACAGATTGGGCTAGAAAAAAAGTCGAAGAATTATACATCAGAACGTTACCTAAATTAAAAACCCTTTAAAACTAAATTTAAAGGGTTTTTTAATTATTAATTTTCAGCTAAACCGCGCCATTTTTTTATTTTAGAAGAAAGTACTAACATTATAATTATTGAAAATATTAAATTGAAATACATGAAATTGATGATGTTGTCTTTCATGAATTGTATTGTTGGATAGTATTCACTTTTGGTATAATCAATTAAATTATATTGATTTGACAAATCTTTTAAAATTTCTAATGTTACGAAATAAATTAATGGCAATAATCCTAAAATTGACCATAACATAACATTAACCATAACGCCTGAAACATTTTTACTTTTGTTTCTAGAAAGTGTAATTGCAAAATAGATTATAGTAAATAGAATAGTAGTTATCATTAAAACAGGAAAAGTGTAATCCCATTTAATAATGAGACTTATTATTCCAAATAATATTCCTAAAACACCTACACTAACAACTGAAATTAACCAATTTTTACCCGAAGTAACTCGGAACGAAAAAATCAATAATGACAATCCAAAAGCAAAATATAGCGCAATTAAAATAGTTTCAAAGTTGATATCTGGTTGACTCCAAGAATCTGAAATTTTATTGTAATTAAAGTTTAATTGGCTTTCAGGAACATAATATTTATAATATTCATATTGTTGATTACCTATTGAAGCTATGTACTTATTTACACTATCAAAAACACTTCCATTGGTATAATTGTTAGGATAATAATATTCTCCTTCATTACTTTTTCCTATTAATTTATACGAATCAAAATTTGGATAATTATATACTAAATCAAACCATTTGTTTTCATCAATATTAGCTTTTAGATTATGTTCTTTGGCAATATTCAAATAGTTTTTAAAAACATTTTTTATGGAATCTTTTTGTTGCTTAACTAACCAAGTTTTGATCGTTTTTTTACGTAAAGAATCTGTTTCATAATCAAAGAAAGTATAGCTGTTTACATTCTTATTTAGCAATGAAGTATAGCTGTAATTTTTTCCGTTGAAAATAATAAAATTATTTTTTAATGAAATGGAATCAGTTTCAGTAGCTACTTCTTCAGCATAATTATAATTATCATTTCTATAATTATTGGAATAAGAACCATCAACAAAAAAGGACGCTTTACTTAAAATTTCACATCGTTTTTTAGCTTCTGTTTCAGAATAATATCCTCGAACACGAGTTTCTTTTCCATAGTAAAAAGAAACAGTAAACAATGTAATTAAAAAACTGATGAACAGTAAAATACTCCATTCTTTAAACAATGAAAACTTGTTTTTTGGATAGAATGATTTGAACGAATTGTTCTTAAAATAAAATACTAACCAAAGGATTAGCAATAAAATAGAGACTAATACACTAAAGAAAACAACTAATCCATCATTATCATAATTATAATTGTTTTCACTTTCTTTAAAATTCAATTCGCCTTCGTGATAACCTATAAAAAAGAAAATTAAGTTAATCACAATCAAAATTGCTGTCATTGGAACTATTCTTGTATTCCAAAGCAAAGGATATTTTATAAGTAATTGTTTTTGAATATTTTTAAACATAATTTCTAGATTTAGGATACAAAAAAGCGACGTGTAGATTTTGAAATATTTCTGAAATATTGCAACGGAATTTGTTGTTCAATGGCAAGTTTCATAAAGTCATAAACAGTAATATTTTCTGGGAAGTTTATGATGTATGTTCCACCATTAAATTGTAATGAAATCATGTTTAATTTTGAAAATACTTCACCTAATTTACTTTGGTTCCATTCGCTTTCAAATTCAATTACCAAATTATTTTCAACGACAGTTTCATTTTCAACACTTATTTTTTCGTGTAAGTTCTTTTGTTTTCCATGTTTCAAGAAAATAACTTGGTCAGAAGTTTTTTCAACTTCATACAATTGTTGCGAACTCAACACAATTCCAATTGGACGAAATGGTGATTTTGCAATCGCTTTAAAATCTTCTAAAACAGTTTGTTGTGCAAGAATGTCTAAATTAGCTAACGGTTCATCAATCAACAAAATTTCGGGCTTGCGCAACAGCATTCTTGCCAATTCAAAACGCATTTTATAACCCGATGATAAACTTTTCCATGAGTGATTTCTGAATTTTCGTAAACCTAAACGTGCAATAATTAATTCTACTATTAACTCATTTTCTTCAGGTTTATAGCCATAACATGTAGCTGTAAATTGTAGATTTTCAAACATTGATCCGTACCAAGAATCTGTTCGTTGTGGAATATAAACGAGTTTTGTTCGCAAATCATAATCGTCATTCGATTTGAAATGATAATTAATTTTTCCGCTACTAGCATATAATTCGCCACATAAACTGCGTAAAAGTGTGGTCTTTCCGTTTCCGTTTTCACCCACTAAACCAAGAATTTCTCCTTGATGTAATTCCATTTCAATTGGTCCAAGTCCAAAACTTGACGTTCCATAACTTTTTACTAATCCTGATGTAGAAACTAGTAACTTCTTTTCAGGAATAGATTTTGTTGACAAACTTGAATGTAAATCGGTTAGAATTGCCCGATACTTTTCTTTTTTTGCTTCGACATTAGTTTCGTTTTGGTCGAGCCAAACTAAGAACTCATTAGTTTTTTTATAATGAATAATGTCTTCTGTATCAAGTGTTAAGTCTATAATTCTTTTAGTAAGAATTGAAAAGTCTTCAAACTTTAAAAAGTCTTGCAACTCTTGATATTGTTTTTCAAATTCGTTCATATATTATTTTTTGAAATTTCTTTTTAATAAGGAATAAATTACGGTGTCCCAAAATTTTCCGTTTCTCAATTCATTTTCTTTAAAATGTGCTTCTTTTTCAAAACCACTTTTTTGTAAAACGCGTTCCGATGCAATATTATCTGGATCAATTACCGCTTCAATAGAATGCATGTTTAAGTCTTCAAAACCATATTGTAAAACGGCTTTAATGGCTTCTGTGGTAATTCCTTGACCGTTATATTGTGGCAAAATCATATAACCAATTTCACAACGATGATTTTCGGGCTGCAATCGATAAAGCCCAAGAAATCCAATAAATTTTGGATTTTCTTTTAGGGTAATTGCCCAATTAATTCCTTCTTTTTTTTCTATAGCATCATCAATCATTTTAAAATGCTCCAATGCTTGTTGTTCGTTTGTAATCAATGGACGAGGAATAAATTTCATGGTTTCGGGATTACCACGAAGTTCCATAATTTCTGCTAAATCATTGATCGTAACTCTTCGCAAAAAAAGTTGTTCGGTTTCTAAATTTTTAAAAGGATGAAAATTGATTTCTAACATTGGTGTTTTTGTATGTAGTATAATTGTATAAAGTATTGTTGTAAAAAGTTATACCACTTCAATACTAAATTGATGCATTTTACTTTCTTTTGCTTCTACAAATTGTATGCCTTCTTTTTCTAAAATGTTATTATTTGAATGAATGGTGTCAGAATATCCTAACCAAGGTTCAATGCAAACAAATGGTGCGTTGACTTTTGTCCAAATTCCTAAATTTTTAAAATCGTCAAATTTCACTTTCACAATTGGTTGTTCTTTTTCTAGAATAGTTATTTCTTTTGACTTCAATTGTTTAAAAATTAAGGCATCTTGCTCAAAAATCGAGTAGGAAAGAGGTAGTTTTTTATCAACCAAATTAATTTTGAAATTGTTGTCTGAAAGTAAATCATTTTCTAGTGTGAAACAGTCTAAATTTTCTTTACAATTGAATTCTAAAGTATAATTTTCAAATTCCAAAGGCAATGAAAAAGCTGGATGCGCACCTATGGAGAACGGCAAAATTGAATTAGTATTGTTAATGATTTTGTAAGATATTTGAAGTGTTGTTTCAATCAACTGATAGGAAATTTGCAACTCAAAATCAAAAGGATAGACTTTCAAAGTTTCCTCAGATGATTTCAATGAAAAAGTTACACTCTCTTCAGATTTTTCTATAACTTCAAAACTATAATCTCTTGCAAATCCATGTCTTGAAAGCGAATAAGATTGATTATTGTAAGTGAATAAATTGTTTTTTAAAGTACCAACAATTGGAAACAAAACAGGAGAATGTTTGCCCCAAAATGCAGGATTTCCTTCCCAAATGTACTCTCGATGGTGCTTATTTAATGAAAATAATTCGGCTCCAACATGTTTTATTGAAGCCGAAATTAAGTTGTTTTTTATAGTTGTAATCATCAATTATTTTTTCTTTTTCAAAATAAATCCAAATATGATTGCTCCAATAAGTGAAAAAATAATTCCAAAAGGTAAAATTTCAGAAAAAGTTATCATAATTAAATAAAGCGGACTTTTACAGGATTCTTTTAAATTATTTAATTCTTTAATTTTTTCTTGTAATTCCGTTTGATTTAATCCACTTGATTGAAGATTCTTTATTTCAGAAGCAACAAATTTTTCATAAAAATCAGGATAAAAGTTATAATATTCTATCAGCCAAACTCCAACATAAATAGTTGAAATTATAAAAGCTATTAGAAAACCAATTATAAATGCTTTTCCAAAAGAAATGACCCCATTATTGGCTTTTTTATATTGATTCATTCCAACAAAAGTAAATCCAAATGCCAGAAACATTCCTGTGAATCCTAAAATATAACTTGTTGTTGGGTTTTCTAAATTTTTTGAATGATAAAAGACACTCAATCCCATAAATATTGAGACGATGATTCCTGCAATAATTCCGTTTTTTAGAATAATGTTTTTCATAAATAAAAGTTTATTGGTTGGTATATCAAAGATAACAATTTTATTTATCTGAAATTAAAAGCATATTTTTTTGTGAATCAATGTAATAACTATCTTTTCGTTTGTCAATTATTTCTAATCCTTTGTAGATTTTGTTATAATAAAAACGTTCGTCATAATTTGAAACAACAGACATTGGAATAATAATTTCCCCATCAAAATTGCAAACACCTAATTTGTTATCTTGAGAAATCATAAAATAATTGCCTCCAAAATATTTAAAATAATTGTAATTAAAATCAACTATTGTTTTATTGGTTCTTATGTTTAAAATGGCACTTACATTATTGGTTTTCTTTTCAGAATTTTTTCTGGTTACAAATACAAAATCGTTGTGATAGCTTTTTTGTAAATAATCATATTCGTTTGGAATTAAATTCTTGAAATCATTATCTAATAGACCATATTTATTGTCTTTTTTATAGATAAAATAAGCATTTTTATTATGATAATCATGATCTATAGGCATAGTCATTTCACCATATAAGCTTGGTTCTTCAATGGTACATTCAGGAACAATAGACTCATAAATAATTTCGGTTAGTGCCTTTCCTTCTTTTGAATAAAATCCTTCTTTAGCGTTTAATTTTACTTTATAAAAAGCAATACCAGTTTCATATCGATTAAAGTAAGGTTCAATATTTTCATATTCAAACGGAATAATTTCACTACCATCTTTTGGTGCAATTACTCCAAATTTTTTATCTTTTTTTGCTACCATAAAATCGATACTTGCTGAACTAAATTCATCATATATAAAATCGGTTAATGGTTTTAAATCTAAATCGAAAATAGCCAATTTTCCATTTTTTTTCAAGCGATAGATTTTATTGAATTTATCAATGTTTTCATAAGTTTCAGGAAGTAATAATTCGCCTTTTTCATTATAAAAATTGAATTTTTTATCTTTAACTGTAATGAATTTTCCTTTTTCAGGATTTGTAATATAATTGAATTCTACAGGAATAAGTAGTTTGTTTGTTGACAAATCAACTAAGCCTTGAAAATAAAATTTATCAACTTTATTTTGAACTAAAGCTAAATTATTGTCAAGCTTTTGATAAACATTTCCATAAGGTGTTGTTTCTTTTACTGAAGGTTTTTCATCATAATTGTCTCTAGAATAACTATAATCTCTGCTTTCTTCAATTACAGGCGCGTCATTATTTTCTGTTTCAATATTTTTCTTTAGGAGTTTTCCTTTTGGAGTAAAAATTAATTCTTCATCGCCCAAGTTTGCAACAACAACAGAATCTATTACAACCTCTTTTTTGTGAAATCTTTTTACACTTTTTTTCTCTTCGTTATGGATGTAATCATATTGAACAGGCAAAATTTGTTTTCCAGTATTGGAAATCAAACCGTATTTTTTCCCAATTTTTACTGGATAGTTTTCATGAAATCCAAACATTACTGTAGTGTAACTTATGTTTAAACCCTCAATTCCATCGTAGATTGCAGGTGTTATTTCTTTTGCATTGTTGTCTAAAATACCAAATTTGTTGTTTTTTAAATAGATAGCATACACCAAAAGCGGCTTCATTGAAACGGTATCAAAGGCTGAGATGAGCTGGTATTTTTTTGTTGTAATTAACTTGTCGTAATCAACTTTGTTTAAAATACCATTTTTGTCGTAGGTTAATTTAGTTTGTGCAAATTGATTACTTGTAATTAACAAAACAAGAAGCATAAATATTTTTTTCATTTTCATTTTATTTTAATCGTTCTAAAACACCTTTTCGTTTTACAATATTTTTATAATCCCATTGAATTTCTTTTGATTTTTGAAGCCAACGTTCTATATCAGAAACATTTAATTCATCAACTGTAGTATATGTTTTTGAGGCATCTTTAAATTTTCCTGTTCCTAAATTGAGTTGGTCTTCTTCAAAACTTGCGCCACTCCAAAATAGTAATCGTATTCCGTTTTTTAGTTTATTATAACCTACAATTGGGTTACCATCATCAAACCAAACTGGATGCGCATGCCATACTTTATTTTCAAAATGAGGCAATTGTTTTTGAATAATTTCTAACAGTTTATCGCAAATAGCTTTGTCGTTTTGTGATTTCGAATTGTTATAATTTAGGATGTCTTCATGAATCATAGTTTATATTTTACAAGCTTTCGCCAAAGGTCAATAAATTTTTATCAGGATCGAGTATCGAAAATTCTCTTTGTTGCCAAGGCTTATTTTCCAATTGTCCGTTAGGATGAATCCAAACTTTTGCATCTAAAAAAGTTTGGTACAAATTGTCAATAGCAGTTGTTCTTATATAAACTTGACCGTAATTTTCATCTGGATTTAAATCTTTAAACTCAAAGAAATGTATCTGAATTTCGTCTTTTTGTACCATCAAATAGCCATCAAAATCAGCACTTCCAAACAATTGAAAACCTAATTTATTGAGGTAAAAATCCATCGTAATCTTTTTGTTACGCATAGGAAGTTTTGGGTTGATGTTTGTGAGCATACTGTTTTATTTCTTCAGTTTTTTAGAAGTGTTTTCTATTTGATTTATGAAATCTTTTTCTACTTTTGAGAGTTCGTTTTTAGTAGATTCTTTGAATTTATCATATTCTAATTTAGCTTTTTCAAGTGCTTTTTCATGACTTATGGTACCAAAATGATCTAGAATTTCTTGACCTGACATTTTTAGAAAATCGTCTAATCGTTCTATCCAATCGTTCATGTACATTGGTTTTTGATTCAAAGCTTGAAGTTCTGCAAATTCTAAATATGCTGTTACAATTCTATTTAAAAGATTTAATTCTTTTTCGTTTAAATAGTTTTTAGCAACTTCAGTTTCTTGTAAAGTTGGCTTTTCTCCTTTAAAATTAGTTAGGCCAAGATTGGGTTTTGTCGCATCAATTCGTTTGTAAATAATTTCTGCTGCGGTATTTCCATGAGTTGCCCAATGCATTTTATTTTGAATTGTTTTGAAGAAATTTTGAGAAGTTTCTATTGTTGGATTGTAGTCAATACTTGTTGAATAAATATCTAAAATTTTTCTCCAAAATACTTTTTCAGATGATCGTATATCACGAATTCTCGCCAATAATTCGTCAAAATAATTTCCGCCACCAACTTGTTTTAGCAAGTCATCGTTCATTGCAAAACCTTTTACCAAATATTCTTTTAAACGTTGAGTAGCCCAGATTCTAAATTGCGTGCCACGATGAGATTTTACTCTGTAACCAACTGAAATTATTACATCTAAATTGTAGAATAAAGTTTCGTAATTTTTTCCATCTGATGCAGTAGTTCGGAAATTCCGAACAACTCCATTTTCATTCAATTCGCCTTCTGAAAAAATGTTTTTTAAATGCTCGCTTATTGTAGATTTTGATTTTTGAAATAATTCACCAAGTTGAGCTTGAGTAAGCCAAACGGTTTCATCCAAAAGACGTGTTTCTATTTTAGTAACGCCATCTTCGGTCTGATAAATTAGGATAGTAGATTGATTTTTGTGCATGTAAAATGAATTGAATCGTAAATATACAAAAAATCTTTAAGCAACTTTTTGCCAGATTATTTTACTTTTTATAGAGTTCGTTGAAATCAAAATATTCTATTATTGAATTCTTTGAGGCTTCAATTTTCCTTGTCTTCTTATTGTATTCGATGGTGTCATATTCAATTGGAATCAAAATAATTCCTCTATCATCCAATAAGCCAAACTTTTTGTTTAGTTCTACTTTAATTTTATTGAAAAAATTAGTCATCGAATCATAAATAAATTCAGTGTAAAATTTACGATTTTGATAAAGTGCTACTTTATTGTTTTTAGTTAATAGCAATGGAAATCCATCTTCTTTAGTATAATTGTCGGTATGATTGATAGCATCATATTCTATTGGTAAAATTACAGTTCCAGCATAATCTACAATTCCTAATTTTCCATTTTCCTCAACTATCATTTCTTTGTCATCAATTACTTGAATTTTATCAAAAATTAAATTGGTTTCTTCCCATTTTGCAATGTCAAAAATGACTTTTTCCCGTTTCTTTCTAACAATAATCTATCGGGAATATTTTTGTAGGTAAAGAATGTGATTTTATCATAAATCAAAGGAAGTTTTTCTTCAAAATTATTGTTGACTAAGGTATATTTTTCTCCAATTTTCACTTTGAAAAAATCTAAAACGGAATCGAAATATTGATTGAAATTAACTTCTACTTTGTCGTAATTCGTACTTATCTTTTTTCCTTTTTTATCAATAAAATAATAGGTTTTATCTTCCTGAACCAGAATTCCCATTTTATACATTCTGATACTTTTATATTTAAAAGGCATCACAACTTTATTTTTATTGTTGATGATTCCAAACAAACTATCTTTTTTATAAATAGCAATTTCATTATCAACATAACTAACATAATCCGATTTATCAATTTTATAAATCAACGGATTGATAAAATTACCACCATTAGACTTTGTAAATTTGACTCTCGTGAATTTGTTATCAAAATAAGGTTTCTCTTTTTTTAAACTTATAAGCGTTCGATCTTGAAATGAAAAACTAGATTTAGAATATTCTACAGCTAAATAATATTCAATGGGTGTTTTTCTTTCTCTATTGCTGTAAGGACTTCCTGTTCCATAGCCGCTTCCGCTTGCTTCTGTAACTTCATTTTCGGTTACTTCAATTCTTTTTGTAAAATGTAAAGACACAACATAAGTTGCAGAACTTGAACCTTCATCATGAGTTTCATAGTTAGGTTCGTCATAAATCAAAGAACTGAAAACATATCCTTTTTTATCCTCATAGATTTTAAAAACTGGAAAAAGTTTGGCTGTAGGTTTGTTGTTAAGCAAAGCCATAACTGATTTTTGCAAAATTTCATACATTTCTTTTTCGTCACCATTCATTTCAGAAATAGGCCGATATTGGTTTTTTTGTTGTGAAAAACTAAAAAACGTCATCAAAAGAATTGCTATAAAAAGAAATGATTTTTTCATGTTAATAGAATTCATATTGCTTTACATTTTCGTATTTATCGGTTGATTTCATATGCTTTACAAAAAAGTAAATGTATAAAAAAAACAGAGACCACAAAATGCAATCTCTGTTTCCATCAACAAACTTAAATTAACTATTCACACCAAACTACTAATGCAACTTCAATAATATTGTCCTCGTTTAACAAACTGTCAGATAATGTAACTGTTGTTGAACTAGTTCCACAGAAATAATCTTGGAAAGAACCAAAATGATATGTTCCTGGAGTTAAATTGTAAAAGCAATTTCCATATCCATAATCTTGGTCATTTGGATTTCCTGGGTAAAAATATTCTCCTGTTGCTTCATTTTGAGCATAAAATCCAGCATTGTAAGTTGTTGGATTTCCATTACTGTCTACAGTTTTAATACAAACATTATACGTTTTTATACTAACCTTTATTGATTCTATTGACGTAATAATTGCACCCGATTTATTGAACTGTCTTGTCAAAGCACTGCGAATAGGTTGGATGTAAGTCAATGCCAAAGTATAATTATTTGCGTTGATTGCTGTTGTTATTTGAGCAGTCAACCCCATAATGATATCATTTTGGTTTACCAATTCATTTGCATTATTTACAATTGAAGTTGAAGAAAATGGAATTGTAGAATTTGATTGTGCTAAACCTACAAAGTATTGAATATCATCTGAATTATTTAAAACAGTATTCACGTGATAATTCATTTTGTCTTCAAATAAAGGTGCATTTGGATTGTTTAAAACGGTCAATTGTTTTACCAATTGATTTACCGCTTTTCTAGCAACAACAACTTCTTGTTGTACATTTTCTGCCGATTGAATTGCGGAGTTCAAGTTTTGTTCTGCTACTGATTGAGCAAAGGTTTGTCCGAAGACCATAAACGTTAACGATAACGCATAAAAGATAATTTTTTTCATGATGAAAAGGTTTTGATTAATACTTTGTCAAAGTTAGAATGACTTTGTTTTTTTTAATCAATTTTTAAATTATCTAATAGTTAAAAATCAACTATTTAGAGGTTTAATTGTTGTTGTTTTATAAATATTGGAATAATGTAATTTTAATGTGAATGAGGTAATTTTGAAGATTTATAACTCATAAAAATCATTTTGTTTTTTATTGAGTTTATAACTACCTTTTCATTTTGAATAATTTTTTTCACAGATTTTTTTAAGGTGCGAAATCAAGAGGATTAGTAGAACTGGGTTCAGTTGCCAACTGATGATTAAAAAATATCTTTAGATTAGTATCATAAATCAAATTTATTTGATAGCTTTGAATTATTAATAAACTTAAAATCAAACTTATGAAACTTAAAAAAATTATTTTATCGGTTGCTTTTTTACTAGTTGCTAACTTGGCTAGTGCTTGGACAGTAAGATATTACAATAATGATTCGAAAAAGCACGTTATGGAAGTTCGTTCTAACGGTACAACGCAACAAATCGAATTTGGTGCTTCAACAACAAGTTCTACTTCGGTTCAAACAAGTGCTTCTGAAATTGAAATTAAAACAGAATGTGGTTGGGTAAAAGTAAAAGATGGTGCTAAAATCAGTATTAAAAACGGATGTATTAAAATAGAATAATCCAAGACTATAAAATTTAAAAGCTCTGAATAATCAGAGCTTTTTTTATTAAATAGCATTAAAATCCTTTTAAGGTTTTGTAACTTTTTACTCTTATAACCTTATAACGACAAGCTGAGTATAGTTTACCAATATTTATATTATTCTAATTTAAAATTTACTGGTAATGCAAATTCTGCCTGAACTAGTTTTCCTTCAAATGTTCCAGGTTTCCAATTAGGCATTTTTTTTACAATTCTTATTGCTTCATTATCCAAGTGCTTATCGACACTTTTAATAATTTTTGGATTTATTACAGAACCATCGGTATCAATTGTGAAACTCACATAAACTACACCTTCAATTAAATTGTTCATGGCATCTTCTGGATAAACTAATGTTTGTCCTATAAATTTGTATAATTCGGTTACACCACCTATATATTCTGCCAATTCCTGATAAGAGCAATATGGTGTTTTATTTCCTTGTTCGTCGTAGCATTCTCCATTTTGCCATTCTCCATTTTGCCATAGTTCTAATCTTTTCAAATTTCCGTTTCTGTAGAAAACTTTGAATTCACCATTGAGCTTATTTTCAGTATAAAAGCATGAAACTTTTTTCTCGCCACTAAGGTACCATTCTTCATATTTTCCGTTTTTAATTGGTAAAGTTGCGCTTACATTGTTATTAGTACTTTTTTTATCATATACTTCGTATGTAGCCATTAAATTTTCTGTATGCAAATAATAAATTTTATGAACATAAAGATTTGGATTCATTGCCTCAGCAAAAGCAAATCCTTCAGCTCTAGATCTATGGCATTTAATAATAAATCCACTTTCATTTCTGTAAAAAAGGGAGTCTTTGTTTATGGTTAAAACATCCGATTGAGCTGAAATTTCTATTGCAAAAAACAACAGCAACAAGAGTAAATTATGTTTTTTCATTGTGAATATTTGAAGTAAAAGTATAAAAAAAACTACAAGTTTTTAGGTTGTAGTTATTAACTTGAGATTTTTTTTTCATTACAAATCCAACTCCATCACTGGCATAAACCTATCTTTTACAACTGTTTCTAGCTTGTCAACAGTTGTAAATCCGTGTTTTTTGTAAAAGCCTTCGGCGTAAGGTTCTGATTCGAGGTACACTCTTTTATAGTTTTGGTTTTGAATGCGGTTTAAAAAATCGGTGATGAGGTAATTGCCTAAACCTTTGCCAATGAATTGTGGTAATAGAAATAAATTATCGAGTTTGATGTTGTGTTCGTCTTTTATAATATAGGAGTAGTAACCCACAATGCTTTCGTCTACAGAAAATTTATAAACATCGTTTTTCGTAATATAATCTTCAGTAATGGTCAATGCATCATCCCAAACCAAAAGCAAATCTTCCGAATAACCCCAAAATGCTTTCGACTTTTTAGTGATGTTGGTGAGAATTTCGTGATCGGTGGTGTTGGCTGGTTGTATGGTCATCATGAGAAGGTTGGTTTCTCAAAGATAATAAAAAAAATAGAACGCGGATGAAACGGATTTTTTTGGTACTCAAAGTGTCACGAAGTTTTGCACAGAGTTACTCAATGTTTTTTTTGTCTTTAAATGGAACGCGGATGAAACGGATGCGATGCAAACGCGGATGAAACGGATTTTTTTGAGTCATACTATGTTTTCTATTCTTCGTGACTTAGTGGCTTTGCGAGCTATTTTTAAAACAGAAAAGACCTAATAGGTTTTTTAATCCCATTAGGTCTAATCCAACTAAAACCAACCAATATTAATTGTAAATTTCTTAAATTTTAATTCATAATTACTTCCTCGCTTTGATTTCGAAATACTAATTGTCCGTCGAAAGCATCAAGTAGAATAATACTATCTGTAGTTACTTTTCCTGCTAAAATCTCTTTACTCAACTGATTCAAAACCTCTCTCTGAATGACTCTTTTCACAGGTCGCGCACCATATTGTGGATCGTAACCTTTTTGTGCTAAGTAATCTATAGCTTCTGGCGTGGCGTCCATTGTAATGTTTTGATGTGCTAACATTTTAGTAACGCTTTTCAATTGCAAACCAACGATTTGCTTAATATTCGCACTTGTTAATGGCGTAAACATTACAATTTCGTCAATACGGTTTATGAATTCAGGTCGAACCGTTTGTTTTAATAAACCTAAAACTTCTACTTTAGCAGCTTCGATTACGGCTTCAATATTACCTTTGAGGTTATCGAATTTCTCCTGTATAATCGCACTTCCCATATTAGAGGTCATGATGATAATCGTGTTTTTGAAATCGGCCACACGACCTTTGTTGTCTGTCAATCTACCTTCATCCAAAACTTGTAATAAAATATTGAATATATCTGGATGCGCTTTTTCAATTTCGTCTAACAGAATTACAGAATACGGTTTTCTACGAACAGCTTCGGTCAATTGTCCGCCTTCATCATAACCCACATAACCTGGAGGCGCACCAACTAATCTACTTACTGAATGGCGTTCTTGGTATTCACTCATATCAATTCGAGTCATTGCGTTCTCATCGTCAAATAGATATTCGGCTAACGCTTTGGCCAATTCGGTTTTTCCAACACCTGTCGTTCCTAAGAATAAGAACGAACCAATTGGTTTTTTCATGTCTTGCAATCCAGCACGACTTCTACGAACTGCATCACTCACGGCTTCAATTGCTTCTTCTTGACCTACAACTCTGTGGTGCAATTCGTCTTCTAGTTTCAGGAGTTTTTCTCTTTCACCTTGCAACATTTTCATCACCGGAATTCCAGTCCATTTGGCTACGACTTCGGCAATATCCTCGCGAGTAACTTCTTCTTTGATTAAGGAAGTTCCGGCTTGGTTTTCGGCTAGTTGAATTTGCAAAGCATCCAATCTTTCTTGCGCTTCTTTAATTTTCCCATAACGAATTTCGGCTACTTTTCCATAATCGCCGTTGCGTTCAGCTTGTTCGGCTTCGGTTTTGAAATCTTCAATTTCTTGTTTTATATTTTGGATATTATCTACAACATCTTTTTCTGATTTCCATTTGGTGAAAATTTCGTTTCGGTCTTCTTTTAAGTTTGCCAAATCCAAACCAAGCACTTTTAACTTAGTTTCATCATTTTGTCTCACATTGCTATCTTTTTCATAGGTGTTCGACGAATATTCTATTTCTCTTTTAATAGCTTCAATTTCAATTTCCAATTGCATGATTTTTCTATCCAAAACGTCCAATTCTTCTGGTTTAGAATTGATTTCCATACGCAATTTTGAAGCCGCTTCGTCCATCAAGTCAATAGCTTTATCTGGTAGAAAACGATTGGTAATATAACGTTGCGATAATTCTACTGCTGCAATAATAGCGTCGTCTTTGATACGTACTTTATGGTGCGTTTCATATTTTTCTTTGATACCACGCAAAATAGAAATGGCACTTTCGGTATCAGGTTCATCGACCATTACTTTTTGGAAACGTCTTTCGAGTGCTTTGTCTTTTTCAAAATATTTTTGGTATTCGTCAAGCGTTGTTGCACCAATAGCACGTAACTCGCCACGAGCCAAAGCAGGTTTCAAAATATTTGCTGCATCCATGGCACCTTCACCACCGCCAGCACCAACCAAAGTATGGATTTCGTCAATAAAAAGTACAATATCGCCTTCAGCAGAAGTTACTTCTTTTACAACCGCTTTTAGTCGTTCTTCAAATTCACCTTTGTATTTTGCACCGGCAATTAATGCGCCCATATCTAACGAATAAACGATTTTATCTTTTAGATTTTCAGGAACATCGCCATCTACAATTCGGTGTGCTAATCCTTCGGCAATGGCTGTTTTACCAACACCAGGTTCGCCAACTAACATCGGATTATTTTTGGTACGACGCGTTAGAATTTGTAATACTCTTCGAATTTCTTCATCACGACCAATCACTGGATCGAGTTTTCCACTTTTAGCTAGTTCGTTGAGGTTTTTTGCATATTTATTCAATGAATTATAGGTTTCCTCCGCTGATGCAGATGTTACTCGTTCTCCTTTACGCATTTCGTCGATTGCAGCTTGCAAACCTTTTTCAGTAACGCCTTGATCTTTCAAAATCTGAGCTACTTTACTTTTCGATTTGAAAATGGCTAGAATCAAATGTTCAATAGAAACGAATTCGTCTTTCATTTTTTTGGCAATGATTTCTGCTTCATTTAAAGTTGTGGATGCATCACGTGAAAACATTATATCACCACCAGAAACTTTGGGAAAACTTTGAATTGTGCTGTCCAATACTTTTTTGAAAAGCTCCACATTAACGTTGAGTTTTTTCAATATAAAAGGAGTTACATTTTCATCGACTTCGAGAATTCCTTTAAACAAGTGTTCGTTTTCGAGTTGTTGTTGCCCAAAACTTTGTGCAATTTGCTGTGCTTGTTGCAAAGCTTCTTGCGATTTGATTGTGAATTTATTGATGTTCATATTTTTTTAGCAATTAAGTTAATTAAGTTTTTTTTAAACCACATAGAAACATAGGTTAGATTGATTGTTTTGAGACACTTCGCTTAACATAGATTTCAATAGTTTTTTATAATTTGAAATTGATTTTTGAATTAATTTGGACAATATGTGTTCCAATCCTAATTTTAGGACAAAATGACTGATTTTAAGGACTGAACACTATTAAAGTTACGACATTTCGTCGGATGAAATGACAAAAATTCTGTTTTTATTATACTAAATTTCAAAAGGTTTAGTTTTAATTTAAAAGAAACCATATGAAAGTACTGTATTTATTTTGTGTAGTTGCTATTTTTTTTACTTCATGTAAAGAGCAAACGACTAATGAAAATCAAAAAATTACTATCGCTAATTTTGATAATCTTAAAGCATTAGATGTAAAGTTAGATACCATTCCAGGAGATTGGTTGAGTCAACATGACGAAGCAGGTCAAACCTTTAAACAATATCTGAAGAGAAATCCAACTAAACCTTCAAGTGGCATGGATTGTATTTATATTTTACCAATTGGGAATTTTACTGAATGGGAATTCAAAGTGGTGCAGTACAATGCAACCTATTTGCATTTATTTTTTGGGTTGAAAGTGAAAACAATGCAACCTATTTCTGATGCAGTTATTCCAAAAGATAAAAGACGCACTCAATTTGGAGTTGAACAATTAGACGCTTCCTACATTATTCATGAAGTATTACCAGATGAATTGCCCAATGATGGTATTGTGATTATGGCTTTAACAGCAAAGGATTTGTATCCAAAACCTTCGTGGAATTTTGTATTTGGATTAGCAAGTTATGCCGAAAGAACAGGTGTTACTTCAATGTATCGTTTTTCAGATTTGCCTTTAGACCAAAATAATTATTCCAAATGTTTAAGCCGATTAATTAAAACATCATCACATGAAATCACGCATATGTTTTCGGTGAAGCATTGTATTAATGCAGTATGTCTGATGAATGGTGTAAATCATTTAGGAGAATCGGACAGAAGACCAAACGCTTTGTGTTCGCAATGTCTAGCCAAACTTTCTTGGAATTTTAATTTTAAAGATGTAGAACGATTACAAGAATTAATTGTATTTTTGAAAAAACATGAATTGTATTCTGATGCTGACATTTTAGAAAGACAATTGGATGCTATAAAATAATTGAATATGAGTTTATTTAAAAATATATTTGGTTCCTCAGATGAAGAAAATCTAAATTCTAGAAGGAAACTCGATTGGGTTGCTTTTGAGCACATTGATCAATTAGATATGATTATTCAAAATTCTTGGCAAAAACCTGTTTTAATTTTCAAACACAGTACGCGTTGCATTATAAGTAAAACAGCATTGAGTAGTTTTGAAAATGAATTTCATTATGAAGATAAAATTACATTGTATTTTTTAGATTTACTAAAATATAGGACTATTTCAAATGAGGTTGCGGAAACATTTGTGATAACGCATCAGTCTCCACAGATTCTATTAATTAAAAATGGAATAGTAATATATGATGCTTCACATGAAAGTATTGATGCTGCATTTTTAGAACGATTTGTAAACGATTAATAATGAAAATACATTCTGTTTTCTGTATTTTTACGTTGTGTTTTATGGCAAGTTGCTCAAATACAAAAACGACTAATTATTTAGTTGGAACCTATACTAATGATGTTTCTCATGGAATTAATTTGGTTAATTTTAATCAAGAATCAAAATCCTTAACTACCGAAAAAGTAATTAGTGGTGTTGAAAATCCTTCGTTTGTAGTTGCCAATAAATCCAAAACTATTATTGTTACTGTTGAAGAAATAGCTCTTGCAAAAGGCGGAAAAGTAACTTCGTTTTCTTATGATGAAAAGACAAAAAGTATCACTAAATTAAACTCAATTTTTACCAATGGTGATCATCCATGTACTGTAGCTTTTAGTCCAAACGAAAATTTTGTTTTGGTAGGAAATTATTCAGGAGGAAGTTTGAGTGTATTTCCAATTGATAAAAATGGAATGCTATCTGAAAGTTCTAATTTTATTCAGTATGAAGGGCAAAGTGTCAATAAAGAACGTCAAGAAAAACCTCATGTACATTGCATAGTTGTGCACCCAAAAGAAAATATAATTGCAGTTGCTGATTTAGGTCGTGATGCTATCGAATTAATTCCATTTGATGAAAATTCTAAATCTTTTTTGATAAATGAAAAGGCAATAACAACAAATGTAAAAATGGGTTCTGGACCACGACATTTGGTTTGGAATAAAGCAGGAAATCGATTGTATGTAACTTATGAATTGACTAATGAAGTTGCGGCTTTTGAATATAACAAAGGCAAATTGACTGAACTTCAAACGATAGCCTTAACAAAAGAAAAAACAAATGGTTCAACAGCAGAATTGCGATTGTGTAAAGATGAAAAGTTTATTTACGCTTCGGTTAGAGGAGTTGATAATCACATTGTGGTGATGAAAATCATGAACGACAAAATTGAAAAAGTACAAACCATTGCAACAGAAAGAACACCAAGAAACTTTATATTATCTGAAAATCAAAAAAGTGTTTTAGTGGCTTCACAAGGTTCAAACTTGATTTCAGTATTCGATAGAAATGAAAAAACAGGTTGGCTAACAAAAACTTCTATTACAGTTTCAATTAACCAACCTGTTTATTTGTTTCCTTTTTAAGTACTATCGTCTAAATTTATTTCTGACGATAATATCTTTTAATTTGGCTTTCAAGTCTTCACCTGAGTCGTACACCATTTGTTCATTACTTGGAAATGGAACCGCTCTTTTATCAAAATAAGTGTAGTAACTTTCATCACAAGCACGTTTGTCTCCACTATATTTTGCGTAAATGTGTTCAAAAACAAACTCACTTGCAAGTGGAAAAGTTTCAATTAATTGATTTGATTTGAAATCGATATAATCCACTTTAGCAGTTACTTGCGTTGATTTTAATTGTCTGAATTCATAAACAGAAGCTGTAATAGTTTTGAAATTATCAACCATAATTGCATGGCCTAAACTATCTTTTACTTGCTGACCTTGAGCGTTTAAAAGTGGTTTAGTTCCGTCTTTTATTTGTTTTTCTTTTACAAACTCTTTCTCTTTTACTTGTTCTGGTGAAATGTTTATTTGACGAAAGTTTACAATCAAACCATAGTCATAAACAATATCTTTTACTTTATTACTATGGTAAACCGTCCATTTATCATTTAATCCAAAAGTACTAAAATCCAATAAATCATTTTGCAAACGAATAGGTATAACCATATTAGTTTCGTTTTTTGTATAAACATTTACAAAATCGGTTCCTTTAAATTTAGCTTCTTCAATAAGTTTTGAAACTTCTTTGTAACCTGTACTCAATTGGTTTACATACAACAAATCATCATAAGCTCTACGAATACTCATTTTATCTTTTGAAGCAATCAAGGCAATTGAATTATCATACAAATGTTTTACTAAAGCATTTTTACTGCTCACAATTTGATCAGAATAATCGTCAAATGGAAAAATGGCGTTTCTACCTTCTTTCAATAATCGTAATGGTAAAAGTGGTCTAATTTTTTCTTGACGACTGTTCAATTGTTGATAGGTATTAAATATTTTTTCAAGGTTATTTGGATTAGCATCTTTAAACCACGTTGCGATGTCACGTAAATCACGTTCTTTTGCTTTGGCAAATGCTTCTTCTAAAAGATAAACATAGTCTTGTTTTCCTTTAGCATCTTTTCTGTTTTTTAGACTTTCAACTGCATTATCAATTGCAGCATCATAATCTCCTGAAGAGAGAGATTCTCTAGTTTGTCTTACTCCACAAGAAGAAATAAGAACAAAAAAGGCAAGTAGTAAAGTAGTTTTTCTCATGGTATATAGTTTTAGTATTAATAATTGGAATTATCCAAATGTTAAGCCAAAATGTTAATTTTTTATTATTTTCTTACGTAAGTTGGTAATAATTTGCTTGAAACTTCACCAAATCCAATTCTTATGGAACTATTTTGACAATAGCCTTTCATAATTACTGTATCATTATCATTGATAAATTTACGTTCACTTCCGTCTTTCATTTTGATTGGATTTTTTCCACCCCAAGTCAATTCAAGCATAGAACCGAAACTGTCTTCTGTTGGACCAGAAATTGTTCCTGAACCCATCATATCACCAGAATTTACTCTACAACCATTAGAAGTATGATGCGCTAATTGTTGACTCATTGACCAATACATGTATTTGAAATTTGATTTTGAAACTAATGTTTCTTCTACATTATCTGGTTTTATGTAAACTTCTAAATTGATATCGTAAGCATGTTTTCCTTTTTGTTGTAAATAAGGAAGTGGAGTAGGTTCTTGATTTGGTCCTTTTGTTCTAAAAGGTTCTAAAGCATCCATTGTTACAATCCATGGAGAAATTGATGAAGCAAAATTCTTTGCTAAAAATGGTCCAAGAGGAACGTATTCCCATTTTTGCATATCTCTTGCACTCCAATCGTTCAATAATACCATTCCAAAAATATAGTCTTCGGTTTCGTTAACAGGAATATTTTCTCCCATAACATTGGCATCTGTAGTAATAAATGCAGTTTCTAATTCAAAATCTATGGCTTGCGAAGGACCAAAAACGGGTGTCGATTGACCGTTTGGTAAAGTTTGTCCCATAGGTCGATGTACAGGAACTCCTGATGGCACAATGGTTGAACTTCTTCCATGATAGCCAACTGGAATATGAAGCCAATTTGGTAACAAGGCATTTTCAGGATCGCGAAACATTTTTCCTACATTAGTAGCATGCTCTTTACTTGAATAAAAGTCAGTATAATCACCAATTTGAACTGGTAAAAGCATTTCAATATCGCTTATTTTGAAGATAACTACATCGCGATGAGCCTTATTATCTCGTAATTTTGGGTTACTTTCTTCAAAAAGTTCAGATAAACGACTTCTAACCAAACGCCATGTTTTCTTTCCATCTGATATAAAATCATTCAAGGTATCTTGCATGAACATATCATCTGTTAATTCGATGCCTTCAAAGTATCCTAACTGTTGTAAAGCACCCATATCAATAGCATAATCGCCTATTCGTGTTCCAATAGTGATAACATCTTCTTTAGTTAAAAATACTCCAAAAGGTATATTTTGTATGGGAAAATCACTGTTTTTAGGAACAGCAATCCACGATTTTCTTGATGGGTCATTGACTAGATTTGGCATATCTTTATTGTTGATTTGTTGTTGAAAAATTTGTAATCAAATATATCATTTAGAATTTATTTGACAAACATATTTCGTAATTTTGAAAAGTTTTTAACAAAAATCTAAAATAAATGCAACGCGACGAACAAATTTTTGACTTAATTCTTGATGAACAAGACAGACAAATACATGGAATAGAGCTAATTGCCTCTGAAAACTTTGTAAGCGACCAAGTAATGGAAGCTGCAGGTTCTTGTTTAACCAATAAATATGCTGAAGGTTATCCTGGAAAAAGATATTATGGTGGCTGTGAAGTAGTGGATATTGTAGAGCAAATCGCAATTGACAGAGCCAAACAACTTTTTGGTGCTGAATATGTAAATGTGCAACCACACTCAGGTTCGCAAGCAAATACAGCTGTTTTTGCAGCTTGTTTGAAACCAGGAGATAAAATTTTAGGTTTCGATTTATCGCACGGTGGACATTTAACTCATGGTTCTGCTGTAAATTTTTCAGGAAAATTATATACACCTTCCTTTTATGGTGTTGAACCTGAAACAGGACAATTTGATTATGATAAAATTCAAGCAATCGCTACAAAAGAACAACCTAAATTAATCATTGCTGGAGCTTCTGCTTATTGTCGTGATATGGATTTTAAACGTTTTAGAGAAATTGCTGATTCTGTTGGAGCTTTGCTTCTAGCAGATATTTCGCATCCTGCTGGATTAATTGCTAAAGGTTTGATGAACGATCCTATTCCTCATTGTCATATCGTTACTACAACTACACACAAAACATTGCGTGGTCCAAGAGGTGGAATGATCATGATGGGTAAAGATTTTGAAAATCCATGGGGTTTGACTACACCAAAAGGTGAAATCAGAATGATGTCTTCAATTTTAGATTTAGCTGTTTTTCCTGGAAATCAAGGTGGACCTTTAATGCATATTATTGCTGCGAAAGCGGTTGCGTTTGGAGAATGTCTTACAGATGAATTCTTTAGATATGCAATGCAAGTACAAAAAAATGCAAAAGCAATGGCTGAAGCTTTCAATAAAAGAGGATACAATTTAATTTCTGGCGGAACAGATAATCATATGATGTTGATTGACTTACGTAATAAAAATATTACTGGTAAAGAAGCTGAGAATGCTTTAGTTAAAGCTGAAATTACTGTAAATAAAAATATGGTACCTTTTGATGATAAATCACCATTTATCACTTCAGGAATTCGTATTGGAACACCAGCTATTACAACACGTGGTTTAGTTGAAAGCGATATGGAAACTGTGGTTGAATTCATTGATAGAGTTTTAATGAACCATACTAATGAAGAAATTATTGAGCAAGTTGCCGATGAAGTAAACGAAATGATGAGCGAAAGAGCTATGTTTGTTTTTTAAGAATAAAAATAAATACATTAAAAAATCCCGATTAAATTTCGGGATTTTTTATTTTTAATAACTCGCAACCTTCAACTTGAAACTCGCAACTTATTTAACTACAATATCATATTTCTCTAAAAGTCCTTTCAAACCTTCTTGTGAAAAAATAGCTTTCTTAATTTTATTCTTATCAGGATCAAAAGTATAATCGTAGCTTGTAGAAAAATCAGCTTTGTTAGCAACGGTGTCAATAAAAACTGCTCTTCTCAAATTGCAATTATCAAACAATACTTCGGTTAAGTCACTTCCCATAAAGTCGGCAGCAATTAAACTACAATTGATGAATTGCATTTTCTTCATTTTTAAAGCATAAAATTTGGCATAATCTAATAAGCAATCTTTAAAGTGAAATTCATATAACATTTGATCGGTCATAGCAAAATTCACATTAGTAAAATTACATTTTGTAAAAAATACACCACGCAAGGATACATAATTGATTTTGGTATCAGTAAAATTGCAATCAAAAAAATTAGAATCAATAAAAGTTACTGTTTGAAAAGTACAATGTGTGAAATCACAATTATAAAACGTACAATTTTCAAAGTCTTTAAATTTTGTATTAGTATCGTCAAAAGTTTGATTTCTAAATTCTTGGTCTAAAATATAATCTGTGTGCATGGTTTTTGAATTTGGATGGTAAATTTACTAAAAAGGATTCAGTTTTAAACTACGAATTGATTGAACGTAACAAATCTTTTGTTTGGCGAAAGCAATTAATCTTTAACTAAAAATTAGTATTCGTTTTGTTAATTTTTGTGGTTAAAATATTAATTTTATAACCTATGGAAAAGAACAAAAAAAAAGGATTTTTCTTCAAACAGTATGAAGCACCGAATCTTTCACCATTTGATAAACTTTTTGAGATTTTCAAGGAGTTAATCACACATACTTCGGGCGATTTTGACGAAGCAATTGATTGGTTGCGTCAATTGGATATTGAGTATAAATTAACAGACGAAAATTACACCATCGACGATTTTATTGAAGATTTAAAGAAAAAAGGATACATCCGTGAAGAATTAAAAGACGACGGAACATCAGGAACAGGAATCACTGCAAAAACAGAAAGAGCTATTCGTCAATCAGCACTTGATCAAATTTTTGGTAATCTTAAAAAAACGGGTAACGGTAATCACAAAACTAAATATTCTGGTAGTGGCGATGAAAAAACAGGTGAATTTCGCGACTATCACTTTGGCGATGGATTAGAGAGTATTTCTTTGACTGAAAGTTTACGTAATGCCCAAATCAATAATGGCGTTGATGAATTTCGATTAACTGAAAATGATTTAGTGGTTGAAGATGCACAATTCAAATCTCAAATGAGTACTGTTTTGATGATTGATATTAGTCATAGTATGATTTTGTATGGTGAAGATCGAATTACACCTGCTAAAAAAGTAGCCATGGCTTTGGCAGAATTAATTACAACGCGATATCCCAAAGACACTATTGATATTTTGGTTTTTGGTAATGATGCATGGCCAATTGCTATTAAAGAATTACCTTACTTGAAAGTTGGACCTTATCATACTAATACTGTTGCAGGTTTGCAGTTAGCTATGGATATGTTGCGAAGAAAACGAAATACCAACAAGCAAATTTTCATGATTACTGACGGTAAACCAAGTTGTGTGCGTGAAAAGGACGGAACTTATTACATGAATTCAAATGGTTTAGACGAGTATATTGTCGAGCAATGTTATAATCAAGCCGCACAAGCAAGAAAATTACATATTCCAATCACTACTTTTATGATTGCAAATGATCCTTATCTGCAAAAATTTGTAAACAGATTTACAGAAGCCAATCAAGGAAAAGCTTTTTACACAGGATTAAAAGGTTTAGGTGAGATGATTTTTGAGGATTATGAAACGAATAGAAAGAAGAAGATTAGATAAGAATTAAGAATATACCATTAAACATAAAAAAACATTTAGCGCACTTTGCGGTTAATTAAAAAAATATGAAAGTAGAAAACATAAAAACATTAGGTGAGTTAAAAAAAGCAGGATACGTTTCTCGTAGTATAAAAGACGAATTGCGTGACAATTTACGTACTAAAATCAAATCGGGTAAGCCAGTATTTGAAGGTGTTCACGGATTCGAAAACACGGTTATTCCTGAACTTGAACGTGCCATTTTATCACGACATAATATTAATCTTTTAGGTCTTCGCGGTCAAGCCAAAACGCGTTTGGCTCGAAAAATGATAGAATTATTAGACGAATATATACCTATCGTTGCTGGTTCAGAAATCAATGATGATCCTTTGAATCCTATTTCGAGATTTGCCAAAGATCTTATTGCCGAAAAAGGAGATGAAACTCCAATTCATTGGATGCACCGAAGCGAACGTTTTTCTGAAAAATTAGCAACGCCAGATGTCACAGTTGCCGATTTAATTGGAGATGTCGATCCGATAAAGGCTGCTAATTTGAAATTATCGTATGCTGATGACAGAGTAATTCACTTTGGAATGATTCCAAGAGCGAACCGTTGCATATTTGTAATCAACGAATTACCCGATTTACAAGCAAGGATTCAAGTTGCCTTATTTAATATTTTGCAAGAAGGCGATGTTCAAATTCGTGGTTTCAAATTAAGAATGCCTTTAGACATGCAGTTTGTTTTTACTGCTAATCCTGAAGATTATACTAATCGTGGTAGTATTGTAACACCATTGAAAGACCGAATAGGTTCTCAAATTTTAACCCATTATCCTGAATCGGTTGCTATTGCCAGAACAATAACACAACAAGAAGCTAAATTAGACCAAGGACAATCTGATGTGGTTTATGTACCAAGTTTAGCTAGAGATATTTTAGAACAAGTCAGTTTTGAAGCGCGCGATAGCGAATATATTGATGCTAAAAGTGGTGTGAGTGCTCGAATGAGTATTACTGCATTTGAGAATTTATTATCTACTGCTGAAAGAAGAGCATTACTATCAGGAACAGAAAAAACATCAGTGAGATTATCTGATTTTATGGGAATTATTCCAGCAATTACGGGTAAAGTAGAATTAGTTTACGAAGGCGAACAAGAAGGCGCTGCTGTGGTTGCACAATATTTAATTGCTGATGCCATTAAAACATTTTTCCCTGCTTATTTTCCTAAAATTGAGAAATTAGAACGCGATGCTGATGCAAGTCCTTATGCTAAAATATTAGAATGGTTTTTTGCAGAAACAGGTTTCGAATTATTAGATGATGCCTCTGAAGAAGAATATAAGAAACAATTGGATGCTATTGGACCATTGGAGGATTTAATTCAAAAATACCAATCAGAAATTCCTTTAGAAGACAAATATTTCTTGAAAGAATTTGTACTTTGGGGATTGGTAGAATATGATAAATTAAGTAAAGACAGAGTTGAGGTTGGTTATCAATTCAAAGATTTATACAGTAGTTACATTAATAAGTTGTAATATCAAAAGAAAATAAATTTATAAACATTAATGTCCGATTAAAATAGTTATTGCTAAAAACTATTTTATTTATTTTCTCGCAAAGCCACAAAGCCGCAGTTTATATCCAAATTCTTTGTGCCTTTGTACCTTTGCGAGAATACATTAAAAATTAAGTTGAATCTAATTTTTTTCAATATTTATAAGGCTTAACAAGGTAATTGTTAGTTTTATCGGACAACGATGATTTATAAATTATTATCAAGAAAGCCCACTTTAACTAGTTGGGCTTTTTTTGTTTCACCATTCTTTTTTAATGCACAACTCTTACTAACAATTGTTAATAAATTCTCCAAACAAAATTGCTTAAAACACTACCTGTATTTTGTCGAATATGATACATTTGAATTCAATGAAAACGTATAAGAAATGAGAATAGAAACCGAACTAAAATTAGGATTTAAAGATGTAATGATTCGTCCAAAACGTTCTACATTAAATAGTAGAGCACAAGTGTCGTTAGAGCGTGAATTTAAGTTTAAGCACAGTACAGCAACTTGGACAGGAATTCCAATTATGGCTGCTAATATGGATACTGTTGGTACTTTTGAAATGGCATTGGCTTTAGCAAAAGAAAAGCTATTTTCATGCATTCACAAACATTATACAGTTCAAGAATGGAATGATTTCATCAAAAAAGCTCCAATAGATATACATAATTATATTGCGGTAAGCACAGGAACAGGAAAAGACGATTTTAAAAAGATTGCCGAAATATTCGAGCATAATCCGCAACTCAAATTTATTTGTATCGATGTCGCTAATGGTTATTCAGAACATTTTGTTGGTTTTTTGAAACAAGCTCGCAAACAATATCCTGATAAAGTCATCATTGCAGGAAATGTTGTTACGGGTGAAATGGTAGAAGAATTATTATTAGAAGGTGCTGATATTGTTAAAGTTGGAATTGGTCCTGGTTCAGTTTGTACCACAAGAGTTAAAACAGGCGTAGGTTATCCACAACTTTCCGCTATTATAGAATGTGCTGATGCTGCGCATGGTCTTGGCGGACACATTATTAGTGATGGTGGATGTGCTATTCCAGGTGATGTTTCTAAAGCTTTTGGTGCTGGCGCTGATTTTGTAATGCTAGGCGGAATGCTAGCTGGACATACAGAAAGTGGTGGCGAAACAATAGAAATAAATGGTGAAAAATTCAAACAATTTTACGGAATGAGTTCAGAAACAGCCATGAAAAAACATGTTGGAGGTGTTGCAGAATATCGTGCAAGTGAAGGAAAAACGGTTCAAGTGCCATTTAAAGGCGATGTTATCGATACATTACACGATATACTTGGCGGAATTAGAAGTACGTGTACTTATGTAGGCGCATCTAAATTGAAAGAATTGACTAAACGAACTACTTTTATTAGAGTTTTAGAACAAGAAAACCGCATTTACACCAAATAAAATGGCAGAAAACGAAGCATCATTTTTTAAATATTGTCCCAATTGCAGTTCACAAAACTTGACCTATGTAAACAATTTTAAATTGCATTGTTCTGATTGTGATTTTATATTGTATCACAACATAGCAGCAGCAGTAGCTTTAGTATTCACTTATGAAGATAAAATTCTTTTCGCAGAAAGAAATGTGGAACCCGACAAAGGGAAACTTGATTTACCTGGAGGATTTATCGATCCAAACGAAACTGCCGAAGAAGCTGCTTGTCGTGAAGTTAACGAAGAGTTAGGATTAGAATTAACACCTGATGATTTAAAATATATCACTACAGCTCCAAACAATTATTTATATAGAAATGTTCCTTACAGAACCATGGATATTTTCTATGAATGTTCACTTAAAACGAATGTTATTTCAATTAAGGCTGCTGACGAAATTAAATCACTAACTTGGATAAAAAGAAACGAAATAGACCTGAACAAAATTGGTTTTGCATCAATCAGAAAAGTAATTGGAGAAAGGTATTTGGTTTGAGTTTTTAATGTTTAGTTATTAGTTTATGATTCTGTCCTTTTTTTGTTAAATCCTTAAAAACCTTATTATACAGTTTATTCTATGTACGCTATGTAAAACGTAGCAACTTCATGCACAAAAAAAAATCTATGATTCTATGTGGTTTAAAAAAAGCTTCTTGTCCTTTTTGGCTAAACCATAACTAACCTTATTATATAGATTATTCTATGTACGCTATGTAAAGCGAATCGACTTCATGCGCAAAAAAAAAAAATCTATGATTCTATGTGGTTTAAAAAAAACTTCGACTCCTTTTTGGTCAAACCCAGACTAACCATTGACCACAATAAATTTCCATATAATTATTTCAGTCACCTTCCAACAAAATAAACCAACTTTCCGTAAATTTGCTCAATACTTATTTCAAGAAAGAACCTCTAAATGCAAAAAGAAAATCCTTCATCACTCACTACTACAGGTTTTTTTTATAAAAATCCCTCTTTAAAGATCAAAGAGTTTCAAGCATTTTTAATCTCTCGTTTCGGAATCATTCTTGCCCTAAATATGCAATCGACAATTTTGTATTATTGGGTTTACCAACTCACTAACAACAAACTCTCACTTGGTTTAGTCGGTTTAGCTGAGGTAATTCCTGCCATAGGTTGTTCGCTCATTGCTGGTCATTATGTCGATCAAAATGAAAAACGTAAAATGGTACTCTTATGTTTATCAGGTTATGTTTTTACAGCTATTTGTTTGTTTTTATTGGCGTTACCTTACATTGAAACACAATTATCAATATCCTTTTTGGTTGGTTTGATTTACTTTTTAGTTTTTCTTGGAGGTATTTTTCGATCCTTTTATGCACCATCCATGTTTTCACTTTTCGGATTGATTGTACCACGCGAACATTATCCTAATGCCACAAGTTGGAGTAGTATGTCTTGGCAATTAGGAGCAGTCATTGGACCTTTAGTAGCGGGTTTTTTTATTGCTTTTTTTGGAATAAAGATAGGATTACTTGCAGTACTTGCTGTTTTAGTTATCATTCATATTCCATTACTTTCAATAGCCGTAAAACCAATATTAAAAAGAGAAAAGGAACCCATGTTGCAAAGTATTTCTGAAGGACTAAAGTTTGTAATGCGAACACCAACATTGCTTGCAGCCCAACTTTTAGACATGTTTTCTGTACTATTTGGTGGTGCTGTTGCTTTACTTCCTGTATATCAAAAAGAAATCCTTCATGTGGATGAAATTGGGTTTGGTATTCTTCGTTCTGCTCCGGGAATTGGTGCAATTTTAACTCTAGGTTTACTAGCATTTCTGCCTTTAAAAAATAAACCAGGACAAAAGCTTTTTTTATGTGTAGCAGGTTTTGCTTTATCCATTATTGTATTCGGAATATCAACTAACTTTTATCTTTCCTTCATAATGTTGTTACTCTCAGGAATGTTTGATGCTGTAAGTGTTGTAATTCGAAGTACCATTTTACAATTAGTAACACCCGATGCCATGCGAGGAAGAGTTTCTGCTGTGAATACTATTTTCGTAAGTTCTTCTAATGAATTTGGTGATTTTGAAAGTGGTGTAATGGCAAATTGGTTAGGAACTGTAAGAGCAGTTGTCGTTGGCGGTTGCTTAACATTAGGTGTTGTAGCATTTACTTTTTTCAAAGTACCACAATTGCGTAATTTTACTTTTGAAGATAAAAAAGAAGAATAGTAGTTGTAAATACTTCAGCCATTATTCAGAAATTGAAGTGTTGTGTGATGAGGTATTTGAAACTTCTTTTTTTCTATATTCTTCAATCCAATCCAAATTTCTTTTGTATACCACAACTGTTCCAGCTATCATATCAGTTAAACTCCTTTTTCTGTCGTTTAATAAAAATAAAATTAAACTAGAAAAATAAAATACATTAGGTAAAATTACAATTACAGTTCTTCCAAAAAAAGGATAGAAAGATTGAAGGTATTGTTGTTTGTCAAACCAACCCATATCATTAAAAGTAGTAGCATCAGCTTGACTTATTCCATAAAAACTAAAAATTTGGGCTATAATTGTAATAATAATTAAAGGTACAAGTTTTAGAAAAGCTTCTTTATATCCAATATAACCACCATCGGTTTTTAAAATAAACAATCCCATAGCAAGTTTACCTGGAGTTGCACCATAATGAACGGGTAAAACTATATGATACACAAAGTTCAATAGTAATGCTAGTGGTCCAGTGAAGTAAGTATAATATAAATTTTGATTGTTTAATAACAAAATGATAATTGTTACGGGAGACAAAATTAGTCCATCTAAAAGAAGAGCGGCAAACCGTTCTCCAAAGTTTCCATATAATGATTGATAGCTATTTTCTTTATAAATTGGAAGTATTCTGTTTTTCATAGTTTTAATTCAGGGTAGATTCTCTTTCAATAATATTTGTATCTAATTCAATAGTTCTTGGAGCGTAATCAAGAAATTCTTTTTTATGATTCATTTCTTCAAGTAATAGATGGAATGAAGCAACACCCATTTCATAACTTGGTTGGTCAACAGTACTTAATTTTGGCGTGATTACTTGCGACATGAACCAATTGCTAAAACCAATTACCTTTATTTGATTAGGTACTTTGATGTTATGTTCATTAAAATACGCTAAAACACCTACAGCTACTAAATCAGTAATCACAAAGATGCCATCAACATCAGGATGTTCATTCATAATTTTACTAGCAAAATCTTTTCCTTCATCAAAGGTCACATTCTTACAAGTATAAACCAGTTTAGAATCATAAGGAATATTGTATTTTTCTAAAGCTTTTTTGTAACCTAAAAAACGATCAATTGCATTTTGAGGATTAACAGGTCCACGAATGTGCGCAATTTTTTTACATCCTTTATTGATGAGATGTTCCACTGCATGGAATGCTGCCTTTTGGTCATTAATGATAACTTTAGAACAATTAATCAGTTTGGAAATTTTATCAAACATAACAAAAGGAATCTCACGTTTAATAATTTCCTTAATATGTTTATCGTCATTTGATTCGTTAGAAAGCGACATTATAATTCCATCCACTCTTTTATTCAATAGCAATCCCACTTGTTTTCTTTCAAGCTCAATTGACTCGTTTGATTGCAATATAATGACTAAATAGCCATTTTTTTCGGCTTCGGCAATAATACCATTAATCACATTGGAAAAAAAGTGATGCACCACTTCAGGAATTATTAAGCCAATGGTTCGCGACTCTTTAGTCCTTAAATTCACGGCAAAACTATTTGGAGTATATTGCAATGATTGTGCGAGTTCTAAAACCTTATTTTTAGTTTTAGCGCTCACATCGGGATAATCTTTTAATGCTTTTGAAACCGTCGTAATGGATATTCCTAAAGTTTCAGCAATTTGTTTTAAAGTTGTCTCTTTCATTTAACAAATATGATGAAAATAATTTAAAATAAAAATCGAAAACGTTTTCGTTATTTTCGAAAACGTTTTCGATAAGAAAATCATAATAAATTAATAACATAAAAATTAATTTCGGAAAAATTATTAACCATTTTTACTAATCAAACAAATTTTAAAAAATGAAAAAAAGTACTTTATTTTTAAAAAGATTGTTGCTTATTGTAGCATTTATGCTTTCGAATTTGTCTTTTTCACAAGAAGTGAAACCAGCAGAGACTGATTCTATTAAAGGAGGCAAAATTGAAGAAGTTGTGATAACAGGTGTTGTCAATCAACGTTCTAAAATTAAATCAAGTGTTTCTGTAAGCTCAATCAGTGCTGTTCAAGTTGAACAATCTGCTCCAAGATCTACAGCAGAAATTTTTAGAACCATTCCTGGAATTCGCTCAGAATCATCTGGAGGTGAAGGAAATGCTAACATTACTGTTCGTGGTGTGCCAATCTCTTCTGGTGGTTCTAAATATTTACAAATTCAAGAAGATGGTTTACCAGTTCTTTTATATGGTGACATAGCTTTTGCTACTTCTGACATCTTTACAAGATTTGATAGAAATGTAGCTAGAGTTGAGGCTATTCGTGGAGGTTCTGCTTCTACATTATCTTCTAATTCTCCTGGAGGTATCATCAACTTTATCAGTAAAACAGGTAAAACAGAAGGAGGAAGCATGGCAACAAGCTTTGGTTTAGATTACAATGATTTTAGAACAGATATTGAATATGGTTCTAAAATAGGTGATGGTTTATACTTCCACGCAGGTGGTTTTTACAGAACAGGTGAAGGTGTTAGAGATGCTGGTTTTACTGCAAATAACGGTGGACAAGTAAAATTCAATCTTACTAAAGAATTTGAAAACGGTTCAGTAACAATTTATACTAAATTCTTAAACGATAGAGCTGCGGCTTATATGCCAATGCCAGTTAAAGTAACAGGTACAAACTCTGACCCAAATTGGGATAGCGTATCAGGTTATGATGCAACTTCAGGTACACAACAATCAGTATATTTAAGTCACAATGTTGGTCTTGGTCCTGATGGTCAATTAAGAAGAGGTGTAGTAAGCGACGGTATGCATCCAGTTTCTAAATCTATTGGAGCAAGTGCTACTTTTAACCTTGAAGGCGATTGGAAAATTACTAACAACGGACGTTTTTCATCTAACAGCGGTCAGTTCATTACACCATTTCCAGCAGAAGTAGCTTCAGCAACATCAATTGCAAATTCTTTTGGTGCAGGTTCAACATTAACGTATGCTAATGATGGTACGCCATTTAATACTGCTAATGGTTTAGTTTCTAGAATTCACATGTTTGATGTTCAATTGAACAACATGAACAATTTTATGAACGACTTAAGAGTGACAAAAAAATTCGATAAATTAGGAATTACAGCAGGTTATTTCAAATCGATTCAAAACATTTCTATGTCATGGTTATGGAATTCTTATCTTCAAGAAGTATCAGATAACAATCCTCGTTTAATTAATGTAACAGATGCATCTGGAAACTTACTTTCTGATAACGGATTGTATGCTTATGGTGTGCCATTCTGGGGTAACTGTTGTACAAGAAACTACGATACACAATATAATGTTTCTGCTCCATACGCAAACTTAACTCTTGATGCTACAGATAAATTGACATTAGAAGGTGGTATTCGTTTTGACAAAGGTCAAGTAAATGGTTCTTTTGCAGGAAGCGTTCAAACTACTTATGACATCAACAATGATGGTGTTATTTCAACTCCAGAATCTAGTGTTTCTGCTGTAGATACTGCTAATGCAACTGCTGTAGATTATGATTACGACTATGTTTCTTATACTTTAGGTGGTAACTATCTTTTAGATGCTAATCAATCGGTTTTTGCTCGTTACAGTAAAGGTGCTTCTGCAAAAGCAGATAGAATTTTATTTTCAGGTTTAAATTATTTAGATGGTGATCAAATCAACTCTTTAGATTATTTAGCACAAGCTGAAGTTGGATACAAAAGAAAATTCTCTAAAGGATATGTGTATGCAACATTCTTTACTTCAACAACTACAGAAGAAGGTGGATATGAAGCTACTTCAAACTCTATCATCGAAAACGATTACAAATCTTTAGGTCTTGAGTTAGAATCTTCTTATAGTTTAAATAAAGATTTCAACATTAGAGGTGGACTTACTTATACAAAAGCAGAAATCACTTCGGGTGCAAACGATGGAAACACACCAAGAAGACAACCTACTGTAATGTATAACTTAATTCCAACGTATAAATTCTCTCAAAATAAAAATAATACATTAGGATTAAGCTTCATTGGACAATCTAAAGCGTATGCTCAAGATAATAATGACTTAGTAATGAACGGTTTCTTGATTGTTAACGGATTTGTTGAAGTTGGAATCACTAAAGGACTTTCATTGAACTTAGCAGGTAACAATCTTTTCAACACTTTAGCAATTACTGAAGTTGAAGAAGGAAGTATTGTAAACAATGCTACAAATATTGTAAGAGCAAGACCATTGCCAGGACGTTCATTGTCAATGGCTTTAAATTATAAGTTCTAATAATAATTTCATGTTTAATTTTGAATAATTCCTATACCAGATAATTTGGTATGGGAATTATTTTTAAATTTATAATTATTAAAATTACTCGAAATGCGAAAAATAGTACTCTTCTTATTCTTTTTTATAGCACTATCTTCTAATGAGTTAGCCGCACAGGAAACATCAAAAAAAGTGATGATTGTATATGGTAGCGATGAATGTCATCATTGCACAGATACTAAAGCGTATCTTAAAAAGAACAACATCGACTTCATTTTTTTTGATATTGACAAAAATGCAGCGGCTTTAAATGAAATGCTAGCCAAATTAAGAAAAGCAGGAATAAGTACTTCAAATCTGGGTATTCCGGTAATTGATAAACAAGGTGAAATTTTTACCAATAATGGTGTTTTCGAGGAATTTCTTAAAAAATTAAACTAGTTATGATAAAGAAACCATCCTTAAGCTTTATGCAAATCATCAATATGAATGTGGGTTTCTTCGGAATCCAATACAGTTTTGGTTTGCAACAAAGTGCGGTTAATCCTATATACGATTTTCTTGGTGCAAGCCCAGACGAATTACCTCTTTTAAATCTTGCTGGACCTTTAACAGGACTTCTAATCCAACCGATAATTGGTGCTTTGAGTGATAAAACGTGGTTACCAAAATTAGGAGGAAGAAGAAAGCCGTACTTTTTTATTGGTGCTTTGGTTTGCAGTTTGGCTCTTTTTCTATTTCCATTCAGTAGTTCACTTTGGATGGCTGCCGGATTGTTATGGATTTTAGATGCTGGAAATAACACCGCAATGGAACCTTATCGTGCTTTTATAGCCGATAAATTGGACGAATCACAACAGCCAACGGGTTTTCAAGCACAAAGTTTTTTTACAGGTTTCGGACAAACCTTAGCTAATGTCTCTCTTTTTATTTTTCCATTAATTTTTATTGGAACCACAGGTAAATTGCCTACATGGGTTTTTGCCTCGTTTTTTTTAGGTGCAGTTTGTTCCATTGCTTCGGTTTGGTGGAGTTCGCATACCACTAAAGAAATTCCTCCATCTGATGAAGAATTGCAAAAAATACAAGCAGAAAAAGTGAATTTGTTTACACCTTTCATTGATATTTTTGCTGCCGTAAAAGACATGCCTAAAGTAATGTGGCAATTGGCATTAGTATATCTTTTTCAATGGTATGCTTTGTTTTGCTATTGGCAAAATTCTTCTAAAAGTATCGCACTTTCAGTTTGGAATACTTCACCTGAAAAGGACATGAAATTGTATGGTGAAGCGGTAAGTTGGACAGGATTAGTGAACGGTTGGTATAATGTAGTTACTTTTTTAGTGGCTTTTCTATTGGTAGGTTTTGCCAAAAAATATTCTGCAAGATATGTTCACTTTACGTGTTTGCTGCTTGCTGCTATAGGATTTTTAGTATTTCCGCACATCGAAAATAAATACTTGCTTTTTCCTGCCATTACAGGTTTCGGAATTGGATGGGCAAGCATGATGGGAATTCCTTATTTGATGGTAGTTTCTAACATCCCAAAAGAACGTTACGGCGTTTACATGGGAATTATTAACATGATGATTGTGATTCCAATGTTTATTCAAACTATAACTTTTGGTTACATCATGAAGCATTTCTTAAATAATGATGCGCGTTCAGCCATAACCTTTGCAGGAATTTTATTGATTTTGAGTGCTGTTTTTACTTTGTTTATCAAAACCAAGAAAGCAAATGAATAATCTAAATTACATAAAAGCTATTGAATTACTGCAAAAATGTTCTTCTTCCGAAGGATTTCTTGCCAGTGCTCAAGATGTTTCAAATTATAAAAGAGTTTGGGCTCGCGATGGTGTAATCTGTGGCTTGGCAGCTTTGGCTTCAGGTGAAGAGGATTTGATTGAAACCTTCAAAAAAACTTTAGAGGTTCTTGCGGCACACCAACACGAAAACGGAACCATTCCTTCTAATGTAATGATTTCAGCAGGTAAGGCTGAGGTAAGTTATGGCGGTTTGGCTGGCAGAGTCGACGCAGTTACTTGGTTCATTATTGGCGTTTGTCAATATGCTTTTTATAAAAAAGACATTGATTTTGTGGCGCAATATGATGTTGAAATAGAAAAATGTCTGTCGCTTTTAAATGCTTGGGAATTCAATAACAAGCATCTTCTTTATGTGCCACTTTCTGGCAATTGGGCAGACGAATACATTACAGATGGTTATGTTTTATACGATCAATTGCTCCGGGTTTGGGCTTTAAAAAGTTATAATCATTTTGCAAATAGCTCTGAAATTGAAACTAAAATCCAACAGATTATTTCGCAAATCGAGATTAATTTCACATCGAATGCTGTCGGTGAAAAATACCACGAAAGAGCTTACAACGAAGCAACAATTTCTGATTTTATGCCATGTTCGTTTTCGCCTGCAGGATACAAATCGCAATTTGATGCTTTCGCCAATTCACTAGCAGTGTTATTAAACATTGGTTCAAAAGAATTTCAAAGTAAGATAATTGCTCACGCTGAAAACATCCAAAAAAGTACCAAGTTGCAATTGCTTCCTGCTTTTTGGCCACCGATTCAGGAAACCGATTTGGATTGGAATTTACTAAAGAACAATTGCAAATACGAATTCAGAAATTATCCAAATGAGTTTCACAACGGCGGCAGTTGGTCCATGGTCAACGGATTCTATGGTTTAGCTCTGTTACAATCAAATAAAAAAGCAGAAGCCACAGTGCTTCTTGAAGCCATTGATAAAGCAAATGCCGTTGAGGATTACGGATATTATGAAAATTTCAATACGGCTTTGGCCATTCCAAACGGTGTAAAATATTGCGCTTGGAGTGCAGCTGCGGCTGTTATATTACATCAAAACATCAATACAAATTTTAAATTTCTTGTTTAAATTGGAAAAAACAATTGACATAATATGCATAGGAGAGGTCTTGATTGATTTTATTGGTCACGAAGTAAATACCTCTATTAACAGAACAAAAGACTATCATCGATTTCTTGGTGGTTCGCCCACTAATGTTGCGGTTAATGCTTCACGATTGGGATTGAATCCCATTCTTGTTGCTACTTGCGGACAAGACGGTTTGGGTGATTATGTAGTTAGAAAGTTAAAGTCGAATAATGTAAATACGACGCACATAAGAAAGTCGGATGACAATCCAACGTCTGTAATTTTTGTTTCCAAATCAACTGAAACACCCGATTTTATTCCTTATCGTCAAGCTGATTGTGAGATTTTAGAATCACAATTGCCAGATGATGTTATTGAAAAAGCCAAAATATTTCATACGACTTGTTTTGCCTTGAGTAAGAATCCTGCAAGAACAACTATTTTAAACAGAGCCAAAAAGGCAAAGGAGTTAGGATTAAAATTGAGTATTGATATTAATTTTTCAGAAAGGATTTGGCCTGATAGAGCAGAGGCAAAGCAAATTATTAAAGAATACCTTTCTAACGATCCTTTGGTAAAATTAAGTGAAGACGATTGCTACCGACTTTTCGCCGAAGTAAAATCGGAGGATTATATTTTTGAGTATTTCCATAATCTTGGTGCATCTACCATTTGTTTGACCAAAGGGAAAAATGGCGTTGTCGTTTCAGATGTAAATCACGGATTATTTTTTCAAAAAGCGGTGCAAATCAATGAAATTAAAGATGCGACTGGTGCAGGCGATGCCTTTTGGACTGGATTTTTATATGCCCAATTGCACGATAAAAATATAGAAGACAGCATCACGATTGCCCAAAAATTAGCTTCCATAAAATTACAAAACGTAGGACGTTTACCGGATAATATTAATATTAAAAAAATTATTGAAGAATAAAATTGTTTGAGTTTGGTTTAACGGAAAGCTGTAATTAAATATTACAGATTTCCTATTTTAGGGTGGCTGAGGCACTCGAAGCCACTACTGAAATTTTCCTTGAACAATAAATATGGATGATTTACTGTAAATTAAGCTTGTCGACATGTACTCTAAAGCAACATTATGGTAAGACCACAACCACCGCTGATAAATCCTCAAAATGTAAAGAACCACTTTGGATGGCTGAGTTCACTTGAAGCCATCCCTATATGCTTTTGCTAATTCAGGTAATAAATCAATATTACCTTGCATTAATGCCTCTTTCTTTTTTCTACTCCAACCTTGGATTTGTTTTTCACGATAGAAAGCTTCGTCAATCCTTGAGTACTCTTCATAATATAAAAGTGATACAGGTAATCGTTTTTTTGTATGATTTGCACCTTCACCATTTTGGTGTTCGTTCAATCTTCTTTCTAAATCAATAGTACTACCTGTATAGTAACTTCCATCTGAACACAGTAAAATGTACATATAACCTTTCATAGAGATAAATATAATAAATAAAATTGGCTTCGAGTGCCTCAGCCACCGCAATACGAATGTAGTGATTTTTTAAATTTCAGCCACCGCAATACGAATGAAGTGATTTTGATTAACCTCAGCCACCGCAATACGAATGTAGTGATTTTGATAAACTTCAGCCATCGAAATACGAATGTAGCGATTTTGATTAAGCTTAGTTATCGTCACAAAAATCTTGAAGTTAATGTTACGTATATATTTTAAACTTACTTTTTATAAAACACCCCAAATTGTCTAGCTGTTTCTAACATGTCATCGCCTTCTTCTACGAACATTGCCTCTAATGGAAATTCTAATTGTTGCCCAATCATACCATCATTGATGCTTGATTGTGCTGCGAGGATGGCATTTTCTGTTTTAGGTTCTAATAAAATAATGAGAAGAAATACCTGTTCACCGTGTTTTGTAATTCCAAAATGATAGACTTCTTTAATGCTGCTTACTTTGGCAAACGCTTCTTGGAATTGCTGTTGATGTACGCCACTAATGGGATTTTTTGGTATCCAAATCAATATTTCGGTGTCTTCTTGTATCGTTTCCAAGGTATGATTTTTTACATCGCGTTCGAGTACAAACATCGTCTCTTGATCGCTATCGATAACAATTCTACCAAATCCTTGCTCTTCTGCAATTTCCAAAACCGTTTTAGAAGGCATTGCCAAAAACGATGTGGGTTGTGTAATCCATTTGGACAAAGTTTCTTCTGAGGTAAAAACGCCAAAAACCAGCAAACCGTCCACGTTAAAAACGGTTGTAAACCCAATAGTTTCTCCGGCTTTCAAGGTGTCCCATTGATCACTAACTGCTGATGAAGTCCTACCATCTTTAGGAACTAGCAGAAAGGCCTCGTCGCCATACAATTCATTTAAAACTGCTTTGTAATTTTCACTGCTTAGGTCTTGATGGTACTTTTTTATCAAGCGAAGTAAGTTGGTATTATTTGGTGTAAATGTTTTTTCTGTTGCAGGTTCTGGTGCTTTGGAACCAAAAAGTTTTTTAAATAAATTCATTAGTCTATTGTAATTTAATTATTTATCAGAAATGTAGCTAATTTATCGTGATGTGAGTTTATATAATTAATAGATTTAGTTACTATATAATCAGTAAAATCTTTATAAAAATCATTATCTAAAGACAGTTTTTTTAAAGTATCTGAATCACACAAATCAACTTTGTAACCTTTAAAATCTTCAAAAAGGTAATCTTCTAGCCACCAATTACTTCGTTTTCTACCTAATTCAATATATTCATCTTTATAATCTCCATTAAAAATAAAGATTCCAACAAAAAGTTGACCAAAATAATTGTCTTTGTTTACTGCAAAACTTTGGATTCCAAAGAAAAGCTTTTGTTCTTCTTTACCTTTTAATTTAATCCAAATTTGTGAATAGCTACTTTCGATGTTACTTCCTTTGTAAATTAAATAATCATTACCAAGTTTTTCTTGAAGCTTTTTAAAAACAGTTTCTCGTAAACGTCCTTTAAATTTTGATAATGCTTTATTTACGTTTTCAGCAAGATATACTGCTTCATCATAGTTTTTTAAAATCAAGCTAAACAATTCATTTTCTTCTTCGTTATTCATCGTATGAGTAAGTTTTTTAATCAATAAAGTGTATTGTTTTATAGATTCTCGGAGAGTAGGATAATCATAAGTTTCTTTCATGCACAGAGTAAGCCATTCAATAATATGCTTTTTATATGAAATGATATGATAATCACTTTCTGAAAGGCTTCCACAACTGTTTATAGATGGTTTATTTCCCCAAAGTGTCAAATAATAAACGGTATTCTTTCCCTCATTATGTTTATAATAACGCTCAATTTGTGCATATTGATCGACAGCATATATTTTATTTTCAATGCTGATGCAATTGTTGTTTTTATCCCAAAGGTAAATATCTATTCTTCCACCTGTTTTGTCCTTATCATTTCTAGGTCCAATATAATGTTCTGTTTTTACTTTGGTAGAGGGAATATCAAGTTTGTGAATTTTATTAAAATTTTCTTCCTTCTGTTCATCTGTAATTGATTTCAGAAATAACTCCAAAAACAAGGTACCACAAAGATGTGTCCCTTTTGGATTAAGAAGTTCGGCTATAAATGCTGAATGGGTATCATTTTCACGATGCTCCATTTTAAGAATAGAAAAAATATTGAATTTTTCACCTCTTAATTTTTCCTTTTCCTGTTGATGGCGAATAAGTTTGCAAGTATCTGTAAGCATTTGCTCACATTGTTTAAGATCTATTTTTTTAATCATTATATTTTTTAAGCGAGCCAATATGAAATAGCAATTTGTCTATTGTTCATAAGAAATCCTTCACCAATAAATAAAGTTTTTTCATTACCTAATAACCTCCATTCAGCGATGTAAATACCATTAGTGATTCTGAAAGTCAATGTACAGTCTACTCTTCCTTCAACGGCATCAAAATAGAATGAATCATAAATATGAACTTCTGTGCCATTTTCAACTAAGGTATCATCTTTAAGTTTTGCGGTTTCGGTATATATCTCTGCATTAGGGGTTAAATTATTGGTATATACACCATTCAAGTTTCCATTTAATTCTATGTTAAATAAAATTATTCCTCTAAATTGTTTTTCCATTTTTATTTCTTATTTCAAACCATTTAAAATAGCTCTAAAACTAGCTAAACCAGCTTCAATATTTTCTACAATATCTAAAGCCAAAACATCAGGGTCGGGTAGGTTGTCTAAATCGGCTAAGGATTTATCTTTTAGCCAAGTGATGTCTAAACTGGTTTTATCTCTGGCAATGATTTCATCATAGGTGAACTTTCTCCAACGTCCTTCGGGATTGGTTTCCGCATTATACGTTTCGGTTCTTTTATTGATGTTTTCCGATTGGTATAAATTTATAAAATCACGTAAGTCCTCCAACTTCAACGGATTCTTTTTCAACGTATGATGAATGTTTGTTCGGTAATCATACACCCATACTTCTTTTGTCCATGGGTCTTTGCTTGAAGGTTTACCATCAAAGAACAAAACGTTTGCTTTTACACCATTAGCATAAAAAATTCCTGTTGGTAAACGTAAGATAGTATGCAAATTAGTCGTGTCCAATAATTTTTTGCGAACGGTTTCACCAACGCCACCTTCAAACAAAACGTTATCAGGTAATACTACAGCGGCTTGACCTGTTGTTTTTAGCATGGTGCGAATGTGTTGTACAAAGTTTAATTGCTTATTACTTGTGGTTACCCAAAAGTCTTGACGATTATAGGTCAAATCTTCTTTTTCTTGTTCGCCTGCTTCATTGGTAAACGTCATGCTACTTTTTTTACCGAATGGTGGATTCGCAAGGATATAATCATAACGTGTTCCCGAATCTGTAATCAAAGAATCATTAGGTGAAATAAAATTATCAGAATCGATATCACCAATGTTGTGCAAGAACAAGTTCATTAAAGCCAAACGTCGAGTACTAGCAACAATTTCATTGCCAAAAAACGTTTCATATTTCAAGAACTTAGCTGCATCTTTGTCCAGTTCTCTATTGGCTACAATCCAATCGTAAGCTGCCAAAAAGAAACCACCTGTTCCACAAGCTGGGTCGGCTATGGTTTTGTTAGGTTCTGGACGCAAACATTCTACCATCGCTTTGATTAATGGGCGAGGAGTGAAGTACTGACCAGCACCACTTTTGGTATCTTCTGCGTTTTTCTCTAAAATACCTTCATAGATGTCGCCTTTGTCTTTTACACCCATCAATATCCAGTTCTCGGCATTGATTAGTGCAATTAGTTTATACAACTTGGCTGGGTCTTGTATTTTGTTTTGACTTTTTACAAATATTTGTCCTAAGATACCTTTTTCTTTGGCTAACTCTCGCAACATAGTGTTGTAATGCGTTTCCAACTCACTACCACTTTTGCTGATTAAGGTCTCCCATGCAAACTCGCTTGGAATAGGCATGGTTCTGTTATGTGGTGGTTTGGTGTATTCGTCTGCCATTTTTAGGAATAACAAATACGTTAGTTGCTCCAAGTAGTCGCCATAACCCACACCATCGTCTCGCAAGGTTTGGCAAAATGCCCATACTTTACTAACTATACTGGATGCGTTTGAGTTTTCTTTGCTCATGTTTTTTTATCTTTTATTTTACAACGGATTAAAATCATGTTGTTACAATATTTGTCGTTCCGAACTTTTTTATTATCTATTTTTATTTACAACGGATTGAAATCCATTGCTACAATATGGGGTCATCCCTATGGGATTTTTACATTACGTATAAGAATCATAGGTTCGGTTTGTGTAAGGCTGGACTTCAGTCCAGTGATAATACGCTACACAAGAAAAGAACCATAGGCACGACCTATTTTAACTCCTCAAAAATATAACGTTCATCATAAGGAATTTCAAATTTTTCTAGATATTTCAAATATTCCTCCTTAAAACTTTCTTTTTTATGATGTTCCTCTTGATTGGCGACGTAATTATAAACTTCTTTGATATGCGAATGACTGTATGAAAAAGCTCCATAACCTTCTTGCCATTCAAATCGATTTAATAAAAGTCTATTATCATTAATATATTTTGAAGATTTGGCTTTAACTGTTTTCATTAATTCTGATATAGAAACTGTTGGTTTTAATCCTAAAAAGCAATGCACATGGTCTTCAACTCCATTTACAATGATGGTTTTGCAACCTGTTTCATTGATTAGATTTCCTATTACTGCAAAAACATCTTTTCTCCAATCTTTGTGAAGAACAGCTTGTCTGTATTTTACCGCAAAAACGGCTTGAATATATATTTGATGATAGGTGTTTGCCATATTTTTATTTTTTCATTTTATGCAACGGATTGAAATCCATCGCACAAAATTAATCATCCCTACGGGATTTTATATTATCATTTTATTTACACAACGGATTAAAATCGATTGCTACAAAATGTTTCATACCTACGGGATTTTTACATCATGTGATAGAGCCATAGGCTCGACCTATTTTGTAAGGCTGGACTTCAGTCCAGTCGATTTAACAAGCTACACGAGAAAAGAGCCATAGGCTCGGCCCATATCGTCTCGCAACGTTTTGCAAAACGCCCATACTTTACTTACTATACTGGTGGCGTTTGTGTTTTCTTTGCTCATTATATATTTTTATTTCCAAATAATTTTTATTAAATCAAAAAGCAATTTATGTCTTTCTTCAAGTTCTTCTTTTCCAAATTGATCCATAAATCTGAAATTTAAATCATAATCATTAATCATCTTTTTAAAATCCAATTTAGATTTATAGGTATCTTCTCTTAAGGTCTCATTCCAGTATAAAGTATTAGCATATGATTTTAATTTTTTCTTATAGGTTTCATTATTACTGGAAATGTTATCTAAGCCTTTTAATAGTAATAATCCTCCAAGTCTATTTCTTTCTCTTTCAAAAAGTTCTTCATCGTTATCAAAAAGTGCTTTATTCTCAGTATTGTACGATAAGATGTGCTCAACATGAAAGCCATTTTTCCAGCCTGTATTTTGAATTAAGTCATAAAATGTGTGTTTCATGTTCATTTTGGTATTATCAGCGATGAATTTTTCAATTCGGGAAAAGAAATATCTCTTAAATCGCTTGTCCAATTCAATTCCAGTTTCTTTAAAGAAAGCATAATTCAAAATATTGTCAACTGTCACACCTCTTACATCAGATAATTGTTGCATTAAGTATTTGTCAAACACTTGATTTATAACTAATAAAGGTTGATTTCTGATTTCAGCACTTAGTTTATTTATTTCCGTTGCAAATGTGTTACTGTTATAACTTCTTTGCAACTGTAAAAGACAGAACATTCTATCAAGTTGTCTGCTTATAGTTACTATTTTTTGTTCTTCTTCTTCATCATTTATGTTGCATGCAGACAAAATCAACAAAAATTGCGTATTCATTTCGGTTAGATTATTGTAAAATACATATGGTTGATTCTCATCAAATTCTATTGCATAACTATATATCTTCGCGTACAGATTTGTATAATAAATAAAATCATTAAGAATAAATTTTTTAACACCCTTTGGATTATGTTTAAGTTGTAAAACTCTATCATATTCATCTTCAAACATTACGCGGTGATAATCTTTGTCAAATTTTTGTGCGAGACCACGAGTATCTGCTAGTTTAGATTTTAAGAAATAGGTAAAAAACTCGTCAATTTCATCTTCTCTAAAATCGTTCAGTTTTTTTACCTGATCTTCCCAAATTTCATTAAGTTTTAAATTTAATAATTCATCCTTATCAATTTGCCCTAATAATTTACCCTTAAGAATCTCATATGGTTTTAACTTAACACCTCTGTCATTTATTACTTCAAACACCATCGGTACTTCAGTTTGTTCAACTGAAAGATTAATCAACACTAATCTGTTTAAGAAAAAGAATATGAAAGATTCTAATTTGTGTTCTTTACCTGAGAATTCTGCATCCAACCATTTTGAAATAATTTGATAATTAGTTAACATATTTTGAGCAGTTATTCCAGATGATGAGTCAATTTTATCAAGAGAAATTCCATCAAGAAGCCCTTGTAAAGCAGCTTTATGTAACTCATGATTCATCCAGAACTCTCTATTAAATCCCGAATGTCCAGTTATTTTATTTTTAACCCAGTCAGTTAATTTTGAGTTATTACTTTCAGCTAGATGTTTTAACTTAATTAATATTAAAGTTATTGTCGTTAGTCTTTGTTGACCATCAACAATAAATATTTTGCCATCAACCGTATTAGTCACATAGGTATTTAAATAATACCAAGAATATTTTGCAATTAATTGGTCTAGAGGAATATCCGAATCTTTGTGTTTTAAATATTCTTCATTAAATTTATAGAACACATCTTCCAACAGCCGTTTTACAGGAATTTCGTTCCATTTATATTGTCTTTGATAAAAATCTATATAGTAAGTAGTGTTTGAAAATACCCTATCAATATTTTGCTTGTCTGGTGATATGTCCATAATTTATGTTTTCTATTTAATTAGTAATTTTTATTTTATTAGTTCTAATTGTCTTGCTATATCTTGTGTAAATTTTGAAAACGGTCTTTTATAACATTCTTCAGGAGTTGAATAATTGCCTATAATTAATCTATCGATGAAGGCTTCATCAGGAAAAAGTTTATCATCTTTTAAAATACTCAATAAGTCTTTTTTATAAGTAGGACTGTAAATTTTTTTAAGATAAATTAATTCTTCAATTAAGTCCTTTTGAGTATCATAAATTTCCTCTATTCTAAATGTATCGTTGTATTTTTTTTTATCGTAACCAATTATATCAAAGTCAGATTTTAAATCAGATTTTTTATTAGTTTCCCAATATAATTGTTCTGTTTTTCTATCTAATTTAAATTTTATTAGTTCGAGATTATTAGGATCTTCCTCAAAAAAATTAAATTCAATATCATTATTTGTTTTTGCTTTGTTACAAATTGAACATGATGGAATTAAATTAAAAAAACTGGTTGCTAAAAACGGATATTTTGATTTTGCTTTGATATGGTCTAATTCAAAAGTTGCTTTCCTTTTTCTTATTTGACCTTTTAACTTTTTGGTTTTAAAGTATTCCACAGGAATTATTACTGTTAATTGAGCATTGCAATAAAAACAAGTTTTATATTGTAATTCATTTGCAAAATCTAAATACTCTTTACTTCTTAAATCTTCATATCTTAAGCATTCGACAATGGCTTCCCAAAATTTTGGGGTTATATTTTTCTGTTTTATGATATTATCAAATTCCTCACATAGTTCGACAATTCTATTTGGTTTAGCTTTTAAAATGTCTCTGTATTCAACTATAATTTTGTTTATGTATTTTACTTTATCAGCACTTTTAAATCCATTTCTTTTTTTTAAAAGTTCTAATTTATCAATAGGTTTTGTGAAATTTCTAGATTTAAATAGGTTGTCCGAGAAATTAATAACTTTTTTTTCAAGGCTTTTGTTAATTAAAATTTTTCTCATATCAATTACCTTTTAATCTTTTAATTTCATCTTTAAGTTCTAAAATTATTTCATCTTTTGTTTTAACTCCTCTTTTTTCTGAAAGTAAAAACTCTAATCTTTCTTTTAAAATTGGTTCCCCAATAATATTGATAATTTTTTCAATTTCATCTAATCTTTCTTTATTAGGTTTAATATCCTCATTAATTAATTCTTTCCCTATTTCTTCAATTTTTTCTCTTGCAAAATCTCCCATAAAAGTATTTTCTAAATAAAACTTGTCAGCTAAAAGTTCATGTATATTTGCTCCAAAGGTATTTTTTATTGTAAATCTGTAATCATCACTTTCACCAATACTTACTACATCTTCAATTTGTAAGTCACTTAATAAATATGGCGAGTGAGATGTTATAATAAAGTGTTTTTTAATTGGATTTATTTGATTAGTGTAGAGAATTAATCTTTTTAAAAACTCTTTTTGCCATTGAGGGTGAAAACCTGTTGAACCTTCATCAATTAGTATGTACAATAAATTAACCTCATTAAATTTTTCTTTGATATTAATTTTTTCAAATAATCCATAATGTATTCTAGAAAATAAATTTAAATAAGCTTTTTCTCCTGTACTAAGATTTGGCCAATCAAAATTAAATAATGCTAGTTCACCTTTAGGTGATATAAGTTCAAAAATATCTCTTTCACTTCTTAAAAAATCCTTGACAACTTCAACATTATATATATAAAAGTCATCATTCAAATCATATCTTTTAAATTTACTAATTATTTCATTAACACATACTTGAATTCTTTTATATAATTCATTATTGTCAATTCCAATATTTAGATTTAAAATAAATTTTTCAAATAAATGTGAAATACCTTTTTCATAGTCCTCTTTTGTGAAATTGTATGTTTGAATTTTTGGTCTGTAATTATTCTTTTCATCTGTTTTTGGTTCTGGTCTATATTCGAAATTATAATATAATATTTCTAAAATTCTTTTGTAAAATGAATCTCGAGCAATAAAAAATTCATAATCTCGAACAGTTTTCCCTTTTAAATAATCTCTAGTTGAACGTAATGCTCGCATGTAAATCTTATCGAACTCTTCATAAAACTCAACATCATCAAAATCAATATATCTTTGTTGAGTATCAAATTTTTTAATTTTACCATTTAAAAAAACACTTATTCCTTGATGTATGAATTCTTTGTAAAATCTGTGTGACTCATCTAATATATTGTCTCCAAACTCAATAAATGATATTTGTCTTTTAATTTCTTCACGTCTAAAATTTATAGTTTGTGATAATGTTTGTTCGTCTACTTCTTTTGTTTGTCTTGATTCATTAAAAAGGTAATCATTTGAAACATCAATATAATCAATAGGATCTATTTTAGTTTCTTCAAATTCAAAAAAAGGTGAATAATATAATGAAGTTGATTTTGTTTTAGCCTCTAGAATACCTTTATCAATATCAAATTCAATTTGTTTTCTTTCAATATTGAACAAGTCATCAAAAAGAGCAAAATCATTTTCATTAGTAAATAATTTTACTCGATTTTGTTTTCTTTCTTTCTTTTCAGGATTCGATTCTGAATAGTAAAGCTTATCATCTTTAGTATGTATTGCACACCAATGCCACCATACAAAAGGATATTCATAAACTTTATGCTTATCATTCAATTTGCAAATAATGTATTGAAGGAATTTTAATAAAGTTGTTTTACCCAAACCATTTTTACCAACAATAGAATTAATTTTAGTATCATTTTCATAAAAATTATTAATATAATTTTCATTGATTTGAAAACTAATTTGCTTTGTTTTTAAATCAACAGAAAAATTATAACGACCATCTAAATTAAAATCTTTATTGCAAATTTTTAATTGTTTACCAGGTATTTCAAAAACCTTAAAATATAATAGCTCCATAACTTTTTTACTTTAAACCAACTCCCCACTAAACGCCTTCTTCAAGATACTTTGCCTCAATGCCTCGGCTTGTTGCAAGCTTTGAGCAATACTTTCCTCCATTTTATCAGCCACACTCAAACGGCTTTCGATTTCTTGAACGATTTGGTGTTGTTCTTCGAGTTGAGGAAGTGGAATTGGCGCTTGTCTAATAGTTGCCATTGATAATGAGGGTTGCGCAACAGCTTTCACAGCTGTCATCATAAGACTTTTGCCAATTGTAGATTGATAAAAATATTCAATATATTTTGAGTTTGCATCAATATATGGTCTTGCCATTCCAATATTTGGACCTAAAAAATATTCACCAGTAGGAACTGTACCTATATTCCCTGTACCAGCACCAACAAATACTATTAATAATTCTCCTCCATGAAGCTTTGACCTTTTAAGCATTTCTACGCTTTCTGATTTGACCTTTGAAAAATCTGTATATTTAAAACCATTATTACCCACATTTTCAGCTTTCAGAACTGGTAAATTTCCATTATCATCATATTTCACATAATCTGTGTATTCAAAACCAGCTAATTTTGTTACAAAACAAATAGTTCCTAATTGTGTCCATAACCAATTACTAGGAATTTCCCATTTTTTTTCATTATGTAAATCACTTGGTTTATCAGGAATGGTTAATGATTTTGGTTTACTAGGTTTTTTAATATTATTTTTATCAAATTGAACTAGTTCTTTTTTCCATTCATTTAATTGTTTTAGATAAAAAGCTTCTTTTTCTAATAGTATTTTGTTTGTTATATCGCTAGAACTTTGTATATCTACTTTTTTTAACCTCCAATTTTTTGTTAACTTCCCTTCAAAAGCCCATTTCAATACACTTTGTCTATAGGTTTTGAGTTGTTGTTGTGCGGTTTTTAAATCTTCTATGCCTTTGTCTAACTCACTAAAGAGTTCTTCTATTTTTGAGACAATGGCTTGTTGGGTTTCAGGATTAGGAAATGGAATAAGAGTTTCTCTTATTGTTTCACCAGAAATAGCTTTAAATGTTGTGCCAGTTCCTTTGCTGTCGAGTTCATGCTGAATGCTTCTTAAAAAATAAAAACCATATTTGTAATTTTCAAATCTTATTGCGGCTAATCCTCGCCCAATACAACATTGTTGATTAGCAATATTTGTAGTACCAACTGGAGCTCTTACAGATAACAAAATATCAAGTGGCTCAGCAATTTTTGTTGGTTTTGAACAATATTTTTTTACTACAGGATATAAATCAGTAAACTCAGCTTTACCTTGAAAAAAAGGCATTCCCTTAGCGTTTTCATTATAAGTATCACTTGGTGGTGATTGCCCCATAATTATTTTACTAACTTCATTCAGTTTTTTTATTTGCCAGTTTTGTTCCATTTATTTTAATTAATAGACTTTATTTTATCTATTTCATATTTTATTAAACCTATTTGTTTTAATCTTTGTTCAACACCTTCTCTTTTAAAACTTGCAATTAGATTTTCTGTAGTAATGTCATTTACTCTTAATGTTTTTTGAATTTTAGAAATCGCAGAATGGGGAACATCATATTCTAATAATGCTGCTAAATTAATAGGCAAAAATCCATTTTCTAACTGAGAAGCATAAAATGTGTAATTGCCATAAGTTAAGCCTCTTTTATTAAAAGCATATTTTTGTATGTCATTAACTAAACTAATCCATTTGGGTAATTTATAATCAAACCAATGTCTAGTCACATTCAACACAAAATAGGATAAGTAATTAATTCTACCTAATTCATCTGGAATTTTATTTACCCAATATTCATCATCAATTAATTCATCAATTACTCCTCTGGTAGACTTTTTAAAATTATATTTCATTGCTAAAGAAGCTAATTGCTTTCCAGAAAGTACACCTGCTTTATTGTCTTTACTTTTCAAGAGATTATTCCAACATAATTCAAATACAACCTCTAAATTTTTATATCTAGGGTAATTGTCCCAGTTTAATAGTTCAAAATATTTATCAATGTTTTCTTCTATTTCGTTCAAGATATTAATTTGTCCTTGTATTGGTAAAGATGCATTTCTTCTTAAAATTTCTTTAAACTCATCATCAAATCCATCAAATTCTTGTAATCTTAATTTAGAAGATTCTTTTAATTCAGATTCATCTAGATTAATTAATATTTCAAGTGGAGCATCATCTTGCGAAAAAATGGGAATATCTACATCAAGTTCTAATTGATTGGGTCTAGCTTCAAATCGATATACGTTGCCAATAAAATAATTATTCATTCTTCCACTTCTCCCTGCTATATTTTTGTAATCAAAAAAATCAATATCTTTTGTGCCTTTCTTTTTGTCAAACAAAATTACATTTTTGGCAGAAGTATTAACACCTTCAATTAATGTAGAGGTACAAAACAAATATCTAATACTTCTCTTATTAAATAAATCAACAATTGTGCTTCCTAAATGTCTTGGAACTGCTCCGTGATGAATGGCTGTATATCTTTTTAAACCATCAATTAAAAACCAACTTTTGTTTATGTTTTCATGCAACCATTCCATAACTGAGCCATTTTCTTTATCAGAAATAAAGTCTGGTCTATTCTCATTCAAGTAGGAGACAAAATCAACAGCTAATTCAGTAGCTTTCTTTGGAGATGAACAATATATAAGTGTAGGTTCTTCAGTATTTAAAAGCAAGTCAAAAAGTTCTTCCTTTTTCTTTAACTCTTTTTCCTTCTTTTTTAATTTTTCACTAATTTCCATTGAAATTTCATCTACTGCAACTGTTCTAAAATCTGATGGAAACCAAAGTAAATCATATTTTTGTTTAAATTCTATTGGTATCTCTTTTATCATTGGACCCAACATATAAAATTTATTGGTATGCTTTAATAATCTATGTAAAGCTGTATTCAATGTAATAGCCCTATCATCATCCCTTTTTAGACTAAGCTTATAAAACTCATCTATGATAAAAAAATCTATTTGTGGAAACATATTATATTCAACAACACGTTCACCAGTAAACAAAAATAAATTTCCTTTATCTTGAGAAGGAGTTTGTGAAGTTGATACAATTACTTTATATATATCATTATATTTTGATAATTTTTTTCTTGTTTCATCTAATAATGCTAAAGTGGGTTGAATAATTACAATGTTTTTATATTTTTTACTTGCGACAACTTCTTCAATAAGTAAACTTTTTCCAAAACTAGTTGGGGCACTTAAAACAACACTCTTATCACTCTGTAAGGCAGTTGAAATTTCAAATTGTTCCTCGTGTAAATATACATTCTCTAAAAAAGGAGATTTGTGTAACTCATATCTAAGAAAAGAACTACCAGTTAGTAAGTTCTCGTCAACATAAGGATATAAACCATAGCTTTCAATTATATCATTAAAAAAAGATTTACAATTCTCATCTATAAAATCCCACTTTTCAAGTAGTCTTATGACAAGATCTCTACCATCATTTTCATTTTTAGTAAAAAGTTTATTAATAAAACTCAAAAGACCATATGTTTCTTCAAAATTGAATTCAAATTTTGAACTTATAAAATCAATAGCATTTTCATAATTTTCAAAACTCATATTTTTTGCATGTTTTTTAATCTAACATCTAGTTCAGAATTCAATTCATCTTTATTTGGGACAGGGAGTAGTAATAAAATTAACTCAACATCTGTAGCAACTTTTGTGTTGAAAGTGTTGAATAAATCTCTACACTCGCTTTCAAGAGCTTCAAAATATTCTTTTGAATTACTATCATGTGAAGTAAAAATTGAACTTGAATATGTACATACTAATGGAATTACAATAGTATCGAATACTTCATCTAAATTTTTATGTTTATGCATTAAATTAGTCCAAAATTCAACTTCAGGAATATCTTGAGGGATTTTCCTTCTGATTAGTTCAAATTCTTTTTTTAAATAATCAGCATTAACATGATTAACAACATCTTTAGCTAATTCTTTTACTCCATCAAATCCATCTAAATATAGTTTGGATTCACCTAACCATAACTTTTTTTTATCTTCTTCAATTGTTATGTGTATCGCATCAAAGCCATGGACTGTTGCATTATGAGCATCTTTAAAGTATATTTTGGAAACGAGTGGAATTGTATTACACCAATCTCTCAATAAAAGATGTAAAATTAATTCACCAAATTCTCCTCTTTTTTTGTATTTATCGGTTAAATAGACTGTATTGGCTGCTTCGACTATTCTTTCAACCATTTCAGTGTAGGGAATACTCATGCCAGCATGATACCCAAAAGCAAATTCAGGAATAACTTTACGTATAACTTCAACAAGTGGTGTTAATCTAAATTTATTAGTTTCAAAACCAACATGATAAACTCTCAAATTGGCTTCTGAAATATGCTCACTTAATACTAAATCTGATTCAAATGGTTTACTCATAATGTATTTTAAGCCGCTAAAACTTCATTTAATTCATTAATAATCTTATCTGTTTCCTCTCCAAACAACTGCCACATTTTACTCAAACCGCCTTCGGCATTAAATGGGCTTAGGTCAAAGTCGTCTTTGTCTATGCTAAAACTATTGGCTACATAGTCTTTCATCATGCGCAACCATTGCATTTGGGCTTCGGTAAAAGCATTATGTTGTCCTGCGTTTTTATCAAAAATCCACTTTTTAAAATTCGCATCCACCGTTTTATCATAAGCGGTTAAGTTGTTATCAATTCCTACTACACGTCTTATCAATGAAACCAGAGCAATCAACTCGTTTTTTACCGATCCTCTGGCTGAGCTTGTTGAAGTCTCTAGTTGCTCATAAGCGCGCCAAACGGCTAAAGGTGCTAATAGTGGTTTTTCGGTTTTTAGTTTTTCGCACAAGTCTTTTATCATTTTGTATGTAAACGTGCGGTGTCTGTAGTCTTGGGCATAAAAAATCTGCAAAGCCGTAATTTCGTCTTTGTGGCTTTCAATCCATGTTTTAAAATCTCCAATCAATGCTGAGCTTGCCGAAGTATGGTCTTTTACCCAACCTATATTGGTTATAGTGTCAATATTGCTAGTATCAATAATTTGGTCTAACTTTTTGCGTATATCAACAATAAAATCACGCAAGTAAGGGTTATGAAATACAGCAACTGCTTCTTCAATTAGTTTTTTCTTTTCGGTTTCAATTGCTTTTTCAATCTCCATAGGAGCGAAGCCAAGTAGGTTTCCTTTTACACTAGTTTCAATTTGTTGGTTAGCATCTGGGTCATAGGCATGCAACAATTGTTTTACTACATGGTTAATAGTAAATCCATTGGCATTTTCGGCAAATTTAGCTTTGTCTTTATCGCTCAATTGTCGGTCTAAACGAATCAATCGGTTGGCTAAAGTAGTCAACATATCTTCGCTAGTATTTCCCATTGCTACACTTTGCAACACATCTTTTAACGAAATGCCTGGAGCTTTTTCCAAAGGTCGGCTGTCTGTTTTTTGCGATTGCTCCACACCAATTGCATCAATAATTACAAAATGGTCTTTACTGAATTTGGCTGTGGGTGTGCCTTTGGCTTTCAATTCTTCTATAGAGCAAGTTCGTGTACCACGACCTTTCATTTGTTCGTAATAGCTACGACTTTTTACATCACGCATAAACAACAATACTTCCAATGGTCTTATGTCAGTTCCTGTGGCAATCATATCTACTGTAACAGCAATACGTGGGTAATAATCGTTCCTAAATTGTTGTAACACACTTTTTGGGTCTTCCTCACTGCGGTAGGTTATCTTTTTGCAAAACTTGTTTTCTTCGCCAAATTCTTCTCGAACAATTTCAATAATATCCTCGGCGTGACTATCGGTTTTGGCGAAAATCAAAAGTTTCGGCACTTCAAAATTACCATTGTTATCCCTACGGTCAGGAAACATGGCAGGCAAGTTGTCTTTGGTTGCTCTTATAATAGTGCGTATAGTACTTGGGTTTACAATGTCTTTGTCCAATTGTTTACCGCTGTATTCTACATCTTCATCTAAATGTTCCCAAAAACGTTTACGAGTCAAGCGTTCACGTCGGTCAACAGGTTCTCCGAAACTTTTTAAAATACTACCGTTTTTGGTGATTTCGGTTTCAATGGTAAAGACATTATAAGGTACTAAAACCCCATCAATGACCGCTTTTTCAAAACCATAATCCGAAACCAAATTTTGATTGAAATAACCAAATGTTCTATTGTCTGGAGTAGCTGTTAAGCCAACTTGAAATACATCAAAGTAATCCAATACTTGTTTCCAAAGGTTGTAAATACTGCGGTGACATTCGTCAATAACTATAAAATCAAAAAACTCTATTGGCACTTTTTCGTTATACCCAACAGGAACGGGTTCTTTGGGTTCAAAACGAGTTTCATTTGGGTTTTCTTCTTCGGCACTTTCATCCAATTCCGTTTCTTTTAAAATGGAATACATACGTTGAATAGTGCTAATATATACTTGTGAATCGTTAGGGATAAAGGAACTACTCAATCGAGTGACGCCATACAATTCGGTAAACAAACGATTGTCTTCTTGTGCTGTAAACGCTCTAAATTCGCCTTCGGCTTGTTCTCCTAAGTTTTTAGTATCTACCAAAAACAAAATGCGTTTGGCTTTGGCATATTTCAACAAACGATACACAGCAGTAATAGCAGTAAATGTTTTACCAGAACCTGTTGCCATTTGAATTAACGCTTTAGGCTTTTGGTCTTGAAACGATTTCTCTAGGTTGTTGATTGCCGTAATTTGGCAATCACGCAAACCATCTTCAGGAAGTGATGGCAAATCATGCAAACGACCACGCAAGGATTTAGTCTCTTTGAACCAATTTAAAAGTGTTTCGGGTCTATGAAACGTGAATACATTTCGAGCACGAGGTTTTGGGTCTCTAAAATCGGTGAATTTTATAATTTCTCCATTACTCAAATAAACAAAAGGTAATGGGGCATTGTTTAATAAACGAAGTTTGGCTTTAGCATAACCTTCCGCTTGATCTTCGGCAACAGTTAACGTACCAATTTCAGCACGCTTGGCTTCAATAATTCCTACAGGAGTTTTGCCCACAAACAGCACATAATCAGCAGGACCAACATCGGTAACGTATTCTTTGATGGCAATACCCAAACCCGCAGCAAGATTGAATTTCTTCTTATCTTGTATAATCCAACCACTAGCAATCAATTGCTTGTCGATATTATCGCGTGCTATTTGTTCTGGGTTCTGGTTGGTCATTAATTATGCTATTCAATTTATCAAAGATAAATATTTCTATAAGATTAAAACTACGTATAAATACTTAATTTTTGTAAAAGTAAAAACCGTAAAACAATATATTTTACGGTTTTCCACATTTGGGTTAAAAAACTTTTATTGGGTAAGGTTTTCGGGTTGTGGTTCGGGCATTTTTTGTTCTTCGGCAACGAGTGCGGCTTCTTTATCGGCGTAGTTTTTAACCATAAAAATGGTAACCATTCCTAAAACTAATATTAAAAAGGAGGTTATGAGTTCAAGGATAGTAATATTTATATAATGGTTGACTGTTTCGCCTCTTAAAAATACCTTAAATACAGTGTTTCCTAAAAAGGTAATGACAATCCACATGGTCCACCAAATGCCAATTAGCGTAGCGTTTGTATTTATTTCTTTTTTTGTAGCTTTTTCAAGTAAATCGGTAGTGTCATTATCTAGTTCCAACATGATTTTGTAGGGACGCACCAAGCAAATGATAGGTACAAACCAACATCCAGCAGCCCAACCTTCGCTATATTCACAGTTGTCTGTTCGAATATCAAGGTTATAGTAGGCTCTACGAAACCACAAGATAAAAAATACACCACTAATAATATAAGAAATTAGGTAAAATATACTTGTTATTTGCTCTCTAGAATCATTAGAAGTAAGCAGTTCATCACTAACATAAACACCATTTTTTAAATCTATTAAAAGGCGGTATTGCATATAGGAAGAAAGGACATTGATGATAGCAAAAAAAGAAACTACTAAAATGGCAATAATGGCATATTTGGCTCTTTTGTCGTTGGGTTTTAAATACAATAGCTTGTTGTGTGTTTCAGGAACTACTTGTTTGTCTTGCTCAAAGTAGGGACAAGCTTCATCGTCTTTGGGTTGAAATCCTCTAATGTTACAAATATCAAGAGGATCAAGAGTGCCTTTTTTTCGGTTTAAACAGGTTTTGCATTGCGCAAGTTGGACGTCAGTCATAAAGAAAGTTATAGGGTTATATAATTTCCAAACGTAGTAAAAATAGTTTGTTTTGGCAATTATTTTTGTTGGTGGATTTTTTGTTTCATAAAGTTTCACGGAGTTAACACAAAGTACTACAAAGTTGTTTTTTAGAATTTTCTTTGCGACTATGTGTCTTTGCGAGAAAACTAATTAATCTGCGAATTTGTGATGGATTTTTTTGTTACACAAAGTTTCGCAAAGTTTGACACAGAAAGCATCATAATGTTTTTTAACCACACTTCGACTAGCTCAGTGCAGGCTACGAATCATAGATTTTCATTGAACATAAATTATATATATTACATAGAATAATTTGCGGCTTTGTGTCTTTGCGAGAATATAAATTAATTTGTAAATCTGTGGTGGCTTTTTATAGCGTTACTTAGAGCGATTAATTTTGTGTGTAGCTGGTCCTATTTTTTTTGTAGCTGGATTTATTTTGTGAAACACTTTTCTGTTTTTTTTAAAATCTAGCATTTTGCTTTTTAAATCGTGTATTTTGTTTTTTAAATCCAGAAAAAAAATAGATTGGAGTTTATTTTTTATAAATGGGAGTAGCTCAAGGCAAAAAAAGGAGTGTATTTTTTACAAAAAATCGTGTCCTTGTCTAGTCAAATCTAGCACCAATGTTTTTTGAAGCAGCACTTGTCTTGTCAAATCTAGCACATGACACGATAAAGAACCTAGAGAAAACGGGCGGTTGGTGGGTTTTTGAACCTCTTTAACAAATTTTTAAATTATATTTAACGTAGTGAATTGCAATAGTGGGGAATAGGTTTTCGTTGTTTATGTAGTTAAAATCTGAATGTTTAATTTAATATTTTTAAAGAATGGCAAGATCGTATTTTCCATCAGCAGACCCAACGTTGTCAGTATGGGCAACAAATTACAAAGAAAAAATTAGTAGTTATGCAACTGCGTTAGGCTTAACGGCCGAGCAAGTAGCAATTGAGCAGGCGTATTGTGACGCTTTGATTGCGGCAGTAAATAATGTGAGTAACAAGCGAAGTCAGGTCAAGTCTGCCATAGACGGCAGGAAGGCTACTTTAGCTTTTGAAGGAGGTGCTTTGAGAGCTGAAATAGGTAGGCACAAGGCTATGGCAAATTTTACAGATGCTATAGGTCAGGATTTGGGAATTATTAGTCATAGTGTGGCTGTTGATTTTGCTACTTACAAGGCAAAAATTTCGGTAGAGCTTTATGGAGGTATGATTCGTGTTAAGTTCAAAAAAATGTATGCGGATGGTATAAATCTTTACCGCAGAAAAAAGGGAACTATGGATTGGTTATTTGTGGCAAGAGCCACTAAGAATCCGTTTGATCATAGTTTTACATTGCAAGTAAGTGGGCAACCAGAACATTGGGAGTATCGCGCTTTTGGAGTTGTTGATGATATTGAGGTTGGTACTGCCAGCGATATCGTTGAGGTTATTTATGGGGTGTAGTTAATTTTTTACTACATATTTCACAAATTAGTAGAGTCGTCCTTTTTAGGGCGATTTTTTTTAAACCTGACAGGTTTTTAAAACCTGTCAGGTTTGAAAAGTCATTTATTAAACTTAGAATTTTTAATTTCTTTGTTTACGTTAATCAGGAAATTATTCATATTAGTTATTATTAGATCTTTCTAATATTCCAAATTTTACTCCAAATGCAGTGAAAATATCTTTCTGTTCATCAAAGTTTTTACCAAATGACGCAACAGCTACCATACCAGGGATTATTTGGTAATTAGCAATAAATGCTAATCTGTCATAATTGATATCAAGTGTTGAATCTCTTCTATAAACATATTCTATTTGAAAGTCATAATTATTTGTTTGTCTGGAAAGACTTCCTCCAAAATCTAAAAATGAAGAGTTATTAGTTCCGCCAATTTCTTTACTATATCTCGCTAAAGCAACAATGTCAAGAAAAGAATTAGCAATTGGAGTATATCTAAAATTTGCCCATGCACTAATTTTTGATCCAGACAGGTTTTTATAATTTGTACCTTGGCCAGCATAAGCACCAGCTAATTCTAAATTATATAAAGTACGCCCACGCTCAGCTTGTAATTTGTCATTTTCAACTTGAAGTGCTGCAATATCAATTATAGGATTTGATAAAATCCCTTGTATAGTACTCTTGTATCCAAGAATAGCAGTTTCATTAAAATATTTTCTAAATAATTGGACTCTAAAACCTAATGAAACAGTTGTTGTATCAGTATTTTTGATTGATGCTACTGAAATAGCAAAAGTTTGTAAAATTGGAAAATGATTTGCAACATCATCTGTGAAAGAATAGTTAGCGTGATTAGTTAACCAATATGGAGAAGTTTCAATGGCACCTCCATTATTTCCTACATTAAGTAAGCTAATTGCAAACGCTTTCGGATTTGTTGGTTTTTCGATGTTTGCTGGTGATTCATCAAGCATTACAAAAGCAGGTGAACTCGGAATATTCAATTCATCTAATTTTGGAAGATTCTGACTCTGAGTTGTATAATAAGCTGCAGTCAGTAGCAAAAGTGTCGTAATTTTTTTCATTTTTATATTAATTAAAAATTATATCTAAACCTAATGAGAAAACATCACCATGATTATTAACAGTATCATCAAAAGTTACTGATGGAGCATTTGCATTGTGAAAGTAATAGGTAGCTACTACACCATTAGTCATTGGATTCACATCAAGAATGTTTGTGAATATTTCTAGAGTTTTACCAATAATAGTTGATCCTTTACCTAAATTTAAGTTTGATATTTCGCCTTTTGCCAAAATATTTGAACTATCCTTCCATTTAATTATATTACCTCCAATTTGAGCATTACCAATAGTGATAGTTAAATAAACATCCGAATTTTGATTTACTACTTGGCTATTGAATGTTTCTTTTCTTGTTTTAATTTTCATAATTTCTAAAATTTTATTTTGCCTACTCTATAATCCTCTTTTCGGCATACGAGGTTTTTTACAAATTGTTGTTATTTTTAACGATATAGGCAGTTTTATTTAGTTTTTGTCTGGCTTGTGTTAGTACTTTTGAAGCTTCAGATTTATCATTAAATCCAAAAATTATAGTACGATAAAAAGTCCCTTTTTTTATTATCCTCGAATTAGGATTGAATGCTAATACTTTTTTTAACTCATTTTCAGCATCTTCAAGTTTTTTGTCAGCACCAGTAATGATTATCCATTCTTCATTATCTAATTTGTAGGATGTCTGTAATGGTTTTTCGAGCTGATTAATTTTTTCTTCTACTTTTTCAATATTAAAAAGTTGTTTTTCGTTTGGACTAAGAATAGTATTGTTCTTTAGTTGAACATTTTTTAAATTTAAATATTCAGTATATTCTTTGTCAACTATAGAGTAATATTGTTCCCATGATTTTCTCAATTCACCACTAGGCGATACAATGGATAAGTATTTTGAAAGTTGCCATCTTTCATAAACACCATCAGCCTTTTTTATGTCTGTTACATACTTATCAAAATATTCAAGTTCTTTAATATCTTGATCTCTTTCCTTAAATAAATTTGAGACAACTAAAGTTACCGTTGCTATGCAAGTTGAGACAATAGTGTATTTAAACAATTCAATCATCTTATCTAATTTTTCAGATGAGATAATATCTTTTTTCATGTAAATGAAAGCTAGTATCATAGCAATAATTGAAATTAACATGAAAAAACCATAAAGAATAAATGATGCGGTACCTGTGTTTGTTAACATGATATATGATTTTAAAATTATATTCCAAAACTACTTTGCACTACTAACTTCCTGCTTATGGATATCACTAAAAAAGCAATAGGTTTTTACCTAATAAGTTGAAATACTACAAATTATATGGTTTAAGTGAAATAAATTGTTATTTTAGCAAGAGAATAGGCGTGTAGGGAAAACACCTAAACAAATAGGGTTTTACCTAATAGAAGTTAGAAGTAATAAATGGCATCTTTGCTACAGTTATTAACCCTTAAAACTATAAATTATGAAGAAATTATTTTTAACTTTTATTGTTGTCTTGAGTGTATTCGGAAATGTTAAAGCTCAAAACTGTTCAGAAAACATTATTTATGTAAAGAAAAGGTTAGTAGGAAACCAATCAGTTTGGGAGGAAACTAATAGAAACTATATTTGTGAAAATCAACCTGAGGATTTTACTGTTGATTTGAATAAAATGGAAAAGTTAGAAATTCCAAATTGGTTGAAAGCTAATTCTTTTTGTATAAATTTTGATAAGTCTTTTGAATTAATTCATAATACACATCAATTAGATATAAATAATGATGTTCATAAAAGATATATTATTGCTGCGGATTATGAGATTATTGTAAAAAAGAATTTTTATGGAATAGTATTTCAAGATTTAAAAATTGGACTAAATGATGTTGATATTACAAGAATTGATCAATCAAAATATTACAGCAATTATAAAAGAGCAATTGATAAAAATATTTTTCATGGAGTAAAACTTAAAAGTACAGATGGATTTATTTTGGGAAGTCATAATTTTTCAGCTCCACTTTTGTTGAGTATCATTGAAAAAATTGAGAAACAAACCAATGAAGAAGCATTGGATGAAAAAATATGTTTTTTTCAATTTACTTTTATTGAAGAGGATACTAAAGCAGTTATGAAAGTTACATATAAAAATCAAACACTTTACTATGATTTTTCAGATGAACCAGGTAGAAAATCTTTGAAAACAATTAAAAATGTTTCAAAGAATGAAATAATAAAAAACAGCTTATAAATTTAATAATGATACAATTCTTAAACCCAATTAAAATTATTGTTTTACTAACTTTTTTAGTTGGGTTACTTTTTTTGAATTACAAAAATAGCACTCATTTTAAATTGCTTTGTATTTTATTTATTTGTTTTATTAATGAGTATGTTGCTCTGATATTAAAATATAAAGACTTATCTATTGATAATTTATTTAATGTAAATATTTTAATTCATAATTCGTTGTGGATTTTTATTATCGGTTCATTTTTTAGTAAAAAGTATTCAAATAGCGTTTTAGTTGTACACTTAATTTTTTGTGTTATAAATATGTTCTTCTTTGAAGGCTATTCTAAATTTGACTACTATAGTTTTGTTTTTGGCGCGTTATTGTATACCGTTCTATTTATTTATCTAAGCTTTATTAAGTTGAAGAATGATGACTTATTTTTTTTTCAATCTAATATTTATATATTGATGTTTGCACCTGTATTGTTTTTTTTAGGATTGAGTTTTATGTTTAGTTTTAAATCAAAAGAACTTACATCAACTGAAGTTTTTTTTGGAATTAAGTTGTATAAATTTATTAATTACTTCGTAAACATTTTTTATTATTTTTTCATAAACTTATACATTTTTAAAGAAAAAAAGAAAGCTTATGTATGATATTGCTATAGGAATTATAATTGGCTTTTTACTTGTATGTATAGTTGTAATTTTTTGTGCGATAACAATAAAACTCTACATAAAAAAAGTAAAAGAACACAACCAAAAAGAAATAGCTTTTCAAAAGTCACTTAACGAAACTATTCTTGAAACTCAAGAACAAGTTTTAAACAATATCTCGCAAGATTTACATGACGATGCAGGACAACAATTAACCTACATTAACTTTCAATTAGAAAACCTAAAACTTGATTCACCAGAGTTGCAATCGTTATTGGAACCAGTTTCGCAATCGGTTAGTAACTTGTCTAGTTCTATTAGAAGTATTAGTCATTCTTTGAACAATCAGTTGTTGTTGCAGCAAGACTTGTTTAAAGCCATCGAAAATGAAGTAGAACGTTTGCAAAAAAATCCTAAAGTGACGATTACTTTTAAGCAAGAAAGTGACTCAAAAAAAGTATTTTCTGCCAATGAAAAGATTGTAATTTATCGTATTTTTCAGGAAGTCATCAATAATGCTTTTAAACATGCTAAAGCCAAAAAGATTTCGATTATACTAAAAACAACACCTCAATTCTCAATGACGATTATTGATAATGGTAAGGGTTTTGACAAGGAAAAACTCAACAATAAAGCCACTCTTGGATTGCAAAATATGATTAATCGTGCCACCATTATTGGCTATAACTTAACGGTGCAATCAGAAGTAGGAGTTGGCACCACCATAATAGTAAACGAAACCCAAAATTGATTATGGAAAAAATTAAACTTTGCCTCATTGATGATCATGCTATTGTCCGACATGGACTTAAAGAATTGTTAGAAAAAATCAGTAATTTCGAAGTCATTCACGAGTTTGATAGTGGTGAAGAGTTTCTGGAAACCTTGCCACTGCAACCACTACCAGATATGTATATTCTAGATTATTCTATGCCTAATATGAATGGACTTGAAGTATTACAAGCATTGGAAGAGAAAGAAGAGGAATATAAAGTCATGTTGTTAACCCAACATTTTGACGAACAAATTATTAATGATGCGTATCATCATGGAGCAAGAGGTTTTTTGCATAAGAATTGTACGGCGCATGACTTGAAGTTTGCTATTGAAAATATAGTAACTATTGGGTATAATAATGTCACTGAGATTTTAAAAAGAATCAGAAATCATCAATCGAGTGATAAAGAAAGTAAAGAACCTATTGTGCTTTCAAAAAGAGAATTAGATTTTTTAACTTTAGTCTGCGATGAAAGAGAACTAACCTATGAGCAAATGGCTGACATCATGAATCTTTCTGTCAAATCAATTGAATCTTACAGAGCGGCTTTATTTGAAAGGTTCAATATCAAATCGAAAGTAGGATTGGTTTTGTTTTCATTTAAATATAAATTAACGGAACCTTTTTTGTAAAATCTCATCATAAAAAGTCAGCCAAAGAATTTTCGATTTATTTTCTCGCAAAGCTACAAAGACGCAAAGAAAATTTAAATAAGACTTTGTGATACTTTGTGTACAAAAAAATCCACCGCAAAGCCACAAAGGCGCGAAGAGAATTCTAAAAAAAACTTTGTGATGCTTTGTGTCAAACTTCGTGAAACTTTGTGTTAAAAAAAAAACGCCACAGATTCACAGATTTATTTTCTCGCAAAGACACAAAGGCGCAAAGGAAATTCTAAAAACAACTTTGTGATACTTTGTGTCAAACTCCGTGTAACTTTGTGAAACTAAAAAAAACGCCACAGATTCACATATTTATTTTCTCGCAAAGGCATAAAGGCGCAAAGAGAATTCTAAAAATAACTTTGTGAAACGAAAAAAACACTGCAAATTATTCTATGCAATCTATCCAGAGCAAAGCGACTTTATGTTCAAAGAAAATCTATGCTTCGTAGCCTGCACTGAGCTAGTCGAAGTGTGGTTAAAAAACCTCGTGATACTTTGTGTACCAAAAAAATCCATCACAAATCCTCAGGTTTTTGTATTTAATCATTGAAAAAAGACGGTATATTGAAAAACAAATTTCAACTACTATGAGTATTTTTTTTATATTTGAAAAAATTAAGATAAAAAAGAACTAAACTTTAATAACATGGAAAACAATCAAATCATTCGCACACTAGATACTAACGGAGATAAAGAAACAAATCTAAAAAATGTAGCTACTACTTTAATGACCAAACTTAAAAATCAATTTGGAAGTACGCATACTGTTTCTGCTGGAGAATTTGGGGTTTTTGATAAAGATTGGACGCATGAAATCAAAATTAGAAAAGGCGATAAAATTGGAGCTGAGGTTACATTAAAATGGGAGGAAACTAAACCAACGGTTCTTACAATAGATGTTGATCAATCTTCAAAAATGGGTTCGATGATTACTTATGGCGTTTTGTTTCCTTTTGCAATTGTTGGAGCTTATTTAGGGTACAATGATATGGCACCTTTAGCATTTTTACCTGGACAGAAAATCGCAGGAGGTTTAGGAGGATTAATCGCACTTATTCCAGGATTATTGGTTGTATATGTTTTAAAATCATTATTATTAAAGAACGAAAAAGAAGAAAACAAGCAATTGGTGAGCGATGTTGTAAATGCTTGCAAAAATGAATAAGTTTTTTAAAATTGGTTGTTTAGTTGTTGTCGTTTTTGTTGTAATAGCTATTATAGGTGTTACAATAGAAAAATGGAATGATGCACCAACGCAATCTATTGCTTTTTTAAATTCTAGCACCGTGACAAGATCGGTAACATTGGAACGAATTGGTAAAGATGGAAAACTTTCTGATATGTACACGGTTGATAGTACTGTTGAACCAAATCAGACTTTAATTGAAAAAGTACCAGAAGGCAATTATAAAATTAGTGTTTGGAATCTTGACAAAAACTTATACAAATCAACGGAGTGTACAATTACTCTTAAAAATCCGAAAGAATCAAACTATCAACTTTATCGGTTTGATCTTGCCATGGATAAGATTTATACAATCGTTAATCTTAATGCCTTGTATGAAGGAAATTCATTTGCCGATTACATGTCGAAAGCTGTAGGAACGAAACATGAAAAACTTAAAATTGAAAAATTTTATGATGGTAGTTCTCTATTCTTTGTTCCTGAGACGTACACTTTTCGAACATTTGTTGATTTGGAAGACAAAATTCCAACTAAAGTTAAATATGGCGAAGTAGTTTATGGATTATTTGAATTTCCAAAAACGCTACCCGAAGATCAAATTCAAGAGACACTTTTCGATAAGATTAGTAAAAAGATAGAATAAGATTTTTACAAATTTATATCAATGAAAACAGATCAATATATTTACGTTGCACAACATTCCGATGGAATAAAAAAAGCGTTGCGAAATATTGCAATACTTCTTGTAATTAGTGTTTTGGCTATGATAGTGGCTCAGTTTTTTTACGAAGGCAGAGTGCATGATGCTGTGGTGTATAAAAGAGGAATGCGATTGAATGTGGAAGTAGGATGGCCAGCAACAATAAATGCTATTGCTAGTTGGGGTTTAGTTATATCTTCGTTAGGATTAGTTTATCTATTTTTCAAGCAAGACTTAAAAAGACCACCATTAGCAGTTTCTAACGATGGGTTATTTATTAATCAACAAATTTTTCGCAATGCTTTTGTGCCATGGAATGAAATTGAAAGTGTAGAATTGCGAGGTCATATTTCTAGCCCAGTTATGCGTGTGTTTTTTAAAGATGCATCTACAGTTTTAAAAGGTCAATCTTTTATCTTAAAGTCAATAGCCAATGCCACATTAAAATCAAATCCAAGTATCGGAATTTCTAAAGATGAGGTTATAGGCGATTTGGTTGTTATGTTTGATTTTATTTCAGAAAAAGGTGTAACGACAAAAGAACAAATGGCAGGACGTTCAAAAAATAACAGTTAATAGATTGCTAATTAATTAAAAATAATTCTATAGTAAGTGTAAAGCTTTTTTTTGATTGGATTTTGCTGTGCAACATCCATCAAAGCTCCGCTTTGAAAATACTATATAAAAGAAAAAACGCTCAAGCAAGCTTAGCGTTTTTATGGTGATTGATTATTTTGTTTTAGTTTAATAATAACTTTCACGAATGGATTTTGCTACGCAACATCCATCAAAGCTCCGCTTTGAAAATACTATATAAAAGAAAAAACGCTCAAGCAAGCTTAGCGTTTTTTCTTTTATATAGTATTTATTCGTGACCTCGACTGGATTCAAACCAGTAACCTTCTGAGCCGTAATCAGATGCGCTATTCAGTTGCGCCACGAGGCCTTTTTTGTGGGTGCAAATATAAGTATATTTGTGTAACTTGCAAATCAAATTTACTTTAAAATTTAAAAATATGCCACTAAAAAAGTACATCCGTGATATTCAGGATTTTCCAAAACCAGGAATTGGATTCAAAGACATTACTCCGTTGCTTAATGACCCAATAGCAAGACAAGAAACTCTAGCGATATTACTTTCAAGTTTAAAAGATAAAAAAATTGATAAAGTAATTGGAGTAGAAAGTAGAGGTTTCTTTTTTGGAATTCTTCTCGCAGAAGCTTTACATGCAGGTTTTATACCTGTTCGTAAACCAAATAAACTGCCATTCGAAACGATTTCTGCTACTTACGATTTAGAGTATGGCACAGACACACTAGAAATTCATATCGATGCAATTGAAAAAGGTGATAAAGTATTGATTCACGATGATGTTTTAGCTACAGGTGGAACTGCAAAAGCTGTTTGCGAACTTGTAGAACGATTAGGCGGAGAAATAGTTCAATGTAATTTTCTAATGGAATTGTCTTTTTTAAATGGAAGAGACAAATTAGGAACTAACGAAATTTTTGCCGCAATGACTTATTAATCATTGGCACGACAAGTAACATAATAACGATAAGCAATAAGAGCCAATTGCCACTTTTTAGCTTTAGCCAAATCCAATTGCTGTTTGGTAAAACTTGGTAGTAATAACTTGTTGATTTTTGCTAAGACTTTGAACATCATTTTTTTGCAAAGATAGTTTTTTTATTTTTTTTAATTTAATTGGTTTATAAAATTCTATATTTCAAAAAAGTAACCGAGATTACGCAGATTACTTATTTCTCTCGCGAAGGCGCAAAGAAAATTCTAAAAAACAATTCTGTGAAACAAAAGAATCCACTTCAATTTCGCAAATTATTCTTTGTAATCTATCAAGAGCAAAGCGACTTTATGTTCGAAGAAAATCTATGCTTCGTAGCCTGCACTGAGCTAGTCGAAGTGTGGTTAAAAAAAACATTTTCAAACTTTGTGTCAAACTTCGCGAAACTTTGTGAAACAAAAAAACGTCACAGATTACTTATTTCTCTCGCAAAGGCGCAAAGGCGCAAAAGATTTAAGTATTGCGAAACTTTGTGAAAAAAAAACGTCACCGATTCTAATTTAAATCCGTAATAATATTTAATTTTTCTTTCCATAAAAAATGCCCCAAATAGTGTCTAACTTTTTGGGGCATTTTCAATTACGAATGATATTTAGTTTTTAAGTTTTTCTTATTTTAGTTGTCGCTTTCGCTTTTTCTAATTCTAATCTTGCTTTTTCAAGTTCTTCTTTGGCTTTAACCATTTCCTCTTTTGCTTTTTGCATTTCTTCTTTTGTTTTTTTTAAATCTCCATCTTCTTTAGAACTTCCAAAAGACGACTTCATTTCTTCCATTTGTTTTTTAAAGTTTTCTAACCCTTCATTACTGCGGAAATCAAATTGTTTTTCGCCTAAGTTATTTCCAAAACCATCAGAAAATTCAAATTTATTGTTCTTTTTGATTTCTTCAATTTCTTCAGTAGAATAATCGTCAGCACCTTCAATAACTACACCATCTTCTATTACTAAAGGTTTTCTTCCATCTTTTTGAATTTGGATGCGAGATTTAGATTTACTTAATCCATCACCATCATTAGGAAAAGTAAAACTATACGATTGAGAATTTTTGTCTCCACCAAAGTTGAAACGTTTCATAAGTTCATCTGCACCAGCAAAACCACCCATCATAGGATTTCCGGCAAAGAAGTCGTTCCCATTTGAAGGTTCACCAAAACCTACGGTATCACCTTGTTTAAAAAACTTGATTGTTGCAATTGGATTAGTGTTGTCCAATTCCATTTTGCCTTTATTTCCTTTTCTATCGGAATATTCTACTTTAATTGCCGTAATCTCCTCTTTACTATTGCGTTTTACACCTGAATATTTGATAGTAATCCCTTTTTCACCCAAAGCTTTAATATCATCTTTCATTTCGCTTTCAGGAGTATTCTTGTTCCAAGTCATTACAATGTCATCACTATTGGCTTGATTATTCCAAGAAAACGGATTTTGTTGTGCAAAAGTTGCGTTGTGAGTAAAAAGAAACGTAACTAAAACAGGAAGCACAAAAGCAAAGTTTCTAAATTGTGTTTTCATAAGATTTGTTATTTGATTTATTGATTGATAAAATTCTGAAACAAATTTATAAAGTTGACAATTTCAACGAATATAGATTTACAATTTTTTAACTTTTTTATGTAAGATTTAGCAAATTACTTAGTAGTAATTACAATTTTCTTGGTTTGTGATCCTGGAGTTTCTTTTCCATTTTCATCATAAACTCTCACTGATTTTACATTTTGTAAATTCATTTGATTCAAAGTTTCTAATGGATTCGATTTTTGTACTCCATTTACTGTAAGCACTAAACCTTCATCATTTAATCGAATTGATGGATAGCGAGGTAATTTTAAAATTTTTTCTGATGGAATGAAAACAATATCATCACCATTATCGTTTGAAAAAATTATTGTTTTTCTCTCAGACATTTCCTTCGAAATATTAATCTTCTCAAGTGTAGTAACGCCATCGAAAACCATTGCACCATCTTTAGCTTTTTCTCCAAATTTTTTAACGGCTTCTTCTTCATCATAATACGTAATGGAACCATCACATTTTAAAGTGTAGCCTTTTAATTCATTTTGAAAATATTCTTTACCGTTTATAATGTAAAATCTGTTTTTTTCTTCATTTATCTCAATTTTATTATAACTGATTTTTTTTCTTCCAACTGGTGGTGTTGGAGGTGGTGGTGGTGGAATTGGATAACCTTTTTGAGAAGTTATTTTTTTTACTTTAATTTCAGTTCCAAATTGTTTAGAAAGTTTTTCATCAACTTCGAATCCAGATAAATCGTTGGTATCAGAAAACCCAATTTTATCTTCATCAATTGTGAAATAGATAGGTTCAATAGGTTCGTATCCATCAGTTTCTGAAATTCCTTTATGACCTTTGTGATCGTCAAATTCAATTTTAATAGCCGTTATTTCACCTTTTGCATTTCGTTTGATTTTTGAAAAGGTATAGTCAATACCGTGTTGTTCTTTTAAAATTCGAGAATCTTCTTTCATTTCTGAGTCAGTGGCATCTTTGTCGGTCATAGTTTTTACAAGAATTGCTTTTACACTATCAATAACAGTGTTATTTAGTTCCTTTTTAGCTTTTACTTGTTTCTCTTGTGCGACAACTTTTATTTGAAATAAAAATACGAAAGCAGTAATTACTGGAAGAATTAACGCATACTTCCAAATGTTTCTTTTGTTGGATTGATTTTTGTTTAACATAACGATTCGTTTTTTGATTAATGATTGATAAAAATGATTGGTGATGGATAAGCAGTTTTGATGAGTAACTACCTTTAAAAGTGCCATTTGATAACACTTTTTGTCTTCTATATTTTGTATTGCTTTGCTATCGGCAATGTATTCTAGATTTTGAATAATAGCTTTTTGATATAACCAAACTAATGGATTGAACCAAAAAACAATGGTAAATAATTTTGACACCATAACATCAATAGAGTGCTTTTCTTTGCTGTGAATTGTCTCATGCAATAAGATACTTTTTAGTTCTTCTTGCGAGTATAGACTTGAATTAAACACAATATAATTAAAGAATGAGAAAGGCGCTATATCTTGATTTATGTTGATATAAGACAAGTCTTCTTGCTTCTGAATGTTTTGTTTTCTCAACAGTTTAGCAAGCGAAATCATATCAATAATGACTTTAATAATTAAGATTGTTGCGACAATACCGTAGACAATAAGCAAGATTTGAAGCCAATCAATACTTTCCGTTGGAATTGGTGTTGCTTTGTCAATAATTACAGGTAAGTCATTTTTTTTTGTTGCAACAGGTAAAGTAATTTTCGGACTTTCAACGTAAACAATTTTAGTAATAAAAAATAAAGGCAATAGGATGGAAGCAAATAATCCCGAAAGTAAAAACCAACGATTGCTTGTAAAGAATGTTTCTTTTCGCAACAAAAAGTAATAAGCAAGAAAGAAAGTAGCTAACAATCCGCTTGATTTTAATAAGTAAGTTACAATTTCTTCCATGATTTTTAATGTCAATTTCAATTTCAAAAAGCAATTTCAATATTAAAATTTCATCACTTTTTATGTAATTAAATGTATTAATCTAACTTCAATTCTCTTTTTTCTTTACTCTATTTTCTCTTTTCTATGATTTCTAAAATCTCACGCAATTCATCAGCAGAAATTTTTTCTTCTTCAGCAAAAAACGAAACCATATTTTTATAAGAATTATTGAAATAGTTTTCAATTGCCGTATTCATAAATTCTTTGCGATAGTCTTCAAGAGCAATAATTGGAAAATATTGATGTGTATTTCCATAAGCATTGTGACTTACATATCCTTTGTCTTCCAAATTTCTAATGATGGTAGATAGTGTATTGTAATGTGGTTGTTCGTCAGTTATTTCCGCCATGACTTCTTTTACAAAAGCTTTTTTTAGCTTCCATAAAATGTGCATGATTTCTTCTTCTTTATTGGTTAACTTTTGCATGATTTTTATTTTATAAGACAAACATATAACTATATTTTTAGTTACACAACTATTTTTATAGTTAATTAACTAAATTTAACGTTTGAATATTTAAAAATGATATAAAAAGGTCTTCGACAGGCTTAGAGTGACAATCGTTTTTTAATTGGACTTACTTTGATAATGCCTTTTTTTCAATATAATATTTATAACTTATTGTCACACTGAGCTTGTCGAAGTGATTTTTTACTCTAGATGCAAATAATAAATTAAATCAATCTATCAAATTCGTTTAATTTATGTGAAACAATAATTACTTACTTTTGTTCCAATAGAAAATAGTAATGCCAATTAAAACCTACAATAAAACCAATTTTCACAAATACACTTTTTGTATTTTCAAAGAAGTCGATTTTGATTCAATTAAAGATTTGAAATTAAATTTCAAAAGTAAATCGGGTAGTTGTTATTATTTTGTAGAAAATGGAGTCTATCGTTTGTCCAATCATTGGAGTAGAGTAGCCAATTGTAAATGGAGATTGGTTTCAAATTCTGTTGTCACACTGAGCGCAGTCGAAGTGCCAAATTCCAATAGAACCAAACTTGGTTATGCTAATTGGGTTGATTTTTATCACGATAATGATGTTGATAAGATTTACTTTCTTGAAGCCAATTATGAATCTAAATCTGTGAATTTTTATCACAAACAAAGTTCAAATTACACTTCCGATAAAGTTTTAAGATCATCTTCAGAAACTACCAAATTAATCAAACAAATAAGAACTTTATTCGAAGAAACTGCTTGGGCAAAATATCTAAATAAAGATAATATTGATGTTTTGCGACAAGAAATTATTGAGGAAATGATATCTACAAATCAGTCTTTTCAAGAAATAAGAAGGAGATTTTTGTAAAAATTACTAATTCTTAATTTTCCCTAATCTGTACTCCTTTATATTACCAATTATTAATGCCAAAATTCCCAATAAAAATCCTTTTCCAAAAATAATTAGTTCTCTATCAAAAGGTAAAAAAACATTTCTATCACCTTCATAATCTCTATGAATAGTGGTTGAATGAATTACAAAAGATTCGAATAACCAACCTAAATTCATAAATAATGCTATAAAAAAGACAAGAAATAACTTACTTCTAAATTTCTTAAATAATAAAAGTAATGGAAGAAATGAATGTGAAAAAAGCATTAAAATGTAGGTCAATTTGTAAATTCCTGTAGCTCGATTTATAAAAGAAGCATACAATTCAGAATCTACCTTAACTACTGAAATTAAAAAAAGATAAATAATTGATAACAAGCAATAAAAAATCATCAAGTAGCTTACTATTTCAAGGGCAGTTTTTGTTTTAATTGATTTTAAAAACTTTTTAAAAATGATTATCAAAAGAACACTAACGAAAATTCCATCAATAAAATGGTCATCTATAAACGAAAGTAATTCTATAAATGGTTCCATTTATTAATTTTTAATTCTCAATTTTTAATTTTTCCCTTTCTACTAGTTTCATTACCCAATAACCAGCAGCAGTTCCAATTAGCCCTAAAATTCCCATGAATAACCAATTCATTTGATATCCATAAGAAGCAACAATACTCATTCCTATTTTAGCACTCAAAATATGTGCAGCACTAAAACTCATAGTAAAAATTGCCATATAACGACCTTCATGACCTTTTGGCGCACGACTCATTGCAAATGAATTGGAAAATGGAAACGCAAACATTTCAGCAACAGTCATAAACAACATCATGATGATTAATATTCCAGCCCAAAAGTTGATTAAAAGTGAAAATAAACTCACAGTCATAAGTAAACAACCTATCGTTACTATTTTTACTTTGTTCAATTTGTTTCTTTCAATATAACTTACAATAGGCATTTCTAAAAAGAAAACTAATATACCATTTAATGTCAGTAATAAACCTGTTTGAAGTTCGTTTAAATCAAATTGTTTTTTATGATACAATGGAATGGTAGTAAACAATTGAAAGAATAAAACGCCAGTGATGACACACATAAATAAGAAAATCCAAAAAGGTCTGTCTTTAAAAACCGATTCTCTATTGGCTTCAAGAAGTGCTTTTGCTTCTTTCGATTCGGCAGGTTTTTTCTTTTCTTTTACTAATAACCAAAAGATGAAAATGGCTAGAATACAGGTTGCGCCATCTGCCCAAAAAAGTCCTTTGTAACCAATATTCATAATGATTAATCCGCCTAAAGCTGGTCCAGCGGCAAAACCAAGATTAATAGCGAGTCTTACTAATGTTAATGCTCGAGTTCTATTTTCGGGTTTAGCATAAGCGCCAAGTGACACAAACATGGCAGGACGAAACATATCGGCAACGACCATAATCAAAAAAACGGCAATGCAAAGCCCAATATAACTTGTGATATATTGTAAACCAAAAAACATTAATCCACTTACGAATAAGCTGAATATCATTATTTTATAAAATCCAATTTTGTCCGAAAGTTTTCCTCCAAGCCATGAACCCAACATAGAACCTAATCCGAAACAAACTAAAATATTTCCAATTTGTATTTCAGAAAAATGTAAATCTTCATACAAATATTTTGATAAAAAAGGCAAAACCATTGTTCCAGCACGATTGATAAAGGTCACTAAAGTAAGTATCCAAACTTCTCTTCTGAAACCTCTAAAATTGTCGATATATTTGCGGAAAGCGTTTTTAAACATGGATCATTGGTTATTTTGCAAAGGTATAAAACTTTGTGGCTTGGCAACTTTGTGGTATAACATCTTTTGAACTATTTTTGTAAAAAATATTCTGATGAAAAAGTTGTTCACTTTCCTTCTAATTTCATGTTTTTTAATTTCGAATGCACAAGATAAAACAGCCCAAACCGCTATAGAGTTTCAAGATAATCTTAATTTGGACTATGCCGATAAAGAGAAAAGTCCTTTGACAGATGAAGATTTAAAAAACTTTAAAGCTTTAGATTTTTTTCCAATTAGCGATAACTATATTGTTGAGGCAACTTTTGTTAGAACAAAGAAAGAGAAAGCTTTTAAAATGAAAACTTCAACAAATCGTTTACCATTGTATAAAAAATATGGAGAACTGTATTTTACAATTGATGGCGTTGCTTGCAAATTAAATGTTTATCAAAATATAGATTTAATTAAAAAACCGGGTTTTAATGATTATTTATTTTTACCCTTTTCAGATTTGACTTCGGGCAAAGAAAGCTACATTGGTGGTCGTTATGTAGATTTAAGAATTCAAGAAGGAAAACTTTGGAAAATTGATTTTAACAAAGCTTACAATCCGTATTGTGCTTATAATCATAAATATTCGTGCCCGATTGTTCCATTGGAGAACGATTTGAATGTCGAGATTTTAGCTGGAGTTAAGAAGTTTCATGACTAATGAAGTATTTCAATTTACATACTCACAAATTCACAAATTCTAATGAAATTTTAGAATTAGTCAATCAATATCCATGGGAATTTGATGCGACTATTCCTAACTATTCCATCGGAATTCATCCTTGGTACATTGATGTGAATCGTTTAGAAAATGATTTAAAAGTTATTGAAGAAAAACTGCAATTGGATGAATGTTTAGCTCTTGGTGAATGCGGATTAGACAAACGAATTGATATTCCATTAGCATTACAAATAGAAGTTTTTGAAAAGCAAATTGCCTTAGCAGAAAAATATCAAAAACCATTAGTTTTACATTTGGTTGCTGCTTTTGATGAATTGATTGCCATCAAAAAGCGATTGAAAATAAAAGTTCCGATTGTAATTCATGGGTTTTCTAAAAATGAACAGGTAGCAAAGCAATTGATAGACAACGGATTTTATCTTTCTTTTGGAAAATATTTGTTAAGAAATCCCGATTTGGAAACTGTTTTTAAATCGGTTTCAAATGATAGATTTTTCCTGGAAACAGATACTATTGAAGAAACCTTAGAAGAAGTTTATATTTTAGCAGCAAAATACAAAAACATAAAAATTGAAGATTTGATTGAAATTTTGAAAGTAAATTTTAATACGGTTTTCAAATAACTTTAAACTTTTAAACCTTAAACAATTTAAACTAAAAAAGAATGGCAAAGTGGCAAGAAAGAGCAGAATTACTATTCAAACCAGAAGGATTAAATAATTTAAAAAACGCCCATGTTTTGGTTGTCGGATTGGGTGGCGTTGGTTCGTTTGCAGCCGAGTTTTTAGCTCGTGCTGGTGTTGGAAGTCTTACTATTGTAGATGGTGATGTGGTCGATATTACCAACGTAAACAGACAATTACCAGCGTTACATTCTACTGAAGGAAAACCAAAAGTACATGTGGTTGGTGATCGATTAATGGATATAAATCCAGAGTTGAATTTGACAAGATTGCAAGAGTTTCTTTCACCAGAAAGAGCTTTTGAAATTGTAGAAGAAAAATATGATTACGTTTTAGATTGTATTGATAGCGTAACGCCAAAGCTAAATTTGATTGTTGGAGCCAAACGCAAACGAGTAAAAATAATATCTTCAATGGGCGCAGGAGGAAAAATGGAAGCTGCTAAAGTAAAAGTTTCAGACATTTCCAATACGGTAAATTGTATGTTTGCTAAAACCATCAGACGACGTTTGAAAGAACACAAAATAGATAAATTAAAAGTAGTTTTTTCTTCAGAAATTCAAGATGAAAGTAGCTTAAAAATGACCGATGGAAGTAACTATAAAAAATCATTTTACGGCACAAACAGTTATATGCCAGGTCTTTTTGGTTTGTATATGGCGGAAACCGTGATTCGATATTTGATAAAAAAAGAGTAATTAGTAATTAGTTTTAAAAAGACTTTGTGTCTTAGTGCCTTCGTGGCGAATATAAAATGATAAAAACAGTAATTTTCGATATGGATGGCGTAATTGTTGACACGGAACCAGTGCATCATTATGCTTATAACGAACATTTTAAGCAATTAAATATAGAAATCACACCAGAAATTTATGCGTCTTTTACGGGGAATTCAACTAAGAATATCTTTGAAAAATTGAAGGCGCATTTTAATTTGGAACAAGATGTTCAAACGCTAGTAGAAACCAAACGCAATCTTTTTAATGAAGCTTTCGATAAAAAGGAAGATTTATATTTATTAGATGGAGTGGAAGATTTGATTAAAGAGTTGTATCAAAATGGTATGCAATTGGTTTTAGCTTCTTCATCTGCAAAAGTTACGATTAATAGAATTTTCAATCGATTTGGTTTGCATCAATACTTTACTCATATCGTTTCTGGAGAGGATTTTCCTAAATCGAAACCACATCCTGCTATATTTGAGCATGCGGCTTTTTTATCTGAAACACCAAGAGAAAATTGTATCGTAATCGAAGATAGCACCAATGGAATTTTAGCTGCCAAAGCTGCTGGAATTTACTGTATTGGTTATGATAGCGTTAATTCAAAAATGCAAGATTATTCAAAAGCAGATGCAGTAATTAGTCATTTTAGTGAGTTGAGTTTTGAGAAGATTAAAATGATAGAAAAATAAATTATGAAGAAGATAATATTTTTGTTTTTAATATTGTATAGTGCCTCTTTTTCTCAAGTAAAGGAAAGAAGTGTTAGTATGCATAATGATGATACTATTATTGATTCAAGTGCAGTCTATTATGAAACTATGATTGGCAAAGTTGATACAAGAGATAGCAATTGTTTTTCAGAAATAGAGAGAGCAAAAAAAGATTTTTCAAATGGAAACATGACTTATTATGATTATAAAGGATATGGTTCTAGAACTAGAAATATTGATTTTTTTCAAAATGAAATTGAAAAACTTAAAATAAAATATGAACTAGTTTTAGTTGGATGTATGTCAGGAACAATTGTAACACATTCGTTTATACCTAGAGATAATTGCTATAGAAGTTGTATGGATAAATTAGTTAACGATAAATTTGGTAAAGATTTTTTCAAAAAGTTAGATAATAAGTCAGATAGTCTTTATGTGATAGAAAATATCAGAAAAGGATATGTTTTTAATTTTTCAGAATGTGATGATAATGTTATAAGATATAAAAAATCTTTGGGGAAAAAATATAATCAACAGTTTAAGGATATAGATAAAGAATTGGATTCATTAATTACTTATCCAAAAGATTTTAAATATAAAAATGAAAAATATTATTCTTGGTCTACATGTAGTTTCGTTATAAATGAAGATGGAAGTATTTCTAAACTTAAATTAGAAACAACATTTCAAAATAAATACAATTATAGATTCCAAAAATACTTCGAAGATAAAATTAAAAATTTTGTATTGAGTTCAAATTGGGTGCCAGCAATTTCTCATGGTATCGTGGTTAAAAGTGAGTGGGATGTGAATTTTCGATATAAATAAATGTCTAATGAAGAATCTTTATTATATTATTAATCTTCCTCTTTTGAAATTTCACAAGAAAAACCTTTTTATAAGGGAATTAATGATTTTGAAAACAAGATAGCATCAATAAGCTTAAAGATGGTGTTATTCATTTTTGTTGGAAGTTCTTACTTCAGACTTTGGAAAAAATGTAAAAAAAAATTGAATAATGATAACATTCTAAATAGAGCTTTTTTGCACATGAATTCCAAAGGATATGTAATTTAGGTTGATAAGTTGAAAAGTGTGATTAATAAATGAGTTTTAAGAATAAATAGTTTTATAAATTTTGAATAATGAACACTGAACACTGAACACTGAATAATGAACACTAATTTTACCCGACAGCTTCTTTATAAACTTTCAAGCATTTTTCACGAGCTTCTTTATGATCAACAATCGGACTAGGATAGTACTGAGTTTCTAGTTCAGGAATCCATTTTTTTATGTATTTTAAGTCTTTATCAAATTTTTTGATTTGCTCTGTTGGATTAAATATTCTAAAATAAGGTGCTGCATCAACGCCACTTCCAGCTGCCCATTGCCAATTGCCTACATTACTTGCTTGCTCATAATCTAAAAGTTTAGTTGCAAAGTAAGTTTCACCCCAACGCCAATCGATTAATAAGTGTTTGCATAGAAAACTAGCTACAATCATACGAACACGATTGTGCATGTGACCAGTTGCATTTAGCTCGCGCATTCCTGCATCTACAAAAGGATAACCCGTTTTTCCTTCGCACCATTTTTTAAATAAAACTTCGTTGTTTTCCCATTTTACTTTGTCGTATTTTGGACGGAAACTTGATTTGTTAGTGTGAGGAAAATGCCATAGAATTTGCATAAAAAATTCCCTCCAAATCAATTCTTTCAAAAAAGTTTCGTTTTTACTTTGCAAAGCTTTAGCTACCATTTTTCTGATTGAAACTGCTCCAAAACGGAGGTAAATTCCTAAATATGAAGTTTTATTTAATGCAGGAAAATTTCGGGTTGCTTCGTAATTATCGATTAAGTTATTTGAAATATCAAAAGAAGAAACTTTAATGGATGAAGTTTCAAAACCTATGTCAGATAAACTCAAAAACGGATAGGAGTGAAGTGTAGTTTTATTTAAGTAATCTTCTGAATTATAATTGATTAATTGGATTTTTTTGAAGTTTTCTTTCCACTTATTCGTATAAGGTGTGTAAACTACATAAGGAGTTCCATCATCTTTTACGACTTCACTTTTTTCAAAAATGACTTGGTCTTTACTCGTTTTAAAATCAATATTATTTTCTTTAAAAAGATGATACAAATCTAAATCGCGTTTTCGAGCGTAAGGTTCATAATCATTATTGGTATAAACCGATTTGATATTGTTTTCCGAAATCAATTTCTTATAAACTTCATGAGGTGTTCCATGAAATACAGCTAATGATTTACCAATATTTTTCAGTTGATTTTGGATATTTTCTAACTGTTGATGAATAAATGTTACCCGAGCATCATCTTTAGGAAGTTGTGAAAGTATGGATTCATCAAAAATAAAAATGGGAAGTACTTCTTCACCGCTATTTAAAGCATGAAAAAGTCCAACATTATCATCTAATCGTAAATCTCTTCGAAACCAGAATATGTTCATTATTTTGGTGATTTAAAATTGTTTAAAAGTTCAATTTAGTTTAAAGTTGTTTAAAAGTAAACCATATTAAACTTTTAAACCAAATTAAACCTTAAATTAGTAAAGTTGACATTCCGCCATCTACATGGAAGATTTGTCCAGAAATCCAACTGCTTTTTTCACTTAAAAGAAAACTTGCCATTTGAGCCATATCTTCTGAGGTTCCAACTCTTTTTAGAGGATGTCTTTCAGCTGATTTTTCTCTTTTAACATCGTTATTTAAAAATTTATCAGCCAATGGTGTGTCAGTTAATGATGGAGCAATTACGTTCACTCTAATTTTTGGAGCATATTCTGCCGCTAATGCTTTGGCAAAACCTTCAATAGCGCCTTTTGCAGCAGCAACACTCGTGTGAAAAGGCATTCCCATACTTGCGGCAACTGAGCTAAAAAGCACAATACTAGATTGATTGGAAGCAGTCAAATTTGGTAAAACAGATTGGATTACTTTTACCAAACTTATAAAATTTATTTGTAAATCACTTTCAAAAGCATCAGGTTTTAAACCTTTAAAAGGTCTCAGGTTGATACTTCCAGGACAATATACTAATCCGTCAATAGTTTCAGGCAATTTTGAGGTATCTAAAGTGTCAGTTGTGGCATCAAATGGAATATGAGTCACGTGCATTTCGGCTATTTCATCATTGGTTCTTGAAGCTACAAAAACCTTATTTTCATATTGTAATTCTTTTGCAATGGCTAATCCAATTCCGTATGAACCACCAATTAATAGTATGTTTTTCATTTTATGCTACATTTAGTAAACATCTCATGATGCTTATTTATTTTAAATTTCTTTATCATTTAAATTCACCGAACATTTCGATTAATTTTTTTCTTCTGTATTCAAATATTTCGTTAAGCTTTGGTTTCACTAAAAACGGATGTACTAATTGACCTAAAATTCCCATTGGAACTTTATAATCTACTATATCCTCCATTTCAACACCTCCAGGAATTTCTTTGATAAAATGTTTGTGATGCCACAAAGCATAAGGACCAAAACGTTGTTCGTCAACAAAATACTGTTTATCAATAACATGAGTGATTTCGGTTACCCATTTTGCAGGAATTCCTAAAACTGGTGTTACAATGTACTGGATTATCTGTCCGGGAAACATTGGTCTGTCAGCACCAGAAAGTATTTTAAACCCCATGTAATCGGGAGTTATTTTTTGTAAATTTTTTGGATCAGACAAAAGCGCCCACGCTTCATCTATTGATATTGGCAAATTTTGTTTGGTATGTAGTCTATAAATTTTCATCTAAATTATACGTTTAATTCGTGGTAAAGATAATAAATGTTTAACCATTTAAAATATTTGTTAAACAAAAAATAGTATCATTTAAGTTTAAATTAACATTTGAAGCCAATACAATTTGTAATTTTGGAATTCTAAAACAAATGACATGAAAAAAATATTTATTTTATTGGCAATTGCAATTGCGAATTTTGCTGTAGAAGCACAGGTGAAAACACCACAACCAAGTCCTAAATCAGTTTTAAATCAAGTAGTTGGTTTAACAGATGTTACTTTAGATTATTCACGACCAAGTGCAAAAGGAAGAGTAGTTTTTGGTGATTTAGTTCCTTTTGGTAAGTTATGGAGAACAGGAGCAAATGCTAATTCAACTGTTTCTTTTAGTGAAGATGTGGTGATTAACGGAACTACAGTAAAAAAAGGAAAGTATGCTATTTTTACGTTACCAAAAGCGGATATTTGGGAAGTTATTTTTTACACTACTACTGATAATTGGGGTTTACCAGAAAATTATGATGTGAATAAAGTAGCTGTAAGTTTGAATGTTGATCCAGTGATGCTAAACAATCATGTTGAAACATTTACTATGGCTATAAATAATATTACAAATGATAGTGCAACTTTAGATATTTCATGGGAGAAAACAATGGTTTCTGTGAAATTTGAAGTACCAACACAAAAAGCAGCTATGGCAAGTATTGCTAAAGTTTTAGCAGGACCAACTGCGGGTGATTATTTTTCTTCAGCTCAATATTATTTCCAATCAAATGGTGATTTGAACAAAGCTTTAGAATATGTAAATAAAGCAGTTACTATGGTAAAACCAGGTGAAGATGCACCTTATTGGCATTTACGTTTAAAATCATTAATTCAAGGAAAACTTGGTGATAAAAAAGGTGCAATTGAAACAGCAAAATTATCTTTAGCTGGTGCTGAAAAAGACGGTAATCAAGACTATGTTAAAATGAATAATGATAGTATAAAAGAATGGAGTAAAAAATAATTTGCTCATTATATAAATGAAAACGTCCCAAATTATTGGGACGTTTTTTTATGCGGTAATTTCGATTTTATCTTTTTCTTTGAAGAAGAATTGTCCTAAAATGGATAACATAATAGTCAATACGGCACCAATAAAATTGAGCCATAAGAAACTAACTGCATCCAAATAATAAATGTAAAAAATAGTTAATTGGCTGATTAAAGCACTCCAAAAAATAGCTCTTGCTTTAACATATTTGATGTAGAATCCAACGAGGAAAATTCCTAAAACAGTACCATAAAAAATAGAACCAACGATGTTTACTAACTGAATTAAATTTTCAAATAAAGTTCCTACACATGCAAAAAGAATTGCAATAATTCCCCAAAGTAAAGTGAAATATTTAGTTGCGTTTACATAATGTTTTTCAGATTTTTCTTCTTTAAGATTACGTTTATAAATATCAATTGCTGTCGTTGAAGCTAAAGCGGTTAATCCAGAAGCTGATGATGACATTGCCGCAGAAAGTATTACGGCAAGTAGTAAACCAATCAATCCTTTTGGTAAATAATTTAAAATAAAATACAAAAACACATAATCTTTATCATTCGTTTCAGCTTTTGGATCGGCTTTGATGATTAACTCTTTGGCTTGGTCGCGTAAGTCTTTTTCTTTACCCGAAATAGCAACAAGTTTATTTCTCAATATTGGATTATCATAATTCTGATTCAAATGATCCATATACAATAAATTGTACTCCTTTTTTTCTTCGGTTAAATCATTTAATTGTTTTTCTAAAGCATGATATTGTTCGGCATATTTTGATTTTTCAATCGCAATTTTATTTACAGGATTAAAATTTAAAGGAACATCATTAAATTGGAAAAAAACAAAAACCATCACACCTGTTAGTAAAATAAAGAATTGCATTGGGACTTTCAAAAATCCGTTCATAATCAAACCTTTCTGACTTTCTCTATCTGATTTACCAGATAAATAACGTCCTACTTGTGATTGATCCGTTCCAAAATAGGCAAGACTAAGGAAAAAACCACCAGCAATTCCACTCCAAAAAGTATAACGTTCTTCTGGATCAAAGGAAAAGTCAACAATATTCATTTTGTCATTTGCTCCTGCAATGTGTAAGGCATTACTAAAGGTCATTTCGTTTGGCAACATGTGAAGTATTAAGTAAAACGTAATGAACATTCCACTCATAATCACAAACATTTGTTGTTTTTGTGTTACGTTTACCGCTTTTGTTCCTCCTGTATACGTATAAATAATTACAAGAATTCCAATGATAATATTGAGCAAAGTCAAATTCCATCCTAATAGTGTAGAAAGAATAATCGCTGGCGCATAAATCGTAAATCCTGTGCCTAATCCACGTTGAATCAAGAAGATAATTGAAGCAAAAGAACGTGTTTTTAAATCGAAACGCTGTTCTAAATATTCATATGCTGTGTAAACCTTTAAACGGTTGTAAATAGGAATAAAAGTATAGCAAATAACAACCATTGCTATGGGTAAACCAAAATAGAATTGAACGAAACCCATTCCATCATGATAGGCTTGTCCTGGTGTTGATAAAAAAGTAATGGCACTAGCTTGAGTTGCCATAACTGATAATCCTACTGTCCACCAATTAGTTTGCTTATTTCCTAAAATGTAATCTTCTACATTTTTACTTCCTTTAGTTTTGTATACACCATAAATCACTATAAATAAAAGTGTAACAGAAAGTATTATCCAATCGAGTTGCTGCATATTAATAGAAGATTTGCATTAAAATAAAAAAAATGATGATATAAATGGCATTCATTACTAAAAGCCAAGTATAATTGTTGTTCCATTTATTTTGCTTTTTAAATTCCATATTATTTTCCAATTGAGATCATGTTTGCTAATAATCTAAAAGCACCAGGAACACCTTCTGGTAATTCTCTAAAGAAACTAATTCCGGTATAGATGTAATTTCCTTTTCCATATTTTGCTACTAAAATGGCACCATCTTTTGCCTTTTCACCTTTATCATTAGAGGATATTATTGGTGTAAAATTAGCATCCCATTCACTAGGATAATACAAACCTTGTTCTTGTTTCCAACCTTTAAAATCGTCTGATGTTAGCTTATTTGGAGTATTTAAAATAGGATGATTTGGATTTAAAAAGCGTACTTCTGCATTTTCTTCAGTTACTCTATCGCGAGATAATTTTAGAGAAAAAGGTGCGATTTCTTTTGTAACTAAATCGTCCAAAGTATTGTATTGGACTATCATCGTTTTGCCATTTTTAACAAAATCAAAAAGAATGTTTTGTTTAAAGCCAAGTGCTGTAACAACATTATAAGCACGAATTCCTGTCATTACCACATCAAAATTTTGAAGTTTTTCATTTGAAATTTCTTCTGGTTTTAGAACGGAAACTTCATAACCCATTTGCATCAAGCTTTTTGGAACTTCATCGCCTGCGCCCATGATGTAAGCAATTTTTTCAGCTTTAGTTTTGATGTTTAATTTAATAGCTTTTGCTTCAGCAGGTTTCAAAACCATTTGTTTGTAGATGTGCGGATAATTGATGTCTATTTTTTCTTTATCAAAAGTTTGTCCATCAATGGTAATGATACTTTTTAAAGTTACATCTGATGCTTCTTTTGAAGGTGTTACATTGAAAACAGCCAATTGTTCTTCGCCTTTCTTAGTCAATGTAAACGGAATCGAAGCAGGAGTAACTGTCCAATTTTGAGGTACTTCTAATTTCACCGAACCTGAAATATTTTCTTTACCAGATTTGATTTTTACAACAACAGCTTTTTCTTTATTGTTCGGGAAAATATATACTTTTTCTTGAATTGAAGACGTAGCAACAGGAACAATATCAAGTGGTTGATAAACTTCACCTTTAACATCGTCATTGTATTTGTACACAATATTTTTCTCAAAAGGAATGACAATACCATTGATTTCGATATTGAAAACATCAAAAACTCTTGAAATAATATCAGGTTTACCAATATTTCTTTGGTCGCTAACAACATACATTCCATCAGTTCCTTTTTCATTTAAATAATAAGGACTTGTAAAAGGGTCAATATCTTGAATTTCAACTTCAATATTATCATTAATAACTTTATTAAAAGGAAGTTGTGTTTTGATTATATTATTTGGACCATTCAGCCAAAACATTTTCACCGTACTTCTATTAATAACTTCTTGTTTCACTTTAGTTCGACTTCCAGTAGCAACTTCTTGAACATCGGCAACAGATTCCATAAATAGACCTGCACAAGCTGCAATTATCTTTTTAATTTCTTCCGATTTTATACTTTTCCAATGGTTGTCTTCTAGTTTTTGGATTAAATCATAAGCTTTTACCAATTCGGTTATACTTGCTTCAGGATTTTTAAAATCGAAATTCTTCTGTACGTTTTCTAAAATTGATCCAATAACATTTCCACCTTTTACTCGATTCCAAGTGGTGTCAATACCTTCAAATAAATTGGTTTTATCGTTTAAAGTTTCGCCTTTTAGAAATTCTAAATATTCTTCTTCTTCACCACGAGTTCCAGTATTTCCAAAACCTTGTGATTGATGACAGCTTCTACTTAACGCAGCAATTTCTTGATTGGATTTACCAAATTGTTTGTAGTAAACACCTGTTTGCAGTTTGCTTAAATTGGATTTATCTGCTTTTTCAAATTTTTCTTTATTTCCATAAAACCACCATGAAGTATTGAAAAAAATACGTTTTGGTTGCCAAGTGGTAACATATTGCAACTGATTTGGAAAAAAAGAGGCATCATTAGTTTTATCAAAAGCTTCTAAACTCAACATTGCAGAAGCAGTATGATGACCGTGAGTAGTTCCGGGTGAACGATGATCAAAACGATTGATAATTACATCGGGTTGGAATTTTCTAATTGCCCAAATTACATCACTCAAAACTTGTTCCTTATCCCAAATTTGTAACGTTTCATCTGGATTTTTAGAAAAACCAAAATCATTGGCACGCGAAAATAATTGTTCACCACCATCAATTTTACGAGCTTCAATAAGTTCTTGCGTTCTAATTACACCGAGCAATTCACGAAGTTCAGGACCAATTAGATTTTGACCTCCATCGCCACGAGTTAAGGAAAGATAGCCTGTTCGAGCATTTTTTTCGTTAGATAAATATGATATTAATCGGGTATTTTCATCATCAGGATGTGCTGCAACATAAAGTACAGAACCTAAAAAGTTTAGTTTTTCAATTTGATGATATATTTCTACAGCATTGGGCTTTTGTGGTCGTTGTCCAAAAACGATGAAAGAAGAGAGTAGGAATAGAAAAGCGTAATATTTCTGCATTGGATACTAATTTTTGCAATAGCATCAAATGTAGTGAATATTATAAATTAGGAAGGATAATTTTGAATTTCTTTAACAGATAAATGTTAATCCGTGAACTCTGTATCGTTTGTTTTGTTTACAATAATCGATATTCCTTTTTGCAGTAGTAAATTGTTTGGATAGGTAATTCGTTCACCGTCAATAGTTTTTAAATTAACGTGAAAAGCACTGATATCTTCAATTTCTGCTTGAATTGGGAAGTCTTTATCGTGAATTTTGATAGTGTCACCAATTCTAAAAGGAAAGAAGAAGAATAAAATGACACCTGATGTAATGTTACTTAAAATAGACCATTGTGCAAACATGGCTACACCAACAACTGTTGTTATTGAGGAAACAGTAAATAGAATTTGGTCTTTTTTTACACCCCAAATCACAATCAACGAAATGAATGCTATAATGTTGATTAATAAATCAATATATTTTATTACAAGGTTTGCTCGTTGTTCTATTATTTGACTTTTTTTAGCATATTTACGAACAAGTTTAGCAATTATAAATCGTAAAATGAATACTAAAAGCAACACGATAATAGTTGCAATAACTTCTATGGTAAAGTTGTTCAAAATATCCATATAGATTACTTATAGATGTCCAGAATTTTTGTGTTGGTTGATGTAGTTCAATTGATGTTCAGCGACATAATTTCTGAAAAGTACTACCAAAGATTCATAATATTTTTCAAGGTTTTTTACATTTACTTTTGGGTTTTTGTCTATAGGAATTGTGACAGGCATTTCATTTAAATATTTTGATAATTCTGGATAGTTTTCATGAATAATCATAGTGATTTTCAAGATTTTTGCATTGATTTCTTCTTCGGTTTCCATAAAATTTCTTGACTTTTGAGAAGTGTAAATTTACGTACTTTAATCTAAATAAGATGTTAAATAAGTATATACTTTTTCTGTAGGTAAACCAACCACATTAGTATATGAACCTTCAATTTTATGTATACCAATTAGGCCAATCCATTCTTGAATTCCGTAAGCTCCAGCTTTATCAAATGGTTTATAATTATCTAAATAGTAACGTATTGAATCATCAGACAATTCGCGGAAAGATACTTTGGTAACATCAAATATAGTTTCTGTTTTAGTGTTGGTTTTAAAACAAACCGATGTGATGACTTCGTGTGTTTGATTGGATAATGATTTTAAAATTTGAAAAGCATCATCATAATCCTTTGGTTTTCCCAATGCTTTGCCATTTAACCAAACCAAAGTATCACTTGTAATTAGGATTTCATTAGATGCTAATTCGCCTTCAAATGCTTGTGCTTTTAGTTCAGCCAGATAGTTCGTAATTTCTTCAGCTTTTAAATTGTCAGGATAAATTTCTTCAATTTCTTTGAGACGGATTTCAAATTTTAAATCAAAGTCTTTAAAAAATTGTTGACGTCTTGGCGAGCCAGAAGCTAAAATTATTTTATAATCTTTAAGCATTGTTTTTGATGTTTAAAGTTACAACTGCAATGGATAAAATTCCGAAGAAAATAATCCATTTTAAAAACATACTGATTTTTTTGTAATCGTTGTTATCTTTAGCATTCCAAATTTGTACTAAACACATGATCATTGGTGCAACAACTAAAGACAGAATGTATGCTAGACCATAAAATAAGTTGTTTTCAAATAGATACGTTTTAGAATAATACAACAAGTATAAGCTTGGAAGCAGTAACAGTATAAAAGAAAAGATTTTAGTTTTAGGAATACCAATTATAATTGGCAAAGTTCTCATTCCTTGATTATTATCTCCTTCAATGTCTTGAATATCTTTAATTATTTCGCGAACTAGATTGATGATGAAAGCAAATTTGGCATAATCTAAAAGAATGCTAAAAGCCAAAGTCATTTGTTGTCTATTCATATCAAATGTATTTGGAAAAATATCAAACATTCCAATGATAATTACACTAAATGCGAGTAACAATGCAACTACAATATTACCTACTAAAGCTATTTGTTTTAAAGTACTTGCATAAAAATAGAGTAGTGTTGCAATCAATACAAAAACCACAGCAAAATTAGGATGTTCTACTGAATTTGCTAAAATAAATCCGCATGCAACTCCAGTAATAGTTAATGAAGCGTATATGATATATGCTTTAGACTCAGAAATTGATTTACCAATAATTACTTTATTAGGTTTGTTTTCGGCATCAGTTTCTTGATCAAAAATATCGTTGATAACATAACCACCAGCGGCAATTAAAACGGTTGCCAATATTAGCAAACTATACTGCCAATACCAAAGTGATAACGGAATATTTACAAGTTCTAAATAACCAAAACGAATGACAAGTTGCATGAAAGCAATTAAAAGTAGGTTTTGGTAACGTATTAGTTTTAGGTATTTCATGTTTCAGTGTTCAGTGTTCAGTGTTCAGTGTTCAGTGTTCAGTGTTCAGTGTTCAGTGTTCAGTGTTCAGTGTTCAGTGTTAAATAATGTTTATGAATTTACGATTTATCTTCTTTTACTCCAAACTTTTTAGGGTTTAGAATCATGTAATTTATCAATTTCCCTACTTCTTTTGAAACATTAAATAATTCTGTATATGTTTCATTTGTTATGTATTCACAAGCAATGGAATATTCTAACCAAACTTGAGTTTCAGAGTTTTCAGCATCTGAATCGGTTAACTTACTATGAAAATGTTTTGGATAATCACGTTTTCTGTATGCTTCAGCAATATTTGCAGAAACGCTTCTTGATGATCTTCTTATTTGGTCTGTTAAAGAATAAGTTTCTTCTTTTGGGAAGGATTTTGAAACTCTAAATATTTTCATTGCTAAGGCAAATGATTTTTGATAAGCCAATAAATCTTGAAATGTCATAAATAACTAATAAACTGAATATTAAATTAACACAATCTAAGTAACTGCAAACTGATTACTGAACACTGAATACTTTTTAATCATGTTTTCCATCATAATACAAATGCCATTTTCCTTGTACTTTCATGACTTGTTCAATTACCTCTCTCACAGCACCTTTTCCACCATTTTTGTGTGAAATATATTTTGAAATAGCTTTAATTTCTGCAACGGAATCTTGAGGACATGTTGGCAATCCTACTAATTGCATCACATGATAATCTGGAATATCATCACCCATATACAACACATTTTCGGGTTTGATATTGTATAATTCAGTATATTCTTTGAAGGTTTCTACTTTGTTTGGTGAAGCCAAATGAATATCGGTAATTCCTAAATTTCTCAAGCGAATTCGAACACCTTCGTTATTTCCTCCAGAGATTATGCAGACATTATAACCGCTTTCAATTGCTGCTTTCATTGCAAAGCCATCACGAATATTCATGATGCGTAACATTTCTCCATTTTGAGAAACGTGAACCGAACTATCAGTTAAAACACCATCAACATCAAAAATAAAGGTGTCAATAGTATTCATTATTTCTTTATAACTTTTTGACATTATCGATAATAGATTTGGTTAGAATTTTATAGATTTCTTTCTGATTCTCATCAGTCAGTATTGCTAAATGTTTGTTTATTGTTGAAGTGTCATTTCTTTTTGCAGGACCAGTTTGCGCTTCATTAGGTTCCATAATTTGCACTTTTTGAGCAGTTTCTAAAATCAATGGTTTTAGAATTTCAAACGGAACATTATGTTCAGTACAAATATCACTTCCAATTTTGTATAAGTGGTTCACAAAATTACTCACAAAGACCGCCGAAACATGTAACGATTTTCGTTGTTCCGAGTTCACTTCAAATACGTTATCCGAAATTGTATTTGCAACTTGTTTCAAAAGCTTTAAATCCGATTCATTTTCTGCTTCTAAACATAAAGGAACTTCTTTGAAATTGATTTCTTTTTTCTTAGATAATGTTTGCAATGGATAGAAAACTGCTTTTCTGTTATGTTTAGAAAGTTCTTCCATAGCGACACTTCCCGAAGTATGAGCAACTAATTTATTGGAAAAAAGTAATGATTTTGAAACCGAAGAAATGGCATCATCAGACACTGAAATTATATATAAATCTACTTCCTTTAAAGTAGTAATTTCTGAGGTAATTTTATCTTTTGAAACCAAATGCGAAATACTCTCTTGGTTTCGTGCAAAAACTTGAACCAGTTCTAATTGTTCTGATTTTAAAATTGTTTTAATAAGATGTTGAGCTACATTTCCTGAGCCAATAATGCTAATTGAAATCATTTAGCAAAAGTAGTAAAAAAAGCTACTATTTTATCTATTTAGTTAGTAGGAATAGCTGAAAGTTGGTTTTCTGACCAGAAATTACTTCCTACACCAGCCATGGTAAAAGTCGTAGGTGTTGTACCAAATTTTTGCACATTTGCCCATAAATAATAGGGTTTGTTTACTAAAGTGTTATTATAAATAATGGTTTGTCCGTTGGCTAATCCAAAATCACATGGACCAATTAATGTTCCTGAGACCAATCCACCGGAGATGATATCAGAGCTATCTAGAAAAACATTACTTTCAGATAGAGTTGTTCTAACAAAGACACTTTGTCCAGTGGTTAAAGATGTAGTTCCAGCTAATAAATATGTACCAAATACAATCCATTTTCCTGGAGGTAAAACAATAGTCACGTTGCAATAGGTCATTGGTGATTGAATACCAACAGGAGTTCCGTTTCCAATATTGGCACCACCGCCTGTGAAAGTTCCAATTACTGCAGGAGTTATAGCGGTATTGTTAACCCAAGTTCCAACTCCATTTGCATCTGATGAAAGTACTTTTCCGACTCCTTGTGAGCCATCAGTGATTTTTATTTTACCTATTATATCGACTTTTTGTGATGGCGTTGTGGTTCCAATTCCCATATTTCCAGAATTGGTTATAACTGCTTGGTCTATATTCCCAATTCTAAAACCGATATATCCAGTACCAGTATTTTGTTTGTTGATTAGTGTAAAATTTCCATCACTAGAATGTAACAATCCATAACCAGTTACATTAGCCTGATTTTGATGAGAAAAATTTGCCCAAATAGTTCCGAAACCTACATCACCAACAAATGAATTGTTAATACGTGCATTTCCACCTTGAACATCTAATTTTTGAGTAGGATTTGTAATACCAATTCCAATATTTCCTCCATTTAGGACTGTAAGTTTTGGTGTATTATTTGTTGTTAAATGAATAGATCCCAGATTTCCTGCATAAGTTCCAAATTCAATATCTTCTGGATTTCCAGCAAAACTTCCAAAATAACCTCTGTTACTTCCATTTTCTGCTAAAGTGATAAATAACGAGTTTCCACCATCAAAAATTACTGGATTTGAACTTGTAGAAACCAAATGTAAATTAGTTTGTGGATTGTTGGTTCCTATGCCAACAAAATCGGTAAGTGTTGTTGGAAACAATTTTCCTGTTGCTGAACGAGACCATTTTTCATCAAATGATGTAAATAGTTTTGTCCAAATTGTTCCATTCCAATAATAATAACCCGAACCATTTCCGCCAATTACGGAAGAATTTGTATTGTAAACCAATAAACTATTTGCTGGAGATGTTACAGGTGTTGTTCCATTGGAAACGTCAATCAAGTTTACCCTCGGAATTAACAAACCAGATGAAGAAGATGAAATATCCAAACTTGAAGATACATCAGGAATTGTTGTTCCAATTCCTATTTGTGAAAATATATTTGTGCATGTGAAAGTAAAAAACAGAAGGTATTTGATTTTTCTCATGATAACTATTTTTTTGTAAAATTAGTTACTGATTATTGAGTTGTCAATCAACCTTTTGTATCATTTTTTTGATATTATGAGTTCTAGTTCATTAAGATTTTCCGTATAATTTATTTACAGCTTCGGTCTTGTTTTGAACTTGAAGTTTTGTATAAATATGGTTCAAATGCCTTTTTACGGTACTTAAGGAAATGTTTAATTTATCTGCTATTTCTTTGTAAAGAAAACCTTTGCTCAATAATTCTAATACTTCTTGTTCGCGCTTTGTTATGAGTTGATTTACTGGATTTGAAATATTTTGGTTGAATGAGGACAATACTTTTCTAGCAATTTTAGGAGACATCGGACTTCCTCCTTCATAAAGTTCTAATATTGATTCTACAATTTTATTTGGAGAAGTATTTTTTAAAATATATCCGCTGGCACCAGCTTTTAAGGCTTCAAAAACTTGATCGTTATCTTCATAAATTGTAAACATTATGAATTGAATATCTTGAAAAACCTGTTTAATCTCATGAACACAATCAATCCCAGATTTGTTAGGAAGATTAATGTCAGTGATTACTACATTTGGTTGTAAACTTGGAATTAATTCGATAGCATCTTCTGCATTATCAAAGCAATTTAGTAATTTAAAACGATTATCATTTTCAATAATTGCTTTTAAGCCTTTTTGAATATCTATTATGTCCTCAATTATGCAAATTGTAATCATTGTTATATTAATGTTATGCAAAGTAAGATAGATTTGACAGTAAAATCAATAGTACTTATGGTTGATTTAATAGATTAGTTTTTCAATTGGAAATTTTAGTTTAATATGAGTTCCTTCCAGTGATTTAATTTCAATTATACCATTTAAATTGTTTACTCGTTTTTTCATGTTTGCCATGCCATTACCATTTTTTGAAGTAACAGTTTCCTTGATTCCAATTCCGTCATCAATTATGTCAATTGAAAGATAATTATTAATTTTAATTGAGATGGTAACATTCTTTGCCTTCGAATGTTTAACTACATTGTGTAATGCTTCTTTTATTACCAAGAATATATTTCTTCTATAATCGCCTTTAATGACCAGTGGTTCAATAGTTTCCGGAATACTCATTTTTAATGCAATAGCATTGGAATCTAAATAATCTACAGAATATACTTTAATATAAGTTATTAAGTCGTCAATGCTATTATTTTCCTCTTTCATAGCCCAAATAATTTCACTCATATTTTCAACTAAATCTGATGATGTTTTATTTATTTTAGATAAGTTTTCTTTTAAGTCATAATCATCAATAGCCATTTGACTTAAATAAGTAATTTTTGTCAAACCACTTCCTAAATCATCATGCATATCAGCTGCAATTCTATTTCGTTCATTTTCTAAAACGATTTGTTTTTCTAAAACAATTTTTTGCATTTCGATCATTTCATTGGCATCATTTAACAATGCTAAATTCATTGATTCCCATTGTTTTTTATTTCTATAACTCATTGCTATTGAAAAGAAAACAATATCAATAAAACTTCCTATCATTAACCATTCTGGTGGATAAATAGCTGCATTTTCGTCAACATTTATATTTGAAACAAAACTTATTAAGCCAAAAATAAAGTAGCAAGTACAACCTATCAAAATGTATCTTTGAAAAGTTATATGTCTAAGTTGGTAACATTGCCATAGCATTACAGACGTTAAAACAAAAATCAAAGCTCGGATGCTAATAAAGGCTAAGGTGTAGGTTTGAAAATGAAATGTTATTTTTAATAAATAAAATACAATGGAATATCCTATAAGAAGAGTCATTATGAAAATCCAGGAGCGATATAGAAAAGAGTTTTTTGATTTATAAACTTCTATAGATTGCAATATAAAGTTGAAATACATTGCTAAATAAATTATCTGTATTGGTTCGTTCAAGTAATTATAAAAATAATCTTCAACTTTGAATCCAAAAAATTCCCTTATCAATCCTGTTCTATGAAAAACAAAAATTCCAGTAAAGAAAAGATAAAGTAAATAATGAATTATCAATTTATCTTTACTAAATACATACAGAACAGTATGATAAATGAATGCCATTGTTATTGCTCCAAATATCAAAATAGACAATATAGAATCTGTTGTTACACCATGCATTTTTATAGAATGTGTAGTTATGAAAAATAAAAATAACTATTTTACTTGTTGAAAATACATGAAAGTGTTTTTTCTTTTAATCAAGTCTTAACAAACTCTTAAATCCAAACAGAAATAGAAAGAAAATTGAGTTTTTTGATTTACTTTTGTGACACTTTTAAAAAAATCATTCCAAATTTATCATGGAAAAAATTAAATCTATACTTTTCTCAACACGTTTAATGGCAATTTTATTTATCGTTTATGCAGCGGCAATGGCAGCAGGAACATTTATAGAAAGTGCTTATAATACTGATACTGCTCGAATTATAATTTACAATGCTTGGTGGTTTGAAGCCATTCATGTCTTTTTCTTAATCAATTTTTTTGGTAATATTTCGAGATATCAATTGCTTAAAAAAGAAAAATGGGCAACATTATTATTGCATTTATCTTTTATATTTATCATCATTGGTGCAGCAATTACAAGATACATTAGTTATGAAGGAATGATGCCAATTCGCGAAGGAGAAGTTTCTAATCAAATGTATTCTGATAAAAATTATCTTACTTATTTTGTTGATGGACAGCATGATGGAGAAATGAAGCGTCGTGTTTTTGAAGAATCATTATTACTTTCGCCAGTAATTGATAATGATTTTCATTTTAAAGACAAGTTTGCAGATATTCCTTTTGAAGTAGAATATAAAAAATTTCTTCTTGATGCTAAAGAAACAATTAAGCAAACTCCAAATGGGAAGTTGCATTTAAAAATGGTTGAATCTGGTGGAGGACAACGTCATGAACACTATCTAAAAGAAGGCGAAGTACAAAATATTCACAATGTTTTATTTGCTTTAAATTCCTATACTAAAGGAGCTATCAACATCACTATAAAAGACGGAACAACTACTATTGAAGCACCATTTGACGGAAATTTTATGCGAATGGCTGATCAATTTCAAGGAACGGTTGCTAAAGATTTAGTACAACCTTTAATGTTTCGTTCGCTTTATAATTTAGGCGGAGCACAATTTGTTTTTCCTGACCAACCTATAAAAGGTGAAAAAGATTTTAAATCTAGTGGAAATTTTAAAGCAAAAGGAGGCGATGATGCTCTAGTTGTTAAAGTAAAAGCTGATGGCCAAGAAAAAGAAATAACTTTAGTTGGTTCTAAAGGAAAACAAGGAACGCCGCAAAGTTTTAAACTTGGAAAATTAGAATTTACATTTTTCTTTGGAAGTAAAGTTTATGAATTACCATTTAAACTTCAGCTAAACGACTTTATTGCGGAACGTTATCCTGGAACAGAAAAAAGATATTCTTCATTTGAAAGTAAAGTAACTGTAATTGATGGTAAAGAAAAATTTGATGCCCGAATTTTTATGAACAATATACTTGATCACAAAGGTTTTAGATTTTTTCAAGCTAATTTTGATCCTGATGAAAAAGGAACTGTTTTATCAGTTAATCATGATTTTTGGGGAACATTAATAACCTACATTGGTTACTTCATTTTATTTTTTGCTATGATGGCAATTTTATTTACAAAACATTCTCGTTTTGCCGATTTGAAAAGGAAATTAGAAGTTATTAAAGACAAAAAATCTAAATTGATTACAGTTTTAATTTTGTTTTTATCAATTTCAGGATTTGCACAACATTCAGGAAATCATCAAGCGCCACCACAGGTTAAAATGAATTTTGTGGATTCTATTCTAAAATATAAAGTTTCTGAAAAACACGCTGCTCAATTTGGACGTTTAGTCATTCAAGACGAAGGAGGAAGAATGAAACCTATCAATACTTTTTCATCAGAATTATTGCGAAAAGTAAGTAAAAGTGATACTTACGAAGATATGAACTCCGATCAAGTATTTTTATCGATGACGCAATTCCCTCAAGCTTGGTTTGAAGTTCCAATAATTTATATCAAAAAAGGTAATGATAGCATTAGAAAAATCATAGGTATTGGTAAAGATGAGCAATATGCTTCTTTAAAATCATTTATTGATGAAAGAGGAAACTATAAATTATCAAAATATCTTGAAGCTTCTTACAAATCTCAAATTCCTAATAATTTTGAAAAAGATTTTATGGAAACTGACAAAAAAGTAAGTTTATTAAACGCTGCTTTGAGTGGTCAAATTTTGAAAATATTTCCAGTTCCAAATGATAAAGGGAATAAATGGGCTTCCTATTTAGAGATTAATCATGTTACAAGAACTACATTAGATACTATAAAAAATGCACTTCCTATTTATCTTGATGAGTTGATGAAAGCTTCTCAAAATGATAATTATACTATGGCTAACACTTTTTTAGTGGGTATGGAAAATTATCAAAAGAAAGAAGGAAAATCTGTGCGACCAAGTGATGACAAAATTGATTCTGAAATCATGTACAACAAATATGATATTTTTAAGAATCTATATTATTTATACATGCTTTGCGGAGTTTTGATGTTATTATTTACCATTGTAAATATCTTTTTCGAAAAAAAATCAATTCGTATTATTATCAATGGGTTTCATTTTTTCATTAATCTTTTATTTGTTTTACATACTTTAGGATTAATCGCTCGTTGGTATATTTCAGGTCATGCACCATGGAGTGATGCTTATGAGAGTATGATTTATGTAGCATGGGCAACAATGTTATTTACACTTTTATTTGGTTTTCCATATCCAATTTGGCTTTTACTAATTTCTAAGAGTCTAATTAAAAAATCAAGTTTAACTATTGCAGCTGGAACTTTTGTAACTTCCATGATTTTGATGATTGCTCATTGGAATTGGATGGATCCAGCCATTGCTAATTTACAACCGGTATTAAATTCGTATTGGTTAATGATTCACGTTGCAGTAATTGTTATGAGTTATGGACCTTTTACATTGGCAATGATTTTAGGTGTTGTTGCTCTTATATTAATGTTGTTTACCAATGAAAAGAACAAGACTAAAATGAGTTTGAATATCAAGGAAATTACTTATATCAATGAGATGGCATTAACCATTGGTTTGGTATTATTAACTATCGGAAATTTCCTTGGAGGACAATGGGCTAACGAATCTTGGGGAAGATATTGGGGTTGGGATCCAAAAGAAACATGGGCTTTAATCAGTATTATGATTTATGCTTTTGTAATTCATGCTCGTTTTGTTCCTGCGTTACGTGGTTTATGGATTTATAATTTAATGAGTATTGTGGCTTTCTACTCAATTATGATGACTTATTTTGGAGTGAATTTCTATCTAACAGGATTGCATTCTTATGCAAGTGGAGATAAAGTTGTTACACCAAATGAGTTTTATTATTCGTTAATTGGACTCACAATTTTAGCAATATTTGCTTATTTAAAATACAAGAAATTCTTAAAGAATTAGACATAAAAAAAGGTTCAACTTAATTGTTGAACCTTTCTTTTTTAATTTGGGTTTAAATAAATTATACTTTTCCTAAAGTATATAACTGTTCCATAGTAGGCGTTTGACTTCCGCCTGCAGGTTCAAGTGTAATTCCAAATGCTTCAGCGTCTGAAGTTCCGCTAACAGCAAATAATTTTTCGTTGTTTCCTTTGAAATCCTCTAATAATCCTATACTTGTTGGCGTTAATGTAGGACTCAATTTTAAAGACCATATTTGATATACCTTGCCTTTTGGTGGTTCAGGTAAACCTGTAGCATCTACATATACTGTTGAAGTTTCTTTGTTCCAATAAATTTTTGCAAAAGATGTTGGAGCAACCGTTTGACCAGCTAAATTTACAACCGTATTTTTTTCGTCTCTAATTACATTTAAAGCAGTTGCCGTCTCTTTATTTTTCAATTCTAATTCTACAACTGATTTTTGAAGATTTGATTTCTCTGTTTCAATTGTATTCAATTGTTGCGAAGTCGAATTTAATTGTGTGTATTGATATCCAACACCAATAAGTAATGCAATTGATGCTACCCAACCAAGATATTGTCCCCAATTAGATTTTGGTTTCATATCTACAACCTTACCATGTTTCAATTCTAATTTTGCTTTAATTTTTTCGAAGTTTTCAGCAGAAATATTAGGAGAAAAACTACTTGATAAATTCAATATCGCTTTTTCAATAGAAACAATTTCATTCTTAATAGCCGGATTGGTTTTAGCCAATTCGCTAATTTCCTTAGTTTCATTTTCGTTTAGTAAACCATAAACGTAAAGTTCTAAGTTTCCTGATTCTATTTGTTCTTGTGTGTTCATTATACTTGTAAATAAGTTCTTAAATCATTGATACAATTTCTATTCTGTGTTTTAACAGTGCCAAGCGGAATTTCAAGTTCATCTGAAGCTTCTTGTTGTGTGTATCCTTGAAAGAATAATAATTCTATTAATTGAATACATTTTGGTTTTAATTTCTTTACAAATTCCTGAATTCCAATAGTATCGATCCTATTGATAAGCTTATTGCTGTCGTCTAACAGATGTACGAAATTATCAGATGAAAGGTTTTTTTGACTGTTGTTGTAACCTTTAGAACGAAGTTTATCAATTGCAGTATTTCTTGCAATATTTAACATCCAAGTGTACAAACGACCTTTAGCATCACTATAGGTTTCAATGTTTTTCCAAATTTTTACAAATACTTCTTGAAGCACATCTTCGGCATCTTCAGTTTCTTTAATCAAATTTGAAATAACGGCAAATAGACTTTTTGAATACATATCATACATAATCGTAAAGCCACGCTGGTCCTTCTTCAGGAGTAACGGAATTAATTCTTCTTGTGACATAATGCTTTTGTTTTTTTGTTTAGAATGATATATACGAAACCTAAAAAGGTTTGGATTTATAAAACTACCTTTTTTTTTATTGTTTTAAAAATTTTTTCAACTATCCTCGATGAAAAGCATCTTTTTTTAAAATTTTAATGAAAATAAAACCAAATGAAACTTATTGCCGTATATCCTTTCAACAAAAAACATTAAAACAAATTATTATGAGAAAAAAGTTAAAAATTATCGCACTCAGTTTGTTTGGAACTACACTTTTACTATTAGTTGTTTTAGTAGTTCACATTGCAACAGCAAAGCCAATTGCTTATGATAATGCAACGATGCAAATTAGTAGAATTGACTTTCAAGAACCGTTAGATTCTTTAAAAATGAAAGAAATTCATAGAAATCTAAAATCAATACCAGGTTTTATAAATGACAGCTATAATTTAAAAAATAATGTGGTTGTTTTTTTTCACGATAATAAAATTGCAGATTCAAAAAAAATCTATGATGAATTAATGAAAAAAGGAAGTTATAAAGCAACACGTTACATTTTACCATCAAATATAAAAGCTAAACAAGTTTGTCCTGTTATTCAAGAAGGAAGTTTTAGCTATCATTTTTCAAAAGGAGTACAACGAATTTTCAATTAATCTTAAATATAATAACTATGAAAAACATCTCAAAATTAGCACTAAGTGCACTGTTAATCGGTTCAATGGTTTTTGTTACATCTTGTAGCGATGACGATGATTCACCAAAAATGAAATCATTATATCAAAAACTAGGAGGAACAACAAAAGTAGCTGATCCAAATAATCCTGGACAAATGATTGAAATGGGACGATTGAGTTATCGTTCAGTGGTAGATACTACAATTACATTAATTGTTGGCGATATTGTAGCTGCTGCGCCAGGAAATTTTGGTGCACATTTTGCTCCAATTGTAGGTGAAGTTACTTCAGGAAATACAACAAATGTTGCAGTTTTAAGTAAAAATTTAACCGATTTTTTCTCAGCAAATACGGGAGGAAGCGCAACAAATACTTATTCAGGTTTAAACATGGTAGATGCTCATAATCCTGCTACTAACCCAAGAATGGGAGTGAAGTCTACTAATGCTGATTATGACAAATTTATTGGATATGTAGGAACAGCAGCAGGAAAAAACGGAGTAACTGATCCAGTTATTATTAATGAAGTTGTAGCCGTTTTAGAATCAATTAGAACACCAATTGTTCAAGCGCCTTAATCGCATTTAAAAGAAAGCATTTACAGTTACTTTGTTTTTGTTTTTTTTGTTTTGAAGCCCAATGACTTTGTTGTTGGGCTTTTATTATAACAAAAAATTAAGCATTGTTTTTGTAAACTAAATCATTAATTAACTATTTTTATAAAAATTTTAAAGATGAGAAAATTACTTTTTTTAATCGGGATTCTTTCCCTTACAAGTTGTCAAAATCAAGCTCAAAATAAAGTAGCACCAATTAGAGAAACAAAAGAATTAGTTATGGAAAAACAGACTATCTATCAATTCAAAGTTAAAGATTTAGAAGGTAACGAATTCGATTTTGCTACACTAAAAGGAAAGAAAATTCTAGTGGTTAATACAGCTTCTAAATGTGGTTTAACACCTCAATATAAAGATTTAGAAGCAATTTACAATCAATATAAGAATAATAATTTCGTAATTGTAGGTTTTCCTGCGAACAATTTTGGACAGCAAGAACCAGGTTCAAATAAAGAAATTGGAGAATTTTGTTCAAGAAATTATGGTGTAACTTTCCCAATGATGAGTAAAATTTCTGTTAAAGGAAAAGACATGAATGAAGTATATCAGTTTTTAACTCAAAAAGCTAAGAATGGTTTGCAAGACAGTGAAGTAGAATGGAACTTTCAAAAATATTTAATCAACGAAAAAGGTGAGTTAGAAAAAGTTGTTGCGCCAAATGTTTTACCAACCGATGACGAAATCGTAAATTGGATTAAAAGTTAGATTTTAAAAAGATATAAATAAAAGAAAATCAGAAAGCACATAAAATTGTTTTCTGATTTTTTTTATTTCATAAATTTATCACTCTGAGCTTGTTGGAGTACTATCCTCTAATTTCTAAAGCATTTTTTGCATAAAAACACTGTGCAACCAACGATTAAATTTGAATCCCGAATCTTTAATTGTGCCAACGATTTCAAACCCAAATTTCTTATGAAAATCAATACTACTTTGGTTTTCAGCATCGATAACTCCAATCATGGTGTGAAGATTTTGAGCTTTCGCCAAATTAATTAATTCTTCCAAAAGAAGTTTTCCAATACCTTTTCCAATGTGATTTGGATGTGCATAAACCGAATGTTCCACTGTAAATTTATATGCTTCTCTAAATCGGAATTCACTATAATAACCAAAACCTACAACAACGCCATTTTCTGTCGAAACAATTATTGGAAATCCTTTTTCTAATTTATCATTAAAAATAGCCACTTGATTTACCAAACTTCTTGGTTTATAATCATATAATGCTGTAGAATTTAGAATATTATAATTAATTATTTCTAAAATAGCTTGCGTGTCTTCAATTTGATAAGGTCTGATTTTAATTTCCATGTTTCAAAAATAGTATTTTTTTTACTACAAAGAAATAGCTTAATTAACTTAACTTTCTCATTGGTTTAATTTTTCTTCAATAAATAACTTTGTACTTTTGTATTTGGAATTTTAGAAACATACTTCCATTTTAAAAATGAAATACCCAAAAATACCTTTAGCACAATCTATCCTCGAAATTTTTAGAGCTAAAGGCATCCAACATATTGTAATTTCTCCAGGTTCTCGAAATGCTCCACTTACCATTGGTTTTGTAAATAATCCTAATTTTACTTGTTATAGCGTTGCTGACGAACGTTGTGCGGCATTTTTCGCACTCGGAATTGCTCAACAAATCAAGAAACCTGTTGCTGTAGTTTGTACCTCTGGTTCCGCTTTGTTGAATTATTATCCGGCTTTTGCCGAAGCATTTTACAGCGAAATTCCTTTAATTGTTGTTTCTGCAGATAGACCAAAAAGTAAAATAGATATTGGTGACGGACAAACCATTCGTCAAGAAAACGTTTTTGCTAATCACTCACTTTTTAATGCAAATTTGGACGAATTTCCATCAGATGAAAATGATTTTTTAATCAATGAAGCTATAAATACGGCTTTCGCCAAAAAAGGTCCTGTTCACATTAATGCACCTTTTGAAGAACCTTTGTATGAAACCGTTGAAGAACTTGTTATACATCCAAAAGTTATTTCAAACACTCACATTAATAAAGATATATATGCTATTTCAAATTATGCAAACCTTTGGAATCAATCACAAAAAAAGTTAGTTTTAATTGGTGGATTAAATCCAAATGAAATAGAACAAAAATATTTGAATCATTTAGGTAATGATGTATCAGTTGTTGTAATGACTGAAGTTACGTCTAATGTGCATCATCCTAATTTTATTACCAATATTGATACCATAATCACACCATTTTCCGAACAAGATTTTATCGAATTTCAACCCGATATCTTATTGACTTTTGGTGGAATGATTGTATCCAAAAGAATTAAAGCTTTTTTGAGAAAATTCCAGCCAAAACAACATTGGCATATAGACGAGTTGAGAGCTTATGATACGTATGGTTGTTTGACGAAACATTTTGAAATTACACCAAATATATTCTTCGAAAACTTCTTTTCAAAAACGGTCGAAATTGAAAGTAACTATCAAAAAGAGCTTTTAAAAATAAGAGCGTTACGTTTAGAAAAACATGTTGATTATTTGAGTAAAATTCCATTTACCGATTTAAAAGCATTTGATATTATTTTGCCCAAATTAAAATCTAAAAGTCAATTGCAAATCAGTAATAGTTCGCCAATACGCTATGCACAATTAATTTCGATGAATCCTACTATTGAAGTTTTTTGTAATCGAGGAACAAGTGGCATTGATGGAAGCACTTCAACTGCAATTGGTGCAGCTACTGCTTCAGGAAAACCAACGGTTTTAATTGCTGGAGATATCGGATTTTTGTATGACAGCAACGCACTTTGGAACAATTATATTCCCAAAAACTTTAAAATTATTTTGATGAATAATGGTGGTGGCGGAATTTTCAGAATTCTTCCAGGTCATGATGAATCACCTGTGTTCAATACCTTTTTTGAAACCTCACATTGTTTAACAGCGGAACATTTGGCAAAAATGTATGGATTTGAGTATTTAACAGCAAGTAATGAAACTACTTTAGAACATAGTTTAGAGGCGATGTTTGCTCAAAATGAAAAACCAGTTTTATTAGAAGTTTTTACACCAACATTAGAAAATGATAAGGTTTTGTTGCAATATTTTAGAGAGTTGGTTTAACTATGTTTCTTCCAATATCGTTTTCCATAATCACAGAAAATTTCTTCACCAGATTTTATTTTTCTAGTAGCAATCAGGCAAACATTTCCGTTTTCATCTAATGTTATTTTTGTATTGTTCTTAAAACTGTCCCGAAGCTTCGGGATTGAAAAACCATTGGCATCATTAGCATATTTTGCAAAACAATCGGTGTTTTTACAATCTAATATTGTACCATTTAGAAGATTCATAAAATACTGGTCATCATTGTTTTTAACCCTATTTGCAGCTTCACAATCGGATAAAATTTCTCCTTTAAAAACAGAAACTATTTCATCTTTATAAATAGCTATTGCAGTAAACAATCCTTTTCCAGAATTAGGAAGCTGTGAAGTTTGAATGTACAAATAATCTACTTCTTTGGCATCAATAGTGTTGCAATCCATTTTTTAATCAAAGATAACATAAATCAAATCCCAAATAACAAATTTCAAATCCCAAATAAATTCCAAAATTAAAAAAGTTCAATACCAAAACCTTAAACTTTAAATCCGAAACCCGAAACCCGAAACTAATTTCCTTTTTGTACCTTTGCACAAATTAATAGCATATTATGAAGATTGGTCAGTTCAATACATTAAAAATTGATAGAGATACACAAGTGGGTTTATTTCTTACTAATGGAAAAGAAGACGTTTTATTACCCAATAAATATGTTCCAAAAGTATTTGAAATTGGTGAAGAAATAACCGTTTTTGTTTATTTAGATCACGAAGAACGTCCAGTTGCAACGACATTAGTTCCTTATATTTTTTTAGATGAATTTGCGCTTTTGCGAGTAAATTATATCAATCAAATTGGCGCATTCATGGATTGGGGAATGGAAAAAGATATTTTGGTTCCGTTTAAAGAGCAAGCACGTCCGATGGAAAAAGGAAAACGTTACTTAGTTTACCTTTATATGGACGAAAAAACCAATAGGTTAGTTGCTTCAAGTAAGACGAATCAGTTTCTTGATAATGAAAACATTACTGTTGAAAAAGGTGAAGAAGTTGACTTAATTATTTCGCACATAACCGACATCGGAATTAATGTTATTATCAACCAAAAACATAAAGGTTTGGTTTATAAAGATGAGGTTTATGACGATTCGATTCGTACTGGTGATAAAATGAAAGGATACATCAAAACTATTCGTCCTGACGGAAAAATTGATGTTTCGTTGCACAAACAAGGTTTTGAAAACATTGAACCAAATTCTGAAATTATCCTTAACGAATTGAGAGCAAGTCGTGGTTTTTTGCGATTAAATGATAATTCGAATCCAGAAGATATCAAGACAGTTTTGAAAATGAGTAAAAAAACCTTCAAAAAAGCCATTGGACATTTATACAAAGAAAAACTAATCGAAATTAAAGACGACGGAATTTATTTGATTTCTTAGACTATGAAGTTTTAAAATAACATACTTGCCTTAATAGCTTATTTTCAATAGTTTAGAAAATAAATGGATTTTGTTAACTTTGTTATTCAAAAATCCCAAACTAATAGTCACAATAACAATATTTTTTGTACGTTATTACTTTGTTTTTAAATTAAGGCAAATGAATACAGATACATTAGATTTTAGCGATTTTGACGAACAAAGTCAAAAAGAACTTCAAGGAATGAAATTTTTGAGTATAGATGATATGAAGGAGGAATCCTTGAAAAATAATCCTTTACACGATTTAAAAACATTAAAACCTATCAGGGAAATATTTAATGAAATAGCTTTAGAAACTCCCAATGGAAAAAATAGTGCTCTCTACAAATCGATTTTTACGTCTAAAAATATCGATTTTCAAAAGATAATTGGTTTTTTAGAAGAGAAATCAAGTTTTATTTATAATCAAGAAAAGCTTACGACTAGAGCTACATTTATTGGAAACAAAAAACTACAGTTAAAAGCAAAATTGTACAAAGAAAGTGGAGTTGTCGATATTCATAATAGCTTAGAATTAAAATTTGATTATTTAAGAAAAAATATTGAATATTTAGTTCATTATTATTTTGTTGATAAAGAGAAAGTTGAAGAAAAAAACAACAAAGACCACATTGCATTTACTGTTAGTTCATCAAGTTTTAATGATTTTGAATCATTCTTGAAGTTTGCAAAAAATGAACCTAGTAAAGAATTTTTGGAAAAAGTAACAAATTCTTTTTTGAATGCTTTTGAAAAAATAATTCCAATTGAAGATAAATCAATTTCTAAAAGTATTGATTTAAAACAACTTAATCTTGCAAAGATAGATTTACTTGTTTGGTTATACAGAAATACACCTGATTTTATTAAAGAAAAATATAATTTAAAAAACACGCCTAGTTTAGATCGAATTAGTATTGAAAACAAATTAAAGATTTCTAGTGTTCAAGACAAGGATAGTTTCGATAGCATCAACAGATTAGAAGTTAACTCTAAAGATTTTCCAACAGCATATTGGAGTTCTGATTATGATGGGAAGCTTCCAGTTGACAGTTCTAGTTATGAAAAGTATCGTTCCAACTTAGAAAAAACAGTATATTTTCAATTAAACGTAAATCAAGCTGTGCCTACAAATACAGAAATTGAATTTAAACTTTTAGATAATGATAAGATTAGTTATCCTTTAGGTTTTGTGCATCCTTTTTTTACGTTTTATAATTTAGTTACTACAGATGATGATAAGTTTGATGATAAAGAAATAAAAATTTTAGGTATTGTTAGAGAATTTGAAGGAAAGAAAAGAATTACTTTAGAGTTATTTTTAAATCCAAGTTGGGCAAATGATATTATTGACGATAAAAGCGGACCATCTTTAAATGGTAGTTTAGAGTTGTACTGGTCATGGCAGTATAACAATATAGATTGGACTTCTAAAAAAGTTCAATTATATGTTTATCCTTCTGATATTTCCCTTAGACTTAAAGCTGCATATTTTAATGGTGAAAATAATTTACCAGAAATGTATTCGCATACAGGTGATATTATTACATTTGCTTTAGATAGACTTCCTGATGGAACAATTAAAAAGTTTGTTTCGATAAAGATTAGAAACACTATTACATACAAGTCTTTTGAAGATGTAAACCAATTTTATAAAGAGATTTACACAGAAAGAATTAATTTAGTGAAAAATAAAATTGAAGCATCAACATATGAAATAGTGGAATTAAATCATTACTTTAAAATTAAGAACGATGCTACACAAATTTTCATTGAAGAAGAAAATATTATAGTACCAGTTGAAAAAGGAACGAAAACTGCTGCATATAATAGTTTTTATACAGGAGTAAAAGTGATAAAAGAGGCAACAAAATATTATGGATATTTTTCAATATTTAAAGATACCATAAATATGTTTCCTGAGTTAAGTGGTAATGATGAGTTTAATGTTCCATCTCTTAGCACGTTTGTTGGATTAATACCAGGATTAGATGTAATAGCCTTTGGTCTTGCACTAACAGAGTGGACAATGAAAGACCAAATAGCAGAGCAAGACAAACTCATTAATGAATCATTATTTCTTAAATGGCAAAATATTAAAAAGCAAGGGCTAGAAGCGGCTTTAAATTTTATTGATTTTAATGGTTGGGCAATTAGCAAAAAATTTCAAGCTGTCTTTGTTTGTCAAGAAACTTTAGATAAATTGTTCAAAGGAAATTTTAAAACAATTGATGAGTTGAGAGATTTTAATAACATGCAAAATAAAGAGAACAAATGCGTTTTAATAAGTTATCGAATAAATAATGAAGATCTTGGCACTTTTGATGATGTTATAGATTGTATATTTTTAAAAAGTTAATTATGAAGAAAACAATTATTTTAATTAGCACTGTATTTTTTTTTATTAGTTGTACAGAAAGAAATTATTTAAAAGAGGTAATTTCAAATGAAAAAGTAAGTATTACTTTAAAAGAAACATTTGAAGAAACCTATTATAATTTAAATGTTCCAATTGAATTTGAATTAAATTTAAACAATGAAAAAATAATCAGTGCAGTCCCTTATTATGAAAACGATGGTAGAAAAAGATTTGAAGGAGATTTTCACTATATCGATACAAAATATAAAACAAAAATGTTTTCACTTGATAAATATAGTCCTTATAATTATCCAACTAATATTTATATTATAGATGAAAAAAGAAAGATCACAAAAGATGAAGTTATAGCACTAATAAAGAAATATAATCCTTCTAAAACAATAAAGTCATTACAGACAAAAAACGATACTATTTATTTAATATCTTATTCAAAATATAGAAAAGACAATCCTGAGTTTTTACAGGAAATGAGAAAGCTGCCTGATAGTCTTATTTTAAGTTTGTACATAAAAGGAAAAGGATCAAAAGTCGTTGGTGAGAGAATCAATTGGTAATAATATTCAAAATTCAGACAATAAATATGTTTTTATAAGTTATATTATAATCAATGAAACTCTTGGTACTTTTGATGATATTATTGATTGTATATTTTTTAATTGATTAAATAATGAAAAAATTTTTTGTATTACTGTGTTTTATTTTTATCTCATCAGGATGTGCTGAGAAAAAGTACTTTGAAGAAGTGGTTTCAAACGAGAGAGTTTTCATCGTTAAGGAAATTATTTCTACAAAAGAGCATATAATAGTAAATATTCCATTGGAATTTAAATTTTACTTAAATAGTTACAACGAAGTTGACGTTGTTTTCTATTTTGAGATTGATGACGATAGAATATCAAAAGGTGAAGATTATTTAATCATAAATAAAAAAAATAATAAATTAATTTGGGGTTTGAAAAGTAGACATGATTCCAATTACCCAGATAGGATTAACATAAATTATTTTTATAAATTAAGCGACAAAAATGTTGAGGAGTTAATAAAAAAATATAATCCAAAGAGAAGTTTAGCTGACTTAAAAACTAATAAAGATACTATTCATTTAGTTTCTTACGCTAAGTTTAGAAAGGATAATCCAAAGTTTTTAAAAGAAATGCGAAAGAAAACAGATAGTTTACAATTAAGTATTGGTTTTAAAGGAGGAAAGCAGATGGTCGTGGGAGAAAAAATTAAGTGGTAATAAAACTTCTTAGCAGTTTTAAAGCTATAACTTTTTTGTGGTTTTTTATTTATTCAATTAAATACCTAGCTTTACAAAGTGTTCCATTTTAAAAAAATCTAATCGTTATTCAGCGCACATGATTGCAATGAACTGACTAAGTAAACATCTTCTGATTTTTCACTTTTTTATCTTTAAAGAAAAATGTAGCATATTAAATAAATTTCATATATTTGTATATACAAATGTTGTGATTTTGGAAAGAAAAGATTTTATAAAAACACTAATAGGAGGAATGACTATGGCATCATTACAGCCGTTCTACAATTGGACAAAAGACTTGAACGAAGAAGACGAAAAACTTCCAGTGTTATTTATTGGACATGGTTCGCCAATGAATGGAATTGAAGACAATGAGTTTTCTAATACATGGAAGAAATTTGGAAAAGAAATACCAAAACCAAAAGCTGTTTTAGTAATTTCTGCACATTGGTTAACAAATGGAACACACATTACGGCTATGAATAATCCCAAAACAATTCACGATTTTGGAGGTTTTCCACAAGCGTTATTTGAAGTTGAATATCCAGCAAAAGGAAATCCAGAATTGGCAAAATTCACATCTGATTTAATCACTTCTACTAATGTAGGTTTAGATCACGATTGGGGTTTAGATCACGGAACATGGACTGTTGTTCGACATATGTATCCTAATGCTGACATTCCAGTTTTGCAATTGAGTATTGATTATGGAAAACCTGCTCAATATCATTTTGAGCTAGCAAAACAATTAGCTTCTTTAAGAAAAAAAGGTGTTTTAATAATAGGAAGTGGAAATATGGTTCATAATTTAGGTATGGTTGCTTGGGACAAACTTAATGAACCTGAATATGGTTATGATTGGGCTATTGAAATGAATACTATTTTTAAAGAAAAAATCGGTAATGGTGATTTCAAATCGTTGATAGAATATGAAAAATTAAATAAAGCAGCAAAACTTGCTATTCCTTCACCAGATCATTATTTTCCATTGATTTATTCTATCGCATTGCAAGATACTAAAGACCAAATAAGTTTTTTTAATGACAAGCCTGTTGGCGGTTCACTAACAATGACTTCAGTAAAAATTGGATATAAAAAAAGGTAAGTTGAACGCTTACCTTTCTTACTTTATATAATTTCAATCTTCGGATTAATCTTCATTAGTTCCTCTAAAAATAAATCACTTTTAATAGGTGAAATAAACAGATCATCATATCTATTATAAGTAATTATGAAACCTTTAGTATCAAGTGCAGGCTTTAAAGTCACAGGAACATACAATCCAGAATGTCTTTTTATTTTTTGAATTTGTTCAATATTTATTCGTCCTCTAATTGGTCCTGAACGATACAATAAAAAATGATTTTTTATAACATATCGAGTGTCTAAAAGTACCCAAAGTAGAAAACCAATGACTAAAGAAACTATTACAATTGGAATTAATGCAACTCCATTTTCTTTAATTCCTAAATACAATACAACTATCATAAACAGCACAATAGCCCATAGAAAGATATAAGTAAAGGTACTTTTTGATGACAAAAATCGTTTCATTATAATCCTAATTTAGATTTTGTTGTTTTAATCAAACCGTCTTTGTGTAATAAAACAGAAATCGTTTTTAATCTTAAATAAGAACCACTCATGTAAATATGACCATCTTTACCAGACTTATTTCCCCAAGAGTTTTTTACTTTATAATAAATTTTACCTGTTTGATCTTTTACTTTTCCAACAATGTGCATCAAGTGGTCGTCTGTAGTTGTCAAATTTTCAAATTCCGCTTGACGGTATTCTGGTGAGATTACTTTTTCTGGTTTGATTTCAGTTAAAATAGTTTTTGCATCAGCATCATTATCAGGAATTACGGCAACACCGTTTTTGCCCGAAAACGTATTTTCAGAAACATCACAATCTAAGGCAATAGTAAAACCATTATCCAATGCATTATCAATATTTTGTACAAACTCTTCTAAAGGTAAATTATAAAACATTCCATTAGAAAAATTATCAGGAATATCCAATAAAAATGGCTTGTACATTGGTTCATTATTAAAAGATGAAATCGTAACGTAATCAGCTGTTTTCAATTTAGTCATTTCTAAGAAACTCTTCGGAGTATATTTTTTTCCTTCATAAGTAAACTCAGAAACATTCTTTCCTAAATAAACATCAAGAACTGAATTTACGGCTTCTTTCCATTGTGGAGATAATTTTTTACCAGGATTAGCTACATAAGTTTTTAGCATAGCTTCTAAAACAGCAGTCATTTCAGCATGATCGTGTGTGTCGTTAGTACCATTTAAACCGGTGTAAGCACTATTTGGAACTAAACCAAAATCTTCGGCACTATTAATCACATCGTGAGCTAAACCGCCTTCTCCAAATTGCGCTTTTCCCTGACGCATCACATAATTCCATGCTTTCTTTGGATAGGTATTTCTTACATTATACATTTCTGATAAATCTATTTTTTTTCCAGTCAATCTAATGATTTCTGCTTCTAGAAATGAGGTTGTTGAAAAACTCCAACAAGTTCCTGTATTGTCTTGTGATATTACCGGATTTGCTTCAATATCCTTAACCGTTTGAAATTCATAAGTTTGGGCAAAACTTCCTAAACTTAATGTTACTAATCCGATACTTAGAATAAATTTTTTCATAATAAAATATAGTGGTTTAAAGTATTTTTTGGTTTATTTTTACGCTAAAATACTATAATTTAGTATTTCCAATCAATTTTTAACAAAAATAGTTTTCAATGAGTACAATCAATTGGTTAACCGCTAAAGAATTTGAAGATATTACTTATAAAAAATGCAATGGTGTAGCTAGAATTGCTTTTAACAGACCTGATGTTCGCAATGCCTTTCGTCCTAAAACTACAGCCGAATTATTACAAGCTTTTCACGATGCTCAAGAAGATACTTCCATTGGAGTAGTTTTGCTTTCTGCTGAAGGTCCAAGTTCTAAAGATGGAATTTGGAGTTTTTGTAGTGGTGGCGATCAAAAAGCAAGAGGTCATCAAGGTTATGTTGGTGAAGATGGCTATCACAGATTGAATATTTTAGATGTTCAAAGATTAATTCGTTTTATGCCAAAAGCCGTAATTTGTGTAGTTCCAGGTTGGGCAGTTGGTGGCGGACACAGTTTGCATGTAGTATGCGATTTGACTTTAGCCAGTAAAGAACATGCTATTTTTAAACAAACCGATGCCGATGTGACTAGTTTTGATGGCGGATATGGTTCGGCTTATTTAGCAAAAATGGTTGGACAAAAAAAAGCACGTGAAATTTTCTTTTTAGGAAGAAATTATTCCGCAAAAGAAGCTTTTGAAATGGGAATGGTAAATGCGGTCATTCCTCACGATGAATTGGAAGATACTGCTTACGAATGGGCACAAGAAATTTTGGCAAAATCGCCAACATCCATAAAAATGTTAAAATTCGCAATGAATTTAACGGATGACGGAATGGTTGGACAACAAGTTTTTGCTGGAGAAGCTACAAGATTAGCCTACATGACAGACGAAGCCAAAGAAGGAAGAGATGCTTTCTTAGAAAAAAGAAAACCTAATTTTGATAAAAAATGGTTGCCTTAGTTTAGTCTTCAGTTGTCAGTTTTGTCACACTGAGCTCAGTCGAAGTGCTTTTTTATGCAAAAAGTACTTTTTGTATTCATTTTATAACTTTTTTTACATGGAAAACTTCTCTAACGAAACCATTGATACCAAACAACTTCCTCGATTTGAAGAAGTACAACTTACTTCTTTGCATTCTAAATATTGGAACGTTTTGTTAATTAATAATCTAATTCTCTTTTCAATTTTAGCTATTGCAATAATTTTTTTATGGATTAATGTAGATGATTCTGAAAAATTTAATCCATTTTGGGTATTTGGGATTTTCTTGTTAATTGTGAATCTTTCTTTCATTTTATATCGGATTTCTTTCAAGAAAAAAGCTTACGCCTTTAGAAATCATGATGTAATTTATAGAAGTGGCATCATCGCAACAAATACAATGGTTGTTCCATATAATAGAGTACAACATGTTGCTTTACATGAAGGTTTTATTTCTAGATTTTTTGGATTAGCAACAGTTGAAATATTCACTGCTGGTGGAAGTTCGAGCGATGTTGAAATTCCGGGAATTGCTAAAGAAGAAGCTGAAAATATCAAACAATTATTGATGGGTAAAATTCAAAAACAATTGTAATGGAAACCAATTTTAATCAGCCACAACGTCAATCAAAAATTGGTGTTTTGGTACTTTTTTTTGATTCTTTATACAAATTTGGAAAAGCTTTTTTACCAATCATTTTCATTTTTTTAATTAAAGCAGATTTTAGTGATAAAGTTTTAGTTTTTGCAGGAATTTTGGGTTTAATTGTCCTTACCGCAATTGTAGCTTATTTAAAATACCTCAATTTTACCTTTTACATAGATGAAGATAACGACGAATTTATTGTAAATGAAGGAGTTATTAACAAAACCAAAACTACAATTCAACTTAATAAAATTCAGCAGGTTAATATTCATCAAACACTGATTCACAGAATTATAGGGATTTATGCTTTAAATGTTGATACTGCAGGAAGCGATAAAAAAGAAGGCAATATCAAAGCAATTTCTCATTCGCTGGCATTAGCTTTAAAATCTAAATTGCTTGATAATGAAGTTAAAAGAGAAGTTAATTCTGAGGAACATGTTCTTCAAACAATTGAAAACAATACACCTACATCGTTTCTTAAAATAAATCTAATCAGTTTATTAAAAATTGGAATTACATCTAATTATGTAAAAAGTATTGGATTGATTCTAACGTTCTTTTTTACCATTTTAGAAAATCTAAGAAATATTGGTAGAGAAGATGTAATTGATGAAGACAAAATTGAAAAAGTAATTAATAGTTATCCAGTGATTTATGGAACACTTGTTGCTATTTTGATACTGTTTACAGTTGTTTTTCTCTTAAATATTGGTCGAACATTAATCAAGTACTTCAATTATTCTATTGCAAAGCAAAAAGGATCGTTGCTACTTTCTTATGGATTGATTAATACTGAAAGTACTATTTTAAAACCTGAGAAAGTTCAAATTGTCAACATTTCTAGAAATTTTTTTCAAAGGAAACTTAATGTTCTTGAAATCAAAATCAAACAAGCCGTAAGTGATGAAAAAAAGCAAAGTAAGTCTCAAATTGAAATTCCAGGTTGCAATACTGCTGAAAGTGACGAAATTCTAAAATTAATTTTCAAAGAATTGCCTCAAAAAGGCGCAATGATGCAACCTAACTTTCGTAAATTAGTTTTCGCAATTTTTTTAACAATTGTACTTCCTTTATCAGGATTTTTTATCTTTGGTAATTATATCAATGCCGAAGTTTTTAATTATTCTCATTTTGCACTAGTTTATACCATTTTCTTATTAGTAATTCATTATTTCGGATTCAGAAATTATCGATTATATGTCAATGAAAATCATATTATAAAACAAAGTGGCGCTTGGGATATTGATAATGAAATTATTGAAATAGGAAAAATTCAAGCATTGACAACATCGCAACTATTTTGGCATAAAAACCTGAATATTGGTTCGTTAACAATGCATACAGCAGGTGGAAATATTACTTTTTATCTAGGAAAATTTGATAAAATTAAAGAATACGTAAACCTTTGGTTATACGAAATTGAAACATCAGATAGTAATTGGATGTAGGTTTAGTGAAGAGTAATTAGTGATTAGTGAATAGTATTTTTCAAAAATCTTTTCAATGAAAGAACTTATAAACTTTTCTAAACTTTTAAACTTTTAAACATTTTTAAAATGAAACATTGGATTGACGCAGCAAGAATAAGAACATTACCACTTTCGGTTTCTGGAATTTTGGTCGGAAGTTTTTACGCCTTGTCACAAGCCTACTTTAATTGGAAAATTATCATTTTTGCACTTTCAACAACAGTTTGTTTACAAGTACTTTCCAATTTTGCCAATGATTATGGTGATGGAATAAAAGGAACAGATAACGACGATAGAGTTGGACCAAAACGTGCCATTCAAAGTGGAGCAATTACGCCACAAGCAATGAAAGTAGCTATATTTTTCATGTCGCTATTAACATTACTTTCAGCTTTGTCATTAATTTATTTTTCATTCAAAGGAAAATATTTAGTCTATTCGCTATTGTTTTTTGTTTTAGGAATTTTAGCTATTGCTTCGGCCATTCGATATACTGTTGGTAAAAATGCCTATGGCTACAGAGGTTATGGCGATATTTTCGTGTTTATTTTCTTCGGATTAGTAAGCACATTCGGAATCTATTTTATGTTTTCTAAGCAAATAGATTGGTTGTTATTACTTCCGGCAACTGCAATTGGTTTTTTAAGTGTTGGCGTTTTAAATCTCAACAATATGCGCGACGAAGCTTCCGATAGAAAAGTTGGTAAAAACACTATAGTTGTAAAAATGGGAGGAAAGTGGGCGAAAAATTATCATTATTTCCTAATTATTTCTGCAATGGTTTTGGTAGTTTTATTTGCCGTTTTAAATAATTTCAACTTCGATCAATATTTGTTTTTGGTGGCGTATTTTCCATTAACCAAACATCTAATTACAGTATACAAAAACCAAGAGCCAAGACTTTTAGATCCTGAATTAAAAAAATTAGCACTAAGCACATTTTTACTTTCAGTACTACTTTCATTAGCTTTAATCTTTTTCGTTTCTGATTTAATTGTTTATTATATTTTGAATTAGAATATATTATTTATAAAGAGTTATAAATTAATCCCACACACCATGAAAATAACATTCTACGGTCACGCCTGCATTGGCATTGAAGTTAGCGGAAAACACATTTTAGTTGACCCTTTTATTTCTGCTAATCCTAAAGCGGCTCACATCAACATCAACGATTTGAAAGCCGATTACATACTTTTAACCCACGCACATCAAGATCACATTCTCGATGCCGAGGTCATTGCAAAACGAACTGATGCAACCATTGTTTCTAATTATGAAGTTGCCGTTCATTATGGTGAAAAGGGAATTAAACATCATCCTATGAATCATGGAGGAAGTTGGAAATTCGATTTTGGAAAAGTAAAATTGGTAAACGCCATTCATTCAAGTTCCTTTCCCGATGGTTCTTACGGCGGAAATCCTTGCGGTTTTGTCATCGAAGGCGAACACAAAAATATCTATATTTCTGGCGATACTGCGCTTACCATGGACATGAAACTCATTCCAATGCGAACCAAACTCGACCTTGCCATTCTCTCGCTAGGAGACAATTTTACAATGGATGTTGACGACGCAATTATTGCCTCTGATTTTGTGGATTGTGATAAAATTCTTGGCGTTCATTTCGATACTTTTGGTTATATCGAAATCGACCACGACCAAGCCAAAAAGAAATTCTTCAACGCAGGAAAAGACTTAATGCTTCTAGAAATAGGACAAAGTATTATATTATAATTTTTTGTAGCAAATGGCATGAGAATTGTTATTAACCATTTTCCTGCTTTTCGTTGCAATCTTTTATTGCTTATGTCATCCTGAGTACTGTCAAAGGTCTTTTTCCAAAGCAATAAAAAGGATTTGCACTTCAATCAGGGCTAAATAGCAAACTAATTACATAAAATCAAAATGTTTAAAAAATCATTTCTTTTAATTTCGTTGCTTTCAATTACAAACCTGTTTTCTCAATCCAATGATGGTTACTGGGACAATATTCGCACCACAAACGAAACCATTACACTAAAAGCAGGCGAAAAAAAATCTATAAAAACAGCCAATTTTCCTGAAGGAACAACAGAAGTCGTTTACCGAATTACCTTGCTCGACGACAATCAAAAATTATCAAGTAGTTTAGTTTCTGTTTTAAAGGCAATTCCTGATCCTACAGGAATAAGTCAAGGAACTGCTGGAGCTGTTTTTTTGCTTTCAACTATTTCTGGAGATGACGAATGTAAATATGCTGTATTTCAACAAAATAAAGATTCAGAAAATTATCTAAAGACGGGAAAAGTCATTAACGCTTGTGTGGTTCAAAATACGCCAATAAATAAAGAAGCAAAACTACTTTCAACTGATTCCAAATGTGCTATTCAAAATTCAGAAAATTTATATTTCGCATTCGAAAGTGACAATTGGGTTATGAATCAAAAAATAGTTCTTGAAGTAGTGCCTTGGGTAAATAAAAAGGCAAGTCGTGGATGGAATGTTGAAACTAAAAAAGATTTAGAAAACGAAATTAAAAAGTTTGATTTTTTCGCAAACCTTTCTAAAAAAGATTTGTTTGTAGGTGAATTTATAAATTTAGTAAGTGAAAAGTATAAATACAAAGAATTCAAAGACTTATTATCAGCAGAAAAAACGTATGCACTACAAACTATAACTCTCAAAGCAGTTCAAAACACAAATCAAATGAACGATTTTTTAGAATTCAAAAGGAAAACAGCTTGGGATTTTTATAAAAAAAATCAGCATCAAAAAGCAATTGATTATATTCTAAATGAGATTGTTGCAAACAAATGGGCACAAGCAAAAGATTATAGTGCTTTAGGCGATATCTATATCGAAACAAAACAATTCGTTAAAGCAAAAGAATCTTATCTTAAAGCAACACAATTAGATGCTAACCAACTTTGGTATCAATTAAAATATGCAAATGCCTTAGTTTTTAATAAAGAAATGGCTGAAGCAAAAGAAATTCACAAAAAATACAAGTCAAATAATATTGATGTAAAAACATCATGGGCACAACAAACAAAATTTGATATTGAATTTTATAAATCTAAAGGTTTGGATGTTGACGATTTCAAGAAAATATTGCGAATTGTGGAGTAATTTCAATTTCAAAAGTCAACTTCAAAATTCAATTTCAATGTAGATTTAAAAATTTAATTTTGCATTATACAACCTGAAACCTGAAACCTGAAACCTGAAACCTGAAACCTGAAACCTGAAACCTGAAACCTGAAACCTGAAACCTGAAACCTGAAACCTGA